>CAWJGE010000021.1:0-61064 GCA_963842265.1 uncultured Actinomycetota bacterium
CTCGGACCACTCTTCCGCGACCCCGCACGACCTGGGGTCTCCGGCCGCGAGCCACAGGCCGAGGCCCCAGAACACCTGCAGCGAACTGGCGCGGACCCCGGTGGCGAACTCCGTCGCCGGCCCGTCCAGGAAGTTCGCCAGCGCCGCGCCGTCGACCTCCTGCCCGTCGGCCAGCGTCAGCCCGTCCGGCAGCATGACGGAGAGTCCCGGCTGGAGCACCACGGTGCGTTCCGGGCCAGCCAGTGAGCCTCGCATCCGCATGAAGCCGCATGGCGCGATGGACCGGCTCACCCAGTGTCCGGCGCTGCCGGCGGGCCCGGCCTGCCCGAAGGCCACCGCCAGCTGCGACCCGCGGACGTCGAGCGGCACCACGATCCGGGCGTCCGGGCCGGTCTGGTGCAGCCAGGCCGGCGCCAGGTCACTGACCCCGACGGTGGCGATCACCCGGTCGTACGGCGCACCGGGCGGGTAGCCCTCCGCGCCGTCCGCGGCCACCACGGTCACGTCCGGGTAGCCGGCGCTGGCCAGGTGGTCGCGAGCCCGGTCGACCAGGTTGGCTTCGATGTCGACGCTTACCACCGTGCCGGCCGGCCCGACGATGTGCCGCATCAGCGCGGCGTTGTAGCCGGTGCCCGCGCCGATCTCAAGCACCCGCTGGCCGGTGCCCAGGTCCAGCTGGTCCAGCATGATCGCCATGATGGCGGGCTGGGAGGAGGAGCTGATCGGCTGGCCCTCGACGTCCCGCTTGGTCACGATCGCGTCGTCGAGGTAGGCCTCCTCCGGCGGCAGGTGCGGCAGGAACAGGTGCCGCGGCACGTCACGCAGGGCCCCGGCGATGCGCTCGTCGCGGATTCCGCTGGTCGCCAGGACCTCGGCGACGAGGCGCTCCCGCAACTCGGCGAGCGACGCGTCGTCACTCACGGGCCCGGACTCCCAGGACAGCCGCCACGGCCAGAGCCGCCAGCCCGGCCAGGCCGGCCAGCACGAAGCTGTTCCCGGCCAGCAGCTGCAGGCCGTGCCAGTGGAACTCGTGGTACCAGGGCTGGTCGCCAGTGGCGAAGTAGGTGGCCGGCCCGTACCAGACCAGGCCCGCCGGGGTCAGCCCGGCCTGGGCGTCCCAGAACTGCGGCCAGGCGAAGAACACCAGCACCAGCCCGGCCGCCGCCGCCCACCAGGCGGCCCGTGCGCGGCCCGCGGAAGCACCCAGGTGAGCTAGCAGCGCGATCCCCGGCGCCACCCACACCCAGTGGTGATCCCAGCTCAGCGGGGAGACCAGCAGGCCGGTCAGCGCGCAGGCCAGCATCGCGGGCACCGGCTGCCCGGCCCGGTACAGCAGGGCGGCGGTGAGCAGCCCGGCGATCACGATCAGGACGGCCAGGACGATCCACGGCGTGGCCCCGGCATTCACGCTGCCGGCCAGCCGGGTCACGATGCCGCGCAGGGACTGGTTGCCCCGGGTGCCGAGGAACACGATGCGGTTGGCCTTCAGGAACAGTCCGTCGGCCCAGTAGGTGCGGGAATCCTTCGGCAAGATGGCGTAGCCGAGCGCCACCGTGGCCGCGAAGGTCGCCGTGGCCGTGGCGGCCTGCCGGTACTTGCGGATGAGCAGCAGGTACGGGATGAAGATCAGCGGGGTCAGCTTCACTCCCGCCGCGATCCCGATGCCGGCCCCGTGCCACCAGCGGGTCCGGCCGCCCGGCGTCTGAGCGCCGCCGGTGAGCAGGTCCGCGGTCACGAGCAGCATGAGCAGCAGGTTGACCTGGCCGAGGGCCAGGGTCTGCTGGACCGGTTCGGTGGCCAGCGCCAGCGCGGACACGCCGAGCGTCGCACCGAGCCGTACCCTGGCCCGGTAGCCGAGCGCGCCGAACACCAGCCACAGTGACAGCCCGAGGGCGACCAGGCTGGCCAGGGTCATGGCCCAGCGCATGGCCGTCCAGGACAGCACCGAGCCGACCGCGAAGATCACCGCGGCGAACGGCGGATAAGTGAACTGGACGCCGTTCTGACCGGTCCAGTCGTAAAGCGGCGATGCCCGGTGCGCGTCGTAGGCGGGCGGGACGTGCCGGGCGATCAGCCCGCCGTTCCGGTATACCACCAGGTCACGCATGGCGGTCATGTAGGACAGGTGCGAGGTCACGTCGGCCAGGTACAGTACCAGGACGCCCGCCAGCAGCAGGGCCCCGGCAGGCAACAGCCACTTTGGCCCTTGCGGGATGGGCCCGGGGGCTGCCGTGGCCTCGGTTGCAGCCGTTGGCTCTGCCCGCACCGCGAAACGTCCCTTCGTCAGGCACCCTCATCATCGGCGTGTCGTGCCGATGATAGTGGCTCGCGGGCTGAGCCGGGCTTATCCGATGGTTTGGGTGGTGTCGGTCGAGTCGGTCCTGACGTTCTTGGCCGGTACGGCATCGGCCTTGGCCGGTACGGCATCGGCGCGGGTGCGCAGCGGCAGGCGGGGCCCCGTGCTGGCGGGTACGGCGCCCATCGGGGCGGTCTCGGCGGGGACGGTCTCGGCGGGGACGGTCTCGGCGGGGACGGTCTCGGCGGGGACGGGCTCGGGCTCAACGGGCCTGATCCCGGATGTCACGGACGCGACCCGGCCGAGCGCGGTGCCCGCGACGAACACGATGACGACGCCGAGCGCGGAGAAGAAGCCGAGCTCCTCCATGATCCGCATGTAAACCGTGCTGCCGGCCGCGAGCCTCCCATGGCGACATGGTTGTTCCACAGCGGGCTCAGTATCGTCCCGAGGGTGAACCAGGCACCGGCCGCCGCGGCCAGCAGCGCGCCGAACAGCGCGGTGTGCCTGCTCTTGGCGATCATCAGCAGGAAACCGCCGAAGAACACCGCGGCACCGGGCAGGAGCTCCAGCCACAGCCGGCCCGTGTTATAGGTCCAGGCCTTGTCCGGCGTGTAGGCGAAATGGAAATAAGGTCCGACGAAGGGGATGAGTGCGCCCCACAGCCCGAGCAGGACCAGCAGGAATCCGCTGAAAGCTCCTCTACTGCGCCGCATCTGCAGCATCCCAGCCATTGCTATCACTTCCCGAGTGAGTCACGTTCGTTGTTGTGCGGGCGTTCACTGCACGCACCTACCCGGAGGGGAACGCTGTATTCTCGATGCCGCGGGGTATCGTTCGCGACGTGGATACGCTGCCCCTCGGGGGGAACGACCCCCCCGCCTCCCCGGACAGGCGCCGCGTGCCGCGCACCGATCTGCTGCTGGCCGATCCCCGCCTGGCGGACGCCGAACGCAGGCTGGGCCGGGCGCTGGTCAAGGCGGCGGTGGGCCGGGCCCAGCAGCGGGCCAGGGACGGGCAGATTCCCCCGGAGGAAGTCGCGGACGCGGCCGTGGCCGGGCTTCCCGCCCGGGCCGCCGCGCTGACCCCGGTGATCAACGCGACCGGGGTGCTCGTGCACACCAACCTGGGACGGGCGCCGCTGTCCGCCGCGGCCGTGGACGCGATCGTGGCGGCGGCCGGCCACTGTGACGTGGAGTTCGACCTCGCCGCTGGGGTGCGCTCCCGGCGCGGCGCCGGGGCGCTCGACGCCCTGGCCCGGGCCGTCCCGGCCGCCGAGGCGGTGGCGGTGGTCAACAACAACGCGGCCGCCCTGGTGCTCGCGGCCACCGCGCTGAGACGCCCCGGCGTCGACGAGATCGTCGTCAGCCGGGGCGAGCTGATCGAGATCGGCGACCGCTTCCGGCTGCCCGACCTGCTCGTCTCCACCGGCGCCCGGCTGCGCGAGGTGGGCACCACCAACCGGACCACGGTCGCGGATTACGCCGAGGCCACCGGGCCGCGGACCGCGTTCATCCTCAAGGTGCACCCGTCTAACTTCCGCATCGAAGGCTTCACCGCCGCCGTCACCGTCCCCGAGCTGGCCTCGGGGGACGTCCCCGTGGTGTTCGACATCGGGTCCGGGCTGCTCGCCCCGCACCCGCTGCTGCCCGACGAGCCGAGCGCCGCGACCGCGCTGCGGGACGGCGCCGCCCTGGTCACCGCGAGCGGCGACAAGCTGCTCGGCGGCCCGCAGGCCGGGTTGCTGCTCGGCCGGGCGCACGTCGTGCGCAGGCTGACCCGGCATCCGCTGGCCCGGGCGCTGCGGGTGGACAAGCTGACCCTCGCCGCGCTCGAGGCCACCCTCGCCGGACCGGTACCGCCGGTGGCGGCCGCGCTGGCCGCCGACCCGGCTTCGCTGTTCGACCGGGCCGAACGGGCTGTGGCGCGTCTGGTCGGGGCAGGCCTGGATGCCCGGGTGGCGGCGGCCAAGGCCGCGGTGGGCGGTGGCGGGGCGCCCGGCGTGGAGCTGGACAGCGCCGCCGTGAGTCTGCCCGAATCGCTGGCAGCGCCGCTGCGCAGTGGTTCGGCCGCGGCGCGTGGCGAGGCTCCTGCTGTGGTGGGGCGCTTGGAGGCAGGGCGCCTCCTGCTGGACCTGCGATCAGTTTCCCCGGACGATGACAAGCGCCTGGTCCACGCCATCCTGGCCGCTGCGCATAAGGCAATTCCATGATCGTGGCTAGTTCAGGGCAAATAGCGCCCATTTCTGGCCACGATCATGGTCGCGGGGAGCGATCATGCAGGTGATCGCCACCGCGGGGCATGTGGATCACGGGAAGTCGGCGCTAGTGCGGGCGCTGACCGGGATGGAGCCCGACCGGTGGGCCGAAGAGCGGCGCCGTGGGCTGACTATTGACCTGGGGTTCGCCTGGATGACGCTGCCCGGCGGGGACCGGGTGGCCTTCGTGGACGTGCCCGGGCACGAGCGCTTCGTGCCGAACATGCTGGCCGGCGTCGGCCCGGTACCCGCTGTGCTGCTCGTGGTGGCGGCCGACGGCGGCTGGATGCCTCAGTCCGCCGAGCACCTGGCCGCCATCGACGCGGTTGGCATCAGGCACGGGTTGCTCGCGGTTACCCGGTGCGACCTGGCCGATCCGGGCCCGGCGACACGGCAGGCGCTCGGCTTGGTCTCTCGTACCAGCTTGGGCGCGGTAGAAGCGGTGGCGGTGAGCGCCGTGACCGGGGCCGGGCTGCCGGACCTGCGGGACGCGCTGGCGCGCCTGGTGGCAGCGCTGCCCGCGCCCGACCCCGCTGCCCCGGTCCGGCTCTGGGTGGACCGGTCGTTCAGCATCCGGGGCAGCGGCACCGTCGTCACCGGCACGCTGCCGGCCTGGCACGATCGCCGCCGGCCAGGAGCTGCTGCTTACCCCGTCGCTGCGGCCCGCCAGGGTCAGGAGCCTGGAATCGCTGAACGAGCCGGTCACGTCGGTCACCGGTGTCGCGCGCGTCGCGGTCAACCTCCGCGGCGTCCCGGCTGGCTTCCCGGCCCGCGGCATGGCCCTGGTCGAGGCAGGCCGCTGGACGCTCACCAAGCTGGTGGACGTCCGGCTGTCCCTTGCCGCCGAGCTGACGCAGCCTGCCGGGCTGACGCAGCCTGCCGGGCTGAGGCTGCCTACCGGGCTGAGGCTGCCTCCCGAGATGACCCTGCACATCGGCTCCGCGCGCACCCAGGCCCGGATTCGCTCCCTCGGGGTTTCGGGGATCGTCCGGCTGATGCTGCGCGACGCGCTGCCGCTGCACGTCGGCGACCGTATCCTGCTCCGCGATCCGGGCAGCGCGGGCGTGACGATACTGGGCGCCACCGTGCTCGACGTCGCGCCGCCGGCGCTCACCCGCCGCGGTGCGGCCGCCGCGGCGGGGACCGAGCTGGCCGCCTGGCCGGATCCGCCGTCGGCCGCCGACCTGCTGCGCCGACACGGCTTCCTGCGCGCAGGCACGCTGGCCGCCATGGGCGTTCCCGGCGGCCCGCCGCCCGTGGCGGGCGACTGGCTCGCCGACCCGGCCCGCTGGGCCAGCCTGCGGCGCCAGCTGGCCGAGGCGGTCGCTGCCCACGCCGAGCGCGATCCGCTGGCCATCGGCATGCCGCCCGAGGCCGCCCGCGCCGCCCTCGGCCTGCCCGACCGGGCGCTGATCGAGGCGCTGGCTGAGGGTATCCGGGTCCAGGTCCAGGATGGCTACCTGCGGATAGGGCCGTCGCTGCCGCCGCGGCTGGTCGCGGGGGTGCGCGCCGTACTGGCAGACCTCGCGGCGGCGCCGTTCATGGCCCCGGAAGCGGGCCGGCTGACGGGAACTCGGGCTCGACCCGCGAGCGATCGCCGCCGCCGCGCGGGCTGGGCTGCTGTTGCGGGTGTCCGAGCAGATCGTGCTGGCCCCGGGCGCGCAAGCCGAGGCGGCCCGGTTGCTCGCCAGGCTGTCGCAGCCGTTCACCGCGGCAGAGGCCAGGCAGGCGCTCGCCACCACCAGGCGGGTCGCGATCCCGCTGCTCGAGTACCTGGACCGCGCCGGGATCACCCAGCGCCTTCCGGACGACCGCCGCCGTCTGCGTTAAAGTCCAGCCCTGACCGGCTCGCCTACCCTGCTCGGTGACGGTGCCAGCTGAGCGACGCGCTCGGGGGTAAGAGGCTGCGGAACTCGGGGGAGCGGCGCAGGGCGTCGGCCACGCGGCGGGCGGTGCCGAAGGTGCTGATGATGCCCACGACACCGCCGCCGTGGACGTGGAAGACCGAGGCGCCCGGCTGGTCGGCGATGGAGATGGTCGCGTAACTGAGCGCGCTCTTCCGGACGGTGACGCGGTGGTCGCCGTTGCCCTCCACCTGGTAGCCGGGGCCGAGCCTGCGGCTGAGCACGGTGACGACCTCGCCAGGCGTCACGTTCTTGCGCGGCACCCTTACCTTCGGCATGACCTCAAGGGTAGTGCCACATGCCGAAGAGGAGCCTAGGACGACAGCCACGCGGCGGTGTCGGGCGGCAGGCTGCCGCCGGTGACGGGCCCGCTGGTGAGCAGGATCTCGCGGTGGGCCGGAAGCGGCGCGGGGACGGCGCCGAGGTTGGCGGCGAAGACGAATCCCGGCTCGCGGGCGAAGCAGAGCAGTTCGCCGGCGTGGAGCCAGCGCAGCGTGCCGCGGCCCAGCGCGGGGTGGTCACGGCGCAGCCGCAGGGCCGTCCGGTACAGGCTCAGGAAGGAGCCGCCGTCGGCGCGTTGCGATTCGACGCTGTACCGGCCCCAGTCCGGCGGCTGAGGCAGCCAAGGTTGGTCAGGGCAGGTACCGCCATCCGTTCGGGAGAAACCAAGACCTCGGCCGGTACGGGCCCAGGGGATGGGCACCCGGCAGCCGTCGCGGCCGGGGACCTGGCCTGCGGTGCGGTGGAACCGGGGATCCTGGCGCGCGCCATCGGGTATGTCGGTCACCTCGGGCAGGCCCAGTTCCTCGCCCTGGTAGATGTAGGCCGACCCGGGCAGGGCGAGCAACAGCAGGGCGGCCGCCCGGGCCCGCCGGGCGCCGGCCTTGGCGTTCCGGTCGCCGAGGGCGATGAGCCGGGCGACGGTCTGCGGCGTGAACCCCTCGTCCAGCCGGTAGCGGCTCGCCGGGCGGGCCACGTCGTGATTGCCGATCACCCAGGGGGCGCGGGATCCGCCGGTCACGGCGAGCGCCTCGTCGATCGCGTCGCGGAACCCGGCTGCCTGCCAGCCCGCCAGGATCAGCTGGAAGTTGAAGACCTGCGGCAGGCCGCCGGGCTCCAGGTAGGGCCCCAGGGTGTCCGGCACGTCGTACCAGACCTCGCCGATGGCGGTCCGCGATCCGGGGAAGCCGTCGGCTGGATAGGTGTCCAGGATGGTCCGCCAGGACCGGTAAAGCGGCTGCAGTTCGGGCCGGTGCCGATACGCCGACGGCGCGGTCAGCGGACGCCCGCCCTCCATGTCCGGCAGGTCCGGGTCCTTGAACAGGCCATGGGCCACGTCCACCCGCAGGCCGGCCACGCCACGGTCCAGCCAGAACCTGATCACGTCCTCGAACAGGGCGGGAACGTCCGGGTTGCGCCAGTTCCAGTCCGGCTGGCCCGTGTCGAACAGGTGCAGGTACCACTGCCCAGGCCGGCCGTCGGCCTCGGTCACCCGGGTCCAGGCCGGGCCGCCGAACTGCGAGATCCAGTTGTTCGGCGGCTGTTCGCCGGCCGGGCCGCGCCCGTCGCGGAAGATGAACCTGGCCCGCTCCGGGCTGCCGGGCGCCGCCGCAAGCGCCGCCCGGAACAGCGGATGCGCACCTGAGCAGTGGTTCGGCACCAGGTCGATGATGACCCGGATCTGGTGCACGGCCGCGTCCTTGACCAGCTGGTCGAAGTCCGCCATGGTCCCCAGCAGCGGGTCCACGGCGCAGTAGTCGCTGACGTCATACCCGCCGTCAGCCAGCGGGGACGGGTAGAAGGGGGTCAGCCAGACGGCGTTGACGCCGAGGTCGGCCAGGTAGCCCAGGCGGGACCGCAGCCCCGGCAGGTCGCCCACGCCGTCGCCGTCCGCGTCGGCGAAGCTGCGCGGGTACACCTCGTAGACGACCGCGTCCTCCCACCACACCTGGCCGCCGTCGCTCACACGTCTCCCTTGTCCCGGACGTAACCGACCCGGGGTCAAGCCTACGATGCGCAGCGGGGACCCTGCCGTATCCTGGTGGAGTCTGTGCTGTGACGGAAGACCAAGTAACCGGAGAATCCCGCTGCTCAGAGAGCCGCCGGCAGCTGTGAAGGCGGACGGCGGGTCTCCGGCGAAGACACCTTACCTAGCGCGGACCGCTGGCCGCGTAACGGCCGCCGAGGCCTGCCTGGTGCCGGCGAAGGTGCGGTGGCACCGCGACTTAGCCCCCGCCCGCACCTCCAGGGCCACATGCCGAACTGGAGGTGATGATCATGACATCCGCGCTGGCGGGCCTGTCCCGCACTCTGGCTGCTCAGTTGCCGGCGGCTGCGCCCGGTAGCCAGGTCCGCGTCGAGGGCTGGGTGCACCGTCGCCGGGATCTCGGCGCGGTGACATTCCTCGTCGTGCGGGATCGTTCGGGCCTGGCCCAGGCAAATACACCTCACTCGACGCCGAGCTCGGCTTCATCAGCGACCACCGTGACGTGCTGGCGGTGCTGCGGCAGGCGCTGGCCGGGATGATGGCTGCGCTGCAGGGCGAGGCGGCGGCGGCCGTCGACCTGCTGCGTATCGCGATCCCCGAGGTACCGGGGCAAATCCCGGTGATCCACTTCAGCGAGGCGCTGCTGATCGCCGGGGCGCCGCCGGACGAGCCGGACCTCGCGCCCGCCCACGAGCGGGCCATCGGCCGGTGGGCAGCCGAGACCCACGGCAGCGAGTTCATCGCCGTGGAGGGTTACCCGATGATCAAGCGGCCCTTCTACACCCACCCGCAGCCCGGCGACGAGCGCTGGTCCAACAGCTTCGACCTGCTCTTCCGCGGTCAGGAACTGGTGACAGGCGGTCAGCGGCTGCACCGGTACTCCGACTACCTGGCGGCCATCCGCGCACGCGGCGAGGACCCGGCGGCCTACTCGGACTACCTGGAGGCCTTCGCGCACGGCATGCCGCCGCACGGCGGGTTCGCGATCGGCCTGGAGCGCTGGGCCGCCCGGCTCACCCGGGCCGAGAACATCCGTGAGGTCACGCTGTTCCCCCGGGACCTGCACCGCCTGACACCCTAGAGCCTTATTTGGAAACTAGGTGGGGGTCGGCTGAGGCGCGGAGGGCGTCGCGGAAATCGTCGGCGGGGTGCTCCAGGGAGGTGAGCTGAGCGGTCTCGCGGCGGAAGAACAGGGCGAGCGTCCAGTCGGCGAGCACTCGTGCCTTGCGGCTAAGGGTCGGTACCCAGAACAGGTGGTAGACGCGGTGCGCCAGCCAGCCGGCGAAGCCGGTGAGCCGGATCCGGTACACCTGCGCCACGCCCTGGTGGTGGCCGAGCCCGGCGACTGACCCGACGTAGGCGTGCCGGTACGGCTTGAGCTGGCCACCGCGCCCGAAGGCGACGATGTTACGGGCCAGCACCTTGCTCTGCCGGACCGCGTGCTGCGCGTTCGGCGCGCAGAACTCACCGGGCCGGCGAGGTCCGGCACCGCCGCGATGTCCCCGGCGGCGAACACGCCCGGCACCCCGGTGACGGCCAGGTCCGCGCCAACCTGAATCCGGCCGGCCTTGTCGGCTGGCAGGCCGGCCGTCGCGCCCAGCGGGCTCGGCCGCACACCGGCCGCCCACACCAGGGTTCCCGCCGCCAGCTCGGTCCCGTCGTCTAGCAGGACCGTGCCGTGCGCGGCCGAGGCAAGCCGGGTGTGCAGCCGCACGTCGACGCCGCGCCGCCGCAGCGCGCGCAGCGTCCACTGGCCGAGCCGCTCATCCAGCTCGGGCAGGATCCGGCCGGCCGCCTCGACCAGGACCCAGCGCAGCTCGGCCGGGTCCAGCGCCGGGTGGAACCGCACCGCCTCGTCGGCGAGCCCCTGCAGCTCGGCCAGCGCCTCGACCCCGGCGAACCCGCCGCCCACGACGACGAACGTGAGCGCGGCCGCGCGGATGGCAGGATCGTCGGCCGACGCCGCCACGGCGAGCTGGCCGAGCACGTGGTTGCGCAGATGCACCGCCTCGCTGACCGTCTTGAACCCGGCACCGTATTCGGCCAGCCCCTCGACCGGCAGCACCCGCGACACAGACCCGGCCGCCATCACCAGCACGTCATAGCGCAGCACCCGCTCCGGGCCGCGGGCCGGCGCGAACACCGCCAGCCGGCTGGCGTGATCAATGCTGACGATCTTCCCGGTCAGCACCCGGGTGTGCCGCAGCACCCGCGGCAGCGGCGCGATCACGTGCCGCGGCTCGACCGAGCCCCCGGCCGCCTCCGCCAGGAACGGCTGATAGGTCATGTACCCGCGCGGGTCCACTACGGTCACCGTGGCCTCGCCCCGCCGCAGCAGCCGCTCCAGCCGCCGCGCCGTGTACATCCCGATGTAACCGCCACCCACAATCAAGATCTCCATGATGAGCTCCTCCGTATCGCTCACCTCCTTATGACTCATGCACCCGGCCGGACGTGACACCACGTCATGTGACGTACGGCACGTGACGGGTGTCTCACCCCGTTTATGTCACCTCGGCGGCGGCTGTGCTGTCCCCCCTGTAAGGGCCAAGACCGGACGAGGGAGAAGTCAGCCATGAAGGCCACGATGCGGCGCCTGGTGCGCGCGGACCCGGACGACCGGTGGGCGGCGGTGTTCGGCCGCATCGCCCTGTACTCGTTCCTGGTGGCGCTGGTCACCGGCATACTCTTGCTGCCGTTCTTCCGGCCCAGCATGACGCCTGTCGTCTATCACGGCTCTTACCGCAAGCTGGACGGCCTCACGATGAGCCGCGCGTACCAGTCCACGCTGAACATCAGCTTCGACGTGCGCGGCGGGCTGCTGATCCGGCAGGTGCACCACTGGTCCGCGGATCTGTTCGTCGCGGCCGTATGCCTGCGGCTGATCCGTGTGTTCTTCCGCGGCCGGTTCCGGCTGCCGGACTGGCTGATCTGGGTGGGCCTGCTGCTGGCCGGCATGGCGGCCGGGCTGTCTGGCGCCATCCTGCCCGACGACATGCTCTCCGGCGGCAGCCTGAGCGTGCTCACGGGCGTGACCTTGTCGGTGCCGGTAGTGGGGACGCACGTGGCGACGCTGATCTTTGGCGGGTCGTTTCCCGGCCACGTGATCGTCCCGCGCGCCTACTGGGTGCACATCGTCGGGCTGCCGGTGGCGCTTGGAGCGCTGCTCCTGCTGAGCTACCGAAGCGGTCGGCCGCGGGCGGTCCCCGTCCGGCGGGTCGACCCGCTACTGCCGTTCACCGGCGCTGCGCTGGTCGTGCTCGGCGCGGCCGCGCAGATCAACCCGGTGTGGCTGTTCGGACCATACCAGCCGGGCAGCATCAGCGCGGGTTCGGTGCCGGACTGGTACATGGGCTTCCTCGACGGGGCGCTGCGGATCATGCCGGCCTGGGAACTCTCCTTGGGCGGGAACGTGCTGGCGCTGGACGTGCTGATCCCCGCGGTGATCGTGCCCGGGCTGTACTTCACGCTGGTCGCCGCGTATCCGCTGCTCGACGGCTGGATCGCCGGCGGCCTGCCGCCACGCGGGCTGCTGCCGCCCAGGCCCGCCGATCCAGCGAACCGGATCGGCGTCGGTGCCGCCGGGATCACGCTGTACGGGCTGCTGTGGGCGGCGGCTGCGAACGACGAGATCGCGTACCACCTCCAGCTCCCGCTGTACACGGTGACCTGGGTGTTCCGCGTCCTCGTGCTGACCGGCCCGGTGCTCGCGTTCGCGCTGACGCGGATGATCTGCCACGTGGTGGAAGCGCGCCGCCACGACGAGGCCGAGCACGGCATCGAGACCGGCCGGATCGTGATGACCCCGGAGGGCGGCTTCACCGAGATCCGCGAACAGGTCGCCTCCCGCTAACGCGGCAACTGTCTTGGCATAACGACCTCGCCCACATAACGCGACATACTGGACGCAAAATGCCGCCGTAGCCGTACAAAGACATGCGTAGCCTTTAGCTGCGGGTCGGCCTGGGCCGGTCGGATGTCGGCAGTAGAGTCGACGCGGAGGCGTCTGGGTACCTGGTGGTCCCCCCGGTCTTCAAAACCGGTGAGCGCTGCGCTGCGGCGCTGGCGGGTTCGATTCCCGTCCGCCTCCGCCACCTGCGAAAACACCAGATACCTAGACGCCTCCGCGGCGCTCCCCGCATCGGACATAACGGGCATAGCGGGCACGTGCTGGCACGATGCTGGCACGTGGAAGATGATCATGCTCATCCCGCCGCCCCCGTCCTGCCACGGCGCGGCACGATCGCCGCCACCGCCTCGGCCGCGGCCGTCGCGATCTCGGGCACCACGGAGGTGTAGACGTCCCGGGTGAAGCTGCTCGTTGAGTGCCCGAGCATCTCCTGGACGATCTTGATGTCGACCCCGGCGCTGAGGGAGAGCGTGGCCGCGCCGTGCCGCAGATCGTGGTACCTGATGGGCGGCAGGCCAGCCCGGCGGACCAGCAGCCCGAAGTGCTCGGAGATGTAGCCGGGCCTGAGCCCCTGCCCGTCCTCGCGGGTGAACACCAGGCCGCTGTTCTGCCATGCTTCGCCCCACTCCAGCCGCTCGAACAGCTGCTTCTCCTGCCACGCCCTCAGCAGGCTGGCCAGCATCGCCGACAGCGCGATGGTGCGCTCGCCGGTTTCTGACTTGGGGTCGTCCGGGTCCCCGTCCTCGTCCGGCCGGGTCTCCCGGACCGTGATCGTGCCGGCATCGAGGTCCACCTCGGACCAGGGCAGCCCGGCTATCTCGGCGCGCCGCAGCCCGCAGTAGGCGGTCAGGCAGTACAAGGTGAACAGGCGGTCATCCTCGATCGAATCGAGGAACTCGCCGGTCTGCTGCGGCGTCCATACCCGCACCGGGCCCGGCAGCCATCTGCCGCCGCTCTCCCGCCAGCGGGCGACCCGGGCCGGAGTCCAGACGACCGGCCTGCGCTTCGGCACCCGCAGCTCGATGCCGGCCGCCGGGTTGACCTTCAGCGCTTTGCAGTCGTTCAGCGCGGCACGCAGCACCGAGGTGTTCCGCAGGATCGTGGTTTCCGTCAGGGGAGCGGTGCGGACCCGCTTCCCCGACAGGTGCGGCACCCTGGCTCGAGCCGCGGCTAGCCGGCGCAGCAGCTCGGACTTGTCGCCGGCCTCGCCCGGCGTGTTCAGCTTCCGCATCGCCTTGTGCGCGTCCAGGATGTGCTGCTCCCGCAGCTGCGCGAGCCGGACGTGGCCGAGCGCCGGTATCCAGTACAGGCGGCACGTTTCCGCGTAGCTCTCGTAGGTGCGGCGCTTGCGGGCGAGCTGCTGCCCCTCCAGCCACCGGGTGAGGTAGTCGGCGAGGGTGGTCCGCCGGTCATCGGCGTGCACGCCCGACCGGATGTCGCCGAGCGCGTCGGTGAGCGCGTCCTTCGCCTCCCGCTCGGTGCCGAACGGCCCGATCCGCGGCTGCCTGCGCTTGCCGTCGGCATCGGCTGGTGCCTCGTACCTGGCGTACCACTTGCCGTGCCTGGAGTCCGCCTTAAGCCGCGGGCACCGGGCACCGAGCAGCTTGCCTGGTCTCCTCTTGCCGTCAGGGCCGGTTACCGGCTCCCCGCGGCAGCTACACGCCCGGAAGGGCTTGTTTGCCATGATCGTCTCCCTGTTCTTCACGGTCGAGCCCGTGCTCGATGAGCACGGCCGCCGCAGTTGAGCGTGTCCAGCGGCGATCGAACCTGTAGCGGTCGAGGCGTTCCATGACGCTCGGGGTCAGGTTGACCGAGATCCGCTCGGTCCGCGTCTCTGGCTCTGTCATAGCTCCAGTCTAGTGCAGAGTGCAGCACTTTGCACCATGGTGCGCCTCCATATATCCTGGAGGTGCGCGCAGACGGGGAGGCAATCCTGCCTCGGACCACTCGCGACGCAGGCGCACACTGACGGGCTCCGGCCCGGCGGCGACCTTCGGTTGGGGCCACACCGCGCATTCCGCAGATCAGCCCCGGAACTGAAGCACGCCCCGTGGAGGACTGAGCCGCCGTGCGCACCAGTACACCGGGCAGCCCGATGCTGCTCACCTTTACCGAGACCGCCCGCGAGCTGGGCGTGTCCCTCACGACGGTCAGGCGGCTGATCAGCGCGGGCAAGCTGCCGGTGGTCGTGTTGGACACCGGGTGCTCGGTGGCTCCCAGCCGGCGTATCCGGCGGGCCGACCTGGTCGACTACGTCCGCGGCCTGGAGTCGGCGACATGACCGCCCCCATGTCCCGCGACGAGGTCCTGGCCCTCCCGCCCGTGATCACCCTGGAGGTGCTCGGCCGGGTGCTCGACGTCTCCGACCCGGTCGTGCGCCGGCTCAACAGCACCGGGGAGCTGGCCGCGCTCGGCATCCGCGTCAACCGCCTCGGCGCGCAGTGGCGGGTGGTGACGTCGTCGGTCCTGGAGTACCTGGGGCTGGCGGGCGGTGCCAGCACCGCAGCAGCAGACGGCAACGGCGCAGGCCAGCGCGGCCCCGCCGCACCCGTACTGCGGCTGGCCGCAGGCGACGGCTCGCCGGGGCTGAACAGGTGACGACGACGTCCATCGAGCATGCCGACGCCCTGGCCTGGCTCGCCGGGCAGGAGCCAGGCGCAGCAGCAGCGATCATCTACGACCCGCCCTATGCGGTCGGCACTGCGGCCGTGAGGACAGGGCCGCCGGGTCGGTGCCGACTCGCAGTTCGCCGAGGAGCACGGTCGTGACCGATGGCGGCACGCTGCAGCCGCCCAGGACCAAGGCGGTCTGCCCGTGGGACCATGTGACAAGGACAAGGCAGCCGGCAGGCACCCTCCTCCCGTGTGTCCGCTGTAACCAGGAGGTCGGCCGGACGGTGATGGTGACGGTGCCCGAGGGGGTCGGCAACAAGCCCACCATCCGGCCGCCGGAACCACCCGCGACGCCGTTCGGGCCTTGCCCAGATCACCCGCAGGCGGATCGGGGCATCAGTCCAGTGCAGTGGCTGTCATGCCTCGGTGGACCTGTCGAACCCGCCCCGCGACGGCGAGCCAGCCGGGTGGATCGCGATCATCGCGGGCACTCCCGACTCTCCCAGGAAGGGCGAGCTGCTGGCCCGCGCATGCTCCGCGGAATGCGCGGGCCTGGTCCTCCCTGCGGTCAAGGCCCGGCTGGCTGAGCTCCCGTACGCGGCCCCGGACCGGCCGAGTTCAGCCCGGACGGTCGCGGCATTGATGCGGGAGCGGCCCAGGAGATGACGATCGTCTGCCTCGCAGGTCCGGCCCACCGCACTCAGGTGTGCGGGAGGCCCGCGGGGATCGGCGGCGATGTCGGCAGCCGGCATGGTGCTGGCTCGCCATGCGCCGGCGCATGTACGCATAAGCACCATGAACCTGCTGCTTGACCTGCGGTTGTCAACACTGGGAGTGTCAAACAGTGCGTCCTCTAAGTAATGAGACCGAGGGTAAAGCCCCCGTCGTCGGGGTCAGGCTGGCCGCTGAGACCCGCGAACGTGTGGTCGAGCTGGTCGGCCCGGCGCGCGGTGCGCTCTCGGAGTTCATCCGGACCGCGGTCGCCGACGCGATCGAGCGCGCCGGGCTAGAAGACGAGCAATAGGGATCCAGGGAGATGGCCACGATGTTGCGCGAAACCCCCGGGACACGCCCGTCCCGGGGGTCCAGGCTCGCGCGGCGGCCATGCTGCGCGCTGATCACGAAGGGCCGACTCCCTGATGACCAGCTCCTACGATACGGGACGCAACGCCGCGGGGTCTGCTGACAGGCCATCGGGCCTCGCCGCCCCGGCCGGGCAGGGCATGCCTCCGGGCGCGAGCCCGAACGGCAACCTGCTGCCGCACCACCTCGCCCAGCTCCGCCAATCGGCGATCTCGGACGAGGTCATCGCCGGGCGCGGGTACAGCACCGTCTCCAGGCCGACCCCCGGTGACGGCCGTCCGCGGGACCTGCTCAGGCGGCTCGCCATCCCGGCATGGGCGCGCAACGAGGACGCGCGGTACCCCGGCCTGCTGATCCCCATGTTCCGCGCGACCGGCGAGCCGATCGGCTACCAGTACCGGCCGGACTCGGCGCCGAAGGACCCGAGGGGCAAGCTCCGCAAGTACGCGGCGCAAGCCGGGCGGGCGAGCGTCGCCGACGTGCACCCGCTGAACCGGGACCGGATCATCATCCCGACCGTGCCGCTGTGGATCACCGAGGGCGTCAAGAAGGCCGACAGCCTCACAACCCTCGGACTGTGCACTGTGGCCTTGTCCGGCGTCTGGAACTGGCGATCGACCCTCGGCACCCTGGGCGACTGGGAGGACATCCCGCTCAAGGGCCGCCACGTGATCATCTGCTACGACAGCGACGTCCGCGGCAACAAGAGCGTCGGCAGGGCGATGGAACGGCTCGGCAAGTGGCTCAAGTCCAAGGGTGCGGCCCGGGTCACCTACGTCATCCCGCCTGGCCTCAACGGCGTCATGCACAAAGGCGTTGACGACTTCCTCGCCGCGGGCGGGACGCTCGATCAGCTGTGGGCCGGCGCGAGCGACAAGCCCCCAGTCCCGGCCGAGACCCTGCTGGTCGACCCCGAGGGCTACATGGTGGAAACCTTCACCGAGGAAGCACTCGACGGGCGGTTCCTGTGGGCGCCCGGCCTAGGCTGGCTGGCCTACCAGCACCATGATGGCCGCTGGAAGCCGTGCGACGACGTCGAGGCCGCCGAGGAGGCACGCCGCTGGCTGGCCGGCAAGCATGCCGAGGCGTTCGCCACGATGCAGGACGCGCTGAAGCAGGGCAGATACGGGCCGCAGGAGATCAAGGAACTCGAGCTGACCGTGGCGGCCTGGCGGAAAGAGAACATCAGGAAACGCATCACCAACCTGGCCGCGCTGGCCCGCGGGCTGGTGATGCGTGACGCATCTGAGCTAGATGCCCACCCGGACCTGGTCAATTGCCCCAACGGCGTGCTGGACCTGCGCACGGGGCTGCTCGGCCCGCACGATCCCGACCTGATGATGACCCGGGTGACGAGGGCGAAGTATGTACCGGATGCCGCGCATCTCGACTGGGCAAAAGCCCTGGAAGCGATCCCGCCCGACGTGCGGGACTACGTGCAGCTGCGCTACGGCCAGGGCCTCACCGGGCACGTCCCGCCCGACAACGTCGTCCTAGTCGAGATCGGGGGCGGCGAGAACGGCAAGTCGACGATCAAGGCGGGCGTCAGGGCGGCGCTGGGGACCGCCGGCAATCGCGGCAGCGGGTACGTCGCCTACCTGTCCGCCCGGGTGCTGATGGCCGACGAGAGCGCGCACCCGACCGAGGTCATGGACCTGCGCGGCGCGCGGATCGGCGTGCTGGAGGAGACCCCGGAAGATCACAGGCTGCGTACCACGCGGCTCAAGCTCATCACGGGCGACACCATCACGGCCCGACTGATCCGCGAGAACACGGTCACCTTCGCCAACAGCTGCTCGGCCATCGTGTCCACCAACTACCACCCGGCGGTCGCCGAGACCGACCACGGCACCTGGCGGCGGCTGCTGGCGCTGGTCTACACGTACCGGTTCCGCAAGCCGCACGAGCGGATGGAGGGCGAGCACGACCGGGCGGGCGACCCCGGCCTGCGGGAGCGCGTCAAGGCCGGTGACGACGGCCGCGGTGAGGCGGTGCTGGCCTGGCTGGCCGCCGGGGCGCGGTCCTGGTACCAGGGCGGCGGCGGGCGGGCGCCGAGGACCATGGGCGAGCCGCCCGCGCGGGTGGCCAGTGACACCGCGGCGTGGCGGGCCGGGTGCGACCTGGTCATGGGTTACGCCGCCGAGCACCTGATGTTCGACGACCCGGCCGCGTTCGTCTCGGCCAAGGAGTTGACCGACGACGTCAACCGGTGGCTGAAGGGCAGCGGCCACCACGAGTGGTCCGACCGGACCTCAGAACTGAGGTTCAGCAGCCACGAGGTGTTCACCTCTCACCGCGTGTCCCGTGCCCGCAGATATCACTACGGGCAGGGCCTGTCCCGGCCGCCCGGGTGGGCATCTGCCAGCCTGCCAAACCGGTTCCATGTATGGCTCGGTGTGCGTTTCAGGACCCCGGAAGACGACCTGAGCGAGATAGAGCAGAATAATGTTTCCGCAGCTCATCCCGACTTTGGGACGGGTGGGACGTGTAGTCCGGTTAACGCCCCTGTTGAGCCCCACGTGTACGGTTATCCGGATAAGCCGTCCCACCCGTCCCAAGCCGACTGGCAGAGGTGGCACGACATCGCCGAGGTCCCTGCCTGAAGGCGTCTGCCCGCCATCTGACTGTCCGCAAGGCGGGGCCTGGCTGAACAGGTGAATGAGGGGCCGGGAGCGCATCCAGGCCCGGCCCGCACGGCACCGCCCGGCCCTGGTGGCAACATTTGCGGGACGGTTGAAAGATGCGGAGGCCTCGCGGGCGCGCAGCCAGCGCAGCGCCATGTCATCCTGAGCACGTGAGCGTGGTCGTGGTCGAGGTCGTAAGGGGCCTGGACGGCAAGAGGTACCCGGCGCACCGGCACACCGAGGCCGAGCTCGACCGGATCGTGCACGAGACCCATAAGTCCCGCTGCGTGATGGGCCTGTCCATGCGGGCCACGGTGGCACGGCTGGCCGGGCTCGGGATCAGGCGGAGCGTCGGGGCGGTCGCGAGGGACCTAGACCTCTACCGGTGCAGCCGGTGCCGCGAGCCTGAGCAGGACGAGGCCGACCGGACCCCTGGATGACGAGCCGGACGGGCTACCCCATAGACGGCGGCGTTGAGGCCGGCACCGCGGCGCGTACCTGAACGGCTGGACAGCTGTGGCTGCTGACCGCCACGGGAATAGCCGTCCCGTTCCGATACGTGCCATCACCCCCGTCGCGCCGCTGGTCACGCCCGCCCTTCCGCAGAGCGGATGCGAAAGCTCGGGCCTACCTGTTCAACAACGTAGAACCCGATGCCCGCTCAGTCGCCTCCATGGCGCGCTCCACGCGCAACCGCACCGCCTTCTGGCTCCGGTCAAGCACCGGCTGGACCGGATGATGGAGCCGGATGCCGACCTGGACCTGGACCTGGGACTGTTGCTGGCGAGCCCAGCCGGTCAGCTCGATGCTGACTGGAGCTTGTACTCTTCCATCAGCCTCAAGAGCTGTCTGGCGGATTGATGCCGGATCTCGCTCCATTCCTCGGGCGGGATCGGCTCGCGGGCCGTGGCCAGTTCGGCTGGGTAGAGCCGGGCGAGCGGAACTCCGAGCGCTTGCTGAAATGCCCGTGCGTATCCCCAGGTGCTCGTGGAGTCCTGGCTCAGCTCAGACCAGATGACGATCGGATCTGCCCCCGGCTGGCCATCGAAACGGGACGCTGCGCAGCCTGCCGCGAGTGTCGCGTGCACGAGGGCGACGAAACTGTCCTGGAGGGCCTCGGCCTGGCGGAGTTCGCGCAGCGACAGGATCTCATTCTCGTAGTCCTGTCGGGTCGCCTCGACTAGACCTAGGAAAGAGTTGGCAATGGATTCGGCCTCACCGCGCGATGTCGGCGGCCCAAGTTCATCGATGTCGGCAAGCGACATGACTCTCTCGGGTGGAGAGCGATCGGCGCGCGTGGCTACCACGAGGCCGTCGGAGCTTGCTGCGAGGACCAGGCTGCTTGTATCCGGGATGTGCAGGCCCGCGCGGCGAGCAAGAGCGGGTTCGAGGCGAGGGTGGCCATAAGTTCCGAGTGCTGTCCAGCTCTCCGGGTCACGAGAGACGCGGGAGGGGTCGAAGGTGACCGGTTGGCCAGGCTCATCGAGGTAAGCAGCGAAGCGGTCAACAAGGACCCTGCGGAGATCCTCCAGCGTCACAGGACTTGGAGCGTATTGCGGGATCGACAGAGGATCCTCGGAAGGGAACTCGATCCCCTCTTGTTCGGCCTGGTCTACCTGACCGAGCAGCGCGCCGATCGTCTTGGCCTGAGCGTCCGAGCGCTCGCTGCGCGGTGCCCTGAAGATGGCCTGGAACGCGCGTTCGGTGGCCCCGAGAATGGGCTGAAGATTGCCGAGGAGCCTGCTGAAGTCATCGATTCTGCCGGCCAGCGCCCGGTAGACGGACTCCTCCACAGTGTTGGGGATGAAGTAGCTGCGAATGTGCACGACGTCGCGTACCTGCCCGAGCCTGTCGATGCGCCCGATGCGCTGTTCGACGCGCATCGGGTTCCAGGGCATGTCGTAGTTGATCAGGTAGCTGCACGACTGCAGGTTGAGTCCCTCGCTGGCAGCGTCGGTGGCGAGCAGGACGGTGACCTGCCGCGACCTGATGGCCTCGACTAGGTCGCGCTTGGAGATCTCCGCCCAGCCTTCGGCTTCCCGGAAGATTCGCCCGCCGTCTCCGGTGAATGTCGCGAGCTGTGACCGGTAGGCGCCGGAAAGCTTGTTGCGCAGGTCGTCGAGGGTGTCGGTGAACTGGGTGAAGACGATCGCCGAGTGGCCTGCTCCTCGGGCCGCGTCGATGTCCTTGCGGAGCCGGTCGAACTTGGAATCCGCGACCCTGGTCATGCGGTCGATGTAGCCGCGGATCTCTGCGATCTCATCGTCGCTTAGGGGAACGGCCTGCGAGTCGTCGACGGTTCCTCCGAGGCCGGCGTCCAGCTCTTCCCGCTCAGCCTCGTCCAGCAGGTCGTCGTCGAGGGGAAGGATCTCCTTCTCGAGGCGGCGGCGGAGCGTCTTGCGTATCGCGGCCCACGAGGAGGTGAGCCGCCGCCGGTAGACCGTAAGCACGAACCCCGCGCCCTGCCGGGTGCCGTGGGCTTGCATCAGCCGGTCGATCAGCCCATCGAGCTGGTCGTACAGCGCCTGCTCTTCGGCGTCGAAGGGAATGACGATGGGCTGAACATCGCGCTCGGCGAGGTTCTCGGTAAGTTCTCCACGTGCCCGGTACAACCGCAAGGTCTCCCGGCTGTGCCGGGTGACGTACTGGCCGACCGGGCTGAGTTGCCGCAACCAGGTGCGCAGGGCCTCCCGGCCTGCGGGGGAGAGCTGGCGGGCGATCTCAGCGCCGTCGTGCTCGCCCATTCCGAAACGCTCGATCAGCGCGGCTTCGACCGCATTCACCCGCCCGGCGACCGTTCGCATCACTGCGTCCTCCGCGTCGGTTTCGGGCAGCCGCGGCGTGTTTCGCAGAGCCTGGTCCAGCCACGCCCATGCGGTCCGCTCGTCGTCGGCCTTGGCCACTTCCCTGAAGTAGCGCAAGAAGGCCTCCTCGTCAGCCAGCGCCCCATGCAGCCCAGCCTGAACCAGCAGATCCCGTAGCTCGATCGGCGCGACCTGCATCGGAGTGGCGGTCAGCAGCCACAACGCCTTCACCGCACCACGGGAGCGGACAGCATCGAGCAGTTCGAGCAACCGGCTGGGCCGGTACCGGTCCTCCTCCACATGGCTGCGCCGCGCGTGGTGAGCCTCGTCGACGATGAGGAGATCGTAGGGGGCGGCGTCCAGGACGAGCTTCTGGTGATCCCTCCGCCGCGCGAGGTGGCTGGAGGCAATCAGCAGCGGATTCTCGGCGTAGGGGTTGCCGCCCGGGGCTGTGGCGTGAAAATCGCCGGGATAGGCTCCGTGGATCCTCTGCTTGTCCAGTCGCGGCACCCACATGCCGAACTTCTCGAACAGCTCGTCCTGCCACTGCCGGCACACGTTGGCAGGTGCCAGGATCAGGGCTCGCTTCACCTGCCCGGCCAGCCAGAGCCTGCGGAGGGCCAGCCCGGCCGAGATTGTCTTGCCGAGACCGACCTCGTCGGCGACGAGCCAAGAGCGCGGATACAGATCTGCTAGGCGCGCGGCCACCTGCTGCTGATGGGGGAACAAGTGAACACCAGTGGTCGCCTCGGCCAGCGCGTCCGCGCCCGCCAGGCGTGGCGCTACCCGCAGGAAGTGGGCCACGACCGCGTCATCGCCGGTGACCGGCGGTTCCTCTGGATCCCGCTCACCGGGAACGATGTTGGGCGCGAGGCTGATCAGCCGCTGCCGGGCTGCGTCGGGGAGGGCGTAGACGCGGAAGCCCTTGAGATCACCGGCCCAGTGCTGCTCGAACTTGTTCGCCCAGAAGCTGAAATGCGTGGCGGTCGCATCCCACGACGCGTACACCGAGAACGACTCGAAGTTGATCGTCCACGCGGTCGCGGACTCGTTCACCGAGCCCTGGAACGCTATCCCATCGCCATGAACGTCCCGTAGCACCCCAATCTTCTCGTGGAAATAGGGCTCCAGATCTCCGCCGACCAAGGGTGCTCCGTGGTCATCGACAGCTATGGCGATGCGCACCTCCAGCCGCCCTTCGCGCGCCAGCCACGCCAGGACCTCCAGGCGCCGCCGGTCCACCTCGCTGTCTGTCACCAGCCGCTCGGCAAGCCGTTCCGCGAACGCGCCGCCCAGCGTAGTACGGCCGAGCAGTGCATCCCGGTCGGTGGCGCTGATCTCCGCCCCGCACAAGAGCCTGACCGTGCCGCCCCCGTTGATGAATCGGGACATGCCTCGGGCGGCCACGCTTAGCGCAGATGAGCGGAAGTACCCGACGGACCGGTCGTAGTAACGGGCGCGCGACAGTGCCGGGACATAGAAGGTATCCAGGACCTGATCGCTTGAGTCATAGCCTGGCTTGAAAGCCAGACCCCGCAGCCCGGGCAGCGGGTCCACGGCAGGTTCAACGAGATCCGGGGGTTCTGGGCTCTCAGTCACTGGCGAGGCTAGTCCTCTGGCTCGTAGCCGAGCTCACCGGGCAACTTGAACCCGAGGTCGCCCCCGATTTCGAACATCGCCTCCTGAGTCGACGCCGCCGCAGCATCAACAGGTGTGGGAATCTGCTCGAACAGCGTCGCCCGGAGGCTGTCGAGTACCCGGGCCTCGGGCCTGGCGAACTCGCCCCTCTCTTTCACGCGGGGTACTACGTACAGCGCGGCACGGACCAGGTCTACGAACCTGGGATCCTCGGCCAGCCCGGTACGTGCCAGCCAGGACCTGGCCGCCGCGAGGCCTTCCTCGTCGTAGACGAGCATGAGCGAGTGCAGGCGATCCAGCCAGGTGGGCCAGGAGCCGGCATCAGGGTCGAGCCGCGCGGCTGTCCGCCGCTGGGCCGGGGTCAGCAAGGTCACCGTGCCGCTGCCCTGCTTGATGATCTTGTAGGTCCTGGCGAGATCATCGACCTCCAGGTGGGTGGCGATCGACAGCTTGCGCGCCTCGTCGAACGGGAACTCAGCGGCCTGGAAGTCATTCCAGGCGAGCAGCCACCAGTCAGTGACCCGATCGAAATCCACATCCTTCCCGCCGAGCAGGCCGCGCTTTTTCAGCGTCGCTACTCGCTCGCGCGCCAGGTCTAGCGCCGTGTCCGGCCGGAGCACGCGCGGGTTCCCGTCGTCATCCAGGTCGCCGCTATAGACAGGCCACCGGTCGGACAGGACTGAAAGCACCGGCCCGTACGTTGCGATGGTCAGGTCTACTCCGGTCATTCCCAGGGCAGAGAACCGGTGTGCGGCTTCCTCGGCCGCCAGCTCCACGTGGCGGCGGATGTCGGCCCAGTATGTCGGCGCGCTGCTCATCCGCTTGTGGCAGGCGAGGAAGATCGTCGATGTTGCTGCATTCTTCTTCGCCTGATGCAGTGAGTGCTCGCTCTCGGTGTGCACCGGCCAGGACGCGCTGATCGCGAACCCCGCATCCAGCAGCGCCGCGCCCAGGGTGTCCCAGGCATCCACCTTCTTGTGGGTGAACATCACCGTGAGAACGCCTTCTGGCTTGAGAACCCGCGCGGCTTCCCGAAACGAGCGCTTGAGCAGATCCTCATAGTGCGCGTCAGCCAGCTCCGCTGCGGTCTTGCCCTCTCCCGCCTTGCGCCGACCTTTGCC
The DNA here is from genome assembly GCA_963842265.1 of uncultured Actinomycetota bacterium. Classification (GTDB taxonomy): domain Bacteria; phylum Actinomycetota; class Actinomycetes; order Streptosporangiales; family Streptosporangiaceae; genus Palsa-504. The sequence continues at coordinate 24,237 of CAWJGE010000021.1, forward strand.
AGCTGGAGCAGCAACGTCCTGAAAAAGCGCAGGGTTCGCGACAACCTCGTCTTGTTTTTCAGTAAGCACGAGATCGGTAAATTCCGGCCACGTGTCACGGAGTGATCTCTTGAGCCAGACGTAGAAATAGTCAGAACATTCTGCATACATCACGTTATCGTAGTAAGGCGGGTCAGTTACGATGGCGTCGATCGACGCGTCAGGCAGTGCAAGTGAAAGGGCGGATCCTCGAGTAATCCGAGCTTTATCCTGCCGTTCTGAGGCGTCTAGCTTAGCGGGCTGGTACGCTAGTTTCGCTATTCCTTCGTATGCGTCCTCTACCTGGCTGATAGCCCAAGGCAGGAGTGAGTGAGCACCATCGAACTCTGCAAATGACCACTTGAAGTTGAAGTTGTGCTTGTCGAAGGTGCTGCGAACAATCGTTCGTGTGGCATGCCAGCTGCTCTGGCGGCTGTTGTAGTCGAGCGACTTGTCTAGCGCGAGAGCGAGGTACAGCGCCAGAGCGCGACCGCGCTCGTCACCGAGCTCAGCACGAGCCTCGGGGACTAGCCTCAGCAGCTCCTCTAGAGCGGTGACATGCGTAAGCAACTGTCGAGACGTGAAGAAATCGCACCACCGGTTGATGCCGTACATCCGGTGGCCACGGTCGTAGTTGGAGATGCTATCGATGGGCTCAGTAGGAATGAGATCAGCGATCTCCCAGCCTGGGAGGCATCGGGCAAGCTCCGACTCGGCTCGCGCCACGGCGTCCATGTCCGCTGGAGTCGGCGCTCGGAACTGGCGGCCAGAGACCCGGGGGCGCGTGGTAGACACCGCAAGCAGCATCTGGCCGAGGCGACCTTCGAGAGCCATCTTGCGGATGTAGTCGCCGGAGAAGGTCTCGCCCGTCCAGATGCTCTCTGCGCCGCCCTGCTTGTAGGTCGACCGGTCGCCCCACTGCTTGGCCCGCGGTCCTTCAACGATCGCCAGTTGGTATGTTCCGGCGGCCCGGTCCACGTCTAGAGCGACTGCCACATCTCTGCCAGCCTTGCCGCGAGCCAGCCAGAAGTCAGGCGCTAGCGGCGTCGGTCGACCAGTGGTGGGACAAGGAACAGTGTGCGCCCAGATGAAGGCAGGTCTGTCATCCAGGCGATCGACTGGAAAGTAATCCGCTAGACGTTTGCGGATGCGGTCCGCCCACTTTGTGCCCCAGTCCAAGATAACTTTGCTGAACATCGGGCCAAGTGTTGCGGGCAAGTCGATGGTGGCCTGGAGAATCGCCGCTGCTACCGGGTTGAGTTCGTTGGCTATGGTGTCACATCCGTAGCGAGCAGCCTCGAACGGGATGCTACCGCCACCCGCAAACGGGTCTAGGACGGTGATCTCGCCTTGGATATCAGCGCGCAGGGCAACGAGCTTATGGAAGCGACTTATCGTCTCCTCATCTGGTGTCACCGTGAACGCGCGAGCGTATCCGTACGCATTTCCCCGAGTCTGCCCTCCTGATGCGACAGCCTTCCGGATCTCGGCGCGGGCCGAAACTGGATCACCGAGGATGCCGAGCGCACGAAGATACCACGCCCTGTACTCTTCCTCTCCGCCCGGGAACTCGGTCCGCAGGCCAGTCAGCACTGCGGCGGAGCGGACGTCACGTTGCGCATCGGCATCGCTTGGCCAAGCGGGCAAGAGCGAAGCGAGCACTGCTGCTCGGCTGGCTGTGAGAGGACGCCGCGCCCACCAGACGTGCAGGAAATTGATGGGCGGAAGGGCGCTGGAGGCGCCGCGCTCGCGCAGGCTCTCTGCGCCGATGGTCGCTGCGGGAAGCCACTGCTCGATGAGGGGCCTGGTCATCGGCGGGTTCCTTCGCTGAGGAGGACGCGCAGTGCTTTGAGTCCCTGACGGCGCTGGGTCTGGGCGTGCCAGTAGCTGGCTTCTTCGCGGCTCATCCCGGCAACCCCATCCGCCACCGCTTCCAGGCGGTCGGTGCGCTGAAGCGGCTTGACCGCGCGGAGGAGCAGTTCGGCATGGGCACCGAGCGTTGGCGACAGCTCTAGCGGTTCGGGTGATGTCCACTGCCAGCCGCGCAGTCCAGCTGTTCGCAGCACCTGCTGCAGCGGGTCGGCGACGTGAGCCGCCCGGTTGCCGTTGAGGCGGACGCGGCGGTGCCTGCCGTCCAGGTCGTCGGCCATGACCTCGATAGCGGTGATGCGACCGTCGTCATCCCGGCTGATGGTGCACAGGTACCGCTCGGCATGTGTCATTGATTCCCCTCGGTGACCAGCGTGATCGTGCATTTGGTCGGGCCGGTGTCCCGCGCGGCCTGGGCCAGCCGCTCAACCGTGTCCCCGGAGAGTTCCTGTGGTGGGTCGAACGCGGCGCGAAGGCTGGCCTTGAGCGCGGCCTGGCGCGGTGCGAGGAGCTGCTTAAGCGCTTCCCGGAGCGGCGCGTAGTCAGATGGTGAGCCGTGGTAGCGAATGACCGCCGTATCGGACGGGTTCGACAGGACCACGGTGACATCGACGTCGTAGGTGAGCGACACGCCGAGCGCGCTGGGCGGGATGATTGTGTGCAGCCGGGTGAGTTCGGTGCCCGCGCCGGGCCCGACGTGATCCACGGTGAACGTCAGTTCTCGGAGTCTGGTACGGTCGGCCTCGGCCGCGGCGGTGCGGGCGTCTGTGAACGCCTTGCCAGCGGCGCCTGTGCCGGAGAACGAGACGACACCGCTGACGTCGGCTGTCGGCCCACCGGCTGGCCCTGCGCCAGCGCCAGTCCCGGGGCACGGACGGCCTGGATGGCTGGTCCCGCAGAGCGGGCAGAGCTGATCTGCCGGGGAGGGCGCGGAGCCCGGCGGATGCAGGAATGTGTCCTCCGCGAGCCGGAAATGCGCTGTCGGCCTGGCCTTGGTGGCCCAGCCGTCGTCTCCTCGTTCGGGATCCTGGTACTCCCACACTCCATTGCGAACGCCGGCGCCCACCAGGGCGACGATCTGGGCCCGATCGAGCACGATCTTCAGGTCAGTCCGCCGCGCGAACGCGCGGAGTAGCTCCATGGTGGACTGGCTCGTATCGAGCAGGGCGCCGAGCTTGACTTTGACGTAGCCGGGGTCGATCGGCTTATCGCCGGCCGTCTGGGTCTTACCCATGGCCGCGAGACGCTCCAGAATGGCGTCAGCCTGGTTCGGCTTCACAGACGCCTGCGTCACCACATCGAGTTCGATCGCGTCCAGCCCGTCAAGACCGGGAACGTACAGCAGGTTCACGTGGTTGCAGACTGCGACCCGGGCCAAGAGCGCCTGCTCCTTGGCCTTGTCTTTGAGCTCGGCCCGCTTCTCGGCGCTCAGGGCCGTCAGCAACGCCCCGTTGGCGGCGAGTTGCTCTAGGGCCAGGAGGATGCGGACTGCCCGAACCATCGCCTCGTGCGCGCCGACCGTGGGCACCAGGATGACCAGCCTGTTCCGGAACTCGCGCACACCGCCGGTCGGCGTCTTCTCCCAGAGCTGCCGCACGTTTGCCGGAACCAGAGCATGGGAATCGACCCCGCGGGCGTCACCGAAGTCGTCCCAGTGCAAGATCACGAGCCAGGCGTCCTCGGCGTTGTCGGCGACTTTAGCGTCCTCCCAGGCCCGGCGGACCTTAAGGACACCATCCTTGAACTGCTCAGAAAGGATCTTCGTCGCTCGCATGCGCGCCTTGGGGACACTTATCTCTGACTCGGCTTCCTGGATCAGCTTGACCAGGCTGGCCTCGGTGGAGAACCGGTAGCCACGGACGTCGGCGTGCAGATACCAGCAGCTGCTCTCCAGCCCGTCGAGTGCCTTCTGCAGCCAGTTTGCGTCGTCGCCCGGGGCGAGCACGGCGCCGTACAATTCGGCGGCCGGGACGCCGGGCACGTCACGGGTGAGGGAGTACAGGTAGATAGTGATCGCCAGGCGGCGGGCGAGGTTGCGGCCCATGTGCTCGTCGACCCGCTCGGCGTGCGACTTCTCTCCGCCGACCTGGGACGCGATGTCCGCGCGGATGACCGGCTCGTACTGGGATCGTTCCAGGCGGCTCGAGAGTTCCTCGGCGATGACCCGGTTGCTGAGGTCCAGGTGGTGCAGGTGGATGAGCTGTACGTTCTCCGGCTGCTCGTCCCACATGTTCCGGACGGCGCGGGCGAGCAGGCGCAGGGCGCCGCGGGTGCGCTGGAAATTCGGGATCGTCGAGAGCCGCTTGTCGAGCACCCGGATGAGAGCCGGATGAAACGGGTACGAGCGGCTGACCTCGGTCGCCCAGCCCGCCCCCGTCATGCCTTCTGACAAATCGAGCCCGGCGCTGAACGCCGCATCGGCCGTATCGGCGTAGGCAGCGCCCACGACCGCTGCGGCACCCGGCTGAACGGGCTTGAACAGGCGGCGGGTAAGGATCTTCGGAAGGTCGGCTTCCTCGCTCGGTCTTAGCACCAGCTCCTTGCGCGCCATCAGCGATCGCGCCTGGCTGATCGCATCCAGCACTGCTGCCGTTGCGTCCCCGAACGCGTCTGTCAGCTCGGTGGTCGTGATGACCAGGACCGCATGTTCCAGGGCGTCGACGGCCTCCATGAGCGCCATCAAGAACGCCGTTGTCTGTCCGGCCAGCGTCGTGTCGCCGACCTTCACCCCGCCGGCTACCAGGTAGTACCGCGCGATCTCATCGAGGAGCAGCAGCACCGGCCGACCAGCGAGGAGCCTCTTGAGGGCGTCCGAGCCTGGGGCGGTCAGCGCCTCGTCGTCGGCCTGGACAAGCAGGTAGCCCTCGGTACCGCTCACCTGTAGCGCGAGATAACCCCATACGGTTCGTGGCGTGACCCCGGCCACAGCCGGGAAGCTTGTCGCACCGGAGGCCGTGCCGACAAATACCCCCGTCCGATCGACCGGCTTGCTCGGTAGCAAGCCGGGATCCATGAACTCCCCGGCCAAGTCAGCCGGGAGCTTGCACGCTGCCGCGTGGTACAGGGCGATCAGGTTGTGGGTCTTGCCGCCGCCCAGGCTTGTCTCCAGCCGGATGACGCTCGCTCCGTCAGGCTTGCCGCCGCCGAGTCGGCCGAGAGCCTCGTTCAGCAGGGTCCGCAAGCCGCCCGAGGGGAAGGTGCCGGCGAAAAATGTTCCTGCATGTGCGCCACGAATGCTGAAGGAGGGTGGATGTAGGAGTCATCTTCTTTAGGCAGTGTTGTGTAGTAGATGAAGGTTTTGTGGCCCTTCGGCGTCGCCCTGCGGGGGGAGGCGTCAAGCCGCCTCAATACTGCATTGGCTGAAGACCGTTGTGGGAAGCGATTGAGGAAAAGGCGGTGTAAGAGCCGTCAGGCGGGGATCAGGAAGGCGAGCGTGAGCGAACCGTTGATGAAGCGTCGAAAAACAGGAGATGGCATCAGAACCGGGGTATGTGCAAATCCTCGGGAAGAGTCTGGCGGGTGCCCGTTTACTGGCCAGGCGGTGTCCGGCGTGAAGGCGGCGCGAGCCTGATCTGCGGCTACTACATGAAACGTGGGAAGGCGTGTGCCGATACTGCTCCAGTCTTCGCCGGAAAAGGTGGAGGCGGGGGTGAGAGGGAGTGCACCGGGCAGCAGAAACTGCGAGGTGTCGAGTACCGATGCGGACACGCTGGCGGACCAGCCTGTAGTAGTGATGAGGCATCTGTAATGGGTGTGGAGCGAAGGGGCTGGCTCATCCGTGGTTTGTTCATGAGAACAACCGGACATGGTTCTGGGAGGACCCGAGTGGGCAAATCAGATCCAGAGGTGAAGTCGTTTGATATCTCGAAGAGACTCGTGTGGGAGGCGTACAAGAGCGTCAAGGCGAACGACGGTGCCGCCGGCGTGGATGGACAGTCCATCGAGGAGTTCGAAACCGATCTGAAGAACAATTTGTATCGGATCTGGAATCGGATGTCGTCAGGGACGTACTTTCCGCCGCCGGTGCGGGCGGTTGAGATACCGAAGCCGCATGGTGGGGGAACGAGAATTCTCGGAATTCCCACTGTTGGAGACAGAATCGCTCAAACAGTGGTGGCGCTGCAACTGTTGCCGCGTATGGAGTCGATCTTTCACGACGACTCGTACGGGTACCGGCCGGGGCGTGCACCGCTGATGGCGGTAAAGAAGTGCCGGGAGCGATGCTGGAAGAAGGACTGGATTCTGGACCTGGATGTTCAGAAGTTCTTCGACTCTGTTGATCATGATCTTATGGTCAAGGCGGTGGAGGCCAACACAGACCAGAAATGGGTGGTGTTGTATGTGAAGCGCTGGTTGAGAGCGCCGATGCGGCTGCCCGATGGAACGATGGCCGAGCGGGACCGGGGAACCCCGCAGGGGTCAGCGGTATCACCTGTACTGGCTAATCTTTTCATGCATTACGCGTTTGACTCGTGGTTGGAACGCGAGTTCCCGACGGTCGAGTTTGAGCGGTTCGCCGATGATGCGGTGGTGCACTGTGTGACTGAGCGTCAAGCCCGGCAGGTGCGGGCAGCGCTCGCTGAACGGTTGGAGAATGTCGGGCTGCGGCTGCATCCTGACAAAACCAAGATCGTATACTGCGGGGATAGTAACCGGAAACGCAAGTATGATTGCATCTCGTTTACGTTCCTGGGGTATGCGTTCCGCCCGAGGGAATCGAAGTCGGGAAGAACGGGGACTATCTTCACCTCGTTCCAGCCTGCCATGAGCCCGGTGGCGCTGAAAAGCAAAAGTCAGGAACTGCGTCGATGGCGCATGCACAGGCGCACTTCCATGGACCTGGGAGAGCTGGCTGAGTGGTTGAATCCCATCGTACGTGGGTGGATGAACTACTATGGCGAGTTTAACAGGTCCGAGATGTATCCCCTGCTCGAACGCATCAACACCTACTTGATGCGGTGGGCTCGGAAGAAGTACAAGCGGCTGCGCACCTGGAAACGGTTCAAAGCCTGGTGGCGAGGGCTCACCGCAAGGGAGCCGGAACTCTTCGCGCACTGGGCATGGATGCGCGCATACCGATGGAGAGGATGAGAAGAGCGGAATGACTGGAGACGGTCACGTTCCGTTCCGTGGGAGCCTCGGGGTGAAACTCCCCGGGGCGACCCGACCTCGGTACGTCTCCGGCGCCGTGCCAGCGGCCACTTCCTCAAGGCTTGCCGCGAACTTCGCCTCAGTTAGGTCTCCTGACAGGACGTCGTCACGCGGCGTAACCCGCTCGAACAGACTCTCCATGGTGAGACCCCTCACTAGTTGCCAACAGTCCCGGCAGGTCTCCGGTCCACCGGGCACAAGTGCTCACAACTTTCGGGTGCCAGACCGGGCAGCACGTCGGCCTGCTTCTATGGCGACGCTGTGGCCAGGACAACCGAAGCTTCCGTGGATTGCTGGTATCGCAACGTGGTATGACCCTATCGCGAGGATCGAGCCTCGAAGCTTGGCGCAGCCGAACCGAGCTTGTGTGACCTGCGTGACCGTGATGGGCGGCCGACCTAGATCCTGCGGTGCATGATTCAGGCAACACCACCGCGTCCGCCTGGACCACCTCGCCGACTTTTCCTGGTCTGATTAGTTGTGCTCTCTGCCCTGAGCGCGCTTACGTCCCGTGCGCCGGACTCCCTGCGGAGGATCTCACGTGGATCCGGATCCCCAGACGCGATGCGCAATTCTTCGCGCTGCTCATCAAACGTGATCTTGGCAAGATCAAACACACGGGTAGACAGCACGATCTGGCCGTTGACGACTACGTGGTACTGGCCGTCGTCCGGCACGGTGGCCGTGCCTTGTTCGATGCTCAAGGGGTATCTGGGATGACGCTTCTCATACATGCTTTGTTACCTGTGCCCTATGGCCAGAGGACCGCCAACGAACCGATCGCCAACCTCAAGAGGTTATCTCGCGCGCGGCAGCTCCGCGAGCAGCTACTGTAGTTACTCGCCCGGACCAGACGGTTACTGTGGCAGGCGGGCGATCAGGGCGCCCAGGCTGGCTAGGGCCTGGCGGCGGATCCGCTAGTAGACCGACACGCCGCGCTAGTCCCGGTCCACCAACCCGGTCTCATGTAGCACCTTCATGTGATAGCTGATCGTCGGCTGGGACAGCTCGAACGCGTCGTCCGGCTCGCAGATGCACGCCTTGCCGACCTCATGGCAGGCCATCATGGACAACAGCCGCACCGGGTCGGCCAGGGCCTTCAGAAGCGGCGCGACCTGCTCAGCCTGATCCATGCTCAGCGGCTCGGTGGAAAGCGGAGAGCAGCAGACGGCCGTCTCCGCCGGGCTGGGAACCATCCAGCGACCCGTTACTCCCGGCAATCTGACAAGAAGGCTCTTCCTGGCTCCCGTTGACCGGCCGCCGCTTGTCGGGCATCCAGCTCGTTCGTCCTCGCCCGGGCCAGGCGCGGGCTGCGGGCGCTTCGGACACATCCATGGTTCCACGTAAATAACCCAGTTTCCATGTAAAATGGTTGTAATACGGCATAGCTTCAGCGCTTTTCATGGAACAGGCCGGGAGACACTAGAAACGGAGACTCCCATGCCCGAGATTCATGTTTACGTACCAGCAGGACTCGCCGAGAGCCAGGACATCCATGTCCACATCACGCAGCCGGGCGACGAGGCTCGGCAAGATCCGGACGGAACGGCTGCCGACGTCCTGGCACGCATGGAGGCGAGCGGGAGTGCTAGCCCGCACCTAAGGGGCGCAGCGGAAGCGCTGCAGGCGCTTGGTTACGAACTACGCGCTCCCAAGCTGCGGGAACCGGGAACGAAGCCACGGGAGAAGTATCTCCGGATCATGCACTCGGCATATACGGCGCACGGAATCGGATACCTCAAGCTGTCCAACATGACGTTCTCCCGCGGGTCAGACCGCGACCAGCTAGGTGAACTTGACGGCGCGCGAGTTACCGACCGTGAGGTGATTTTCTCGATCGCAAATGGCATCGACCAGGCGCTAAGTGCTGCACGGTTGGTCAACGGGCTAATCACTGTCGCCGGGCCTGAACGTTCGTGACAAGGCGCGGCGTCTACGGCGAGCTGCCGCACCACAGGTACAGCGACGGCGGCATGGACGGGCGCGCAGGACCGCGATGATATCGAGTTGAGCCGCCACCCGGGGTGCGTCCTGACCTGCAGCTTGGTGCAATGAGACAACATGCTCATTCCAGCGATAAAGTGTCTAGTCGAGTGACCGCCAAGTGACGAAAAGTGCCGGGCGAGCTCAAACGGGAGGCGTCTCCCGCACCCGCGGCCCTGACAAGCAAACGAGTGCGGAAGACGACTCTGCCGGATCCCGGGTGAACTTCCTAGAGGAGGCGCCCGGGACCGGTCCCTCTTATCACGTGGTCGCGCACGAGTTCCCAGATGATCTCCCAGATCATCATCACGGCCCTTGCAGCCGTCGTGATCTCATATGCGCGCTCACGGCGCTCTGCGTCTGTCCGCACGACGGCGCGGCGGGGCTTCTTGGATCCAGTCACCTACTTTCACCTCCCCTCAGTCCCTCAGTCGAAGGAGCACGCTTCTGCTCTGTGGGGCTCTCACTGCGGCAGGTCCTTTAAATGTCCAGCTCATGGACGTACCTCTCGCCGAGCGCGTTGGCGATTGACGACGACCCAGAGCCGCACGACTTGGAGGTCGTATATGGCTTGATGAGCAGCGATGCGTACGGCACCGGACATGCGGTCAACTAGAACTGCGGGCAGCCGTAAGCCTCCTTGGAGTCTCCGATTAGATGTCAAGCCTGGTGACCCGATCTTCGCCGAGTTCGTGTGCGGCCATGGAGATGATGTCTCCCGGAACACCGTGCTTCTCAGCCTCATCCAAGGTGGGATACGTCTCCAGCCTGGCTGGGACGTGGCCGTAGTAGTCGGCTGTGTACACGGCGATTTGGCCGCGGCGAGTCAGGGCGACGCCCCAGTGGAGGTCTGTGTCATAGCCGTCTACCACCGTGCGCGTCCGGTCAGGATGTGGCTCGACGAGCCAGCGACCAAAAAACGCTTGCGTCTGCGTCGGCTCACCGCCAACTTCCACCCGGATCTCCGTCTCGGCCGGCAGGAAATGCCGCAGTGCCTCGGCCACGACGGACGAGAGACTCTGGCGCCGCCCTGCGGCGTACCGCTCGGCCTGGTCCCAAATGTCACCGTCAGCATCGCGGACATAGAGGGTCTTGTTCGGAGACATCGCGCGACCTTCGTACTAGTGGTTTCTACGTATACGTGGAATATACGTGGAACTCTTCCACGGTGCAAGCCTGTGTCGCGATGTCAGCGCGGCGACGTCCTGCTAACGCCTTGATGATCTCAGGCCTGTACATCGGACTAGCTGGTTCTCAGGTCGGCCCTCGCCTGGTCGGCTTGCTTGCTCATGGAGTGATGGCCGGCGGCCCGGGTCTGGAACGACCCGGATCGCGGCGGCGAGGCGATCACGGCGGCGATGATAGAGCTGGCCCGGCAGGTTGGTCATAGCGCCGGGCTGGATGACGGCAACGCCACGCCCTACGCGTGCGCCGGGCTGGACGGCGTGCCGTCATCGGTCGGTGCACCACATTTGGCTATACCCGGAGTGTCCGTCCGGTTACTAGGCCCTGCAAGGGCCGACCCGTCAGGCTCTGCTTCTCTCCAGGCTCGCCTTCAGGGCAATCGCCAGGGCGGCCGGACAAGTCTCTAGCTAACTGACCAGCCGGATGAGGGCGAGGCTGAGGTGTCATTCAGCGATTTCATTCACCTTCGAGCCGCTAGTGTCTTCACATCGGGCTCTGGTCGGCCGCTGCCCGAGACGCTGTGGCGTGGCCGCCTGTCCCACGTGAGCGGGTGGTCATTTGGGACGTTCGCCGTTGGAGACGGTGCTTAGCCCTCGGGCAGGAACCGGCAGCCGTGCGAGCCCAGATGGCGACCGTCGAACCGCCTGCTGACCGGGCGGGCCGCGTAGTCCTGGCGGATCAGGCCAAGCAGGGCCGCCGGGTCATCGGCGCTCATCGTCGCGTGGCTGTCCCTGCGCTGGGCCACCCACTTGCCCGCCGATTCAAAGTAGTGGATCATGTACGCATCGCCGTAGTGCCATCTCAGCTCGTCAAGCGGCCTGGCCCAGTCGCTCACTGCATGGCCTGCCAGTGCGCCTGGATGACCTGGTTCAGCGCGTCCGGGGTACCGCCGGTCAGCACCTCCCCGGCGCTGCTGATCGCGCACCAGGTGCCGCCCCCGGCGCTGAACCCGTGGTAGCCGCCGTCGGCCCACGCCAGCTCCAGCTCGGCCAGGGCGCGGCCCTCGTCCACGGCGAACGGATCGTGCTGCCCGCTGGCTGCGGCTGCCCTGTCCATGGTGATCGTCTCCTGCCGCCGGGTCTGTCGTCAGCGGCGACGATACGAAGCAGCCGGGCGGATATCCGCCCGGTGTGCGGACCGGTGGGGCGGGGCGCACCCTGCGCCCCTCGGTTAAAGGGGCAGGCCGATGCTCCCGGCCAGCGAGCGCGCCCTGCGGCTGATCAGCGGCCCGCCCTGGTCTACCGCGTCGGCGGTCATCTGCCGGGCGGTCGGGGAGTAGCGCACCGAGTCCGCCGAGGTCTGGTAGGCCGTCTCCAGCCAGTGCAGCATGGCCGGGTAGTCGCGACGCTGATGGTAGGACCGGGCGATCTCGACCCCGAGCCGCCCGCGCCGCTCCCGGCTGGGGATCTCCTCGGGGTCGATCTCCTCGGCCCGGTTGCGGGCCTCAGCCGACCGGGACAGGTCAGCCGAGATCGACACCGCGTGCAGCTTGACGTTGGACGCGCCGAACATGGTCCAGGGATGGTGGTAGCCGCCGGGCAGCCGCTCAGCGGTGGCGCTGGCGGTGTCCCAGTGCCGCCAGGCATCACCCTCGCGGCCCGCCCTGGCCGCCGTGGTGGCCGCGTGCAGTTGCAGCGCGCCATACAGCGCCCGCGTCTCGTCGTCGGCGTCCTCAAGGCGCGGTTCGAGCAGCCCGGCGGCTTCCCGCGCAAGCGTTAGCGCGGCGTCGGTGTCGCCTGCCGAGCGCTGCACCATGCCGAGCGTCCATGCCGCCCCGGCCAGCGCAGCAGGCGTGTCGGCTTCCTGCGCGGCGGTCATCGCCCGGTCGGCCGCCGTCCAGGTCAGCTCGGCCTCGCTGGCCCAGACCACCTCGTGCTGCACCAGGGCGTACACGTCGGCCAGCACGGCGTTGGCGGCCCGGCGGCCGGGGCCGTCGGCGGCGCGGGCCGCAATCCGGGCGTCGGTGACCAGCCGGGGCAGGATGCGCCCAACGTCGGTGCGGTGCTCTGTGGACTGATGCCACAGGTGCCAGGCGTCCGCCGTCCTGGCGGCCAGCGCGGCCACGTCCGCAGGCCCGGCGGGGACGGTCAGCAGCGGGTCGCGGATGGCCTCGCGGATGGCGGGCACCGCGTCATGCGGGATGCGGGCGAACGAGGACACCGGCACCGAGGTCGCGCCGCCCAGGTCCATGTCGGTACCGGCCAGGACGGCTACGTCCCCCACGGCCAGCGCCTCAGCCAGCTTGACCAGCAGCGGCAGGCGCGGCGGCAGCCTGGTGCCGCGCTCGATGCCCTTCAACCACGAGGCGGACATGCCGACCAGCCCGGCCAGCACCGGCCGGGACAGGCCCCTGCGCTCGCGCAGGATCTGGATTCGCTCGCCGGTTCGCTTGCCGGCGAGGTCATCGAGCATCGGATACCCTCGGGGTCGTTCCAGTAGTCACTGGCAGCTTATGCGGCGTTACGCCGGCCTGCCAGGGACGGGACGCGCCCTCGTCGGCCACCCCGGCGGGGCGTCGTCATGCGGATCAGCACGGGCGCGGGGGCTCGTGGCCACGCGACCGGGCATCTCGCCACGCGCACGAGCGTCGACGAGATCCGGCCGGGCCACGACTCACGTGCCTTGACCCCCTTACATCGAGGAGGACTCCATGATGGAGCCCGGCGTGCCTGTCTTCGACCGCCGTGACGCCGAGATTTACGGTTGGCGCTTCGAGCCTGACGCGGAAGGCAACCTGTGGCTGCGGGTGATCGACGGCCAGGGTGCCATCTGCTTCAGCCCTGGATCGCATCTCACCTTCGACGGCGACGGGAACCTGCACGGTAACGCGCCTTTCAACGGCCTTGACGGCTGGATTCACCCGGATGGCGACCTGTGGCTGAGCGAGGGCACCCAGATCAGTGAAAAGGGCGTCGGGCTGAGCCCCGATACCCGGGCGGTGATCTTCGCGCCCGGCGGGTTCCTGCGGTTCGAGGGCGGCAAGATCCTGAGCCAGGGCGTCGAGTTCGCCGGCGTTCTGAAGCCTGGTCCGGCCGAGCCTTCGGCCTGAGTCCCCATGAGGCCCGGCCGGTGACAACGGCCGGGCCTCACGGGGCGGCCAGGCGCTTACGTGGCCGCAGGGGCGGGCGGTTCTGGGCTGGCATCCTCCTCATCACCGAGGGCCTGGCCGAGTATCCCTGGCACCTCGTCCGGCTCCTCCTGGCCGCACACGGAGCAGACCAGGTCGCCCGCCTGCGGGTCGTACCAGACCTGGCTGCCCGGCTCCCAGACCCCGCCGCACATCGTGCAGGACCCGCGATGCGCCGACTCCATCCAGCTCCCGCGCTGGTTGAGGGCATCCGCAGCCGTCATGATCCTTCTCCTTCCCGGCGGCGCAGCAGGGCGTCAGCCCGTGCCGCGCTGGCGTCGTCTGCGGCCCGGACCTCGCCGGTCAGCCGTCCCCGCACCAGGTACAGGTTTGTCAGCATGGCGTCGATCGCGTCTACCGCGTCGTTGGCGCAGCGGCAGGCGTGGGCGCCGGGCTCGGCGCGGTTCACCCAGATGCCCAGCCAGGTGCCGAGCTCATCGACGTGGTTGCGGAGCGCGGAGAGCGCGTCGTCGTAGGCGTCCTGGCTGGTGGTCACCGTGTCCACCGCCCCGCCGAGTGCTGGCACAGTGTTGGCACGAAACGGCTTCCGGCAGCTTTCGCCGGGCTGTGCCGCCTTGCATGTTCGACTGGCTCTGACGTGCGCGAATGGCGTTGGGTTACGCTGGCTTTCGCCGCCTTCGGCCCGTGAGATCGGACTTCAAAACCGGTGAGCGCTGCACTGCGGCGCTGGCGGGTTCGATTCCCGTCCGCCTCCGCTACCAGCGCAGACGCTGGCCAGGGCCGGGCTGGCGTGCCGTTGCCGGGCTGCTCCGGGTGGCTGGGGCACGCGCGGCGGGGAACAACCGGGGAACATCCGTTCACGATCCCGCCTCCTCCACCAGCTTCGCGACCATCTCGGCGGCGCCCCGGTGGGCCTGCGCCTCGATGTGGGTGTAGTGGCTCGTCATCGCCTGGTCGGCGTGCCCGAGCGTCTTGCGCCGGATCTCCGGGTCAACCTCGGCGTCCCTCGCCAGGCTGGCCGCGCTGTGCCTGCCCTCGTGCAGCTTGATCGGCGGCAGGCCGGCCTCAGCGGCCAGCGCCTTGAACCGGCGGCTGACGTAGTCCGGCTTCCACGGCGCGCCGTCGTCCTGGCAGAACACCAGGTCGTTGTCGGCCCAGGCCGGCCCGGTCTTCATCCGCGTCTTGAGCTGCGCGGTGCGATGCTCCCTCAGCAGCCGGATCGTCTCGGCGTCCAGCCAGATCAGACGCTCGCCGACCCTGCTCTTCGGCCGGCCCTCGGTCACCTCGGCGCCGATCAGCAGGACCGGACGCTCGACCTTGAGGAACCCGGCGTCAAGGTCGGCACCGCTCCAGCGGAACCCGACCGCCTGGCCGACGTGGAGCGGGTGCTGGGTGCCGACCACCCCGACACCTTGGGAACGCGCAATAACCTGGCCCTCGCTACCGGGTGGCGGGCCGGACGGCGGAGGCGATCACCTTGCATGAGCAGACCCTGGCCGACCGGGAGCGGGTGTTGGGTGCCGACCACCCCGAGACCCCTGAGAACGCGCAATAACCTCGCCGCCGCCTGCGACGAGGCGGGCCAGACGGCGGAGGCGATCACCCTGCATGAGCAGCGTGCTTGACCGGAGTGGACGGCGGAATACGATCTCGGTCCGGGTGAAGCCCCTTAGCTGCACCGTCGTTGCACGATCGGTTGCTTAGAAAGATCGTTAGCGTGGCCGTCGTGACGTGGTCCGCCGCTGCCAGGGACCGGCCTGGCAATGCGTGCTGTCGTGCGGCGGATCGCAGGACTTGGCGCGTCACAGCTCGGTCATTGATAACAGGCCGGTGACGCGATGGTGATGCATGATTTGGCAGATTCTGGAATGGGGCGCGGGCCGCGACGGGGCGGCAGCACGCCGATGCCGGGCATGCAGCACGCCGATGCCGGGCATGAGGATCCCGCGAACGGCCATCGCGGGATGACGCCAGAAGGGGCAGGTGAGCCGATGGCGGAAAAAGCTCTCCAGCGGGCCCGGGCAGGCTCCGGTCAGGGCGAGGACGCGGCCCGCCCGCTCGCGGCGGCCCACCGGGCCACCAGTGGCCCGGACAGGCCCCCCGGTGCCCCGCAACCGAGCATCGGCAACACCGCGCTGGCCCGGATGCTCGGCCGCGCCCGGCACGCCCCAGCCGCGGTGCAGCGCTCCGCCGCCCACGACGTGCTGCGCGCACCTGGCCAGCCGCTTTCTGCCCCGGTGAAGGAGGAGATGGAGGCCCGCCTCGGCGCGGACCTCTCCGACGTCCGCGTGCACACCGACAGTGCGGCCCGCGCCTCGGCCGCCGAACTCGGCGCGCGTGCATACACCTCCGGCAGCCACGTCGTCATCGGCGACGGCGGCGCGGACAGGCACACCCTCGCTCACGAACTCACCCACGTCGTCCAGCAACGCCAGGGGCCGGTCGCGGGCACCGACCACGGCAGCGGGTTCAAGGTCTCTGACCCGTTCGACGTCTTCGAGAAGGCCGCCGAAGCAAACGCCGCCCGGGTCATGCGAGCGCCGCTGAGTCAGCACCGCCAGGCACCGGCCGGAACCGGCGAGCAGCGAGTGGCCGGCAATCTTGCCGTGTCTCGGCTCGTTCACGGCACCGGAAACGCGGTCGTCGTGCAGCGGGACTGTAACAACCTAGCGCGAACGATGACTTATATCTACGCACTCGTCGACCCCGCGACGAAGGGGGTCCACTACATCGGTAAGACATATCAGGAGCCGGATGAACGCAAGAAGCAGCATGACGTAAGTCACCCGGAACGAGGGCTGCTGGACATCAGGGTCGTCGAGAAGGGAGACTGGACGCAGTTCGAGACCCAAACCTGGGAACAATACTATATCAACCAGTACGCCAGCGGGCAGTATAGTCTCGATAATAAAGTCTACGCCATAACCGAGAAAAAGTTCGGGGACTGCGTTACGGCGAACGCAGCGAATCACCCGAAGTACTGTTCAAAACTTGCGGGCACCACCTGGCCTGCCCACTTCACGGATTGAGTCGTCTAAATGGGATGGTGGGAGGCAGGCGACGAAGGGGACATTATTGGTGACGACCCAGCTGATCGTTTGACCTCTGCGCTCCGCAACCTCGTCTCAAGCAGGCAGCAACGCGCCTTGCCGCCCAAACCAACACTCTCGGAATTCCTGGCCTCCATGCGAGAGGCACTGCGCCGCTATAACTACAGCGCAACGGACGTCGGGGAACCACCCCGTTACGATGTAGGGGCCGTCCTCACTCCCGGCGACAACGTTGTCTATTCTGATCGCCAGGGCAACGAGGACGACATTCGCGTTCTGACGGAGGCGTTCGATGCCGTGGCAGCGGACTACCGCGACGTGCTTGAGCGCGCCCCAAGCGTCCGGGAACTCGTTGCCACTGTGAGTTTTGTTCTGACCACGGAACAGCACCGTCTCCTCGCCGATCTCGACGCCATCTCGATCGGCAAGCTCGTCCTCTCGCCCTGACGCCAATACCGAGTGGTTCATCGGTATCGGAGCCGAACCGAGGGCGGCTTCGTGCAGGCCGTTGAGCGCCTGTCCGGCATGCCGGTAGCCCCAAGCGATGCTCAAGGAGGATCACCGCTGGGGTGCCCGGCACGGAAATAGCCTGGAATGTAAGGCCGCATCGAACTTAACCGTTGCATGGATTGCCGCCTGGCCAAGACCGGGTGCGCTGTGCGATGAGCTCACCGGAGCCGCAGGCGGCATCGCCGTAGACCGCCGGCTGGCCATCGCCTGCGGCGGGGGCTGCGGCCTGCCCGCCGTCCCGCGCTGCGGCACTGTCCTGATCACCGGGGAGCATCTCACCGAGCAGGCTCTCAGCGGCCTCGGCGTCCCCGCTGTTTCCCGGCGTGGCCCCGGTGGCGGTGATGATCTCCGGGTCAGGGTCGATCGCGACGTGCCCCTTGCAGCCGCCGGACCCGCGGGCAGACGTCTTGTGACCGTGCCGGGCCTGCGGATCGACGGTGGAGATCACCCGGTCTGCGGCGACCTTGCGGGCGATCCGGAATACCCCGCCCGCGCTCTGCTCCAGGTCCTGGCCCGTCACGGTGGCCAGCAGCTTCGCAGCCTGCCCCAGCACCGGGTCCAGCTCCGGCCATCCAGCGCCGCCAGCAGCGCACGGGCGTCTTTCGCCAGCGCATCCACCAGTTCCTCCCGCGCCGCCGCGTCGTCGTAATCACACGCCGGCTTTCCCGCGGCAGCGTAGTCATCATCGCGGCGCAGCAGGCCCCGCAGCTCACCGGCCAGCTCACCATCGCAGGCCTTCAGGGCCGAGCCGGATTAGCCCGTACAGACTGCCGCCGATCGCGCCGATCCTTTCCGCGCTCGTGAGGACCCCGAGGGTCCCAAGGTGACGCAGGATGAACATGGCCGCCATCCAGGTGGGGATCAGCACGAACAGGTTCGACAGCACCCGCGACCTGAGCGGCGCGTCAACCGGGCGCCAGGCGTCCTCGATCCGGTAGCAGACGGCTGCCCGCAGGAACCCGAGAGCGGCGCGAGTCTGATCTGTACGAGCAAGGCCCTGGCCAGTCCACCCGGAGAGATGGCTCCGCCACTCATCGCGTACTGCGCTGCGCTTCCGGCCGGCCAGGAGCACGGCAGTTCCGGTCAACCATCCCGGCGAGAGGCTGGGCACCTGGAGCCACCCACGCTAGATAGCCAGCCACGCGCCCAGGTCATCCACGTGATTGCGGAGCGCGGAAAGCGCGTCGTCGTAGGCGTTCGGGCGGCTGGCGGTCATCGCGACCACCTCCGCCGGGGAACGTCCGGGGAATACCCGTGCCGTACACCCGGCATCCCTCGCCGTCCCTGCTGGTCCCCCTTGGTCGGTCCTGACCAGGCAGGACGGGACGTGCGGGACTGCCGGGGATCAGCGGGGACGGCTTGCGCCGGTCTTCAAAACCGGTGAGCTGCGCTGCGGCGCTGGCGGGTTCGATTCCCGTCCGCCTCCGCTATCGGTCACGGCTGGGATCCCCAGTGCAGCGGCAGCCTGGCCCGGACCTCAGCCGACGGGCCGCTGACCAGCACCTCGATCCACCGCGTGGACCGGGCCAGCGGCGGCACGAGCCGCAGCAGGAGCGCCCGCTCGCCGGCACCTCCGGGCTGTCGGCCCGTGATAACGCGGTGCGACCCGCTGCCGGGGAACAAGTAGGCCGGGGGAGCAGTGTGCCATTGGCCGCCGCTGTCGCGTACCCAGACGGAATGCGGAAAGGAGGCGTCCAGGCCGAGCGGCCCGTACTGTTCTGCTGGCAGTCGGCCGGACGCCTGCGCGTGCAGCCAGGATTTTCCGTCGCGGTTGTGCACGCCGAGCAGGATCAGCGTGATGCCGTCCAGTTCGGGCAGGACGGCGGTCGCGGTCGCGAAGCCGTCGTGCACTGGCACCGCATCGGGTCTCCTCCGCTGATGGTGCGCAAGCACGCTGAACCAGGGTTCCGGCAGGTCACGCGCGGGCGGCGCGCTGATCCGGTGTCCGCTGATGCCCAGTCCCGCGCACAACCGGAGGTAGGTTTCCGCGCGCTCGCGGTTCATGTTCTCAGTGTCCGCCCTCTCCGCGCAGGCGCTAGCTGGCTAGCTCCACCGCCAGGCCGAGCCGCTTGGCCAGCAGGCCCGCGCGCTCCTGATCCTGGGCGCTGAACGCGCCGCCGGCCCGGGTGAAGCGGACGTGGTGCAGCGAGCCGCCGAGAGGCCGGCCGTCCTCGTGCACCAGCCTGATCCGCTTGCCGCCGGGCCAGGTCAGCTCTGCGATGTCGTCGGCGCCGGCTTCGAGCCGGCCGTCCAGGACCTTCCGGAACAGCCGCGTCGCGCCGGCCAGGTCGCCGACGCGGTGCTCGATCAGGTCGAACAAGGCCGGCGGGCCGGGCTCGGGCAGCTCCCGCGGCGGCACCGCCCACGGTGAGCCGGCCTGCTGGGCGACCTGGATGACGATGCCATGGGCGCTCCGCGGATGCAGGAACGCCTCTTTCCAGTACGGGTTGGACAGGTTGACCCCGACGGGCTCGATGCCGAGGGCCCGGATCCCGGCCAGCGTGGCCTCGATGTCGGTGACGATGAAGTTGAGGTGGTGCGGGCTGGCGCCGCGGGTAGCCAGGAAGCGCTCAAGAAAGGCCGCGTCCGGGCCGCCGGTCGGCGTCATCAGCTCGATTTTCGGTCCCGCGGCAAACTCCAGCTGGCCCCACCAGAAGCCAGGGGAGTCGCCGCCGTAGAGCCACGTCCCGCCGAGGACGCCGCCGAACAGCTCCCAGCCGTCGGTCAGGACCTGTGTGCCGATGGCGAGGTGATCCAGGACGACGGTCATGTGGGCCTCACGTTGCGGTCAGAATCGTCTAGAGCCGGACATGATGAAGTTACCGCCCCGGTGAGGGTCGCGTGCCTCGCTCACGCGGCGTCCGGCGGGGCGCCCTGACGAGCTAGCTGATACTCCGCCCCCTGATGAATCGCCAGGTAGATACGGTCACGCAGGGAGTTAGCGGCCTCGTTCGTCAGCGTCTTCTCCAGATCCCTGAGCACGATGCGGACGAGGAGGTTCTTCTGGCCCGGCCGGGCTCCGAGGCGGCGGGCCGCTGCTGCGGGCAGCTGGTCGCTGGCGGTGGCGGAAAGCACGCGGACTTCCTCGACGCACGAAGCCTCAGCGCCGAGGGCATCGCGCACCCGGTCGCCAATGGTCTCCTCGTCATCGTCATCGGCTACCGCGATCGACAGATCACGTGTGATCGGGGGCATGAACGAGACCGGTCGGTACCTGGCGAGGTCCCGCATCTGGTTCGCGATCCGGGGGTCGGCCGACCGGAGGAGGCGGATGTCCGGGATGCTCTTGATCAGCATCAGCAGCCGGTCAAGGCCCATGCCCAGCGCCAGGCCGCTGTGGTCGGCGAGCTCCGCCGCCGCGAGCACGCCGGGATGGCCGAGCCCGCATTCCCATACTTCCACCCAGCGGCCGCCGTGCAGCACGTCGACCTGGCGGCCGCGCCGGGTGTAGGGATGGGTTCGTGGCTCCTGGCGCCACGGCAGGTCCGGGACGAGCGTGCCGATCAGGCACGAGATCATCTCGTCCAGGTCCGCGTCTGTCATGGCCCGGCGGGTGATCCGCCACAGGTCGAGCTGATGGGGAGTCCCGCTGTGCTGCCAGTCGATGGCGTCCCTGCGGTACACCATCCCCGGGCAGACCAGCAGCACGTCCTCGCCAGGCTTCCGGGCTAGCTGGCGAAGGGCGGCCGGAACCATGGCGCTGGAATGGCTGCGGAGCATCTGCCCGGTGCTCACGTAGCGGGTGTAGCGAGCTTCCCGGGTGATGGCGTCGGCCGCGTAGCCGAGACGGTCGTAGTTGTCGGCGACCGGCACGACCTTCGGGCCCCGGCACCACCGAACCTCGCACGACCAGGCGCGTGACAGCGCCTCGACGGCGCGCTCGGTGAGGATCTGGATGGCATGCGCGCCCTCCCCGGGGTCGGAGAGATCGCCGGTGCCGAGAGCAGCCTGCAACTGCACAGGACTGAGACACTTAACTGAACTGGTCACGGTGACTCCTCTGAAGGTGAACCCGGCGGGGAAATCCCTCCCGGCCCCGAGCCCACCTGAGCGACATCGCCGTCTTAACGCGACGAAACGCCTCCCGGCGGCCCATAGCGGGCCGGGAGGCGAGAAAATCGCCGTATCGACATGCCAGTCATGTCCAAAGAATAACGCCGAGGCGCTACGGAGCCAGACCGCGGCGCAGGCCGAGGGCGGCTACGGCCAGGCCGACCAGCGCGATCACCGGGCCGGCCACGGCCCAGAAGGTGACGCCGGACATGACGCTCCCGCCGAGGACGCCGACGCCCTGCAAGGTGAAGATGACCCCGGCCAGCGTGACGAGGACCCCTACCCCGGTGAGCACGAACCACCTCATCGGGATTTGCGGTGTGGATACCTGGCCTTCAGGCCGGGGAGGAAACGCCGCTCCACCTCCCCCCGAATGTCAGTGCGAAGTGATACCTTCAAGGTGTCCGCAAGAGCCAGGCGGGCGCCTGCACCACCTGGTGCGGAATCGCGGCAGGGCATGCCGTGGCTGCGCGGGGAGGCTTCCGGGATGCCGGGCCTGTGAACCGCGAACCTGCAGCGTGACCACAGGTCGCGGCTGGAATCCCCGCCCTTCGGGGCGGCGGAGGATGTCAAGATGGCTGCCTCTTTCCCAGGCCGCTGGACGTGACCCGTTATCCCAGGAACGGCGCAGCCGCGGACAAAGTTCAAGGTGGCCTGGCCGTAACCGGTACGCCACGATCAGCGGCGCCAGCACGGCGGCGTCCGGCCCGCGGCACCGAGTCTGGCTTATCGTCCGTTCCAGTCGGCTGCCTGGTTACGTCAGACCGCGTAGCCCTGGGTAGGTATGGCGTATGTTCGCTCATACGATCACCGGTTTCACCGGCCCCGGCGACGTCCTGTGGACCGAAGTGGCAGAGCCGGCCGCCGGTGGCGGCGTGGTCATCGACGTAGTCGCCGCCGGCGTGTCATTCGCGGACCTGCTGCAGACCAGGGGCGGGTACCAGATGAAGGTGCCCGTTCCCTACACCCCGGGCATGGACGCCGCCGGGGTGGTCCGGTCGGCCCCGGCTGGCCTTGGCCTGGCCGCGGGCCAGCGAGTGGCGGTATTGCAGTCGTACGGCTGCTGGCAGGAGGTCATCAGCGCCCCGGCGGAGCGGGTGCTGCCCTTGCCGGAGGGCATGAGTTTCGAGGCGGGCGCGGCCGTTCCGCTGAACTACCTGACAGGCCTGTTCGCGCTGGCCCGGCGGGCCCGGGCCCAGCCGGGGGAAACCCTGCTCGTGCACGGCGCGGCGGGAGGCGTGGGGACCGCGGCCCTCCAGTTGGGCAGGGCGCTCGGGCTGCGTACGGTCGCGGTCGCGGGCGACGAGGCCAAGCGGGAGTTCGCGCTGCGGTGCGGCGCGCACCACGCCGTGCTCAGCCGCGACTGGCTGGCTGCGGTGCGCGGCCTGCTCGGAGACCGGGCAGTCGACATCGTGGTGGACCCGGTCGGCGGCGACCGGATGACCGACAGCTTGCGCTCCCTGGCCCCGGAAGGCCGGCTGCTAGTCCTGGGGTTTACCGCCGGCGAGATTCCCGTCGTCAAGGTGAACCGGCTGCTGCTAGGCAACACCGGCGTGCTCGGCGTGGCCTCCAGGGAGTTCTTCGAGCAGCAGCCGGCCACCGTGGCCGAGCTGTGGACTCAGCTGATCGAGTTGCACCGGACTGGGGCGCTGCCTGATCCGCCGGTCCAGCCGTACCCGTTCGCTGAGGCGCGCGGCGCCCTGCGCGCGATCGAGCAGCGCAAAGCCGTCGGCAAGGTGGTCCTGAGCAGGCAGTACCCGGCGGGCGCCGGCTAGGCGGAGCCGACGTCGGTAACGGGCCCGTCCAAGGTGAGCTTCGACATTGAGCCCTACCACGAGATCGTCCGGCTCACGGTCACGCACGAGAACCTGGCCGACGACGATGCCCCGGGAGCGATCTCGGCCGGGCAGTCGGCCGTGTTCGCCAACCCTCAAGTCCCTGCTGGAGACCGGCCATGTAGCTCGCGCCTGCAAATGCCGCCGCATAGCTGAAGTCCGATCAAAACGGGGAAGCAATTTTTAATTTACATACGCAACTACTGCTTGCGATACACCCGCCGATTGACGGCGGATTTCGCGGTCCGAATGGACTGGAGCAAGCGTTAGTTTTGCGTGTCTAAAATCAGGACCCTCCTTGGTACTAGTGCAGTGGGGGCTGGTAGACCTAGGTTTGCACCAGGAATACGTCCTGCTCGTCAGGGGAGGAGAACGCATGGCAGAGATCACCGTCACCGTCGATGGCGTGAAGTATGCGGATCACGTCGAGCCTCGGATGTTGCTTGTCCACTACCTAAGGGAAGTCGTGGGCAAGACGGGGACTCCCATCGGATGCGACACGTCGAATTGCGGCGCATGCACGGTGCTGCTAGATGGAGAGTCGGTCAAGAGTTGTTCTGTCCTGGCGGTCCAGGCGGACGGTGCGGACATCACCACCATCCAGGGCCTGGCGAACGGTGGCCTGCACCCGCTCCAGCGCGCTTTCCACGAGGAGCACGCGCTGCAGTGCGGATACTGCACACCCGGGATGATCATGGCCGCGTCCGACCTGCTCAGGGAGAATCCGCACCCCAGTGACGAGGAGATCCGCGAGGGTCTTGAGGGCAACCTGTGCCGCTGTACCGGCTATGAGAACATCGTGCGCGCCGTACGGCGCGCCGCCGAGGCGGGAGTGAGCGAATGACCGCGCAGACCGAGGCACGCGAGGCGCAGGCCGGGGAGTTCGGCAGGGCACGCCTGCGCAAGGAAGACGAGCGCCTGATCACCGGCCAGACCAACTGGACGGACAACATCGTGCTGCCCGGGATGCTGCACATCGCGTTCCTGCGCAGCCCGTACGCGCACGCGCGAATCACCTCGGTGGACGTCAGCGCGGCCCGCAGCGAGCCGGGCGTCATCGCCGCCTACTCCGGCGCGGACTTCGCCGACGAGCAGGGCAGCTTGCCCTGCGCCTGGCCGGTCACCGAGGACATCGTGATCCCGGCGCACCCGCCGATGGCGGTGGATGAGGTGCGGTACGTCGGTGAGGCTGTGGCCTGCGTCGTGGCCCGTGACCGCTACGCCGCGGCCGACGCCCTGGCCGCCATCGAGATCGACTACGAGCAGCTTCCGCCGGTGCTCGACATCAGGACAGCCCTGGACGAGGCCTCGCCCAAGGTGCACGAGGCGGGCAACAAGAGCTACGAGTGGGTCTTCGCCAACGGCGACATGGAGGCCGCCTTCCGTGACGCGCCCATCGTGCTGGAGCGAACCTACCGCCAGCAGCGGCTCATCCCGGCCGCGATGGAGCCGCGCGCGGTAGTCTGCTCGAGCGTCGGCGGTGAGTTCACCATCTGGTCGGCGACCCAGATCCCGCACATACTCCGCGTCATGCTTGCCCTGGTCACCGGCATCCCGGAGCAGGACATCCGGGTTATCGCGCCGGACGTGGGCGGTGGCTTCGGATCCAAGTTGCAGGTCACGGCCGAAGAGGTGCTGGCCGTGCTGATCGCCCGCAAGCTAGGCCGGCCGGTCAAGTGGACCGAGTTGCGCAGCGAGGGCAACATGACCGTGCACCACGGCCGCGACCAGTGGCAGCGGGTCAGGATCGCAGCCGACGGCGACGGCAGGCTCCGTGGCCTGGACGTCGACCTGCTTGCCGACATGGGCGCCTACCTCATGCTCCTCACGCCGGGCATCCCGCTGCTCGGCGGCTTCATGTTCCCCGCCATCTACAAGATGGACGCCTACGCGTTCAAGTGCACGGGGATCTTCACCACCAAGATGCCCACCGACGCCTACCGTGGTGCGGGCCGCCCCGAGGCCACCTTCGGCATCGAGCGGATCATGGACGAGCTCGCCGCGCACCTGGGCCTGGACCCGATGGCGGTGCGTGAGCGGAACTGGATCACGCGCGAGGAGTTCCCGTTCACCACCATCACCGGCCTGACCTATGACTCGGGCAACTACGAGGCGGCCACGGCCAAGGCCAAGGAATTGTTCGGCTACGACGAGCTCCGCAAGGAGCAGGAGCAGCGGCGGGCCAGTGGCGACCCGGTGCAGCTCGGCCTGGGCATCTCCACCTTTACCGAGATGTGCGGGCTGGCGCCGTCCCGCATGCTCGGCTCGCTCCGCGCCGCCGCTGGCGGCTGGGAGCAGGCATCGATCAGGATGCTGCCCACCGGCAAGGTCGAGGTCGTCACCGGATCCAGCGCGCACGGCCAGGGGCACGAGACGGCGTGGAGCCAGATCGTCGCCGACCAGCTCGGCGTGCCGTTCGCGGACATCCGGGTCCTGCACGGCGACACTCAGATCTCGCCCAGGGGCCTGGACACCTACGGTTCCCGGTCACTGGCCGTGGGCGGGATGGCCCTGGTCTCGGCCTGCGACAAGGTCATCGACAAGGCCAAGGTGATCGCGGCGGGCCTGCTTGAGGCCTCGGCCGACGACCTGGAGTGGTCGTCGGGGCGGTTCGCGGTCCGCGGCGACCCGGACAAGGGCGTGACGATCGGTGAGATCGCCTTCGCTGCCTTCAACGCGCACAACATGCCCGACGGCGTTGAGCCGAGCATCGACGCCGAAGCCACCTACGACCCGGACAACTTCTCCTTCCCGCACGGCACCCACCTGTGCGCGACCGAGGTCGACACCGAGACCGGTTTCGTTAAGATCCGCTCGTACGTGTGTGTCGACGACATCGGCACGGTGGTCAACCCGATGATCGTCGACGGCCAGGTGCACGGCGGCCTCGCCCAGGGCATCGCGCAGGCCCTGTACGAGGAGGCGGTCTACGACGACGACGGCAACCTGGTCACCTCCACGCTGGCGGACTACCTGGTCCCGTCGGCGGCCGACCTGCCGTCCTACGTCACCGGCCGGACCGAGAGCCGGGCGGCCAACCGGCTCGGGGTCAAGGGCGTCGGCGAGGCAGGCACCATCGCCTCGACTCCCGCGGTCGTCAACGCGATCGTCGACGCGCTGCGGCCGCTCGGAATCAACGACGTCACCATGCCCTGCACCCCCGAACGGGTCTGGCGTGCCATCCAGACCGCTCGCGGCGGCCACCAGGGCAGCGCGGCCGAGCAGCACGAGGCCAGGCAGAGCGACCAGACACAGGGCAACAGCCCGCAGGGCATCCAGACCGGAGGCACAGCATGAGTGAGCCGAAGGGGCGCGGCGCCACCTGGACTGTATTTTTTCCCCCGAACCCACCCCAGGTGCGAGGAACGAGCGACGAGGGAAGGCGGCGCCTTAAGGCGCCCCAGAGGCGAGCAGGAGGCTCAGCATGATCCCGGCGAAGTTCGACTACGTCCGGCCCGGCTCGCTGGACGAGGCGGTGACCGTCCTGGCCGACGGCGGAGATGACGCGAAGGTCATCGCGGGCGGCCAGAGCCTGCTGCCGCTGCTGCGCCTGCGGCTGGCCTACCCGGAGCTGCTGGTCGACGTGGGCGGCCTGGCCGAACTCCGCGGCGTCACCGACGCCGGGGACGCGCTGGTCATCGGCTCGCGGACCACGCACTACCAGCTGGTCCACGACCGGCTGGTCGCCGAGCACTGCGGGCTGCTGGCCCAGGCCGCCGCCACGGTGGCCGACCCGGCGGTCCGGCACCGCGGCACGCTGGGCGGCGCGCTCGCGCACGCCGACCCGGCCGGGGACCTGCCGGCCGTGGTGCTGGCCCTGGACGCCGCCATGATCGCCAGAGGACCCGGCGGCGAGCGCGAGATCCCCGCGGCGGACTTCTTCGTCGACTACCTGACCTCGAGCCTGGAGCCCGACGAGATCCTGACCGCGATCCGGGTGCCTAAGCTCGGATCCGGCTGGGGTTACCGCTACGAGAAGTTCCACCGTACCGCGCAGTCGTGGGCCACCGTCGGCGTGGCCGCGCTGGTCCGGCGGTCCAACGGGTCCGTAGCCGAGGCCAGGATCGGGCTCACCAACATGGGCCCGACTCCGGTCCGGGCCACGGCGGCCGAAGGCGCCGCAGCCGGGGTGCAGGCCAGCCGTGACGCGCTGCGCGCCGCGGCCGGAAGCGCCGACGAGGGCACGAACCCGCCGGGCGACCTGCACGGCGCACCCGACTACCGGCGGCACCTGGCCAGGGTCCTGACCGGACGGGCGCTGGCCGCAGCGGCGGGAGTCTGACCCAGGGGGCGGGCCGGCCGATGGGCTGGTCCGCCCGCCCTTTTTGCCGAACGAGCCTGGTATCCGCCCGCTGTCCCTGCTAGCGGCGTTCGCCGTGACGCCCGGCGCCGTAAGAGCCATCGAGGGCAGCTGTCCCTGCTGTAGTCAGCCGACCTGGCCGCGGGCCGGCCTGGAGGAGGTCAGGGAGGCGAAGACAACCGTCGAACTGAGGTAATGGCCGCTGGCGTAGTCGAAAGCGCCGCCGCAGGTTATCAGGCGCAGAGCGGCGAAGTTGGTCGCGCCGTAAATGGCTTCCGCCGGGAATCTGGACTTGACGTACTCGCGCACGCCCGTGACGCGGAAAACAGCCGTGATCCCGTCGGCGAGGGTCACATTGACGGTATCTCCTGGCCGGAGGGCCCCGAGGCGGAAGAAGACGGCGGGCCCTCGAATACTGTCGACGTGACCTTCGATGACCGATGACCCGATCTGGCCGGGTGTCGCCGAGTACTTGTACCACGCCGCCCTATCGGAACTCGTCTCGAGCGACGGCACCTGGATCGTGCCGTCGGCGTTGAGCCCAAGGTGCAGCAGCTTCGAATTCACGCCAATGGCCGGGATACTCACCGACACCGGCACCGAGCGCGGCAGCGATGGCCCTCGGGCCGATGACCCGGTAGCGCCTGCCGCCGATCGCGATGGCTGCGGGGCGTGCACCTGGGCGGCGACGGCAACCCCCAAGGCGGCGGTCCCGGTCGCGATGAGCAGGACCCCGGCGATCCCGGCCAGTCGGGCGCGCAGGCCTCGCACGGTGGCAGGCGGGGCGGCGTAGCCAGCCTGCGGCCAGGAGACGACCACGCGGAACCCGGCTATGCGCCGCCATGCCGCATCCGGCAATGCCGTCGTCCTTCCTCGGGATGTGCTACTCAGTTAGCCTAATATTCCGATGGTAAACAGGCCATTGCAGTATGCGTTGGCCACCGGTCATGCCTTTATGGCCGACGGTGCTTTCGGGGGACCTGCCTGCCGCGGCGCGGGCGGCCACCGGGCCGGTCATGCCTTTTCCCTGCCAATAACGGTTCCTGACGCCGGGACCGGGAAAAACAGTGATCATCTGCCGGGCTCATGAGGAGGTCCCATGAAGGTGCGCACCACGATCGCGGCGACGTTTCGTGCGAGGCTGGCCGCCGTGTGCTGGGGCGCCCTGACCCTGCTGGCTCCGGTGGCCGTCTCGGCCTGCAGCGGGTCATCTTCGACGCCGACTGTGCCCACGTTCACGCCGTCAGTGACCATCTCGGGTACCGCGACAGGCTCAGTCACCGCGCCCGCTTCCAGTGGCAGCACCCCCTCCTCCGGCACCACCGCTTCCTCCGGCACGCCTGGCGTGACCACTTCCCCGGCGGTTACGGCCACGGCCACCGTGACGAGAACGGCGACCGCCCCGGCCACCGCGTCGTCAACCAGCCAGATCCCGACCGCGGCCCCGGCGGCCGGTGGCGGGGGCACGGCCGGATTGCAGGACGGCCTGCTCTTCGGTCTCGGTGTCGCGGCGATACTCGCCGGAACCGGAAGCATCGCATACCGCAGGCGGCTCACCAGGCGTCGCTGACACCAGGCCCGATGGGACTGCTCAGGCGCTAACGGCGGCGCATCCAGGTCAGGCTGGCCGCGGCGAGCGTCGATGCCGCCGTGGCGTCTTATCCGCCGGCTTGCTCGCTTTGATCGGGTACGGCCTGCGCACCCCGCGGCCCCCGATGTTCCGCATGGACTGCGGAGAACTCCTGGGCACGCTGACACCGCTGATTCCGCCGCAGCTATCCGGGCCGGAGCAGGCAGGGTAGGCGGTCGCCGGCGGTGGTGCGCTTAGGCTCGGGGAGCGGGAGGGAGAAGCCGATGAGCGAGGGCCAGGTGCCAGGGCTCTGGGCACCGCAGCGGCGGGCGCTTACCGTCGGCCTGGTCCTGACGATCACTTTCGTCGCGTCTGAAGCGCTGGCGGTAGTGACGGTGATGCCTGTAGTCGCCCGGGATCTGGGCGGCCTGCGCCTGTACGGATGGGTGTTCAGCGGTTTCATGCTGGGCAGCGTGGTCGGCATCGTGGCCGCCGGCCGGGAGGCCGACCGGCGGGGACCGGCGGTCCCGTTCGTGGCCGGGGTGGTGCTGTTCGGCGCCGGGCTGGCCGTGGCGGGCCTGGCTCCCTCGATGGGTGTGCTGGTGGCAGGCCGGGTGCTGCAGGGCCTGGGCGCCGGGGCAGTGCCCTCGGTGGCCTACGCCACCATCGGCCGCAGCCTGCCCAAGACGCTGCGGGCCCGGATGATGGCGGTGCTGTCCACCGCCTGGGTCGCGCCGGGGGTGGCCGGGCCTGCGATCAGCGCCGAGGTCGCGCGCCTGTTCGGGTGGCGGTGGGTGTTCCTGGGCCTGCTCCCGGTGGTCGCGGTGGCCGGATCGATTGCCGTGCCCGCCCTGATCCGCCTCGGCCCGCCCGCCGCGTCGCAGGCGCAGGAACACCGGCTGACCGACGGCCTCCGCACGGCCGCCGGGGCGGCTATGGGCCTGGCCGGCCTGAGCCTGGCGACTGGATCCGGCGCGATCCTGGCCGGTCTCGCGTTGATCGCGGCCGGCGGCGTGGCCGGGCTGCCCGCGCTGCGCCGGCTGGTCCCGCCCGGGACCCTGACCGGACGTTCCGGCCTTCCCGCCACGATCGCCAGCCGCGGCCTGCTGACGTTCACGTTCTTCGGCGCCGACGCCTACGTGACGCTGGCGGTAACGGCGGTCCGCCACCGCAGCCCGGTGGTGGCCAGCCTAGCCGTCACCGGTGCCACGCTGGCCTGGACAGCTGGCGCCTGGGCGCAGGCCCGGCTCAGTGACGCATGGGAAGCACGCCGCCTGGTGCGCATCGGGCTGGTGATCATCCTGGCCGGCATCGCCGGGATGGTCCTGATGCTGCAGCCGGCCGTGCCGGTGGCCGCGGGCCTGGCCGCATGGACCGTCGCGGGGCTGGGCATGGGACTGGCCTACGCGCCGCTGTCCCTGATGATGCTGCAAATGGCGCGACCCGGGCAGGAGGGACAGGCATCGGCGTCACTGAACCTGGCCGACGTGCTCGGCACCGCGGTCGGCATCGGCGTGGGCGGCGCGGCCGTGGCCGCCGCCGCAGGCGGTAACCTGCGGCTGGGCATCACCGCCGCGTTCGCCGCCGCAGCGGCCGTGGGCCTGCTGGCGCTGGCCTGCACCAGCCGGCTACCCAGAGGCACCAGCTCGGCCCCGCCGCCGGTGACCGAACAAGTGCCCGCGCGAGCACCGGACTGACCGGCTAACGGCGTCAGGTCCGGGCCGCGGCTCGCGGACGCCAGTATCGCTGCCCGGCTAGCCCGCGGCTCACCCGGCGGCGTCGGTGAAGACGGGCAGGTAACCCAGCTCCTGGCCGGACGCGTTGGGATGGTAGGACGAGCTGATCGCGAAGATGTCGACCGAGTTCAGCCAGCTGCCGGAGTCGCATATCTCGTTATGGGCGAACTGCAGGCGAACATCGGCGAACGTACTGTCCTTGACCGTCGCGGCCGCCGTGGCCAGGACGCTGTCGAGTGCATCAGCGCCCCCGTTGAGCGCGGTGCGGTCCTTGGTGCTCAGCCCGATGCAGCTGCTGGACTTGGACAGGTCGTACAGATCGGGGTAGCCGAGCACCACGATCTTGGCCGCGGGCGCGTGCGCCCTGATAGCTTGCAGGGTGGCGTCGAGCTTGGCGGGCAACTGGCTGGTGACGAAGGCCTCGGCGTTCGATACGGCGTTCAGGCATGTGCTGGTCGAGCTGAGCACGCAGGTCTCCATCACGCTGGAGAAGCCCGCGTCGTTCCCGCCGATCGTGATGCTGACCAGCGTGGTGCTCGCGCTCAGCGCCGATACCTGGCTGCTCAGGACGTCGTCTGTGGTCGCGCCCGCGCAGGCCACGGAGACGAACGAGGCGGGGGCGTATTTGCCGGCCCATTGCTCCGGATAGGCCCGCGTGCTGCGATCGCAGCCGCCGCTGGATGAGATGTAATCCCCGGCGCCAAGCCCCGAGCTGTACGAGTCACCGAGTGCGACGTACTGGACCGAGGACGCGGCCTCGGCGGCCGGCGTCGCGGTCACGGCCGCGAAAAGGCCGCCGGAGGAGGCCGCAACTACCGCGCTGAAAATAACACGGGAAATACGCACGAGTCACCCCATCAAGTTCTGGAAGGGCACTAAAAACGCGCGCACTATTCTTCTATCATGCGTCAGGGAGCAGATCAATATATTGGTCGGCAGCTGTTTGACCCTGCTGACCTCCGATCGCTGGTCACAATCCGTGCTGACGCATCCGGCGCCGGTTTAGCGAGGTAACCAGATTCAAGCTTATGCCCGAAAAAACGCCCAGCGGCTGATTGCAGTCCGTGACATTTGTGATCGCCCGCCCCGCCGAACCCGGCTACGCGCTCCGGGCAGCCCCGGGCGAACCTGCCGGCGCCGGGCCGATCGTCCTGGTCGGTCACTCCTACGGCGGGCCTGGCGCGGGAACGGAACATCGGGTGGCCGGCGGTTGTTCTTGCGGCATGATCGAGGGCCGGTTTGCTGAGCTGATTGCCGGGCAGCGGCGGGGTGTGCTGGTCACCCTCAGAAAAGACGGGTGGCCGCAGCTGTCCAACGTGAACTATGCCTGGTACGCGGGGGAGCAGATCATCAAGATTTCCACCACCGATGACCGGGCCAAGACGCGCAACATGCGTCGTGACCCGCGGGTCAGCTTCCACGTCACCAGCGGCGATTTCTGGTCTTACGTCGTGGTGGACGGGCGCGCGGACCTGTCAGCGGTGGCCCAGGACCTCCATGACGCGGCCGTGGAGGAGCTGATCGGCCTGTACCGCGCGGTGCAGGGCGAGCACCCGGACTGGGAGGACTACCGGGCGGCCATGGTTCGTGACCGGCGCCTGGTCGTCCGGCTGCGGGCCGAGCGAGCCTACGGGATGGTTCACCGCGGCTGACGGTGCGCAAGGTGCGATTGCGCCGGGCAATTTGTGGCTTCCGGGTGGGTAACAGGAGGCGCCATGAGAGCCAATGGGTTGTTGTCAACGCGCGTAGGCTGGGACGATGCTGTCTGACTCCTTCGGGCGAATCGCCACTGATCTGCGCGTATCGCTTACCGACCGGTGCAACCTGCGGTGCGCCTACTGCATGCCGCCCGAGGGTCTCGACTGGCTCCCCGCTCCCGAGCAGCTGACCGACGACGAGGTCGTGCGCCTGATCCGGGTCGGGGTCGAACTGCTCGGCATCCGCGAGATCAGGTTCACCGGAGGCGAGCCGCTGCTGCGGCGCGGGCTGGCCGGAATCATCGCCCGCACGGCCGTGCTGCGCCCGCGCCCGGAGATCTCGCTGACCACCAACGCGATCGGGCTCAAGCGCAGCGCCGCCGCCCTGCGTGCGGCCGGGCTCGACCGGATCAACGTGTCGCTGGACACGCTGCGGCCGGAGACGTTCCGCAAGCTCGCCCGCCGGGATCGGCTGCCGGACGTGCTCGACGGCCTGGCCGCCGCGGCCGCCGCCGGGCTCGGGCCGGTCAAGGTCAACGCCGTGCTCATGCGGGACCTGAACGACGACGAGGCCGTGCCGCTGCTCAGGTTCTGCCTTGAGGCCGGCTACGAGCTGCGGTTCATCGAGCAGATGCCGCTGGACGCCCAGCACGGCTGGAAACGCGCCGAGATGGTGACGGCGGACGAGATCCTCGCCGCGCTTAGCCGCGATTTCACCCTCACCCCCGACGACCCGCGGCAGCGCGGCTCCGCCCCTGCCGAGGCGTTCCTGGTCGACGGCGGCCCGGCCCGGGTCGGCGTCATCGCCTCGGTCACCCGGCCGTTCTGCGGAACCTGCGATCGGGTCCGGCTGACCGCCGACGGCCAGGTGCGGAACTGCCTGTTCGCCCGGACGGAAAACGATCTGCGCGGCCCGCTGCGCGCCGGGGCGAGCGACGCCGAGCTGGCCGAGGCGTGGCGGCGCGCCGTCGCGGTGAAGCTGCCCGGGCATGGCATCAACGACCCGTCGTTCCTCCAGCCCGACCGCCCGATGTCCGCCATCGGCGGGTAGCGCCGGCCGGGGTCAGTGCCCAAGCTCGACGTTCTCACGTAAAATTACACCGCCGGTCGCTTGTAGCCGCATTATTACGGTCAAGACCCCAGTCAGAGGCGGCTTTGCAGGGCCGGATATGGGTACTGATTTGTTGCAGCCCAAGTGTTAATCAGCATTTTCTGGCTTCATTCAATTACCGAAAGCCGCATCTTAGGGCGACCGCGTGAAACCCGGCAGGAGCAGGCTGGAGGGACAACTGGTAACATCCGGGTGAACTGAACACGCACGGGAGCTCGGGCTGACCGGGCTGAGAGGGTGGCTCCTGGCGCCGCCGACCGTCTGAACCTGTCCGGGTAATTCCGGCGTAGGGAGGCTGCCATGGCGGCAACCACCAGTGACCAGGCGACCACTGCCAACGACGCCTTCGTCACCGTACCCGGCGACCGCCGTTCGGAGGTCGCGCGCACGCTCGCCGAGCCGGTGCCGCAGGCGCTGAGCCTGCTGGACCAGTTCGGCCTGTGGGGCAACCTAGGGGTCAGCCTGCTCGGCTTTACCGGCGCGATCTTCGTGCTGCAGCCGGGCGGTGCCGGTACCCCCGAACTGTCGCTGGCCGCCGCGCTGGCCGCGATCGCCGTGGGGACCGTGCTCGGCACGCTGCCACTCGCCCTGGCCGGGCTGCCGGGGGCCCGGACCAGCGCGCCGGCCATGGTGCTCCTGCGCGGGCTATTCGGGGCCCGGCTGTCCTACCTGCCCACCGCCCTGAATATCCTGCAGTGCCTCGGCTGGGGCGTGTTCGAGCTGGTCACGATCGCGACCGCCGCCCACACGGTGGCGCCCGCCCTGCCCCGGGCGGGTTACGTGCTTATCGCCGGCCTGGCCACCGCATTGCTCACGATCCGGCCGCTGGGCGCCATCCGGGTACTGCGCAAGTACGCCACCGCCGCCGTCCTCATCGTCTTGTGCTACCTATTCGTGCAGCTCATCCGGCACCCGCTGCCGGGCTTCACGGACGGCACCTGGTCCGGATACTGGGCCGCGACCGACACCGTGGTGGCCGTGGCCGTCTCCTTCGCGCCGCTGGCCGCCGACTACACCAGGCACTCCCGCAGCCCGCGAGCCGCCTTTGCCGGCACGCTGGCCGGGTACAGCGTCACCCAGGTGCTCTGCTATGTCATCGGACTGCTCGCGCTGGTCACCGTGGCACGCGGCAACCCGGACCACATCTACGGCGCGTTCATCGCGCTGCCACTCGGCTCGCTCGGCTTCGCGATCCTGGCCGCGCGCGAGCTGGACCAGGCGTTCGCCAACGTCTACTCCACCGCGGTGTCGACCCAGAACCTGCGCCCGCTGTGGGACCGCCGGGTGCTGGCCGGCGTGATCGCCGCGCTGACCACCGCGGGCGCGCTCTGGCTGAACATCACCGACTACGAGAACTTCCTGACCCTGATCGGCTCGGTGTTCGTCCCTATGTCGGCGGTCCTGATCGCGGACTACTTCGCCACCTCTCGCGGGCGCTGGGACCTGTCGGCGGCGGCCCGCTCGCGATGGCTGATGCTGCTGCCCTGGGCCGCGGGCTTCGTCACCTACCAGCTGATCAACCCCGGGTACGTATCCTGGTGGGCCTCGGCGTGGAGCTCGTTCGGCCACGACATCGGCTTCACCCCGGCCAGCTGGATGTCAGCTTCCATCCTGTCCTTCACCGTTGCCGCGGCCGTCACGCTGATAGTCGGCGGGCTGGCCCGCTGGCTCCGCCGTAAACCGGGGGAGCGGTGAGCCAAGGCCAACCTGGGACACACGCCGTCCACGGCATGGGCCGTGAGCTAGCCGAACCCGACTGGCCCCCGCTGACCGACGACGAGCTGCGCGGCGTCCTAGGGCGGGCCGGCGACCCCGGAGGCCTGGGCCGCCAGCCCGTGGTGACCTGGCGCAGTCCGCGCCCGATGTCCGCCGCCGCGCTGGTCAGGCACGGCGACGCGACTGTCTTTGTCAAGCGCCATCACCTCAGCGTCCGCACCCCCGCCCAGCTGGAGGCCGAACACGCCTTCGCCGGTCACCTGCGGATGCGGGCACAGCCGGTCCCGGCTGTGCTGCGGCTGGGCGACGGCCGGTCCGTACTGCGGCGCGGGGACTTCTGCTACGAGGCCCACCAGGTCGCGGACGGCGTCGACCTGTACCGGGACGCGGTCAGCTGGTCCCCGTACGCCAGCCTCGGCCACGCCTATGCGGCCGGCGCGGCGCTGGCCCGGCTGCACCTGGCCGCGGCGGACTTCGGCCTGCCTGCCCGCCCGGCCGGGGTGCTGATGAACTCCTGCCAGGTCATCAGCGCAGCCAACCCGCTCACCGCGGCGAACCAGCTGGTGGCCGCGCGGCCCCCGCTGGCCGCTTACCTGGCGGGGCGCCGCTGGCCCGCGGACTTCGAGGCGTGCCTGGCCCCGCTGATCCGGGACGCCGCGCCGCTGCTGGCCGCGCTGCCCGCGCAGTGGGGGCACGGCGACTGGCATCCGTCCAACCTCACCTGGACCTCGGGCGCGCCAGACGCCCAGGTGGCCGGAATCTTCGACTTCGGGCTGGCCAACCGGACTTATCCCGTGCACGACCTGGCCCTGGCGCTCGAGCGCACGATAGTGAGCTGGCTAGACCTGCCGGAGACCGGCACGGCCACGGCCGACCTTGCCGTCGCGGCCGTCATCTTGGACGGGTACCAGACGGTGCGGCCGTTGAGCGGGGCCGAAGCCGCCGCGCTACCCCGGCTGCTGCCCGTGGTTCACCTGGAGTACGCGCTGTCCGAGGCGGATTACTTCACCGGGGTGGCGGTCTCGCCGGCCAACGCCGACCTGGCTTATGAGTACCTGATCGGACACGCCCGGTGGTTCGGCCAGCCGCCGGGCGTGGGCCTGCTCGGCTTCCTGGCCGAGCACCTGGGCGCCTACCGGCCGTCGCCCGGACGGTAAGCCGGGCCGTGCGCGTCGTGCGCGTCTTCGCAATGCTGCTCGCGGACCACGATCACTCCGGGCGCGGCCGGCAGGCCGGCATGGTCGACCTGGAGGGTGGCGTGCGTGATCCCGTACTCACGGCTCAGGTAGGCCTCCAGGTCGGCGCGGACCGCGTGGCAGTCCTCGCCCGGCGCGACCAGCACGTGCGCGGAAGCGGCGGGCATGCCCGAGGTGATCTCCCAGATGTGCAGGTCATGGACCTCGGTGACGTGCGGGCGGACGGCCATGGCCGCGCCGACCACCGCCGGGTCGAGCCCGGCCGGCGCCGCCTCGAGGAAGATCCGCCCGGACTGTTTGATCAGCCCGGCGCCCGCGTACACCATCAGGGCCACTACCACCAGCGTGGCGATGGCGTCTGCCCGGTCGAACCCGGTGAGCACGATGATCGCTCCCGCCACCGCGGTCGCGGCGAACGCGTACAGGTCGGTGACGATGTGCCTGAACGCCCCGGCGAGGTTGAGGTTCCGACAATCGCTGGTGTCCGCCTCCCGCCCGCGCGATCAGCAGGGTGGCCGCCACGTTGACCGCCACGCCGGCCAGCGCGACGCCGAGCACCGTGCCGCCGGTAACCGCCGGCGGCGTCACCAGGTGCCGGATCGCGGTATAGCCGAGCCAGGCGGCCAGGAGCACCAGCGTGATGCCGTTGGCCTGGGCGGACATGATTTCGGTGCGCTTGAGGCCGTAGGTGTACCCGCCGGTCGGCGGCCGGGCGGCCAGCCGCGCGGTGATCAGCACGAGCACGATCGCCGCGGCGTCG
>CAWJGE010000022.1:0-220266 GCA_963842265.1 uncultured Actinomycetota bacterium
TCGCGGCCGCACAGCGCGACCCGGCGAAACGGTCCTCGGCGCTGGCCATGGTGGTGTTCGGCATCGGCGCAGGGCTGCGGCCCGGCGAGCTGGTGGCGCTGCGCGGCAACGACGTCACCCGGCACGGCCGCCAGGTGGTGGTGCGTGTCAGCGGGCCGGCCGCGCGGGTGGTGCCGGTCACCGCGGATTACGCCGGCCGGGCATGGGAGCTGGCCCGCCGCGCGGGCAGCGATTCGTGTTCCGCCCCGGCCCGGCCGACCGCGTGTTATAAGAACTTCGTCACCAACTTCACCCGGGGCCTGGCCGCTGACCCGGCCGCGCCCCGGCTGTCGCTGCGCCGGGGCCGGTCCAGCTTCATCTGCGGCCACCTGGCCGCGGGCACCCCGGTGCTGAGCTGCTGGCCATCACCGGCATCTGCCAGGCCGAGTCCCTGGCCCGCTACGCGCGCCACGTCGGACGGCGCCCCGCCCAAGGCCGTCTTGCGGGCCTGGGACAAACGCCGGCGGGGGTGCTGAGCATGGGCGGCGGCGGGCTGGGCATCCCCGGGCCGGGCAGCGCCCCGGACGAGCAGGCCGTGGCGTTTGCCGCCGGGCTCATCGACCGCAGCGGGAAGGCCCCGGTCATCGAGGCCGCGCTGGCCCACCGCACCGGGCGGCCCCGGCCGCTGCCGGTGCGCGCCGTGCTCACCGCGCTGCTGTGCCTGGCGCTGGATGACCGGCCGCTGTTCCTGACCGAGGCCACCCGGCTGCTGTTCTGCCAGCTGCCGCCCGCGTCCCGCCGGCTGCTCGGCGTGCCCGGCACCGCCACCACCGAGCGGGCCTTCAAGGCCGCCTACCGCCGGGTCCGCTACTGCTTCCGCGCGATCTGTCCGTCGCTGGACCCCTCGCCGCTGCCGAAGAACCGGCGGCTGACCGCCGGCGAGCTCAAGGCCCGCACCAAGCCGATGACCCCCGGCCAGGCCGAAGCGGCCCGCGGACCGGCTCGAGGCGCTGGTCAATGCGCTGCTGGAGGCCAGCGTCTCGGTCCTCACCGACGACGAGCGCGCCGCCTTCGGCGGCGGCACCGGCCTGGACGCCACCCCGGTGCCGCTGTTTTCCCGCGGCCCGTCCAGGCGCGCCGGGCTGTGCGCCAGCGACCCCGACGGCGGCTGGTACGTCCGCGAGGGCGACCACCGCGAGCGCGAGGACGACAAGGGCAAGCCGCTGCGCAAAATCGCCTGGGCGCTGGAAGCCACCATCGCCACCACCGCCCGGCCGCCCGGCGCGCCGCCCGCCTGCCCGAACCTCGCGATCGGCCTGGCCATGGCCCGGCCCGGCGAAGACCCCGGCGGCACCGGCGCCCGGGTGCTGGCCTCCGTGGCCGCCCGCGGCCACAAGCCCGGCTGGCTCGGCTACGACCGCGCCTACACCCAGGCGCTTCCCGGGCGCTTCCACCTCCCCGCCCGCGCGCTGGGCTACCAGCCGGTCATGGACTACCGCGCCGACCAGCCCGGCATCCAGGCAAACACCGGCGGCGCCATCCTGGTCGAGGGAACCTGGTACTGCCCCGCCCTGCCCGGGCCGCTGATCACCGCCACCACCCGGCCTGCGCGACCACGCCATCACCCGCGACCTCTACGACCAGCAGATCACCGCCCGCGCCTGCTACCAGCTCAAGCGCAAAGACGGCCCCGACGCCGACGGCTACCAGCGGCTGTCCTGCCCCGCCCTCGGCCGCCACCCCGGGCTGATCTGCCCGCTGCGCCAGGCCTCGCTGTCACCCCGCGACGGGCGCGCCAAGGTCCTCCAGCCACCGCCCGAACCGCCGAGGATCTGCCGCCAGACCGCGATCACCATCGCCCCGGACATCGGCGCCCGTTACCGCCAGGACCTGCCCTACGGCAGCCCGGCCTGGCACAAGATGCTACGCCACCTTGCGCAACACCATCGAAGGCCTCAACGGCTCGTCAAAGACCCCGCCCACGAAGCCCTCGCCCAGCCCGCCCGCCGCCGCGTCCGCGGCATCGCCGCCCAGTCCATCTTCACCGCGCTGCTGCTGATGGCCGCGAACATCCGCAAGATCCGCGCCTGGCGGGCCCTCACCGCCCGCGACAAGGCCCGCATCACCCGCCGGGCACGGCGGCGCCGCACCAGCCTGCGCGACTACCTCCCAGACGGCTGACAGCCCGCAGCACCCAGCGCCACCACGACCAGCACCACCAGCCAGGCAGCAGCCACGCCCCAGGCCCGCCAGAGCGCTGCAAACCGGCTGCCCGCGCCCGTAAACCGGCCCGCACGGCGACCAGAGCCGATGTCAGACCCCGCAGGCACCATACAGAAACAGGTCACCGACAGAGTTCTGTCGGTATGACACCGGCAGTTCTGTCGGTAACCCCCTGGTGGGCTAACGACAGAACTCTGGTGACCTGCGGTTACGGTGTTCTGCGGTGGGCTGTTCCCGGGTTAAGCGGGCTGATCTCCCGGCGTTTTGGGTGGTTATGGGGTGGTTCCGGGGTGCCGCGGGCGAGCTTGGTGCGGGGCGGGCGCCTGGGTGCCGGGGGTGATCTTGGCCCAGCCTTCGGCCCGGGCCATTTCGGCCAGGGACAGGGCTTCCAGTTCGGCGGCCAGCGCGCGGAGCCGGCGGGCGCTGGCGAACCAGGGCGCGTAGGCCTGGTACTGGGCGGGGGTGAGCAGCCGGGTGACGGTCTTGCCGTGGACGGTGCGGGTCCACTGGATGTAGGGGCCGTGCAGGGACGGCGGGTCGGCCGCGCAGGCGCAGCGGGGCTTGCCGCACCGGGCGCGGCGGATGGTGATGGTGCCGGGCAGGGTGAAGCCGATCTGGCCGAGGGCCGCCTGGATCGCTGCCCTGGCCTGGTCTGCGCTGGGGTCTGGTGGTGGCATCGCCTCTCCGTGGCCAGGATCCCGCAAGTCTGCCGCGGGTGGCTACTGCCGGGCCGGCGTGTCTCCCGCGCGCCGGCGCTTTGAACGTATACGTTTAAAGAGAGATTCCTGGTGTTGCTGCGGCGAGAGGGCAGCGATGGGCGAGCTGGTGCCAGCGCAGGCTGGCGGTGCGGCGGGCCCGCGGCGGCAGGCGGTGGCCGCCACGGCGGTGCGCGGGCTGTCCCGGTTCGCCGCGGCGCGGGGGATCCCGGCCAGCCGGGAGTTCCTGCTGGATTATGACGTGATCGAGGCGTTCTGCGTGGCCGGCCTGCCCGGCCGGGCGCCGTCCACCCGGGGCACCTACCGGTCGGCGCTGTACCGGCTCGCGAGGCCGGTGCACGGCGAGCCGGGGCAGCGGGCGACGCCGTTCGCGGGCGCCAGGGCGCCGGCGCCGTACTCGCCGGCCGAGCGCGCCGAGCTGGCCGCCATCGCGGCGGCCCAGCGCGATCCGGCGAGGCGGGCCTCGGCGCTGGCCGTGGTGGTGTTCGGCATCGGCGCCGGGCTGCGGCCCGGCGAGCTGGTGGCGCTGCGCGGCAGCGACGTCACCCGGCACGGCCGGCAGGTGGCAGTGCATGTCGGCGGGCCGGCCGCGCGGGTGGTGCCGGTCACCGCGGGTTACGCCGGCCGCGGCCTGGGAGCTGGCCCGCCGCGCGGGCAGCGATTTCGTGTTCCGCCCCGGCCCGGCCGACCGCGGTTATAAGAACTTCGTCACTAACTTCACCCGGGGCCTGGCCGCTGACCCGGCCGCGCCCCGGCTGTCGCTGCGCCGGGCCCGGTCTAGCTTCATCTGCGGCCATCTGGCCGCGGGCACCCCGCTGCGCGAGCTGCTGGCCATCACCGGCATCTGCCAGGCCGAGTCCCTGGCCCGCTACGCACGCCACGTGGACGGCGCCCCGCCCAAGGCCGTCTTGCGGGCCTGGGACAAACGCCGGCGGGGGTGCTGAGCATGGACGGCGGCGGGCTGGGCATCCCCGGGCCGGGCAGCGCCCCGGACGAGCAGGCCGTGGCGTTTGCCGCCGGGCTCATCGACCGCAGCGGGCAAGGCCCCGGTCATCGAGGCCGCGCTGGCCCACCGCACCGGGCGGCGCCGCCCGCTGCCGGTGCGCGCCGTGCTGACCGCGCTGCTGTGCCTGGCGCTGGATGACCGGCCGCTGTTCCTGACCGAGGCCACCCGGCTGCTGTTCTGCCAGCTGCCGCCCGCGTCCCGCCGGCTGCTCGGCGTGCCCGGCACCGCCACCACCCAGCGGGCGTTCCAGGCCGCCTACCGCCGGGTCCGGTACTGCTTCCACGCGATCTTGTCCGTCGCTGACCCCTCGCGCGCTGCCGAAAAACCGGCGGCTGACCGCAGGACGAGCTCAAGGCCCGCACCAAGCCGATGACCCCGGGCCAGGCCACCGCCGCCCGCGGCCGGCTCGAGGCGCTGGTCAACGCGCTGCTGGAGGCCAGCGTCTCGGTCCTCACCGAGGACGAGCGCGCCGCCTGCGGCGGCGGCACCGGCCTGGACGCCACCCCGGTGCCGCTGTTTTCCCGCGGCCCGTCCAGGCGCGCCGGGCTGTGCGCCAGCGACCCCGACGGCGGCTGGTACGTCCGCGAGGGCGACCACCGCGAGCGCGAGGACGACAAGGGCAAGCCGCTGCGCAAGATCGCCTGGGCGCTGGAAGCCACCATCGCCACCACCGCCCGGCCGCCCGGCGCCCCGCCCGCCTGCCCGAACCTCGCTATCGGCCTGGCCATGGCCCGGCCCGGCGAAGACCCCGGCGGCACCGGCGCGCGGGTGCTGGCCTCGGTCGCCGCCCGCGGCCACAAGACCGGCTGGCTCGGCTACGACCGCGCCTACACCCAGGCGCTCCCCGAGCGGTTCCACCTCCCCGCCCGCGCGCTGGGCTACCACCCCGTCATGGACTACCGCGCCGACCAGCTCGGCATCCAGGCAAACACCGGCGGCGCCATCCTCGTGGAGGGCACCTGGTACTGCCCCGCCCTGCCCGAGCCGCTGATCACCGCCACCACCCGGCCTGCGCGACCACGCCATCACCCGCGACCTCTACGACCAGCAGATCACCGCCCGCGCCTGCTACCAGCTCAAACGCAAAGACGGCCCCGACGCCGACGGCTACCAGCGGCTGTCCTGCCCCGCCCCCGGCAGGCACCCCGGGCTGATCTGCCCGCTGCGCCAGGCCTCGCTGTCACCCCGCGACGGGCGCGCCAAGGTCCTCCAGCCACCGCCCGAACCGCCCAGGATCTGCCGCCAGACCGCGATCACCATCGCCCCTGACATCGGCGCCCGCTACCGCCAGGACCTGCCCTACGGCAGCCCGGCCTGGCACGCCCGCTACGCCACCTTGCGCAACACCATCGAAGGCCTCAACGGGCTCGTCAAAGACACCGCCCACGAAGCCCTCGCCCAGCCCGCCCGCCGCCGCGTCCGCGGCATCGCCGCCCAGTCCATCTTCACCGCGCTGCTGCTGATGGCCGCGAACATCCGCAAGATCCGCGCCTGGCGGGCCCTCACCGCCAGCGACCAGGCCCGCATCACCCGCCGGGCACGGCGGCGCCGCGCCAGCCTGCGCGACTACCTCCCAGACGGCTGACAGCCCGCAGCACCCACCGCTGCTGACGATCACGAAATTCCCTAGTCAGGGACCCGCCGCGATCAGGTAATTCCCTACCCCCTCGATCAGCGTTTTCCCTAGGCGCCGGCGGGCGCGGAGGGGTTCCGCTCCTGGTCCTTCGAGCTGAGTGTGTCTTTCGTCCGCTTCTGGACGGAGGGCCGAGATGGCAAGGAGGACGTTCACCATGGTCGATGTCACGGAGATCCTGC
Source organism: uncultured Actinomycetota bacterium (assembly GCA_963842265.1). GTDB lineage: Bacteria > Actinomycetota > Actinomycetes > Streptosporangiales > Streptosporangiaceae > Palsa-504. The sequence continues at coordinate 5,740 of CAWJGE010000022.1, forward strand.
AGCACTGGTACGCGGGCCGGCCGAAGGTCGAGGTCGCGCGCAGCCTGGGGGTGGATGCGAAGACCGTCCGCCGGTACGTGGCCCCGGCGGAGGCGGCCGGGATGGCGCCGGGCGGCCCGCCGGTGGCCGAGGAGCAGTGGCGGGCGCTGGCCCGGCAGTGGTTCCCGCAGGTGGCGGGACCGGGATCCGGCAGGTGTCCTGGCGCCAGATCGCGGTGCACCATGACCGGATCGCCGCTCTGGTGGGGGTGGTCCCGGTGTCGGTGATCCACCAGCGGCTGGCCGACGAGCAGGGACTGGAGGCGAGCGTGGCCAGCGTGCGCCGGTACGTGCGGGCGCATTTCCCGGAAGGGACGCGGGCCGCGGAGGTGCGGATGGCCCGGCCGCCGGTGCCGCCGGGAGCCGAGGCCCAGGTGGATTACGGGTACCTGGGGCTGTGGCCGGATCCGTCGACGGGCCGCGGCGCCGGGTGTGGGCGTTCTCGATGGTGCTGCCGTACTCGCGGCACCTGTTTGTCCGCCCGGCGGTGAGCATGACCCAGCGGGCGTGGACCGAGGCGCACGTGGCCGCGTTCGAGTTCTTCGGCGGGGTCCCGGCGAAGCTCACCCCGGACAACCTGAAGGCCGGGGTGTGCAAGCCGGACCTGTATGACCCGAAGATCAACCGGGGGTACGCCGAGCTGGCCGCGCTATTACGGGTGCCTGGTGGACCCGGCGCGCGCCTACCATCCCCGGGACAAGGCGACGATCGAGGCGCACCAGCGGTACATCCGGTCCAGCTTCTTCGCCGGGCGGGACTGGCCGTCCCTGGCCGCGATGGCCGCCGACGCGGAGCGCCTGGTGCTGCAGGTGGCCGGGCAACGGCGGCCGCGGGCGCTGGAGGGCCGCACCGTGCTCGAGGTGTTCGCCGCCGAGGAGGCCGGGGCCTTGCTGCCGCTGCCGGACGCGCCGTTCGAGGCGGCGACCTGGAGCCGGCCCAAGGTCGCCCCGGACGCGCACGTGTTCTCTGAACTGAGGCTTATATGACGTTCTGGGTCAACTGTTCCGCGTTTGTCCGTTTGCGTGCAGGATGGCTGCGGTCAGGAGGTTTGCGTTCTGGTGGTCGATGCTGGTCAGGGCGTCGCAGAGGCTGACCGGGACCCCGCCGGCGATGCTGGCGACGAGGCGGAGCATATGGCGTTCGCCGCTGCCGCATGGCAGGCGGCCGGCGTCCAGGGCTGCAATCGCGGCGGGCCAGTCGATGCTGGCCATCAGGGTGGTGCCGTCGCTGATGCTGGTCCCGGTCGTGATGAACTGGCCGGTGAAGTCGTCGCGGTGCAGCCAGCCGCCGCAGTCGATGAGCAGGCTGATGCCCGCCTCGGCGGTGAGGATGCCGCCGGCGCAGGCCCGCAGGGCCTCGGCGAGGATGGTCACGGGGTTCCTTTCGCGGCGGGCCGGGCGGATGATGACCGTCCTGCGATGTCGGGGAACGCGGGCATGCCGAGCTGGATGGCGTCTGCCTTGCGCTGGAGCGAGGCGGTGATCTGGGTGAGCTTGTCCTCGGCGCCGGCGAGGCTGACCTTGAGTCCCTCGACCTCGCCGAGCCAGCCTTCGCGCTCGGCCTCGGCGATGCGGTCATGCAGGTTGGCGCGTATCTCCTCGAGGCGATCGCGCTGGCCGGGCGACGGCCTCAAGAGCGAGCATCGGACACATGCGTGCTCATGGATGCAGGGTGTCCCGAACGCGCGAGCGCAGGTGCCGACGGACACCTTGCGCTTCTCGAAGTGGGCCAGGAACGCGTCCCACTCCTCCTCGGTCGGGGTGCGGTACTCCTCGCTGGGCCGGATGGCGCGCCGGCGGGCGATGAACGCCCGGTGCGCCTCGATGGCCTCCTGCGGGTAGACCGCCTTATAGCCCATGGTCACGGTAATGTCCTGATGCCCGGCTATCACCTGGGCGATATGCGGCGGGAGCCCGTTCAGCACGGCGTCCGTGATGAAGATCCTCCGAAAATCGTGGGCCGTGTAGCGGAGCGGCCCGCCGTCGGCGGGGTCGGTCAGCCCGGTGCGGGCCAGCACCTCGTCGAGCAGGGTGTTGACCATGGACCCGGTGAACGCGTGGTGCTCGGTCCTGACCCGCCGCTGGAACAGCAGCGGGGACGGCGGCAGCCAGATGAGCTCGTACTGATCGCGGGCGCGGACCAGGGGCACTGCCCCGTTGCGGCCGCGGATGCGGCAGATGACGGCGCTGAGCACGTCCGCCAGCTCCGGGGAGACCAGGATGAGACGCTCCATATCGGTCTTCGATGGCGCGATCTGCAGCAGCGGGACGACTTCGCCGGTGCCGGGCAGCCGGTACTGGACCAGGCTGTGATGGCTGAGTTCTGTCAGTTCCTCGGCCCGGCAGCCTGTCATCCGGAGAACTTCGATGGACGCCCATGCCCAGAACGCGTGCTCTTCCTCGCGGTTCAGGAGCCGGTGCGGGCCGCCGGCCGGGTCGTGAGCCCAGATGTTGCCGGGCGAGGCATGCGGCCGGACCGAGCGGATGAGCGTCTGCCCGGCTGCGGTGAACTCCTCGCCGGGCCGGGCCTGGCGGCCGGCCTGGAGCAGGGCTAGGGCGTCCTTGCGCCGCTGGGCGGCCGCGGAGGCCAGGACCGGCAGGACGGGCAGGCGGTCCCGGGTGCGGGCGTCCATCCTGGCCTTCCGGCGCCGGACGGCTTTCCGGCGGTCCAGGTCGTCGGCGCTGACGGGGCTCGGTGCCACCCACGGCCCCCAGCGTGCCGGGTCCTGCAGCGCCCATTCGGCCAGGTCCAGGTAGAAGCAGCGGACGCTGGACATGACGTCGAGGCAACTGAGCCGCTCCACCTCCACGACGGTCTTCTTCCCGCCAGAGGTGACCGTCTTGGCGCGGGTCCGCAGCCGGCGCTTCCATGCGGCGGCCATTTCGGGGGACAGCCGCAGCGAGCCGATGCCGGGATGATGCTGCTCAAGGTCGGCCCAGAAGCACCTGGCGAGCTCGTAGGCACGGTTCTTCAACGTGACGTAGTCGATCGAGGGCTGCCGTTCGCGCAGGTAGTCCACGATGAGATCACGGACGGGCCGGCAGGCGAGCGGGTAACGGTCTACCAGTTCCCCTACGGTGCGCTGGCCGGCGTCGCGTATCTCCCGCAGCGTCGGGATGCCGTCGCCGAAGATGCCGGCCTCCCGCAGCGCCCGGAAGGTCGCCGGGCCGGACGGCTCCTTCCCGCGCAGCCCGTCCTCGGCGCTGAGGATCTCCAGCACGTCGCCGATGGTGATGTCGGCGACGGCACCGCCCTTGGCGGCGATGATGACCGAGACCCGGAACAGCACGTGCTTCCGGGCATGCGAGGTGATCCCTGGATCGTCGTCGCAGGCCCGTGACAGCCGGGCGAACCCCTGCGGGTCACGGGCCCGGATCATGTTCCGGGCGAGCTTGCGTTTCCTGCCGCCGGTCAGCAGCCATCCCAGCGACGGGCGGATGATGTCGGCGCCGACCAAGACGAGCAGGGAACTGGTCATCAGCTCCAGCCGGGACTTCGAGAGCATGCCCCGGTCCCGGAGCCACCCGGCGGGCAGGTCGCCCCACTGCCCGCGGGCGTCGTCGGCCCCGGAAGCCAGCCACCTGTCCTGCCAGGTCTGTCCCGGCTGTTCTTCCAGCCAGTCCAGCAGCAGCGGGAGCCCGCGGCGGCGGCTGTTCTGGACCCTTGATTCCGGCAGGTCAGAAGAGGCCGTATCGACCAGGTCCATCACCTGCCCGCGGCCCTGCCGGGTCGCAGCCCAGGATGCCTTTGCCGGGCGGGCGGGATAGCGCTCCGCCAGCGCCGGCCTGGCACTGCCGGCGGCCAGGTCAGCGGCCAGCGCGTCCGGCGTTCCGTCTAGGACCGCGGTCACCGGGCATCCCTGCCGAACAGCACGTCCATCGTCTCGGGCCGGTAGCCCGGTGCCGGAACCGGCGTCTTGCGCACAGCGGCCTGGCGGACCTGCTCCGCATGATGGGCCAGGACCCGTCGGATCACGTCTTCCTGGCGGGGCGTCGTGTAAATCTGCGTGGTGGTGAGCCGGGCATGCCCGAGCACGGCCTGGACGTCGGTCAGGGGCAGCGACGAATCCTCTGCCATCCGGTAGGCCGCCGTGTGCCGCAGCGCATGCAACGTGGCAGCTGACCCGACGCTCCCGGCGACCCGATCGAACATCCGGTGCGCAGCATGATAGGTCAGCGGCCGGAACGGCCTGCGCAGTGTCCACCACAGCGGCTGGCGCCGGCCTCGGGGGACGAGCCCTTCCGTCTGTGCCTGGTAAAGGCGCAGCCAGACGAACGCGTCCGTCGACGCCGGGACTTCCCGGATCTCGCCGCTGCCCTTGCGGACCACGGCGATCACCTGCCGGCCGGGATGCACCCTGCCCTGGGTCACCGACAGCAGTTCCGAGGCCCGGGCGCCGGTCGAGACGTAGAACGCCACCAGCGCCCGGTCCCGGTGCGAGCCCAGCTTCGCGAAGATCTCGTTGAACTCGTCATCCGGGACGCTGCGGGGCACCCGCCTGGGCACCTTCGGCCGGTAAAGGCCGGACTTGTGGTCCCGGTAGGGTTCCATCGGATTGTGGTGCGCGTTCGCCCGCCCGCTGCGCCTGGGCCGGCTCAGCGGGAACGGGTTGATGATCGGCCCGGTCCCGGCCTCGAGATGGAAGCCGTAGAAGGTGCGGAGCACCGTTTCGCTGTGCGCCCGGACCGACGCCGCATACGGTTTGCCTGGTCCCTGGCCAGCGATGATCAGCCAGCGGCTGAAATCACGTGCCTCCTCGCGGGTCGCCCGGTTCCACTCAGTCCCGGCTGCCCACAGGAACCGGAACCACCGCAGCAGGTCCATGCCGTATGAGCGCAGCGTGGCCGCCGGCCGGCCGGCGGCCTGCAGGTCCGCGAACCACTCGGCCACCGCCGTCACCACGGTCCCGTCCGGGCCGACGAGCCGGTACGGCTCCGTCGCGCTGCCGGTCTCCATCAGCGATCCCGCAGCGGGCACTACCAGCCCGGCCAGGTCCCGTATCGCATCCCCGTCCTCGATCACGGTCAGGGACCATAGCGCACCGGCCAGCAAAACGCCATGTGACCTGCGGAAACATCTTCTCTAGTTCAGTCAACAGGTGGTAATCGACGTGGACTTTCACTTCCGCCCAGTACGGCACCTGGTACCGCTCCGCCGGGGCCGGCAGCAGGCACGGCGCCTCCCGCGCGGCGAACACCACCGCGGGCACCTGCCGGCTGGTGCCGTGCACCCGCGCGTTCGCCGTGACTAGCCAGGCGGTCCATCCTGGACCGCGCATCCGCCAGGTCCAGGAAGGTCTCCCCGGCGAAGAAGTTCCCCTGCACGAATTTCACGCCGGCCTCGACCCTGGGCTTGTCACGAGGATGCCGGACCCGGGCCGGGTCGGTGACGAACCCCCGCGCCTGGGCATACTCCAGCCACCCGCGGGTCAGCCGCGGGTTGACCGCGTCCGCGTCCGCGACGACCGGGCTCATGTTGTCCGGGACCACGACGCGGAACACCCCGGAAAAGAACTCCCAGGCCTCCTCGCAGCCGGCGATGACCTCCTCCAGCGTCATCGAGAACGTCAGGTACACGAACATGTACCGGGAAAAGCACGCGGTGAACACCAGCGCCCGCAGCTTGCGGCGCCGGCCCTCACCGGCCGGGATCAGCCCCAGGTCCCCGAAATCGACCTGCAGCTCGCTGCCCGGCGGCCCGTCATCGACCGGCGTGGTCACCTTCTTGCCGCCGCACCGCTCGGCCGCGAACCGGTGCAGCGTCCGCTCCGCCACCACCACCCCCTGCCGCCCCAGCAAGATGCCGATCTTGACCACCGGCACCCCGCCCTTGACCCACGCGGCGATCTCCTCACGGCGGGCCTCCAGCTCCGCCCAGCCCCCGCCGTGCCCGTCCGGGCGCACCGGCCGCACCACCGACACGACCTGCCCGATCAGCTCATCGGTGAGCTGCTCCTCACCTCCCCCGCGGGACAGGCCCGCCGCCACCGCGGCCCTCACGTACCGTCTGCTGGTCTTGCGGTCCACGCCGGCCTGCGCGGCCACCGCCCGCTCGCTCTTCCCCGCGAGCCAGGCCCGCAGCACCTCACGGATCTCGATCACTGACACCTCCCGGAACACCATCCCGGCGACCTCCAGTCGCTCGACTGGGAAGATCAGACCGGGATGACACCGGACAAGCAGCGCGCCACGCCGCTGGTCCAGTTACTGGCGACCGGGTGGTCCCATGCTCATGGCAGAAAACCCCTCAACTGGTCCCATGCCGCTGGCGGATGACAATCCGGGAGCAGCCGGTTGTACCGGGTGCATCATCGGCGGTCCCGGTGAGCGGTGCCCGGCCGGCACTGCAGCTGCGAGGGACGCGCCGGGCCTCCGCATCACTGGGCACGTCACGCGCCTGACCAGGCAACCAGCCGCTCTCGTTGCACCTCATGCATCCCCGCGCCCCGGAGACGGACGTTCTCGCAGCCGCCAGCTCGCCCGTCAGCCACGCCGCACGCCGACGCGCCGCCATGCCGCGGACGTGGCCGGCACGCGTCGCAGCCGCCGGCCGGTGGAGGCTCCTGACCTGGCCCTGCTCCACGGCCGGGGAGATCCATACCCGTAATCACCAACCCGGGAGTAGCCTCCAGGCGCCCGGCTCCGGCTGAGGTATTCAGCGTGGTTGGAACATTGCTCTCTACCAGTTTCATGCACGGCATGCCGCCGCACATCGCCCAGCTCGTCGCCGGGCACCGCGACATCAGCACCACCATGGGATACAAGGCCGTCTACCCCGAGGAAATCATCACCGGGCACCGCGCGTTCATCGCCCGCCGCCGGGCACTGCGGCCCAGCGCCGAATACCGCACCCCGACCGACGCCGAATGGGAAGAGTTCCTCGGCCACTTCGAGCGCCGCAAGCTCGCTCTCGGCGACTGCGGCAGGGCATACGGAACCAGCTGCATCCACGAGCACGCCTGCATCCGCTGCCCGATGCTCCGTGTTGAGCCCGCCCAGCGGCAAAGGCTCCGCGGCATCCGCGTCAGCCTCACCGCACGCATCGCCGAGGCAGAACACGAAGGCTGGACCGGCGAGGCGGAAGGCCTCAAGATCAGCCTCGCCGCCACCGACGTAAAGCTCGCCGAGGCCGACGCGGCCGCCGCCCGCCGGAACACGGCAGCAGACCTGGGCATGCCCGCCTACCGCGACATCGCCGGACGCCTTACCGCCGGCCCGGCGAAGCCATGACCGCGTCCTCGCTTCCAGCCGCCCTGCGAGCCTGCGCCGCCGGCATCTGCACGCACGAGGCGGGCGTCAGCCTGCTCATCGCGAACCGTACCTTTCTCAGCCGCGACGACTTCACGAGCCGGTTCATCACCCGCGACACTGCCACCGGAATGGCTGCCATCGACTGGGCCGCAGCCATCGCAGCGCTCGATGCAGGAGAGATTCCCTGCTCAGGCGGAGAACAGCGGATCCTCCGGCTCGCCGCCAGCATCGCCGACGGCATCCCCGTCAGCCTTAGCGACGCCATCACCGGCCTCGACCCCGGGAACCTAAGCCACCTGCTCGCCGCCATACGCCACGCATCCGGCGAAAGGCCGCATGCGATGCATTAAACGGACAAATTTCTAGTTCAGAGAAGGCCATCACCCCTTGATCGGGGTGTGCGATAACACCGGCGGGGAGCCGCTGGCCTGGATGCTGCGCCGCGGCTCGGCTGGGTCGAATACCGCCGCGGACCATCTGGCCATTACCGACGCGGCGATCGCCGCGATCCCGCCGCAGTTCAGGCGGAAGCTGATGGTGACCTGCGATGGCGCCGGGGCCAGTCACGCCCTGGTCAAGCGCCTGGACACGCTGGCGGCCCGCCGCGGCTATGAGCTGACCTACTCGGTCGGGTGGGCGCTGGGCGAGCGGGAGAAGGCGGCGCTGCGGCTGGTGCCGGAGCAGGCCTGGCAGGCCGCGATCGATGGCCGCGGCGAAGTCCGCGAGCGCCGCGCCGACGACGCCTGCGCGAACCTGTCCTGCGCGCACCGGGCGTGCTGGATCGAAGAAGCGCACGTCACCGAGCTGACCGGGCTGCTGCGCTGCGGCCCGGGCGGGGACCAGCTGCGGGCCTGGCCCGCGGCGATGCGGGTCTTCGCGCGCCGCGAGCGGCCCCATCCGGGCGCCCAGCTGACCTTGTTCGAGGCCGGCGACGGCTGGCGGTACAGCCTGTGGGCCACGAACCGGCCCGCGGCCACCAGAGGCTGGCTGGGCCAGGCCGCCTATATCGACGCTGCGCACCGGGTCCAGGCCCGGGTCGAGGACGCGATCCGCACCGGGAAAGACTGCGGGATCGGCCATTTCCCGTCCTTTGACTTCGGGATCAACGCCGCGTGGCTGACCGCGGCGATGACCGGGCAGATCCTGCTCGCCTGGCTCAAGCTCCTGGCCCTGGACGGCGACCTGGCCAAAGCCGAGCCCAAGACGCTGCGCTACCGCGTGCTGCATGCCGCCGCCCGCCTGGTCCGCGGCGCGCGGAAACGGCGCCTGAAAATCCAGGCGACCTGGCCGTGGGCTGATGCGATCACGGCCGCATGGCAGCGGATCGACGCGCTCCCGCAAGCACCCTGACCAGCCAGAACCGTCCCTGCGATCCAGGAAGGAGAACCCCCGGGGCCTGTGGAACCCCCGGCTACCCGGCCCGGCAGCCGGGCCATTGTCATATCCCGACGCTAAAATCGCGACCACAAACGAGGCCAGCCGACCCTCAGCGCCAGCCATCAACCCGGATGAAAGATCAGGGCTAATGGCACGGCGATTTTGAACCGCCCTGTGGCTGACGGCTCTCCGACCTTCCGCTTTTCAGGCCGGACGTATCCCCAGCTCGCCATGCAAAGTGCGAGTGTTCGCGTGTGCTGCCGACCGCTGACGTTTGCCGCTTGCTGTCACCGTTGCTGTCAGCAGCAGTCGCAGCGGACTGGCTGTCATCGGCCTTGTCAACTGGACTGGCCCCGCCGTGACGGCTTGGGGCTTGATTTGGCCCCTGGTGGAGTATCAGGTGATGAATGCTGTCATCCGGATCGAGACGAGCAGTCCGGGCAGGTCGACGCCGAGCTTGGCGACGTAGCGGGTCGGTGGCTCGGACGGGAACCACCGCGCGTATTCCTCGTTCAGTCCTGCGAAGTCGGCGGGTCGGGTGAGCAGAATTCCCACCTCGATGACGTCGTCCAGGCTGGCGCCGCCGGCCTGGAGAATGGCCTCGCAATTCGTCAGTGCCTGCCGTGTCTGATCTTGGATCGTGTCTCCGGCAAGAGTGCCGGTGTTCGGGTCGATGCCGACGATGCCCGAGACGAGCACGTGCGGTCCGGCCTTGACCCCCTGGCTGTAGAGCGGCGAACTCGGCGCGTTCGCGGTCGTGATGATCTGCCGTGGCATGACGGTCCTCCCTGTTTGTACCCGCACCGCGCCACAGCAGGATCGCAGGTTTCGCTTCCCAGCGCGCTCATTTGTCGTGCACAACGCGAGCTCGATTGCTGGTCACTTGCAGTCAGCTCGCCCGGCTGGGACAGCGGGGCGCGCAGCGCAGCGGCGATTGTGGCGGGCCTTGTCCGCGACATGGCAGCGGCGGGCCTGCTCCATGGCCGTAAGTGGCCTGTGGCCTGGCGCGCTCGGAGGGACTCGAACCGCCAGCCTTCTGTTCCGTAGATCAGTGGAGCCTGTCCTGTCAGTGCGGCAGAATCCGTAGCCGCAGGTCAGGGTCCACTGGATGTCCAGGCCGTCCGCCCGGGTCCGATGACGTCCGGCCAGTCTGTGAGACGGTTGTGAGAGGCGAGTGCCACCTCTTCGCTGGGGCCGGCTGCTGTCAGCGTCTTGGTCCTGCCTTAGTAGCTGGTGTGCGGCTGAGCAGGTCTTTCGGGCCGTACGGTCAGCACACCCCCACTTAGCAGGAAGTGACCGATCGACGGCTCGAGGGGGCTACGGTTTGGGCCGTGGATATCAGCAGTCTTAGCCAGGCCGCACGATATGGTCCAAGCCGCTTACATCTAGCCCATCGCTGACGTCTGTTGGTCTGGGCACCACTGGTGTTTCTCTAGCGGCAGGAGACACCGCCCGGTCACCTTCGATCCGGGCGGCACCTAGAGTAGCTTTATATCTACGCAGCTCCGGGCTGGGAGAAGTCGGACCTGCTATGGGGAATGTCAGTAGCCTTCAAGCTTGCTCGTACGCCTCACCGTGCGGGCGCCGAAAGAGGGGGACTTCAGTTGACCGACCATCACGGAGATGAAGTCAAGGCTGTGCAGGGCACCGACACGGACACCGACAACTACTTCGGTGGTCAAGGAGCGGCGGACGGAGCCGGGCACGGTCATGCGGTCGTGGACGAAGACGGTGAGCTGCATTACTACCGAGACTCAGACCCCGATGGCGGTCGTGGTGAGGTGCTCTACGACGACAGAACCGGTATCGCTGAGTTGGAGCCCGTGGAAGGCGGCTGGGCGCAGATTGATCATGACGACGACGATGATGATGATGATGATGACGACGACGACGACTAAAGATCGTTAATGGTGGGGTTTCCAAGGGTGTGAGGTCGAGCCCGGTGCGGGCGGGAAACCCTCCGGGGAGGCTGGGCCCGTACTGCATCCGTTTGAGCCGTCTACACCAGCGCGGTGACCAGACCGTGGACCTTGGTTGACCGTGCGCATAGGTGTGTCGGTGGACTTGGACCACCGACCTCATCCTTATCAGGTCTCCTCCGCGACTCGGCTCACGTGCGTCAAAGCAGGTCGCGATGCTCGCGGTGCTGTCCGGGAGTGACCGTGATGACCCTCGGTCTACCGCCTGATCGGGCACGCGGCGGGCACGACCCTCTGATCCGTAGGCTTAGGCAAGTGGTCCAGGACCGTCTGTTGCCGTCCGTGCGCTGGGCCGACATTCCACAGATGTCCACCCGGGACAGGCGTTGTCCAGCGGCTTGGCAGCAGTCGCAGCCGAACGGCACTGATCCTTGACCGTCTGCTAATGGCCGGACATATCCCCAGTTGGCAGATCGTGCGAGCGTTATGCGCTGTCGCCGGTCGCTGCTGGTAGCCGTTGGCTGTTGCTGTTGCTGTCACCGTTGCTGTCATCCACGCTGCGCGTCCGCGCCTAGCGATCTTCCCCGCCCAGCTCCGGTCCTGATGCTCCGCCCCTTCCCTCTGTGTCAGGTCGCCAGGGATGAGGAGGTCCTGGTCAAGCTGTGGTGAACGGCTGCAGAGCCTGTGGAGACGGTGTGGAGATCTAAAGAGGTGACCATCGGCCCACTGACGGCAGGCCTTCGCCTCTTCCTCAGCGATTACCGACGTGACTAACGGGCCACCGGCGATCGACCTTGGCCCCTATCTCAGCGCTGCAGGCGGCGGTGCACTAAAAGCAGGATTCGTTATCAGTGGCTGGCCCGCCAAAGAGACGGAGGGGGTTCTCTATGAGCAGCATCAGAGATGCCTACGAACAGGGCATCGGGTTCTACAACGCTGGAGACGTGGAGGGCCTCGTCAATCTCCACACCGAGGATGCGACGCTGGTGACGCCTTTCGGCACCGCCCAGGGCCGTGCCGCCATCCGCGAAGCCTTGAGCCGCGACAAAGCCGCCTTCCCGGACCGCACCATGACCGTAGATGTGTACGTCGAACAGGGCGACACCATGGCGGCCGAGTGGACCATGGTAGGTACGCACACGGGTCCGCTGCTCGTGCCGGACGGCACTGAGCTGCCCCCGACTGGCAAGCGGGTCGAGCTCAAAGGCATGGAGCTGGCGCAAATGCGCGACGGGAAGGCAGCCGTGCACCACCAGTACTGGGACAACATGGCTGTCGCCGGGCAGCTCGGTGTTCTGCCGGAGGCGGCCGCCTGATCCCGGCATCTCCGGCGAGACGGCGCGCAGATGGGTTCCGGCAGGTCGGCTCACTGGTCGCGCTGCGGGGCGAGGAGATGGCCGTTGCGGAACCCGTCTGGCAGGCGGAGGTGGCGTACGGGCCGCGTGCTTCGAAGTCCGCGTGAGTCCGCCCCGTGTGCGCCGCGACTGCCGCCGTCTAGCTGGGTATGACAGGCGGTGCCCTCGCGGCGTGTTCTTCGGCGGGCTCGTCGTCTAGCCAGATGTAGCAGGTGGCAGCGAGTCGAGGTACCCGCGCATTTGCCTGTATCCATAGTCGAGGCGCCGCTCGATCGCCTCCCCGGTGAAATCTCCGGGGCTCTCCCCGGCTGGTTTCATGATGTCGACCGCATGTACGTTCCGGACAGGGTCATATGTCATGGCTTCTCCCCAGTCCTGCGTGCCCTTGACTGCCAGGAGCTCTGCCAGGAGATCTGCGAGCCCTGCGGGCGCGGAGGGCAGTTTCCTTACCTCTTCCAGTATTCTCTTTGCCTCCTTCTGTTCCAGAATTGTATTTACCTCCTTCAGGAGGCTGATGAATTGCACGTACCTCGCGGCTCTGTGCGTATCGGTTGCCAGGTTGTTCTGCAGGAGCATCTCGAACTCCCGCAGCACCACTTGCAGAAGGTTGGCCGGTATGGCCCCAGCGCCAGTGTTGACATTGATCACGTAGATCGGCATCGTCTGGGCCTCTGCCGTCGTCAGGTTGTCGATGACCGGATGCAGGGGCGTGTTATCGGTCACGCCGCCGTCCCAGTAGGACCGGCCGTCGATCACCGTCCAGGGAAAACCTCCCGGGAAGCTGCCGCTGGCCAGCACATGCTCCACTCCGAAGTGCACGGCCGGGTACTCCGGCCCGGGGAGCTCCTTCTTCGGGAAAAGGTTGCTGAAGTAAACGGTCTTGCCGTTTTCGATGTCGCTCGCCGACACGAACACCCGCATGTGGTCCGGATCGCGCACCTGATCCCAGTCCAGGCGCTCCAGCGTCTCCTTGAGCGGCGTATTGTCGGCCGCGTATGTCCAGGTCGGAAGCCTCCAGTAGTCCAGCCGCGGCCTGTACATGTGCGGGACTGCCACGGCCCCCACGTGCTGGACTGGGCCGACCGGGGGCGGTACCAGAATGTCCGCGGTCTTGAGGCCATTCCACATAGCGTCGAGCTCGTCCGGCGGGTAGGTCTTCGCTGCGGCGAGCGTCACCGCATTCGCCGCGCCCGACGAGGCCCCCGCGACGATTGTGCACTCCATGCCGCTGTCATAAAGGCACTTGACCGCGCCAGCCTCGTAAGCGCCAAGAGCGCCACCGCCCTGGAGCACGAGCCCGATCTTCGTCTTCTGCGGACCGCCCGCACTGCCCCTTTTCGCCGATACCGATGTTTCTGCGCTAGCCATGACAACATTCCCTCCGCGTCGGCACGGTTCTGGTAACTCTTCAGAACCCCCTGATTACGTTCCACGCTGTGCTGCCGCCCTGGCGCGCACTAGGGACTAAAGGCCTGTATCTGTCCAGTGGCTTGGCGGCAGTATCGGCAGCAGTCATAGCTGCACGGCACTGATCCTCGACCGTCTGCTTTTCAGGCCGGACATATCCCCGAGTTGGCACAGATCGTGCGGGCGTTATGCGCTGTCGCTGGTCGCTGCTGGTTGCCGATGGTCGCTGCTGTTGCTGTCACCGTTGCTGTCAGCCGGGTTGACATCCTCAGATTTGTCTGTGGTCTGCTGTACCGGCTCGCCGCCCTCCTCGTTGCTCGACCCGGCGAGGTGCGCGGTACGGACTCGCCGACTTTCCGTTTCTCAGGCCGGACATATCCCTACTGGCTGCGGTCCTGGTCCGCTGCCCCTCCCCCCTCCCCCCCATCGGACTGACTGCTGCCGATCCATTCGCCGGAGGGCAGGTGTCAAGGGCCGATTTGCGTGTACGCTCACCAGGCACTTTGACCTGTGCTCGTCGTCCTGCGGCCAGATCGGGCCTTGATGCCGTACCGGAGGCGTATCACAATCTGGCGGCAGTCTGGTGGGGGGCCTTTGCAGCTTCCGGGGTCATGTGGACCAGGTGGTCATCGTCAACCCGCTCGCCGTCTCCTCGGTCAACAAGCGTCAGTGCCAGGATCACCAGCTTGGAAGGAGGCGAACATCCGGCGATTTTACGGTATGACTTGCCTATCTGACTGGCCGTGAGGCACAGCAATTTACCGGTCGATGCCGTTGCCAATGGCAAGTTAATGCACAGCGACGTCGGATCAGGTGCTCGCGCCGCTCGGCAGAAGACCGAGCTGCCCGATGACAGCCATGTTGTCCGCATACATGTGGTGCACGGCTATCTTCCCGTCGCGCACTTGCGCCAGGTCCATGCCCTTGATCTCGACCCGCTTACCTGTCGGGGGCACCTGAGTGCCGACCGGCGTGACAAACGGACCCGTGTTGGTGCCCGCCCAGGTGTACTCAATGGCAATGGTGTCGCCCTGCTCAACCATTAGCTCTATGGCCACGGTCTCGTCCGGGAAGGCGGTCTTATCGCGGCTTACTTGTTCGCGTATGGCGGCACGGCCCCGGGCGGTGATGCCATCCGGCGTCACCAGGGTCGCATCCTCGGCGTAGATATTGACGAGGCCCTCTAGGTTTCCAGCGTTGTACAGCTGGACCGCCCGTTCGTACGCATCTCTGGTACTGCCCATACCAGTCCCCTCTCCCTCTCGGCGGGCCAGCCAGGGCCGCGGTCGCCCGGTTACTTCCACAGTGCGGCTGCCTCCCGGCCGACGGCAGAGGCGAACGTCCCTATGCCGCGCCAGGCGTATGCGGCGGCCCGACCGGGTACTCGTGCGCTGTTTGATATGACCAGCTTGGAAGGTGCAGGGTGTACGGGCGCCAGAGCCGCTGCGCTGGAGACTTTGATGCTCGCCAGCAGTCATGATTGCCCGGTGTTCACCGTGGCTAATGGCCCGGTCGGTACCTTCAGATCCGTAGCCTCGTGAGCAATCCGGATGATAGGCGTGCCGATCACCTGGTCAACAGGCAGCGCTTAGGGCTGTCGAGTCGCCTGGCCACGATCGGCCGCGTCTGGCGTTGCTGAGTCGCCCCCACACTCTCGGCGTGTGCCCAGCAGGCACGCTGGACAGCCGCACACGACCGTCGTGCAAATTCGGGCCATCTAGCGGGTCGCATGTGACCTATGCCTCTGCCCAGCTCAGGGCCACGGGCCGAATTCTGTAAGGGAGAGGATGACTGCCCTCAAGATAGTAGGGACTCCCTACGTGGGGAGGGGTAAAGATGAGCTGGAATTCGCCGGGCTGGATACCCGGAGCCCAGATCAAAGACGATGTAGCGGTGTGTGGACGCTGCGGCCATCATGCTAGTGGTCACCACGATGCCGTCAGCTGCTCCGTGCCGATCCGGCTGAGGGGTCGCTGGTGGCGGCGCTGCCGGTGTAGCGGCTACATCAAATTCGATCCAGCTGCCCCTCCGGCGGCTGGCCCTCTCCGTCAAGCTGTCGTGAGACACCCGCTCTTCAGTAACCACTGACTCCTCGGGGGTCCAGGGGGCGGAGTCCCTGGGGAGAGAAAGGCCTGCCCTGGAGGGCTGCACAATCGAGAGCGGATGAGGCTCCCGGGAAGCGCTGGCAGCGCCAGGATGGGCCACTGATTCATGGATCACGTTGTCAAGCGCGCGAGGCGGTGCGGCGCCGGGACCTTCGCCTCTACCGCCGGACGGACACACCCGCAGGATGAGCGCACCAGGGCGGGCGATCGCCTGGCTGGGTGGCTGGCCCGCCACAAAACAGGAGGGGATCATCTATGAGCAGCCTCAGAGATCTCGCCGAACAGGGCTTCCAGCTATACAACGCTGGAGACGTGGAGGGCCTCGTCAATCTCTACACCGAGGATGCGACGCTGGTGACGCCTTGGGGCACCTTCGAGGGCCGTGCCGCCATCCACGAAGCCTGGCGCCGCGACAAAGCCGCCTTCCCGGACGGCACCCTCACCCTAGATGTGCTCGTCGAACAGGGCGACACCCTTGCGGACGAGTGGACCATTGTCGGTACGCACACGGGTCCGCTCGTCATGCCGGACGGCACGGAGCTGCCCCCGACAGGCAAGCAGATCGAGCTCAAGGGCATGGAGCTGGTGCAACTGCGCGGCGGGAAGATAGCCGTGCACCGCCTGTACTGGGACAACATGGCTGTCGCCGGGCAGCTCGGTGTTCTGCCGGGGGCAGCGACCTGATGCCAGCATCTGCGGCGAGACGCGGGCAGATAGGTTCCGGCAGGTCGGCTCACTGCTCGCGCTGCCGGGCGAGGAGATGGCCGATACGGAACCCGCCCGGCGAGCCGATGCTGGCCTACGGGCCGCATACAGACGACCGCACCGTTGACCGCGCGGCCTTGGTAGCTGCCGACCAGGTGCGCCGCCCCCTGCTAGCGGCCAGGGATTCGCGAGGCAATGCGGAAAGCATCGCATCCTGCGCTGGCGGATGAGCCGACTGATCGGAGGCTGCCTGCGCGTGCCGGCCCGGCGTGCGGCGGGCGGGCCGTCAAGGCAGAGCCCGCCGCTGACGCCGGGCCAGCGGCGCGCACAGCGCGCCGCCTTGATCCAGTACGGCTCAATTCGGCAGTGAAACGGGGAGCGGAGAGCCGGATGACGCCGGACATGGCGCGGATCGCGCTGTGGTAAGCGGCGCGAGCCGAATCATTGGCCTCTTCGTCCCGAAGCCAAGTTGCGGCACGGGCTGCCAGCGCCGCAGCACGCGTGTCCTGCGGCAGGCCATCCGTGCGTGTCCGCTGGCGTCCACCGCTGTCGGTGGGGATTGTCACTCAGTTCGTCACTCGGTCGCTCGCGAGCCGGTCGTGAGCGACTGCTGTCCCCCGCACGCTTTCCAAGTCCGTAGGTCTGTCTTCACCGTGGATTGTAGGCGTCTGCGACCTGCGGTGGCACGGCTGAGAGTGGCCAGGCGAACCGGGGCATACGTAGCTGAATGAGACTGGCAATGAGACTACGGACCTCGCCTGCGCGGGCTTGACCGGTCCGCCACGGATCAACGGTTTAGGTGCCCGTGTCAGTCGTGTGGAGGACGTTCTTCGAGCCGCTCGCTCAGTGCCGCGAGCCGCGTCGCCGAGTCGAGGTGAACCTCCGTTCGGAGGGTCTGGAGCTGCTGCTCGATGTGCGCGAGCCTCGGGCCAATGTTCGCGGCGATCTCCTGGCGGAGAAATTTCGCGCATAGCAGCATGCCAGCCAGGAAGCCCATAAGGACGCCCAGGAAGATCCCCATTGTGACCACCGCCCGCCTGAACCGGAAGATATCCAGACCAGTATCATTCAGCCCAGGGCTAAGCGCAAGGTCTCAACCTGCCAGTAGCAGATAGTCAGGACGCAACATGCTGTGGGCAGTACGCTAGTATCGTCGTGATGACATTGAGACACCTGAGCAGAGAATCTGAGGACCCGCATCGTCCGATCTGCGCTACGCTACGTGCACAGGTCGATGTGTAAGCTGTCATCATGACATCTGGCTGATCGCCTGTACGTCTCCGGAGAGACCGGAAGGTCCTGAGCTGGACAAAGGATCACCGTGACTGTCAGTTCAAGTCCCCTCGTGCAACGTCGGCGTCTGCGGGCCGAGCTTCGGCAAGCGCGCCAAGACGCGGGCCTGACGCAGGAGACGGTTGCCGAGAAGATGGATTGGTCGCTGTCCAAGCTTATTAGGATTGAAACCGGCGCGGTTGGTATCTCGACGAACGACCTTGCTGCGCTACTGCGCCTTTACAACATCAAAGATCCTCAGCGAGTAAGGGCGCTTGTAGCGCAGGGCAAAGAAGCCAGGAAGCAAACGTGGTGGAGCAAATACCGTACTGTCTTGCCGCCAACGTACTTTCAATATATTGAATATGAAACGTCCGCTTCGATCATTCGCTCGTATGAGACCCTCGCCGTGCCTGGCCTCCTCCAGACAGAACAGTACGCGACTGTTGTCACTCAGCGAAATAGATTGAACCTCACCCCCAAGACAGTAAGAGCACTGGTTGAGGTTCGGATGAAACGTCAGGAACTACTGTTCGATCAACCGGGTTCCCCGTTTCTATTCTTCATTCTAGATGAAGCCGTAATTCAGAGGCTTGCGGGTGCGGCGGACTTGCGCCAAGCTCAGTTCGAAAAGCTCATTAGCGTGGCAGATAAGCCACAGGTTACGGTCGAGGTAGTGCCGTTTGCTGTCGGCCTTCACCCCGGGATTAATGAGAACTTCAGCATCCTTGAATTCGACGACCCTGGCGATGATAATGTTCTATACTTCGAGAGCGCTCGCGAATCGAGCTTCAGTCGTGACTCGACTGAGGAGATTACCGCATATCGGGAGCTATTCGAAAATCTGAGGGAGATGTCGCTCGGCCCCAAAGGAACGCGCGACTACCTCATTGAGGTCGCAAACACATTCCGTTTAGCGACCGAGCCCTGCTCATAACCTGAAGTATTTTCCTGTTCCGCGGAGGAGCTATGTCTATTCTACAGCAAATAAACCTTATCTGGCGAGTTAGCTCGAAATCGAACGCAGGAAACTGCGTCGAGGTAGCAAATGATGGAACGGTGATATTTGTCCGAGACACCAAGGACCGTAGTCGGGGAATGCTAGCTTTCCCGTCTACGGCGTGGGAAAATTTCATCAAAACAATTCAAACGGAGAGCATTAACTAGAGATAAGATCTCGGGTCCGTGGCGAGCTCTCGTCGTAGCCTCGTCACGGATCCCAACCTAGTGCATTTCGGAGGCTCGGCGGCGGACCTTCCGCTTTTCAGGATGAAGGATGACCGTCCAGGACCGGCCATGCAGGTCTATAGGCCCTGCTCAGCGCCCGGTAGTAGCCGGTGATGGACGCAAGTACACGAACATGTATGAGACTAGAAGTGAGACTAACCGGGCGCCGGTCACCAGTGGCCAGAGGATCTACTGCGGGACCTGTCAGAGGAGAATATAGATACAGATGGGCGTCTATGTCGGGTTGGTCTGAACCCGATGTATGGCTCAGCCGTCGCGGCCTGCGTCACGATAGGCACTGGCGAGATTGCTTCGCGATTTCAGCGTTGATGGGTGGTTGGGACCAAATATTCTCTCGAATGCAGCGGAAGCTTGCTCAAAAAGCGGGATCGCCTCGGCGATCCCCTCTGTGTCAGGATCAGGTGAGACACCAGGGGCAACCGTTACTGGTGGAACTTGAGGGCTAGACGGGATCAGCAGACAGTGACCATGACTAGCTCAGACATGCAGGACACCCCGGCCGGGCGCCGGGCGGCCCGGGCGGACGGCCCGCGGTCCTCCCAGCCGAAACGGCGGACCTTCACCGCCGCGTACAAGCTGGCGATGATCGAGAAGTACGACGCGGCCACCGAGCCGGGCACGAAAGGCATGCTGCTGCGCGGCGAGGGCCTGTATGACTCCCATATCAGCTACTGGCGCAAGGCGCGGGATTCCGGGGTGCTGAAATCGTCACCCGCTGCCGTTCCCGCGGTGATGCATAAGGGACGGCCGGGGGCAGAGGCAGAGAATGAGCGGCTGCGGAAGCGGCTGGCGAAGGCGGAGGTGAAACTCGGCCAGACCCGCGCTGCGCTGGACATCATGGGAAAAGGTGTGCCACGAACACAGATGCTGCTGGAGGTAGTCGGGTAGCGGAATGTGGTGCTGCACGAGAGATGAAGGATTGACGGCCCTTCGGAGCCTCCCTGCGGGGGGCGGCTTCAAACTGCCACATGCTGCGTGACCGGTGACGGGATCGTGGTGAGCGACTGTGGAAAAGGCGTCCTTGAGGCGTCAGGTAGGGGCCAGTAAGACGGAGCGCAGTCCCGGGTATTCCCGGGATCATTGTTGAAGCGTCGTTATTGATGAAATGGCATCAGAACCGGGGATTACTTTTTGGCCCGGGATGAGTCTGGCGGGTGCCCGTTTACTGGCCAGGCGGTGCCCGGCGTAGAGGTGACGTGAGACTGGCCTGCGGCTCTCGTGCGGAACGTGGGAAGGCATCCTCCGATACTGCTGGCCTGCCCATTGCGGGCGGGCGGGCGAGAGGGAGCGTCTCAAGCGGAGGCCCCGTGAGGGACTGAGTACTGATGCGGAGGATGTTGGCGGACCGGCGTGTAGTAGCGATGAGGTCCCTGCTGGGCGCGGTGGGGGCGGAGCGAAGGCGCTGGATCATCTGTGGTTCGACTGCCCGGCCAACTGGGTGGTTCCCGGGAGGAGCTGCGTGGGCGAGCTGAAATCATCGGAGAAGTCGTTCGGTATATCGAAGCGGAGGGTTTGGGAAGCGTACCTGAAGGTGAAGGAAAATAAGGGCGCGCCGGGTGTGGACGGGCAGTCGATCGCGGACTTCGAGGCCGATCTGAAGAACAATCTGTATAAGATCTGGAACCGGATGTCCTCGGGGACGTACTTTCCGCCTCCGGTGCGGGCTGTGGAAATACCGAAACCGCATGGCGGGGGCACGAGGATTCTCGGCGTGCCGACCGTCGCTGACAGAATCGCTCAGACAGTGGTGGCAATGCAGCTGGGTCCCCGTATGGAGCAGATCTTCCATGAGGACTCCTATGGTTACCGGCCGGGACGCTCGCCGCTGATGGCAGTGCAAAAATGCCGGGAGCGATGCTGGAAGAAAAGCTGGGTCCTGGATCTGGATGTCCAGAAATTCTTCGACTCGGTAGATCATGATCTCATGGTCAAAGCGGTGGAGGCCAACACTGACCAGAAATGGGTGGTGTTGTATGTGAAACGGTGGCTGACCGCCCCGATTCAATTTCCGGACGGTACGGTGGCCGGACGGGACCGCGGCACCCCGCAGGGGTCAGCGAGCACGCCCCCAACGCAAAAGGCAACTTCTGTTTTGAGGTGACGCTGGGTTACCGGCGGCTGGAGCGTGGCCGGTGAGCGCCGCGGTGCCGGCCGGGCCGCTGGAGTCGGCGCCGGGCGGGTTCGTGCCGGAGGCGGAGCGGTCCGCGGTCCTGGCGGGCGTCCTGGACGGCGTGGAGCTGGGGGCCTGGGACCGGCGTGTCGCCGGGTGGCTGGCCGGGCTGGACACGTCGACGGCGCTGACGATCGCGTCGTGGGTCGCGCGGTCGCGGGCGGCGGGGCCGGGGCGGTGAGCGGGATGATGGAGCGGGCCGTCGGCTTCCGCCTGCTGCCGGACATTATCTGTAGTATTTTCATGTCATGCCTGGGGATCGCCGCGCGGACGCCGCGGAGCACGCGGCGCACGTCAACGAGGCCGCTGGCCTGCTGGAAGCCGGGGTTCCGGCTGCTGAGGCGGCCCGCGTGCTGGCCGGGCGCCTGGGCTGCTCGGAACGCCAGGCGCGCCGCTATGTCAGCCAGGCCGCGGCGTCGGGCCGGGTCCCGGTCCCCGAAGAGGGCACGGTGTTCACGGTGCGGCTCCCGGCCCGGCTGGCCGCCGCGGCGCGGGAGCACGCCCGCGCGTCCGGCCGCACGGTCTCCTCGGTCGCCGCGCAGGCGCTGGAGGAGTTCCTCGGCCGCACTCACGGGACCCGTCCGCGCAGGTGAGGGAGCTGGCGGTGGAGACCGAGCACGTCTTCAGCCGTCACGCTACCGCCGAAATGTCAGTGGCCTACGGGATATTGGTGCCGCAGCGGCGGGCAAGGACCGCCGCCGGGGCGCCGGAAGGAGGAGACCGTGACGGCAGCGGCGATCTACGCGCGGGTCTCCAGCGCCCGCCAGGCGAAGGACGAGACGATCGGCTCCCAGCTGGCGGCCCTGCGCGAGCACGCCGTTCAGAGCCGGCTTGACGTCCCGGAAGACTGGGTCTTCGCCGACGAGGGGCACTCCGGCGCGACGCTGGTGCGCCCGGGCCTGGAGGCGCTGCGGGACCTGGCCGCCCAGGGCTGCCTGGACGTGGTGCTGGTCCACTCCCCGGACCGGCTGGCCCGCAAGTTCGCCTACCAGGCGCTTTTGATCGAGGAGCTCGCCCGCTGCGGGGTCCGGGTGGAGTTCGTGAAGGGGCCGCGCGGCGACAGCCCCGAGGACCAGCTGCTGGTCCAGTTCCAGGGCATGTTCGCCGAGTACGAGAAGGCCCAGCTCGCCGAGCGCTACCGGCGCGGCAAGGCCTGGCGGGCGAAGGCCGGCAGCGTGAACGTGCTGTCCGGCGCCCCGTTCGGCTACCGCTACGTCCGCAAGACCCCCGAGTGCGGTGCCCGTTACGAGGTCGTCCCGCACGAGGCCGCCCTGGTCACCGAGATGTTCCGCCGCTACGCCGACGACGGCGCCTCCATCGCGGACCTGCGCCGCTGGCTGACGGGCCAGGGGGTGCGCACCCGCACCGGCAAGGAACGCTGGGACCGGTCGGTGATCTGGGGCATGCTCCGCAACCCCGCCTACGCCGGCACCGCAGTCTTCGGCAAGACGCAGGCCGTCCACGAGCCGGCCGGGCTGAACCGCACCGCCCGCCTCGCCGGCCGCACCGTCCCCCGCCAGGTCAGGGTCGAGGACCGCCCGCGCGAGGAATGGACCGGGATCCCGGTCCCCGCCCTGGTGGACCAGGACACGTTCGACCGGGTCCAGCAGCGGCTGGCCGACAACAAGCGGTTCGCCGCCCGGAACACGAAGGTCCCCTCCCTGCTGCAGGGCCTGGCCGTCTGCGCGTCCTGCGGCTACGGCTACTACCGCACCACCACGACCACGACCGCGGGGAACAAGATCTACTACTACCGGTGCCTCGGCTCCGACGACTACCGCTACCAGGGCGGACGCGTCTGCCAGAACAAGCCCGTCCGCGCCGACTACGCCGACAAGGTCGTCTGGGACCACGTCACCGCCCTGCTCGCCGACCCCGCCCTCATCCGCGCCGAGATCGGTAAAAGGCTGGAAAGGGCACGGACATCAGACCCGGTCACCCGCAAGCGCGGCCAGCTCGAGCAGGCCCTCGCCAAGACCACTGCGTCCATCGCCGCGATGATCACCGCCTTCTCCGAGCAGCTCATCACCATCGACGAGCTCCGCGCCCGCATGCCGGCCCTGCGCGCCCTCGAGACCGGCCTGAAGGACCAGATCGCCGCCCTCGACGCCCAGGCCGCCGACCGCGACGCCTACCTCAAGCTCGCCGGCGACCTCGAGGGCTTCCTCGCCCGGCTCCGCGGCAGCTCCGCCACCGCCACCGTCGAGGACCGCCAGCGCGTCCTGCGCGCCGTCGTCCAGGACGTCCTCGTCGGCCCCGAGAAGATCACCATCCGCCACCGCATCCCCGTCCGGGAACCATCCAGCGGCGGCGGCCGCCACGACACCACCGACACGGAGGGTGACATGCGCAATAGTTCGCTGTTGCGTTGGGGGCGTGATCTCGCCCGTCCTCGCGAATCTCTTCATGCATTACGCGTTCGACACATGGCTCGGACGCGAGTTCCCGACCGTGGATTTCGAGCGGTTCGCTGATGACGCAGTGGTGCATTGCGTAACAGAGCACCAGGCCCGGCAGGTGCGGGCCGCGCTGGCCGAGAGGCTGGAAAGTGTCGGGTTGCGGCTGCATCCTGACAAAACCAAGATCGTCTGCTGTGACAGCTGGCGGCGGCGTGGCGGGTATGCCGCCACGTCGTTCACGTTCCTTGGGTTCACTTTCCGGCCGCGGGCAGCACGCGACCCCGACGGGAAGATCTTCACCTCGTTCCTGCCGGGAGTCAGCAAGGATGCACTGAAGAAGATGAGCGCGGAGGTCCGCTCCTGGCGGATTCACCTGCGCACCGGCCTCACCCTCAGGGAACTCGCACGGCGGAAAAATCCGGTCGTGTCGGGCTGGATGCAGTACTACGGTGCTTTCTACCACACCGACCTGTATCCGCTTCTGCGCCGCATCAACTACTACCTGATGCGGTGGGTTCGCAAGAAGTACCGGATACGGACCTTCAAGAAATTCCACCGGCGGTGGAAGCGCGTCACCAAAGCGTGGCCGCTGTTCTTCGCTCACTGGAAATGGGTCCACTCGATCTGGTGACCAAGATGATAGGAGCTGGGTGACGGGAGACTGTCACGCCCAGATCTGTGGGAGCCCGGGGGTGAGATTCCCCCGGGCCACCCGACCGTTTGCGCTTTTGGAGATGCTCTCCGAGAGCGCGGATTCACCGAAGCCGTCCGCCAGGTAAGCGAGGACACCTTCGATCTGCTGGAACCGGTGACCGGCGTGAAAAAGGCATGCGAGCTCACCGGTAAATCACGGGCCACCGTGTACCGCAGGCGCAATGGCAGCCGGTCCGGGTGCCGGGAGCGGCGGCAGGCCGCGCCGAACGCGCTGTCCGCCGGCGAGCGCAGGGAGCTGCTCGCCGTCCTGGACAGTCCCCGGTTCCAGGACAAGGCTCCCCGGCAGGTCTGGGCGGTCCTGATCGATGAGGGCGCCTACCTGGCCTCGGTCTCCACGATGTACCGGCTGCTCCGCGAGGCGGGGCAGGTCCGCGAGCGCCGCGCGCAGGCCGCCCATCCGGCCCGCACGAAACCGGAGCTCATCGCCACCGGGCCGGACCAGGTGTGGTCCTGGGACATCACCAAGCTGGCGGGGCCGCAGCGGGGCGTGTATTACCACCTGTACGTGATGATTGATATCTTCTCCCGGTGCGCCGTGCATTTCGAGGTGCACGCCACCGAGCTGGGCGAGCTGGCGAAAGACTTCATGACCGAGGCGGTCCGCCTTAACGGCGGCGTCGCGCCGCTGGCCATCCACGCGGACCGGGGGACCTCGATGACGTCCAAGCCGGTCTCGGCGCTGCTGTCGGACCTGGCCATCCTCAAATCCCATTCCCGGCCGAAGGTCAGCAATGACAACCCGTACAGCGAGGCGCAGTTCAAGACGCTGAAGTACTGCCCGGCATTCCCCGGCACGTTCGGGTCACTGCAGGACGCCCGCGCGTTCTGCGGCGTGTTCTTCACCTACTACAACCACGAGCACCGGCATTCCGGGATCGGGCTGCACACCCCGTACTCGGTGCATATCGGCACCGCGGCGGCGATCCAGGACAAGCGCCAGGCCGTGCTGAACGCCGCCTGCGCCGCGAACCCGCGGCGCTTCACCCGCAGGCCCAGGGCGCCCAAGATGCCCGGCACGGCCTGGATCAACAAGCCGGTCACCGACAGTGACATAATGCAGCATCCGCCCCTGGAGGCAGCTTAGGAAACAGCAGAACCCTGTGTCTCATTTGACTTGACACGTACCGAGTGGCTGACTGTCGAGGAGGTCTGCGCCGAGCTGAAGATCAGCACCCGGACCTTCTACCGGTGGCGGGCGCAAGGCACCGGCCCGCGGAGCAAGCGCATTGCTAAAGGCGGCGTCCGGGTCCGGCGGAGCTGGCTGAATGAGTGGCTAGACGAGCCCGAGCAGGACATCGCATGAACAGCTACGATGTCCGGTTCTGGCAGATCGAGACGCGAAAGGGCAAGACTGTCACCTACCGCGTCCGCTGGGTCGTCGCCGGGCGGCAGTTCGGCGACTCGTTCACCACGAAGGAGCTGGCGGAGTCGTACCGAACGAAGCTCAGGGCGGCGGCCAGGAGGGGCGAAGGGTTCGATACCGACTCGGGACTGCCTGAGTCGATGGTCCGTACGCTGCGGGACGTGTCCTTCTACGAGCACTGCACTGAGTTCGCAGCGGCGACCTGGGCAGTGTCGGCCGCCAAGACGCGGGTGTCCGTCATCGAGACGCTGACCAGGGTCGTGCCCGTGGTAGCCACCGACCTGAAGGGCGCCCCGGAGGACGCGGTGCTGCGCTCGGCGCTGCGCAAGAAGCTGAACCAGGGCGAGCACGCGGGAGAGCTCGACGAGGACGAGGCGCAGGGCTATCAGCTGGATAGCGCGTGCCTCGCGCCCGGTCGGCTCGCTGGCGGACCCGGCCGTGGTCTGTGACATCCTCGACGCCCTCACGGTCAACCTGAACGGCAAGCCCGCGGCGCCGGAGTACTTCTCGCGGCGGCGGCGGGTCATGCACCGCGCCCTGGCGTACGCGGTCCGCAAGAAAAGGCTCACGGTCAATCCGCTGTCCAAGGCCAACCTGCCCGAGGGATGGACTCCGCCGGAGGCCCCTGATGACACCCTCGACCCGCGGTCGGTGGGTAGTCCCGCGCTGGTCGCGGCGATGCTCGAAACGTGCAAGGGGACCGGCAGGCGGCAGGGCAGGCGGTTCGCCGCGTTCTACGGGTGCATGTTCTGGGCCATGATGCGCCCGTCGGAGGTGGCGGCGCTGACCCGCGGCGGGTGCGAGCTGCCCGGGCGGGGGTGGGGTCACCTGACGTTCGCGGATTCCAGCCCCGCCCCGGGCCGGGCGTACACCGACGACGGGCGGGTACACGAGCACCGGGGACTGAAGGGCCGGACCAGGGGGCGGCCGACCACCCGGGCGCGCAAGCCGACCCGCAGGGTCCCGATCCCGCCCGAGCTGGTGGTCATGCTGCGGGAGCACATTGACCTGTTCGGGACGGCCCCGGACGGCCGGCTGTTCCGCAGCGAGAACGGCAACCCCATCCAGCCGTCCACCTGGTGGCAGGTCTGGCAGAAGGTGCGGAAAGCATCGCTGAGCGCGGAGGAGCTGGCGAGCCCGCTCATGCGCCGCCCTTACGACCTGCGGCACTCAGGGGTTACCTGGCGGCTCAACTCGGGGGTCCCGGCTACCGAGGTAGCCGCGTGGGCGGGGCACTCCGTGGAGGTGCTGATGCGCGTCTACGCCCGGTGCGTGACCGGGCTGGAAGACGTGTGGATCAGCCGGATGGACGGCGCTCTGCGCCTGGAAGGCGACCGCCAGGACACGGGGGAGGAGCGATGACCGTGGGCGCGTATTGGGCGCGGAATCTGGCGTCCGGCGGCATCCGGTGGCACGAGCTGTCTCAGTCTGTCACTGGGGGGTTCCGGCATCATGCCAGGTCAAGGGATGATTCCCGAGGTTACGAGGTGGCGCCCCCAGCAGGATTCGAACCTGCGCTCACGGCTCCGGAGGCCGTTGCTCTCTCCCCTGAGCTATGGGGGCTACGCGACGTGGGAAAGAGTACCAGCCGAAAGGCACTCCTGACACGCGACCGCAGACGGCGCCATCACCCGCCGGGAGACGCTACCCTCACGCAAGTGACGCAGGCATTGGGACGGGTGCTCGTCGTGGACGACGACGAGGTGATCAGGCGGCTGATCGCGGTCAACCTTCAGCTTGAGGGTTTTGACGTCGAGATGGCGGTGGACGGCCAGGATTGCCTGGAAAGGGTGACGGACATCGCGCCGGACGTCATCACGCTGGACGTGATGATGCCGCGGCTCGACGGCTGGGAGACGGCGGTCCAGCTGCGCAAGTCGCCGGAGACCGCGCACATCAAGGTGGTCCTGATCACCGCCCGCGCCCAGGAAGACGACAAGACCCACGGCGCGCACGTGGGCGCCGACGCCTACCTCACCAAACCCTTCGACCCGAACGAGATGATCCGCGTCATCCGTGAACTGGCGGGCGTCGCGCCGCTTTCTCCCCCAAGCCCACCCTAGATGATCACCGCCGGGCTGCGGCAGGCGATTCTCGCCGCGGCCGGCGTTGGCGCAGGGCCGGCCGACGAGGGCGACCCGCTGCTCCGCCCCGGCCCGGCGCCGGGGAGCTATGCGTCTCACCTGCCGTTCCGCCTGGCCCGCCCGGGGCAGGACCCGCGCGAGGTGGCCGCGGCCCTGGCCGGTCGGCTCGCGGGCGAGCCGTGGATCGCCGCCGCCGAGGTGACCGGGCGAGGCTTCCTCACCGTGACCGTCACCCACGACGCGCTGGCCGGCCTCGCGGTGCGGATCGCCCAGGCTGGACCGGCCTGCGCGCACAGCGACGCGCTGCGCGGCCGCACCATGCCCGCCGCGCTACCTGGCCGGCTGGCCGCCGCGCCGGACTGGCCGCGGGCCCGGGCGGCCCTCGCCGCGCAGCTGACCGCCAGTCTCGCCGCCGCCGCGGGCGCCACCATCTCTCCTGATGCCGAACGGTCCACGGTCCCCGCCTTGGCTCCCCTGCCAGCGGCCTTGCCTTGGACCGGACCGGTAGCCGCAGCCGTCGCGTACGCGGGGGCCGACGCGGTGCGGTTCGCTCTCGCCCGGACGGCGCCCGGTAGCGAGCCGCCTGCGGCGGCGGTTATCGCGAGGCACGTCCTGGCTAATCCCGCCTATGCTGTTCGGTACGCGCATGCTGCTGCCGCCGCCGTGCTGCGCTGGGCCGCCGCGCTGGGGACCAGGCCAGCCGGGTTCATGCC
Organism: uncultured Actinomycetota bacterium; assembly: GCA_963842265.1. Classification (GTDB taxonomy): domain Bacteria; phylum Actinomycetota; class Actinomycetes; order Streptosporangiales; family Streptosporangiaceae; genus Palsa-504. Next base: position 33,859 of record CAWJGE010000022.1, read on the forward strand.
GCGCCTGCTCGCCGAACCGGGAGAGCTGGCGCTGCTCGACGCGTTGTCCTGGCTCCCGGAACGGGTGGCCATGGCGGCGCGCCGCGGACGTCCCGACGAGTTCGCCGGGTACCTGGAGGAGTTGGCAGCGCGGACGATTGAGACTATGAGCACGACCAGCTTCACGACAGTATCGAGTATCAGCAGCGAAAGACTGTGGCTGGCGGACGCGGCGCGAACCGGGCTCGCCGTCGGCCTCGGGCTGCTCGGGATCGACGCGCCCGGCCGCCTGTAGGCCGCGCTACGAAGGGAAACCCCAATGAGCCGTGTCGCGCACCCGGCCGGGCCACGCCACGGTGACGTGCTGCCCGCCGACCATCCGCCGGTCGCGCCGGCTGATCTGAACGCGCTGTACCCCGGGATCTGGCCGCGCGGCGCGCGGCGGTTCGGGGGCGTGCTGAGGCTCGGCGGCGCGGACGTGCGCGATCTGGCGGCCGAGTTCGGCACGCCGCTTTACGTCTGCGATGAGGAGGACGTTCGGTCCCGGTGTCGTGATTACCAGGAGGCGTTCGGTCCCGATGGCCGGGTGTTCTACGCCGCGAAGGCGTTCTGCTCCCGGGCGGTGCTGCGCTGGGTGAGCTCGGAGGGCCTCGGCATCGACGTCTGCACCGGCGGCGAGCTCGAGGTGGCGCTGTCGGCTGGGGTATCGCCCGAGCTGATCACCTTCCACGGCAACAACAAGACGCTCGACGAACTCTCCCGGGCCGTCTCGGCCGGCGTGGGCCACATCGTGGTGGACTCGTTCGAGGAGATCGCCCGGCTCGCGTACCTGACGGATCCTGCCCCGGGGGGTTCTGGGGTCCAGCCTCCCGGACTCTCACGGGACACCATGGCCCAGCCCAACGTGCTGGTCCGGGTCACCACCGGAGTGGAAGCGCACACCCACGAGTTCATGGCGACCGCGCACGATGACCAGAAGTTCGGCTTCTCGCTGGCCTCCGGGGCCGCCGACGAGGCGGCGCGGCGGGTCATCGCCTGCCCGGGCCTGTCGTTTGCCGGGCTGCACTCGCACATCGGCTCGCAGATCTTCGACACGGCCGGCTTCGAGGTGGCGGCGCACCGGGTGGTCGAGCTGGCGGTCAGGATCCGTGACGAGCACGGCATCGAGATCGCCGAGCTCGACCTCGGTGGCGGGTTCGGCATCGCCTACACCGAAGAGGACGACGCGCCCGAGGTCAAGCAACTGGCGCAGAGCCTGCGCGGCATCGTGGACGGGCAGTGCCTGGCCGCCGGGCTGACCCGGCCCCGGCTGACCGTCGAGCCGGGCCGCGGCATCGTCGGGCCGTCCACCGTGTCGCTCTACACAGTGGGCACGATCAAGGACGTGGACGGCCTGCGGACCTACGTCAGCGTGGACGGCGGGATGAGCGACAACATCAGGACCGCGCTGTACGACGCCTCCTACGCGTGCGCGCTGGCCTCGCGCGCCTCGGCCGCCCCGCCGATGCTATCCCGGGTGGTCGGCAGGCACTGCGAAAGCGGGGACATCGTGGTGCGGCACGCGTACCTGCCGTCCGATCTGGCTCCGGGCGACCTGCTGGCCGTGCCGGCCACCGGCGCCTACTGCCGGTCGCTGGCCAGCAACTACAACCATGTCTCGCGCCCCGCCGTGGTCGCCGTCGGCGCGGGCGCGGCCCGGACCATCGTCCGCCGCGAGACCCTTGACGATCTGCTGAGCCTGGATGTCGGATGAACCAGACCCTCCCTACCCTCAAGGTCGCCCTGCTCGGATGCGGTGTCGTGGGGTCCGAGGTGGCCCGGCTGCTCACCGAGCAGGCCGAAGACCTCGCCCTGCGCGTCGGCGCCCGGCTGGAGCTGGCCGGGATCGCGGTGCGGCGGGTCGGGCACCGGCGGGCCGCCGCGATCGACCGCTCGCTGCTCACCGCGGACGCGGAGGCGCTGGCCACCCGGCCTGACGTCGACATCGTGGTCGAGGTGATCGGCGGCATCGAGCCGGCCAGGTCGCTGCTGCTGGCCGCGCTGAAGGGCGGCAAGCCGGTGGTTACCGCGAACAAGGCCCTGCTGGCCGAGAACGGTGCGGATATCTACGGGGCGGCCCGCGAGTACGGGGCCGATCTGTACTACGAGGCCTCCGTGGCCGGCGCCATCCCGCTGCTCCGGCCGCTGCGCGAGTCGCTGGCCGGAGACACCGTGCACCGCGTGCTCGGCATCGTCAACGGCACCACCAACTTCATCCTGGACCGGATGGACTCCTCCGGCGCGGGCTTCGCCGAGTCGCTGGAGGAGGCCCAGGCGCTCGGCTTCGCCGAGGCCGACCCGACGGCCGACGTGGAGGGGTTCGACGCCGCCGCGAAGGCGGCGATCCTGGCCGGGCTGGCCTTCCACACCCCGGTAACCGCGGCGGACGTGCACCGTGAGGGCATCACCGAGGTCACCGGCACCGACATCCTCAGCGCGCGGGCGCTCGGCCGGGTGGTCAAGCTGCTGGCCATCTGCGAACGGTGCGCCGGAAATGGGCAGGGCGGCGTCTCGGTCCGGGTGCACCCGGCGATGATCCCGCGCAGCCATCCGCTCGCCTCGGTTAGCGAGGCCTACAACGCGGTGTTCGTCGAGGCCGAATCGGCCTGGCTGATGTTCTACGGCGCGGGCGCCGGCGGCACCCCGACCGCGAGCGCCGTACTCGGCAACATCGTCGCCGTGGCGAGGAACCGGCTGGCCGGCACGCGCGGCCCGGACGCGTCTACCTATGCTGGCCTGCCGGTCATGCCGATGGGGGAGACGCTGACCCGCTACCACGTCTCCCTCGACGTGGACGACAAGCCCGGCGTGCTCGCCCCGGTGGCCGAGGCGTTCGCCCGGCACGACGTCTCCATCGAGGCGGTCCGCCAGGCCAGCCGGGGAACCGAGGCCCAGCTGGTGATCGTGACACATACCGCGCGAGACGCGGCGCTCGCCGCGACCGTCCGCGAACTCGAGGCGCTGCCGGTGGTCCGCGCGGTCGCCAGCGTGATGCGGGTGGAAGGGGAGGAGGAGTGATTCCCGTGACCGAACCACAGCTAGAGGCCAAGCGCGCCCGGGCGCAATGGCGCGGGGTGATCGCCGAATACCGGGACCGGCTGCCGGTCACCGAGGCTACGCCGGTGGTCAGCCTGCGCGAGGGCGGCACCCCGCTGCTGCCCGCCCCGGCCCTGTCCGCCCGTACCGGCTGCGAGGTATACCTCAAGGTCGAGGGGGCCAACCCGACCGGCTCGTTCAAGGACCGGGGCATGACGGTGGCCATCAGCATGGCGGCCGGCGCCGGCGCCAAGGCGGTGATCTGCGCGTCGACCGGCAACACCAGCGCCAGCGCCGCCGCCTACGCGGCCCGCGCCGGGATCACCTGCGCGGTGCTCGTGCCGCGCGGCAAGATCGCCATCGGCAAGCTCGCCCAGGCGCTGGTGCACGGGGCCAGGCTGCTGCAGGTCGAAGGTTCGTTCGACGACTGCCTGGAGCTGGCCAGGAAGCTGGCCGCCGAGTATCCGGTGGCCCTGGTCAACTCGGTCAACCCGGACCGGATACAGGGCCAGAAGACCGCCGCGTTCGAGATCGTGGACGAGCTCGGCGACGCGCCCGACGTGCACTGCCTGCCGGTCGGCAACGCGGGGAACATCACCGCCTACTGGATGGGCTACACCGAGTACCAGCGGGCCGGGTTGGCGTCCCGGTCGCCGCGGATGTTCGGGTTCCAGGCTAGCGGTGCGGCGCCGATCGTGACCGGCCAGCCCGTGCTGCAGCCGCAAACGATCGCGACCGCGATCAGGATCGGCAACCCGGCGTCCTGGCTGCTGGCCGAGGCGGCCCGCGACGAGTCGGGCGGCCTGATCGATTCGGTCACCGACCGGGAAATCCTCGCCGCCTACCGGCTGCTGGCCACCCAGGAGGCGGTGTTCGGCGAGCTCGCCTCCGCGGCGAGCGTGGCCGGGCTGCTGCGGGTCAGCGCGAGCGGGCAGATCCCGCCTGGGTCCCGGGTGGTCTGCACGATCACCGGCAACGGCCTGAAGGATCCGGACTGGGCGCTGTCTGGCGCGCCCTCCCCGGCCACCATCCGCGCCGACGCCGGCGCCGCCGCGACCGCCCTAGGCCTGGCCTAACCCGTCCCGCCCGGGCCGCGGCCGGGCCCAACCCGTCCCAGGCTGGCCCCCACACGCCCCGCACGTCCCGTTGGCCCCGTCTACCCCGGCGCCCGCCCGTCCGCAGCCGGCCCAATGTTCCATCGAGCCGGCCACGACCCGATCAGTGAGGAGCTTAATGGCCTGGACGCATGACGTGGTGCGGGTGCGGGTACCCGCGACCAGCGCAAACCTCGGGCCGGGCTTCGACGCGCTCGGGCTCGCGCTGAGCCTGCACGACGACGTGGAGGCGTGGGTCGGCGGGTCCGGGCTGTCCATCGAGATCTCCGGCGAGGGCGCGGATCTGGCCGGGGCGGGGGAGGACCACCTGGTCGTGCGGGCGATGCGAGCGGCGTTCGCCGTCACCGGAGAGCTGCCGCCGGGCATCGGGCTGCGCTGCGTGAACCGCATCCCGCACGGCCGCGGCCTCGGCTCCTCGGCCGCCGCGATCGTGGCCGGCCTCCTGGCCGCGCGGGCCCTGGCCGAGCCGGGCCCGCTTGCCGCGGAGCGCACCGGCCCACTGCCGGACAGCGCCGTGTTCGAGCTTGCCACCGAGCTCGAGGGACACCCGGACAACGTGGCCGCCTGCCTGAGCGGGGGCCTGACCATCGCCTGGACCTCGGACGGCCAGCCGCGGATGGTCCGGCTCGAGCCGCTGTCGGTGATCCGGCCCGTGGTGTGCGTGGCGCCGGCCCAGATCCGCACCGAGGTGGCCAGGCGCTTGCTGCCCGACCTGGTGCCGCACCGGGACGCGGCGGCCAACGCCGGGCGCAGCGCCCTGCTGGTCGCCGCGCTGACGCAACTGCCCGCCGGCCTACCGGGGACAGCACCGGAGACCGCGGGCGCACTGCTCGCCGCGACCCGGGACTGGCTGCATCAGGACTACCGGGCGCCGGCCATGCCGGAAACCAGCGCCCTGGTCTCCCGGCTGCGCGAGGCCGGTATTGCCGCGGTGGTCTCCGGGGCGGGCCCGTCCGTGCTGGCGTTGCTGAACGGTCCGGAAAAGTCTGATTATCGTCACCACCTGGACAGCTTGGGTTCAATCGTGAGAGAAACGGGTATTGCATGGCACATAAGCTCGCTAGACGTCGAGCGGCAAGGTGCGCGTATCCTGCGCCCGGAGTCCCAGGTGGGGTACTGACGCGGGAAACGAGCGGCCAATCCGTCCGGCCGGGCACGTGGCGGCAGCTCTAGGCTGGGTGCCCGAGGCTGCTAGCGGGCCTCTTGGGACCGTTGCCTCTTCTTCCGCGCGACACGGACGGCTGCGAAGGAATGCCGTGAGTCCTCATGGTGTTAGGCTTAGTGGCGCATCGGGTGCCCCGCTCTGGATTGGGTGCTCGTCGGCAAACCGGGCGCTCGCCGGTAAACTCCTTTGGGACGGTATTGTTGCCGTACCCAGGGTTTTTGACGCAGGATGTCCCGTTGTCTCCTCAGTTGAGGAGCGCGGCCAGCCTGGCGGGAGCGCGATCTGGGGACGCGGGCGAGCGGTACAGCCACCCGGGCGCTTCCCGACTCATCCCCCTAGCTTGCGGATACATAGCGACGCACGGAGGAACGCAAGGCGTTGCGGGAATCGTGGACATTCGGCGGCTATCAGAGCAGCGCGAATCAACTCTGGCCCCAAGGGGGCCGCTGTAGCGGGTCGGACGGGCCTAGCGGGTTCACCCAGGCGGCCGAGGATCATGGAAGGACCATTAGTGAGCGACACAACCGAGCTCCTCAGTGGCGCGCCAAGCGCGTCTGAGGATGCCCCCGTCGGTAACCCGGCACCGTCCGCGGCCGCTGGCGGATCAGCACAGGGAGAACCGGGGGCGCCAGGAGCGGGGGCGTCGACGCCCAAGTCGCGCAGCCGCGGTGGCACTGGCCTTTCCTCGCTGCTCATGCCCGAACTGCAGCGGATCGCGCAGACGATGGGCATACCGGGGGCCGGCCGGATGCGCAAGGGACAGCTCGTCGAGGCGATCGAGGCCCGGCAGGGCGGAGCGCCCCGGCAGGAGGCGGGTGCCGCTAACCAGGGTTCGAACCAGCGTGTCGCGTCCGCGGGAGCTGACTCGACTCGCCTGCGGAAGCAGGACGCTATGGAACCAGACACACGCACGCAATCCGGCATCGGAGACGGTGCCGCATCCGGCCTGGGCGCCAGCGCGCGCGACGGGATTGGCGCGGACGGAGCCGGGCAGCAGCTCAGCTTCGACCAGGCGGCCGGGACCGACCGGCCGAACGGCCGGGCGCAGCAAGCCACGGCGCAGGGCGCAGCCCAGCAGGGCGCGGCTCAGCAGGCCCCCGCTCATCAGGCGGAAGCCCAGGAGGCGGGCGGTGCGCCGCAGGGCGGGCGTGAGGACGCCCAGCCGGGTACACGGGACGAGGCCGCGCCGGGCGAGACGCAGCGCGGTGACCGGCGGCGCCGGAACGGGCGCCGCGACGACCAGCCGTCGCGCGGCCGGGACCAGGCGGCCCGCGAGCAGTCCGGCCGTGACAACAGCGGCCGTGACAACAGCGGCCGTGATCAGGGCAGCCGCGATCAGGGTGCCCGGGATCAGGGTGGCCAGGAGCGCGGCGGCCGGGACCAGGGCAACCGCGATCACGGCGGCCGTGACGGAGGCCGTGACGGCGCCAGCCGCGACGGCGGCCAGGAGCGCGGCGGCCGGGACCGGGAGCCGATGGCGGCCAGCCGCGGGCCCGCGGGCGATCAGTATGACGACGACCGACGGGGCCGCAGCCGTGACCGGTTCAGGAACCGGAACCGCAGGCGCGGCGACCGCCAGGCCGAGCCGGAGCCGATGATCAGCGAGGATGACGTGCTCATCCCCATCGCCGGCATCCTCGACGTGCTCGACGCGCAGGGGTACGCCTTCGTGCGCACCACCGGCTACCTGCCCGGGCCGAACGACGTGTACGTCTCCCTCTCCCAGGTCCGCAAGCACGGCCTGCGCAAGGGCGATGTCATCGAGGGCGCTGTCCGCCAGCCACGCGACGGCGAGCGCCGGGAGAAGTTCAACGCCTTGGTCCGGCTGGACAAGGTCAACGGCCTGGACCCCGAGCGGTCCGTGGGCCGGCCGGAGTTCTCCAAGCTGGTGCCGCTGTACCCGCAGGAGAGGCTCCGGCTGGAGACCGACCCCGGCAACATGACCACCCGGATCATCGACCTGATCTGCCCGATCGGCAAGGGCCAGCGCGGCCTGATCGTGTCGCCGCCGAAGGCGGGCAAGACGATGATCCTGCAGTCGATTGCGAACGCCATCACCAAGAACAACCCGGAGTGCCACCTCATGGTCGTCCTCGTCGACGAGCGGCCGGAAGAGGTCACCGACATGCAGCGTACGGTGAAGGGCGAGGTCATCCACTCCACGTTCGACCACCCGGCCGACGACCACACCACGGTGGCCGAGCTGGCCATCGAGCGGGCCAAGCGGCTGGTGGAGATGGGCCACGATGTGGTCATCCTGCTCGACAACATCACCCGGCTGGGCCGCGCGTACAACAACTCGGCGCCCGCCAGCGGCCGCATCCTGTCCGGCGGTGTGGACTCCACGGCGCTGTACCCGCCCAAGCGGTTCTTCGGCGCGGCCCGCAACATCGAGCACGGCGGGTCGCTGACCATCCTGGCGGCAGCCCTGGTCGAGACCGGCTCCCGGATGGACGAGGTCATCTTCGAGGAGTTCAAGGGCACCGGCAACATGGAGCTGCGGCTGCGCCGCGAGCTCGCGGAGAAGCGGCTCTTCCCGGCCGTCGACGTGGACGCGTCGAGCACCCGAAAGGAAGAGATCCTGCTGTCGCCGGACGAGCTCAAGATCATCTGGCAGCTGCGCCGGGTGCTGCACGCGCTCGAGCCGCAGCAGGCGCTCGAGCTGCTCATGGAGCAGATGCGCAAGACCAAGAGCAACGCCGAGTTCCTGCTCCAGGTGCAGAAGACCACCCTCGGCTCATCATGACGCTCTAACCGGGCTTCCACGGCGCCGCGCCGCCGTGGAAGCCCGGTGACACCCCGCTGACCACGAGGTACAGCGGGAATGCGGGACCAGGAAAACTGGTTTCAACCTCTGGCACACTAGAAGCCGCAACCATGCGGTACCGGTTCACGCCTGCGGGCGACCCGGCGACCGCTTGAGGCAGGAGTTGTCACATGAAGACTGGCATTCACCCGGACTACCACGTCACCACGGTGACCTGTGGCTGCGGGAACACGTTTACCACGCGGAGCACCGCGCCCAGCGACACGATCCACGTCGAGGTCTGCTCGAACTGCCACCCGTTCTACACCGGCAAGCAGAAGATCCTCGACACCGGCGGCCGCGTCGCCAGGTTCGAGAAGAGGTTCGGCAAGACCCCAGCCGGCCAGAAGGCCGACAAGAAGTAACACCAAACGGGCCTGACCGAGCCTAGGCTCCTATCAGGCCCCAGCCTCCTAGATTGCTGTGCCGCCAGCCGTGAGTGGCCGACCACAGCCAAGCGTCGAGCAGCATCGGCGCGAGGTGTGCTCGGAGCGGAAAGCCCCGGTTCACGGCCAGCGTTGGGTGGCAAGCCCGTGGGCGCGATGGTGGATCGAATGGCGTTCGGTCGGCTCGATCTGTAGCCGGCCGATAGCCAGGCGAGACACCAACATCGCCTGCGGGCCTCAACATTGAAAGGACTTTCCGGTGTTCGACCGGCTAAGCGAATTGGTCAGCGAGCATGCCGAGCTCGAGCATGCCCTCGCTGACCCGGGCGTCCACTCCGACCAGGAGAAAGCACGCACGCTTGGCCGCCGCTACGCCGAGCTGACCCCGATCGTGCACGCCTACCAGGAGTGGCAGCAGACCTCGGCCGACGAGGAAGCCGCCCGCGAGCTGGCCAGGGAAGACTCCTCGTTCGCCGCCGAGGCCGAGCAGATGGCCGCGCACCGCGAGGAACTCGAGGCCCAGCTGCAGAAACTGCTCGTGCCGCGGGACCCCAACGACGGGCGTGACATCATTCTGGAGGTCAAGGCGGGCGAGGGCGGCGAGGAGTCCGCGCTGTTCGCCGGCGACCTGCTCCGGATGTACCAGCGTTACGCCGAGCGGCGTGGCTGGAAGACCGAGATCCTCGACTCCACCGTCACCGGCCTGGGCGGGGTCAAGGACGCCACGGTCGCGGTGAAGGGCAGGGGCGCCGACGGAGCCTGGTCCCGGCTGAAGTACGAGGGGGGCGTGCACCGCGTGCAGCGGGTACCGGTGACCGAATCCCAGGGCCGCATCCACACCTCCGCCGCCGGCGTGCTCGTCGCGCCCGAGGCCGGCCCGGTCGAGGTGCAGATCAACGACAACGACCTGAAGGTCGACGTGTTCCGGTCCTCAGGCCCGGGCGGGCAGAGCGTGAACACGACCGACTCGGCGGTGCGGATCACCCACCTGCCGACCGGGATCGTGGTGTCCTGCCAGAACGAGAAGAGCCAGCTGCAGAACAAGGAGCAGGCGCTGCGCGTGCTGCGCGCGCGGCTGCTCGCGCAGGCCGAGGCCGAGGCCGACGCGAAGGCGAGCGCGGAACGCCGCAGCCAGGTGCGCACGGTGGACCGCTCCGAGCGCGTCCGCACCTACAACTTCCCGGAGAACCGCATCTCCGACCACCGGGTGAACTTCAAGGCCTACAACCTGGACCAGGTCATCGACGGGGAACTCGACGCGGTGATCGATGCGCTGGCCGCCGCCGACCTGGAGGCGAAGCTGGCTGGCACCGGCGATGATGAGCCTGCTTCTTGACGAGGTCGCGCTGGCCGCGCTGCGGCTGGCCGACGCCGGGGTGGAATCGCCGCGCACCGATGCCGAGCTGATCGCGGCCAGCGTGCACAATGTCAGGCGCGGCGAGCTGCACATGGTGCACGACTGCGACTTCGACGCGCGGTTCTGGGCCGACATCGCGCGCCGCGCGGCCCGCGAGCCGCTCCAGCACATCACCGGCCGTGCCCACTTCCGTTACCTCGAGCTCGACGTCGGGCCGGGGGTGTTCGTGCCGCGCCCGGAGACCGAGGTGATGACCGGCTGGGCCATCGCCAAGCTGCGCGACATGGACGTCGCCGAGCCGGTGGTGACCGACCTGGGCACGGGCTCCGGCGCGATCGCGCTGGCCATCGGGCAAGAGGTGCCCAGGGCCAGGGTGCACGCGGTCGAGGCCGATCCGCTCGCCCGGGCCTGGGCCGAGCGCAACGTCAGCAAGTATGTCGAGAGTGCACCGTATACCGCCGGGCGTGTCATGCTGCACGCGGGCGACTTCGGCGACGTGCTGAGCGAACTCGACGGTACGGTTGACCTCGTGATCAGCAACCCGCCGTACATTCCGGTGGGGGCCTTCGTCGAGCCGGAGGTCAGCGAGTACGACCCGCCGGCCGCACTGTGGAGCGGCACGGACGGGCTAGACGCCATCCGCGTCGTCGAGCGCACCGCGCGGCGGCTGCTCCGCCCCGGCGGCCTCGTCGCCGTCGAGCACGGCGCTCAGCAGGGAGCGGCGGTGTACTGGGTGTTCCCGGAGGAGTCCGGCTGGCGGGACACGCGCAACAACAAGGACCTGGCCGGCCGTGACCGCTTTGTCACCGCGGCCTGGTCGGGCGAGGGGGCCTAGAACATGGTGCCGGAAAGGGCGCCCGGAGCGGTAGGAGTTGCGGCCAGATGACCATGCGTTATGACTGCCGGGACCCGCAGGTACGGACCACGGGAATCGACGCCGCGGTGAACGCGGCTCGAGCCGGCGAGCTGATCGTGCTGCCGACCGACACGGTGTACGGCATCGGCGCGGACGCGTTCACCCCGTCAGCGGTCATCACCATGCTGGCGGCCAAGGGCCGGGGCCGGAACATGCCCCCACCTGTGCTCGTCGGCACCGCACGGGCCGCGGCGGCGCTGGTGGATGACCTCGGGGCGTTCGGTCAGGAGCTGATCGACGAGTTCTGGCCGGGCGCGCTCACCCTGGTGTTCCGCGCCAGCCCGACGCTGCTCTGGGACCTAGGTGACACCAAGGGCACGGTCGCCCTGCGGATGCCGCTGCACTCGGTCGCCCTCGACGTGCTCAAGCAGACCGGGCCGCTCGCGGTGTCAAGCGCCAACCGGCACGGCCAGCCCGCGGCCACCAGCGCCGATGAGGCGCAGCAGCAGCTCGGCGAGGCGGTGTCGGTATACCTCGACGGCGGACCGTGCGTCGACAACATCCCGTCGACCATCCTCGATCTGACCGGAGCCGTACCGAAAATACTCCGGGCTGGCGCGGTCTCCGTGGACCGGCTGCGCGCGGTGACGGCAGTCCTCGCCGAGAACGAGCATTACCCCGAGAGCGCGGGCGCCGCGACTGACAGCAAGGCGGCTGACAGCAGCGCCGTTGACAGCAGGGGCGCCGACTTCAAGCCTGCGGCGCCGCATCCCCTCCAGGGTTCGGGAAGTTCTCTGGACCCGGCCACCGGTGAGCCGCCCGCCGGTGCGTAGCTGGTGCCATAAAGTGGCGGTGATGAAAGACTTTGGGTTCGATCAGATCCGAGCCTGCTGAGGCGGCATGCGCGAGTACGCCCTGGTCTTGCTCGTCACCGCGGCGGTGACCTACCTGCTCACCCCGTTGGTGCGGCGGGTTGCGGTCGCCACCCGCGCGATTCACGAGCCCCGGGCCAGGGATACCCATACCGAGCCGACCCCGCTGCTCGGTGGCCTGGCCATGTACGGCGGTCTCGTCGCCGGGCTGCTGATCGCCAGCCGACTCTCCTTCCTGCAGGATCCCTTCCAGACGGCCGGGTCGAGGAGCGAGGCCGGGCTGCTGCTGGCCGGCGGCCTCGTGGTCGTCATCGGGTTCGTCGATGACCGATGGGGGCTCAGCGCGATCAGCAAGCTGGCCGGGCAGGTGGCGGCGGCCGGCATCCTGGTCTGGAGCGGTCAGGCGCTGCCCTGGCTGCCGATGCCGAGTGGCGGCGTGTTCCCGCTCGAACCTGACCTGAGCGTGACGCTGACCATCCTGATCGTCGTGGTCACCATCAACGCGATCAATTTCATCGACGGCCTCGACGGGCTCGCCGCCGGGATCGTGGCTGTCGCCGCGCTGTCATTTCTCGTCTACTCGTACACGCTGAACCGGGCCCTCGGCACCACCTCGCAGTCGGTGCCCGCGGTGGCGTCGGCGCTGCTGGCCGGCATGTGCCTGGGGTTCCTGCCGCACAACTTCTATCCGGCGCGGATCTTCATGGGCGACATCGGCGCGATGCTGCTCGGCCTGATGCTCGCCTACGGGCCGATCTCCAGCACCGACTCGCTCGACCCGGCCCTGCTCACCAACTACGCGCACAATCACGCCCTGGACCGGTTCCCCACCCTCCTCCCGCTGCTGATGCCGGCCGCGATCTTCGTCGTCCCGTACGCGGACCTGATGTTCGCGGTCATCCGGCGGACCCGGGCGGGCAAGCCGCTGATGGCGGCCGACCGGCAGCACCTTCATCACCGGCTGCTCAACATCGGCCATTCGTACCGGCAGAGCGTGCTGATCATGTACCTGTGGGCCGCGCTGTTCTCGGTCACCGTGGTATCGCTCTCGATCGTGCGGAGCCCTTCGGTCGTGTTCGTCGCCGCCACGTTGGTCGCCGTGCTCGCCTTGCTGCCGGTCACGATGCCGCGACTGCGCCCCTGGCGGGTCCGCAGAAAGGCGGTGCCCGCTCCCGTCGCGCCCGCTGTCCCGCGGCGCGCGGCGGTACCTGTGCCGCAGACACCGCGATACTCCGCGGCCGCCCCGGCTACCGCGCCGCCCGGCGCCGCCGTCAACGGCGTGGCGCCGTCCGATCCCAGCACGCGGCCCGGATACTCGCGGGACGCGAGCCCGTTCCCCGATGCAAGCCCGTTCCCCGATGCGAACCCGTTCCCCGATGCGAACCCGTTCCCCGATGCGAACCCGTTCCCCGATGCGAACCCGTTCCCCGATGCGAATCCGTTCCCCCGCGATTCGTATCCGGCGCCACCGTCCCCGCCCCCCGCCGATGCGCTGCCCCGGGCGGGCCGTCTTCCCGGTGCTGACCCTTTCCCCGGCCAGAACCCGTTCGCCGGTCAGCCCCCGTTCGCCGGTCAGGTCGCTCCCAACGGCCAGGACCCGTTCCACCGCCAGGACCCTTTCGCGGGCCAGCCGCCGTTCCCCACCCAGGACTCTTTCCCTCGCCAGGACCCCTTTACCAGCCAGGACCCCTTTACCAGCCAGGACCCCTTTACCAGCCAGGACCCCTTCACCAGCCAGGACCCCTTCACCAGCCAGGACCCCTTCACCAGCCAGGACCGGGCACCGAGCCAGAACCCGGCCCCCTGGCAGGAGCCTTTCCCTGGCCAGCCGCCCTTCCCCGGTACCGTGCCGAACCCAGCGGCAGAGGCCGGGGCAGAGGCGCCGTCCGAGGAGGACCCGCTCGGTGGCCGTGACACGTTCCCCCAGCCGCAGCGTCCCGACGCGCGGCCCAGGTAGCACCTTTGGCGGGATACGCGTATACCTTCTCTTTACCTTTGCTTGGCCTGGCCGACCCCGGACGCTGTCTCTAGGCACGAGTCCCGCCTGGCACGCCACGTCCAGGAGAAATATCCAGGTATGAGGCCATTTTCGCCAGGCTGCATCCACGGGCGATGGGGGTGCGCGGGGCGCGGATGCGGGACGGGAAGGCCGCCCTGGCGGTGTCTCGTGCCCAGAGTTGGTCATAAATTGTGTGCGATCAGGTAAAAACAGAGTCAAGGACTTTGTGATACGTTTCACGAGCAGCCCCTCTACGGCTAATGAGAGGCCCGTGATACCTTTCGTAAACCTGACCGGATACCCGCACCGCGACAGCGGGGCGGCTACCGGCTCCTGCAATGCATGCGGGACATTGTTTCGCGTCAGCAGTGTTGCTGTCCAACCCTCAGGAGCCATGTAATGCTGGCGAAGTACGCCACGATCGTGCGGCGCGCGGGAGCGCTTACGGCCGTCGCGGCCGCGATCATGGTCGCCGTAAGCGCCGCCCTGGTCGGCGTCAAGGGGCTGATCGGCGCCCTAGTCGGGGTGGTCATCGTCATCGTGTTCTTCGGGATCAGCGTGCTGGTGGTCGGCCGGGCCGCGCGAGTCAGCCCGCAGGCCATGATGGTGGCCGCCATCATCACCTACCTGGTCAAGATCGTGGCCCTGGCCGTCATCATCTCCGCCCTGAACGGCACCACCGCGTTCAGCACCAGAGCCGCCGGCTTCGTCGCGATCGGCTGCATCCTGGTCTGGAGCGCCACGCAGGTCATCACGGCGATCAAGATCAAGATGCTCTACGTCGAACCGGACCAGCAACCACAGAAGCAAACCTCGCGGCGGGGCGGATGACATGAGCGACCACGGCAACGAAGCCGCCACCCGCGCGCAGGAGCAGGCCGCGGCGCGGGGCCGAGCCCGGGGCCTGGAAACCGGCTGGACGGTGTTCAGCTACCTGCTGGCCGGCATGGCGGCCTACGGCGGCATCGGCTGGCTGATCGGCCGGGCCGTACACGTCCCGCTGCTGTTCCCGGTCGGCATGCTGGTCGGCCTGGGCATCTCGATCGGTTACATCATCCACCGCTTCGGCAGGCAGCAAGCGGTAGAGCGGCCCCGGAAGGAGATAACCGGTGACCGGTGACGTCGGAGTGCTGGTGAAGGGGGCTGGGGAGGTGGGTGGGGGGTGCCACATCTTCAGCGGGTGCGGATTCCCTGCCCCGGGCCTGCAGGATTTCAACTGGAAGCCGTTCTTCACCATCGGCTCGTTCGGGTTCACCAAGCCGATGTTGCTCGCGATCCTGAGCGCGCTCGTGGTGATCGTGTTCTTCTGGGTGGCGTTCTGGAAGCCGAAGCTGGTGCCGCGCGGCGTGCAGAACCTCGGCGAGATCGCCGTCCTGGCCGTGCGGGACCAGATCCTCCGCCCGTCGCTGGGCAAGAGGGGCGACTCGTACCTGCCGTTCCTGGTGGCGCTGTTCTTTTTCATCTACATCATGAACCTGATGGAACTGATCCCGGTCTTCCAGTTCCCGGTCACGTCCAGGATCGGCTTCGTATGGCCGATGGTGTTCATCGTCTACTTTCTCTACCTGTACCTGGGCGTCAAGCACCAGGGGGCCTGGGGTTACCTCAGGAACATGATCCCGCCGGGCGTGCCGTGGCCGATCTACATCATCCTGGTTCCGGTCGAGCTGCTCAGGTTCTTCGTCTTCCAGCCGTTCACCCTCGGGGTGCGGCTCTTCGGGAACATGTTCGCCGGCCACCTGCTGCTGACGATCTTCACGATCGCGTCGTGGTACCTGCTGACCCTGTCCATCGGGCTGCTCTACGCCGTGGGCTCCTTCGCGCTGGCGATCTTCGTCTTCCTGCTCGAGACCCTGGTCACGCTGCTGCAAGCGTTCATCTTCACCACGCTGACCGCGACCTACATAGCCAGCTCAGTGGAGCCGGTGCATTGACCGCGCTGTACCTACGACCCATCCGGCGGGACGAGCCGCCGGTACGACACGTAAAGGACTGATCTATGTCTCTTACCACTGCTCTCGTGACGGCCGCCGTGACCCCCAAGAGCGTGATAAGCATCAATGCCGGCGCCATCGGCTATGGTCTCGCGGCCATCGGCCCCGGCATCGGCATCGGCTTGGTCTTCGGCCACGCGATCGAGGCCATGGCCCGCCAGCCGGAGGCCACCGGCCGCATCTCATTGTATATGTGGATCGGCTTCTCGCTGACCGAGGCGCTCGCGCTGATCGGCCTCGTGGCCCCGTTCATCTTCAAGTACTGAGGTAACCGCGTCATGATCCACGTCGCTGACAGCACGGCGTCGACGAACCCGCTGCTCCCCTCGTGGCCGGAGTTCATCATCGGCACGATCCTCTTCGTCTTGGTGTTCGGCGTCCTGGCCAAGCTGCTGCTGCCGAGGATCCAGCAGACGCTGGCTGAGCGCACCGAGATGATCGAGGGCGGCCTGGCCCGGTCTGAGGAGGCGCAGGCCGAGGCCAAGCAGATGCTCGACCGGTACCGTGAGCAGCTCGCCGAGGCCAGGCACGAGGCCGCCAGGCTGCGTGAGGAAGCCAGGGAGCAGGGCGCGCAGATCATCGCCGAGATGCGCGAGCAGGCTCAGGCCGAGGCGCGCCGGGTGACCGAGGCGGCCCAGGCCCAGATCGAGGCCGAGCGGCAGCAGGCGCTGACCACGCTGCGCACCGAGGTCGGCACGCTGGCGGTCGAGCTGGCCAGCCGGATCGTGGGCGAGTCGCTCACCGAGGAGGCCCGGCAGCGCCGGCTGGTGGACAGGTTCCTCGGCGAGCTCGAGGTGTCCAGCCAGTGAGGCGGATAATGCGGGGGGTGCCAGGGGGGTCGTCCCCCCGTGGCCAGCAGAGCGGTTCCGAGGCTGTCACCGCAGCTCGTTCGGACCAAATCTCCGAAGTACGACCGGGAGGCGATGAGCGTGCGCGGTGCCAGTAGGGCCTCGTTCGCCGAGCTCACCGAGCGGCTGGAGGCGGAGGACATTTCCAGTGCCGCCGTAGCCACCAGGCTCGCCGACGAGCTCTTCGCGGTCGTCGGCCTGCTCGACACCGAGCACCCCCTGCGGCGCGCGCTGTCCGATCCGGGCAAGCCCGCGGCGGAGAAGGGCGCGGTCGCCACCGCGTTGCTGCGCGGCAAGGTGACCCGCCGCGCCGAGGCGCTGGTGGTGGCGGCCGCCGAAGCCCGCTGGGCCGGCCCGGGCGACATGGTGGACGCGATCGAGCAGCTCGCGATCGAGGCGATGGTGCTGGCCGCGGAGGCGGACGGCGCCCTGGACGACCTGGAGGACGAGCTGTTCAGGTTCGGCCGCGTGGTCGCCGGGCAGCCGGACCTGCGGGCCGCGCTGGCCGATCCCTCGCTGCCTGCGGAGCGCAAGCAGGCCCTGCTCAGCGCGCTGCTCGACGGCAAGGTGACCCCGGTGACCCTCCGCCTGATCAGCCAGGTGGTGCTGCATCCCCGCGGGCGCTCGCTGACCGCGGTCCTGGACCTGTGCGCCGGCATCGCGGCGCGGCGCCGGGAACAGCTGATCGCGGTGGTGCGTTCGGCGGTCGAGCTGTCCGCGGCCCAGCGCAGGCGGCTCGCCGACGCGCTGGCCGCCTCCTACGGGCGCCAGGTTCACCTGAATGTTGTGATTGACCCCTCGGTTGTGGGTGGCATTTCCGTCCAGATCGGGGATGAGCTTATTGACGGGACCGTGGCCAGCCGGCTGGCCGCCGTTCGGCGCGAGCTGGCGGGCTGACATGCTAGCGAATACGGGAGTATCCGCCGCCGACCAAGACACGAGCCGGGAAGCCCACGCACGGAAAGACATAGAGGACAATGGCTGAGCTGACGATCCGGCCGGAGGAGATCCGGGACGCGCTGGCGCGTTTCGTCACCGAGTATGAGCCCGAGGGTGCCTCGCGCGAAGAGGTAGGCACCGTCATCGAGTGTGGTGACGGCATCGCGCAGGTCGAGGGACTGCCCTCGGCCATGGCCAACGAACTGCTCGAGTTCGAGAATGGCGTGCGGGGCCTGGCCCTCAACCTGAACGTGCGCGAGATCGGCGTCGTGATCCTCGGCGAGTACAACGAGATCGAGGAGGGCCAGCAGGTCCGCCGGACCGGTGAGGTGCTGTCCGTGCCCGTCGGCGACAGCTTCCTCGGCCGTGTGGTCGGGCCGCTCGGCGAGCCGCTGGACGGCAAGGGCCCGATCGAGGACACCGTGCTGCGGCCGCTGGAGACGCAGGCGCCCTCGGTGGTCGAGCGCCAGCCGGTGAGGGAGCCGCTGCAGACCGGCATCAAGGCCATCGACGCGATGACCGCGATCGGCCGCGGGCAGCGGGAGCTGATCATCGGCGACCGGCAGACCGGCAAGAGCGCCATCGCCATCGACGCGATCATCAACCAGAAGGCGAACTGGGAGTCGGGCGACGTCACCCGCCAGGTGCGCTGCATCTACGTCGCGGTGGGCCAGAAGGGCTCGACCATCGCCTCGGTGCGCCAGACGCTCGAGGAGGCCGGCGCGCTGGAGTACACCACCATCGTCGCCGCCCCGGCCTCCGACCCGGCGGGTTACAAGTACATCGCGCCGTACACCGGTTCGGCCATCGGGCAGCACTGGATGTACCAGGGCAAGCACGCGCTGATCATCTTCGACGACCTGTCCAAGCAGGCCGAGGCCTACCGCGCGATCTCGCTGCTGCTGCGCCGGCCGCCGGGCCGCGAGGCCTACCCGGGCGACGTCTTCTACCTGCACTCCCGGCTGCTCGAGCGGTGCGCCAAGCTGTCCGATGAGCTCGGCGGCGGATCGATGACCGGGCTGCCGATCATCGAGACCAAGGCGAACGACATCTCCGCCTACATCCCGACGAACGTCATCTCCATCACCGACGGGCAGATCTTCCTCGAGACCGACCTGTTCAACTCCGGCGTGCGGCCGGCCATCAACGTCGGCCGTTCGGTCTCCCGAGTCGGCGGCAACGCGCAGGTCAAGGCGATGAAGAAGGTCGCGGGCAGCCTGCGGCTCGCGCTGTCCCAGTACCGCGACCTGGAGGCGTTCGCCGCGTTCGCCTCCGACCTGGACGCGGCGTCCCGGGCTCAGCTCGACCGCGGCGCCCGGCTGGTCGAACTGCTCAAGCAGCCGCAGTACGCACCGTTCCCCGTGGAAGAGCAGGTGGTGTCGATCTGGGCGGGCGGCAACGGCTACCTGGACGACGTGCCGATCGAGGACATCAGCCGGTTCGAGACCGAGTTCCTGGAGTACCTCAACCAGCGGCACGCCGGGATCCTGCAGACGATCAGGGAAACGGGCGACCTGGCCGAGGACACCGTCACCGCGCTCAAGGAAGCGATCGACGACTTCCGCAAGGTGTTCGAGACCAACACCGGAGAGCTCCTCAGCGGCGAAGACGAGCCGGCCGAGGCGCTGGAGGACGAGGGCCAGGAGAAGATCGCCCGGCGGAACACCCAGCCCGAGAACACTGAGAAGAAGTAGCCCATGGGAGCCCAGCTTCGCCTGGTCAGGCGGCGGATCAGCTCGGTGCAGTCCATTGCCCAGATCACCCGCGCGCAGGAACTGATCGCGTCGTCGCGGATCGTCAAGGCGCAGCAGCAGATGCGCGCCGCCGAGCCGTACGCGCGGGAGCTCACCCGCGCGGTGGAGGCGGTGATCAGCCGGTCGACCACGATCAACCACCCGTTCACCGAGGAGTCGAAGAACCCGTCGCGGGCCGCGGTGCTGATCCTGACCAGCGACCAGGGCTTCGCCGGCGCCTACAACGCGAACGTGCTGCGTGAGTCGGCCCGGCTCCGGCAGTTGCTGCGGGACCGGGGCATCGAGCCAGTGCTCTACGTGGCCGGCCGCAAGGGCATCGGCTGGCACCGGTTCCGCGAGCTTGACCTCGCGGCCTCCTGGAGCGGTTTCTCCGCCGCGCCGAGGTACCGGGACGCGCAGCAGATAGCCACCGCGCTGCTAGAAGCGTTCAATGCCGGTCGAGACGGGTCCGGCGAAGGCGGCGTGGACGAGATCCACATGGTCAGCACCGAGTTCGTCTCCATGCTGACGCAGCGGCCCGCGGCCCGCAGGATCCTGCCGCTGAAGATCGAGGACACCGACGAGCCGAGCCCGCACGGCCCGCTGCCGCAGTACGAGTTCGAGCCTTCGCCGCCCGAGGTGCTCGACGCCCTGATGCCGCAGTACGTGGCCAGCCGGATCTTCTACGCCATGCTCGAGGCGGCGGCCGCCGAGCTCGCGTCGAGGCGGCGCGCGATGAAGGCAGCCACCGACAACGCGAGTGAGCTGCTCGAGACGCTGACCCGGCAGGCGAACAACGCACGGCAGGCCGAGATCACCCAGGAAATCAGCGAGATCGTCGGCGGCGCCAACGCGCTCGCCGACGCAAGCGCAACGAGTGAGTGAGGGACACATGACCGCGACCGTTGAAAACCCAGCCGCGGGCGGCTCAGCCGCCACGGGCGCCGGCCGTGTCGCGAGGATCATCGGCCCCGTCGTGGACGTCGAGTTCCCCGCGGACCAGATGCCGGAGATCTACTACGCGCTGCACACCGAGGTCACGCTCGGCGACGACACGCGGCTGCTGACTCTGGAGGTGGAGCAGCACCTAGGCGATAACATCGTGCGCGCCATCTCCATGCAGCCCACGGACGGCCTGGTGCGCGGCGCCGAGGTGACCAACACCGGCGCGCCGATCGAGGTGCCGGTGGGCGACGTGACCAAAGGGCACGTGTTCAACGCCCTCGGCGAGACGCTCGACGTGCCCACCTCGTCGTTGAACATCACCGATCGGTGGCCGATCCACCGCGATCCCCCGCCGCTGGACCAGCTCGAGCCGCGGACGGAGATGTTCACCACCGGCATCAAGGTCCTCGACCTGCTGACCCCGTACGTCCGGGGCGGCAAGATCGGGCTGTTCGGCGGGGCCGGGGTCGGCAAGACCGTGCTGATCCAGGAGATGATCCGCCGCGTGGCCCTGAACTTCGGCGGCGTCTCGGTGTTCGCCGGGGTGGGGGAGCGTACCCGCGAGGGCAACGACCTGTTCCTGGAGATGACCGAGTCCGGCGTCATCAACGACACCGCGCTGGTGTTCGGCCAGATGGACGAGCCGCCGGGCACCCGGCTGCGCGTCGGGCTATCAGCGCTCACCATGGCCGAGTACTTCCGCGACGTGCAGAAGCAGGACGTACTGCTGTTCATCGACAACATCTTCCGCTTCACCCAGGCCGGCTCCGAGGTGTCCACGCTGCTCGGCCGGATGCCCTCTGCGGTCGGCTATCAGCCCACGCTGGCCGACGAGATGGGCCAGCTGCAGGAGCGGATCACCTCGACCCGCGGTCACTCGATCACCTCCATGCAGGCGATCTACGTGCCCGCGGACGACATCACCGACCCGGCGCCGCACACCGTGTTCGCCCACCTCGACGCGACCACGGTGCTGTCCAGGGAGATCACCGAGAAGGGGATCTACCCGGCGGTGGACCCGCTAGACTCCACCTCACGGATCCTGGACGCCAGGTACATCGGCCAGGAGCACTACGACGTGGCCCGCGAGGTGCAGCGGATCCTGCAGCGGTACAAGGAACTGCAGGACATCATCGCCATCCTCGGCGTCGATGAACTCGGCGAAGAAGACAAGGTCGTGGTGCAGCGGGCCCGGCGGATCGAGCGGTTCCTGTCCCAGCCGATGTACGTGGCCGAGCAGTTCACCGGGCAGCCGGGTGTCTTCACGCCGATCGAGGAGACGATCTCCTCGTTCAAGGCGATCGCCGAGGGCAAGTACGACAACCTGCCCGAGCAGGCGTTCTACATGGTCGGCGGGATCGAGGACGTGGAGCAGAAGGCCAGGGAGATGGAGCGGTGACCTTGCGGGTAGCGCTGGTCATCCCGGACCGCGAGCTGTGGTCGGGCGAGGCCAGGACGGTGATCGCCAAGACCACCGAGGGCGATATCGGCGTGCTCACCGGGCACTCGCCGGTGTTCGGCATCCTGGCCGAGGGCAGCGTGGTGGAGATCCTCACCGAGGAGTCCGAGTCCTCGGTGAAGGCGGCGGTCAGCGGCGGGTTCCTGTCGGTGGCCGATGACCAGGTGTCGGTCCTGGCCGCCCAGGCCCAGCTCGGCGAGGATGTCGACGTGGTGGTAACCCGTGAGGAGCTGGCCGCCGCGCTCGCCGAAGCCAGCCCGACCGCGGAGGAAAGTCCCGAGGCCAGGTACGCCAGGGCGCTGCTGCGGGCCGCAGGCGACCAGGCTTAACCTTCAGTGGGCGGAGCGCTGGCGCTTGATGTGGCCTGGCTCTTCGCCGCCTTCCTGGTCATCTTGATCGTGGCCGCCGCCAGTATCGCCGCCCGCAGGTTCCTGCTCGAGCGCGGCGGCGGCACGGTGGAGTGCGGGCTGCGCAAGGGGAGCGGTCGCTGGCGTCTCGGTCTGGCGTCCTACCAGCGCGAGGAACTGTGCTGGTTCGGCGCCCTCGGGGTCTCGATGCGGCCGGACGAGGTTTTCCCCCGGCGTGACCTGGCCGTGCTGTCCCGTCGGCTGCCCAGCGAGGCCGAGGCGGCCAGCCTGGGGCCCGGCATGATCGTGGTGGAGTGCAAGCTCGTCGAGGACGGCGGCCAGCTAGGCTCCGCGGGCCCCGACGGCGGCGCCCCGGCTTGGGCTTCGGTCGGCGCCCAGGGCGCTCCCGGCGGTACTCTGGGCGGCGGGATCGTCGAGCTGGCCCTGGGTGAGGCAGCGCTCACCGGCCTGCTTTCCTGGCTCGAGGCCGCCCCGCCCGGCTCCCACCTGGACGAAGCCCGGTAAACGCAGCCCTGTAAACGCAGCCCGGTAAAACGCAGCCCGGTAAAGCGCGGCTCAGCCGCGTTCGCCGCCTGGCTTCCACAGCACGTCGTCGTGCTCCGCGTTGGCCTGGCGGGCGAGGATGAACAGCAGGTCGGACAGCCGGTTCAGGTAGCGGGCGGGCAGCGGGCTCACCGACTCGCCGTGCTCGCCGACCGCGGCCCAGGTGCTGCGTTCCGCCCGGCGGGTGATGGTCCGCGCCATGTGCAGCAGCGTCGCCCCCGGGCTGCCGCCCGGCAGCAGGAAGCTGCGCAGCGTCGGCAGCTCGGAGTTGTACGAGTCGCACTCGTTCTCCAGCCGGGTGATGTAGGCCTCGTCGATCCGCAGCGGCGGGTAGGGCGGCGGCGTGTCGGACACCGGGTTAGCTAGGTCGGCGCCCACGTCGAAAAGCTCGTTCTGTACCCGGGAGAGCAGCGCTGATATGTCGGCAGCGAGGTTACCGAAGGTAATCGCCATGCCGATGGCGCAGTTGGCTTCCTCCACGTCGGCGTAGGCGGCGAGGCGCGAGTCGGTCTTGGCGGTGCGGCTGCCGTCGGCCAGCGCGGTGCTGCCGTCGTCGCCGGTGCGCGTATAGATGCGGGATAGCACCACGGGGTTTTCGCTGCGGTTACGCGACATGAACCCACCCTAAGGGAACCCGTGAGCGGATCTCGCTGCCCCTTCGCCCGAACGGTCGCGATCAAAAGAGATCAACCGATTGACCAGGGGTGTTCACATCGCGTGCACGTTGTGCCATTGTGTGACTACAATAAGTGATCAGCAGTGGCCGGGACGCACACGGCTTCCCACTGCTGCGTTACCGTGCGTATCTGATGTGGCTACCATGTCAGCTTACGGTAACCATCACAGACGTCCGGGTCCGGCGGTTCTCGGGGGGCCGCCGGACCCCGGACACTCCGACCCCTAACCGTGGCGCGTTATTGTTCCCTGTACCCCTGGAACAGGAGACCGCCGTGTATGACTACATCATCGTCGGCGCCGGAAGCGCGGGCTGCGTCCTCGCGGCGCGCCTGTCCGCCGATCCCACCGTCAGCGTCCTGCTCCTCGAGGCCGGGCCGGCCGACGACGCCCCCGAGATCCGCGCCCCCGCTGCGTTGAGCAGGCTGTTCCAGACCGAATACGACTGGAACTACCTGACCGTCCCGCAGCGCCACGCGGCAGGCCGCTCCGTCTACTGGCCGCGGGGCAAGGTCCTCGGCGGCTCGTCCTCGATCAACGCGATGATCTACATCCGTGGCCACCGCCACGACTTCCAGACTTGGCGGGACGAGCACGGCTGCACCGGCTGGGGCTACGAGGACCTCATGCCGTACTTCAGAAGGGCCGAGGACAACTCGCGCGGCGCCTCCGCGTACCACGGCGCCGGCGGCCCGCTGGCGGTATCCGACCCGCGGTACAAATCACCGGCGTGCGAGGCGTTCATCGCGGCGGCCCAGGAGCAGGGCGCGGCGGCCAACGACGACTTCAACGGGCCGCGCCAGGACGGCGTCGGCTGGTACCAGCTGACCCAGCGGAACGGCCGGAGGTGCTCGGCCGCCGTCGCCTACCTGCACCCCGCGATGTCCCGGCCGAACCTTACCGTCCACACCGACGCCCTGGTCACCAAGGTGATCATCGAGGGCGGCCGGGCCGCCGGCGTGAGCTACCTGCACCACGGCGAGCCGCAGACGGCGCGCGCCGACGCCGAGGTCATCCTGTCCGGCGGCGCGATAAACAGCCCCCAGCTGCTGATGCTGTCCGGCGTCGGCCCGGCCGAGCACCTGATCGAGATGGGCATCGACGTGGTGGCGGACAGCCGGGGCGTCGGCGTGAACCTCAGCGACCACCCGGTGCTGCCGGTTATCTGGTCCACGCCGCGGCTCCGCGGCCTGTGGGAGAAGAGCGGCAACGCGAACCTAGTGCGCTGGCAGCTGACCCACCGCGGCCCGCTGACGAGCAACGTGGCGGAGTCGGGCGGCTTCGCCCACTCCGAAGCCGGGCTGCCCGCGCCGGATCTGCAGCTGCACGTTCTGCCCGCCCCGTACCTGAACCAGGGCCTGGCCGACCCTTCCCAGCGCGCGATGACGGTGCTGGTCGGCCTGGTCGACGTGGCCAGCCGCGGGCGGATCAGGCTGCGCAGCGCCGACCCCAGGCACCGCCCGGCCATCGACCCCGGCTACCTGTCCGATGACCGGGACAGCCGGGCGCTGGCCTCGGGGCTGAAGATGGCCAGGGAGTTCATGACGGCCAAGCCGATGGCCGCGATCTGCGCCAGCGAGCTGGCCCCGGGCGCGCACGCCCGTTCCGACACCGAGCTCCTGGCCTACGTCCGGAGCAGCGTGGTGACGCTCTACCACCCGGTCGGCACCTGCGCGATGGGCGGCGACTCGCGCTGGAACAGCGTGGTGGACCCCGAGCTCCGGGTCCGCGGCGTGACCGGGCTGCGGGTGGTCGACGCATCGGTGATGCCGGTCGTGCCGCGGGGCAACACCAACGCGCCCACGATCGCGATCGCCGAACGCGCCGCCGATCTCATCGCCGGCCGGGCGCCGCTGGCCGCGGCCGATCCCGCCGATCCCGTCGACGCCATGGCGATCGCGGGCCACGCCACCAGCACCTAGCCTGCCCGCCGGGCCCGGCCTCCGGGCGGGGTCGCTGACGGTCATCGAGTCAGGGCTTGACCGGGGCCAGGAGAAAGGCGCATCGTGGGTTAAGCGCGATCACGCATACTCAAGGTCATCCTTGCCTGGAAGGCTGGCTGATGATTCTGCTCTGGGGCTTGCCTGCGGATTCGCCGCTCGCGCAGGTGCACTCCGCGCTATGCCGCCGGAAGGCAGCAGTAGCGTTTATCGATCAACGAGATGTTCTCGAAACTGAGGTCGAGCTCCGCGTTGACGGTGCGGTTCAGGGCGTGGTGCGCACGCCCGACCGGGCGGTTCCCCTAGAGCAGGTCACCGCTGCGTACGTGCGTCCGTATAGCTCAGCTCAGCTGCCGGCCGTCGAGCGTGCGGGTCCGCTGAGCGCTGCCTGGCAGCACGCGGTGAGCATTGACGATGCCTTAATGTCCTGGGCTGAACTGACACCGGCGCACGTGGTGAATCGCCCAACGGCAATGGCGACCAACAGCTCCAAACCGTACCAAGCGCTCTTCATCCAGGCCGTCGGCTTCGAAGTGCCCGCAACCCTGGTCACAACGGATATCGACGCGGTTCACGAGTTCTGGGCGGAGCACACCACCGTAATTTACAAATCGTTGAGCGGAGTTCGCAGCATTGTCTCCCGGCTCGAAGAGGGGCACAACGCACGACTTGAGCGAGTGAGGTGGTGTCCCACTCAGTTCCAGCAGTATATCCAGGGCACGGATTACCGCGTGCACGTGGTCAGAGACGAAGTGTTTGCCTGCGAGATCTGCTCGTCGGCAGATGACTATCGCTATGCCGGGCGGCAAGGACTCAGCGTCGAGATTCGCCCGTATCAGCTGCCGCGGGACGTCGCCGATCGCTGCCGAGCGCTCACAAAGTCACTTGGGCTGAGCGTTACCGGAATTGATTTCCGCCGTGATCCCGAAGGCCGCTGGTACTGTTTTGAAGTCAATCCATCTCCGGCCTTTACCTACTACCAGAATTCGAGCAATCAGCCTATAGACGAGGCCATTGCCGACCTCCTGGTACGATCCCCGCCGGTGTTGTTCGGTGCGGATGCACCGGCGGCGCATGAATAACACTACGACAAGATCGGAGCAAAAGCGATGTCACCTCCTGTTGGTTCGTGGAACATCACCACCGATGGATTGGGGCAAGGGACCCTCACCATAAACTCGGTGGATGCCACCGGCAATGTAGCTGGCTCCACGACCGTCCCGGGTACCGGCGCCATCGTCGGTTTCTTCGACGCCAGCTCGCAGACCATCAATCTCTCTAATGTGACCAATCCCGCGCTGACATTTTACGTCTTCAGCGGGACTCTCATCCAGGTGTCAAGCACATCGAAAAGCCAGACCATAACTGACTCCATCCTCGCCGGGACGTATGAAGCGTATCCTCCCGGCGCCCCCGTCGCCGGTGCCCAGGAGACGGGTCGCTGGACTGCGTCACTAAGCCAGAAGGTAAAGGAGAAGGACAAGGAGGAAAAGGAGAAGGAGGTATCGAAGGACACTAAGGACCTCAAGGACCACAAGGACATCACACCCGATAAGCTTCCGCTTGAGAAGCACCCGCCTGAGCTCCCGCAGTCCTCGGCGGCCGGTGATCCGGCCGGCGTATTGCAAGCGCTCACGCTGCGGGTGGACGCGCTCGAGCAGCGCCTGGCCACCGGACAGGCTTTCATCTCCGCGGAAGAACGCCCGCAAGTCGGCGATCAGGCGCTCCAGGACAGCGGGCAGGAGTAATGGAATAACTGGGAACGGCGGTGATGATCGTTGTTGCCAGTCGCCACGACCAGGAGGCACGAACGCTGGTCGCTCGACAGGGCACTGACAGAGTGGCCCTGCTCACCTGTGAGGATCTGTCAGTACCCGGCTGGCGGTATTACCTTGCCGCCGCCGGGACCTCCGTAGCAGTCATTGGCGGCCGGGAGGTCGCGCTCGGGGAAATCACCGGTGTCGTGACCTGTCTGCCGGGCGTGTCCGAACTCGAGCTCCTCCATATAGTTCCCGCAGACCGGCCATACGTCGCCGCGGAAATGACTGCCTTCCTGTTGGCCTGGCTCTCCACCCTCAGTTGCCCTGTCGTCAACCGACCATCACCGACATGCCTTTCCGGTCCATACTGGCGGCCCGAGCAGTGGGCCTACGTTGCGTCTCGGATCGGGATGCGCGTGCAGCCCGTCCATCGCCGGATTGCTTTTGCTGGAGGCCCCACGCCGCCTGCTGTCCCAGAAAGCATCACAGTTACCGTCGTCGGCGACCGCTGCCTTGGGCACGTTGATACCACGGTGATGACCGGGGCCCGGCGCCTTGCGAAGGCAGCCAACGTCGAGGTGCTCACTGTCTGGGTTAGCGGCTCTGGACCTGACGCTACCTTCCTGGGGGCGAATCCGTGGCCTGACCTGACCTCGCAGGAAACAGCCGACGCAATACTGGAGTACGTAGCGGAGAGGGGGAGGCTATCCGAGACCTAACTTGAAGAGATGAAGACCTATCGCCGTCTTGAACGAATCCACCCATGCGGATCGCGGGCAAGACCCCGGCAAGACCCTCACGAACCGCGGCGCGACCCCCGGGGCCGGTAGAGCCTCCCGTGCAGCAAGGTAACCAAAGTGACGATGCGGCGCATATCCCGGTCGGTCCGCCCAAAAGACGTGAGGTTGATCAGCGGCCGCATCCGCTGCCGCGTGATGGCCTTCGGGCGCGCGAACTCGCGCAGCCCGTCCGCCCCGTGGATCCGCCCGAACCCCGATTCGCCGACGCCGCCGAACGGCAACGCGGGGACGATCGCGAACCCGAGCACGGAGTTGATCGAGGTCATCCCGCTGCGCAGCCCCCGTGCCGCCGTCATGGCCGCCGAACGATCGCCGGCGAACACCGCCGACCCAAGCCCGTAGCGCCCCGCGTTGGCGAACGAGACCGCCTCCGCCAGGTTGGCCACCGGCGTCACCGTCACCGTCGGACCGAACGTCTCCTCGGTCACCGCCACGGAATGTTCGGGCACCTCGGTCAAGATCACCGGTCGCACGTACGGCGGCGCCACCGCGTCCGCGCCCCCCACCACCGGCTTCCCGCCCCGCGCTAGCGCGTCCGCCACGTGCTTGACCACGACCTCCGGCTGCGACGGCAGGGTCATCGGCCCGTAGGAGGCCTCGCGGTCGAACCCAGGCCGCAGGCCGGACACCCGCTGGGTGAGCCGCTCCAGGAAGCTGTGGTACACCGCGTCGGCCACGTAGACGCGCTCGATGCCGATGCAGGTCTGCCCGGCGTTGGACATCGCGCCCCACGCGGCGGCGTCGGCGGCCGCGTCCAGGTCGGCGTCGGCGCTCACCAGCAGGGCGTCCTTGCCGCCGCATTCGGCCAGCACCGGGGTGAGGGTGTCGGCCGCGGCGGACATCACCTTGCGCGCGGTGGCCGCGGAGCCGGTGAAGGCGATCTTGGCCACGCCGCTGCGGGCCAACGCCTCCCCGGTGGAACCGGTCCCGGTGACCAGCTGGAACACCGGCTTGGTGTCCCCGAAGACGCCCAGCGCATCGGCGAACGACTGGACCAGCCAGTCCCCGGTCGCCGGGGTCAGCTCCGACGGCTTGAAGACGACCGCGTTCCCGGCCGCCAGCGCATAGGCGATCGAGCCCACCGGGGTGAACACCGGGTAGTTCCACGGCCCGATCACGCCGACCACGCCCAGCGGGTGGTATTCCACCGTGGACGCCTGGTTGATGGCCGCCAGGCCGCTGTGCACCCGGCGCGGGCGCAGCACCCGGCGGGCATGCCGGGCGGCCCAGTCGATGTGGACGATGGCCAGGATGATCTCGAGCTTGGCGTCGTCCAGCGGCTTGCCGGTCTCGGTGTGCACGAGCTGGGCCAGCCGGCCCATGTACCTGGTCAGGTGCGACTTCCAGGCGAGCAGCCGGATCCGCCGGCCGGACCAATCGAGCCCGCCCCACCAGACGGCGGCCTCGCGCGCGGCTGCCACGGCCTCGTCCACCTCGCGGCGCCCGTGCACGGGGAAGGTGGCCAGCACTTCCCCGGTTGCCGGGTTGACTGTCTCAAGCATCGTTGACCAGTAAAGCACCGCTCTCTCCCCTGAAGCTACGCTGGGTGCGTGCCGCTACGTCCCTACGTCCTGTTGTCCTGCGCCACCTCGGCCGACGGTTACCTGGACGACGCGAGCCCGCGGCGCCTGATCCTGTCCGGCCCGGCCGACCTGGACCGCGTGGACGAGGTCCGGGCGGGCTGCGACGCCATCATGGTCGGCGCGCAGACGGTCCGCCAGGACAACCCGCGGCTGCTGATCAGGGACCCGCGCCGCCGCGCCCGCCGCGCCGCCCGCGGCCTGCCCGAGAACCCGGCCCGGGTCACCCTCACCGCCACCGGCGACCTGGACCCGCAGGCTCGTTTCTTCGCCCCCGGCGCGCTCCGCCTGGTGTACTGCGCCACCCCCGCCCTGGGCCGCGCCCAGGCGCGGCTGGGGGATCGCGCCGTGCTCATTGACGCTGGCGACCCGCTCTCCCTCGATCTCGTGCTGAAAGATTTGGCCGAACGAGGCGTACTGCGTGTCATGGTCGAAGGCGGCGCCCGGCTACTCGGCGCCTTCCTGGCCGGGGGCCTGGCCGACGAACTCGACCTCGCCGTGGCCCCGTTCTTCGTCGCCGTCCCCGACCCGAAGACCGCCCCCCGGCTCAACCTCCCGCAGGCGCCTAATTCTCCCTCCAGCCCCACTACCCCCTCCAGCCCCAGCCTCCCCCCTCCGGCCCCACTACCCCCTCCAGCCCCAGCCTCCCCCCTCCGGCCCCACTACCCCCTCCAGCCCCACGCACGTCCCCTCCACTCCCCGGCCCCACTACCCCCTCCACCCCCGACGTCCCCTCCATCCGGCCCCTGACGTCCCCTCCACCCCCGACGTCCCCTCCACCCCCGACGTCCTTGGGAGCCCTGCCTACCCCGGCAACCCCATGACCCTCGCCGAAGTCTCCCGGGTGGGCGAGGTCGGGCTGCTGCGCTACTTGCTTGGCCCCGGCGGCCCCGATCACCGGTTCCTGCGCTGGGCGGTGGAGCTGTCGCGGCTGTGCCCGCCGTCGGGCTCGGCCTTTTCGGTCGGGGCGGTCATCGTCGGCGAGGACGGCGAGGTGCTGGCCACCGGGTTCTCCCGCGAGCAGGAGGATCACGATCACGCCGAGGAAGTGGCGCTCCGTAAGCTGGTACCGGGCAAGCTCGGCTCGTCTGACCCGCGGCTGCGGCACGCCACCATCTACAGCTCGCTCGTGCCCTGCGGCGCCCGCGCGTCGCGCCCGGTGACCTGCGTCCAGCACATCGTCGCGGCGGGTATCCCGCGGGTCGTCTTCGCCTGGGACGAGCCCCGCCTGTTCACCGCCGGCCAGGGCGCCGAACAACTCCGGGCCGCAGGCGTGGCCGTCACCGAGGTGCCCGGGCTGGCCGGCCGGGCCAGGGCGGTCAACGCCCACCTAGTCGGATCCGGCGCGTGACCCTGCCTATTCCCGGACCTGAGCTGCGTCACTCTAGGGTCGCGATCGTTGGCTACTTCTTCGTGCTCGGTGTCGCCACCGCGACCTGGGCCGCCCGGCTGCCCGCCATCAAGGAGTCGCTGCACCTGAGCGACGGGCGCCTGGGGCTGGCGCTGTTCGCCGTGCCGGCGGGCAGCGTGCTGACGCTGGCGCTGAGCGGGCGCATCGCCGACAGATTCGGCGCGGTTCGGGTGCTGCGGGTTGCGGGCGTGCTGAACCCGGCCGCGCTGATCCCCATCGGCCTAGCCGGCAGTCTGGCGGCGCTGATGGCCACGCTGGCCGTCTACGGGGCGATGGCCGGGCTGCTCGACGTGTCGATGAACGCCTGTGGCGCCCGGCTCGAGCTCGGCTACGACCGGCCCATCATGTCCTCGCTGCACGCCGGCTACAGCATCGCCGGCCTGGCCGGCGCGGGGATCGGCGGGTTGTCGGCGTGGCTGGGGATCAGCCCGCTGCCCACGTTCATCGTGACCGCCGCGGTGCTGATCGCCGGTAGCCTGCTGGCCGGCCCGTACGTGCTGCTCCCCGCGGTGGCGACCGATCCCGGGTCCGCGCCGGAGCGGCCCGGGGACCCGCCGCGCCGGACGGCGCGGCAGATCTCCGCGGTGATCTGGATCCTGGGCCTGGTGGCGCTGTGCGGGCAGGTCGGCGAGGGCTCGGCCGGCGACTGGAGCGCCGTCTACCTGCACGTCAACCTCGGCTCGCCGGCCGGAGTGGCGGCGGTGGCGCTCGGCGCGTTCTCGGTCACGATGGCGGCGGGGCGGCTGGCCGGTGACCGCCTGGCGGCGAGGTTCGGCCCGGTGCGGCTGGTGCGGGCCAGCGGCCTGGTGGCCGGCCTCGGGCTGGCGGCCGGCCTGCTGATCGGCACCCAGGCCGCGGCCATCGCCGGCTTCGCGCTGCTCGGCCTGGGCCTGGCCGGGATCTTCCCGCAGATCGTCACCGCCGCCGCGCGGCTGGATCCCGGGCGCGCGGGCCGCAACATCGGGCGGATCGCGGCGGTGGCGTACTCGGGCCTGCTCAGCGGCCCGGTCATGATCGGCGCCATCGCCTCAGGCGTGGGCCTGCGGGACGCGCTGCTCGTCCCGGCGGCCCTGGCGCTCGTCGTCACCGCGGTGGCCGGCGTGCTGCGCCCACGGTAATGACGGCGCTCCGCCAGGAAAAGGAAAGCCCCCTCCGCCACAGGCGGAGGGGGCTGACCTGGCATCGTCTGGGCAAACAGCAGGATTGGCGGGTTGCCTCGCCTAGTGATATCGGCAAACGAGCTCTCGGCTCGGTTGCCCCGAACCTGAGGTCCGGTCAATTGCAGCTCCCTTAGCCAGTGCGCGACTGATCCCCGGATAACGGAGTGATAATTTAAACGAATGGCATTAGGATTTGCGCTCAATTTTACAGGTGAAACCGAATCCCTTGAGTTCAAGTCCAATCGCACCGCTTAGTGTCGTTATTGCCAACGAACCAAGCAGAGTAACGACCGTCAAGAAGACGATGAGGCAGTTGTGGGTTAGTACCCACGTGCCGGGACAGAAAAGGCGCAATGGACACTTTTGGCCGACACGGCCGACGCGTTACGCGGTGGAGGGCTCTGCCGACGACGAGACGATGCGGTAACTGCTATATCGCAACGATCCGATCGGGTCCTGCTGGACCGTATCCTCGATGTCCTTGATGAGTGCGGCGACCGCATCGCGATCGAGCTGGTCAAACGTCACGAAGCTAAAGTTGTTTATGCCCGCCTTCAGCTCACCCAGCCTACCCATGTATTGATCTACGATAGGCGTGTCATCTTTAAAAACGGACGTATAGAGGGTCAGGTAATTCTTTTGCAGGGCCATGCCGATAATCGGCCACTCCACACGCTCACCTGACTTCACTTCGTATTGAAACGCCCCGTAGCCGATGAGGCTCATACGCATACCAGGCTTGCCATCGGATGCGCCGGCGTAAAACCATCGTTCCAGCTTCGGCGCGGTTTCGCGGATGAGTGCATCCAGCGCCTCTAGATCACTTTTCCGCGCCGGATCGGCGTTAAAATACTCATCAAGCGTGTTCGCCTGCACCTTGTGCATTGGTGCATTTTAGCACGAGCCGCTGGGCTCGGGCTGGTGTGTTATCCCTGGTTACTCCCGCCCATCCGCCTGCAAATAGGGTTAGAACAGCGTGCCTTCAGGTTCGATCCCACGCATCCTGTCGTAATCCAAGACCACGCACCTGATACCGCGGTCTTCGGCCAGGGTTCGCGCTTGTGGCTTAATCGTCTGTGCAGCGAGAACACCGTGAACCGGCGCTAGGAGCGGGTCACGGTTCAGTAGCTCCAAATATCTAGTCAACTGTTCGACTGCGTCAATGCCGGCGTGGCGCTTGACTTCCACCGCCACATGAGCCCCTCCCGCCGAAGCGGTATCTTCGGTAGAATTGGACCCGTCGATCTCGCTGCGGCGCTTGATCTCCACGGCGACGCTCTGGCCCGCCTTGTTCCGGCACATCAGGTCGACCGGGCCGATCGGGGTCGGGTACTCGCGGCGGACCAGCCGCCAGCCCTCCCCGAGCAGGTCGAGCTGGACGGCGAGCAACTCCTGCAGGTGCGCCTCGACGCCGTCCTTGACTAGGCCCGGGTCGACGCCTAGTTCCACCGAGGTGTCGCTGAGCACCTCGGTGAGAGTGATCGCGAGCGTCTCGCCTGCCTTGTTGGTGACGGACCACCGGCCCGGCTCCTCGGTGAGCCAGCACGGCGGTGACATCCAGTTCAGCGGCTTGTACGAGCCGCCGTCGGAGTGCACGAGCACCGAGCCGTCCGCCTTGACGATGAGCAGGCGCAGGGCCTCCGGGAGGTGAGCGGTGAGCCTGCCGACGTAGTCGACGCTGCACCTGGCGATGACGAGCCGCACGTCGGGTAACTCTACTGGGTCGCAAGCCTTAGCCTTGACAGGCGTGAGCCCGCGCCGGATCCGCCGTGACCGCTCCGGCCCCCCTGATCCTGTGCCCGGGCCCGAGCGCGTGGAATCATGGCCGGACGGGGACTGGGTCGTCCGGCGGATCCCGGGCGCGGGATCGGCCAAGGCTTACCGCTGCCCGGGATGTGACCAGGAGATCGTGCCCGGGACGCCGCACGTGGTGGCCTGGCCCGCCGACGGGGCCCGGATGGCCAGCGGCCTCGGGGTGGAGGAGCGCAGGCACTGGCACACCACCTGCTGGGCGAACCGGCTGCGCCGCGGGCCGGGCGTGCGGCGGAGAGGGAACCCGTGACCGGCATCAGGGCCGGCACCGTGCTCCCGGCTGAGCGCACACCGGTCACCCTGCACACCGGTGACGGTTTGCGGCTGACCGGAGAGCTAGCCCTGCCCGCGGACGCCGAGCCGGTGGCCACGCTGATCTGCCTGCACCCGCTGCCCACGCACGGCGGCATGATGGACAGCCATCTGCTCGCAAGGCGGCGTCCCGGCTGCCGGCCCTGGCGCGCCTGGCGGTGCTGCGCTTCAACACCCGCGGCACGTCCTCGGGTTGAACGAGATCGTCCGCCGGGTGAACCCGGCCGCCCTGGTCCCGCCGGAGATGACCCTCCCGGCATCCTGGTCCGCTAGCTGAGCTCGAAGATCTCGTACTCGACCCCGCGCAGGTCGGCGGAGAGGATGCCCTTGCCCGCCACCTGGATGCTGTTGATCCACAGGTAGCGGGGGTCCCCGGTCTCGAAGGTGGCGGCGATGAAGGCGACCGAATCCTGGCCCGGAGCGAACCTCAGCCGCCCC
Organism: uncultured Actinomycetota bacterium; assembly: GCA_963842265.1. Classification (GTDB taxonomy): domain Bacteria; phylum Actinomycetota; class Actinomycetes; order Streptosporangiales; family Streptosporangiaceae; genus Palsa-504. The sequence goes on from CAWJGE010000022.1 coordinate 68,186, forward strand.
GAGTAACGCACCAGCACGATGGCCTGGTCGTGCGTCTGGATGGCCAGGCGCACGTCGGGGAGCATGAGACCGTCGGCGGTCATGGTGAACCAGTCGGCGTTGCCTCCGCCGGTCAGCTGGCCGGCCAGCCGCCCGGACACGGTGGCGCTGGAGATCTCGGCGACCATGCGCCGCCCGGTGGGGGCATTTCCGGCGTTCACCGCCGGGCCCACGGTCATGGTCATCGTGCAGAGCGGGGCGAGCGTGATCATGCCGGCTCCTGTCCGGGCCAGGCGGTCCTGGCGCCTTCCGGGAGCGTACTGCGCGGCCACCCCGGCCGCGCAGGGTGGGACGATGAGCGGATGACAGGTGAGCGGCTGGAAGTCCAGCGGATGATCGAGGCCGGGCCAGCGGCGATCTTCCGGGTGCTGTGTGATCCGCAGGGGCACGTGGCCATCGACAGTTCGGGCATGCTGATGGACGCGACCGGGTCGCCGGTGAGCGCCGTTGGCGACACCTTCGTGGTCCACATGGACCGCGAGGCGCTGAACGACTATCCGCTGGGGCGGTACGACGTCACCGTCACCATCACCGTGCTGGTGCCTGACCGGGAGATCGCCTGGAAGGTCACCGGCCGGATCCGGCCGCAGATCGGCCACGTCTACGGATACCGGCTCGAGCCCGCCGGGGACCAGGGCACGCTGGTCACCTCCTACTACGACTGGTCAACGATCGACCCGCACTGGCGGGAGGCGGGCATCTTCCCGGTCATCTCCGAGGGCGCGCTGCGGGCCACGCTCGGGATCCTGGCCCGGACGGTCGCCCGGGGCTATGTCGGCGGCGGCACCTGACGCACAAGGTCACCTGAGGCCTACAATGCCTCGAAGGCCGGACCGCCTGGTGCCGCCCGCGCCGTGACTGCTCAGCTGATTGACTCGGAGGTCTCGTGTACCTGTTTGATTTGACCGGCAAAGTGGCCGTTGTCACCGGCGGGACCCGCGGAATCGGCCTGATGATGGCGCGCGGCCTGCTGGAGGCCGGCGCGTCGGTCTACATCAGCTCGCGCAAGGCCGAGGCGGGCGAGAAGGCGGTCGCCGAGCTGTCGAAGTACGGGGTCGTGCTCTCGGTGCCCGCCGACCTGTCCAGGGAGGAAGAGTGCCTGGGCCTGGCCGCCGAGGTCGGCCGGTCCGAGGAATGCGTCAACGTCCTGGTGAACAACGCCGGCACCAACTGGGGCGCGCCGCTTGAGGAGTTCCCGGCCAGCGGCTGGGACAAGGTCGTCGACCTTAACCTCAAGACCCCGTTCTACCTGACCAGGGCGTTCCTGCCGTTGCTCGAGGCGGCGGGCACGGCCGACGACCCGGCCCGGGTGATCAACGTCGGCAGCATCGACGGGCTGCGGGTGCCGGAGTTCCAGACCTACTCCTACGCGGCCAGCAAGGCCGGCCTGCACCAGCTCACCCGGGTGCTGGCCCGGGAACTCGGCCCGCGGCACATCACCGTCAACGCGGTGGCGCCAGGGCCGTTCGAGTCGAAGATGATGGCGGCCACCCTGGCCGCGCGCGGCGATGAGATCGCGGCGGCCTCCCCGCTCGGGCGCATCGGGCGCGCCGACGACATGGCCGGGGTAGCGGTCTTCCTCAGCGGCCGCGGGTCAGCGTACATCACCGGCGCCGTCATCCCCGTCGACGGCGGTATCTGGGCCGCCAGCTGACCGCCGCCCGGCGGCCTCGCGCCCCGGCAGCCCGGCGCCCCGGCAGCCCGGCGCCCCGGCAGCCCGGCGCCCCGGCAGCCCGGCGCCCCGGCAGCCCGGCTCGACTCCGCCCGGCCCGGCCGTGGTCGGCCCGGCCGTGGCGCCCGGTCCAGCCGGCGCCTAGGGCGCGATGGACCGCGCCACCGCCGCGAGCGACGGCCAGTCCGGGGATTCCTGCACGCAGCGCGCGAACAGCCAGAGCAGCACGCGGCCGGGATCCAGGCCGAGCAGGCCGGCCATCCGCCGGCCCAGCCCGTACGGATCGGACCGCAGTCGCTCGCCGCAGTTCAGCATGTGCTGGAGCGAATCGTAGGCGGGATCACCGACGTAGGGCTTGGGGTCGATGGCCAGCCAGGGCTCCCGCCCGGCGGCCAGCACGTTGCCGGCGTGCAGGTCGGTGCAGAGCAGGACGTGGTTGCTCGCGGTGGCCGGAAGCTCGCGGAACAGCGCGATGCCTGCCCGGGCCAGGCCAGGGTCCAGGCGCACCTGATCGGCTCCGGTTCGCTCCTCGAACTCCTCCGCCCACCGCCGGCACATCAGCTGCAGGGACGGGAAGGGGTGGCCGCGTTCGGGTTGGATCCACAGTCGGCGCAGCACCGCGGCGACCACCGTGTCCTGTTCGGGTTCGGGCCGGCGAGAAAGCGGCGTGCCGGGTACGCACCGCTCGATGAGCAGCGCGGTCGCGTCACCGAAATCGTGCGCTGCCCGCAGCCGGACCGCGCCCTGCCCGGCCCACGCCCGCAGCCCGTCGGCCTCATGAGCCGCATCGGCATGCGGCCAGCCGATCTTGAGCACCAGCCCGGCGCCCCCGGCGCCCGCGGCGTCCCGCGTCGGCGCGACCCAGGCGGTCTGCCCGCCAGGCTGAAACGGCTCGCCCACCGTGAGCGACCACATCCGGCGCGCCTGGCCCAGCGCCGCAGGCAGCGCCGTCGCCAGCCACTCCTGCCGCCCCTCGCCCTCAGCCGCTATTTCGAGGTTCCTAGGCAGCACCAGCCGTCCCACTATGCCATCCTGCCGCCCAGGCGCCCGTCCCGCGAGCTCGGCAAGCCTCGCGACCCTGTGAGCCCGGCGAGCCTCCGACCCGGCGAGCCTCGCGACCCTGTGAGCCCGGCGAGCCTCGCGACCCTGTGAGCCCGGCGAGCCTCGCGACCCTGTGAGCCCTGTGAGCCCTGTGAGCCCGTGAGCCCGGCGAGCCAGTTTGCGTCCAGTCGATGGCGCTGCCGTGACCACGCGAGCCCCATCCGTACGCAAGTCGCTCATACGTACGAGACGCTTGTCGTTTATCTGGGAAGATTCGGGCTCTCGGGAGAGTTTTGGGCACTATGCTGCACAAAAGTCTCCCCGAAGCCCCAATCCTCCCCGTTATTGGGGCTGGCCGGACACACCGCGGCGCTCACTGGTATCACGGTGCGCAGGGGCCACTAAGGATCGCGAGCCGACCAAAGCAGCGGCGACGCTGATCGTGGGCTCAGCCAGAGCTCAGGGCGAACTAGTGCCTAGGACTCGGGGGTGAGCCAGAGGACGCCTAGCGGGGGGAGGGTGACCGTGGCCGAGGCGGGCTTGCCGTGCCAGGGTTCTGGCACCGCCTCGATGCCGCCCATGTTGCCGACGCCGCTGCCGCCGTAGATCGCCGCGTCGGTGTTGAGGATCTCGCGCCAGCGGCCCGCCCGGGGCAGGCCCACCTTGTACTCCAGGTGCGGCCGTGCCGAGAAGTTGGCGATGCAGGCGATCACGCCGGGCTCGTCCCGGTCAACGGCCCCGTCAACGGACCCCTCAGTGGCCGGGGTGTGCGGATCGGACCACCGCAGGAAGGACAGCGTGTTGCCCTGGGCGTCGTTGGCGTCGATCCAGCTGAACCCGTCGGGCGAGGAGTCGAGCTTCCACAGCGCCGGGGTCTGCCGGTAGATCGTGTTCAGGTCGCGAGACAGCCGCTGTACGCCCTGGTGGACGTCGAAGTTGAGCACCCACCAGTCGAGCCCGTTGTCCGCGGACCACTCACTCCCTTGCCCGAACTCCCCTCCCATGAAGAGAAGCTGCTTGCCGGGGTGCGCCCACATGTACGCGAGCAGCGAGCGCAGCCCGGCGAACCGGCGCCATTCGTCGCCGGGCATCTTGCCGAGCAGCGAGCTCTTCCCGTGCACCACCTCATCGTGCGACAGCGGCAGGACGAAGTTCTCCGAGAACGCGTAGATCATCGAGAACGTGATCTCGTTGTGGTGGTACTGCCGGTAGATGGGATCCTGGCTCAGGTAGGAGAGCGTGTCGTGCATCCAGCCCATGTTCCACTTGAAGCCGAAGCCGAGCCCGCCCAGGTACACCGGCCGGGAAACCCCAGGCCAGGCGGTCGACTCCTCGGCGATCATCGTGATGCCGGGGACACGCTTGTAGCAGGTGGCGTTGACCTCTTGCAGGAAGGAAATCGCGTCCAGGTTCTCCCGGCCGCCGTACTGGTTGGGTATCCACTCGCCGTCCTTGCGCGAGTAGTCCAGGTACAACATGGAGGCCACCGCGTCGACCCGCAGCCCGTCGACGTGGAACTCCTCCAGCCAGTAGATGGCGTTGGCGACCAGGAAATTGCGTACCTCGGTGCGCCCGAAGTTGAAGACCAGCGTGCCCCAGTCTGGCTGCTCGCCGAGGCGCGGGTCGGAATGCTCGTACAGCGGGGTGCCGTCGAACCGCGCCAGCGCCCATTCGTCCCGCGGGAAGTGCCCGGGCACCCAGTCAAGCAGCACGCCGATGCCCGCCTGGTGCAGCGCGTCGACCAGGTAACGGAAGTCGTCCGGGCTGCCGAACCGTGACGTCGGCGCGTAGTACGAGGTGACCTGGTAGCCCCACGAGCCGCCGAACGGGTGCTCGGCGACGGGCAGGAACTCCACGTGGGTGAAGCCGAGGTCCTTGACGTAATCCACCAGCTGAACCGCCAGCTCCCGGTAGGACAGGCCCAGCCGCCACGAGCCGAGGTGCACCTCGTAGATGCTCACCGGCTCGCGCACCGGCTCGCGCTCGGCCCTGGCCGTCACCCAGTCCTGGTCGTCCCAGGTGTAGTGCGAGGTGTACACCACCGACGCGGTGGCGGGCGGCTGTTCGGCGGCGTTGGCCATCGGATCGGCCTTCTCCCGCCATACCCCGTCCTGGCCGCAGATCGCATACTTGTACCTGGCGCCGTCGGCGACGCCCGGTATGAACAGCTCCCACACCCCGGAGCCGCCGAGCGAGCGCATCGGGTACGCGCTGCCGTCCCAGTAGCTGAAGTCGCCGGTGACGCGGACGCCATGGGCGTTCGGCGCCCAGACGGCGAAGGACGTGCCGGTGGCCTGGCCGACCTCGCGGACATGCGCGCCGAGCACGCGCCACAGCTCCTCGTGCCTGCCCTCGCCGATCAGGTACAGGTCGAACTCGCCCAGCGTCGGCAGGTAGCGGTACGGATCGTCGCGCACCTCCTCCGGGCCCTCGGCTCCGGTGGAGTCGGGGTACGTCGCGGCGATCCGGTAGCCGGGCACCTTCTCGTCCGGCACCGTGACCGCGAAGACGCCCCGGTGCACGTGCGTCATCGGCAGCCTGCGGCCGTCGTCGAGCACGGCCGTCACCGATCTGGCCAGCGGGCGGAGGGCGCGGATGATCACGCCGTCCGGCCCGGGATGCGCGCCGAGCACCGAATGAGGGTCGTGATGCTGGCCCGCGACGATCCGTTCGATCTCGCCCAGGCTAAGTTCAGGTTGTGTCATGAGGCCAACTCGATCTGTGGAGGCTACAACTCGGCAATGGACTCTAGCGGAATGGGGATCCAGGTCGGGCGGTGCCTGGCCTCGTAGATGACCTCGTACACCGCCTTATCGAGCAGCATCGCACGGAGCAGCACCGAATTGGTGGCTGGATCCAGACCGCCGGCCGCGGCGTAGCCGGCGCAGAACGCGTCACTGTTGCGCCGGACCCACTCGCTCGCCTTCGGCGCGAGACTGTCCGCGTCCGGATGGGTGAGCAACTGGTGCCGGGCTGCGTAGTCGAACGAACGGAGCATGCCGGCCACGTCCCGCAGCGGGGAAGACCGGGCCCGGCGCTGGGCCAGCGGGCTGGCCGGCTCGCCCTCGAAGTCGAGCACGACCCAGCCGGTCCGGGTCCGCATGACCTGACCCAGGTGGTAGTCGCCGTGGACGCGCTGAGCGGGCGTCGGCTCGGTCAGCTTGGCCAGGTGAGAGTATGCGTCGCCGACCTTGTCGGCGTGCCTGGCCAGCTCGGGCACGGTCGCGATGGCGATGTCGAGGCGCCGGTACATCTGCTCGGCCAGCTCGCGGATGGCTTCGGGCTCGAGCTCGGAGCGACCGAACGCCTCGGCCAGGTCCTGGTGCACCTGCGCGGTGGCCGCGCCCAGCCGCGCGGCCTCGCCGGCGAAGTCGCCGCCGGCCTCGGCCGCGTGCGACCCCTCGGTCGCGTACAGGTCGCGCACGCTGGTCGCGGCCAGCGACCACCCGTCCGAGGCGGCGCGGAGGTACCGGGACAAGATGGCCAGCACCGTGGTCGCGCCGTCCATCCTGGTCTCGACCCAGCCGTAGGGCTCGGCGATATGCGACGAGCCCAGCTTGGCCAGGGCCGAGGCCACCTCCAGGTCCGGGTTCGGTCCCGGGCTGACCCGGCGGAACACCTTGAAGATGGCGGACTCGCCGAACACCAGGCTGGTGTTGCTCTGCTCGCCGGTGAGCACCAGGCTGTCAAGACCCGGCTCGATCTCGGCCCCGGGAATCCGGCAGAACCGCAGCATGCCGACGGTCCGGTCGGCCACGATCGCGTCCAGCAGCGTCCGGGTCAGGTCCGTGTCGTGCAGGCCGTCGTAAATCTGCCGGCCCTCGTGCGCGCCGATCCGCGCGTGCCGCAGCCGGGCCGGGAGCCGCGCGCGTGAGCCGATGAACAGCTGGTAGCAGTCGGAGGTCGCGCCGTGCGAGACGGTGACGAGCAGGTGCCGCAGGCCCGGGTCACCGGGAATGATCTCGGTGTCGGCCACGACCGCGAGGTCATGGACGGTGCGCCCCTTGCCTGCGAACCATCGCTGCTTGACCAGCCATGTTGCCAGTGTGTCTTCGAAAGTCATGAGCGCTTACCACATCCCCCTGGCTGCTCCGGGCAAACACCCAGCGGCCGATTTGCGGGCTGCATAGTCAGATATTTCCCGGAAACGGCCAGGGGGATGGGCCGATGTCATTGCTGGTGGCTCTCAGGGGGACCGGGAAGCCGCTCGACCCTGGCTGGTGACTCGCTGCTGCCAGAGGCCGCGGACCGGTTCTCGGCGGAGGAGCGGTCGTCCCGGGCGGCGGGCAGCTGGAACCAGTAGAAGCCGTGGCCGGGCAGCGTCAGCAGGTAGCTGAGCTCCCCGATCCGGGGGAAGGTCACGCCGCCCATGCACTCCACCGGCGTGACACCCATGAACCGGCGCAGGTCAAGCTCGACCGGCTGCGGGAACCTGGACAGGTTGTTCACGCACAAGATGCGGTCCGAACCGTCGGTATCCGGGTCCTCCGCGGACGGCAGCCGGACGAAGGCGAGCACGCTGGGGTTGGAGGAGGTCAGCTCCTCGTAGATGCCGGTCCCGAAGACCGGGTGCCGCTTGCGGATCTCGATCATCCGCCTGGTCCACTGCAGTAGCGAGCCGGCGTTGCGCTGCTGGGCCTCCACGTTGAGCGACTGGTAGCCGTAGATCGCGTCCATGACCGGCGGCAGGTAGAGCCGCTGCGGGTCGCACTGGGAGAAGCCGCCGTTGCGGTCCGGCGTCCACTGCATCGGCGTCCGCACGCCGTCCCGGTCGCCCAGCCAGATGTTGTCGCCCATGCCGATCTCGTCGCCGTAGTACAGCACCGGCGAGCCGGGCAGCGACAACAGCAGCGCGGTGAACATCTCGAGCTGATTGCGGTCGTTCTCCAGCAGCGGGGCCAGCCGCCGCCTGATCCCGATGTTGGCCTTCATCCGGGGATCCTTGGCGTACTCGGCGTACATGTAGTCGCGCTCGTCGTCGGTGACCATCTCCAGCGTCAGCTCGTCATGGTTGCGCAGGAAGATGCCCCACTGGCAGGTGGCCGGGATGGCCGGGGTCTGGGCCAGGATCTCGGTGATCGGGTAGCGCTGTTCCCGGCGGACCGCCATGAAGATGCGCGGCATCAGCGGGAAGTGGAACGCCATGTGGCACTCGTCGCCGCCGATCTCGGCGTCGCCGAAGTACTCGATCACGTCAGCGGGCCACTGGTTCGCCTCGGCCAGCAGCACCCGGTCCGGATAGAGCTTGTCGATCTCGGCCCTGATCCGCTTCAGGTACTCGTGCGTCTCCTTCAGGTTCTCGCAGTTGGTGCCCTCCCGCTCGTACAGGTAGGGCACGGCGTCGAGGCGGAAGCCGTCGATGCCGAGGTCCAGCCAGAACCGCAGCACCTCGATCATCGCGTCCTGGACCCTGGGGTTCTCGAAGTTCAGGTCCGGCTGGTGGGAGAAGAACCGGTGCCAGTAGTACTGGCCGCGGACCGGATCGAACGTCCAGTTGGACTGCTCGGTGTCGACGAAGATGACCCGGGCTCCTGAGTACTTGTCATCGGTGTCCGACCACACGTAGAAATCGCCGAACGGCCCGTCCGGGTCGCTCCGCGACGCCTGGAACCAGGGGTGCTGGTCACTGGTGTGGTTCATGACCAGGTCGGCGACGACCCGGATACCGCGCTTGTGCGCCTCGTCGACGAACGTGACGAAATCGCCGATGTTTCCGTACTCGCCGAGCACGGACATGAAATCGGAGATGTCATAGCCGCCGTCCCGCAGCGGCGACTGATAAATGGGCAGCAGCCAGATGCAGTCGATGCCGAGCCATTCCAGGTAATCCAGCCGGGACGTCAGCCCGCGCAGATCGCCGGTGCCGTCACCGGTCGAATCCTGAAAACCTCGCACCAGTACCTCATAGAACACCGCGCGCTTGTACCACTCCGGGTCACGTGGCTGGTCCACGTCGAAAGAGTCCGCTATGGCCTCGTGATGTTCTGTCACGGCAAGATCTCCTGGGTCTTACTGGTTCGTGCGGTATTACACGCCGAGTCTTACGGGCTGGGGGTAACGGTGAAGATGTGGGCAGGCCGCGTCGCCGGGTCAAGGCGGACGTAGTTGGCATGCCCCCACCGGTAGGACTCGCCGGTTAGCTCGTCCGTCACGATGAACTCGCGGTCCACGCCAAGCGCGGGCATATCGAGCCAGACCGTGGCTTCCCTGGTCTGGTGTGGGTCGAGGTTCGCGACCACGAGTACCGTATCGCTCCCGGCCGCCCCCAGAGCCTTATCAACGCGCTTGGAGAAGCAAATTACTTCCGGCTGGTCAGCGGCGTGAAAGCGAAGGTTGCGCAGCCTGTGCAGAGCCGGGTGAGCGCGCCTGATCCGGTTGAGGTCGGTGATGTAATCGGCGATTCCGTAGCCGTCCCTGGCGGCGGCCTCCCAGTCCCGCGGACGGTACTGGTACTTCTCCGAATCCATGTATTCCTCGCTGCCCGGCCGCACCGGTACGTTCTCGCATAGTTCGTACCCAGAGTAGATTCCCCAAGTCGGGGAAAGCATGGCGGCGAGGACGGCCCGGATCTTGAACGCCGGGACCCCGCCGTGCTGCAGGTACTCGTTCAGAATGTCCGGGGTGTTGGTGAAGAAGTTGGGGCGCATGTACGCGGCCGCCTCGCCCGACAGTTCGCGCATGTACTCGGTCAGCTCCCAGACGCCGTTACGCCAGGTGAAGTACGTGTAGGACTGGTGGAAGCCGATTTTGGCCAGAGTGTGCATCATGGCCGGGCGGGTGAAGGCCTCGGCTAGGAATAGCACGTCGGGGTCGGTGGACCGGATCTCGTTGAACAGCCGCTCCCAGAACCGCAGCGGCTTGGTGTGCGGGTTGTCGACGCGGAAGATCCGCACGCCGTGATCCATCCACTGGCGGACGATCCGCAGGATCTCCGCGTAAATGCCCTCGGGGTCGTTGTCGAAATTCATCGGGTAGATGTCCTGGTACTTCTTGGGCGGGTTCTCGGCGTACGCGATGGACCCGTCCGCCCGCTTGGTGAACCACTCCGGGTGCTCGTGCACCCACGGATGGTCCGGCGAGGCCTGCAGCGCCAGGTCCAGGGCGACTTCCATGCCCAGCTCGCGGGTCCGGGCCACGAAGGCGTCGAAGTCGTCCATCGTGCCCAGGTCCGGATGGAGGGCGTCGTGCCCGCCCTCGGCGGACCCGATCGCCCACGGTGAGCCCGGATCGCCTTCGGCCGGAGTCAGCGTGTTGTTCCTGCCCTTCCGGAACGTGGTGCCGATGGGATGCACCGGCGGCAGGTACACCACGTCGAAGCCCATGGCGGAGATCGCGTCGAGCCGCTTGGCCGCGGTGCGCAGCGTGCCCGAGACCGGCGCGCGGTACCCCATTGGGTCAACCTGGACCCCTTCGGAGCGGGGGAAGAACTCATACCACGAGCCGTAAAGCGCCCGCTCCCGGTCCACCTGGACGGTCAGCGGCCTGGACCTGGTGACGAGCTCGCGCAGTGGCCAGCTGACCAGGATGGCCGCGATCCGCGGATCCTCGGTTGCCGCGAGCCGGTCCCACGGGGTCAGCCCGCGGTCGCGCAGCCGCGCGACCAGCGCGCGCAGCGCGGTGCGGGCCGCGGCCGGGCGGCTCGCTCCCGGGGGCTGCGGGATCCGCCGCGCGGCGCGTTCGAACAGCAGCGCGCCCTCGGTGAGCATCAGCTCCACGTCCTGACCGGCCGGTATCTTGATGGCCGCGTCGTGGTGCCAGCTGGCGATCGGATCGGCCCAGGCCTCCACGTGGAAGCGCCACACGCCCTCACCGGTCACGGTCACGTCCGCGCCCCAGCGATCGATGCCCGGGGCGAGCTCGCGCGCCAAGACGATGGGTCTCGTCTTGCGGTCCGGATCTCGCAACACCACGCCCGCGTTGATGATGCCGTGGCCTTCGCGGAAAATGGTGGCGCTGACCTGGAATGTCTCGCCAGCTACTGCCCTCGCCGGGCGGCGTCCGCACTCGACCGCCGGCTCGACCTCAAGGATCGGGATTCGTCCAATCACCCCAGCTACGCTACCGAGCGAAGTTGACATCATGCCAGCGTGGGTAGCAGTTAAATTTCGCAGCGTTCACTCAGCCTGTCGTTGAACCTGGAAGTTAGGCATTTACCCACTTCGTTCGGCATGATTTGAATTTATTTTCCCTTTGTATACCATTAATATGCGGTCCGCTATCGGCGGATCATTCTGCGTTGCGGGCCTGGACCCATTAAGGTCTGCCCGTGAGAGCGATTCGCCGGTTCACCGTCCGCGTAACCCTGCCCGAGCCGCTGGCCGCGCTGCACGGCCTGATGCTTAACCTCCGCTGGTCATGGCATGGCCCGACCGCTGACCTTTTCGCGTCGATCGATCCCGCCGCCTGGGAGGCGTCGGGCAACGATCCGATCGCGATGCTCAGCGCGCTGCCGTCGGCCAAGATCGCCGCGCTCGCGGCCGACGAGCAGTTCCTCGCCCGGCTCGGCGGGGCCGAGCGGGACCTGCGCCAGTACATGTCCGAGCCGCGCTGGTACGCGTCGGTCGGCCCGGACGGACCGGGGTCGGGCCAGCCTGGCCCCGCCGCGATCGCGTACTTCTCGCCCGAGTACGGCATCACCGCCGCGCTGCCGCAATATTCGGGCGGCCTGGGCATCCTGGCCGGCGATCACCTGAAGTCGGCGAGCGACCACGGCGTGCCGCTGATCGCGGTCGGCCTGCTCTACCGGCACGGTTACTTCACCCAGTCGCTGTCCGCGGACGGCTGGCAGGCCGAGCGTTACCCGTCCGACGATCCGAACGGGCTGCCGCTCGAGCTGCTCCGCGACGTCGCCGGCGCCGCGGTGCACATCACGGTCGGCCTGACCGCGGGCAGGCACCTGTCCGCCCAGGTCTGGGTGGCCCAGGTGGGCCGGGTCCCGCTGCTGCTGCTCGACTCCTACGTGGAAGAGAACGAGGCCGACCTGCGCGAGGTCACCGACCGGCTGTACGGTGGCGGGAGCGACCACCGGCTCCGCCAGGAACTGCTGCTCGGCGTGGGCGGGGTGCGCGCGGTCCGCGCGTTCTGCGCGCTGCGCGGGTACCCCTCGCCCGAGGTGTTCCACACCAACGAGGGCCACGCCGGCTTCCTCGGCCTGGAGCGGATCCGCGAATACGTCGAGCAGGGGCTGAGCTTCTCCGAGGCCATCGAGATCTGCCGGGCGGGCACCGTGTTCACCACGCACACGCCGGTCGCCGCGGGCATCGACAGGTTCGAGCGCAGCCTGGTGCGGGAGCACTTCGCCGATGACCCGCTGCTGCCCATCGACCGGGTGCTCGCGCTCGGCGCGGAGACCTACCCGGGTGGCGACCCCGACGTGTTCAACATGGCCGTGATGGGCATGCGCCTGGCCCAGCGGGTCAACGGCGTCTCGCTGCTGCACGGCCAGGTGAGCCGGGAGATGTTCGCCGGCCTGTGGCCGGGCTTCGATACCCGCGAGGTGCCGATCGGCTCGGTCACCAACGGCGTGCACACCCCCACCTGGGTGGCGCCGGAGATCTTGTTCCTGACCGGCACCGCGCCGGGCGAGGCGAGCGGCTGGGACTGGGGCCGGGCCGCGGCCGCCCCGGCCGGCGAGCTCTGGGAGACCAGGCACGTACTGCGCGCGCGGCTGGTGGCGGAGACCCGGCGCAGGCTGCGCGCCTCCTGGCGGCAGCGCGGCGCGTCGGGAGCCGAGCTGACCTGGATCGACGACGTGCTCGACGAGAACGTGCTGACGATCGGGTTCGCCCGCCGGGTTCCCTCCTACAAGCGGCTGACGCTCATGCTGAACGATCCCGCTCAGCTCAGCCAGCTGCTGAACGACCCCTCGCAGCCGCTGCAGATCGTGGTCGCGGGCAAGGCCCATCCCGCCGACGAGGGCGGCAAGGGCCTGATCCAGCAGATGGTCCGGTTCAGCGACTCCCCGGACGTGCGGCGCCGGATCGTGTTCCTGCCCGACTACGACATGGCCATGGCGCACGCCCTGGTGCAGGGCTGCGACGTGTGGCTGAACAACCCGCTGCGGCCGCTGGAGGCCTGCGGCACCTCGGGCATGAAGGCCGCGCTGAACGGCGGGCTCAACGTCTCGGTGCGGGACGGCTGGTGGGACGAGTGGTACGACGGCGGGAACGGCTGGGAGATACCGTCGGCGGACGGCGTGTCCGACCCCGGACGGCGCGACGAGCTCGAGGCCACGGCGTTGTACGAGCTGCTCGGCAAGTCGGTGGCGCCGCTGTTCTACGAGCGGGACGCCGAGGGGGTCCCGCAGGGCTGGGTCGAGCGGATCAGGCACACGTTCCGCTCGCTCGGGCCGAAGGTGCGGGCCGAGCGGATGGTCAGGGAGTACGTGACCGCGCTGTACGTGCCGGCCGCGGCGGCCTCCCGCAACCTGGCCGACGCCCGGGGCGGGTTCGCGCCCGCGCGGGAGCTGGCGGCCTGGAAGCAGCGCGTGGTGCAGGCCTGGCCCCAGGTGCGGATCGAGCACGTGGAGACCGAGGCGGACGGGCAGGCGCTGGGGTCGGCGCTGACCATCCGGGTCTCGGTGGCGCTCGGCACGCTCACCCCAGACGACGTGACGGTCGAGGTGGTGTACGGCCGGCCCGACGACACCGACGAGATCGTCTCGCCGGGCTACGCCGCACTGGCCGCCGAGCCCAGCACGGCCGGGGCTTCTGCGGCGGGAGCTTCTGAGACTGCGATCGGCGCTTCTGCGGCCGCGGCTGCGGCTTCTGCGGCTGCGGCTTCTGCGGCTGCGGCCGTGGCCGGAACTGTCAACGGACTGGCGCGGTACTCTGGTGAGGTGCCGCTCGACCAGCCCGGGCCGTTCGGGTACACGGTGCGGGTGCTGCCGAACCATCCGCTGCTCGACAGCCGCGCCGAACTCGGCCTGGTGACATACCCGCAGGCACCGGCCGGCATGACCAACGGCGACCTGCGCTAGGGAGGCTCCACATGGGTGAATTCGTCACGCTTGAGGTCGCGGACGGCATCGGCACGATGCGCCTGCACCGGTCGCCGGTCAACGCGCTGAACGACCAGGTGACAGCCGAGCTGGCGGAGGCCGCCCGCGCGGCCTCGGAATCGGACGAGGTCCGCGCGGTGATCATCTACGGCGGCGAGAAGGTCTTCGCCGCCGGCGCCGACATCAAGCAGATGGCCGAGGCGAGCTACCCCGAGATGGCCATCCGCTCGGGGCGGCTGCAGGAGACGATGGGGCTGATCGCGGGCATTCCCAAGCCGGTGGTGGCCGCGATCACCGGGGTCGCCCTGGGCGGCGGGCTCGAGCTAGCGCTGGCCGCCGACTTCCGGATCGCGGGCGAGGGCGCCCGCCTCGGCCAGCCCGAGATCCTGCTCGGCGTCATCCCCGGGGCCGGCGGGACGCAGCGGCTGTCCCGCCTGGTCGGCCCGGCCCGGGCCAAGGCCATCGTGTTCTCCGGCCGGATGGTCACCGCCGCGGAGGCACACACGATCGGCCTGGTCGATGAGGTGGCCCCGGATGATTCGGTGTACCAGGCGGCGGTGAAGATGGTGCAGCAGTACGCGGCCGGTCCCGCCCTCGCGCTTGGCGCGGCCAAGCAGGCCATCGACCACGGCCTCGACGTGGACCTGACCACTGGCCTGGAGATCGAGCGGGTGCAGTTCGCGGCGTTGTTCGGCACCGAGGACCAGCGGATCGGCATGCGCAGCTTCCTGGAAAACGGCCCAGGCAAAGCCACCTTCACCGGCCGCTAAGCGCAGCCCCTACGGGCTAAGCCCGCCCCGTCAGTCCCGGCCCGCGCCAGGCCCGACCGCTTGGCCACGATCATGGAAACGATGGCGTCAGCTGCCTGCGACAAGCCTGCGGAGGGCCTGGGCGGCCTGGGCGTTCTGCTCGGCGTAGCTGACCAGCGCGCCGGCCAGCGTCGCGGCCCATTCCCCGATCGGCACCGTCTGCCGGGATAGCACCACCCCGCGCACCGCGCGGCAGATCTCGGCGACCGGCTGGCCGTTGCGCACCGCCAGCGTCATCTGCAGTTCGCCGAGCCGGGCCACGACCTTGGAGATCTCGCCCGGGCGGCCGCGCATCCGGTCGGACATGGTGCGGTCCCGTTCCACCGTCACGCAGTCGCCGGGCAACGCCTCACCCAGGGACTGGGCCAGCACGCGAGCGTAGATCGCCACGTCCGTGCTGTCTGCGCGCAGCGCGGCGGTGACCATGTCCAGCGAGAGCGCGTCATCATGCTCAGTCATTCGGTCAGCCCCAACAGGTAGAGATGCACGTGATTCTAGTGCGCTCGGCCCCGGCTCCGGCCTGCCGTCCCCGGACCGCGGCCGCAGCCGTCCCCGGACCGCGGCCGCAGCCGTCCCCGGACCGCGGCCGCAGCCGTTACCGATAGGCAACATCTGGATCGCACCACAACACGCGATCTGTTTCGTACTCTGGAATCCGCGATGCCTGCGACGGACCATCTGCCGAGGACTCTCGGCCCGTACCGCCTTCAGGACCGCCTCGGGGAAGGCGGCATGGGGGTGGTGCATCTCGCCCGCGATCCGGAAGGCCGCCCGGTGGCGGTGAAGGTGCTCCATCCGGCTGGCACCGAGGGAGCTAACGCGCGTCGGCGGCTGGCCCGCGAGGTCGAGACCATGCGCCGGGTCCGCAGCCCGTACGTCGCCGAGGTCCTGGACGCCGACGTGACCGGCGAATACCCGTACATCGTCACGCGGTTCGTGTCCGGGCCCACGCTGGACGAGATGGTACGTAGCCGCGGCCCGCTGTCCGGGCAGGGGCTGCGCAGGCTGGCCTACGGCATGGCTGAGGCCCTGGCCGCCATCCACGCGGCGGGCGTGGTGCACCGCGACCTGAAGCCAAGCAACGTGATGCTCACCGACGACCGGCCCATCGTGATCGACTTCGGCATCGCCCAGGCCGGCGACGCGACCCGGCTGACCCAGACCGGGCTGGTGATGGGCACGCCCGGATATCTCGCCCCCGAGGTGATCGAGGGCCAGCCGAGCAGCCCCGCGTCGGACGTGCACTCCTGGGGCTCGACGATGGCGTTCGCGGCGACCGGCCACCTGCCGTTCGGCGGCGGCTCCTACGAGACGATCTTCTACCGCATCGTCTCGGGCCGCGCCGACCTGACAGGAGTTCCCGCGCCGCTGGTGCCGCTGATCTCCGCGGCCCTGGCCAGGGAGCCCTCGCACCGCCCGTCGGCGACCTGGCTGTCCGCCCAGGCCACCGCGCTCGACATGTCGGCGCTAGGTCCGGCCCCGACGGCGACTTACACCGGCTCACCGTTCCCGCTGACCGGGCTACCCCGCGAGTCTCAAGCGGTCCCGTCCGCCGCGCCCCAGGCGCCCCAGGAACCCCAGCAGGCGCCCCAAGCGCCCCGGGCGCCCAAGCAAGCGGCCAGGGACGTCGCCGACCTGCTGCCGCCGGTCAGCTACGAGCCGGCCCAGCTCCCAAGGTCGCAAAGAGCCGATAGGCGGCAGCAGCCCCAGCCGTCCTCAGCCTGGCCGGCCTCGGCCGGGGAGTACCGGGACCAGGCCGGCCCGTGGGGTCCGCAAGGCCCCAAGCCCGCCGTCCCGGCTCCGCGTCCGCAGGCGCGCCCGAACACCATGGCCGGTCTCGCCCTCATGGTGGCGGCCGTGGCGCTGACCGTGGTGCTGCCCGTGGCCGGACTGCTCGCCTCGCTAGCCATGATCACCCTGCTCCGGGCCGCGGACCGGGCGCAGAGCAAGCTGGCGGTGCGCAGGTCGGTGCGCGGGCCACGGGCCAGCGACCTGGTGGTCGTGCTGGTCACGGCGCCCCTGACGGTGGCCAGGGCGCTGCTCACCGAGATCCTGATGGCCCCGCTCGCGGTCATCGTCGGCGCGGCCGCCTACGGCCTGACGGTCGTGCTCACGCACAGCATGAACATGCCGCGAGCCGGCGCGTACGCGGCCGCGGCCGTGGTGGCCTGGTATGGCCTGGGCCCCGGCGCGGGCCTGCCGCGGCGGCAGCTGAACCGGATGGCCGGCGCGGTGGCGCGGACACCGGCGTCCGCGGCGGTGATCGCGCTCGCGGCGTGGGCGCTCGCGTTCGCTGCTGTCATGTTCGCCTGGTCGCAGACCCCGTACTACTGGCCCGCGATGGCCCCACACCTACCCGGCCTGCACAGCCTGATCACGTCCGCCTCGCACTGGCTGCTCAGGTACACGCACCTTTAACTGCTCGCCGGCCTCGCTGGGCGGCATCGGCTTCAGCGGCATCGGCTTGACCAGGCCGAGCGCGACGACCTCGTTGGCCAGCCGGGTGCGCCGGTTTGGGCCCTCGGGGATCCGGAATTTCTGGTAGAGCCTGAGTAGGTGCTGTTTCACCGCCGCCTCGGTCACCACTAGGTCGGTTGCGATATCGTGCGCCGTGGCCGGGGTGGCGAAGGCCTCGTCGGAGAGCGCCGGGCGGCACAGCGAGGTCAGCACGTCAAGCTCACGGCGGGTGAGCTCGGGGACGGCCGAACGGCGCAATTCGGCCTCGGCGGCGATCTCTTCCTGCTGGATCCCGCTGATCCGGCAGCGGGCCGCACCGAAACTCAGCACGTCACCCTCGTCAAGGACCCGTCGCGCTATGGGACGCCCGTTAACCCTGGTTCCGTTCCGTGATAAACCCAGGTCGACGACGTAGACATAGGGACCGCGGCGGACAAGTTCAGCGTGCAGCCGGGAAACGCTGGGATCATCTAGGCGGATATCGACGCCCTGGCCGCGGCCAACGGTCGTTACTACGTCACGCAACGTAAAGACTTCGCCACTTTCCTCGATGCGGAGGAACGGTGTCTCCACCGCCGACCCTCCCTTCTGTCGGAGCCGTGAGTAAGGTCTTACCACTGGGTTACCCCCCGTGTCACGGGTCCTACCGTGAGATTGCATGTCGATACGTGGTACACCGTGGTAAAGGCAAAGTCCGGTAACGGTAAACTTCGCAGCGGAAAGCCGGGAGGCACATGCATGGCGAATAGGCCGGCGAACGCTGGCTCAGGCAGGGGATTGGCGCCGGTGGGTGACACTGCGCCACTGCTGGGTACCGTCGCGCCACCGCCGTTCGATCCACCGCCGTTCGATCCACCGCCGTTCGATACCGCCCCGCCATCGCCGATCAATGCTCCCGCGCCGCCGCCCGTCCATCACGAGGCCCGCCGCGCCGAGGCCCCCCAAGCCGACACATCCCGAGCCGACACATCCCGAGCCGACACATCCCGAGCCGACACATCCCGAGCCGACACATCCCGAGCCGACACATCCCGCGCCGGCCACCGGGCTACCCGCTCCCGGGAGTCAGCCAGGGACCGCAGCGATCCGGTGGCCAGCGGGCTGGCCTGGCTGCCCTACCTGATCGTGCTGGCAGGCGTCGCCGTCGGCATGTTCGTCGCCTGGCAGGGATCGCGTTACGCGGGCCGGGGTGCGGGGCTGGTGGGATGCTCGCTCCTCGCAGCGGGGCTGGCCCGGCTGATCTTGCCGTCGCGCTACGCGGGCTTGCTGACGACCCGGCGAAAAGCCTCGGACGTGCTGACGTTCGCTGTCTTCGGCGCTGCGGTACTTGCGGTCGCGCTGATGCTGCCATAAGCAGCAAACCGATGAAGGGAACCTAAGAACACCATGTCCAAGATCAAGGTAGCGAACCCCGTCGTGGAACTCGACGGTGACGAGATGACGCGCATCATCTGGCAGAACATCAAGGACCAGCTGATACTGCCCTACCTGGATATCGAGCTCGATTACTACGACCTGAGCATAGAGCACCGCGACGAGACAGACGACCAGGTCACGATCGACGCGGCGCACGCCATCCAGCGGCACGGCGTCGGGGTGAAATGCGCCACGATCACGCCGGACGAGGCGCGGGTGACCGAATTCGGGCTGAAGAAGATGTGGCGTTCGCCGAACGGCACCATCCGCAACATCCTGGGCGGCGTCATCTTCCGCGAGCCGATCGTGGTCTCCAGCATCCCCCGGCTGGTGCCGAGCTGGACCAAGCCCATCATCATCGGCAGGCACGCGCACGCCGACCAGTACAAGGCCAGCGACTTCGTGGTCCCGGGCCCGGGCACGGTAACGATTTCCTACGTCCCCGAGGGCGACGCGAACCAGCCCATCGAGATGGAAGTCGCCCGGTTCACCGGCGGCGGCGTCGCCATGGCGATGTACAACTTCGACGACTCGATCCGCGATTTCGCCCGGACTACGATGCGTTACGCGCTGGACCGCAAGTTCCCGCTCTACCTGTCCACCAAGAACACGATCCTGAAGGCCTACGACGGCCGGTTCAAGGACATCTTCGCGGAGGTCTTCGAGTCCGAATTCAAGGCCGAATACGAGGCGGCCGGGATCACTTATGAGCACCGGCTTATCGATGACATGGTCGCGCAAGTGCTCAAGTGGGAGGGCGGCATCGTCTGGGCCTGCAAGAACTATGACGGCGACGTGCAGTCCGACGTGGTGGCCCAGGGCTACGGCTCGCTCGGCCTGATGACCAGCGTGCTGATGACGCCGGACGGCCGCACCGTCGAGGCCGAAGCCGCCCACGGCACCGTCACCCGGCACTACCGCCAGCACCAGCAGGGCAAGCCCACCTCGACCAACCCGGTCGCGTCGATCTTCGCCTGGACCAGGGGCCTGGCCCACCGCGGCAAGCTCGACGGCACGCCCGAGGTCACCCGGTTCGCCAGCACGCTGGAGGACGTCTGCGTGCAGACCATCGAGGGCGGTGCGATGACCAAGGACCTCGCCCTGCTGGTCGGCCCCGACACCCCGTTCCTGACCACCCAGGATTTCCTCGGGGCGCTCGACGATAATCTGCGTAAGGCGATGGCTTCCTAGAAAAATCAAAATCATTATCCCGAACGGGCGTGGTGCTTGCTCTCCTGCAGGCTGACGTGCATTTACGGACGAAGGAGTTCTCTGTTATGGCTCGCAGTGCTAGCCAGGGGGGTCAGCCCCCCCTAGCCCCCCGCCGGGGCAAGGTAACCGTCGTCGGCGCCGGCTTTTACGGCTCCACCACCGCGCAGCGGCTGGCCGAGTACGACATCTTCGATGAGGTCGTGCTGACCGACATCATCGAGGGCAAGCCGGAGGGGCTGGCCCTGGACATGAACCAGTCGCGGCCGGTCGAGGGGTTCGAGACCAAGGTGACCGGCCAGAGCACCGGCCGGGCGGGCGAGGGTTACGAGGTGATCGGCGGCTCGAACATCGTGGTCGTCACCGCGGGGCTGGCGCGCAAGCCCGGCATGAGCCGGATGGACCTGATCGAGGTCAACGCCAAGATCGTCAGGAACGTGGTGGAGAACGTCGCCAAGTACGCGCCCGACGCGGTGCTGATCATGGTGTCCAACCCGCTCGACGAGATGACCGCGCTGGCCGCCAAGGTGTCCGGCTTCCCGTCGCACCGGGTCATGGGCCAGGCGGGCATGCTCGACACGGCCAGGTTCAGCTACTTCGTGGCCGAGAAGCTGGCCGTTCCGGTCGGGTCGGTGCGGACGCTGACGCTCGGCTCGCACGGCGACACGATGGTGCCGGTGCCCTCGGCCTGCACGGTGAACGGCCAGCCGCTGGCCAGCCTGCTCCCGGCCGAGGAGGTCGAGGCGCTGGTCAACCGGACCAGGAACGGCGGCGGCGAGATCGTCGCGCTGCTGAAGACCGGCTCGGCGTACTACGCCCCGTCGGCGGCCGCGGCCCGGATGGCCCGCGCGGTGGCCGAGGACTCGGGCGCGGTCATGCCGGTGTGCGCGTGGGTGGACGGCCAGTACGGGATCTCCGGGGTCTACCTGGGCGTCGAGGCCGAGATCGGCGCGACCGGCATCCGCCGGGTGGTCGAGCGCGACCTGACCGAGGCCGAACTAGCCGGCCTGCGCACCGCCGCCGAGGCCGTCCGCGCCAAGCAGGCCGACGTAGCCAGCCTGTGAGACGAGCGGTCAGCGCTTAGCCGCCCGGCGGGTCCTACGCGAGGCCTGCCGGGAAGCCGCCGTTACCGCCGAATCGGCCTGGCGCAGCGCCCGGGCCGTACGGGTCGACGGATCACGCCGCTCGGCGGCGTAGGCTCCACAGCTCGTCGTCGCTGCGGGCGGCGTCCAAGTGGCCGTAACATAGTCCAGCCGCGGGAGGTACTGCATGGGCAAGCTGGTCTGCACGGGCGCCACGCTGCGATGCTCGCGCGGCGCGAAGCCGTCTACGTTCTCCGCTTCCGGGCAGAAGGTTTCCGTGCCGCAGGCCGCGGGCGTCATCACCGACATCTCGGCGCAGAGCATCCCGCCCTTCCGCACCTGCTTGAGCCTGTCCAACCCGCAGGTCAAGGCGGCCACCTCGGCGGCCGGGGGTGTCCTGACCCCGCAGCCGTGCCTCCCCGTGGTATCCGCGCCGTGGACGCCGGGATCGGCTCACGTCACCATCGGCCGCGTCGCTGCCCTGGATGACGCCTCGCACTGCGCATGCAAGTGGGCCGGCCAGATTACGGTCAGCTCGCCGGGGCAGGAGCGGGCGTCGGCGGGCTGAACGTGACGACGGTGTTGAAGACGCCCCAGTCGTTCATCGGCGCCGCCACGGCCGGCCGCGGCAGCGCTTGCATCGGGCCGCCGACCAGCACGTTGCCGCTCACCACCAGGTCGGTCGTCGCGGCCGGCACCGCGCCGGCGGGCGTGCCGGGGATGGGGATCGCCAGGATGCTGTAGGGAAAGGCCAGCGGCGTGCCCTGGCTGCTTGCGATGGCCTCGTTGCGGATGGTATTGCCGGTCACCAGGCACTCGACCAGGCTGGTCAGCCAAGCGGCCGCCCCCATCGGGACCCTGGACCGGATGCGGTTATCGCTCACCAGGACCGAGCCGGGCGCGGCCGCCTGGTCGACCAGGATCAGGCCGGCGCCGGAGTATGAGTTCGCGATGACTGCGTTCGATCTGGTTCCCGCTGATGGCCAGCCGCAATATCAGCGAGGTGCCCACGTCGGCGGCGGCCCTGACGGTGTAGTCCGTCGGCGCGGGCGGCGGCAGGGGCACGATCGGGGTGACGGAAACCGGGACGATCGGCAGGGAGGGCAGCACGCTAACCGGGTTAAGGTTGCCAAACTTGATCGGCGAGGTCGGCGAGATGGACGTGACCGTCTTCCCCGGCACTGACGTCGCGGTCACCGAGCCGAGGTTCTCCACATGTGCGACCGGGGCGTCCCCGGCCGCCTCCCCGGCCGGCGGCTGCTCGGCCTGTTCTGGCCGCAGGGCATGCTGGACCGCGAGCTCCGTCATCGTGGTCTGCACCCGCTGCGCGCCCAGCACCGTCCCCAGCCGGGCCAGTGCGCTCGGGTTCGGTGCCGGCGGCACCGGGGGCTGGTAGGTCATGCTGCGGCCGACCGCGGTGACCAGCACGAAGATCCGGTCGATCAGCGGGCCGAAGATCGCGGTTGGCAGGGTGGCGGACGTGTTATAGCCGAGCGGGCCGAGCACCGCCTGGTACATCGACGCCAGGTCAGCGGACGAGACCAGCCAGAAGCCGCCGTAGCTGGCCCGGACCGTGTTACCGGTCAGGAAGACGGTGCCGAGCTGGCTCAAGGAGACAACCGGTACCGTAAGGCCCTCGAACAGGTTGCCGGTCAGGTGGCTGTCGTGCAGCCACGGCTGGGTAAACGAGGCGGACGCGGACGCGGACGGGGAGAGCAGCGTCGTGCTGGTACCGGTCGGCGCCGCGACGGGCACCTGCAGGAACCCGGTCATGATCTGATACGGGCCCGTGGTCGGATTGCCCGCGGCCAGGTCCGCGAACGGCAGCGCCTGCGGCTGCGGGGCCAGGAACTGGCAGCCGGTGACCCGCAGCCCCCGCAGCCCGGTGCCGGCGAAGATGCCCGCGGCGACCAGGCTGGCCGTTCCGGCCGAGTAACTGAACGAGCAGTCGTCGATCGTGAGGTCCTGGGCATCGACGGCCTGGATACCGAAGGACACCTGCGCAGGCGTGCCGAACGCGTTCTGCACGACAGCCTGCGTCGGGGTGCCGCTGAGCGGGGAGATGACCGCCGCCGGGACGGTGATGGGAGCCAGCGGCAGGCTCAGGGTCAGGCCGCGCAGGACCACCTCCGTCGACCCGTTCACCAGGATCAGGCCCGCGGCGAAGGCGCTGGCGTTATCGCCGGGCACGAGCTGCGCGGCGCCGCCGCCGCCGTCGATGATCAGGCCTATGCTGGCCGGGCCGATGGTCAGGGTCGAGGGCAGCTGGTAGGTGCCGGGTAGCAGCCGGATCGTGGCGGCCGGGCGGTTGGCGGAGGAGTCGACCAGCGCCTGCAGGCCAGACCCGCCGTCCACGTCCGACGGGCCGACCGCGATATAGTCGTTGTCCCTGGTCAGGCTGGCCAGGGTGCCGAACGCGGGGCGGGCGTCATCGGCCACGGTGGCCGCGCCGCTGGCCCAGGTGACCAGTCCGAGCGGAGCCGCCCACAGCAGCGGCCCGTCGGGTGGCTGCGGCGTCAGCAGCCTGGCCGGGTAGACCTGAACCGGCGCGGCAGGCCGGACGGCGATCAGCCAGTGATCGCCGACATGGAAGGCGGCGGCTGTGGCCGTCGGCGCGGCGGGTGGCGCGGCGGGTGGCGTGGCGGGTGGCGCGGCGGGTGGCGCGGCGGGTGGCGCGGCGGGTGGCGCGGCAGTGGTCAGCGTCACCTGCAGGCCGGTGTCGCCGAGTACCGCCGGGACGCCGGGCGTGCAGGTTATCTGACCCTGCCAGACCCGCAGGAACAGGACCGGGGTATCCGCCGTGCCGAAGGGGGCGGTCAGGGCGGTGCCGAGCACCACGGTGCCGTTGTCGGGGTTGTAGCCGCCATCGGCGGTCAGCGCGGCCACGACACCAGAGCTGGACGCGATCGCGTCCGGCGGCGGGGGCGTGGGGCTGGCTGACGGACTGGCGGGCAGCTGAACGGTGGAGGTCAGGACCTCCACGACCTGGCCCGGCTGCGGCTGGTGATAGGTGTCCACCGGCGTGCTGGCCAGCGTGAGGGTGGTGGTGCCGCTGGTGCTGTCCGGCGTGGCCGTAGTCACCCGGTACAGGAAGGAGGCATTGTCATAGCCCCAGACGATCACCGGGTTGCCGTTCTGGACTTGGCAGATCTGCACCCGGATCAGCTGGTTCTCCGCCCCCAGGTAGCCGCCCAGCGCGTCGGGCTGGCAGGCGGACGGCGGGGTCACCGAGGTGAACGAGACCTGCAGCCGGGCCTCGGATTCCAGCCTCAGGGTGGCCGGATCCAGCGCGTAGCCGTTCGCGGCCCACGACTTTCCCGTGTCCGCCCAGCCGTCCGCCCAGGTGTCCGAGGTCGTCGGGTGGCGCAGCACCCGCTGCAGGATCCGGGTCCGCTGCCCGGTGTCCGGGCCACCCAGCGCGATCTCGCGCAGCGCCGAATCTTCCACCGCCGAGACTTCCTGCTCTCGCAGCAGCAGGTAGACCAGTTCGTTCCCGGTCTGCGGCGGCGCGGAGGGGGCGGGCTGGTCGGCGGCGGCGGGCTCGACCGGGAAATCCCGCCAGTCCGGTTGTGCGCCGATCGGGGCGTCCGCGTCCAGTTCGACCCGGGCGCCGCCGACGTAGAACGTGCCGTGCTGAATGGTCAGGTCGGTCGGCGAGCCTGCGGCCGGAGGGGACGGCGGGGGAAGCAGCCGGTACCCGTCGTCCGGGGTGCCGGACGTGCCGATAATGTCCAGGAGCTGAGCCCGGCTCTGCGCCGCGGCGATGGCCTGTGCCTCGTTCCAGTCGGCTTCCACCGTGACCCGCCCCTGCTGGGCGATGACGGCGCGCCAGCGGCGGCTGGGGTCAAAGCTCACGCGGGCTATGTCGCTGCCCATGTCACTCCTGTCTGGTCGTAGCCGCAGCTCTCTGGCGGCCCGCCGTGTTCTGGTTGCCGGGAAACCGGCGGAAGGCTGGGGTGTCCCGGCATCAGGTCACGTGCACCAGTACCGGTGTCAGGCCGACGGGCAGGTATTCGTTGTACTTAAGCAGCAGCCCGCGCTCGCGGACCGGGTTCAGCAGCGAGCAGAACGCGCCCAGCTCCGAGCCGTTCTCCGCGCCGGACGTGACGGACGTGCCCGAGGTGCTGGTGACCGGCGTTCCGGCCGCGGCCGGCGCCACCTCGGGCACGATGAGCCGGTCGGCAGTGTCAAGCAGCTGGCCGTAGCCCGGATCGCCGAAGGCGGAGCTGGTGAACAGCGGAGCCCTCTCGGCCACCTGCACGGAGCCGTAGCGCTGCGGGATAACGCTGCCCGACGACCAAGCGCAGAACCGGACCGAACCTTGCTGGGCGTCCTGCGCACGGGCGAAGCCGGCCAGGATGCTGTCGGCGGCGGTCAGCTGGTGCACCGACAGCCTGCCGAGCGCGGTCACCCGGCTGAGCCCGACAGCGGTATCGGCCAGTGCCATCGCGGCCGTGCCGAGGGGGACCGGGTAGGCCGCCTCCAGCAGCATCCGGTTGAGCCGGGCGACGTCCGCCGCTGCCGCAGCCGTGCCTGCGGCCTCTACCCGCGCGGCCAGGGCGGCGGCATCCGGCGGGAGGCTCACGGCGGCGAACCGGACCGGGTCGTAGATGCTCACCCCGCCGATCACCTGGTTCAGGTCGGCGACGAGCGCGGCCGGGGCCGCGGCAGGGCCGTCCGGCGTGGCCGCGGCCAGCGTGGTGAGCGCCGCCTGGGTGGCCGCCGACAGCTCGCCCCACAGGTAACCGGAGACCGGGTCGCCCCGCGCCACCAGCAGCCGGGCCAGCAGGTACGAGTCGAACACGTCAGCCGCGGTCAGCTGCGGCGCGGTGGACTGCGGCAGGCCCTGGATGATGCTGTCGGTGACGGTGAGCGCCTGCAGGATCCCCCCGCCTCTGGTGCGGACGGGCCCGAGGATGCAGTTGCTGACGGTGAGGTGGCTGATGCCGGTCACCGAGCCCGCCGGGGCGGCCGGGTCGGCCTCGATCCAGAGCCGGACCGGGGCCAGCGCCCGGCCGTCCGCCGCGGTCGCGAACGCCGCGGCAACCGTGGTGCCAGTCGTGCTTGCGGTGCCGGCCGCGGCCGGAGCGGCTGGCGCGGCCGCGGTGCCGGGGTCCAGGGTGCAGGCAGTCAGCGTGACCGAGCCGAACCTGCCGCGCAGCACGATGTCCCCACCGCTGATCAGCAACCCGTCCAGAGTCAGCTCGGCCGACTCGCCGGTCCCGCTGAAGACCAGCGTGACACCGGGATCCAGCCGGACAACCGGCCGCTGCAGCGTGGCCGCCTGGATCAGCGTGCTGGCCACCGGCACCGTCACATCGGCGGTGAGCGGGTAGCTGCGCGAGTCGGCCACGGCCACGGTGGCGGCGGCCGGCGCCCCGGCGGCCGGCGTGAGCCCGGCCAGCGCCGTGTCCAGACCGGACCCGCCCGCCACAGTCACCACGGCGCCCACCGCGGCAGGCTGGCCGCCGAGCAGTTCGCGGTCGTAGGTTCCGGCGCCTACCGGCCCGGCGCCGCCGTACTGGTAGCCGACCAGCAGCTGCGGCTGCGCGGCCGGCGGCGGCGCCGGCTCGGGCGCAGGCAGCTCGAACCGGCCGAGCTCGGGCCAGACCGTCAGGCCGGCGTCGGGCACCTGGTCCGGCGCGCCGCCGCCCGCCGGGATGATGGCCACGCCATAGCTCGGCTTCGGCTTCACCTGGGCGGGATACGGCGCCCTGGCCGGGGCCGTGCCGCCGGGGTCGCGCAGCGCCCGGAGCAGCGACCCGGTCAGCGGGCCGGGAACCTCCCACTCGCGGGCCGGAACCCATCCGTCGATGTCGTCCACCGGCGGCCGCGGCGTGAGGAACAACGGGACGTTCCGGCCGGTGGGATCGAAGACGTACTGGCCGGGGCAGCCGGCCACGGCGACCGGGGTTCCCTCGGCCACGGCGTAACTGGACAGCCGCCACAGGAAGACCAGCAGCTTGGAGAGGCCGTACCAGCCGGTGCTGCCGTGGCCGGCCCGGACGTCGGCGGTGCGGGAGTATTCGGAGAACGCCGTCCCGGCCAGTGCCGCGCCGTGCGGGGACCGCAGGTCGGCCAGGCCGCCGGCCGGGGTGCCGGTCAGCGGGCCGGCCAGTTCCTGAATCAGCCGCGGATCGCCCGGGGCGGCGCCAGCGCCGGCCGTGCCCCCGGCCGGGGCCGGGGGCAGGCCGATCGCCGGGTCCAGCCCGTGCGCGGACCGCGCGAGCTGGCGGAACGCCTCGACCACCCTGGCCTGCCAGCCGGTCACGTCGGTGGCGATCTCCTCCAGGATCGCGACGGTGCCCTTGCGGCGGCGGTAGTGGATGGTCTTGCCGACGTCCGCCCGGGTGCCCGGCGGGTCCAGGCCCGGCACCAGGCTGACCCCGAGCAGGTCCCCGATGTAGGGCACCACCCAGTCGTCGCAGGTCTCCACCGACTGGTCGGCCCACATCCGGTCGATGGACCGGCGGGTGACGGCAATCTGGGCGCCGATCCGGTTGATCAGCTCGCGCAGCGGCCCGGGCGCGTCGTACTGGTCGGTGTCCGTGGTCCGGTACAGCGCGGGTAGCAGCTGCCACAGCCGCTCGGCGTAGTAGCGGTCGTAGCCGTCGTCGATGTCAGTCACCTGTGCTCACCGCCGTCGCGATGTTCGCGTCCTGCTCGGCGAGGGCGAAGAAGGCACCCTCGACCGGGATGAACTGATCCGCCAGCACCGGCGGGAACAGCCGGAACAGCTCAAGGACGTCGAAGCGCTCACCGACCCTCCCGTGTCCTGGCCGCAGGATCACGGCCGGCCCCGCGTTCTGCAGCAGGCCGGGACCGCCCGGCACGGTCACCCGCAGGCCGGTGACCGCCAGCACGCCGGGAACGCTCAGCACCGCATCCAGCTGGCTCCGGTACAGCACCTGGCCGATGGCCAGCCCGGCCGGGCTGAACAGGCCGGTGTCGGGATCGAGCAGCGCGGCCGTGGCGGCCGCCGTCACGGCCGCGGGCGGCTGGCCGGCGGCCACGATCAGCGTGCAGCCGAGCTGCAGCCGGATGGGGCTGGCTGCGGTCACGGCCACCGGGCGGTTCGGGTCGCCGGAGGCGGCCAGCGCGGTCCGCGCTAGGCCCGCGGCGGCCTGGGTGTCGCCCACGTAGACCGTGATGACCGGCCGCTGCTCGGCCGGGTTGAACGCCCACACGGCCTTGGCCCGGTCCACGCCCGGGGTCCGTACCGCGACCGCCTCGTAGTCGGCCGCCGAGATGGCGCGTCCGAAGGTGAGCGTGCTGGCCGGCCCGTTCCGGCGGAGGGCGGACGGGAGGTCAGGGTCGGCCCCGCCCGCCACCGGGACCGGGTTGCGGACCCCGGCGATGCCCGGCTGGGGCCTGGCCACGGAGGTGAGCTGGCCGGCCGGCGGGCTGGCCGCGCCGGAGCCGTACCGGTAGCTGGCCACCACGTTGCCGGTGCCGCTGGGCAGGCGGCCGCCGTTGACCCCGTCGCCGAAGCGGACCTGCGTGCTGCCGTCGGGAAGCTGCCGGGTGACGAAGACCGTGGCGCCGGGCGGCTGCCCGAACAAGGTGCTGACCTCGGTCCAGGCCACCCCGGACACCGACACGGTCAGCGTGCTGGCCTGGCCGGCGCCAGCGGCCAGGTAGGTCAGCGGCGACTTGGCCAGGGTGAACGTCTGGCCGCTGATGCTGGCGTCGCCGCTGCCCAGGATCTCGCCGGTCACGCTGGTGCCGCGGGTCACCCCGACCAGGTCCAGCAGCAGCCGCAGCGGGGGCACCAGCCCGGGGCTGACGGCGGTTCCGCCGCCGACCGGCGCGCCGAGGGTAACCTGGCCGGGCCCGGCCGCGATCACGGTGACGGCAGCGCCCGCCCCGGTGGAGTCCTCGACGAAGGCGGCCGCGGCGGCCTGCGGGGCCTGGAAGTCGTCCGGGACCGCCGCGGTCGCCGGCAGGCTGGCCAGCACGGTCACCGGCACCGGGATCAGGGTGCCGACGTCCGTGAAGGCGTAGCGCAGGATCTGCGGCAGGACCGGGGGCAGTCGGCGGCCGTCCGTGATCTGGACGTCGGTCAACCCCTCGAAGGACAGTCCCGTACTCCCTGCCGCCTCTTTCCCGGTCGATATGCCCTGCACCGCCAGCCGGGCTGTGATCGCCTGCGGCTGGACCTCGGCCTCGAAGCCGACCGCGACCTGTTCCCCGCTCGCGGCCCAGGCCTGGAAGGACACCACCAGGGCGGACAGCGCGCTGACCGCCGAGGGCGGCATGCTGAGCTGCAGGACGCTGTGCGGATACGGCACCACGACGGGCGGCGGCGTGTCGGCGGGGTTGGGCGGCGGGAAGGTCGGCGTGGCCGGATCGCCGTTGACCGAATACCAGGTGGCCTCGGAGTAACCGGTCACCACGGCGGGGTAGCTGCCGCTGCCGTTTCCGCTGCCGTCGATCATGACGATATCGCCGGGCGTGATCCCGCGTACGGTGTCGGACAGGTCGAAGGAGAGCGCGCTGACCTCGGCCTCGCCTATCGGCTGCATCAGCGGGGTCGAGGAGATCGGGCGGACCAGCCGGTAGCCGGCCGCGGGCGGCGGGCCGGGCCGCGCCGCCGGGTCGGTTCCCGCGCTGACCTCGAAGCTAACCAGGGTGTTCGTTCCGCCGGACGGGTCGGCAGCGGGCGCGGTGCCCTGTACGGTGACGACGGCCCAGGTCTCGGTCTTCGCGTCCCAGCCCTGCGGGACCAGCAGCAGGCTGTCCCCGGTCTTGACTCCGGTCACGGTGCCCGCGAGCAGCACGGATCCCGCGGTCATCCCGCCCGCCGGGACCAGCGTGATCGGGATGTCGGAAGGCCCGCTGAAGCTGGCGGGCGAGGTGGTCTCGAAGGTCTGCGCCGGCACGCCGGGGCTGGGCGTGCTGGTGATCGCCATCCCCGCGGGCACGGCCAGCGGGCCGGCTGGGCCTCCTGGCCTGGCCAGCACGGCGAGCTGACCGGTAGCGGCGATGCCGGGCCGGGGCCGGTAGCCCAGGACCCGGACCAGGTGATCGAGGCTTTCCAGCCGGGTCGCGGTCCGCAGGTAACCTTCGGCGGCGATCCGCTCGTTGTAGAAGGTGAGGATGTCGCCCAGGTAGGCCCACCACTCCAGGACCTGCAGGCCGAGGTCGCCCGGGGCGGGCGCGAAGGAGGTCAGCTCCTGCTCGCCGGGCAGCGACGCCAGCAGGGCGGCGCGGAACCCGGCGAAATCGGCGACCCGGTAGGCGATCGCGTCCTGGCCGGGCGGGTTGGTGATCACGGCCGGGACCCGCGGCGCGCTGGTCATTTGCCGCCCTCCGCGATCACGGCCACCGATCCGGCCTCGGGACGGCTGGGGTCGTCGTCAGCCCGCAGGATCTGGTCCGGCGCGACCGGCACGGTGTCCGGCAGCGTGGTGAAGCCAGCCTGGACGCCGCGCAGCCGGTAGTCGATGGACAGTACCCCCGCGACGCCGGGCACCGCCTGGACGGCGGCCGCCAGCGCGCTGCGCTGCAGCGGCGCGCCGAACCGCCACCGGCTGTGGTCGAAGAAGCCGGCCGTGCCGCCGGGCGGCGTGCCTGGCCGCAGCCGCGTCAGCACGGCCGCAGCCACGTCCCCGCGGAACTGGCCGGGCTCGGCCAGCACCGTGACCCGCAGGTCGACGGAGAGGTAGCGCGGTGACAGGACGTAGCTGGCGTAGCCGGCCAGCCGCTGCCGGTTCAGCAGGGCGGTCAGCTCGGCCAGCTGGCCGGGGCTGACCTGCTCGCTGGCCGCCGGGTCCGCGGTGGTGTAGGCGCTCAGCCAGCTCCCGGTCCAGCGGAAGACCGAGCCCGCCTGCGCCACCCACGGCAGCGACTGCGCCGCGGCCACGTAGTCCTCCGGCCGGACCACGCACAGCGGCTGGGCCCGGAACTGCTCCGGCGCGGCGTCCTTGACCTGCTGCAGCGTCTGCGCGTCGGCGCCGCCGGCGGCCGGAAACGGGTTTGTGCAGGCGAGCACCGCCGATGCCTGGGCCTGGCCGGCCGCGACGGCGGTGATCGTGTCGGCCGGCACGTTCCCGGCCGTCCCCAGGCCGGTACGGTAAGTGACGGTAAACCTGGTGCCGGGCGCGGGAACCTGGCCGAACACCCCGTCCCCGAACCGGATCGTAGTGCCGTCATCGCCGTCGTAGTCGAAGCAGCTCATGCCGTCGATCACGGCCACCGGCGAGTACCGCTCCGGGGTGAGCGTGAACGCCGGGGCACCCTGGTCCTGGCCCGCCACGTCCAGCCACGAGCGGCACCAGGGCCAGGTGACCTGGGTGCCGTCCGGATTGTCGGCGGTCAGCACCAGGTCGGGGCCGGCCGGGATGACCGCGTCGCCGAGGATAGGCGTGCCGCTGCTGCCCGCCAGCCAGGACAGCGGCCCCGCGGCCGCGGAGGCCGCCGAGGCCAGCCCGGTGCCCCCGCCGAGGGTGTACCGGTAGTCCGGCACGGCCGAGTCCGGGCGCCAGTCGTGACCGATCCGGACTACCACCGGTGCTGGTGCCGGGTCGGCCAGCGTCCCGGGCGGGACCGGCGGGATCGCGAACCTCTCCTGGGCCCGTGCGCCCTGAACGGCGTCCGCCAGGTTGCCGGCCAGACGGCTGACGGCCTGGTCATGGTCGAAGGCCAGGGCAGGCGTGAAGGTCAGCCGGGTGACGGGCGTGCCGAACAGGTGGTCCTCGGTCTCCTCCGGCGCGTCGGCGTCGCCCGACACCGTGATCAGCTCGCGGACCGGCGGGTCCGCGCTGGTCGGCCCGTCGGTGTCCAGCACCAGCTGCTGGCCCGGGGACAGGCCGAAGCCGACGCCGGCCAGCCAGAGCTGGGTCGAGGTGGCCGGCAGCACCTGGTCGCTGTCATCCCACCAGTACGGCAGCAGGTTGAACACCGGGTTCCCGGCGGCGTCGGTCTGCCGGGCGCCGCCGGCGTACCGGTAGCGGTTCCACCGCGGGTCCAGCTTGACGCCGCCGGCAGGGGGCGGGTCGGCTAGGCCAGCGCCGGCCTCGAACGGCACCACCTGGCCGTCCGGGCCATGCGCGGAGCACAGCAGCCCGCTCTGCGACGGCTGCGCCACGGCGAGCTGCACCGGCTCGGCCACCTCCAGCTGCAGCAGGACCGAGGCCACCGTCGCCGGGGTGGGCTCGTAGTCGACCAGCCGCGCGTGCCGCAGCACGGAGACGGCCTGGGTGGCGGTATCGAGGCTGGCTTCCGCGGCGACCCGGTCCTGGTAGTAGCTCAGGTCGTCGGCTACCGCGCAGAGCGCCTCCATCAGCACGACGCCGAGATCGGCCTCGGACCGTTCCACCCATTGCGGGTATTTCAGCGCGGAGAAGTCGGACAGCGCGCGGCGGAAGCTGGCGAAGTCCTTGGCCAGGTAGTCGATCGCCGGGTCGGTCGTCGCCGGGCCGGGCAGTGCCGCCTGCCCGGCCGTCCCTGCCTCGCCGTCAGCGTCGACCGTGGCCGGGCAGTTGACCTTGAAGGCGAAGGTCGCCGCGTCCAGGAACGGGTCAAGCACGGGGGCGCTCCCGGCCGGGCTGACCGTGCTCACGGTGAGCGTGTAGAGCGAGAAGTCGCCGGGGGCGGGCACCGAGACCGACAGCACGGGCCTGCCGTCGCTGTCGGCCGACCAGGCGGTCGCCTCGTCCACCGGGTTCACCGGTACCGTCTGGATGACCTCGCCGCCGGTGATGGTCACCGGCGTGCCGGGCGCCAGGGTGCCGCGCAGCGAGACCGTGTTGAGGAAGTGCACGCGCAGCTGGGTCTGATCCGCCGAGGCTACCTCGACGAAGTCGACGCCGTTGGTCGTCGTGCTGGCCAGCAGGGTCAGGCGGCGGTCGCGGGTCGTCATCACATCACCGTCACGGTGAGCCGCTGGCTGGTCTGGGTGTCGATCTGGCGGTAGCTGACGGTCACCTCGACGGTGCCCGGCCCGAGGTCCCCGCCGGTAGCCAGGGTCACGTCCGCCACCTCGATCAGTGCGCCGAGCCATTGTTGCAGGCTGGCCCGGATGCGGATCTGCAAGGTAGCCAGCAGCGCGTCCGACGCCGGGGCGAAGACCAGCTGCCCCAGACCGCAGCCGAACTGCGGCCGGTTGACCCGCTCGCCCGGCGCGGTGAGCAGCAGCTGCCGGATCAGCTGGTCGATGTGCGCGGTGTAGGACGTGACGCTGGTCTGCCGGGACGTCGGGTCCACCCGGAACGGGAACGCGTAGTCGCGCCGGGCCTGCGCCGGGAACGGCGAGACCGGCGGCTGCAGGCCGCCCGGCTGCGTGCCGGGCCCGGGGGATCCGGTCTGCTCGGTCATCACTGCACCTCCAGCGCGCCGTGATCGACCGATACCTTGGAGTCGCTGATGACGATCTGCTGGCTGCCCCGGGCCAGGGTGATGCCGGAGGAGTCCAGGCCGGCCGAGTTCTGGTTCGGGTCGGTCACGGTGAGGGACGGCTTGGTGTTGTCGAAGACCAGCCGGAGCGGCTGGCCGGATCCGGCCGTCGCGGTGGCGATGACCTTGACATCGGCGCCCACCCCGTCGGGCACCTCGCCCTGCCGCCAGTAGCAGCCCACCCAGATCGGGTAGGACACGTCGCCGCCCTCGAACTCGATCCAGACGCCGCTGCCCCGCTCGGGCAGGAAAGCGATGCCCACCTTCGGGCCCGCGTACGGCACGCACGGCATGCACCAGCCGGTCGGCGTGTCGCCGAGCACCGCGGGCACGGTGGCCTTGATCCGGCAGGTCTGCGGGTCCACGTCGGTGACCGTGCCGCGGTACTTGCCGTAGAACCGGTTCCTGAGCCGGCTCAGCAGGTCGTCGAGGGTACTGTCATCCATGCCGTCTCACATTCCGGGAATCTGCGGCCGCGGCGGTGCCAGGCCGGCCGCGCCCGGGCCCATCGCGTTGCGGACAAAGGTGAACCGCATCCGGTAAGCATCCTGGGTGATGACGTGGCGCACGCTCCAGACGAACCAGTTACCCGAATGCAGCGTGCCTGCGCCCTCGATCGTCACCACGGTGCCGACTCGCAGCAAGGTCCCGATCCGCTCGGCGTCGACGGTGCCCTCGCAGCGGACCAGCCAGCCCGCCTCGCGGAGCAGCCCGGCGGCCCGCTGCGGCAGCTCGGGCGGGTCGGCGACGGCGGTGAGCAGGGCGGTACCGCTTTGACCGGAGTAGCCGGCCAGGTCCAGTGCGTCCATCGGGTCCAGCCCGCTGGAGTCCGTGTCACCAGGCACGCCGCCGCCGCTGCTGTCATCGAAGGAGATCTGGCTGGTCTGGACCTCGGTCGGGCGCATTACGTCCCAGGAGAAGTCCAGCGTGTCCACGTCCCAGGCCGCCGGGTCGACGAGCGAGATCGTCGCCGCCGGCGCGGCGCTAACCTGGGGGGTCACGAAGACGCCGGTCCGGACGCCGGGGGTGGCTGCGCAGGTGACGCGCAGGATCTTGCCGCTGCGCCGGGCCAGGCCGCGCAGGAAGCGCAGATCGGTGTCCCGCTGCAGCAGCGTGTGATCGGCTTGCCGGTGGGCCGGGGAGTCATCAACGGTATTTGCCTTGGCGGTCGCGAAGCCGTAACTCTCGAAGATCGCGTTGGCCACCTGGCCGTCGGTCTGGCCGGACCATTCCAGGACCTTCTCGTCGATGTTCATCAGCCAGGACGCGTCCTGCGCCCACACCTCAAGGGTGGAGGCGGTGGTGGCCCGGTCCAGGTGCAGCTTCCAGGCGAGCGCGTACCCGTCGAAGACGCACTGGGCGGACTGGCCCAGGGGGGTCGCGACCAGCGAGATGGGCGTGCCCGGGGCAAACGTCGGGTCGCCGACGTGGCGGAGGTCGCCGGCTGGCGTCCGGGTCACCGGCAGCCGCAGCAGCAGCGCGTCCGGCGCGTCCGCGTTCTCCTCGACCTCCAGCGACCGCACGGCCGTGTAGAAACCGTCGGAGACCGGCCTGCGGCCGACCGCTAGCTGATAAGTGACGGGCATCGGCTACCTGCCGGGTACTGGGATGCCGATGAAGGACCGGGCGCCCAGCGCGTCCGGCACCATCGAGTTGTTCGCATCGCATAGCCGCCAGGTGGCCGCCGCGTCGGTCAGGTACTGCGCGGCGATCAGGTCCAGCCGCTCCCCGTCGCGCCGCTGGTGGTAGCCGGTCACGGCGGGCGTGGTCGGCAGCGGCAGGATCAGCACGGCGATCTGGCTGCCGTCCGGCCCGGTCAGGACCGACGTTCCGGCCGCGGTGTAGCGGCTGCCCGGGGCGAACATTGGCGGCTCCTTCGGTCGGCCGGCTGACGGCCGGCCGCGTTGGTCGTGGTCAAAATGGCAGCATCCCGATCACCGAGGATGCCGCGTCCGCTAGGTCGGCGACGGCGAGGGCCTGGCGCAGCGCGAGCGTGTAGGTGTAGGCGGTCAGTGCCACGTTTCCCAGCACCTTGTTCGCCTCGATGGCGCCAGCGATTTCCTCCGGCGTCAGCACGTCCAGGGAGACCGCCACGTCCGCGTGGGTCGGGTTGAGCGTGGTGTCATAGAGCTTCTCGGTGACCGTCAGGCCAGTCACCCGGACCGGAACGATGCGGCCGGCCCCCCAGACGAAGAGCACCACAGGCACCGTTGAGTCGGGGACGGTCCTGGTCACGTCCGCGCTGGTCAGGCTCGGCGGCGAGGTGGTGAAGCGGGCCCCGCCCAGCTTCAGGGCGGCCGACGCCGTACCGAACAGGCCCGTTCCGCTGGAGCCGGTCGGATAGAGCAGCATCTCCAACGCCGCCAGCCGCGCGTAGACGCCGGTCACCTGCGCGATGCCACCCGCGACCGCGCCGCCGCGGGCGATGTCCTCGTCGGCGTCCAGCGAGATGGTGAACGAGAACGACTCGCCCGGCATGCCCTTCACGGCCAGCGGGTTGCCGCTATCGGTGCCGGCATCAGCCAGTGGCTGCGGCTGCGCCCAGGTGTGCGTCATCGTCTCCGGGTTGTACTGGAAGACGATCAGGTTCGGCAGGCTGACTAGGAAGGTCGGCATCAGCTCTACCAGGGCGCCCTTGAGCAGGGCGGTCACCGGACTGCTCCGCGGGCGGGCGGGTGCTGGGCGCCTGCGGTCCTGGTCATGTCTGGTCTCCCCGTGACTGGTTGATCGCCTCGATCAGGCGGGCCACGATCCGCCCGGCCAGGTCCTGGGTGCTCTCGCCGGGCTCGGCGGGTAGCTGCACCCGCAGCTGGTCGATCCGGCCCCGGCCCGGCGGCAGGGCCAGCGAGTCGGCCAGGCCGAGCGCGACCAGCCGCCCGAGCGAGCGGGCCGCGTCCTCGCCTCCGCCGCTGATCCGCAAGGCCAATCGGTCGATCTCGGCCCCGCCGACCCCAGCCGGGCCGCCACCGGTGCCGCGGCTGCCGCGCCAGTTCGCGCCGGGGGTGGTCATGGCCGCGGCTCGGTTCCCTGGCGCAGCAGGACGCCCTGCTTGGCCAGCTCGCGCCGGGCGGCGGCGAGCACGTGCGGCATGCCGATCGGGCTGCCGTCTGTGCGGGCCAGGAACGCCGCGGCCAGCGCCGCAGACTTGATTCCGGCGCCAGTCAGGTCCAGCTCCCGGGCCAGCGCGCCGAAGTCAAGCTCTCCGGTGAGCGACGGCCGGCCCTGGCCGGCGCCGCTGCACAGGGCAAGCCGCCAGAGCTGCTCCCGCTCGGCCGGGCCCGGCGGGACGAAGTCGACGATGAACCGCAGCCGCCGGATGAAGGCCTCATCCAGGTCGCCTTTGCGGTTGCTGGCCAGCACGGCCAGCCCGTTGAAGCGCTCCATCCGCTGCAGCAGGTAGTCGATCTCGATGTTGGCGAACCTGTCATGGGCATCCGACACTTGGGTTCGGCGGCCGAACAGCGCGTCTGCCTCGTCGAAGAACAGCACGGCAGGTGCCCGCTCGCAGGCGTCGAACAGGATCCGGAGCTGCTTCTCGGTCTCGCCGATGTACTTGCTGACCACCCCGGCGAGATCCACGCTGAACAGTTCCAGGCCCAGCGAGCGGGCCAGCACCTGCGCGGCCATCGTCTTGCCGGTGCCGCTGGGCCCGGCGAACAGCGCGGTCAGCCCGCCGCCCATCGGGGTCAGCCTGCGCAGGCCCCAGTCGTCCAGCACCTGCCCGCGGGCCCGGGCCTGCTCGGCGATCTCGCTCAGGTGCTCGCCCAGCTGAGCGGACACGACCAGGTCGGGCCAGTCGTAGGGCAGCGGCAGGCTGGTGATCTGCTCCTGCCCGGTCGGCAGCAGCAGCGACCTGGCGACCTCCCCGGCCGCGGTGCTGCCCGCCGGGGCGGCTCGTGCCACGGCGGCTATCTCGGCCGGGCGCAGCGGCCACTCGGCGACGGGCTCCGGCGCCGGGCCGGGACCACCGACCGCCGGCCATAGCCGCAGCCGGGATGCTCGGTCCAGCGGTGGCATCGTGACCGTCCAGCGGACGGTGCGCCCGTCGGTAGGCGCCGGCCGCCGCGTGCCGGTAGTCAGGAACGCCACCGGGGCGAGTCCGCTCACCGCGGCCAGCACCGCCGGGTCCAGCGCGTCGGCGTCCCGCCAGATCACCGCGGCGCCGCGGAGCCGGGCCGCCCGGGCCAGTCCGGTCGCCGCGGCCAGGACGTCGCTGCCGACCAGGATCCCGGCATCCAGGGCGAGCAGCGGCAGGCCTACTGCGGTCGCGGCCTGTGCGGCCAGTACCGTCCGTCCCGCGCCTGCCGGGCCGGTGATCTCTACCTCGACCGGCATCCGAGCGTCGCCTACCGCTCCGTCCTGCATCGCGGTGAGGAAGGTCACCAGGTCGGACAGCTGCGCCGCCGCCAGCACCGGCGCGCCGTCCGGCGGTCTCAGCAGCCGCGCGCCATCGCCGCACGCCGGGTCCTGGTCGGCCGCCGGGTCCCGGAGCAGATAGCCGAGCACGGCCGGATCGGCCTGCCACTGGCACTGAACCGATCCGGGCCAGCCGCCCTGGTGCGCGGGCCGGGCCAGGTTCCAGCGCCGCAACGCCTCGGCCGGCCCGAGGCCGGTGCCGTCGGGCCAGGACCACAGGCAGGCGGCCAGGCCAGGGGTCGCATCCGATCCGCCGGTCTCGTCCTGCAGGTAGCCGTACGCTCGCCGGAGCGCCGGGATGGCCTCGGCGGCGAGCGCGAGGGCGAGCAGGTTGGCTTCGGGCGCCGTGAGCTGCAGGCAGGTCACCAGATGCCGCCACGGCTCGCTGTCGGCCGGCCGGGCCGCCAGCGACTCCAGCGCGGCCGACAGGGGCCGGGCGATGGGGTCGCGGCGGTAGAAGGCCTGCTCTTCCTCGGCCAGCGCGGCGGGCGGCGCCAGCGCCCGGTCCACCTCGCTGTGGCTGATGGCCATGGCCGACTCGTCGCCGTAGCCGCCGCGGCTCCAGCACTCCCGCAGCCACGCCACCCGCCGCAGCGCGCGCAGCCGTACGTCGGCTAGCCAGGCCGGCTCCCGGCTGGCTTGTCCTGGCCACGAAGCCACACCCTCGGCCAGCTCGGGCAGGCCAGGCAGCCCGACCAGGTCGCCTGGACCGGTCAGGTCACCCGAGTCGGCTCGGCCGGGCTGTTCAGCCGGTTCCGGCTGCGGCGCGGGACCGGCCGGGCCGGCCTTCTCGTCCCGCCGCCGCCCGCGTCGGGCCGCCGTCGCGCTCACGTGCTGCCCCCGGCGGGCAGCCCGGTGTCCGTCACTCGCACGGTCACCGGCGCGCCGGGCGGAGCGGCCGGCGCCGGCGCCGGCACGCCCGGCCCGGTGCTCAGGCCGACCGTGGTGGGCACGGTGGCCGCCGCAGGCCCGGCGTCTGGCTCGACGAACACCACCGCGGCCCGGTACACCGCACCCAACCGGATCGGCGCGGTTGTCGCCTGCCACAGCCGGCTCAGCTCGTCATAGGAGCGGTGCTCCATGGTCAGCGTCAGCTCCCAGGCCTGGCCGCCAGTCCCGCCGCGGACGATCGGGTTCGCGTGGAAGATCCGCAGCGCGATACTCATCGCTTGCTGTTCCTCGATATAGCTGCCCTGCGAGTAGGCCGACAGCAGGTAGAACAGGTCAAGCGCGAGCGGCTGAAAGCTGATCGGCGGACTGTGCGGCACCGACTGCGCCGCGGCCGTCCAGAACTGCGCCTCCCGGGCCGGATCCTGCTCCACGTGGTATAGGCACATGCTCAGCTGCGGTCCCGCTTGCTGCCGCATCGCATCGGGGGCCAGGCCAGTGAAGGTCGGCTGGAACGACACCCCCGTGCCGAGCTCCTGCCACAGCGGAGCTGTCGACCAGGCGCTGCTGACCAGGGCCAGCAGCGTGTCGGTGACCGAGGACACGTCGTAGAGCATGCCTTACCCCTGCCCCTGGCCGAATCCGGATCCGTATCCGCGGGTAAGACGTGACGGCGGCTGCGGCCGCGATGGCCGCGCGGCGGCCGGCCGGGCGGTAGGCCGCGGCGCCGCGGCCACCGGCGGCGGGAGGACGGTCACCTCGATGGTGCCGATGGACAGGCCTGCGGCCGGCTTCGGCGCCCGCACCGTGCTGGGGATTTGGTGGCCGGTCATCGCCGAGGCTGGCGCCGGCGGTGACAGGTAAGGCTGTCCAGGGGTGACGAGGGGCTGACGGGTACCGGCCAGTCCCTCGTGGCCGACCGCCGGATCAAGCGCCTGGGGGCCGGGGGCGGTACGTCCGTCGGCGGCAGCGCCGTGCGGCAGCGCCGCTGGGCCGTGCGGCAGCGTCGCTGGGCCGTGCGGCAGCGTCGCTGGGCCGTGCGGCAGCGTCGCTGGGCCGTGCGGCAGCGTCGCAG
Organism: uncultured Actinomycetota bacterium; assembly: GCA_963842265.1. Classification (GTDB taxonomy): domain Bacteria; phylum Actinomycetota; class Actinomycetes; order Streptosporangiales; family Streptosporangiaceae; genus Palsa-504. The sequence goes on from CAWJGE010000022.1 coordinate 107,685, forward strand.
TGCCGTGTTGGTGCTGCGGCGGCGTTACCGATCCGGGGGCTTGCGGTGGACCGGCGGCGAGCCGGGTTGCCCCGGATTCCCCTGGCCGGGGTGAACCGGGCCGTTGCCCGCGCGGCGCGGCAGCACCTGCGCTGGTCGGCGCTGGGCCAGCGGACAGCAGGGCGCCGAAGTCTGGCCGTCCGGCCTGAGCCGACGACGGACGGCCGGCACTATCAGGTGCGCGCCGTGCGGATGCCGCGACGCTGCCCGGCCGGGGCTCCCGGTGGCCCGGGTCACCGGGTCCGATGTCTTCGGCCGCCGCTTGGCGGTGACCAGGCAGCGTGGCCTGGCCGGGCTGGCCGACCCGGTCCGGGGGCTCCGTCGCTGGCGGCTCGGTGAACACGGGCCCGAAGAGGCGATGCGGGGGGCGCAGGGACTCCGCGGCTGTCCGCGCCGCCAGCGAGTTCAGGTAGCCGATCCGCGGGCCGGCCCGCCCGGTCACGAGCCTCTCCTGTCCCGCTCGGCCAGCTCCGCGTAGATGGCCCGCCGGCGCCGTGGCATCCACAGGATCTCCCGCTCCCGCCAGCCGAACGCGGACGCGAGCAGCCACACCTGCTCGTGCACGCCCGCCGCGGCATCGCGGAGCTCGGCGAAGGCGTAACTGACCGGGTCGAACCGCAGCGACACCTGCTGGCCGCACTCTGGGCAACTGCCAGTCACGTCACTGGCCAGGCTCGGCGCCAGCGCCGCCAGCGCGCGGTCAATTCGCCGCGCCACGGCCGCCGGGACTCGATCCGGGTCCACGCACTGCCGCGCGAGCGTCTCCTCCGGGTCGGCGGTCGCCAGTGCGGCCACCAGGTCGCCGATGGTTGGGACCCGGAACCGCACCTCGGTGCCGGACAGCGCATGCCAGCCGGTGCCGCCGGGTTCCGGCGTCGCCCCCCGGAACGCGCGCGGCCGGTGATGGTCCAGGTAGTCGCCGATGCTGAAGGCGACGTCGACTCGTTTCCCGCACGATGGTGCGGCACAGGCAGCGTCGGTGCGTACCAGGTCACCGAGCCAGTCGCGGCGCATCTGCAAGGCGATGGAGCCAGCGCAGACGGCCGGCAGCCCCTGGTACGGCACCGGGCACTCCGGCAGGCCCGTCGCCGCGCTAGCGGGCGCGCCGCCGCCCGCCGCCGGCGGCGACCACAGCCGGAACGCCAGGCCGAGCACTGTCGCGGCCGGGTGACCCCGGTGCTCCAGGATGAATAGCTCGTCCTCGCCCGTGGGCTCGCGCAGGGCGGGCAGGTCGTCCAGCGCGTGCATGAAGGGCAGGACCGGGGCGCGCCGGGCGGGCCGCGGGCGCGGCCCTCCGGTCCGGCCGTGCCCTGGCGCGCCGCCGTGCCCTGGCGCACCGCCAGGACCCGTCCGGGTGGTGGTTTCCGGCACGGCGACGGGCCCCGGGTCCCGAGTGGCCACGCTGACTGCCACCCTCACTGCTCCTGCGGTTCAGTCACGGCAGGGTCGTGCTCCCAGCCCTCGTTCTCCAGCTTGATGTGCTCGATCGCGACAGCGTTGGCCCCTGCGTCCAGGTCAGGCAGCGCCTGGTACTCCGAGACCCAGCAGTTGTAGACCAGGTACTGGTGCACCGGCTGCGCGGCCTCGTTCAGCAGCACGATCCGCAGGTTCATGCGCAATTGGGCGAGCGAGGTGGACGGGACGCCGGATGTCAGCACCTGGGCGGCGTCGGCCCAGGCCTGGAAGTCGGTGTCATGGGTGACGCCGCGCTCGCAGGTGATGGGGTCGTACTTGGTCCGGCCCAGGCCCTTGCGGATGATGGCGTCCCCGCCCTGCCGGTACTCGATCGGATCAGACGACCGCTTCAGCGCGCTGACCTTGCTCACTCCGGCGACCGGCGTCGAGCTGTGGCCGAAGTAAAGGAGGAACCGGTAGCTCTTGTACGGGTCGAAGCGGTTGATGTTCACCGAATATGGCTTGCCCACGGTAACTCCTACTTCTGGTAGCGGCCCGGCACCCGCCGGACGGCCCGGCGGTCAGCTCGTGCCCTCAGGACTGCCCGGCGAGCTGCGCGATCTTGATGACCACGAACTCGGCCGGCTTGAGCGGGGCGAACGAGACCACGATGTTCACGGTCCCGTTGCTGATGTCGGTCGGGGTCGTCGTCGTGCTGTCGCACTGGACCTGGAAGGCCTGGTCCGGCGTGCTGCCGGGGAACGCGCCCTGCAGGAACAGGCTGAGCATGAACGCCTGGACCTCCAGCCGCAGTGCGGTCCACAGCTGCTGGTCGTTCGGCGCGAACACGGCCCACTTCAGGCCTGCCGACAGCGACTGCTCGATGAACAGCGCCATCCGGCGCACGGACACGTACCAGTACTGCTGGTAGCCGGGGTTACCGCGGACCAGTGTGGACGCGCCGTAGATCACCGTGCCGATGCCGGGGAACTGGCGCAGGCAGTTGATGCCGACCGGGTTCAGCGCTCCCTGCCTGGGGTCGGTCATCCGGCCCCAGGGCACCACGCCCGGCGTCCCGAGCAGCGCGGTCTCCAGGCCGGCCGGGGACTTCCACACGCCGTTGCTGGCATCTTCCTGAGCGAACACGCCAGCCACGAAGCCGCTCGGCGGTGACTGCGCGGGCTGCCCGGTCACCGGGTCTGCGGTCTGCACCCAGGGGAAATACAGGGCGCAGTTCGGGCTCTGCGGGAAGAACGTGCCGCCGCTGAGCATGTCGTCTACGGTGTCCGGGCTGGCCGGAGACGTGGCGGCCAGCAGGCCAGCGGCGCCGGCCAGGGCCGTCGCCGTCGGATCCTTCGATTCGGTCGTGTCGGCGACCGCGTACGGCGGCGGGTCGATGATGAGGAACGCCAGCTTGCGCTCGCAGAAGGCGACGGCGTCGGAGAGCGCGGTGAGGGCACCGGTCCCGGTGATGCCCGGCATCGCGACCAGGTTGATGACGCTGACCTTGTCCAGAGACGAGTTGTCCGCGAAGACCGGGGCGAAGTCCAGCGGGTTGATCACCGTCCACGCCGCGTTGACGGCGGACGCGTAGCTGAAAGTGAGCGCGGTGCCGGGCGTGACCGCCGCCGGGTAGGCCGTCAGGGTGCCGCTGACCGCGACCGTGACCAGGGCCGAGCCGGCCAGCGCAGTAACCAGCTTGCCGATCGTCACCCGGCGGTAGGACTCGGTGGTGGTCCCGTACACGATCGTGATGTCCGCCGTGTCGTTGGCGTCCGCCGTCTGCCGCAGGTTACTGAACGTCAGCGTCATCTGGATCCCGGCGCCGGGGGCGGTCAGCGCGGTGGGCTCCAGCGCGGTGAACACGAGCTGCCCGGTGGTCTTGGCTCCGACCGTCGCCGTCGCGCCCGTCACCGCGCCCTGTGCTGCCGGTGCCGTACCCGCGGTGGTCGGAATGGCGTAATAGCTGCTGGGCAGGCCTACCACCCAGGCCGTCGAACCGCCGTTCAGGAAGAACTGGCCGACTGCCTGTCCCATGTAGTCCGGGAGCAGCGGATGGCTGAAGAACCCGCCGAAGTTGGCCTGGTAGTCAGCGAAGCTGAACAGCTGGACCGCCTGATTGAACGTCGTCGTTTTCAGCGGATGGGTATAGCCGACGAACGCGGTCACCGATGTCGGCGCTGGGCTGACAGAGTGGCTTACGCTCGGCAGTTCCTCGACGTAAACGCCAGGGTAGGTGGGCGTGATGGGCATGTGCTGTCGACCTCCCGGCATGGAACGGCTCGCCATGACCGGGCATCTCCCTGACCGCGGCCAAGATCACGCCGGGACCGGCTCCCACACATTCTGCCCCATTAGATCTTGCCCGGAAATGACATTCAGCGGCTAAACAGAAATTACGTCGGCCTAGCTTGCCGCGGCGTGGCGTCGGTGCGCGAGGACGGAGCCGCACCACATCCGCAGTATCGAAGATCAGTCTGGCGGCCTTCCGAAATGGCCGTCCAGCAGCCGGAGGAACGTTGCCTCGTCGGCGCCTACTGATATCGCTCCCTGGTACCGGACCCCGCCCTCAGTCCTCCACCAGTTTATGTGGGTGCCCTGTCGCGGACTGTAGTCGAGCCGCCACCCACGCGTGCCATCGGGGCTCATATATCCATTCCTTCGTCCCACCAGGTGAGCGTTGCCGGGTCCCACGCTCTCCACGAAGTGCGGCACCTGCTCGGCCCCCAGCCCGGACGAGCGAGCGGCCGAATCGCGCGCCCGGATGTAATTCTGGTAAGGATCGACGCCCGGCTTGGGAGCGGGCTTATAACGAGCACCCGTGCGCCCGATACTCTCAAGCTCCAGGTCCACCACCTCCGGGGCGCGAGTGGCGGTCGGCTGCGCTGGTCTCGATATGATTGTCGGCCCCCCGGGCTCATCGTCACCCGGGCGCTTCCCGGCCATCGCCTTAGCGGGCTGACCGCTCCGCTGGCCGATGCCTGCACCGGGCCCCGGGTCGCTGGGCGACGATGGTTCCACATATGCCGACGGCAGCTTCGTTGTGACCTGAGGCTCTTGGGGGACGGCGCCGTGCGGAGGGACCGACTCTATGTCCCTGCCAAACCCGGCGACCCGCGGACTGACGGACGGCGCAACATCGGCGGGCGGTGCGATATCCCTCCTGACAAACCCGGCGACCCGCGGACTGACGGACGGCGCAACATCGGCGGGCGGTGCGATATCCCTCCTGACAAACCCGGTGACCCGCGGACTGACGGACGGCGCAACATCGGCGCGTCCCCGCGCTGCGGTCTTTGTGGGTCGCTCCACTACGGCAGCTTCGTGCGTCACTTCGATGCCCGGCCCGGATTGGCCTGTGCCAGCGCCACCCCGACTCGTGCCTGTGCCAGGCCCTCCTACTGCGGCTGAAGGCTCGGGAACCGGCGTCACCGTCGGGGCCGAGACGGGCTTGAGGCGCAGTGCGGGACCTGTCTGCTCCTCTATGGGCAGTGGACGGGCGTGGATCTCGACGTCGTACGAATCCCCGGCCGGGGTCCGCGCGCTCATGTGAATAACCCAGACTTGGAGAAAGAACTGCGCGGCCTGAACTGGGTCCTCGCTCAGCATCTTGAGCAAGCCGGGTAGGTCCCCGTCAACGGAGAGCACCGTCTCTACGCTGAACAGGCCGATTTCATTGACCAAGATAGGATGGCTAAGGTAGAACTGCAGCGCGGAGCCAGGGAGGGCCCGGAGCGCGCCGCCGGCCAACGACAGTGTGGTACCGATTATTCGCGCCCCGGTCGCACCGTAAGATGTCAGCGCCACCCCCGCCCGGAGCGAGATATTCGAGGCGGCTTCGCTCACTGCCGGAGCTGCTTCTGCGACGGCCGGCGCGACCATGGCGGCCAGGTACAGAGCTGCGATGATTTTCGCCGCTTCGCCGTACCCAGCGAGGCGCCGGTGCGCTTCCCTGGAGGCTTCCACGATGTTGGCGTGCGCTGTGAATCGCAGGTAGGGATTGTGAATTTGCGATGACAGATCGCGGTAGGTGTACATGGAGCCGGGAATGAACATGTGCAGGAGGCCGGGAGAACGCTGAGCTAGCTCTAGGTCGCGTTTGAACTGTTCTTCTTGTTGTGCCTGCAGCCGCGCTGCCGATGCTCCCCTTCCGCGTGCCAGCCATGCGGCGATTACCTTGAACACCGCCGGACGCGTGTCGGCCAGCGCCGCCAGTACCGGCTGGTAGGTAGCCGGATCTTCCGGGGACAAATCCCGGAGCGCTAGGGCCACGAAGTTTGCGACCTCTTGGTCTGAGTGCGAGGCGGGCAGTCGCCGAATCGTGCGGGCGAGATCCTCTGCGGTCGGCGGCAGCTTCGACAGGTCCGGCTCGCGTGCGGCTGCGCTACCCTGTGGTCCGGGTGTCGTAGCCCCGGACGCGCGAGCGCTGAGAATTTCCAGCAGCTCGGCCCGAATGGCGTGGTGCAGCATGCCAAACGATTCGTGAAGCCGTCGCTGTTTCGCGGTTGCGGGACGGGTCAGGGCCATGCGGACTGCGGCGGCGCTGTCCGGGTCGAGCACACTGCACGCGGCTCGGAGTCTCAGCCGGCGTTGCACGGCGTTCTCCATGGTGCGCGGGCCCTCAAGGACCTCGGCGATCACGTCCATCGCGCCCGCCGATGGGTCCGCCGCGAACTGGAACGCGGGGAGGGCGAGCAGCACACTGACTGCCTCCCGGGGTTCCATGACGTTTGCCTTCGCCGGCTGCGGTTGACGTGCCAGGGCGACGCAGGTTGCCCCCACGGGACCGGCCGATGCTCCTCTCGCAGCGGCCAGCCCGGCGGCGTCGGCGGTGCGTTCGGAGTGAGCAGTCGGCTGCCCGGCGGCGATGAGCCCAGCGCCATTCCGCTGCTGGAGCACGTGGGCCAGCTCATGGCCCAGCAGCTGCCGGCCGTGGCTCGAGCCGGAATCGAACTTGCCCTGCCCGAAGACGACATGGTCCCCGACCGTGTAGGCCGTTGCGCCGACCGCTTGCGCCGAGGCGGCCGCGGGCTTGTCGTCATGGATACGGACGCGGGTGAGATCGTGGCCGAAGCTCGATTCCATGGACGCACGGACGCCAGGATCGAGCGGCTTTCCCGACGAGCGGAGCACATCGCGCACGATCGGCGGCGCCTCGGTCCGCTCCGCCATGCTTACCGACGGACGTACCATTACCGGGCTGCCGGTCGGCGCCTGGCTCGCCGCGGCCAGCGGGACTGACGAGGGGCGGACCAGATTCGTGCGCCGCCCGGCCGGGCTGCTGGTTGGCGTCACCTTCGGGCGCGATGGAACCTGGTCGGCTTGCGGCGGCGCAGGCAGCCGCTGGGCGGCAGGGCCGTTCATGAGTCCCTCCGTCCGTCGTTGCTCCTGGTCACAAGACCTATACACAAGGAGCCAGCCGTCAAGCGGAGGCGGGAGTGCCCTCTTCGGCAGTGCAGCGTCCCGGCCACCGTCACGTGCCGACGTTTGACGACCAGGGTGAGGGAAGATCACCCTCAGGTCAAGACTAACCAGCTAGTAACGGCAGAGTGTGAGCCTGCGGGAACTGATGGCACGCATGGGCGATGCCAGCTCCCGTCGCGCTGGCGGCGACGGCCAGCTGACGGCGATGGCCAGTGGTGTCGCCTCCGCGTTTGTAGTGGTGACGATGTTCCCGGGATGGCCGGGCTGCCTACGCCCAGGAGCGCGGCGGCCGTGATCAGGCCATCGCCAGGCGGCGCAGGGCCAGTTCGGCGTACAGGGCGGTGCCCTCGGCTAGCGCCGCGTCGTCGAAGAGCGCCAGCGCGGAGTGGTTGGTGGGGGCGCTCTCCGGGTCGCGGTCCGGCGGGCACGCCCCGAGGAAGACGAACGCGCCGGGTACCTCGTCCAGCACGAAGGAGAAGTCCTCGGCGCCGGTAATGGGGAACTCGGCGACCTCACCCCGGTCCGGCCCGAACGCGTCGGCGATCGTCGCCGTCGCGAACGCCGCCTCGGCCGCGTCGTTGATGGTGACCGGGTACTCGGTTGCGTATTCGGCGTCGGCGGTCAGCCCGTGCGCGGTGGCGATATCCCGGATCAGCCGCGGCACCAGGTCCGCCAGCACGCTCCGGGACGCGGCGCTGTAGGAGCGGGCGGTGGCCAGGAACCTGGCCTGGTCCGGGATCACGTTGTCGGTGGTGCCGGCGTGGAAGCTGCCCACCGTGATGACCACGGGGTCGAACACGTCGAACTTCCTGGTCACCATGGTCTGCAGCGCGAGCACCATCTCGCAGGCGGCCGGGATCGGGTCTGCGGCCCGGTGCGGCTGGGAGGCGTGCCCGCCGCGCCCGTGCACGGTGACCGTGATCTGGTCGGCCGCGGCCAGCATCGGCCCCGGTCGGGTAGAGAACATCCCGCATGGGAGCTTGTTCGAGGTCACGTGCAGGGCGTAGGCCGCGACCGGGCGCTGGCCGGCCGCGTCGAGCACGCCCTCGCTGATCATGTGCCGGGCGCCGGCGTAGCCCTCCTCACCCGGCTGGAACATGAAGATCACCGTGCCGGGCAGGTCAGCCTGCCGCGCCGAGAGCAGCTTCGCGGCGCCGGCCAGCATGGCCGTGTGCAGGTCGTGGCCGCAGGCGTGCATCGCGCCGGGCACCGCCGACGCGTACGGCAGCCCGGTTTCCTCGGTGACCGGCAGCGCGTCCATGTCACCGCGCAGCAGTACCACCGGCCCCTCCCCGGAACGCCGGCCCCCGCGCAGCACCGCGGTCACCGAACTGAGCGCCCGGCCGGTGCTGATCTCCAACGGCAACCCGTCCAGCGCGCCGAGCACCTTGGCTTGCGTCTTGGGCAGGTCCAGGCCGATCTCGGGCTCGCGGTGGATCGCATGCCGCAGCTCGGCGATCTCGCCCGCGAGCTCCGCCGCCTCATCACGCACCGGCACTAGATCCTCCCTCTGGTCGTGGTCACACCAAGCCACCCCAAACTGTAATGTCAGGCGCCTGGCACTGGCCGACGGGACGGCGTCCAGGAACTCGGGCGCGGTCCAGGCGTGCCGCGCGAACGTCGCCGCGACCGCGTCGCGGACCGGGCCAGCCGCGGTGGCGGGTACCAGCGCGAGCACCGAGCCGCCGAACCCGCCACCCATCATCCGCGCGCCGAACGCCCCCGCGGTCAGCGCCACCTCCACCGTCGCGTCGGCTTCCGGCCAGGAGATCTCGAAGTCGTCGCGCAGCGAGGCGTGCGATTCGGTCAGCAGCTGCCCGATATCGCGGTAGATCTCCACCGGAGTCCCCAGCGGGGCGCTCAGTAGCGCCACCACGTCGAGGACCCGCTGGTTATCGGCGACGACGTGGCGGGCGCGACGCCGGAGGACGGGATCAGCCAGCCGGTCCGCTTCAGCCGGGGTCGTTAGGGACCGAAGAGAGGTGATGCCCAGACGGCGGGCCGCTTCTTCGCACTCGGCCCGCCGCTGGCCGTACGCCCCGTCAACCAGGTCGTGCATGGCCCGGGTGTTGATGAGCAGCAGCCTCGCCTCCGCTCTGGCCGGGTCGAACGGCACCTGCGAGGTGTCCAGCGAACGGCAGTCGAGCAGCAGCGCGTGACCGGCCTGACCGAGCAACGAGGCGGACTGGTCCATGATGCCCGAGGGCACCCCGACGAACTCGTTCTCGGCCCGGCGGGCGATCGCGGCCAGCTCGCGGCGCGGGACGGCCCGCCCGGCTGGCTCGCTCCGGGTTAGCTCGGTAAGGGCCAGCTCGGTCCGGACCAGCTCGGTCCGGGTTAGCTCAGTAAGGGCCAGCGCGGTCGAGCACTCAAGCGCGGCCGAGGAGGAAAGGCCGGCGCCCGCGGGCAGGTCGGAGTCGATGGCCAGGCAGGCGCCGGGCACCGGGTGGCCCGCCTCCGCCAGCGCCCAGGCGACGCCGGCCGGGTAGGCGGCCCAGCCGGTCACCTGGCCGGGGGCCAGCCCGTCGAGCGCGATCTGCACCGCGGCCCCGGGCTCCTGGCGGGAGCACAGCGTCAGCTGCCGCCCGGGCCGGCGGGCCGCCGCGGCCGTGACCCCCTGGCCGAGCGCGAACGGGAGCACGTACCCGTCGTTGTAGTCGGTGTGCTCGCCCATCAGGTTGGCCCGCCCCGGGGCCAGCCACACGCCGTCCGGCTCCGCGCCGAACCGTTCCCGGAAGAGCTCGCCCGCTCTCACCGGGAAGCGCGTGCCTGGGTGAACTGCCAGGCGTCGGCGGCCATGGCGCGCAGGTCCTTCTCGGCCCGCCAGCCCAGCTCGGACTGGATCTTCGCGGACGAGGCGACCAGCACGGCCGGATCGCCGGCCCGGCGCGGGCCCACGTCGGTGCCGATGTCGGCGCCGGTGACCTCCCGGCACACCTGCACCACCTCGCGGACCGAGAAGCCCTCCCCGTTGCCGAGGTTGTAGACGCGGTGCTGGCCAGGCCGGCAGGCCGCCAGCGCGCGCAGGTGCGCGTCGGCCAGGTCGGTGACGTGGATGTAGTCGCGGACGCAGGTCCCGTCGGGGGTGGGATAGTCATCGCCGAAGATCTGCACCCGGCGCCCCTCGGTCACGCCGGCCAGCACGTTCGGGATGAGATGGGTTTCCGGGTTGTGCCGCTCGCCGAGCCAGTTGCCGCCGTCTGCGCCCCTGTGGGCGCCGGCCACGTTGAAGTAGCGCAGGCTGGCCGCGCCGAACCCGTACAGCCGGCAGAACTCGCTCAGGGTGGTGTCGACGGCGATCTTGGACGCGCCGTAGGGGCTGGTCGGGCGGGTGGGATCGGTCTCGGTGATGGGCGTGCGCTCGGGCTCACCGTAGACGGCGGCGGTCGAGGAGAAGACGATCGTGCGGATCCGCATCTCGCGCATGGCCTCGAGCAGCGCGATCGTGCCGCCCAGGTTGTTCGACCAGTACTTGGCCGGGTTCGCCATCGACTCGCCGACCAGCGACTTGGCCGCGAAGTGCAGCACCGCCTCGATGCCGTCGGACAGTACCTCGGCCGAACAGTCCCGCAGCGTGCCCTTGACGAACGTGACACCGGGCGGAACCGCGTCGGCGAACCCGGTGGACAGGTCGTCGAGCACGGTGACCTCGTGCCCGGCCACGACCAGCTGCGCGGCGACGACGCTGCCGATATAACCGGCACCGCCGGTGACGAGCACTCGCATCAGGCCTCCCTGAGCCGTTGCGCGGCCTCTTCTGGGGCGATGTCGTTGATCCACACGCCCATGCCGGATTCGGTTCCGGCGAGGTACTTCAGCTTGCCGGCCGCCCGCCGGACCGTCAGCACCTGCAGGTGCGCGGCGAACTGGCGGCGCGCGATCTCGTCCCCGACCGGGGCCTGGTGCCAGGCGGCGATGTACGGCGCCGGCTGCCCGAACAGCCCGTCGAACCGGCGCAGCACGTCCAAGTACAGCGGGCCGAACGCGTCCCGCGCGGCCGCGCTCACGCCAGTCAGGTCAGGGACCCGGGCGGTGGGGAAGATCCGCACCTCGTACGGCCAGCGCGCCGCCTCGGGCACGAACACCACCCAGTGCTCGTTGCGGGTCACGATCCTGGTCCCGGTTTGGAGTTCGGCGGCCACCAGGTCGTCGAACAGGTTGCCGCCGGCGTGGTGGAACGCGTAGTCGCGGGCCTGGGCCACCATCCGCTCCAGCCGCGGCGCGACGAAGGGGAACGCGTAGATCTGCCCGTGCGGGTGATGCAGCGTGACGCCGATCTCCTCGCCCTTGTTCTCGAAGCAGTACACCTGCCTGGTCTGCGGCAGCGCGCTCAGCACCTGCGTGCGGTCCACCCAGGCCTCGAACACGGTGCACACCCGCTGCGGGGTGAGCTGAGCGAACGAGGAGTCATGGTCGGAGGTGAAGCAGACGACCTCGCAGCGCCCGAGCGGTTCGGCCAGCGAGGGGAACCGGTTCTCGAACACCACCACGTCGTAGCGGCCGGCCGGTATTTCGGTGAGGCGGCCAGGCGCCGACGGGTCGAGCGGGCACTGGTCGGGCGGCGGCAGGAACGTCCGGTCCTGCCGGGCGGCGGCGATCACCACCGACTCCCCGGCCAGCGGATCCCAGCGGATCCCCCATTCCGGCGACCCGGCCGGGAGGGGAGGCCCCGGCGGCCGGGGCGGCAACGGCCTGGTGTCCCGGACCTGGGCGCGGCCGAGGCCGGGCGCCTCGTCGAAGTAGACGATCTCGCGTCCGTCGGCCAGCCGGGTGCTGGACTTCCAGATTGATTGCGTGTCCACGGGACACTTACGTTATCCGGTCTAGACTGGCCAGACACATCATGCGGCCGGCGGGGGCCGGCCCGAGCCAAAGGGCCGCTGCGCCGCCTGGACTCCCCCGCGAGCCGAAGGGCGCCGGCGGCGACTGGACTGACGAGTGACGGAGGAGCGAGGAGGGAATGAGCCGCCGGTGAAGGGGGATGGGGAGGTGGGTGGGGTCCGGAGGCGAGCGGGAAGGCAGAGCGAGCGAGAGACAAATGAGCAAGGTCGTCCTGGACATCATCGTTGTCCTCGTCATCATCGTCATCGGGGGGTTCTTCGCGGCCTCGGAGATGGCCCTAGTCTCGCTGCGCGAGGGCCAGATCAGGGCGCTGGCCAAGCGCGGCAGGCGGGGCCAGAAGGCGGCCAAGCTTGCGCAGGACCCGAACCGGTTCTTCTCCGCCGTGCAGATCGGCGTGACGCTGGCCACGCTGGTCGCCGGCGGCTATGGCGCCGCGACGCTTGCGGACCTGCTGAAGTCATGGCTGATCGGGCAGCATATGTCGCAGGCCTGGGCGGGCCCGGTCTCGTTCATCGTGGTGACCATCTGCATCACCTTCTTCAGCCTGATCCTCGGCGAGCTCGCGCCCAAGCGGATCGGCCTGCAGCGGGCACCCCGGCTGGCGCTGCTGGCCGCGCCGCTGCTTGACCGGATCGCCACCCTGGCCCGGCCGGTCGTCTGGCTGCTCACCGCGACGACCAACCTGGTCGTCGCCGTCCTGGGCGGCGACCCGCGGGTCGGCCGCCAGGCCATGACCGAGCAGGAAGTGCGCGAGCTCGTGACCAGCACCCAGACGCTCAGCCAGGACGAGCGGCAGATCGTCGGCGAGGTCTTCGACGCGGGCAAGCGGCAGATCCGCGAGGTCCTGGTGCCGCGCACCGAGGTGGTCTTCCTGGATGCGGAGACCCCGGTCGCCGAGGCCGCCGCCATCGCCGCCGGCGTGCCGCACTCGCGGCTGCCGGTCTACGCCGACACCTACGACAACGTGATCGGCTTCGTGCACGTCCGGGACCTGCTCGGGCACGGCGTGGCCAAGGAGGCGGTGCCGGTCAGCCGGATCGTCCGGACGGTGAAGTTCCTGCCGATCAGCAAGACCGTGCTCGCCTCGCTATCGGAGATGCGGCGCGAGCGCGCCCACCTGGCCATCGTGGTCGACGAGTATGGCGGCACGGCCGGCATCGTCACCCTGGAGGACCTGGTCGAGGAGTTGATCGGCGACATCAGGGACGAGTACGACCTGGAGCAGGACCATGCCACCAAACTGTCGGCCGGCGAGGTGGAGGTCGACGGCCTGCTCAACCTGGACGAGTTCCGCGAGCAGACCGGCATCGAGCTGCCCGAAGGCCCGTACGAGACCGTCGCTGGCTACGTCCTGGCCGCCCTCGGTCACCTGCCGTCGGTGGGCAACAGCGTCCAGGTGGCGGGCCACACCATCACCGTGATCGAACTCGACGGCCGCCGCATCGCCCGCCTCCGCGTCACCGCCAACGCCGCGGCCCCCGGCCGGCCCCTCGCCCTCCAGCGCCTCGGCCCTGGCCTCGCGCCCCGGCCCCGCCCGGCGCCTCGCCCTCGCCTAGCGCCCCGGCCCCGGCCGCGCCCCCGGCCCCGAGCCCCCCGCCCAGTGCCAAGGCCCCGGCCAGCCCGCCCGCTCCTCAGAACACGGTTTCTGCTGGTCAGGTCCGGCTAAACTCGGAGACCCCGCAGGAAGGCGGTCCCCGGTGAAAGGCGGTCCCCGGTGAAAGGCGGTCAGCGTGCCCGGTGGCTTTGACACCGTTCTCGTCGTCGACTTCGGCGCGCAGTACGCGCAGCTGATTGCCCGCCGGGTACGCGAGTGCCACGTCTACTCCGAAATCGTCCCGTCCACGATGCCGGTGGCGGAGATGCTGGCCAAGCGGCCGAAGGCGATCATCTTGTCCGGCGGCCCCGCGTCGGTCTACGCCGACGGCGCGCCGCCCGCGCCGCCGGGGCTCTTCGAGACCGGGGTCCCCGTGCTCGGCATCTGCTACGGCTTCCAGCTGATGGTGGCCGGGCTGGGCGGCACGGTCGAGCGGACCGGCGCCGCCGAGTACGGCAGAACCCTGCTGACCGGGGGGGACGACCCCACTCTGCTTCCCGGAGGGGACGACCCCCCCAAGACCCCCCCCGCTCACGGGGGGAAACCGTTCCCCCCGTACCCCCTCGGCCCCCCTTCGGGGGGGAACCGTCGCCGCTGGGGGGCAGGCTCCTGGCGGGGCTGCCGGCTCGGCAGACGGTGTGGATGTCGCATGGGGATACTTGCACGGCGGCGCCGCCGGGGTTCATGGTGACCGCGCGGACCGAAGCGACGCCGGTGGCGGCGGTGGAGGACGAGCAGCGCCGCATGTTCGGCGTCCAGTTCCACCCCGAGGTCCTGCACACCGAGCACGGCACCCGCATCCTGGCCCGCTTCCTCGAGCTGGCCGGCTGCCGCCCGTCCTGGACCACGCTGAACGTGGTCGAGGAGCAGGTGGCGCTGATCCGCGAGCAGGTCGGCGACGGCCGGGCGATCTGCGGGCTGTCCGGGGGGGTGGACTCCGCGGTCGCCGCGGCGCTCGTACAGCGGGCCATCGGCGACCGTCTGACCTGCGTGTTCGTCGACCATGGCCTGCTGCGCAAGGGTGAGGCCGAACAGGTCGAGCAAGACTTCGTGGCCGCCACCGGCGTCCGGCTCAAGGTGGCGAACGAGGCCGAGGCGTTCGGTTCCGCGCTGGCCGGGGTGGCCGAACCCGAGCAGAAGCGGAAGATCATCGGCCGGGAGTTCATCCGCGCGTTCGAGCGCGCCGCCCGGGAGATCACCGCCGAGGCCGGCCAGCACGGCGAGGCGTGCGAGTTCCTGGTGCAGGGCACGCTGTACCCGGACGTGGTGGAGTCCGGTGGCGGCACCGGCACCGCGAACATCAAGTCGCACCACAACGTCGGCGGACTGCCCGACGACCTGAAGTTCCACCTGGTCGAGCCGCTGCGCTGGCTGTTCAAGGACGAGGTGCGGCGGGTGGGGGAGGAGCTCGGCCTGCCGCAGCCGATCGTCCGCCGCCAGCCGTTCCCCGGCCCCGGGCTGGCGATCAGGGTCATCGGCGAGGTGACCGCCGAGCGCCTGGCGGTCCTGCGCGAGGCCGACGCCATCGTCCGCGAGGAGATGTCCGCGGCCGGCCTGGACACCCTGGTCTGGCAGTGCCCGGTGGTGCTGCTGGCCGACGTGCGTTCGGTCGGCGTCCAAGGCGACGGCCGCAGCTACGGCCACCCGATCGTGCTCCGCCCGGTGACCAGCGAAGACGCGATGACCGCGGACTGGGCGCGGCTGCCGGACGACGTGCTGGCCCGGATCTCCACCCGCGTCACCAACGAGGTCCCCGAAATCAACCGCGTCGTCCTCGACGTCACCAGCAAGCCCCCCGCCACCATCGAATGGGAGTAAAGACCTTTTCGGCCGAACGGGCTCCGTTCCCGCCTCGGCCCCCGTTCCCGCCTAGCCGAGGCTGCGCATGGCCCATAGGTCGGGGAAGGTCGGCTTTCCGACCGTGGTGCTGAGGTAAGTGGCGCCGGCTGAGCCGCCGGTGCCGCTCCTGCCGCCGATGGTCCGCTCGACCATCTTGACGTGGCGATAGCGCCACTCCTGCATGCCCTCGTCGAGGTCCACCAGGAGCTCGCATACCGCGGTGGCGTCGGTGTCGTCGTCGTAGACCCTCTTCAGCACCTGCTGCATCCCGGCCGAGGCCGCAATAGCCTGGCTCACGTCGCGCCGCAGGATCTCGGTCGGCACGTCGTAGCCCTGGCCGGCCAGGTAGCGGACGAAGGAGTCGAATACGGACGGCCGCGACATGGCGGCCGTAATGCGTTCCCGCTCGGCGCTCTCCTCTGCGTACCGGGCGATCATCATCCGGTCCCGTCGGCCGAGCACGGCCTCGAGCTCGCGGAACTGCGCCGACTCGAACCCGCTCGAGGTGCCGAGCCAGTCACGGAAGCTGGTGAACTGGGTCGGCGTCATGGTCTCGAGCACGTCGAGCTGGGCCACCACGATCTTCAAGATAGCCAGCGTCCGCCGCAGCGTGCGCATGGCGTGCGTGGTGCTGCCGGATTCGAGTTCGGCCTGCAGCTTGCCCAGCTCGTGCAGGAGCTGCTTGAACCACAGCTCGTAGATCTGGTGGATGACGATGAACAGCATCTCGTCATGCTCGCTCGATCGGGGCTGCTGAGCCGAAAGCAGCTGATCGAGCCTCAGGTAGCCGGAATAGGTGACGGGTTCAGCCATAGCGTTTGGTCTCGATGATGTCGCGGGCGGCGCCGACGGCGGTCCAGACGTCGGTGAAGCGGGTGGTGAGCGGGGACAGGCCGAACCGGAACCGGTCCGGGGTGCGGTAATCGGTGACGATGTTCATGGCGGCGAGCTGGCCGACGATCTGCTCGGCCTGCGGATGGCAGTAGCTGACGTGGCCGCCGCGGCGGCCACCGTCCCTGGGCGTGGCCAGTACGCAGCCGAGCGGCTCGAGCCAGACGTCACCCAGGTCGATGAGGTAGCTGGTCAGCCGCAGGCTCTTGGCCCGCATCGGCGGCAGGCCCGCCTCGAGCAGCAGCCGCGATCCCTCTTCCACCGCGGCGGTGCCCAGGATGGACGGGGTGCCCGTCATGAACTTGGCGATGCCCGCCGCCGGGTCGTACCTGGGCCCCATGGCGAACTGGTCGCGCTGGGCGAACCAGCCCCAGATCGGCTGCCGCAGCACCTCCCGGAGCCGGGCCGAGACGTACAGGAACGCGGGGGCGCCGGGACCCGCGTTGAGGTACTTGTAGGTGCAGCCGACGGCCAGGTCCACGTCGCAGCGGTCGAGCTCGACCGGCACCGCGCCAACCGAGTGGCACAGGTCCCACAGCATGAGCGCGCCCGCCTCGTGCGCGATCTCGGTGACGGCCTCCATGTCGGCGAGGGCGCCGCTGCGGTACGCCACGTGCGACAGGCTGACCAGCGCGGTGTCCTCGTCCACCGCGGCGCGCAGTTCGCCGGGGTCCAGCCCGGAGTTGATGTCGGTGGCCAGCATGCGCAGCTCCAGGCCACGCTGGGCCGCGATTCCCTCGACCACGTAGCGGTCGCTGGGAAAGTTGTCCTGGTCGGTGACGATCACGTGCCGGCCGGGGCGGGCGTCAAGCGCCGAGCAGGCCAGCTTGTACAGGTTCACCGTGGTGTTGTCGGCCACCAGAACCTGGCCCGGCGCGGCGCCGGTCAGCTCGCCGACCAGGTCGCCGGCCCGAGCGGGCAGGTCCACCCAGTGATCCCACGACCGGGCGAGCGCAGCGCCCCACTCCTCGCGGATGACGGCCTCCAGCCGTCGCAGCGTGGCCCGCGGGAGCGCGCCGAGCGAGTTGCCGTTCAGGTAGATCAGGGACGGGTCGGCCAGCGCGAACCGCTCGCGGAACCCGGCCAGCGGATCCGCCGCGTCCAGTTCCTCGGCGTGCTCCCGCTCCAAGAACACCTGGGACATACCGCACACCATAACTCCCAGGCCCGGCTGGTCCATGATGCTCCTTCAAAGGGTGTGCTCATCCCGGTGGTTGGCCAGATCGGTCCGCCGGCACCGGGACCGGACAGCTCAAATAGCTCTTAGTAATCAATTCTGTGCGGAGAGCAAAAAGAACCCGCTTGCTGCCTCCCTCGCCGCTTGTTTGACGAGTCGGGTCGGTGCCGCTACTGTTCGGGATTAGCACTCGCTGCTGTAGAGTGCTAATGCGACGAGGCAGTCTGGCACCCGCGACGACAGGCGGCCGCGCTCGCCCTCTCTAGCAACTCACCATTAGCCTTTCCGGAGGGGGAGGTCATATCGTGACGACCGCCACCAAGGTAGTAATCAAGCCGCTCGAAGACCGGATCGTGGTCCGCCCGCTTGAGGCGGAGCAGACCACGGCATCCGGTCTTGTGATCCCGGACACCGCCAAGGAGAAGCCCCAGGAGGGCGAAGTCCTTGCGGTTGGTCCGGGTCGCTTCGACGATGCGGGAACCAAGCGCGTGCCGATCGATGTCAAGGTCGGCGACGTGGTGCTGTACAGCAAGTACGGCGGCACTGAGGTGAAGTACGGCGGCGAAGAGTACCTGGTGCTCTCCGCTCGCGACGTCCTCGCCGTCATCGACAAGTAGTAAAGCGACGGGCCCTGGCGGCAGGGCGCCCGGCACATCGCCGGGGTTTTGCCGCCGGGGCCCGTGAGCATGCCTGCTCTGCTGACGAGTTCTCTGCAGACCAGTGCTGGCATGCTGACTGAGAACTCGATCCAACCGTAGGTTGAGGTAGTTATATGCCCAAGATCCTGGAGTTCGACGAGGACGCCCGCCGCTCGCTTGAGCGTGGCGTCAACAAGCTCGCCGACACCGTGAAGGTGACGCTAGGCCCTCGCGGTCGCAACGTCGTAATCGATAAAAAATGGGGTGCCCCCACCATCACCAACGACGGCGTGACCGTCGCCAAGGAGGTGGAGCTGGAAGACCCCTACGAAAACCTGGGTGCCCAGCTCGCCAAGGAAGTCGCCACCAAGACCAATGACATCGCCGGGGACGGCACCACGACGGCGACCGTCCTGGCCCAGGCGATGGTGCGGCACGGCATGCGCTCGGTCGCGGCCGGCGCCAACCCGATGGACATGAAGCGCGGCATCGACGCCGCCGCCGCCGAGGTCTCCAAGCGGCTGCTGGATTCCGCGCGTGACGTGGAAGAGCAGACCGAGATCGCGCACGTCGCGACCATCTCGGCGCAAGACGAGAAGATCGGCGAGCTGATCGCCGAGGCGTTCGCCAAGGTCGGCAAGGACGGTGTCATCACCGTCGAGGAATCGCCGACGATGGGCCTCGAGCTGGAGTTCACCGAGGGCCTGCAGTTCGACAAGGGCTACATTTCGCCGTACTTCATCACCGACCCCGAGCGCCTCGAGGCGGTCCTGGAGGACGCGTACATCCTCATCCACCAGTCCAAGATCTCCTCGATGCAGGACTTCCTGCCGCTGCTCGAGAAGATCGCGCAGTCCAAGCGGCCGCTGGTGGTGGTGGCCGAGGACGTCGAGGGCGAGGCGCTGGCCACCCTGGTGGTGAACAAGATCCGCGGCCTGCTCAACGTGGTAGCCGTGAAGGCGCCCGGTTTCGGTGACCGCCGCAAGGCCATGCTCGCCGACATCGCGGTGCTGACCGGCGGCACGGTGATCAGCGAAGAGGTCGGCCTCAAGCTGGACTCGGTCGGGCTTGAGGACCTGGGCCGCGCCCGCCGGATCGTGGTGACCAAGGACACCACCACGGTGGTGGACGGCTCGGGCGACAAGTCGGCGATCGAGGACAGGATCCGGCAGATCCGCACCGAGATCGAGAACACCGACTCCGACTGGGACCGGGAGAAACTGCAGGAGCGGCTGGCCAAGCTGTCCGGCGGCGTCTGCGTCCTGCGCGTCGGCGCGGCGACCGAGGTGGAGCTCAAGGAGAAGAAGCACCGCCTTGAGGATGCCATCTCCGCCACCCGGGCGGCCATCGAGGAGGGCATCATCGCCGGCGGCGGCAGCGCCCTGGTGCACGTGGCCAGCGGCCTCGACGACCTCGGCCGCAAGGGTGACGAGGCGACCGGTGTCCTGGTCGTCAAGAACTCGCTAAGCGAGCCGGCCCGCTGGATCGCGATAAACGCGGGCCAGGAGGGTTCCGTCGTGGTGGCCAAGATCGCCACCCTGCCTGCTGGGCAGGGCTACAACGCGGCCACCGGCGAGTACGGCGACCTGATCGCCCAGGGCGTCATCGACCCGGTGAAGGTGACCAGGTCTGCGGTGCAGAACGCCGCGTCCATCGCCGCCATGCTGCTCACCACCGAGACCCTGGTGGTGGAGAAGCCGGAGGAGAAGGAGGCCCCCGCGGCCAACGGCCACGGGCACAGCCACCCGCACTGAGATAGACGCGCAAACGCGGGGCCACACTCCTGTGGCCCCGCGTTTCGCTTCCTGCGGCCCCGGTCTACAGGGGCGCCCATAGGATGGGTGCATTCCGCAGCGGCTCCCGGTGAAGGTGCCTTGGCATCCTCCCCACCCGAAGGCAGGGGATTCCAGCCGCTCACATCCTGGTCAGGAGGCAAGCGGTTGAGGTTCGCGCTTCACAGGCCCGGTATTCCGGACGCCTCACCGCGCAATCGCCGCATGCCCTGCGGCGATATGACCACGCTAACAGCCAGGTATGACATTTCCGCCGGAATGAAGGTGCCATGACTGATCAAGTTCCTCCGGGCCAGTCCTCTTCCGGGGGGACCCATCCCCCCGGGCCCCCCTTGGATAAGTTCGCGCCCGTCGGCCTGACCTTTGATGATGTGCTCCTGCTGCCCGCCTATTCCGCGGTGCTGCCGAGCGAGGCGGACACCACCACCAGGATCACGCGCCGTTACCGGCTCCGCGTCCCGTTGGTGTCCGCGTCGATGGACACCGTGACCGAGGCGCGGATGGCGATCGCCATGGCCCGCCAGGGCGGCGTGGGAGTGCTGCACCGCAACCTGTCCATCGAGGAGCAGGCGCAGCAGGTGGACATGGTCAAGCGGTCCGAGGCCGGTATGATCACCGACCCGGTGACCTGCGGGCCCGACGCCACGATCGCGGACGTCGACGGGCTGTGCGGCCGCTACCGGATCTCCGGCGTGCCGGTGACCGGGCCGGACGGCGTGCTCGTAGGCATCGTCACCAACCGCGACATCCGGTTCGAGACCGACCACAGCCGCCGGGTGGCCGAGGTCATGACCCGGATGCCACTGGTCACCGCGCCGGTGGGGGTCGCGCCCGAGGAAGCGCTGCGGCTGCTGCGCCAGCATAAGGTGGAGAAGCTGCCGCTGGTCGACGAGACGGGCCGGCTGCGCGGGCTCATCACCGTGAAGGACTTCACCAAGAGCGAGAAGTTCCCCTTCGCGACCAAGGACCCGGCCGGGCGGCTGGTGGTCGGGGCCGCGGTGGGGGTCGGCGAGGACGCCAAGCGCCGCGCCCAGGCGCTGATCGAGACCGGCGTGGACTTCCTGGTCGTGGACACCGCACACGGGCACGCGCAAGCGGTGCTGGACATGGTCGCGCAGATCAAGGGCAACTCCGACGCCGAGGTGATCGGCGGCAACGTAGCCACCCGGGCGGGTGCGCGGGCCCTGGTGGACGCCGGCGCGGACGGCATCAAGGTCGGCGTCGGGCCGGGCTCCATCTGCACCACCCGGGTGGTGGCGGGGGTGGGCGTCCCGCAGGTCACGGCGATCTACGAGGCGGCCCAGGCGGCCCGGCCGGCCGGCGTGCCCGTGGTCGGCGACGGCGGCCTGCAGTACTCCGGTGACATCGCCAAGGCCATCGCCGCGGGTGCGGACACCGTCATGCTGGGCAGCCTGCTGGCTGGCTGCGAGGAAAGCCCGGGCGAGATGGTCTTCATTAACGGCAAGCAGTACAAGCTCTACCGGGGCATGGGCTCACTCGGCGCCATGCGGAACCGGGAGCGCGGCCGCTCCTACTCCAAGGACCGGTACTTCCAGGACGACGTGCTGCGCGAGGACAAGCTGGTGCCGGAGGGCATCGAGGGGCAGGTGCCCTACCGCGGCCCGCTGTCCGCCGTGGCCGGGCAGCTGGTCGGCGGGCTGCGCGCGGCCATGGGCTACTGCGGGGCCCGGACCATCGCCGACCTGCAGGACGCCCGGTTCATCCAGATCACCGCGGCCGGCCTGACCGAGAGCCACCCGCACGACGTCAAGATGACCGTCGAGGCGCCGAACTACAGCGCCCGCACCAGCCGCGACGGGACCACGTCGTGAGCAGGCACGACACGGGGACGACAGAAACATGAGCGACGTGGAGATCGGCCGGGGCAAGACCGGGCGCCAGGCGTACTCGCTCAGCGAGATCGGCATCGTGCCCGCCCGCCGGACGCGGGACCCGGAGGAGGTGTCGATCGCCTGGCAGATCGACGCCTACCGGTTCGAGCTGCCGCTGATGGCCTGCCCGATGGACAGCGTCGTGTCGCCGGCCACCGCGATCCAGATCGGCCGGCTGGGCGGCCTGGCCGTGCTCGACCTGGAAGGGCTGTGGACCAGGTACGAAGATCCCGAGCCGCTGCTCGCGGAGGTAACCGAGCTCGACGAGCGGGCGGCCACCCGCCGGCTGCAGGCCATGTACGCCGAACCGATCTCCGAGGACCTCATCGGCCGCCGGATCGAGGAGATCGCCCGCGCCGGAGTGACGACCGCGGCCAGCTTGTCACCGCAGCGCACCGCGCGGTACGCCAAGGCCGTCGTGGACGCAGGCGTGGACATCTTCGTCATCCGCGGCACCACGGTGTCGGCGGAGCACGTCTCCGGGCGGGCCGAGCCGCTCAACCTGAAGCAGTTCATCTACGAGCTAGACGTCCCCGTGGTGGTCGGCGGCTGCGCGACCTACACCGCCGCGCTGCACCTGATGCGCACCGGCGCCGCCGGCGTCCTGGTCGGCTTCGGCGGCGGCTCCGGCCACACCACCGTGCGGGTGCTCGGCGTGGCGGTGCCGATGGCCACCGCGATCGCCGACGTGGCCGCGGCGCGGCGCGACTACCTGGACGAGTCCGGGGGCCGCTACGTGCACGTGATCGCCGACGGATCCATGACCAGCAGCGGCGACATCGCCAAGGCGCTGGCCATCGGGGCCGACGCGGTCATGGTGGGCTCGCCGCTGGCCCGGGCCAGCGAGGCGCCGGGCCGGGGTTACCACTGGGGTAGCGAGGCCAACCACACCGAACTGCCCCGCGGCGCCCGGGTCCGGGTGGAGACGATCGGCACGCTTGAGCAGATCCTGCACGGCCCGTCGACCGTTCCCGACGGCTCGATGAACCTGATGGGGGCGCTCCGCCGTACGATGGCCACGGCCGGCTACTCCGACCTGAAGGAGTTCCAGCGGGTCGAGGTGGTCGTCGCCGACTCCGGCCTGCCCGCCGGTCGTAGGTAGAGTCGCCGCTAGACTCCAGCGCATGGCTCAGCCCCACTCTCAGCCCGCCTACCCTGGGCCCGCCTACCCTGGGCCCGCCCACCCTGGGCCAGCCCGCCCTAGGCCGGCAGAGTCCAAGCTCCGCGTCCTGTCCGGCATCCAGCCCACCGCCGACTCGTTTCACCTCGGCAACTACCTCGGCGCGCTGCGCCAGTGGGTGGCGCTGCAGGACAGCTACGACGCCTTCTACTGCGTCGTCGACCTGCACGCGATCACGCTGCCGCAGGACCCGGCCCTGTTGTCCCGGCGGACCCGGGTGGCCGCCGCGCAGTTGCTCGGGGCCGGGCTCGACCCGGACCGGTGCACGCTGTTCGTGCAGAGCCACGTGCCCGAGCACACCGAACTGGCCTGGGTGCTCGGCTGTATGACCGGCTTCGGCGAGGCGAGCCGGATGACGCAGTTCAAGGACAAGTCGTCCAAGGAAGGCCAGGAGCAGGCCTCGGTCGGCCTGTTCACCTACCCGATCCTGCAGGCCGCGGACATCCTGCTCTACCAGGCCGACCAGGTGCCGGTGGGCGAGGACCAGCGGCAGCACCTCGAGCTCAGCCGGACCCTGGCCCAGCGGTTCAACCACAGATACGGCCAGACATTCGTGCCCCCGCAGCCGTACATCCTGGCCGACGTGGCCAAGATCTACGACCTGCAGGACCCGACGGCCAAGATGAGCAAGTCGTCGTCGTCCCCGCAGGGCATCATCGACGTGCTCGACGACCCGGCCGTGATCCGCAAGAAGATCGCCCGCGCGGTCACCGACGCGGGCTCGGAGGTCCGCGCCGATGCCGAAGCCAAGCCGGGCGTGACCAACCTGCTGCGGATCTACTCGGCGCTGTCCGGCGAGCCGGTGACGACCCTGGAGGCCAAGTACGTCGGCGCGGGCTACGGCGCGTTCAAGAAGGACGTGGCCGAACTGGTCGTCGCCAGCTTCGCCCCGATCAGGGAGCGGACCGAGCGGATCCTGGCCGACGAGGCCGGGCTCGACCGGCTGCTGGCGGACGGCGCCGCGCGGGCCCGCCGGGTGGCCGGGCAGACCATGACCGCCGTGCGCGAGCGAATCGGCCTGCTCAAGCCCTTGGCTTGAACCACCCCGGGGACCGGTTTCCGTGATCATGTGCCGTCGGGCGTCATTTTCCGGCGCCCTTGACACATGATCATGAGGCCGGGTCAGTCGCGGCGGCGTAGGGCCTCTGACCCCGGTCAGTCGCGGCTGACCCCGGTCAGTCGCGGCGGCGCGAGGGCCGCTGACGGCGGTTGTAGGCGAAGCCAAGCCCCGCCGCGAGCAGCACCGCGCCACTGAACCCGGCGGTGTCGAGCGCCGAAGGGCCGGCGGCCGCCGCGTGCGACCGGGCCGCCGCGTGCGACCGGGCCGCCGCCTGCCGGGCCGCGGCCGGATACCGGCCCGCGGCCGATGACCGGCTCGGGGCGGGGACGGCCGGCGACAGCGCGCTGACCAGCGTGCCGACTCCCCCGACCTTGCCGTCGACCGCGAAGCCCCAGTTCAGCAGGCTCTTACCGGAGTCGATCTCGGTCAGCGCGGGGCAGTGCAGCAGGGTCACGATCAGCGTGACGCCGTTCCGCCTGGCCATCCCCACGTAGGTGGCGCCGGCCTCGTTGGTCCAGCCGATCTTGCCGCCGACCGCGCCCGGGTACGTGGTGAGCAGCGAGTTCTGGTTGAAAATGGTGACCGATTTCTTCGCGGTGACCGGGAACTTCGCGGTGACCGGCTGGTCGTACCGCAGGAAGGCGGGCATCCGCAGCGCCTGCCTGGCGATCAGGGCCAGGTCGTAGGCGGACGTGCGCTGGCCGGGGGCGTCGAGCCCGTTGGGCTGGAGGGCCACGGTGTCGTCGGCCTGCAGGTGCCGGGCCTCGGCGTTGATCACGGCCATGCCCCGGCCGAACGACCCGGTCGCCTGGGTCAGCGCGACTGCGGCGTCGTTGGCGGACATCGTCAGCAGCGCGGTGAACAGGTCGGAGATCTTGTAGGGGTGCCCGGGCAGGAGGCCCACCACGTTCGGCGTGACCGATGTGGCCTGCTTGGTGGCTACCACGGTGGCGTCCGGGTTGAGCACCGGGATCAGCGCGACCGCGGTGAGGACCTTGAGCGTGCTGGCCGGCCGGTACCAGCCGTGCGGGTCCTTGGCCGCGAGCACCTGCCCGGTGTCGGCGTCGGCGATGACCCACGCCGAGGCCTTCACGTTCGGCAGCCGCGGCACCGAGCCGGACGACGGGTAGCTGACGATCACGCCGCGGCCGGCCAGCTGCGCACCGCCGATGGCGGCGGGCGATGCCGCCGGGGCGGAAGGGGAACTAGAGGCGGCGGAGGGAGAGGTGGCGGCCGCGGCGGAAGGGGAACTAGAGGCGGCGGAGGGAGAGGTGGCGGCTGCGGCGGAAGGGGCGGCCGCGACGGCGGCCAGGACGGCGGCCAGCACTGCCCCCGCCGCGGCCCGCCTGGTGCGCCGGTTTATGGGACCGAACCGGTCCAGCATGAGCCTCCCAGCTCTCTTCTTAGGGCGACCTAAGGCAACCCCGAAGTAACCTGAGCACATGGAACGCATGTCCGAGTCAGGTTTTCCCATCGATCCCGTCTACGATGACAGCAAGCTTACGGATTTCCGGCCCGAAGAAAAGCTCGGCAGGCCGGGAGAGTATCCGTTTACTCGCGGAGTGTATCCGCGAATGTATGTCGACCGGCCCTGGACGATGCGTCAGTACGCCGGCTTCGCCACCGCCCAGGAGTCCAACCGCCGCTATCACGAGCTGATCGAGGCGGGCACCACCGGGCTCTCGGTCGCCTTCGACCTGCCCACCCAGATGGGATACGACTCCGACGCCCATGTCGCCCACGGCGAGGTGGGCAAGGTCGGCGTGGCCATCGACACCGTCGACGACATGCGAACGCTGTTCGGCGGTATCCCGCTGGATACCGTATCCACGTCGATGACCATCAACGCGCCCGCCGCGGTGCTGCTGCTGATGTACCAGATGGTCGGCGAGGAGCAGGGCGTCCGCCCGGACCAGCTGACCGGCACGATCCAGAACGACGTGCTGAAGGAGTACATCGCCCGCGGCACCTACATCTACCCGCCGCGCCCGTCGCTGCGCCTGGTCGCCGACACCTTCGCCTACTGCCGCACCGAACTGCCCAAGTGGAACACGATCTCCATCTCCGGCTACCACATGGCCGAGGCGGGCGCCACGCCGGTGCAAGAGATCGCGTTCACGCTGGCCAACGCCAGGGAGTACGTCAGGGCCGCCATCACATCCGGATTGGCCATCGACGACTTCGCCCCCCGGCTCTCGTTCTTCTTCGTGGCCCGGACCACCCTGCTCGAGGAGGTCGCGAAGTTCCGGGCCGCGCGCCGGCTCTGGGCCGGCATCATGCGGGACGAGTTCGGGGCGAAGGACCCCAGGTCACAGATGCTGCGCTTCCACACCCAGACGGCCGGCGTGCAACTCACCGCGCAGCAGCCTGAGGTGAACATGGTCCGGGTGAGCCTGCAGGCCCTGGCGGCCGTGCTTGGGGGGACCCAGTCGCTGCACACGAACTCCTTCGACGAGGCGCTCGCGCTGCCCAGCGCCAAGGCAGCCCGGCTGGCGCTGCGCACTCAGCAGGTGATCGCGTACGAGAGCGACCTGACCGCCACCGCGGACCCGTTCGCGGGCTCGTACCTGATCGAATCGATGACCGACGAGATCGAGGCGGCCGCGGCCACCCTCATGGACCGCATCGAGGAGATGGGCGGGGCGGCCGCGGCGATCGAGCGTGGCTTCCAGAAGTCCGAGATCGAGGGCACGGCGTACCAGGTGGCCAGGGAAATCGACGAGGGCGACCGGGTGATCGTCGGCCTGAACAAGTTCACCACAGACGACGAGGAGCCCTTTCAGCTGCTGCGGCCCGACCCGGCCCTGGAGGCCGAACAGGCGGCCCGGCTGGCCCGGGTGCGAAAGGAGCGGGACCCCGAACCGCATCGCCGCGCGATTTCCGCACTTAAATCGGCCGCGGAAGGCACCGGTAACGTCCTTTACCCGCTCCGCGACGCGCTGCGCGCCGACGCGACCCTGGGTGAGGTTTGCGATGCACTGCGGGATGTCTGGGGCGAGTACCGGCCTGGCGATATTTGATACCTGAACGATTTCGGGCACGGAGCACCAAGCACGGAGGCCAGGGCATGGCTATCGAGTGGAACCCTTCCCGCGGCGCGACGCTCGGCGTCGAATGGGAGGTCCAGCTAATCGACAGCAAGACCAAGCTGCTGCGCCAGGAAGCGGGCAAGCTGATCGACCAGCTGCCCGTAGACGGCGACACGGGGGAGCACCCGCGAATCCGCCATGAGCTGATGCAGTCCACCATTGAACTGGTCACAGGCATTTGCAGCACGGTGTCCGAGGCGAAAGACGACCTGGCCGTAACGATCACTGAACTCCAGCGGATGGCGGCGGAGCACGGTATCCTACTAGCGTGCGCCGGGACTCACCCGGTAAGTAACTGGCGAGACGCGACCATGGCGCCAATCCAGCGCTATGCGGAGCTTGTCGAGCAAATGCAGTGGCTTGCCCGCCGGATTCAGACCTTCGGTGTGCATGTTCACGTGGGGATTCGGGACGGGAGCAAGGCGATTCCGATCGTCAATGCCCTGGCCGCTTACCTTCCGCATTTTCTCGCCATTACCGCGTCGAGCCCGTTCTGGTGTGGGTATGACACCGGGCTTGCCTCCAGCAGGTCGGTGACCTTCGGCGCATTGCCGACGGCGGGTCCGCCGCATCGGCTAGCGAACTGGGAACAGTTCGAGGACTACATGGACACCCTGCTGCGGGCGGGGACGATTCGCAGCATCAAGGAGGTCTGGTGGGACATCCGGCCGCACCCCGACTTCGGCACCGTCGAGATTCGCATGTCCGACGGTGTGCCGACAATGCGCGAGGTCGGCATGGTGGCGGCGCTCTCGCAGTGCCTAGTCCAGCTCTTCGACTCCCAGCTGGACCGCGGCTATACGCTGCCCTGCCCGTCGGCCTGGGTGGTCAGGGACAACAAGTGGCGCGCGACGCGATTCGGGCTGGACGCGACCGTGATCACTGACGAGGCCGGGGCCACGGCGCCGCTGCGGGATGAGCTATTCGAATTGCTCGCCGCGCTCGAGCCGGTAGCCTCGAGGCTGGGGTGTCAGGACGAGCTTTCCGTGGCCTCGGAAGTACTCGAGCACGGCGCCTCTTACGAACGGCAGCGGGCCGTCTACGCGCAGACCGGGGACCTTATCAGCGTGGTAGACGCCCTCGTTACCGAGTTCGCCGAAGACAGATTCTGCACACACGGGGATGGTGGGCATGGCCGGAATTGAGCAGGGCAATGACCTGCTGGCGGATCTGGACGCGTTCCTCGCGGAGCACGAGGCCGAGCTGATCGAGTTCCGCCGCGACCTGCACGCTCATCCCGAGCTGGCCTTTAACGAGCACCGCACCACCCGTCGGGTGGCGCTGCGCCTGGCCGCGGCGGGCCTGCGCCCGGTGATCCTGCCCAAGGGGACCGGCTTGCTCGTGGACATCGGCTCCGAGCAAGTTCCTTATACCGAACGTCCCGTCGTTGCGCTCCGGGCCGACCTTGACGCGCTGCCGATGGGGGACGACAAGGACGTGCCCTA
Organism: uncultured Actinomycetota bacterium; assembly: GCA_963842265.1. Lineage (GTDB taxonomy): Bacteria > Actinomycetota > Actinomycetes > Streptosporangiales > Streptosporangiaceae > Palsa-504. The sequence goes on from CAWJGE010000022.1 coordinate 135,983, forward strand.
TCGCTCTACCATCCCTGATGTCTGCCATGCCTGCGGCCACGACGTGCACACCACCGTGCTGCTCGGCGCCGGCCTGTTCCTGGCCCAGCAGGCCGCGGCCGGCCTGCTGCCCGGGCGGGTCAGGCTCATCTTCCAGCCCGCCGAGGAGGCGGCCGGCGGCGCGCTCGACGTGCTCGCGGCGGGCGGGATCGCGTCCGTCGGCCGGATCTTCGCCCTGCACTGCGACCCCCGCCTCGACGCGGGCCAGCTCGGCGTGCGCTCGGGCGCGATCACCGCGGCCTGCGACAAGATCGAGGTGCGCGTGTCCGGGCCCGGCGGGCACACCGCCCGGCCGCACCTGACCGCGGACCTGGTCTACGCGCTCGGCAAGATACTCACCGAGGTCCCCGCGGCGCTGTCCCGGCGGGTGGACCCGCGGTCCAGCCTGAGCCTGGTCTGGGGCCGGGTCAGCGCGGGTACCGTGGCCAACGCCATCCCCGACGACGGCATCGCCGAGGGCACCGTCCGCTGCCTGGACGACGAGGCCTGGCACACCGCCCCCGACCTGCTCAAGGGGCTCATCGACTCGGTGGCTTCGGCCTACGGGGTGCAGGCCGAGCTCAGCTACCAGCGGTACGTGCCGCCCACGGTCAACGACCAGGCCAGCACGGCCATGATCTCCGCGGCGGCGCTGGACGTGCTCGGCGCGGGCCAGGTCGTGCAGACACCGCAGAGCCTCGGCGGCGAGGACTTCGCCTGGTACCTGGAGTCCATCCCCGGTGCGCTGGCCCGGCTCGGCACCCGGGTGCCGGGGACGGTGGTGTCGCACGACATTCACCAGCCGACGTTCGACGTGGACGAGCGCGCCATCGGCGTCGGCGTCCGCGTGATGGCGTCCACCGCGATCACCGCGCTGTGGGATGACGGCGCGATCGTCGCTCAGCCGCTGCCCGGCGTGACCGGGGCCTGAGGCTAGGCTGGACGAATCCCGCCCCACCCCCGGGCGGGACCATCGCGGAGAGTACGGCACCATGGCAGTCAAGCAGTCTCCGGACAAGCCTCAGGTGTTCCGCTCGCCGACCGCGGTCGTGGTCTGGGTCGTGTGGCTGCTCTTCGCCGTCGGCAACTGGATTGACCTGGCTGCTCGCGGCCGGGACCACGCGTCCGCGGTGGCGGCGGCCATCTTGCTGCTGGCGACCGGCGTCGCCTACGTCATGGCGCAGCGGCCCCGGATCATCGCCGATGAGGCCGGGGTGACGGTCCGGAACCCGCTGCGTGACCACCGGATCGGCTGGGGATGCGTGGCCAAGGTGGACCTGGCCGACCTGCTGCGGGTGCACTATGCCTCGGGCGAGCACCATAAGGTCATCAGCGCCTGGGCCGTGCACTACTCCCGGCGGCGTCAGCTGGCGGCCGAGGCCAGGTCCCGCCGTGCGGCCCGGCCCGCAGGGCTGCGGCGCTCATCGCTGGGCTTCCCCTCTGGTGACCGCGGCCCGTCCTACGGCGCCTCGGTGTCCGCCCCCGAAGCCTCCTCTGCCGAAGCCGAGGCGAAGAAGGTCGTCCGGGTGCTCAGCGAGCGGGCGACCGAGGCCCAGGCCCAGGCCCCGGCCGAGCCTCAGGCCGAGGCCGGCCTGGCGGGTCCCAGCCGCTGCGGAGCACGTGGAGCGGCCGGGCCATCGCCGCCCTGGTTATCCCCGCGCTGATCCTGCTGCTGGTCTGGCTGCTCTAACCCCGGGTCGGCTAGCATCCCCGCGACGCCGTGCCCGCGTAGCCCGTCCGGCCCCGGCGCCTTCCGCGGTTTTCAATGAGTGTGGCGTTGTACCTAGAAGATTAAGTAGAGCGCCACACTCATTGAATTCTGGGCGGGGACTGCGGGGCTGGGGTGAGAGGTGGGGCTGGGGTTAGGAGCGGGGTTGGGGTATTAAGGTCCGGGTGCGGTCCAGGGCGGCTCGGACCCTTCATGCCCGTCGACCCCGGCATTGGAGTCGCCCATCTTGGCGCACGGCAGGGCGCGCAGCGCCGCAACGTAGTCGGCCGGGGCGCCCGCCTGCTCCGCGGAGTCGGCGAGGATGCCGATGCTCCTGGCCGACGGCAGCCCGCCCTCGTAGAAGTTGAGTACGTACAGCCAAGCCAGCACGTCGCCGTCGAGGGTCTCGACCCGGACCTTAGCCTTGCGGTAGTAACCGAGAGTGACACCGTCCCAGTTGTCGAGTTCCTTCTCGTCGGTCTCGAACACGTCGTAGAGCACGACGAAGACCCGGGAGCCCGGCTCCTCCACCACGGTGGCGAGGGCACCGTCCCAGCCGATGTCCTCACCGCCGAACGTCAGCCGCCATCCTTCCAGCCAGCCGGTTCCCCGCTGCGGTGAGTGCGGGCAGCGCAGGAGCATCTGCGCTGGGTCCATGTTGCTGCCGTAGGCTGCGTACAGTGCCACGGAGGCAAGCGTACGATGTCCCACCCCGGCACGCCGCGCATTGCCCCGCGCCTGATACCTGACTGCGACCAACTCACGGCGTCTATGCGAAGCTCGCGTTATGCAAGTACCCGCTGAGGTTGCTGTCCGTGCCACCGCACCGTGCTGGCTCTATGTTCGCGTTATCCAGGTTCCCGCTGCGGTTCTCGCCGTAGCTGGTCACCGGCCGCTTGCACGAGCCTCCGGCCCGTGCTCGCTGGGCCGGGTCCTGGATAACGCTCTCTGGCCGCTCGCGCAGGCCCAGAGGCCCGCAGTCGCAGCCGGTATTGCATGACGCTCGCAGGGGAGAATTACTAATCGTGGTTTTGCAACGCCAGAGAATCGCGATCCTCGGGGGCGGCCCCGGCGGTTACGAGGCCGCTCTCGTCGCGGCCCAGCTCGGCGCCGACGTCACCCTCGTCGACTCGGACGGGCTGGGCGGCGCCTGCGTGCTCACCGACTGCGTGCCCTCCAAGTCGCTCATCGAGACCTCGAACGCGATGACGCTACTCAACCGGAGCCCCGGGCTTGGCATCGCCACCGGCGGCCTGGCCACGGTCAACGCCGCGCGCCTGTACCAGCGGATCACCGACCTGGCCCGGGCCCAGTCCCGGGACATCACCGCGCGGGTCGCCGCGGAAAACGTCAGGGTGATCGCCGGGCAGGGCAGGCTGGCCGGCCAGGGCACGGTGCGGGCGGGCGGTGAGGAGATCAAGGCGGACGCCATCCTGATCGCCACCGGCGCGCTGCCCCGGGTGCTGCCCGGCGCGGAGCCTGACGGCGAGCGCATATTGACCTGGCGGCAGCTCTATGACCTGACCGAAGTTCCGCGGGACCTGATCGTGGTCGGCTCCGGCGTCACCGGGGCGGAGTTCGCCAGCGCCTACCAGGCGCTCGGCTCGCGGGTCACGCTGGTGTCCTCCCGGGACCGGGTGCTGCCGCAGGAGGACGAGGACGCCGCCGGCCTGATCGAGGACGTGTTCCGCCGCAGCGGTATGACCGTGCTCGGCCGGTCCCGGGCCCAGGCCGTCCGCCGGGATCTGGACAGCGTCACCGTGACCCTGGAGGACGGCCGGACCGTGACCGGCACCCACTGCCTGCTGACCGTGGGCATGATCCCGCGGACCGAGGGCTGCGGCCTGGACGATGCCGGGGTGAAGGTGGACGCGCGCGGCTTCATCGCGGTGGACCGGGTGTCCCGGACGTCGGTGCCCGGCGTGTACGCGGCGGGGGACTGCACCGGCGTGCTGATGCTGGCCTCGGTGGCCGCCATGCAGGGCCGGATCGCCATGTGGCACGCGCTCGGCGAGGCGGTGGGGCCACTGCGGCTCGGTCACGTCGCGGCGACCATCTTCACCGACCCGGAGATCGCCACCGTCGGCGTCTCGCAGCGCGCGGTCACCGCGGGCGAGGTCTCCGCCCGGGTACAGAAGCTGCCGCTGGCCACGAACCCGCGGGCCAAGATGGCCGGGTTCCGGGACGGCTTCGTCAAGCTGTTCACCAGCCCGGGCACCGGCGTCGTCCTCGGTGGCGTGATCGTGGCCCCGCGGGCCAGCGAGCTGATCCTCGCCGTCTCGGTCGCCATGGAGCAGCGCCTCACCGCGGAGCAGCTGGCGACTACGTTCGCCGTCTACCCGTCCCTGTCCGGCAGCATCACCGAGGCGGCCCGCAAGCTGATGGAGTTCCCCCAGGGGGTATGGGGAGGCGGGCAGCCCCCCCATAACCGGGGGGTCGTCCCCCCGGGCCAGCTCAGTGCGAGGGCCGGCCCAGGTCGGGATCGTTCGGGGGCTGCAGCCCGTGCCGGCGCAGCCGGGACACCCGGATGTCGTCGGCGTACAGGGCGACGGTGCCCACGCTGCAGATGAGGAACAGCGCGGGCACCGCGATGCGAATCCAGAGCGCGCCGGGCAGCAGTGCCAGCGCGGCGGTGAAGGGCAGCGTCACGATCAGGTGGCGGATGATGAGCCGGCCGCGCCAGTCGGCGTCGGTGAGCTCGTGCCGCACCCACTCCCGGTTCCGGTCCGGCAGCCGGGCGCCGAGCGCGAACAGCACCTGCCGACCCGGGCCCGGGTCCCCCGGGAGCCTGCTCACTATGCTTGCCCAGAACGTTCGCGCCATCCGGACAGCCTTGCGGCCACCCTGCTTGCCCGGATGCCCGCGCCGCCCGGATTGCCCTTCGGGCCACCGGCCGCTCGCACGGGCACCAGGCCCGTGCTCGCTAGCCGGTACCGGGCGGCGCTCCCGGGCCGCTCGGACGGGATCAAAAGACCCGTGCTCGCTAGCCGGTACCGGATGGCACTCACCGGGGATCAGTCCGCAAGCTCGCAGATGGCCGCGCCCGCGGAGACCGTCTGGCCCACCTCGACGGCCAGGCCGGTGACCGTCCCGTCCTTGTGCGCGGCCAGCGGCTGCTCCATCTTCATCGCCTCGAGCACCACCACCACGTCCCCGGCCGACACCTGCTGGCCCTCGCTGGCCGCGATCTTGATGATCGTGCCCTGCATGGGGCTGACCAAGGTATCCCCGCTCCCCGCGTGGTGCTTCCGGCGGCTGCGGGGCGCGCCCCGAGCCCGTTCGGTCCCGGCCGAGGCGGCATTGGTACGGCCGGGACCGCCCACCGGCCGGCACCACCACCTCGAGCCGCTTCCCGCCCACCTCGACGGTGATCGTCTCGCGATCGGGCGGGGTGTCCGCCTCGGCGGTCTCCTGGGCCGGCATCGGGGCGTCGAATTCGGTCTCGATCCAGCGGGTGTGCACGCGCATAGGCTCGTCGGCGAACGCGGGGTCGGCCACCACGGCACGGTGGAAGGGCAGCACGGTGGGCATCCCGCCGACCTCGAACTCGGCCAGCGCGCGGGCCGCCCGCTGCAGCGCCTCGGCCCGGCTCGCGCCGGTCACGATCAGCTTGGCGATCAGCGAGTCGAACACCTGCGGGATCGTCATCCCGGCCGCGTATCCGGCGTCGAGCCGCACGCCGGGCCCGGACGGGGTGTTCCAGGTGGTGATCGTGCCGGGCGCGGGCAGGAAGTTGCGGGCCGGGTCCTCGGCGTTGATCCGGAACTCGATCGAGTGCCCCCGGGTCGGCGGGTCGTCGTAACCGAGCGGTTCGCCCGCGGCGATCCGGAACATCTCGCGCACCAGGTCGATGCCGGTGACCTCCTCGCTGACCGGGTGCTCGACCTGCAACCGGGTGTTGACCTCCAGGAAGCTGATCGTGCCGTCCTGGGCCACGAGGAACTCGCAGGTGCCGGCGCCGACGTAGCCGGCCAGCCGCAGGATGTCCTTGGAGGACTGGTACATGGCCTGCGTCTGCGCCTGCGACAGGAACGGCGCCGGCGCCTCCTCGACCAGCTTCTGGTGCCTGCGCTGCAGGGAGCAGTCCCTGGTCGAGACGACCACCACGTGGCCGTGCGCGTCGGCCAGGCACTGCGTCTCCACGTGCCGCGGCCGGTCCAGGTACCGCTCGACGAAGCACTCGCCCCGGCCGAACGCCGCGGTGGCCTCCCGGACCGCCGACTCGAACTTCTCGGTGACCTCCTCCTCGCGCCAGGCCACCTTCAGCCCGCGCCCGCCGCCGCCGAACGCGGCCTTGATCGCCACCGGGTAGCCGTGCTCGCGGGCGAACGCCACGACTTCGTCGGCGCCGCTGACCGGATCCGGGGTGCCGGGCGTGAGCGGTGCCCCCGCCTCCAGCGCGATGTGCCTGGCCTTCACCTTGTCGCCGAGCGCCTCGATGGCCTGCGGCGGGGGGCCGATCCAGGTCAGGCCGGCCGCCGTCACCGCCCGGGCGAAGTCGGCGTTCTCGGCCAGGAAGCCGTAGCCGGGATGCAGCGCGTCCGCGCCGGACTCCAGCGCCACCTTGATGATCTTGTCGATGTCCAGGTAGCTCTCCTGGCTGGTTGCCCCGCCGAGCGCGTAGGCCTCGTCGGCCATTCTCACGTGGAGCGCGTCCAGGTCGGGCTCGGCGTACACGGCCACGCTGGCCAGTCCGGCGTCACGGCAGGCCCGGGCGACCCGCACCGCTATCTCGCCGCGGTTAGCGATCAGCACCTTGCGCACTGCGGCCTCCATGTTCCCTGCTGTCCAGAGTCTAGATCAGGTAGCCCATGCTGCCATGCTGACACCTACGTCAGCATGCCTCGGTTGCCCGGAGTGCGGTACATGCCCATGGCCCTGGAGTGCCGCATGGGGACCTTGGTCCTTAGCAGGGCGATCATCGTGCCTGGTGTGATTAGGAAATGTTCGTAGCTGCCGAGGTGCTGCTGGACCTGAGCTTCCCGGCCGCGGCGGCCAGGCTCGCGAATCTGGCTCGCGGCGGGTCGCTGACTCGCGCGTCGGAGGAAGCCTACGGTAATGGCCTTACCGGCCTGGCCCGGGTCGGCCCGCTGGGCTCCGCGTGCAGGGAACCGACACAACAGGACAGGCCGCGCGCCGTGCCGCGGCCGAAATGCCCTACCCGGCTGCCCCTCCGGAGAGCGGATCACGCCGATGGTGATCGAAGCTGGTGGTGATCGAACACGACGTTCCTGACATCCCGGATCGCCAGGTCCAGTTCGCCGATGGCTTCCCGGACCTTCCCGGCTCCCGGATGGCCGCCCATCAGAGCCACGACCGTTTCCAGAGCGAGCCCCGCCGAGAACAGGCGGCGCACCACGATGTCGTTCATGTCCGCGGCGATGCGGTCGCGATCCTTCACTAGGAGCAGAGCCGCCTGGGGCCAGTCGCCGGCACTCCCGGGCGGGGGATCGCGCGTCGGCCGGATGCTCCCCTCGTCTGGTTCTGGTATCGCCCCGTAGCAGAGCAGCACAGTTGATGATGTATGCATCGCTGGGTACCTTCGGTCCTAACCGGCCATGACTGGCCGTGCCGCCATGGTCTGGAGCGACGCGGTTACCTGCGCATTTGCTCTGGCCTGGCACAGGTTCTGATGGATATTTCGCTACCAGCGACACTACGCCTTAGTCTGAGCGCCTGAGTAGGCGCGACCGGCTTGACATCGGCGCGCAGCGGCGGGCGCGGGCGTCCAGCTTGCCATCATCACGGGCGGACACCGTGCTGGGACACGGCGGCACGGAGCGGATTGCGGCCGCTTTCGCCCGCTTGCGCCGCCTGGCCAGACAGCCTGAGCCTGACCTGCGCAGGGACTCACTGGATGGTGACGGCTTCCGCGAGGCTCCGCTGCCTTACCGCGTCCGCCTCTCAACCGAAGTGTGACCTCGGGTACGTAGAGTAAGCGCCAGGCGGTTGTGAGACCGTCGCTTGGGGCTGGGACTCTCGGCGGCCGTCGTATGGGTCTGTGCGACGACGGCGACTTTTCGTTACGGCGAGGTAACGAAAGCGTGACTAAGGTATCCGCTTTTGCCCGGCGTGCGTTGAGTACTTCAGAACAGCGGGGCGGAACGGAAGGAGCCCGGGTGCGCATGATCATCTCGGGGTGCCGAGGATGAGCGTGCTTGGCATGCTGGCATGGTGCGCGGCGGCGGTGAGCCTGTGGCTCGGCGCGCGCCGGTACGACAACGCGGTCGAGCGGGCCTACCGGTGGCTCGCGGGCGGTGCCGCGCTGTACTGTGCCGGGCTTGTCATCCAGGGCATCCTCGGCGGCACGCTGAACCCCGCGCCCGGCCTGTCGTTCACCGACCTGCCGTCACTGCTGGCCCTGGCCGCCGTGGCGGTCGGCATCGCGATGCTGGCCACGGCCGAACGCGAAGGCGGCAGCAGCCTGCACCGGCTACCGGGCCGGCTGCCCAGGCCGGACGGCCCGGACGGGGGCGAGGGGGCGCCGGGCGCCCGGGATTCGGTCTTGCCCGGGCTCGCGGATGGCTACGTCATGGCGGTTGCCCTGCTGGTGATCGGCTGGATCACGCTGTTCAGCGGCGAGTTCCACCGGTCCGGTGAGCGGCCGGGCACGTTCCTGCTGGCCCTGATCCACCCGCTGGCGGACCTGGCCGTGCTCGGCGCGCTGCTGCCCATGGTCACGATGGGGTGGCGGCGGGTAATGCTGCCGTACCTGTCCCTGCTCGCCGTCGCCGTCGGCGACGCCCTGGCCGTGGGCCAGCGCGTGTCCGGCGGCCACTTGGGCATCGCGGCCCAGCTGATGCCGGTGGTCGCGGCCGTGCTGCTGGGCGCGGCCCCGTGGCGGGTGACCTCGGCCGGCTGGACCCGGCGCACGACGGGCTCGGCGGCGGCGACCGTCATCGCCGTGCTTGTCGCCTCCGCCGCCACCCTGGTCGTGATCGGGAACGGCCTGGCCGCGGCGCCGGCCTCCGGGGTCGCGCTGGTCGTGGCGGGCGGCGCCGGAGTACTCGTGCTGGCCGCGCGGGTGTTCATGCTCGTCCGGGAGAACGGGGACGTGCTGGGGATCTGGCGGGAGTCCAGCCGGAGCCTGCGGGATCTCGCCAACCGGACCAGCGACGTCGTGCTGGTCTGCGATCTGGACGGCGCGGTCAGGTACGCGAGCCCGGCGGTCGAGAACTACGGCTACCCGCCCGGGGCGCTGGCCTGCCGCGGCTGCTCGATTTCGTCCACCCGGAGGACCGGTCCGCGGCACTGGCCTCGGTCCGGCTCGCGCTCAGCGGGTACGACCCCGCCGGGCTGACCGGGGCCTCGTCGGGTGATTCGGCCGAAAGGGCGGAGGGATCCGGCCGGTTCGCTGTCCGGGTCCGGGCCGCCGACGGGACGTGGCGGCACATCGAGTCCACCGTGCTGCGCTACCAGGCGCCCGGTGAGCCCATCCAGATGCTTGTCACCGGCCGCGACGTGAGCGACCAGGTCGCGCTGCGCCAGCAGGTCACGCACCTGACCTTCCACGACGGGCTGACCGGGCTGCCGAACCGCGCGTACGTCGAGGAGCGCGCCAGGGACGTGCTGCGCGACGCCGCGGCGGCCCAGCGGACCGGTGTCATCTTCCTCGACCTGGACCGCTTTACCGCGGTCAACGACTCGGTCGGCCACGGCGCGGGCGACCTGGTGCTGGCGCAGGCCGCCCGGCGGCTGCGGGCCGTGGTCCCGGTCCACGACACGGTGGCCCGCTGGGGCAGCGACGAGTTCGCCGTCCTGATCGAGAACGCCGGGAACGTCGCCGAGGTCGCCGAGATCGCCGAGCGGCTGGTCGCCGCGGTCGCCGCGGAGCCGTTCCAGGTGGCCGGCCAGCCGATCGCGCTGACCGCGAGCGTGGGCGTCGCGCTGGCCGACGTGGACCCGCCCGGGCTCGTGCTGCGCAACGCCGACGTGGCCATGTCGCGCGCCAAGGACACCGGCGGCGACCGGGTCGAGGTATACGCCGCGCACATGCACGCGGACGTGGTCCGCAGGCTGGAGATCGTCAGCGACCTGCAGCGGGCCATCGGCCACGGCGAGCTCACGCTGCAGTACCAGCCGGTCGTGGAGCTGGCGACCTCGCGCGTGGTCGGGGCCGAGGCGCTGGTCCGGTGGTGGCGCGGTGACCAGGTGGTCCCGCCGCGGGAGTTCCTCGGCGCCGCGGAGGAATCCGGCCTCATCGTCCCGCTCGGCGAGTGGGTGCTCCGCGAGGCCTGCATGCAAGGCGCCGCCTGGCGGCGCTCGTCCTGGGACGTGGGGGTCTCGGTCAACCTGTCCGCCCGGCAGCTCACCGCGCCCGCCTTCAGCGCGCGGGTGGCCGCGATCCTCACAGAAACCGGGTTGCCGCCCGAGGCGCTCACCGTCGAGGTAAACGAGCGGATCCTGGTCGAGGGGGACGAGCTGATCATCGAGCGGCTCGCCGAGCTGCGCCGGCTGGGCGTCCGGATGGCCATCGACGACTTCGGCACCGGGTACGCCTCGCTGGCCTACCTGCGCCAGCTGCCGCTGGACATCATCAAGATCGATCCTTCGTTCGTGGCCGGACTCGGCCACGACGACACGCTCGCCCTGCTGACCAGGACCGTGGTGCAGGTCGGCCGCGACCTCGGCCTGCGGGTCATCGCCGAGGGCATCGAGCAGCCACGCCAGCTCGCCGCCCTGCGCGAGATGGGCTGCGGCTACGGCCAGGGATTCCTGGTCGCCAGGCCGATGGGCGCTCCCGGAGTGGAGGACCTGATCAGGACGTCTGACGATACTCCGGACGGGCCGCACGAGCGGCCCGTCTCGGAATGTGAGACAACCCGCGTCAGCGGTTGACGTTTCGATTCCGGATGGCAGTAAGGTGTTATCCGTGAAGTACCCGCAGATTCTCGTACTTGGCCGGCGCGCAGGCAGCTGACCAAGCAGCTCACTGCGCGCTCCCCTCGACTGCCGTCCGGCACGAGGGGATTTTTTATGTCGCCGGATCCGAGCCAAGCCAATGGAGACTTACCGATGACCGAGCAGATGACGGGCCGTAACGGACCCGCAGGCCCGGAGCGCCCCGCCGGGGCCGATCCGAGGACTGCCGGACCTTCGGGTCCCAGCCCGCGGGACCTGGCCGCCCGCTCGCCGCACCCTCCGTCCGCACGAGCCGCTGACCACTCGCGCCCGGCCGAGGCCCCGCTGGCCGCCCCGGCGCCGGCCACCCCGGCGCAGGGCACCGGGTCCGAGCCGCCGCGCGCGCACGTCACCAGCCCGGGCAAGGTGCGGGCCACCGGAGCGCAGGCGCTGGTGTACGCGCTCGAGCGGGTCGGCGCGGACGTGGTGTTCGGCATTCCGGGCGGCGCCGTCCTGCCGGCCTACGACCCGCTGCTCGACTCCAAGATCATCAGGCACATCCTGGTCAGGCACGAGCAGGGCGCCGGCCACGCGGCCACCGGGTACGCGCAGGCCACCGGCCGCGTCGGCGTGTGCATGGCGACCAGCGGGCCGGGCGCGACGAACCTGGTGACGCCGATCGCCGACGCCTACATGGACTCGGTCCCGATGGTCGCGATCACCGGGCAGGTGCCCTCCAGCCTGATCGGCACCGACGGGTTCCAGGAGGCCGACATCTCCGGGATCACGATCCCGATCACCAAGCACAACTTCCTGGTCACCAAGCCCGAGGACATCGCCCGCACCATCGGCGAGGCGTTCCACGTGGCTTCGACCGGGCGGCCGGGGCCGGTGCTCGTCGACATCTCCAAGGACGCCCTGCAGGCGATGACCGACTTCAGCTGGCCGGTCCCGTTCGAGCTGCCCGGCTACCACCCGGTGACCAGGCCGCACGCCCGCCAGGTGCGCGAGGCCGCCCGGCTGATCACCGAATCCAGGCGGCCGGTGCTCTACGTCGGCGGCGGCGTGATCAAGGCGCGCGCCGCCGCGCAGCTGCGCGAGCTCGCCGAGCTGACCGGCATCCCGGTGGTCACCACGCTGATGGCCAGGGGCGCGTTCCCCGACCGGCACCCGCAGCACATGGGCATGCCCGGCATGCACGGCACGGTGGCGGCGGTCGGCGCGCTGCAGCAGGCCGACCTGCTCATCGCGCTGGGCACCAGGTTCGACGACCGGGTGACCGGCAAGCTGGACACGTTCGCCCCCGGGGCGCTGATCGTGCACGCGGACATCGACCCGGCCGAGATCTCCAAGAACCGCCGCGCCGACGTGCCGATCGTCGGCGACTGCCGCGAGGTGATTGCCGACCTGGTCGACGCGGTGACGGCCGAAAACGAGCAGGGCCGCCGCGCGGACGTGACCGCCTGGCGGGCTCAGCTGGACTCGCTGCGGGACACCTACCCGCTGGGCTACGACGAGCCGGACGACGGCACGCTCGCGCCGCAGCGCGTGATCGAGCGGATCGGGAAGATCGCGGGCCCGGAGGCGGTGTACGTGGCCGGCGTCGGCCAGCACCAGATGTGGGCCGCCCAGTTCATCGACTACGAGAACCCGGGCACCTGGATCAACTCGGGCGGGCTCGGCACGATGGGCTTCGCCGTGCCGGCCGCGATGGGGGCCAAGGCCGGCCGCCCGGACGCCACCGTGTGGGCGATCGACGGGGACGGCTGCTTCCAGATGACCAACCAGGAGCTGGCTACCTGCGCCATCGAGGGCATCCCGATCAAGGTCGCGATCATCAACAACGGCAGCCTCGGCATGGTCCGGCAGTGGCAGACGCTGTTCTACAACGAGCGCTACTCCAACACCGACCTGCACCCGGCCGAGGCCGAGCAAGTGCGCAAGCTGGCCGGCACCCGCATCCCCGACTTCGTCAAGCTCGCCGAGGCCTACGGCTGCGAAGGCATCCGCTGCGAGGAGGCCGCCGACGTGGACAGGGTCATCGAGCAGGCCATGGCCATCGAGGACCGCCCCGTCGTGGTGGACTTCATCGTCCACCGGGACGCCATGGTCTGGCCCATGGTCGCGGCCGGCACCAGCAACAACGACATCAAGTTCGCGCGCGGCCTGGCGCCCGACTGGGGAGGTTCGACCGAATGACCCGCCATACGCTGTCCGTGCTTGTGGAGAACAAGCCGGGCGTCCTGGTCAGGATCGCGGGGCTGTTCGCGCGCCGTGGCTTCAACATCGATTCGCTCGCGGTCGGGCCCACCGAGCACGAGGAGATCTCCCGGATCACGATCGCGGTCAACTGCGATGAGCACCCGCTCGAGCAGGTGACCAAGCAGCTGAACAAGCTGATCAACGTGCTGAAGATCGTCGAGCTCGAGCCGGGCGCCACGGTGCAGCGCGAGCTGATCCTGATCAAGGTCAGGGCCGACGCGGAGAGCCGGTCGCGGGTGCTCGAGGCGGTCAACCTGTTCCGGGCCAAGGTGGTCGACGTCGCGCTCGACGTGATCACCGTCGAGGCGACCGGGAACCGCGACAAGCTCGACGCGCTGATCAAGGTGCTCGAGCCGTTCGGGATCAAGGAGCTCGTGCAGTCGGGGATGGTGGCCATCGGCCGCGGCGGCCGCTCCATCACCGACCGCGCGCTGCGGCCCGTCGAGCGCAGCGCTTAGGTTCTTCAGGACAACACAGAGAAAGGCCCATTCAGTGGCAGAGATTTTCTACGACGACAGCGCCGACCTTTCCGTCATCCAGCGCAGGCACGTCGCTGTCCTCGGGTACGGCAGCCAGGGACACGCCCACGCGCTCTCGCTCCGCGATTCCGGCGTGGACGTGCGGGTGGGCCTGCCCGAGGGCTCCAAGAGCCGGGAGAAGGCCGCCAACGACGGCCTGCGGGTCACCACGCCCGCCGAGGCGTGCGAGGAAGCGGACCTGATCATGGTCCTGATCCCGGACCACCTGCAGCGCCAGCTGTACGCCGAGGCGATCGCGCCCTCGCTGGTGGAGGGCGACGCGCTGTTCTTCGCCCACGGCCTCAACATCCGGTACAACCTCATCACCCCGCCGTCCGACGTGGACGTCTGCATGGTCGCGCCCAAGGCCCCCGGCCACCTGGTGCGGCGCCAGTTCGCGCAGGGCCGCGGCGTACCCGTGCTCGTCTGCGTCGAGCAGGATGCGACCGGCAACGCGTGGCCGCTCACCCTGGCCTACGCCAAGGCTATCGGCGGTACCCGCGCGGGCGCGCTGAAGAGCACCTTCACCGAGGAGACCGAGACCGACCTGTTCGGCGAGCAGACGGTGCTGTGCGGCGGCGTCGCCGAGCTGATCAAGGCGGGCTTCGCGACTCTGGTCGAGGCCGGCTACCAGCCGGAGTCCGCCTACTTCGAGTGCCTGCACGAGATGAAGCTGATCGTGGACCTGATGTACGAGGGCGGCATCTCCAAGATGTACTGGTCGGTGTCGGATACCGCCGAGTACGGCGGCTACACCCGCGGCCCCCGGCTGATCAACGAGCAGACCCGCGAGGAGATGCGCCGGATCCTGGGCGAGATCCAGGACGGCTCGTTCGCCCGCGAGCTGGTCGAGGAGTTCGACGCGGGCAAGCCGAACTTCCTCAAGCGTCGCGAGGCCGAGCACGCCGAGCAGATTGAGCAGGTCGGCGCCAAGCTGCGGCCGCTGATGTCCTGGCTCGCCGAGGACGAGTAAGCCTAGGACGAGTAAGCCCGAGTAAAGGCCGCTGCGGCGGTTTTATCGCTCCGGGCGGGGTAGCGGCTCGTGATGACTGTTCATACGACTGATACCAAAGCCCGCCGTCAGGCGCGAGGCGGCGCGGGCCTGGCCCCGCGGCCCCGCCCGGAGCACAGCCCCCGCCCGGAGCAGAACGGCCGGGAACGCAACGGCCGGGAGCGCAACGGCCGGGAGCGCAACGGCCAGGAGCGCAACGGCCAGGAGCGCAACGGCCATGAGCGCAACGGGCAGGAGCGCAACGGCCCCGCCCGGGCCTGGCACGATCACCGGGACCTGCCCGTCGCGGGGACCCGGCCGCGCCGCTCGTCGTCGGCGGGCGACGTGGTGCTGGCCTACCTGCGGACGCAGGCGGCCGCGCTGGCGTCGCTCGAGCCGATGGTGCGCACCGACGAGTTCGACGCAGTGCACCAGATGCGGGTGGCGACCCGGCGGCTGCGCGCCACCCTCCGGTCGTTCGGCCAGGTCATTCCCCGCTCGGACAGCGAGTCGCTGGCCGGGGAGCTCAAGTGGCTCGGCGGCCTGCTCGGCGCGGCGCGCGACGGCGAAGTCCTCCCCGCCCACCTGCAGGCTAGCCTGCGGCCCACCCCGGCTGAACTCCTGATCGGGCCGGTCCAGGCCCGGGTGCAAGGTCACTTCGCGCCCCGGCGGGCCGCCGCCCGGGCCGAACTGCTCGAGGCCCTCGACTCACCTCGGTACACCGCGCTGCTGGCTGCCCTGGACCAGCTGGCGGCCGGCCCGCTGCCCGGCCCGCAAGCCGGCGCTCCGGCCCGTGACGTCCTCCCGGCGGCGGTGCGGAAGGCCTACCGGCAGGCGGGCAAGCGGATGCACCGAGCCCGGCACGTGCCGCCCGGCCAGGGCAAGGACGTCGGCCTGCACGAGGCCCGCAAGTCCGCCCGGCGCGCTCGCTACGCGGCCGAGGCCGCCCGGCCGGCGATCGGCAAGAAAGCCCGCCGGTTCGCGAAGCAGATGAAGAAGGTCCAGTCCGTGCTCGGCGACCACCAGGACACCGTCATCGCCCGGCAGGCGGCCCGGGACCTCGGCATCGGCGCGCACCTGGCCGGCGAGAACGCGTTCACCTACGGGCTGCTTTACGAGTGCGAGGCGCACCGGGCCGGGCGGCTGGAAGCCGACGCGCGCCAGGTTTGGCGGCGAGCGTCCCGTTCCCGCTACCGCCGCTGGATGCCGTAGTCCTCGGCGATGAGGACCGCGTGCACGCGCTCCAGGCTCTGACGGCGGCGGAACTCCAGTTCCGCGCCCTCCCGCCGGGCTGGGGAAATCGATGCCTGGCAGGCGCACCAGCGCGCCAGCACGGACAGCGACCGCCGGTCCTCCTGGTTGAGTGCCACCAGCAGCGTGACCGCCCGCTGCGGGTGCGCCGGCCAGGCGACGTGCAGCAGGACGAGGGACTGCTCGTCCGGCTGGGCTACGACGGCCTGCAGGTGCAGCTCTGGCCAGTCCAGCGCCGAGGCGGGCGCGGGCGTGGCCACCTTCTCCGCCAGCGCCTGCGCGTCCAGGTTGCCGACGTGCACCAACCGGGCCGTCCAGGCCAGCCCGGCCACGATGAACATGATCACGCCTGCGAGCGCGATCGAGAGGATCACAATGCCGACGGTAACTCGCCTGGCGCCCGGCGTCATCACCAGCCCGGTAAGGTCCATCCGGCCGGGCCCCGGGTAACGCCGGGCGGGCGGGGTGCATGAGCTGCGTGAGGAATTGGCGCGGATGCGTCAGGAGTGCGTGAGCACCCTTTTCCCCGGCCGGCGGCCGTGCCCACCATGGAGGTGTGGCGAACGACGAAGACGCGGAACCGGTGGCTGTCCCGCACCCGCGGGGAACGGCCGCCGGGCCGTCTGCGGGTCGCCGCTAGCCCGGCCGCGAAGGCCGTCATCGTGGGTGACCCGGTGCAGGCGGTTGTCCGCGTCCGGCTGGCCCCTGCCGCGTCCCGGCGCGGGTTCGAGCAGTACGTGCAGACGCTCGCGTGCGTGCGGTGCGCGTGGCAGGTGACCGGCGACGTGGACTACGAGCTGCTGGTCGCGTGCCGGGCGATCGCCGACCTGGACGGCGTGCCGACCTGCCTGCGCGGCTGCAAAGGCACCGAGGTGACGTCGGCCGGCCTGGTGGTGCGCGAGGTGGCCGGCCTGGGCGCCGCAGGCGGTCCGCAGGGCCGGGGATGGGAGGCGCCGTGACGGTCACTGACAGTGCCGCCTGCGTGGCCCGCGGCGATCTACACCCGGGAATCTGGCCGCGCACCGCGCGGGCCGTGGCCGGCGGCGGGATCTCGGTGGGCGGCGTGCCCCTGGCCGATATCGCTGCGGGCTACGGCACGCCGGCCTACGTGCTCGATGAGGCCGACGTCCGGCAGCGCTGCCGCGGGTACCGGCAGGCGTTTCCGGATGCGGAGATCGCCTACGCGGGCAAGGCGTTCCTGTGCCGGGCCATGGCGCACTGGGTGGACGAGGAGGGGCTCAGCCTCGACGTCTGCTCCGAGGGTGAGCTGGCCGTGGCGAGTTCGGTCGGCTTTCCCGCGCAGCGGATCGTGCTGCACGGAAACGCGAAGACGCCCGGCGACCTGCGGGCCGAGCTGGCCTACGGGGTGGGGCGGATCGTGGTGGACTCGGCCGGGGAGATCGCCAGGATCGCGGCGCTGGCCCAGCCGGCGGCCCACCCGCTGGCCCAGCCGGCGGCCCACCCGCTGGCCGGGCCGCTGGCCCGGCCGCGTCAGCGGGTGCTCGTCCGGGTCACGCCGGGCGTCGACGCGCATACGCACCCGGCACTGGCCACCGGTGTGGAGAACCAGAAATTCGGATTCTCGCTCAGCACCGGCGCCGCCGCCGACGCCGTGCGGCGGATCCTGGCCCAGCCGGAGCTTGAGCTGGCCGGCCTGCACTGCCACCTCGGCTCGCAGATCGCCCGGCCGGAGGCGTTCGAGGCGGCCGCGCGCAGGCTGGTCGGGCTCATGGCGACCGTCCACGTCGAACACGGCGTCACGCTGCCCGAACTCAACCTCGGCGGCGGCCATGGCGTCCCGTACACCGAGGATGACCAGGACTTCGACCTGACCGCATTCGCCGGGCGGATCCACGCCGCAGTCCGCGGCGCCTGCGCCTCGCTGCGCCTGCAGGTGCCCAGGCTCACCGTCGAGCCGGGCCGCGCGATCCATCAGCCGGGCGATGGTCACGGTGTACCGGGTGATCAGCGTCAAGCACTTGGCCGGCCTGCGCACCTTCGTCGCCGTCGACGGCGGGATGAGCGACAACCCGCGGCCGGCCCTGTACGGCGCCCGTTACTCGGTGCGCTCGGCGACCCGGCCTGCGGTCCCGGAACAGTCGGCCACCGTGGTCGGCCGGCACTGCGAAGCCGGGGATGTCCTGGCCGCGGATACGGCGCTGCCCGAGGGAACGCGGCCGGGCGACCTGCTCGCGGTGGCCTGCACCGGGGCCTATAACCACTCGATGGCGTCGAACTACAACCTGGTCGGGCGCCCGCCCGTCGTCGCGGTCCGGGACGGTGCCGCGCGCCTGCTCGTGCGCCGCGAGACGGCGGCCGACATGCGCCAGCGCGACGTCAGCTTGTGATCACACACGGGGCAAGGAGACCGCATGGAAGCGAAGGGTGAATGTCATCTGCTGTTCGTACCGGTCTGCGCGAGCGTGCTCGGCACGCTGGCCCTGCGCACCGGCCGGCTACCGGCTGGGCCGCGGGTCGGGCTGGCCTTCACCTCGGAGGCATCACTGCGGTCCGCGCTGGGCGTCGGCCAGCCGTGGATCCGGCTCGACCAGGACGCCATGCGTGCGATGCTCACGCCGCTCGGGATAGCCCAGATCAGGCTCGACGCCTGTCTGCCGGCGCCCGCGGCCGCCCCCGTGCCCGCGGCCGCCCCCGTGCCCACGGCCACCCGGCCCGCCCCTGCTCCCACGGCCACCCCGCCAGACACGCCGCCCCCGCCAGACACGCCGAAGGCCGGCCCGAAGTCAGTCCGGAAGCCGCGGCACGCGCCATACCGCTGTGCCTCGCTCATCCAGGCCCGTGCGGTGCCAGGCGGTGACCCCGGGCCGGCGCGGTCCGGCGGTGGCGCCTGCACCCGGCCGGTACCACCCTCCCCGCGCGCGCCGACTGGCTCGTAACCGTGACGACGTTACCGGCTCAGCGGCTCGCCGCCCGGCCTCAGCCGGGCGTCCGCGGGCAGGACGTGGACTTCGGCGCCGGCCTGGCGTGCGAGTTCGCGCAGGATGGGGTGGCGGCCGCCGGCGTGCGTGCCGGTGCCACGGGCCAGCAGCAGCTCGGTGACCCCTCGCTCGTCCGCGAATGCCGCCAGCGCGGCGGCCGGGGCGCCCTGCCGCCTAGTGAACTCGCCGCCAAGCTGCGCCGTCAGCGTCGCGTAGCCGGCCAGGACCCGGGCCAGGCCAGGCGAGGGCGGCGCGGACGTGACGACGGCCACCAGGAAATCTGCGGCCAGCCGGGCGGCAAGCGCGGCCGATCGCCTGATCAGCGGCTCCATGCCTGCCCGCGGCGCCGCGCAGGCCAGGATGACGGGCTGCGCCTGGGTGGCGGCGACGAAGCCGCCGCGCTTACGGTCGGCATGGTCGGCCACGATGGCGAAGGCCTGCTCACGCAGCGGCCCGAGCTTCTCGGGCGCGTAGTCGTTCCGCAACGCGTCCTCGATCTGGCCGGCCGGCACCAGCTCGCCCCGCCGTATCCGGTCGGCCAGGATCGCCGGCGGCACGTCCACCAGCTCGATCTCGTCGGCGAAGGCCAGGATCGCCGCGTCGTCCAGCGGCCCGCGCGCGGCACCGTCGCCCCCGTCCATGCTGGCCAGATGGACCGTGGCCACGACGGTGATGCCCGCCTCGGCGAGTCGCCGGGCGGCGGCGAGGCGGGTCTCGCCGCCGGCGTCGACCGCCGCCAGGTCATCGATGCACACCACCTCGGGCTGGCGGGCGAGGACCGCGTTGGGGTCGAGCCCGGTGCCGTCGCCGATCACCTCCAGGCCGTCGAGGGCCGCGTCCACCGCTTCCCTGCCGTGGCACTCCACCGCGGCGACCACCACGTCTGATCCGCGCGACCGGCGGCGCCCGGCCTCCTCGAGCATCGCGGTCGTGATCCCGCAGCCGGCCGCGTAGCCCAGGTAGACGCGGACGGCGCCGCGGGCCCGTCGCCGCGGTGCGGGGGCGCCCGTGCGGCTGCACGAACCCGATCACCACGTCCTCCCCCCGGTCCCGCAGCGCGCGGCCCTCCCGGAGCATGGTGAAGGTCTTGCCGGAGCCCGGCGCCGCCCCCAGGTACAGGTGCAGCGCCCCGCGCCGGGCTGGCTCGGCCACGGCGGCGAGCGCGGTGCCGATGCCGTGGTCCTCACGGATGATCTGGCCACTGCTGGCGTCGTAAGCGTAGAGCTCGGCATACCGTCCCCAGTTCACCGCGACGTTCAGCTGTCGGGCGGCCTCCTCCGCGCCGAAGCTGGGGCGCAGGATGTCGGTGAAGAACCCGGCCGGAAGGTTGCCGTCGGCGCTGCCGCGCAGCGCCCGGAAGATGGTGCGGACCAGTGGCGCCCGGTCCAGGGAAGCGCGGGCGAAGATCTCCTTGCTGTCCTGGATGCTGGCGCCGGCGAAGATCCGGCCGCTGGGCGACAGGGCCAGCACGTCACCGCAGAGGTCGGCGAACCCCAGCAGGACCAACGCGTCGACGAGCGGCAGCAGGTCGTCCACCGCGAGGCCCAGGCTGTCGGCCAGGTCGGCCAGGTCGGCCGCGCCTTGGTGGCGGCCGTGCAAGATCTCCGCGAGGCCGGACAGGCCGTCCACGCTGGCCTGCGGCAGCGGGGAGTCGCCCAGCGTGCCGGGGGCCGCGCCGCCGGGCTGGGCGGACGGCGCCGCGGAAACGTCGTCGCGCTGGGTCATCATCCGGTAGATCTGGTCGACGAGCGCCTCGAATTCGGGGGTGCGCCTGCGCCGCGGCCGCGGCAGCGGGTTACGCATGTCCGCCCTGATATGGCCGGGGTTCGCGGCCAGCACCAGGATCCGGTCGGCGAGCAGCACCGCCTCCTCGATGTTGTGCGTAACCATCACCATGGTCTTGGTCGGGAACCGCTGGCACTCCCAGAGCTCGAGCAGCTCGCCGCGCAGGTTCTCCGAGGTGAGCACGTCCAGCGCGCTGAACGGCTCGTCCATCAGCAGCGCCGCGGGCTCCACCACGAGGGCGCGGGCGAAGCCGACGCGCTGGCGCATCCCGCCCGACAACTCCTTGGGATAGGCCGACTCGTAGCCGTCGAGGCCCACCAGGTCGATCGCGCGCAGCGCCCGCTCGGCCCGCTCGGCCGGCGTCACCCCCCGCGCCTCCAGCCCGATCTCGACGTTCTGCTGCACGGTGAGCCACGGCAGCAGGGCGAAGGTCTGGAACACCATCGCGGTGTCCCGGTTGCAGCTGACTAGCGGCTTGCCCCGGAAGAGCACCTCACCGCCGGACGGCGCGATCAGGCCGGCGATGCACCGCAGCAGGGTGGACTTGCCACTGCCGCTGCGGCCGAGCAGCGCCACGAACTCGCCTTCGGCGACATCCAGGCTGATGCCGGCGAGCACCGGCGCCTGGCGGCCGCCCGGCCCGGAGAAGGTCTTGCTCAGCGCCCTGACGCTGATCAGCGGGCCGGTCATGCCAGCGCGTACTTCGACTCGGCCAGCGCGTACAGCCGCCGCCACAGCAGCGCGTTCAGCCCGGTCACGTAGACGGCCATGACCAGGATGCCCGCGATGATCTGGTGGAAGTCGTTGCGCGCGGTCGCCTGCGTGATGTAGCTGCCGAGGCCGCCGGCCACGAGCACGTGCCGGTTGTAGATGACGATCTCGGCCACGATGGACGCGTTCCACGCGCCGCCGGCCGCGGTGATCGCCCCGGTGACGTACGCGGGGAACACGGCGGGCAGGATCATCCGGCGCCACCGGTGCCAGCCGTGCACGCCGAGGTTGTCCATGGCCTCCTTGAGGTCCGACGGCACCGCGCTGGCGCCCGCGATCACGTTGAACAGGACGTACCACATGCGTCGTCGCGGGACACGCGCGAAACCGCCGCCGGGCGCGCCGCCACCTGCGGTGACCCGGTGCGGCCGGTCGGCCAGGACCGTTAGGACGTAAAAATAGTGTCTCGCATGCTGAGACGGGTGTCTTGAGGCGCGTCTGTAACGTTTCCCGCTCGTGTAACGTGGCAGCCACTATGCGGCACATCGTACTCATCGCCTGCCGCAGCGGGGCCTGATCAGAGGCAGGCCGGCGACCCGCTGCGGGGGTTAGTTGCTGGCCGTAAGCCCGATCCGGACCGCGATCAGGAGCATTTTCCGTGTACGACATGTATCCCTGGGACTCTGCCAGCCAGGCCAGCCAGGGGGACTACCCCCCCGAACCCCTCCGCTCCCGGAGGGCGCCATCTCCCGAGACCCCTCTCCAGACCCGCCCCGCTCAGGCCGTCCAGGTCGCGCTCGACCGGCGGGACAACGGCGGAGACGCGGTCGCCGCGGTCGCTCAGGCCAGCGCAAGTCAGCCCCCGGCAAGCCTGACCCGCCAGTAAGGTGCTGGCATGGGTTCACGAACTATCAGGCTCGCCGTCGTCGGCGGCGACGGAATCGGCCCCGAGGTGGTCGCCGAGGCGCTCAAGGTGCTGCGGGCGGCGCTCTCCGGGGTCACCATCGAGGAGACCAGCTACGATCTCGGCGCGCGGCGCTGGCACCGGACCGGGGAGACGCTTCCCGACGCGGTGCTCGAGGAGATCAAGGGTCACGACGCGATCCTGCTCGGCGCGGTCGGCGACCCGAGCGTGCCCAGCGGCGTGCTCGAGCGCGGCCTGCTGCTGCGGCTCCGCTTCGAGCTCGACCACTACGTCAACCTGCGCCCGGTGCGGCTGTACCCGGGCGTCACGACCCCGCTGGCCAGCGCCCGCCCCGAGTCGGTGGACATGGTGGTGGTCCGCGAGGGCACCGAGGGCCCCTACACCGGTGCCGGCGGCGTGATGCGCAAGGGCACGCCCGCCGAGATCGCCACCCAGGAGAGCGTCAACACGGCGTTCGGCGTGCAGCGGGTGGCGCGGTACGCGTTCAACCGGGCCATGGCCCGGCCGCGCCGGAAGCTGACGCTCGTGCACAAGACGAACGTCCTGACCTACGCCGGCGACCTGTGGCAGCGGACCGTGGACGGGCTGGCCAAGGAGTTCGCCGACGTGTCGGTGGACTACTGCCACGTCGACGCCGCGTCGATGTTCTTCGTCTCGCAGCCGGAGCGGTTCGACGTCATCGTCACCGACAACCTCTTCGGGGACATCCTGACCGACCTGGGCGCCGCGGTGGCGGGCGGGATCGGGCTCGCCGCGAGCGGCAACATCAACCCAGAGGGGACCACGCCCAGCATGTTCGAGCCGGTCCACGGCAGCGCGCCGGACATCGCCGGCCAGAGCAAGGCCGACCCGACGGCGGCCATCTTGTCCGCCGCGATGCTCTGCGAGCACCTGGGGCTGTCGGCCGAGGCCGCCAGGATCGAGCAGGCGGTCGCCGAGGACCTGGTCGAGCGCCAGGGCGCCTGGGCGGCGCGCACCACCGTGGAAACCGGCGACGACATCGCCGAGCGAGTAGCCGGCTAACCGGCCGGCGTCTGCGCCTGCCGGGCCATCCCGGCAGGCGACCCCGCCAGGCAGGCCCCACAGCGCACCCCAACAGAGGTGAGACCCTAGTCTCAAGACCTGCCCGCGCGGGCGAGGAGGAAGTTCGCACATGATTGATTTTGATATCCGCCCGTCTCAGCGGCCGGTGCCGGACGCCGAGCGCGAGGCGATGCTGCGGTCGCCCGGGTTCGGCCAGCTCTTCACCGACCACATGATCACGCTGCGCTGGTCCGCCGAACGCGGCTGGCACGACGGGCGGCTCCAGGCGTACGGGCCGTTCACCCTGGATCCGGCCACCGCGGTGTTCCACTATTCGCAGGAGTTCTTCGAGGGCCTGAAGGCGTACCGCCAGGACAACGGCTCGATCACCATGTTCAGGCCGGACGCCAACGCGGCCAGGTTCAACAGCACCGCCCGCCGGATGGCGATGCCGGAACTGCCCGAGGAGACCTTCATCCGGGCGCTCGAGCTGCTGGTCGCCCAGGACCGCGAGTGGGTGCCGGCGGGCGAGGGGAACAGCCTCTACCTGCGGCCGTTCATGATCGCCACCCAGCGCGGGCTCGGCGTCAACCACCCGTCGAGCGAGTACCTGTTCTGCGTCATCGCCTCGCCCGCCGCGTCCTATTTCAGCAGCGGGGTCAAGCCGGTCGCGGTGTGGCTGTCGGAGGAGTACACCCGGGCGGCGCCCGGCGGCACCGGCGGGGTCAAGACCGGCGGCAACTACGCGGCCGCCTTCGTGGCCCAGCAGCAGGCCGTCGACCGCGGCTGTGACCAGGTGGTCTGGCTGGACGCCGCGGAGCACCGCTGGGTCGAGGAGATGGGCGGGATGAACCTGTTCTTCGTCCGCGGCTCGGCCAGCGCCGGGGCGCCGCTGATCACGACCCCGCCGCTGACCGGGACGCTGCTGCCCGGAATCACCCGTGACTCGCTGCTCAAGCTGGCACCCGAACTCGGCGTCAAGGCGGCCGAGGAACGGATCACCACCGACCAGTGGCAGGCCGAGTGCGCGGCGGGCGACCTGACCGAGGTGTTCGCCTGCGGGACCGCGGCCGTGATCACCCCGGTGGGCCGGGTCAAGGGCGCGTCCGCGGAGTGGCTGGTCGCGGACGGCGAGCCCGGCCCGGTGACCATGCGGCTGCGCGAGGAACTGATCGCCATCCAGTACGGCCACCGCCCCGACCCCTTCAACTGGATCCACAAAGTCTGCTGAGCCAAGGCCCATCCCGTGATCGTGGCCAGTTTCGGGGCAAATACCGCCCATTCCTGGCCGCGATCATGAAAGAAGCCCCGGTTGGGTGTCTCGGATGGTGGGACAAAGGCGCCAGCACCCGGGCGGGCCTGCGTGGCGGCGGGCCTGGGCCGAGTCGGCGGGGATGCCGGGTGGCGTTAGGCCTACCTACGTAGACGGCCGGTCTCTATCTATGTAGAGTTGCTGCGTGGCGTCACATCCTGGGTTCTCCGCGCAGACCCTGTCGGTGCTGGCGGCGCTGTGCGACCAGCCGTCGCAGTGGCAGCACGGATACGCGCTGGCCAAGCAGACCGGCCTGAAGTCGGGCACGCTGTACCCGATCCTGATCCGGCTGGCCGACCGGGGCCTGGTCGAGGCCTGCTGGCAGCACGAGCCTCAGCCAGGCCGGCCGCGGCGGCACCTGTACCGGCTGACGGCCGCCGGGCTGGCCAGCGCCGTCGGGGCGATAGCCAGCACGGCCGGGCCGGCGCCGAGCCGGCCGCCGCGCGGGCGGGCATCAGGAGGACGCAGGCGGGCACACGGACGGCACCGGCCGGCCGCGGCGCGGTGGCAGGGGTGATCCCATGAACAGGCTGAACCGGGCGGTAACCGCGGCCGGGCACGGCGCGGCGTGGCTGCTGCCCGCCGGGCGGCGCGACTGGGTCGCGGCGGTCTGGGCCGAAGCACACGAGGTACCGCCGGGACTGGCCCGGCTGGCCTGGCGGGCCGGCGGGGTCTGGATGCTCGCGCGGGAGGCGCTGATGCCGCGCCGGCTCGGCCGCGTCCTGGTGTTCGCGGCGGCCGCTGCGCTCGCGGCCTGGGCCGCCTGGCCGGACTCGTTGGTCCTTCATGCCGCCGCGGACCAGTTCGGGGTGATCGCGACGGTGCTGCTGCTGGCCGGGATGCCGCTGCTCGCCCGCCGGTTCTTCGGACCGGTCAGCGACAGCCGGATCGCCCGGTTCCTGCGCGTCGGCGGGTACGCCGCCATCCTGGCCCTGATGCCGGCCATGGCCGTTGTCGGCCCGTACCCGCTCACCGTGCCGCAGTGGGGTTCCGACCTGCGGGTCTTTACTGCTGACGGAAACACGACCCACGGGATGCCGGGCACCTCGGCCGGCGGTCCTCCCTGGCCGGGCGAGATCTTTTTCCTGGTCTTGACGGCCTGCTACGTTGTCTTCCTCCTCTGGGTGACCTCGCGGCGGTCGTCGGTGACGTCGGCCACGCTGGCCGTCGGTGTCGGCGCGGGCATCGTGTTCGGCCTGGTCATGTACTCGGTGGCCCCGCTCGGACTCACGCAGTACGCCACCAATCCGTGGCTACCGGGATCGCAGGTCGATCCGCTCGTGGTGCTCGCGTGGATCCTGCTGTTCGGCGGGCCGGCGGCGGCCGGGGTGCTGGCCGCCGGGTGGCACTGCCGCAGGCCGGGCCGCTCCATCAAGCTGGCCCTGGCCAGGATCGGCCAGGGGATCGTGGCCGGGGTCCTCGCGAACCTCGTCAGTGCGTTGTTCGTTACCGCTATCGGCACCGGGATCATCGCGCTGATGATCAAGGTGGCACGGCTGCGGCCGTTGGTTTACCACGCTCCGCACCTGAGCCAGGCCGCCGCCTACGGCCATGTGCTCCACGCCAGCCAGCACGTCGGCATGTATATCGTCATGTGCGTGACCTTCCCGCTCATCGGGCTCATCATGAGCTCCCTGGGCGTGGCCTGCTTCATGCCGGTGCCCCGCCAGTCCGGCCCGCAGCCAGGTGACGGCGGCGGCGGCCCGCCAGGGCCTGAGCCGGCGCCGGATCCTCCCGATTCCGGTCGGCGGGCCGACGCGGAAGCAGATACGGACCGGCTCCTGGTTCCGGTCTGATCCCGGGCCGCCGCGTCAGCGGTAGCTAACCAGGAGGCGCTTGATGCCGTTGCTCCAGCCGGAGTCGATCTAGCCGGAGTCGATCTAGCCGGAGTCGATCCAGCCGGAGTCGATCCAGCCGGAGTCGATCCAGCCGGAGTCGATCTAGCCGGAGTCGATCTAGCCGGAGTCGATCTAGCCGGAGCGGAGGCGTGCTCAAGCCCCGATCGGCGCGCCCGGCTAGCTGCGCTTCGCCGAGGCGGCATTATGATCATGGCCAGTCCGGGGCAAATACCGCCTATTCCTGGCCACGATCATGAAAAGCCCGGCTCGGCGTCTCGGATGGTGAGACTAACGCGCCAGCACCCGGGCGAGTGTGGTTCAATGACATTGTGACGTCAGGCCGCATCATTATCGGCTGGCGCGTCGGCACCTAGGGCAGCAGCCCTAGCGCCCGGGAAACCATAAAGCCCCGGGACGTCGGCGCGCAGACCTCTCGCGTACTCGCGAGGGGTCTTTTGTTTTGCGCCACGTTGCCTGACGACAACAAGACCATCTCGGGAGAGAATCCGATGCTCGACGACAGTTTTCACGTCTACGACACGACCCTGCGAGACGGCGCGCAGCAGGAGGGCCTCAACCTCAGCGTCGCCGACAAGCTCGTCATCGCACGGCAGCTAGACGACCTCGGCGTCGGATTCATTGAGGGCGGCTGGCCCGGCGCGATCCCGAAGGACACCGAGTTCTTCCGCCGCGCAACCACCGAACTCGACCTCAAGCACGCGCAGCTCGCCGCGTTCGGCGCGACCCGCCGGCCCGGCGTCAAGGCGGCCGACGACCCCCTGGTCGCCGCGCTGCGCGAATCGGGCGCGCCGGTCGTGACCCTTGTCGCCAAGAGTCACGACCGGCACGTCCTGCTCGCCCTGCGGACCACCCTGGAAGAGAACCTGGCCATGATCGCCGACACGATCAGCCACCTGCGCGAGCACGGCCAGCGGATATTCCTGGACGCCGAGCACTTCTTCGACGGCTACCGGTCCAACCCGGCCTACGCGCTCGAGGTGGTCAAAACGGCCGTCCAGGCCGGTGCCAACCTCGTCGCCCTGTGCGACACCAACGGCGGCATGATGCCGAACGAACTCGGTGACACGGTCCATACCGTGCACGAGGCCACGCGAGCACGCCTGGGCATCCACTGCCACGACGACACCGCGTGCGGCGTCGCCAACACCCTGGTCGCCGTGGACGCGGGCGTCACGCACGTCCAGGGCACGGCCAACGGGTACGGCGAGCGGGCGGGCAACGCCAACCTGTTCAGCGTGGTGGCCGGCCTGCAGCTGAAGAAGGGCCGCACCGTGCTGGCCGGCGACGGCCTGAAGGAGATGAGCCGGATCGCCCACGCGATCAGCGAGGTCACCAACGTCGCGCCGGACACCCACCAGCCTTACGTGGGGCTGTCCGCGTTCGCGCACAAGGCCGGCCTGCACGCTTCGGCGGTCAAGGTGGACCCGATGCTCTACCAGCACATCGACCCGGCTCTGGTCGGCAACGACATGCGGATGCTGGTCTCGGACATGGCGGGCCGCGCGTCGGTGGAGCTGAAGGGCCGCGAGCTCGGCTACGACCTGTCCGACGACAAGGCCGCGATCGGCCGGGTCACCGACCGGGTGAAGGACCTGGAGGCCCGCGGCTATACGTTCGAAGCCGCCGACGCGAGCTTTGAGCTGCTGCTTCGCGACGAGCTCGGGCAACGGCACGAGTACTTCGCGATCGAGTCCTGGCGGGTCATCGTCGAGCGCCACCCGGACGGCCGGATGACCAGCGAGGCCACCGTCCGGCTGATCGCCAAGGGGGAGCGGCTGGTCGCGGTGGGCGAGGGCAACGGCCCGGTGAACGCGCTGGACAAGGCGCTGCGCGCGGCGCTCGAGCAGATCTACCCGGAGCTGGCCGCCCTCGAGCTGACCGACTACAAGGTGCGGATCCTGGCCGGCACGCACGGCACCGGCGCGGTGACCCGGGTGCTGATCGAGTCCGACGACGGCACCGGCGACACGTGGAGCACGGTCGGCGTGGACGAGAACATCATCGCCGCCTCCTGGCACGCCCTCGAAGAAGCCGTCACCTACTGCCTCCTGCGCTCCGGCCGCGAGCCCAGCTAGGCCAAACCCGTTATCGTGCGCTGTTACTGCCCCTTACCGGCAGTAACAGCGCACGATAATTGAGTCGACGCCCCACTTACGCGGCGGCGGGGACCTTGTCCAGGAAGCCGTGCACGCTGTGGATCTGGCCGTGGGCGTCGAGGACCGCGACGTCGAAGCCGATCACCAGGGGCTCGCCGTCCGACGGGCCGAGGTGCCAGGTGAAGCGGGCCTGGTTGTGGTGCGCGTCGATAGGGCCGCCGAGCCGGAACACGAGCCCAGGGAACTGGCCCTGGACGGCGCCGATGAGCCCGTCGATCTCCTCCCGCCCGCGGGCGTCGGCGAGCGGGTCGGTGTAGCTGCCGTCGGCCGCCCACAGCGAGTCGACGAGCCCGCGACGGCGGGCCGGGTCCGTCTCGTTCCAGGCGGCGAGGTAACGCTCGATGATCTGGAGCATCTGATTTCCCTCCGTAAATAACAGTCCGACAGCAACCGATCCTGCCCACCACAGGGAAGCGCGGCAATTACCTCTGAGGTAATGTCAGTACCTACCTAAAGCCGTTATGCTCAAAACCATGCACGCCGGAGACCTGCTGCGCGAGTGGCGGCAGCGCCGTCGGCTCAGCCAGCTCGACCTCGCCATCGCCGCGAACGTCTCCGCAAGGCACCTGAGCTTCGTGGAGACCGGCCGGTCCAAGCCCACCAGCGCGATGATCCTGCACCTGGCCGAGCAGCTCGACGTGCCGCTGCGCGACCGCAACGCGCTGCTGCTGGCGGGCGGTTACGCCCCCGCCTACCCCGAACGCGGCCTGGCCGAGCCCGATCTCAAGGCGGTCCAAGCCGCGCTGCAACGAGTCCTGGCCGGCCACGAACCCTACCCGGCCGTGGTGGTGAACCGCTGGTGGGAGCTGATCGACGCGAACCTGGGCATCGGAGTCTTCACCAGCGGAGTAGATCCCGGGCTCCTCCAGCCGCCGGTCAACGTGCTGCGGTTGAGCCTGCACCCGGACGGCATGGCCCCGCGGATCGTGAACCTGCCCGAGTGGCGTGCCCACCTGCTGGCCCGGCTGCACCGCCAGGCCCAGGCCACCGGCGACCCGCGGCTGACCGACCTGCACGACGAGCTGGCCGCCTACCCGGGGGGCCAGAACCAGCCACCAAAACCCGCCAACGTGGTCGTCCCGCTCCGCTACCGGAGCGACGACCAAGAGCTCTCCTTCATCAGCCTCACCACGATCCTCGGCACGCCGATGGACGTCACCGTCGAGGAGCTGGCCATCGAGTCGTTCTACCCCGCTGACGACGCCACCGCCGCGGCGCTGAGCCGAAGGCCCGCACCGTGACCGGCCGGCTCGGCCTGCGCGGGGCACGCTGCTGGTCGACGGGCTCAGGCAGGCCGACTGGAAGATCGCCAAAGGCGAAGGACCAGGCCGTCCTGGAAACCCGCCCCTTTATCCGGCTGCGCGCCGCGGACTGCGCGGCCATCGCCGCCGAGGGGACAGGCTCCTGGGCTTCGCGGGACCGCCGGGATCGCGAAGGATGTCCGTTTCGCCCCGCTATCGTGATGTCTGGCGGGAGAGCGCGAGCCAGGTCCGTTCGGGTGAATTAATAGCCCCCGGGCCGCAGCGGGCGGGTCGGGGAATTACGGTAGTGGCATGGACGACAAGGAGATCTTGACTCACATCGATGAGCTGATCGAGACCGAGCACAAGCTCCGCGAGCAACTGGCAGCCGGCCAGTTGAACGCGCTCGACGAGCGGGACCGGTTGCGGGCCGCCGAGGATGCGCTTGACCAGTGCTGGGACCTGCTGCGGCAGCGGCGGGCGCGCCGCGAGTTCGGGGAGAATCCGGACGCGGCGGCAGCGCGGCCGGTCAGCGAGGTCGAAGGCTATCAGCAGTAAACGCTGAGCCACCATAATCGACACGAGGGAGTGGCGTGCGTATCGCGAGATTCGCCAAGGGCGACGGGGTCGCGTACGGCGTGGTCGAGGGCGAGCCCGATAGCGGCCGGGGAGCGGCCCCGCGACTGACGATTGCCGAGCTGTACGGGCACCCGTTCGGCGTCGATCCGGGCGGAGTCCGGCTGACCGGGAACCGGTACCCGCTGGCCGAGGTCAGGCTGCTGGCCCCGGTGCTGCCGAGCAAGGTGGTGGCCGCGGGCCGTAACTACGCGTCGCACGCGCAGGAACTGAACGGCGAGCCGCCGACCGAGCCGGTGATCTTCCTCAAGCCGTCGACGTCGGTGACCGGGCCGGGGGACGCGATCAAGTACCCGGTCAAGCTCACCGAACGGGTCGACTTCGAGGGGGAGCTCGCGGTCATCATCGGCAGGCTCTGCCGCGGGGTGCCGCGGGAGCGGGCCGAGGAAGTGGTGTTCGGCTACACCTGCGCCAACGATGTCACCGCGCGGGATCTGCAGGCCAGGGACGGGCAGTGGACCCGGGCCAAGGGATTCGACACGTTCTGCCCGCTCGGGCCGTGGATGGAGACCGGGACGAACCCCGCCGACCTCGAGCTCGTCACGACCGTCAACGGCGAGGTCAGGCAGCAGGCCCGCACGTCCGAGCTGCGCTGGGACGTGCCCGCGCTGATCGCCTACGTCAGCCAGGTGATGACGCTGCTGCCGGGGGACGTCCTGCTGACCGGGACACCGGCCGGGGTGGGGCCGCTGACCGACGGGGACGAGGTTTCCGTCACGATCGAGAGCATCGGCACGCTGACCAACCGGGTGGTTATCGGCGACTAAATCGTCCCCTCCCCCTGATAGCTCGTAAAAACGATCTCTAGTGCAAGCCGGCATGGCTAGCTTAGGATTGGCGTTCGGAGCAGGCGCACGCCGTGAACCGGGCTACTCCGGGGCAGCTAGGGGGCCGGGACGCTAGCCCAGCGGCCTATTCCGTCACGTTCGCGGAAAGGGTGGGCATTATGGGTGGGGGCTACTCTCCTAATTCCGGTCGGCCGCCCGGCGGGCAATTCCCCTCGTATTCCTTCTCCTCGCTGGTTCCGGTGCGTCACTGGATCCGCGACCCGGCGCTGCGCAGCTGGCCGGTGCTGCTGCTGGTCGCCCTGGTCTGCGTGCCGCCCATCGCGCTGGTCATGCTGAACAACCCCACCGAAGCCAAGATTCACATCACCGCCTGGATCTTCGCCGCCTACTTCGCGCTGGCCTGGCTGCTGCTGCTCGGCGTCATCGTCCGCCCGCAGCACGTCCACCGGGCCATGCTGGCCACCATCGCCGTGGTCGGCATCGTGACCCAGGCGCCCATCGCGATCTTCCTGGAGACCCAGCTGCACAGCAACACCGGCAGCCTGCTCGACGTCTTCACCATCGGCCTCCCTGAGGAGCTGGCCAAGGCCATCCCGATCGTGGTGGTGGCGTGGATCTGGCGCCGGGAGTGGCCAACCCAGACGCCCAGGGACTACCTGTTCCTCGGCGCGGTAAGCGGGCTGGTGTTCGGCGCGGCCGAGGCGGTGCACTACTTCACCAACGTCCTCGGCTCGCTGTCGGGCAACGTGAACGGCCTGGACCTGCAGGACCTGACCATCCAGTACATCTGGCGGTTCCTCACCGACCCGATCGACCACGCCACCTGGGCCGGCATCACCGGGTACTTCATCGGCCTGGCCATCACCGGGCAGAACCGCAGGTACTCGATCGGCCTGGTCGGGATCGCCATCGCGGCCGTGCTGCACGGCCTCAACGACTGGAACCCGATCAACGCCCATCCCGCCTGGGTGCTGATCACGGTGATCAGCGTGCTGCTTTTCCTCGGTTACGCCCGGGCCGGCGCCTGGCTGCCGCAGCAGGCCCTCGCCTCGTCCCCGGACCTGGCGCCGTCGGCGCCCCCCGGAGCGGTCGCGCCCGGCCCCTGGGCCGGCCATGGCCCTCCGGCTGGTCATGGCGCCCCGGCTGGTTACGGCCCTCCGGCTGGTTACGGTGCTCCGGCCGGTTACGGCCCTCCGGCCGGGTACGGCCCTCCGGCGGCGGTGCCGCCGGCGGCCGCCGCGGCTCACGGCGGGCCGCCGCCGGCCGTCCCGGAGCAGGCCACGCAGGCCGGCTCCGCGGGGTCGCGGGACACCTGGTGGCAGCACCCGCCCGCAGCCGGCGCCCGGCCCGCCGCGCAGCATCGGCAGCCGGCTCACACTTCGTCCGCGCCGCCCGAAGCCACCGCACCGCACGCCGCCGCGGCGCCGCACGGCGCGGCCACCCAGCCCACCGTGATGGGTCCCGCCGTGACCGGGCGCAAGCCGGCGCCCAAGCCATGGTGGGAGCAGTAGCGCCGGGTCCGTGACAGGGTAGTAGCGTCCGAGCCGTGAGAGGAGGGGATTCCTCCGGTGGTCATGTTTGACCGCAGGAAGCTTGCCGCGCCGTTGTTCGCGCAAGCCGCCGCGTTCGTCGCGGTGCTGGTCATTGGCGGTTTCACCGGCCACGCATCGACGACGGCCGGGCCCGCGCACGGGACCACGCCGACGGCCAGTGCCAGTGCCAGCGCCAGCGCGTCGGCCGCCAAGGGCCCGGCGCGCAAGCTCACCGTCAAGGTGACCGAAGTCAGCACCGACGGCCTGAGCGTTTCCGGCAGCCAGGTGAACGTGCTGACGGACGGGACGCTGACCAGCGTCGTGACCGGGGTCCTGAACTCGGCCCTGGAGTTCGCCGCGAACGTGCCGGCCGGCCAGTACCAGGCCTGCGTCGACCCGCCGGTCGGCTGGGGCAGCGCGGTCCGGACCACGCACGTGCTGGCGGGCTGGATCTGCTCCGCGGCGGACCTCAGGACCGGTCCGGCGCTGGTGACATTCCGCCTCACCCCGCAGCTCCCGCAGGTCGGCCAGTGAGCGCCCACGGCCGGCGCAGGCAGCGCCCCGGGCTGAGCCCCCGGCAGGCCCCGGAGCCGGCCCGTCCCCGGCCCAGCTAGGCTGGGCGCTGCTGGTGATCGCCGCGGCGCTGATCGGCGGCCTGGCCGCCGCCACGCTGGTGCATACCTCCCTCACCATCGCGGTGATCGTTTCCGTCGTCGCGGGCGGCATCGCGGTCCTGGCCGCGTTCCGGTCGCCGGCCCGGCCGGCTGAGCTCAGGTCCGGCGAGCCGGCCGAGGAGGACTTCGGCTCGTATCCCGCCCCGCGCCGCCGCCCGCCGCCGCCCGCCCAGGCCGCTCAGCCCTTCCGGGCTCAGGCGGTCCCGCCCGCCTCGTTCCCCGCTCCGCCCGCCGACCCGACCGCCCCGGTCCCGATCACCCCAGGCCCGGCCGGAACGGACGGCCAGGCCCGCGGCGGTCCGCCCGCGGCAAACCAGGCCGTGGTGCAGTTGCTGCCGCTTCCGTCGCAGCCGGGCAGCGCGGAGCGGCCGGACGCGCCCTGGTGGGACTCCGCCCAGGGGGCGCCCGCGCCGAGCCCGGGCGCCAAGCGCGCACCCGCTCCGGACCTGTCCACCTACCTGGCATCGACCTTCATCGCGCAGTGCCCGCGCTGCGGCGCGTTCCGGCTCGACATCCGGCGGGCTCCGAATGGCTGGGATTTCCGCTGCGAGGCGTGCGAGTACACCTGGACCTGGCAGCCTGGTACACCGTGGCCGCCGGTCCGGGTCATGCCCAGGGGGCGGAGGGAGTGATATGGGTCTCACGCCCGCCTGCCCGCTGATACCGCCCCGCGGCCGTGTTCGGTGTTATTGCCGGTAAGTAACGGAGGGTAATTTCATGTACGAGAGAGACATCAGCCGGAGAGATCCTGGCTGCGTGGTTTTCTTGCTCGACCGCTCCGATTCCATGAAGTCAACCTGGGTCAACAGCCGGGAAACCTTGGCTCAGGGAGCGGCCCGGGTGCTCAATGAGATCTTGCTTGAATTGCTTTTCACCTCCCAGGGAGAGCCCGGGAAGGCGCGTCACTATTTCGACGTGGGCATTTTCGGCTACGGCATCCGCCCGGTGGCGGGCGGCGAGGGCGTCGAGCCGGCCTTCGGCGGGAAGCTGGCCGGCCAGCCGCTGGTGGCGCTGCCGGATCTGCGGGACAACCCGATCGCGGTCCGGGAGACGCCGTCGGTGGACATCGGCGCGCCGCCGAGCCGGGTGCCGGTCTGGGTCGAGCCGGTGCACGGCTACCGGACCCCGATGTGCCAGGCGGTCGCGGTGGCGGGCGCCCACGTCTACGAATGGGCCAGCGCGCATCCCGATTCCTTCCCGCCGATCATCATCAACATCACCGACGGCATGGTGACCGACAGCCCGTACGAGGGCGCCACCCTGGAGGAGTGGGCGCAGCGGCTGACCAACATCCAGACCAGTGACGGCCCTGCGCTGTTCTTCAACATCTTCCTGTCCCCGATGGCGTCCAACGGCGTGCTGTTCCCGGCCACGGACTACGGCCTGCCCGAGCCGGGTCCCCTGCTGTTCCGGGTCAGCAGCCCGCTGCCCCCGCCGATGATCGCCAACGCGCAGAGCACCGGCACGATGGTGGAACCGGGGGCGCGCGGGTTCGGCTTCAACGCCGACGCCACGATGCTGGTCAGGTTCCTCGAAGTCGGCACCAAGGTAGACGTGCGGGACTGAGCTGGCACGCCGATGCAGATCCAGATGGTCACCTTCAGCGAGCCCAAGGAGGGCAACGCGCCCGGCGAATGGCAGGACGGCGCCAGCGGCGGCGGCGTCGGCGACGGCACCGCCGCCGCGCGCCGGGCGCGGTTCGTCGTGCTCGACGGCGCCACCGGGGCCTATGACCCGGTGCGCTGGGTGGACCAGTTGGTACGGTCGTTCGCGCCGCAGGCCGGGGGCGACCCGAGATCCGAAGGCCCCCGGCTCGAGCCGGCCGCCATGCGAGCCTGGTTCGCCGAGATGCAGGATCAGTGGGCCGCCGACGTGCGGGACTTCGACAGCATCATCGAGGAGCGCAAGTTCGCCGAGGTCGGCTCGTTCGCGACCCTGCTCGGCTTCGAGATCTACGCCCTTGACGGCCCCGAACCCTACTGGCGGGCCGTCGCGCTCGGCGACACGGTGCTCTTCCACGTCCGGGCGGGCCGCATGATCGCCGTGTTCCCGCCGATGGGACCCGAGGACTTCGGCACGCTGCCCGACGGCGTGCACACCTCGCGCGCCAGCCTGGACCGGATGACCGAACGCCTGCTGACCGGCGGCGGGGTGCTCGAGGCCGACGATTTCCTGTTCGCGGCCACCGACGCGATGGCGCAATGGATCCTGCGCACCGTCGAGCGCGGCGAGGCCAAGGTCTGGGACACGCTGACCACGCTGGCTCATCCCGATGTGTTCGCCCGCCTGGTCGAGGATCAACGCAGAGAGCAGAACAGCGCTAAGAGGATGAAGAACGACGACGTGACGCTCATGCGGCTGCGGATGCTGGCCGACCAGCCCGCCTTCCTGCTGGCGTGCCGATGACCGCGTATCCGGCCGCGGGCGACTACTACAAGGCGGTCCAGGCGCCGGCCCGGGTGTTCACCGTGCCGAAGCTGCAGGCGGCGGAGTTCGTCTGGGACAGCCTGGGG
Organism: uncultured Actinomycetota bacterium; assembly: GCA_963842265.1. Classification (GTDB taxonomy): domain Bacteria; phylum Actinomycetota; class Actinomycetes; order Streptosporangiales; family Streptosporangiaceae; genus Palsa-504. Next base: position 171,666 of record CAWJGE010000022.1, read on the forward strand.
CCGACCCTGGCCCGGGGCAGCAGCGCCGTGGTGTTCCAGGCCGCGGTGGACGGCAAGCCCCGGGCGCTGCGCTGCTACATCAGGAACGACGCGTCTAGCCGCGACCGGTACAGCGCGCTTGACGCATATCTGGCCGCGCACGACCTGAGCCCGTACGTGTCTGGCACCACCTGGCTTGACGGTGCCATCCAGGTCAACCGGGCGACCTGGCCGGTGCTGACCATGGACTGGATCGACGGGCGGACGCTCAACGAATACGTGGACTTCCTGGTGGCGAGCTCCAACGCGGCCGCGCTGACCACGCTGGCCGCCAAGTGGCGCGCCCTGGTGGCGCTGCTGCAGAGCAGCGACTTCGCCCACGGCGACCTGCAGCATGGCAACGTCATGGTCGACCAGGACGGAACGCTCCGGCTGGTCGATTTCAACGGGGTCTGGATTCCGCAGCTGGTCGGCCAGTCCCCGCCCACCGAGTTCGGCCACCCGAATTACCAGCACCCTGGTCAGCACGTCTGGGACCGCTGGCTCGACACCTTCTCCGCCTTGGTGATCTACCTGTCGCTGGTCGCTCTCGGCAAGGATCCCGCGCTCTGGCTGGCGCTGTACAACTCCAAGAACCTGCTGTTCGCCAAGAACGACTTCTTCCCCCCGTTCAAGACCGAGGCCTGGAAGCAGCTGGCCGCGATGGGGGACCCGCAGGTCGAAGAGCTCGTCCGCCGGCTGCAGGAGTGCTGCGACCCGGACTGGGTGTCCAATCAGAGCCTGGAGATGACCCTTGACCAGCAGGCCGTGACCCCGGCGCGGCAGCCGATCCCGGTCGAGCAGCGCTGGTGGGAGAGGCAGCCCGTAGCGGCCGCGGGTTCCGCGGCCGCGGCACCCGCGGCCGGCGGGCCGGCTTCGCGGCCCCGCTCCCCGGAGACGCCGTCGGCCGCCCCGCCCGTGGCCGCCTCATCCCCGCCGGCCTCGCCGGCCCCACTCGGGTCAGCCCCACTCGGGTCAGCCCCACTCGGGTCAGCCCCACTCGGGTCAGCCCCATCCGGGTCAGCCCCATCCGGGTCAGCCCCATCCGGGTCAGCCCCATCCGGGTCAGCCCCATCCGGGTCAGCCCCATCCGGGTCAGCCCCATCCGGGTCAGCCCCATCCGGGTCAGCCCCACTCGGGTCAGCCCCATCCGGGTCAGCCCCACTCAGGCCAGCACCGCCGGGCGCCGCCTCGTCCGGGCCAGCGCCGTCGGCCGCCGCGGCCACGGCGGCGGCGCAGGCCCAGACAGCCAAGATCGCGACGGGTTCGCTGCCGGCCCCGCCTCCGCTGTCCGCCCCGCTCGGCCTGGCGGGTACCGGCCCGATGCCGAAACTGAGCCAGACGATGGCGCCTCCGGGCGCCACCACCTGGTGGTCCGCACCGGGGGCGGCGTCCGCCCAGCCCGGGCCGGTCCCCTACGGATCCCAGGGGTCCGTGCCCCGCGGGCCGGTGCCGCCCGCGCCGGGAGCACCGCTGCCGGGCCCGCCCACGCCGGCGACGAAGTCGCAGCCGGGACCGGCCGCCGGGGCCATCGCACTCGGCCTCGGGATTCTGCTGCTGATCATCGGCGCCGCGGACCACCTGACCATCCTCGTGCTCGGCGGTCTCGTCGTCGCCGCCTGGGGCATGTGGCGCCTGGTCACCGGAACGGGGACGGGGACCGGGACTGGGGGCAACACCAAGCCGCCCAGCCAGACGTGAGGTCGGCTAGGTCACCACCCACTGCAACTGCTTCCAGTACGCCAGCAGGTCGCCGTCGTTCGTGCCGACCATGACCGCCATGACGTGCTGCTGATTGTCGGTGGTGACGATTATGGGGTCATTGCTGGTGTTGGCGTACTCGGCGATGCTGCCGGTGATGACCGGTGACGTGGTGGTGAAGCCCGACTGGCACTGGGGGATGAAATTGACGAAGCTGTTGTTGCTCGTGCACTCCGACTGTCTCTTGAATTTCTCGTTGCTGAGGAAGGTGCTGAACCCGTTGTTGAGCGCGGTCGTGTCGGAGAACAAGTAGTAGAAGATGGTCCCGGCGGCCCCTCCCTGCAAGCCACTGCACTCGCTCACCGCTATCGCGCCGAGCGGAGTGCCGTCGTTGTGGCAGTTGTTCGTGCCCTGGACCTCGTTCGGGATCTTGGTCAGCAAGACCTGGTAGTCCGACGGAGGGCTGGTGTCGGGGTCGGGAGTCGGATCCGGTGAGCTAGCCGGACTGGGACTCGTGTTGCTTCCCCCGTTCGCGGGCGCGGTCGCGGGCGCGGACGAGGTCGCCGCGACCGTCTTGGCCGGAAACGGGCTCAGGTGCGCCACCGCCGCCACCCCCAGATACCCGGCCACCAGCGCGATCGCCGCGGCGATGCCGATCGTGTTGCGGTTGAGCACGCGCGCCCTGGACGGCCGCCGCCGCGACGGCAGTCCCCCCGCGCCCCCCGCCACCCCCGGAGGAACCCCAGGCCCGGCTGGCACTCCAGCCCCGCCTGGCACTCCCGGGGCGCCTTGGGCGCCCGGGCCGCCTGGCACTCCAGCCCCGCCTGGCACTCCAGCCCCGCCTGGCACTCCAGCCCCGCCTGGCGATCCCGGGCCGCCTGGCGCCCCTGGCCCGGGCGGAGGCGCGGTGCCGTGACCGGTACCCCCGCCTGAGCCGGCCCGGCCGGCTGGGTTCCGCCCGGTGCGATCATTCCGAGGGCGCGAGCGTACTCGCGCACCACCCACACGCACGCGGCGATGTCCAGCCCATGCGCCTCGGCCAGGGTGGCGGCGACGGACTGGATCGCGCCGTAGTTGCCCATCCGCGGGATCAGGTTCTTGAGCAGCGTCGGCACATCGGTGCGGGCCGCGCTGCCGATGAGGGTGGCCTCGCCGGGCAGGTTGCTCAGCCGGGCCTGGCAGACGCCGTCCATGATGACCGCGTTCGACAGGGCCTCCGGCCCGTGCTCGGCCACGACCGCCTGCAGGGCGCGCCGAGCGTCGCCGGCCGGGTCGATGACGTGCCCGTCCCCTTCAGTCACCAGGGCCCTCCCCACAGGTGTCCGTAGCGCCGCTACCGGTCACCTTAATGGTTATCCGCCGAACGTCCCGGTGCTCGCTAGTCCCAACGTCGCGATCGCCCCATTCGTAATCAATTATCCGATCCGTCCGCCAGTGCCTGTGCGTGCTGTGACGCCCGAGCGCGCCGTGGTGGACTCCACCGCTGAAGATTGGGGAGGATCGGGGCTTCTGGGAGAGTTTGGTGCATCATAATGCACAAAATCCTCCCCTAAGCCCGAATCCTCCCCGCTATCGCTATACATTAATCGAATGCATGATCTAAATTGTGCGCTGGCGAGGCTGGCGAGGCTGGCGAGGCTGGCGAGGCTGGCGAGGCTGGCGAGGCTGGCGAGGCTGGTGGGGTATCTGGGGGTATCGGACCCGCGCGGGGCGGAGCGGGCGCCGGCGCGCTCAGCGCAGGAAATCTTTCAGGTGGCGGAGCTGGCGCTCGACGTGGGCGGTCGGTACCGCGTGCCCGGTGAACGGGTGAACCGAGATGTCCTTGCCTGCGGTGATCTCGTTGTAGGCGGCGAACACCGTGGACGGCGGGCAGATCGTGTCCATCAGGCCCACGCTGAGCAGGCACCGCGCGGTGATCCGGCGCGCCAGCAGCGCGCAGTCCACGTACCGCAGGGTGTCGAGCGCGGCGGGGATCAGGTTGACGTTGTGCGCGAGGAACTCGGGCACCTCGGTGTACGGCGCGTCCGGCGCCAGCGTGATGCCGCGCTGGATGTCACACAGGAACGGCACGTCCGCGTGGCACACCGCGACCGCCTGCGGGACCAGCGCGGCGGTGGCCAGCGCGAGCCCGCCGCCCTGGCTGACGCCGCTCACCGCGACCCGGGGCGCGCCGGCCAGTTCGCTGGCCGCCTCGACCGCCAGCACCGCGTCGGTGAACAAGCGGGTGTAGTAGTAACTCTCCGGCCGGGTGATTCCCCTGGTCATCACCTGGGCGTTTTCCGGGCCCGTGGCAGGCTCACCCTGGTGGTCACCGGTGGCGCCGGTGGTCCACCGGCCACCCTGACCGCGGGTGTCCATCACGAACGCGGCATAACCGAGCGCGGGCAGCAGTGCGTGCTCGGCGGGCATGCCACGGCCGCCGCCGTAGCCGATGAACTTCACCACCACCGGTGCCTGCCCGTCCGCCACCGGTACCTGCCCGCCCACGCCCGCGGGTCGCAGGTACCAGGCCCTGATCCGGTCCCCGCCCGCCCCGGAGAACTCCGTGTCATACACCTCGACCGGCGCGTAGATGTCGGCTTGGTACCTCGTCAGTACGGGCGGGCGCGCTGCGGCGCGGGCCTGCGCCAGGCGCTGCTGCCACCACAGATCAAGTTCCGGCGGCTCCACGGTATCCGTGCGATATTCACGCAACTGGTCCAATGAAAGGTCAAACCAGGGCATTAATCCCTCCGGCCAGTCAAGACGCCCTCAATCTAGCCCTACCATTTTCCTTGTGACGGCGGATCCCGAGGCACGCGGTGATCAATGGCGTCGCGTGTCCGGGGTATACGGTAACCGGGGCCAAGACAACTGGACGCACGGTGACGGGATGTATGCCGACGGGACGGACGCTGGCCGCCAGGGTCGCGGCGGCCGCCGCGCCGCGGCCGTCATCGCCCTGATCCTCGGACTCGTCGGGTTCGCTGTCTCGATCACGGGGGTGGCCATCCAGTTGCTGCCCCGTCAGTTCACGGCGGGCCAGCAGCGCCAGATCGAGGGGTGGGAGGTCATGCGCCGCTGGCAGACGATGCCCGCCGGGCAGATCTTCCCGGCGTCGGTCTCCTACCAGCTTTCCGCTCAGGTACTCCAGGACACGGCCGGGCTTGGCCTGAACGCGCTCCGGGTCAGCATCGCACCACAGGAACCCAACTGCGCCAAGGCCGTGACCAGCGTGGCGGCCGGCGCGGTGCTGCGCAGGAACGGGTGCGAGGCGGTGCTGCGGGCCACCTACGTCGACGCCACCCGGAGCTACGTGATGACCGTCGGCGTCGCCGTGCTGCCGACCGGAGCGGCCGCCGCCAGCGTAGGCAGCGGACTGTCCACGCCGCGGCTGTCCGCGGCGCACGATGCGGGCGGCGGCGGTCGGCTGTCGGCCGGCGTCCTGGTGGTCAGGTTCGGCGGCGCGGCCGCCCGGCTGTACGACTACAACCGGCAGATCTCCGCCAGCTTCACGGCCGGACCGTACGTCGTCATGTACGCCGCGGGGTACTCCGACAACCGCCCGCGGGTCCCGGTCTCCCAGGACACGTACTCCTACCAGGAGATGAGCAGCATGGCCGCGGGGGTCGCGCATTCCGTCGCGAACACGCTCGCCGCCAACCCAGCCGTTCCGCACTGCCCGGGCGTACCTGGATGCTGAGCCTGGGGTGGCGTCCTGGTCTCGCCGCGCTGGCCGCGTTCGGCGTGGTTTCGCTGGCCGTCCTGCCCGGCCCGGCCGGCGCCGCGGTGCAACGAGAAGGCGGCGAGTTCGCGGCTTCGGCCGTGGCCGACAGCATCAGGGACAACCAGCAGTGGGTGCTTGGCATGCTGAACGCCGAGGCGGCGTGGCAGGTGACCCACGGTGCCGGGGTGACCGTGGCGGTGATCGACAGCGGGGTGAATCCCAACGTCAGCGACCTGAAGGGATCGGTCGTCACCGGTCCGAACTTCACCGGCGTGACCACGAGCGCGGCCAGCAAGGACTGGGGCATTCACGGTACCTGGATGGCGTCGCTGATCGCCGGGCATGGCCATGACGGCGGCTTCAGCGGGGTCATCGGCATCGCGCCCGAGGCACGGATCCTGTCGGTCCGGGTGATCCCGGACCGACAAGATCCGCACTACGGCAGGTACGAGCGGGAGCCGGAGACCGTCATCCAGCAGTCGCTGGCCGACGGGATCGACTATGCGGTGGCGCACGGCGCGCAGGTCATCAGCATGTCGATCGGTTACAGCGCGCCGAGCGGCACGGTCAGGAAAGCCCTGCAGGAGGCCTACGACCACGGCGTGGTGGTGATCGCCTCCGCCGGGAACTCGGGCGGGCCGGCCTCGCGCCGCCCCCAGGCACCCGAGTCGTTCCCCGCCAACTACCCGGGCGTGATCAGCGTGGGGGCCGTCGACTCGAGCGGCGCGGTGGCCGGCTTCTCCAGCGACAACCTCTCCGTCCAGGTGGCGGCGCCGGGGGTGTCGGTGCCCGCCCAGGGCCGGGACGGGCAGTACTGGTCGGTCAGCGGCACCAGCCCGGCCTGCGCGCTGGTGGCCGGGGTCGCCGCCCTGATCAAGGCGAGGTATCCCAGGCTCGCGCCCTACCTGGTGGCCACCGCGCTGACCTCGACGACCACGGACCGGCCGTCCAAGGGCTACGACAACCAGGTCGGGTTCGGCATCGTGGACGCGGCCGCCGCCCTGACCAGGGCCGGGTCACTGGCGGGCGCCCGGATCACGGAGGCGGGCCTCAAGGCCACCGTGAAGTATCGCGGCGTGCTCTCGCAGCCGCCGGTCCGCCCGCGGGGGTCCCGACAACTCGTCCTGTTCGCGCTCCTCGCGCTGGCCTCGCTGGTGCTCACGGCCGCCGCCGGGACCCGGCTGGCCGTGCTGCGCCGCTCACCGGGCGGGGCGCACCAGTGACGGCAGGCCCCGCGGGCGACGGCGGATCGCCGGTCGACGACTTCGCCAGCCACGTGCTCGACGTGGTGGACTCGATCCCGCCCGGCCGGGTGATGTCCTACGGCGACATCGCCACCTACCTCGGCGACGGGCCCGGCCCCCGGCAGGTCGGCCGGGTGATGGCCGCCTACGGCGGCGCGGTGGCGTGGTGGCGGGTGATTCACTCCGACGGCACCCCCGCCCCCGGTCACGACAGCGTGGCGCTCGAGCATTACCTGGCCGAAGACACGCCGCTCCGCTCGGCTCGGCCGCCCGTCCGGGTGGACATGCGCCGCGCCCGCTGGGCCATGGGACCCGGCGGATCCGGGTCCCGGTAGCCCAGGCGGCCAGGCCCGCCGCGACACGCTGGGCGTTCGGTGGATCAGCCGCGAAATGTCAGTGGCGTCTGCTGGAATCGGTACTGATGGACTCCTCCCACGCGCCCGCGTACCGCCTCGTCCGTCGGCCGTTGCCGACGGCCTCGGCGCCGCGCCTGGACCAGGCACAGCAGCGGGTGGTCGACCACGAGGGCGGCCCGCTGCTGGTGCTGGCCGGGCCGGGCACCGGCAAGACGACCACGATCGTGGCCGCCGTGGCCGACCGGATCGAGCGGCGCGGCATCGCTCCCGAGCGCATCCTCGTGCTGACCTTCAGCCGAAAGGCGGCGGCCGAGCTGCGCGAGCGGATCACCGCCCGGCTGCGCCGGACCACCCGCGAGCCGCTGGCGGTGACCTTCCACAGCTACGCCTACGCGCTGGCCCGCCGCGAGTTCGTGCTGGCAGGCGACGAGCCGCCGCGGCTGCTTTCCGCGCCGGAGCAGCTGCTCGAGGTGCGCCGGATGCTGCGCGGCGAGGCCCAGGACGGCGGGACCCGCTGGCCCGAGCGGCTCCGGCCGGCCCTGGCCACCCGGGGCTTCGCCGAGGAGGTACGTGACCTGCTGCTGCGCGCGGCGGAGCGCGGGCTGGACGGCCGGGGGCTGCGCCAGCTCGGCAAGCAAAGGGACCGCGATGACTGGATGGCGGCCGCCGCGTTCCTCGACCGGTACGCGGCGCGCTTCGACCTCGCACCCGTCCCGGCCTACGACTACGCGGAGATCGTCCGCATCGCCGCCGCCCTGCTCAGCCGCGAGGAGACCAGGCAGCGCGAGCGCAGCGCGTACGACGTGGTGCTGGTCGACGAATACCAGGACAGCGACCCGGCGCAAGAGTCGCTGCTGATGGCGCTGGCCGGGGACGGCCGTGAGCTGATCGCGGTCGGCGACCCGGACCAGTCCATCTACGCCTTCCGGGGCGCCGACGTGCGCGCGCTCACCGAGTTTCCCGACCGGTTCCGCACCGCGGACGGCCACGCCGCCCCGGTGGTGGCGCTGCGCGCCTGCCGCCGCAGCGGTCCCGTCCTGCTGGCCGCGTCCCGCCGGGTGGCCCGGCGGCTGCCCGCCGCCCCGGCCGCGCAGGGCAGTCACCGCGACCTGGCTCCGGTGCCCGGAGCGCCGGCTGGCGAGGTCCGCATCCTGGTCGCGGACAGCTCGACCCAGGAGGCCGCGCTGGTCGCCGACACGCTGCGCCGCGCCCACCTGGCGGACGGGGTGCCCTGGTCCTCGATGGCCGTCCTAGTGCGCTCCGCGACCAGGCAGGTGCCGCTGCTGCGGCGCGCGCTGACGGCGGCAGGAGTCCCGGTCACCGTGGCCGGGGACGAGCTGCCGCTGGCCGACGAGCCGGGTACCAGGCCGCTGCTCATGCTGCTGCGCTGCGCGCTGCGGCCAGCCGAGCTCGACGAGCAGACCGCCGCCGAGCTGCTCTGCGGCCCGCTTGGCGGCACCGACGCGCTCGGCCTGCGCCGCCTGCGCCGGTCCCTGCAGCTGCTGGCCGACGCCGACCCCGACCAAGGAGGCCGGACGGGCCAGGGAAACGCCGACATGCTCACGGCGGCCCTGCTCGACCCGCGGGACCTGGCCGTAGTACCGGACCGGGTGGCGGCGCCCGCCAAGCGCGTCGCCGGCCTGCTCGCGGTGGCCCGTTCCGCGATCAAGGCCGGCGGCAGCGCCGAGGACCTGCTGTGGGCCATCTGGGACGCCTCCGGCCTCGCCGAGCAGTGGCAGCAGCTCAGCGCGGCGGGCGGCCCGGCCGGGGCGGTCGCGGACCGGGACCTGGACGCGGTGCTGGCGTTGTTCGACCAGGCCGCGCACTTCGCCGACAGCATGCCGCCGGGCGCGCCCGGCCTGTTCGCCGAGAGCCTGTCCGGGCAGGAGATCGCCGGCGACACGCTGGCCGAGCGGGCCGTCAGGGAAGACTGCGTCCGCATCCTGACCGCGCACCGGTCCAAGGGGCTGGAGTGGGACGTCGTGGTGGTCGCGGGCGTCCAGGAGGAGACCTGGCCCGACCTGCGGCTGCGCGGATCCCTGCTCGGCGTCGACGAGCTCTCAGAAGCTGTGCACTTCGGCCTCTCCGAGGCGGGCAGGCCCGATCGGCCGGACCCGGGGCAGGCGGCCGACGTCGACGCCGCCATGCTGGCCGCCAAGCTGCTGGCCGAGGAGCGGCGGCTGTTCTACGTGGCGGTCACCCGGGCCCGGCGGCGGCTCGTGGTCACCGCGGCGGGCGGCGAGGACACTGACCAGCGGCCGTCCCGGTTCCTGACCGAGCTGGCGGGCGACGACATCCCCGTCGAACGGGTCGCAGAGACTCACGGCGGGCACCGCTGGCTGTCCATGCCCGCGCTGGTCGCCGACCTGCGCCGGTCCGCGGCCGACACCGCGCAGCCGCCGGCCGTCCGGCAGGCCGCCGCGGCCCAGCTGGCCCGGCTGGCCGCCGCCGGGGTCCGCGCCGCCCACCCGCGGGAGTGGTACGCGCTGACCGGGCTGTCCGACGACGGCCCGATCGTGGCCGGCGGCGAGGCGGTCCGGCTGTCTCCGTCCCAGGTCGAGTCGTTCACCAGGTGCGGGCTGCGCTGGCTGCTCGAGGCGGCGGTCGGAGCGGGCCGAACGGATGTCCTGCGCCACCTGGGCACCGTAATTCACGCGGCCGCCGTACTGGCTGCCGAGGGAGCAGCCGAACGGGCCGTGGCTGATCGCATCGATGAAATCTGGCACCATCTTGATTTCGGGAGCGCCTGGTATAGCGCCAAGCAACGGGCGCTGGCCGAGCGCATGGTCCGCCGGTTCCTCGACTGGCACGCCGCTAATCCGCGCGAGCTGATCGCGGTGGAGCAGGCGCTCAAGGTCCGGATCGGCCAGGTCGAGATCACCGGCCGGGTGGACCGGCTGGAAGCGGACGAGGCGGGCCGCGCGGTCGTCGTCGACCTGAAGACCGGCGGCAGCGCGCCCCGCGAGGATGAGCTCGGCCGGCATCCGCAGCTCGGCGTCTACCAGCTGGCGGTGCTGCTCGGGGCGTTCGAGCGGTTCGGCCTGGCCGAGCCGGGCGGCGCGGAGCTCGTCCAGGTCGGCAAGGCGGCCGGGGTGACGCTTCGCGCCAAGGTGCAGCGGCAGGGCGCGCTGGCCGAGGACCCGGAGCCGGGCTGGGCCAAGGACCTGGTGGAGACCGTGGCGGCAGGCATGGCCGGGCCCGTCTTCGAGGCCAGGGTGAACCCAGGCTGCCGCACCTGCCCGGTCGCCTCCTGCTGCCCGGTCCACCCCGACGGCGAACAGGTGACGCCGTGATCCGCTGGCCCGCGTAGCTCATCCACCGTGGGTGATGCGGGCCGCTGGCCGGGTGGCTGATGATGGCGAAGCCAGCCCACGGCGCGCCTGGAGGTGCCGGCTTGCCGCTGAAAAGGTGCCGACGATGGCCGGTCAGCCCGCCCGTCGTCACGCAGCGGTCGATGGATCTACCGCGCGGTCCTGAGCGTAACCTGCCCCCAGGGAGCGAACGTGAAAGCCGTCGCGGTCTTTCCTGAATCTCGCCAGGTCAAGCTCATCGAGCAGGAAGTTCCCCGGCTCGCCCAACCCGACCAGGTCATGTTGCGCCTGCTGGATGTCGGCATCTGCGGCACCGACAAGGAGATCTGTTCCTTCGAGTACGGCACCCCGCCGCCCGGGCAGGACCACCTAGTGATCGGCCATGAGTCGCTGGCCGAGATCGTGCAGGTCGGCTCGGCCGTCGAACGCTTCCGGGTGGGAGATCTGGTTGTGCCGTCGGTACGCCGCCCCTGTCCGCATCGCGGCTGCCTGTCCTGCCGATCCGGGCACCAGGATTACTGCTACACCGGCGAGTTCGCCGAGCGCGGCATCAAGGACGCCCACGGCTACATGACCGAATACGTCGTCGACCACGAGCGCTACATGAACGTGGTGCCGCCCGATCTGCGCGAGGTCGCGGTGCTGGCCGAGCCGCTTACCATCGCGGAGAAGGCGCTCGCGCAGATCTTCTGGATGATGCAGTATCGCCCGCCCTGGCTCGACCCGCAGACACCCCGCCAGGAGCGCGGCAGCGGGCTTTCTGCGCTGGTGCTCGGCATCGGTCCGGTCGGGCTGCTGGGTGCGATGACGCTGGCCATGGCCGGCTTCACCACCTACGTCTACTCCCGCGAGCTGCCGCCCAATCCGCGCATCGACCTGGTCAACGCCATCGGCGCGACCTACGTCTCCTCCCAGGCCGAGACGTTCCCTGACCTGGCCGCGCGGATCGGCAACATCGACCTGGTCTACGAGGCGGTCGGGCACTCCCACTTCGCCCTGCAGGCGTTGCAGGTCCTGGGCACCAACGGCATCTTCGTGCTGACCGGCGTCCCTGGCCTGCAGGCCCTGACCGAGTCAGATCCGGCTCGCCTCATGCGGAACATGGTGCTCAAGAACCAGGTGCTGCTGGGCACGGTCAACGCCGGGCCCGAGGCCTTCGCGGCCGCGCTACGAGATCTCGATGCCTTCCGGCGGCGCTGGCCGGCCGTGGTACGAACGCTCATCGCCGGCCGTTACCCGCCAGAGCAGGCATCGGACCTGATCCTGGGCAGGCCGACGGGCATCAAGAGCGTGATCGCCTTTGACGTACCAGGGTGATCTACGAGATCAACACCGCGATCTGGCTGGCTGGCCAAGGGTTGTTCGTCGCGCTGCCGCCTGGGGCTGCCACCTGCTCACCCTGCGCTGACGCGGTCCCGGCGAGCGCTGACCCGGGCCGTGCATCACCCGGTCCGGGTGAGCTGCCCGGCCGCCCCGCGGGGGACGATCGTGCCAGGACGGCGGCGCAGGAATACTGCCTCTCGCAGCGGTCACGGCCTGAGCCGTGGCCCGGCCCTCGCCGACGTCGCGCCGGGCCCGATCAATGCGAGGAGACCGCTCATGTACCCGGAAGACCAGGAAGACCAGGAAGACCCGCTGGCGTTTGTCACGGCCAGGACCTGGCAGACGACGCTCTTCCTGGGCGTCGTGACCGTGCTGCTCGGGCTGGTCGTGAGCTTCCGCCCGTCCGGCTCGCTCAACGTGATCGCCGTGCTGCTCGGCATCCTCATGATCGTCTCGGGGATCTTCCACCTGATACGGGTGTTCGACCGCGCCGAGCAGCACCGCGTCTGGCTGGGCATCGCCGGGCTCCTGTACGTCGTCATCGGCGTGGTGCTGATCCGCCACCTGCACCTCACCGTGGCCCTCATCGGCCTGATCGTCGGCCTTACCTGGATCATCCAGGGGTTGTCCGCACTCATCGGCGGCGCGGCCGGCTCCCGTGAGGGGCGTGGCTGGTGGATCTTCTTCGGTATCGTCAGCCTGATCGCCGGGATCGTGGTGGTGGCGGCCCCGGTCTCGTCGGTCACGGTGCTGGCTGTGCTGCTGGGGGTCTGGTTCATCGTGATGGGGCTCTTCGAGGTCATCGCGGCCTTCATCATCCGGCGGGCCGTTTCGGCTGCGCCTCCGGCCCTGCGGTTGGCCGGCGAGGGAGCAACAACGCCGTAACGAGACGCGCCCTACGTGATCACCGGGAGCATCACTGTGGACAGCTCGAACGACTTGTTTCCCGAAGGCGGCTCGCTGGCCGATCCGGCCTCGCTGACGGCCGAGGAGCGGCGGCTGCAGGAGGCCAGGGCGGGCGTTGCCTGGCGTGCCTGGGGACCTTATCTCAGTGAGCGGCAGTGGGGGACGGTCCGGGAAGATTACAGCGACAGCGAAGATGCCTGGTCGTATTTCAGCCATGATCAGGCGCGGTCTCGCGCGTACCGGTGGGGTGAGGATGGCATTGCCGGGATCAGCGATGACAAGCAGCGGCTGTGCCTGGCTCTTGCGCTGTGGAATGAGCGGGACCCGATCTTGAAGGAGCGCCTGTTCGGCTTGACGAATGCCGAAGGCAACCATGGCGAGGACGCCAAGGAGTACTACTTCTACGTCGATAACCTCCCGACGCACAGCTACCAGCGCTACCTCTACAAGTACCCGCAGGCCGAGTTCCCCTACAACGATCTGGTGGCGGTGAACCGGGGCCGGTCACGGCACGAGCTGGAGTACGAGCTCATCGATACGGGTGTCTTCGATGACGGCCGCTATTTCGATGTCGAGGTAGAGCACGCGAAGGCCGGCCCCGAAGACATCGTGTGCCGCATCACCGTGCACAACCGCTCGTCGCAGGACGCCGGGCTGCATGTGCTGCCGACGCTGTGGTTCCGCAACACATGGTCGTGGGGGGATCACGACCCTAAGCCCCGGCTCGCTCGCGTCGGGTCGGCGGATCCAGTGGTCCGGGCCGAGCATCATCAGCTCGGCGTCTTCTACCTCTACGCCGAGCCGGAAGCGTCCCTGCTGTTCTGCGAGAACGAAACGAATGCGGTGCGCATCTTTGGCGCCGATCCCGGGACGCGCTTCCCCAAGGACGGCATAGGCAACCATGTCCTGTACGGCGCGGACACCGTGAATCCCGATGGTGAGGGGACCAAGGTGGCGGCGCGGGTCCGGCTGCTCGTGCCGGCCGGCGGGCAGGCTGCGGTGCTGGTGCGGCTCACTCGTGAGGGTCCGGAGACCCTCACGGCGCCGTTCGCCGACGCGGCTGAGCTGATCGCGCGGCGGCGGGCCGAGGCGGACGAGTTCTACGAGGCCATCACGCCGTCGGCGGTGACCGATGACGCGAAGGCGGTCATGCGTCAGGCGCTCGCCGGGATGTTGTGGTCCAAGCAGTGCTATTACTTCGACGTCGACCGCTGGTTGCGTGAGCGCCACCTGCACCCGCTGCGCGCGCCGACCCGGCGGGGGAGCCGCAACGAGTCGTGGTTCCACATGGTCAACCATGATGTCGTGTCCATGCCCGACAAATGGGAGTACCCGTGGTATGCCGCATGGGACCTGGCGTTCCATTGCATTCCGCTGGCCATGGTTGATCCCGAGTTCGCGAAAAGCCAGCTCGACCTGATGCTGTCCGAGGGCTACCTCCACTCGACCGGCCAGATGCCCGCCTACGAGTGGAACTTCGGGGACGTGAACCCCCCGGTCCACGCCTTCGCGACCATGTTCCTGACGAATCTGGAGGCCGACCTGGGCAAGGTGGACCTTCAGTTCCTGCGGGAGAGCTTCGCGAAGTTGCTGCTGAACTTCACCTGGTGGGTGAACCGCAAGGATCCTTCCGGGCGCAATGTGTTCGAGGGTGGCTTCCTCGGCCTGGACAACATCGGCGTGTTCGACCGTAGCGCCGCGCTGCCCACGGGGGGACGGCTGGAGCAGGCCGACGGCACGGCCTGGATGGCGATGTTCAGTCAGAACATGCTGGAGCTAGCCCTGGCTCTGCTGGATCATGATGAGTCCTACGAGGGTTTCGTGCTCAAGTTCGTCGAGCATTTCTTCTGGATCGCTGCCGCGGTGGACCCGGTCGGTGAGCACCCCGACGAGATGTGGGACGAGGAGGACGGCTTCTTCTATGACGTGCTGCGCCTGCCCGATGGCACCGGAACGCGGATCAAGGTCCGCTCCCTGGTTGGCTTGCTGCCCTTGTGCGCCACGACCGTGATCGAGGCCGACGTCATCGACCGCTATCCGCGGATCGCCGAGAACGTGGCTACCTTCCTGCGGCGCAACCAGGATCTGCTGGTCAATATCGCCGACCCGTTCGTGCCCGGCGTCCATGGCCGGCGGCTGCTGTCCCTGGTGAACGAGGATAAGCTGCGGCGCATCCTGGCCCGGATGCTGGATGAGGAGCGGTTCCTGGGCCCGCACGGCATCCGCTCGATCTCGCGCTGGCACCTCGACCATCCCTACACCTTCGATGTCGCCGGGACCGGTTACCAGGTGCGATACGAGCCAGCGGAGTCAACCAGCGGCATGTTCGGCGGCAACTCCAACTGGCGCGGGCCGGTGTGGTTCCCCATCAACCTGCTTCTGATCCGGGCCCTGATCCAGCACTACCGGTACTACGGCAACGACCTGAAGGTTGAATGCCCGACCGGCTCAGGGACGATGATGACGCTGTTCGAAGTGGCCCAGGAGTTGTCCCGCCGCCTGGCCGGTACCTTCCTGCGCGACAGCGACGGGCAGCGCCCCGTCTACGGCGGGACCAGGCTATTCCATGACGACCCGCACTGGCGTGACCTCATTCTTTTCTACGAGTACTTCCACGGCGACAACGGAGCCGGGCTCGGTGCCTCACATCAGACCGGCTGGACCGGCCTGGTCGCCAGGCTGATCCAGAGCCACGGTCAGTTCGACGCCGACACCGTGCTCAACGACCGCCAATGGTCGATGGCCCGGCCGTACCGGCGCCTCGCCGCCGGTCCCATGCCCGGTGTCACCACGGCTCGCGAAGCCCGCGGCGTGACCGAACCTTAATCACCTGCCTGACCGCGTGACCGACCCTTAATCACCTGCCTGACCGGGAGCCGCCCCGCGCTCTCAATCCTGGTTACGTACGTGTTCGGCCGGTATCGCCGCACTCCCTCGCGGCAATACCGGCCGATACCACGCAAGCGGCGGCTGGCGTGTCGGCCGCCCTGTGGCTCAGGAGGCCAGGATCTTGGCCTTCTGCTGCTCGAACTCCTGGGGCGTGATGACCCCCCGGTCGCGCAGGTCGGCGAGCTTGGCCAGCTGGTCGGCCGAACTCGAACCTGCGACCTGCTGGATGTAGCTACGGGCTGCCTCGTCCTGCTGCTGCGCCGCCTGTACGCCGTGCTCGTGCATCTTGCCGCCGCGGACGATCAGGTAGACCAGGACACCGATGAGCGGGATGAGCAGCACGAATATGAACCAGGCCGCCTTGCCCCAGCCGGACAGGTCAGGGCTGCGGAAGATGTCGATGAAGACAGTGATCAGGATCCAGAACCAGATGACCCATAGGAAGATCTCGAAGATCGTCCAGAATGCACCGAGCAGCGGATAGGAATAGGAACTGGCGAGCAGCGGCATGGCATCTCCTTTAGTGGGCCGTTTCCCACAATCGAGATCGTCACATGCTGACTGCTCTGGTTCCTCACCCCTCGTGGGTGATCACGTGCGAACATAAACGGCACTTTTTCACCATGGTCACTCCTGATAGTGACCGTGGCTGCCAGCGCAGCGGTATCGTCCCTGGCGGGACGAGGATCGCCGCCGCGTCAGCCTTGGTCCGTGACGAGATCCGCGGCGGGCAGTGCCGCGAGCGCGTCGCGCGCCTCGTCCGCGATCGGGGGCGGCACGTCCGCCATGGCCAGCACGTGCCGCAGCGCCGTGGCGTACGCGGTGTCGTAGGCCTGCGCCTCGGGCACGGCGACATCCGGTACCACCCCGGTGCCCTGCCAGTTGGTCCCGGTGACCGGGTTGACCGAACGGGCGAACGGTATCGCGATGTGCACCGCGGCGCTGATCGGGAACGGACGGGTGGGATGCGCGCCGCCGCCGGTCGTCTCGCCGATCACCTGCGCCCGGCCGAGCGCCTGCAGCGTGTAGCAGAAGTCCTCGCCGCCGGAGAAGGTATGGCTGCTGGTCAGCACGTAGACCGGCCGGTCGACGTAACGGGTGCCCGGCACGTACGGCAGTGCCCAGAACTGCCTGGTCTCGCCGGTATCGGCGTGGAAGATGTCGTTGAGATGAGTCGGCTTTTCATCGAACAGGTAACTGCACCAGAAGACCACGCCCTCCGGCGAGCCGCCCCCGTTGTGCCGCAGGTCGATGATCAGCGCGTAGGTGCCGGCCACCAGTTCCATCGCCGCCGCGATGGCCGGCCCCGCGTTGGCCGGCACGGCCACCCGGCGCACGTCCAGGTAGCCGACGTTGCCGTCCAGTCGCTCGACCCGGTGGATACCGAAATTGTCCAGCCGTCCCATCTGGCGCATTGCCAGCCGCCTGGCCTCGTGACCCTTGGGTTCCCGGCGTCCAGGCTCCGGGCTGCGTCCGGGCTCCGGGCCGTGTCCGGGCTCCGGGCCGTGTCCGGGCGGCGGTCCCGGTGGCGGCCCGCCGCCGAGCCGCACCGCCAGGTGCTTGTCCTCGCAGACTTCCCGCAGGTGGCTGGTGAGGCGCTCGGTGAGCGTGATCTCGTCCAGGTCGTCGTACTCGCCGGCCGCGAGCCTGGCCTCGACCGCGGTCGAGGCCTGCTCGGCGACCTCGGGGAATACGTAGTTGGCGCGCAGCAGGGACAGGGCCGTCGTCACGATCTCGCGCCCGGACATCTGCTCGGCGGCCAGCGACCCGTCGTCCGGCATCTCGATCCGCGGTGTATCCGCGCCGGGGTCGTCGAAGGTGAACTCGAGCAGCCGGGCAGCGGGGAGCCGCAGCGAAAGCTCCCGCCGGAGCGCATCCATCCCCGTCTGGTGGGCGTCCCGCCACACGGCCAGGGCCTGGTCGTAGTCGTCGGGCCGGTCCGGCCGTGGCAGGAACACCCGCACCAGCAGCTGGCCAGGCGGGATCGCCGGGTCGTCGCCGTGCTGCAGCAGCACGCCCCGCTCCACCGCGCCGGCGGTGAAGCGCTCTCGCAGCTCGTGATTGAGAACCCGCTCGATCTGGTCAAGATCGGCCCGTTCCATGGCGGCCTCCATCCCCGTTACCTTCTGAACGCCGTTTGCCGTGGCGGGGTTCCGGCGCGGAATGTCAGTGGTCTCTGCTGGAATGGGGTAATGACCACGGTCAGGGATGGGGCGAGCCCGATCGGGCCCGCCCAGCTGGCCCGGCTGCTCCGGCTGCCCGAGCCGACGCCGGAACAGGCGGCGGTCATCTCCGCGCCGCTCGGCCCGCTGGCGGTCATCGCGGGCGCGGGCTCGGGCAAGAGCGAGACGATGGCAGCTCGGCTGGTCTGGCTGGTCGCCAACGGGATGGTCCGCCCGGACCGGGTGCTCGGGCTCACCTTCACCAGGAAGGCCGCGGCCGAGTTCGCCGACCGGGTGCGCTCCCGCCTGGAGCGGCTGCGCCGGGCGGGACCCGTGAACCTGGACCTGCCCGTCGCGCGCGAAGGGGAAGACCCGTTCGGCGGGGATCCGGTCATCGGTACCTACCACGCCTACGCGGGGCGGCTGGTCAGCGACAACGCGCTGCGTGAGGGACTCGAGCCGTCCATGCGCCTGATCACCCCCGCGCTGTCCTGGCAGCTCGCCGCGCAGATCGTGGCCGCCTACAACGGGCCGATGGACGAGATCACCTGGACCCCGCAGACGGTGACCGCGGCCGTGCTCGAGCTGGCCGGCGACCTGTCCGAGCACCTGCGCGACACCGGGGACGTCACCGCCGTAGGCCTGTGGCTCACCGCCGAGCAGGACGCGTTGCCCGGGCGGATCACCCAGACCGTTCGGAAGATAATTGCTACCCAGCGGGCCAGGGAGCAGCTTTTGCCGCTGGTCAGCCGGTACGCGGCCGCCAAGGCGGCGCGCGAGGTGCTCGACCACTCCGACCAGGTGGCGCTGGCCGCCCGGATCGCCGGCCGGCACCCGGAGGTCGGGGCGGCCGAGCGCGCCCGCTACCAGGTGGTCCTGCTGGATGAGTACCAGGACACCAGCCACGCCCAGCTCGTCCTGCTGCAGGCGCTGTTCGGCGGCGGCCATCCGGTGACCGCCGTCGGTGACCCGTGCCAGTCCATCTACGGCTGGCGCGGCGCGAGCGCGGGCAACCTGCGGCGGTTCACCGCCGACTTCCCCGTAGTGGCCCGGGTCCGGCCGTTCGGGGCCTCGGCGCCGTCCGGCCCGGCCCCGGTGCTTCAGCTGTCGACCAGCTTCCGCAACTCCGCGCAGGTGCTCGACGCGGCCGCGGCGATCCAGGAAGAACTGCGGTACGAGGCGCCGGACGTGCCCCGGCTGGTGTCCGCGCCGGACCGGTCAGGTCGGGGGGCGGTCGCGTGCGCCCTGCTTGACACGGTCCTGGATGAAGCCGAGTGGGTGGCCGGGCAGATCGCTGCGCTGCTGGCCGCCGAGCCCGGCTGCGCGCCCGATGGCCGGCCATGGACCCCGGGTCCGGACCGGCGGACGAGCGGCGTGCGCCCGTCGGACATCGCCGTGCTGTGCCGGAAGCGGTCGCAGTTCGTGCCGCTGCGGCACGCCATCGAGGCCCGCGGCATCCCGGTCGAGGTGGTGGGCCTCGGCGGCCTGCTCGTGGTGCCGGAAGTGCAGGACGTGGTGGCGACGCTGCGGGTGCTGCACGATGCGGGCGCCTCGGACGCGCTGGCCCGGCTGCTCACCGGACCGCGCTGGCGGATCGGGCCGCGTGACCTGGTCGCCCTCGGCCGCCGCGCCCGGGCGCTGGCCCGCGGCGAGGGCGACCGCCCGGGGCCCGTCACCCAGGCGCCCGCGGCCGATCACGATCCCGCGGACGCGCTGGCGGAGGCGATCACCGACCTGACCGCGGAGACCGGCAGCCTGGTCGAGGCGCTCGATGACCTGGGTGATCCCGGCGCCTACTCACGGACCGGCTACGCGCGGATGCACGCGCTGGCCGGCGAACTGCGGCGACTGCGGGCGCACATCGGGCGGCCGCTCGCCGACCTGACCGCGGAGGCGGAGCGCGTGCTCGGCCTGGACATCGAGGTCGCCGCGCGGCCCGGGGTCGATCCGGTCGCGGCCCGCGCCGACCTGGACGCCTTCACCGACGTGGCGGACGCGTTCACCGGCGAGGGCGTCTCCGGGGGTTTTGGGTCTGAACCGACGCTCGGCGCGTTCCTGGCCTACCTGGCCGCGGCCCAGCAGGAGGAGTTCGGCCTGGAGACCGGCCGGGTGGGAGAGTCGGATTCGGTCAAGCTGCTGACCGTGCACGCGGCCAAGGGCCTGCAGTGGCCGGCCGTGTTCGTGCCCGGGCTTGCGGTGGGGGAGCGGTCCCAGGTGTTCCCGGCGCGGCCCCGGGTGTCCACGCGGTGGACGGAGAACCCCCGGCTGATCCCGTTCGGCCTGCGCGGGGACGCGGGAGACCTGCCCGAGCTCCTCGGGCTCGACGCCTCCTGCCTCGACTCCTTCAGCGAGGCGTGCGGGGCCAGGGACCTGGCCGAGGAACGCCGGCTGATGTACGTGGCGGCCACCCGGGCGGCGTTCTGGCTGGGATGCTCGGGCTACTGGTGGGGCGAGGGCGGCACCAGCCGCCTCGGCCCCTCGCCCTTCCTGGACGAGGTTCGCCGGTCCGGCGTGGCGCAGGTCTCGGCGTGGGCGCCCGCGCCCGAGCCCGACGCGGAGAACCCGCTGCTCGCGACCGTGGCGGCGGCCGACTGGCCGGCCACCCCGGCAGGCCGGCGCTACGAGGCGGTCCGCGAGGCCGCGGCCCTCGTGGAAGCTGTGCTAGCCGGGGGGACGACCCCCCAAGACCCCCCCGATTCTGGGGGGAACCATCCCCCCAGACCTCCCTTGGGGGGAACCGTCCCCCCAGACCCCCCTTGGGGGGGACGAGGCCCCCGGACCCGCGCTTGAGCCCGGCGGACGAGGCGCTGCTGGCGGCCTGGGACCGGGACGCCGGGCTGCTGCTGGCCGAGCGAGCGCAGCGCCGGGGGGACGGCGCGACCCACGTGGCCCTGCCCGCCCGGCTGTCGGTGTCGTCACTGGTGTCGCTGGCCCGGGACCCGGCCGAGCTGGCGCGGCAGGTCCGCCGGCCCATGCCGCGGCCGCCGGCCAGGCAGGCGCGCCGGGGCACGGCCTTCCACCAGTGGCTGGAGCAGCGCTACGGCCAGCAGTTGCTCATCGATGACAACGCGCTGTTCGGGCCGGAGGAGGACGAGCCGCCCGCGGCGGGGGATCTCGCGGATCTGCGGTCCCGGTTCGAGCACAGCGAGTGGGCCGATCGCTGGCCGCAGGCGGTCGAGGTGCCGTTCGAGACGCTGGTCGGCGACCGGCTGGTCCGCGGCCGGATCGACGCGGTGTTCGCCGACGGGCCCGGCGGCGGCTACGACGTCGTCGACTGGAAGACCGGCCAACCCCCCAGGTCCGAGGCCGAACGGGCCGCGGTTTCCGTCCAGCTCGCCGCCTATCGCCTGGCCTGGGCGGCGCTGGCGGGGGTACCGGTGGCCGCGGTCCGGGCGGCGTTCTACTACGTCGCCCACGACCAGACGGTCCGTCCCGCCGACCTGCTGGACGAGGCGGCCCTGGCCGCCCTGATCGAGCAGATCCCGGCGGAAGCTTAGCTGTGCTCTGAGACGAGCACGGCCTGGGTCCCGGGCTCCAGCGCCTCGAACACGTGCGGTACGTCGCCCGGGTAGCGGAGGTAGTCGCCGGGGCCGAGTTCGGCCGGTTCGCTGGCCACCCCGACCAGGGCGCGGCCTGCGCCGATCACCACGTGCTCCACCACGCCGGGCATGTGCGGGTCGGACGCGCGCGCGTGCCCGGGTTCGGCCCGGATCCGGTAGACGTCGCGCCGGGCCCCCGGCGGGCAGGCGGCGAGCAACGTGGCCTGGTAGTCCGCTTCAGCCGCGGCGACCGTGGGGCCCTCGTCGGCCCGGATCAGCAGGATGTGCGGCTGAGGCGGGTCGAGCAGCCGGGAGAACGGCGCGTCCAGCGCGACGCAGATGGCCCACAGCGTCTCCAGGCTGGGGTTGCCGGTGCCCGACTCCAGCTGGGACAGCGTGGACTTGGCGATCCCGGCCCGGCGGGCGACCTCGGTGAGCGACAGCCCGGACCGGTGGCGCTCCCGGCGCAGCGAGGCCGCGATGAGCTCGAGCGGCGCCTTCGCCTGCCCGGCGGGCTCTCCCGTGTGCGGTCCGGCAGGCTCAGTGTTCGTCATATAAGTTCATCCGTTCGTTTTGACGAACGACGGGTTGGTGTCCAGAATAAGCTCCATGAGTTCGATAGGCAGAACTCTAGGGCGCGGCGTGCTCCGGGACATCGCGCTAACCTGCCTGGCCGTCTTGTTCATCGGCCTGTCCTACGGGGCCATCGCGGTCGCCTCCGGTTTCCCGCTGTGGCTGCCCGCGGCGCAGAGCGTGCTCGTGCTGGCCGGCGCCTCGGAGTTCCTGTTCATCGGGATCGTCGCCGCGGGCGGCAACCCCATCGCGGCGGCGCTGGCCGGCCTCCTGGTCAACGCCCGCCACCTGCCATACGGCCTGGCCCTGCCCGACATCACAGCGCCGGAGATGACCGGCCGGGGCTGGCGGCGGATCGTCGGTACCCACGTGATGAACGACGAGAGCGTGGTCTTCGCCCTGGCCCAGGACGATCTGGAGCGCAAGCGGGCCGCCTACTGGGCCTGCGGCCTCGGCGTGCTGATCTGCTGGCCCGGCGGCGCTGTCCTCGGCGCGCTGATCGGTTCCGCGGTGCATGACACGGGCGCGTTCGGCCTGGACGCGATGTTCCCGGCGGTGATCCTGGCCCTGATCGTCCCGGATCTGCGGGAGCGGACGACACTGCGTGCCGCCCTGGCCGGGGCGGCCGTCGCGCTGGCCGCCACGCCGTTCCTGCCCGCCGGCCTGCCCGTGCTGCTCGCCCTGGCCGCGGTGCTCCTGCTCGTCAGGCAGCGGCCATCCAGCGCGGCCCCGCCGGCCGGTGCGACTCCTGCGGCTGACGCGGCTGGCGCGAGCCCGGGAGCTGGCGCGAGCCCGGGAGCTGGCGCGAGCCCGGGACCTGGCGCGAGCCCGGAGGCCGACGGGACATCCGGTGAGCACCCGGTGGGGGCGCGGTGAAGGACACCACGCTGGTCGTGGCCGGCATGGCCACCCTGGCCGCCGGAACGTACGCGTTCCGGCTGTCCGGCCAGCTGCTGCGGGCGCGGATCAGCTTTCCGCCCCGGGCCGGGAAGCTGCTCGAGGCGGCCGCCGTGATCCTGCTCGCGGCCCTGGTGGCCACCACCGCGCTGACCGAAGGTCACGGCTTCGCGGGCTTCGCCCGTCCGGCCGGAGTCCTCGTGGCCGGCGTCCTGGCCTGGCGCAAGGCCCCGTTCCTGGTCGTCGTCATCGCCGCCGCGGCCACCACCGCCCTGCTGCGCCTGGCCGGGATCCACTAGCCAGGCACTGCTTGGCTGGCTGCCGGTATGCGGGTGCCGGTATGCGGGTGCCGGTATGCGGGTGCCGGCGGGCGGGTACCGGCAGGCGGGCGTCGGCAGGCCAGACGCCGCTCGGTGCGGTCAGGCCTGCAGGTAGCGCTCCACGGCCTCGACCTTGGCGGTGAGCGCACCGGTCACGCCCGGCCTGATGTCCGCCTTCAGCACCAGGCTGACCCGCGGCGCCCGGGCCGCGACGGCGTCCACGGCCCGTTTGACCACCGCCATGGTCTCGTCCCAGTCGCCCTCGATCGTGGTGAACATGGCGTCAGTCTGGTTCGGCAGCCCGCTGTCCCGGACCACCCGGACGGCCTCGGCCACCACCTCGCCGACCGCCTCCCCGGTGCCGAGCGGCGTAATGGAAAACGCGACGAGCACAGCCTGCTCCCTTGTTAGTCGACGGTTTCCTCAAGCCTGACAGACCCGAACCGCCAGCCTAACCAGCAGGTGGCCCCGACATCATCACAAAGTTACTGCCGGGGGACGGGGCCGCGCTGCGCACCCCGGCCCAGTTCGGGCGCTGGACCTGGATCATCCTCTGCGTGATCACCCAGCCCGTGCCTGTTTTCCCCCGTGCCTGCTTTCCCCTGTGCCTGCTTCCCCTGTGCCCCATGAGCCCCACGCGCCCGGCCTCGGCACCCGATCCGCGCCCGCGCCCGCGCCGGTAACGACCCCAATGGCACATCGGGGTCGTCCCAGCGACCCCAATGTTCCATCGGGGTTGTTTAGCCAGGGGCAGGACCACGCCCGGGGCCGCCCGCGGCGTGACCGGGGCTTCCCGCCCAAAGAAAGGGGAGATACGCGACAGCCTCCATGAGGGTAGTAGCAACGCACGATAACGAAAAAATCGAATTTGGGGCCGATGGGGCGGGGGAGTCATGCCTGGGGTCGGCTGCAGAGTGGGTCTCCGGCCGTCGGCCACGCCGTCAGCAACTCGGGAACCGGGCTGCGGTCCGTCATCCGGTGCCGTCTTAATATTTAAAAATCATGAAAATACCTGGTCAGGTCCACATGGTGGGCGGACTTTGTGGCCAAGTGCGCGAATGAGGCCACACAATGACGGCATGGCCGGTTCTCTAATCGCTGCCCGGGGCGCCATCAGGAAGGCCGCCCGGGACGCTGCCGCCGGCGCGGCAGTCCCGGCGGGCGCCGCTGGCCCAAAAGGCGCGGAAGGGACGGAAGCCGGGGCAGCTGACTCGGTGCCGCTGCTGACGGTGTCCGGGCTGAGCGTAAGCTACGGCCGGATCCGTGCCCTGAACGACATCAGCTTGAGCGTCCGCAGCGGTGAGCTCGTGGCCCTGGCGGGCGAGAATGGCGCGGGCAAGACCAGCCTGGTGCGCTGCATCGCTGGCGCCGTGATCCCGGCCAGCGGCGAGATCCACCTCGGCGGCAGGCGCATCCCGGCCGATCCGGCCGGCGCGGCCAAGCAGGGAGTCGCCGTGGTCTGGCAGGACCTGGCGCTGTGTAACAACCTGGACATTGCGTCTAACATCCTGCTCGGCCGGGAGTCGCGGCGGCTCCTGCTGTCGGACACGCGCTTTCACTCGGTCGCCGCATCGCTGCTCGCCGAGCTGCGCATCCCGCTGAGGGACACCACCCGCAGCGTCCGCTCGCTGTCTGGCGGGCAGCGACAGCTGGTCGCGGTGGCGCGGGCGATGGGCAGCAAGCCGCGGTTGCTGGCCCTCGACGAGCCGACGGCATCGCTCGGCGTCAAGGAATCAGCACAGGTAGAAGAGCTGATCATGAGCCTGCGGGAGCAGAGCACGACGATCTTGCTCGCCTGCCATGACATCGACCAGATGTTCCGGCTCGCCGACCGCATCGTGGTGCTGCGCCAGGGCTGCATCGTGGCGGACCTGCGCCCGAGCGACACGCACCCCGACGACGTGGTGGCGCTGATCTCCGGCCAGCAGGTCGACTCCTCCGCGCGCCGCCAGCTCACCAGGCTGCACGGGCTCACCGACCGGCTGGTTTCGGCGGACCCGTCGTCGAGCCTGTCGCTGATCTTGTCCGCGCTCGGCGCGGCGCTCAGCAGCGAGCGGCTGTGCATTCACCTGGTCAGCGACCGGACCCTGTTCTGCGCCGCGTCGCTCGGCTTCGCGCCCGGGCAGCTGGAGCCGTGGGCCAGGCTGCCGTTCGGGCCTGGCGGCGGCCCGGTGGGCCTGGCCGCGGCCGATGAGCGCCCGGTCATCGCCGACAACGTGCGGGCGGGCGCGGCTTGGCGAAGCTTCCGCGATCTGGCCAGGACCGTCAAGGTGGCCAGTTCCTGGTCGGTCCCAGTACTCGGGCCGAGCGGGCTCAGCGGCGTGATCACGGTGTTCCGCACCGAGCACGGCGCGCCGCAGCGCGACGAGCTCGATCTCGTCACCGTCTACGCGGGATACGCCGCAAGCGCGATAGAGCGAGACCGGCTGCTGGACCAGGTGACGACCAGGAACCGCGTGCTCGAGACGATCAGGGAGATGCTCGAGACGCTGGCGGGCCCCGTGCTCGTCAGCGAGGGCCTGGTCATCGCGGTCCAGTCGCTGCGCCGCGGCCTGCAGGCCGAGGAGGTGGCGCTGATCACCCAGCCTGCGGGCCAGCCGACCCGCTGGCGGGCCTACGCCGGGCCGCTCGGCACCGAGCCTGCCTCCGCCACAGCCCCGCTGCGGGAGATGGCCGGGCACGCGCTGTCCAGCTCGCACCCGGACGGCGTGGCCAGGCAGTTGCGCAGTAGCCGCAGGCACCGGGCCCGGGCGGTGGCGTTCATGGCGGCTGGCGGCCCCACCGTGCTGCTGGCTACCTGGCGCCGCGTGCCGCCCACCAAGGAGGAGACGGCGCTGATGGAGGACGCGGCGAACTCGCTGCGGCTCGCGCTGGAACGCGAGGAGGCGGGGCACGCGCACCAGGAGGCGGCCGCCCTGCGCCGGTCGCAGGAACTGCAGCGCGGCTTCCTGTCCCGGCTCAGCCACGAGCTGCGGACCCCGCTGACGGCTATCAGGGGGTACGCGTCCAGCCTGTTGCAGCCGGACGTGACCTGGGACGGTGACTCCCAGCAGCGCTTCCTGGACCGGATCGCGGCCGAGTCCGCACGCCTCGGCCGGCTGGTCGATGACCTGCTCGACTTCTCCGCGATCGAATCGGGCATCATGCGCCTGCAGCGGGACTGGTGCGACATCCGGCTGGTGCTCGAGGCGGCGATCGCCTGCCTGCCGCGGGACAACGCGGCGTCGGTCTGCCTGACCTGCGACTCCGGCCTGCCCGTGGTGTGGGCCGACCACGACCGGTTGGAGCAGGTCTTCGTGAACCTGCTGAACAACGCGTTCGGCCACAACCCGCCGGGGACCCGGGTGGAGGTGACCGCCACGGCCGGACCAGGCGAGGTGAGCATCAGCGTGCTCGACGACGGCCTGGGCATGCCGCAGGAACTGGCCGCCGCGCCGCTCGAGCTAGCCCGCCGCCCCCGCACGACCGCGACCACGACCGCGACCGCGACCACGACCGCGACCGCGACCGCGGCCACGACCGCCACCGCGACGAGCAACGACACCAGCAACGACACCAGCAACGGACAACAGCGACCAGCAACGGCAACAGCAACGGCAACAGCAACGGACGGGCCAGCAGCAGGAAGAGCGCCGGAGCGGGTCTCGGCTTGTCCATCGCGAAGGGCATCGTGCAGGCGCACGGCGGCAGGCTCGAGCTGACCGCGCGGCCCAAGGGCACCTGCTTCAGCGTCTACCTGCCGATCGAGGCCGAGGTTCTCGAGGCCGTCCGGGCGGCCGGATCCCGCGGGCCCAACCATGAAGGCAGCACCGACAATCCGAAGGATCTCGGGGGACCACGGGATGACAACGATGACTGAGGACGCCCGCAAGACCTGCGCCCTGGTGGTGGAGGACGACCCCAACATCGTGGACCTGATCCGGTCCAACCTGGCCGTGCGCGGCTTCGACACCGTGGTGAGCGTGGACGGCATGCGGGCGCTCCAGCTGCTTGAGACCGAGGACCCGGACATCGTCCTGCTCGACCTGATGCTCCCCGAAGCCGACGGCTTCGAGCTCTGCCGCCAGATCCGCGAGCGCTCGCCGGTCGCCATCATCGTGGTGTCGGCCCGCGACGGCGAGCGGGACAAGGTGACGGCCCTGCACATGGGCGCCGACGACTACATGACCAAACCGTTCAGCATCGAGGAACTGCTGGCGCGGATCACCGCGACGCTGCGCCGCACCCGGCCCGCCGCCCCGACCGAGCAGGCGCCGCCGGTGATCGTCGTCGGCGACATCGTCATCGACCTGGCCCTGCAGCATGTGACGCGGAACGGGCAGCCGGTGCACCTGACCCCGACCGAGTTCGCCCTGCTGCGCGAGCTCGCGGTCAACCGGGGCAAGCTGCTGACCCACGCCCACCTGCTCCGTCGGGTGTGGGGTCACGGGTACGAGACCGAGACCGAGTACCTGCGCGTCTACGTGCGGAGGCTGCGGGCTAAGCTCGAAGCCGAGGGAAGCGCACCGCTGATCCTCACCCAGCCGCGGGCCGGTTACCGCCTGGCTCCGGAGTTAAGAGGGCCATCCACTAGGCCCCTGAGCGGCCGGAAATAACATACAGATGACGAACGTGAATCAGGATGAGCACGAAAAGATTGCTGTTCACGGTATCTTCACGAATCGCCGCCGATGTTAAGGCCACGTTAATTACTGGCGTTCTAAGGTCGTGGTTAAGACGCTAAGGCCGCGAAGTTCCGCCAGGTCAGCGAGGCGAATACCGCATGCCTGGATGCGGCCCTTCCCTTTAAAGACGCAAGGTGGTTTAAATGATTCAGATGGCCAGGAAAGGGGCTGTTGTAACGTCAGTGTCGCTGGCCTTGTGCCTCGCCGCTGCGGCCTGCAGCAGCTTCCAGTTCCTCCTCTAGTACGCCCAGCGCAGCACCAGTACCAGTGCTTCCAGTT
The DNA here is from genome assembly GCA_963842265.1 of uncultured Actinomycetota bacterium. Classification (GTDB taxonomy): domain Bacteria; phylum Actinomycetota; class Actinomycetes; order Streptosporangiales; family Streptosporangiaceae; genus Palsa-504. The sequence continues at coordinate 199,554 of CAWJGE010000022.1, forward strand.
CCAGCTCCTCAGCGGATGTCGGTGTCAATCTCGGTTGCCCAGTTCGACCGGACCTTCGCCGCGATGTCCGCGCTGAAGCCGCTGGCCGCCGCGGGCAAGGGCAACGTGGCCGTTATCCTCCCGGACACCGTTACCTCGGCGCGGTACATCCAATTCGACGCGCCCTACCTGACCCAGGCGCTGACGGTGGCGGGTCTTTCGTCCTCGCAGTTCACCGTGCAGAACGCGCAGGGCAGTGACGCCACCGAGCTTTCCGACGCCCAGACGGCCATCACCAAGGGCGCCAGCGTCCTGATCATGGACCCGCTGGACTCCGGGGTCGGGGCGCAGATCGAGACCTACGCCAAGGCCCACGGCGCCGAGGTCATCGACTACGACCGGCTGACCCTGGGCGGCAGCCGCGCAGTACTACGTCAGCTTCAACAACGTCCTGGTCGGCACGAAGATCGGCCAGGGCTTCACGGCCTGCGCCGCCGCCTGGCACGTCGCCAAGCCGAACGTGCTGGTGATGAAGGGCGACCCGACCGACAACAACGCCACCCTGTTCGCCCAGGGGTACCACGGGGTGCTCAACCCGTTCTTCTCCAGCGGCAATTACGTGAAGGTCGGCGAGCCCGCCGGGACCTGGGACCCCGACGGTCGCGGTGAGCGAATTCCAGCAGGCGTTCACCGCGCACAAGAACATCAACTCCGTCCTCACGCCGAACGACGAGAACGCCGCCCCGATCATCCACTACCTGCAGACGCAGGGCGTCAAGGCCAAGACCTTCCCGGTCACCGGCCAGGACGCGACCACGATCGGGCTGCAGAACATCCTGGCCGGCTACCAGTGCGGCACCGTCTACAAGCCGATCTACCTGGAGGCCCAGGCCGCCGTCGGCGCTGGCCATGTTCCTGCGGGCCGGCAAGACCCCGCCGAGCCGCCCTGGTGAACGGCATCGACGAACGACTCCAAGACCAGCACCGCGGTGCCGTCGGTGCTGCTCACGCCGAAGTGGGTCACCACGGCCAACATGGCATCGACCGTCATCGCGGACCAGTTCGTGAAGGTGGCGCAGCTGTGCGTCGGCAAGTACGCGGCCGCTCTGCAAGACCGCCGGGATCTCGTAATGAACACCAGCTGGCTGAACTCGAGCACGGCTGGCTGACGCGAGGAGGCGCGCCCGGTGACCACCCCGAGCGCGGACGACGCCCGGCCCGCAGACGCGGGCCGGGCGTCGGCTCCCGACCAGGCCCCGCAGGCTCGCGGGACCCGAGAGCCTCGACGCCCCCGAGCCGGGCATCCGCGGTAACCCGGACCCCGCCGGTGCCGCGAGCACCGCCGAGACCGCCGCCGTACAGGCCGAAGTCGCCGCGGCCCAGGCCGAAACCGCCGCCGCCGAAGCCGAAATCGCCGCCGCCCGCGCCGAAACCGCCTTCGCCCAGGCTCCCGCCACCGCGGGCAGCAACGGCGACCAGCCGCTGCTGCGCCTGGTCGGCATCGAAAAGCACTTCGGCCCGGTGCGCGTACTCACCGACATCAACCTGGACATTCCCCTCGGCCAGGTGACGGCGCTGGTCGGCGACAACGGGGCGGGCAAGAGCACGCTGATCAAGATGATCGCCGGCATCTACCAGCAGGATCACGGGGAGATCATCTGGCAGGGCCGCCCGGTCCGCCTGCACTCCCCGAAGGACGCCACCAATCTCGGCATCGCCACCGTCTACCAGGATCTCGCGCTGGCCGACAATCTGGACATCGTGCAGAACATGTTCCTCGGCCAGGAGCCGGTCAAGCACTGGGTGCTGGACGAGGTCTCGATGGAGAACCCAGGCCAAGCAGACGCTGGCCGACCTGCAGGTGGTGACGATCCGCTCGGTCCGCCAGCCGGTCGGGTCGCTGTCCGGCGGCCAGCGCCAGGCCGTCGCGGTGGCCAAGGCCGTGCTGCGCCAGGCCAAGCTGGTCATCATGGACGAGCCGACCGCAGCTCTCGGCGTCACCCAGACCCGAGTCGTGCTCGACCTCATCCGCCGGCTGAAGAGCCAGAACATCGCGGTGATCGTCATCTCGCACAACCTGAACGACGTCCAAGCGGTGGCGGACCGGGTGGCGGTGCTGCGCCTGGGTCGCCTGGTCGCCGTCGGGCCGCTGGCACACTTCGATGCCGAGTCGATCGTCGACCTGATGACCACGGGTACCTCCAAGCGCCTCGCCGCAGTCCCGGCCGAGCCCTCATCAGGGAGCTCCAGTGAGCACTGAACTCCAGCAGCCGCCACCCGAGGCCGCCGAAGAGGCCGAGCTCGCGGCGCGAGACCGCCGCGACCGCCGCCCCCGAGGTCATCGCCGACTCGTTCGGCGAGTACGTCAAGATCTGGTGGGCCCGGGTCCGCAGCGGGGAGAGCGGCGCCCTGCCCGTCATTCTCGGCCTGGTCGTCATCGTCGTCTACTTCCAGGCCCGCAACTCCCTGTTCCTGTCCGCCGGCAACCTGGTCAACCTGCTGACGCAGGCGGCGTGGATCGTGACGCTGGGCATGGCCGAGGTGTTCGTGCTGCTGCTCGGCGAGATCGACCTGTCGATCGGCTATACCTCCGTGATCGGCGCGGTGTTCACCTGCTGGCTGCTGGTGCCGCCGAATCCCGCCCCGTGGCCGCTGGCGGTGCTGGTCGGCCTGGCCTTCCCCGCGGTCTTCGGCGCGGTTCAGGGCGTGATCATCACCCGGCTCCGGCTGCCGTCCTTCGTGGTCACGCTGGCCGGCCAGCTGGTGGCCCTGGGCTTCCTGCTGTTCATCATCGATGCGGCCGCGCCCGGCTCCGGCGGGACCATCCGGCTGTACAGCAACGTCCTGTCCGACATCGAGGGCGGCGCCATGAGCCCGCTGGCCGGCTGGATCGTCATGGCGGCCGCCGTGGTGCTGGGCGGCGCGCTGCTGATCGTCCGCGACAGCCGCAGGCGGGCCAGCAAGCTCGCCGCGCCCCCCGCCAGCGTGACCTGGCTGAAGGTCGCCGTGATGGCGATCGCGGGCGTGGTCGTGGTGCTCATCGGCAACACCAACCGCGGCGTCGCCATCGTGGTGCGCGGCGTGCCGTGGGTGGTCCTGGTGGTCCTGGTGGTGCTCGTCGCCTGGAGCTTCCTGCTCGGCCGCACCCGGTTCGGCCGGTACGTCTACGCCATCGGCGGCAACGCCGAGGCGGCCAGGCGGGCCGGCATCAACCTGAGCCGGATCCGGGTCCTCGCGTTCACGCTGTGCGGGCTGACCGCGGGCATCATGGGCATCATCTACGCCTCCTAGCTCGGCTCGGTCTCCAGCAACGTCAACGGCGGCCAGAACGTCCTGTACGCCGTCGCCGCCGCGGTCATCGGCGGTACCAGCCTGTTCGGCGGCCGCGGCAAGATGCTGGGCGCGGTCCTCGGCGGGGTCATCGTCGCCGTGATCTACAACGGCCTGCAGCTGCTCGGCCTGGGCGCCGCGGCCCAGAACATGTGGACCGCGGCCGTCCTGCTCGCCGCCGTCACCGTGGACACCCTCACCCCGCCGCCTAAGTACCGCCGCCTGTATCCGCCCGTACCTGACCGCCCGGCGCGGCCGGTCGGGCACGTTAGAAGATCATTAATCCCGAACGGGCCGTGGTGCATGCCCTGGCCACGGTGGGCAGATAACCCTCGAGAAGAAAGCGAGGGAATGCCGATGCGCCTTGCTGTCCTGTCCTCGGAGGAGATGACCGCCGAGCAGCTGGACCTGTACCGGGAGATCCTGGGCGGCCCGCGCGGCCAGGGGCCGCGCGCGGTCGCCCTCTCCAGCGGCGCGGGCGGCCTGGCCGGGCCGTTCAACGCGATGCTCTACGCGCCGCCCGTCGGCCACGCGCTGCAGGAACTCGGCGCGGCCATCAGGTTCCGCACTCAGCTGGCGCCCCGGATCCGCGAGATGGCGATCCTGATGGTGGCGCAGGCCTGGGACAGCGGGTACGAGCGGGCCTCGCACGAGCCGATCGGGCGCGAGGCCGGGCTCGCCGAGCCGGAAATCGAGGCGCTCCGGGTCGGCGCGGATCCCGGCTTCGCCGATAAGCAGGAGCAGGTCGCGTACTCGGTGGTGCGGGCGCTGACCGGCCCGGACCCAAATACCGCCGACCTGGACGACCAGGAGTACGACACCGCGGTCGCGGTGCTCGGCGAGCAGGCCCTGGTCGAGCTGTCCGCGCTGGTCGGCTACTACGCGACCCTGGCCCTGCAGCTGCGCATCTTCCGCGTCCCCGCGCCCTAGCCCTAAACCCCCGCGCCCTGACATGGGCCGGACATTAGACAGCTCCGGTACTTGGGAGTGGGAGCCGGTACCGGAGCTGTCATCCCCCCTGGCCGCCCGCCCAACGCGAATACCGGAACGAAGGCGAATGCCCTCGCGCGCGCGGATGAATAATAAGTGAACTAATCACGCCAAACAAATCATCCCGAATCGCAATGAAACGGTGACCATTTGAGCCGTAAACCGGTGCATGCAGCCCGGCGTCGTATGCATTGGACCTGTCCAGTCGGTATTTCGCCGTACCTGGCGATCCAGATCACCCAACTGGACCGAAAGCGGGATTAAGGACCGAAAAATGTTCCTAGATCGGTCACCGAGGACGCCTGACCGCAATACTGGATTTTCCGTCGCGCGGCGGGCCCGGACGCGCGGCTGTCCAGGAGCCGCGGCTTCCGCCGTGGCGCCGCCACCCTGGCCGCTGGCGCGCTGGCCACGGGGGCGGCGATCGCGCTGGCCGCCCCGGCGGGCGCCTACGTACTGCCCGTCGGTTCGCGGCTGGCGCCGGCGAGTGGCCTGCCGGTGGTGACCCTGCCGGCGCTGGCCGGCAGCTACGCCTTCTCCACCTTGAACAACAACAAGGACGTGACCTTTAACCAGTTGCTTGGCATCAACGACGAGTTCGTCATCGCGGGTTACTTCGGCTCCGGGGCGCAGGGCCACCCGAACAAGGGCTATCAGCTGCTGCCGCCCTACAAGCAGGGCAACTACGTCAACGAGAACTTCCCCGGCTCGGTGCAGACGCAGGTCACCGGGCTGAATGACAAGGGGGTCACGGTCGGGTTCTGGGCTCCGACCAACAACGCCAATCAGGTCAACGCCAACTTCGGCTTTTATGCCGAGCACGGCGCTTTCCACGAGGTCAACTTCCCGACCAGCCACAACTCCACGCCACCGGTGAACCAGCTGCTCGGCGTCAATGACTCCGGTGTGGCCGTCGGGTTCTATACCGACAACCACGGCAACAATCACGGCTACGAATTCAACATTTTCACCCACCGGTTCACCAGGGTGACGATTCCCGGCGCCGTCAGCCTGACCGCGGCGGGGATCAACAAGTTCGGCGACGTGACCGGCTTCTACACCAACGCCAGCGGGCGTGACCAAGGGGTTCCTCATCGCCGGCCATGACGTGACCAGGCTGGCCTTCCCGGGCGCCACCTCCACCAGCGCGCTCGGCGTCAACGACAAGAACGAGGTTGTGGGCGTGTACGTGCCCAGCGGCAACCCGAACGCGCTCGACGGCTTCACCTGGACGCCGCGCGGCGGGTTCACCACCGTCAACGACCCGAACGGCGTGGGCACCACCACCATTAACGGCGTCAACGACTTCGGTGACCTGGTCGGCTTCTACGTCGACGGCAACGGCAACACCGACGGCATGCTGGCCATCCCGTGATCCTGACGGCATGACCAGACGGGGCGGCCCCGGCCGGGGCCGCCCCGTCTCGCTTCCTACCTGACGGTTGATACCGCTAAGATGCCGCGGTGGTGTCGGTTTTGTTCGCGCTGCTTACGGCGCTGTTCAACGGCCTGGCGTCGGTCTTGCAGCGGATGGCCGCCTCGACCGCACCAGCCGCCAAAGCCCTGCACCTGTCCCTGTTCGGCTACCTGATCAGGCACAAGGTATGGCTGGCGGGCATCGGCATGGTCATCCTGGCCTCGGTCTGCCAGGCCACGGCGCTGGCCACCGGCCCGATCGCGCTGGTACAGCCCATCTTCATCATCGAGCTCCCGTTCACCCTGCTGGTGGCGAGCAGGCTGGCCCACCGCAAGCTGCCGCGGATGACCTGGTGGGCCGTCGGCCTGGTCACGGTGGCCCTCGGGGCCGGGCTCGCGGCGGCCGCGCCGTCCGGCGGCGGGACGGACGCCAGCCCCAGAGTGTGGGCCGCAGTGCTGATCGTCACCGGCATCTTCGAGGCGGTGGTGATCACCGTCGGCGTGCGGACGCGGGGGAACGCGCGCGGGGCGGCGTTCGGCCTGGCGGCCGCGTGCGGCTACGCGCTGACCGCGACGCTGATGAAGAGCGCGGTGTCGGACCTGTCGCAGGGCGTCGGGCCGTTCTTCGCCTCCTGGCAGCTGTACGGGACCGCGGTGGCCGGGGTCGGCGCGCTGTTCCTGCTGCAGAACGGCCTGCAGGCGGGCTCGCTAGTGGCCGTCCAGCCCCCGCTCACCCTCGGCGACGCGCTGATCAGCGCCTGCTATGGGGTGACCGTCTTCGGCGAGACCGTGCAGACCGGCGGCTGGCTGCTCGTGATCGAGATCGTCGCCGTGATCGCGGTGGCCATCGGCTGCATCGAGCTGTCCCGCTCGCTGGCCATGGTCCACGTCCCCAAGCCCGCCGAATTACCCCGTGCACCCGGCGCTGATCGTATCCTGGCCGCGACCGTCAACTTCCGGCTAGCGGATGTAGACCGGCTCGCCCGGGACGGTTACCAGCTTGTGGAAGAACGCGGCGATGTCCATCGGGATCCGGACGCAGCCGTGCGAGACGGGGGCCAGCGGCACGTCGGTGTCGCCGTGGATGGCGAACGCGGTGCCGATGAAGAACACCGGGTTGTACATCTCGCCGAGCGGGACCGTGACCCAGCCGGGCATGAACACGACGGTCCGGTAGTTGCCGGTCGGGGTGACGGCGTATCCGCAGCCGCCGTTGGAGCAGTAGTAGTAGTGGCCGCCAGTCGACACGTGGCTGATCAGCTCGACCTGGCTGTTGTGGTACAGGACCAGGACCTCGCGCGACAGGTTGACCTCGACCCGGTTGGCCCCGCCGTGCGGCACGAGCATCCGGGGAGCCCGCGGGTGGGCCAGCGCCCACTGCATCGCCGAGGTCACGTAGTCGTGCGCGGGCAGGCCCTGTACCTCCTCGAACGCCCACACGGCCTCGAGCGTACTGGTGCCGAACTGGCCGTCGATCGAGCCCGGGTAGTACTTCAGCGCGGCCAGCCGCCGCTGCAGCGCCTTGACCGCGGCGCCGCTCATGCCTGGCTGCAGGGCACGGGAGACCGCGGCGGGCACCGTCCGGGCCGCGGGCGCCGACGTCGAGGCCGAGGCGGCGGTGGGCACGGCCACCGCTATGACCGGCACAAGCAGCAAGGACATCCACAGGCGTCGCATCGCGACCTCCGCACGCGTCCGGGGGCATGCTTCGGCGCCCCGCTAACCGCTAGATACCCCAACATTAGGTCTGAGTACCACGAACTCCCAGGACCGACATATCTCGATCCGGTAGCGGCTGAGTCTCATGATGGTTAGCCAGGGCAACGATGAGGACCCGGCGGCTAAGCCTGGCTGGCTAGGAATGCGGGTCGGCGCCTGGGTCGCCGCCCGCGGCCCGGATAGCGAGCCTGGGCAGGTAGGTGTTCCAGGCGACGTCGTGGGCTTCGCGCAGATCGGGGCTGGGCAGGTTCTCGTGCCGTAGCGTGAGACGGGAACCGCCGGCTTCGTCCTCGAGCGTCACGGTGACCCGCGTGCTGCCGGGCGGCATGGCACTTCCGCCGGTCGTCTCGCCGGGCTGGTGCTTGGTGCGCCTGGCTGCCTCGTCATCGGCGAAGCCCCACGTGAAGACCACCCGGTGCGGCTGGGTGACCTGCAGGAACTCGCCCGCGGCCGCGAAACCGTCGGGCATGTCGATGCGGTACACGCCGCCGGGTACCGGCTCCAGCGTCGCGTGGCTGCCCATCCACTGCACGTAGCGGGCGGGATCGGTGAAGTAGGGGAAGACGTCCGCAGGCGCTGCCGGAACGTGCAGCCTCACTTCGACGGCGGAAATCTCAGTCATGACGGGTTCTCCGTTCGGTTGCCGGTCGGTGGGGTAGACACCGGGGCGACCGTCGGCTGGGCGCATCGGACGGCGCGAGTATGCGACGATATCGCCGTGACGGCGGAGCTGATCGACCTGGCCCGCGCGGGCGACGCGGAGGCGTTCCGTCAGCTCGTCGGTCCTTACGAGCGAGAGCTGCAGGTGCACTGCTACCGGATCCTGGGTTCGTTCCAGGACGCCGAGGATGCGATGCAGGACGCGCTGCTGGCGGCCTGGCAGGGACTGAGCGGCTTCGAGGGACGCGCCTCGGTCCGGACCTGGCTGTATCGGGTCGCCACCACGCGCTGCCTGAACGTGCGGCGATCGGCTCGCAGGCGCCAGGGGATGAAGCCGCCGCCGGGACCCCAGTTCCCTGAACCGACCCGGCTCGGCGAGGTGACCTGGCTCGAGCCCTATCCGGATGTCCTGCTGGAAGGCCTGGCCGACGCCGAGCCCGGACCTGAGGCCAGGTACGAGATGCGCGAGGCGATCTCGCTGGCCTTCATCGTCGCGGTCCAGCGGCTACCGCCGCGGCAGCGTGCCGTCCTGATCCTGCGCGACGTACTCGGGTTCGCCGCCAGTGAGGCGGCCCAGATCCTCGGCTCCACCGAAGAGTCCGTGACCAGCGCGCTCAAGCGCGCCCGCGCCAGCATGCATAACGAGCCGAGGCAACGAGCCGAACCGCCCCCGGTGCCGAAGTCCGCCCGGGAGAAGCAGCTCATCGACCGGCTCACGCGCGCCTACGAGACCGGTGACGTGGACGGCATCATCGCCTTGTTCACCGACGACGCATGGCTGACCATGCCGCCGGCCCCGCTGGAGTACCAGGGCCGCGACCCGATCGCCCGGTTCCTCAAAACGATCGCGTTCCGGGACGGGCGTACCTACTCCCTCGTCTTCACCCGAGCCAACGGCCAGCTTGCCTTCGGTGCTTACCTGCGGGAACCGCGAGCTGAGGACGCGCAGGCGAACGGGCTGCTCGTGCTGACCCTCAGCGGCAGCCGCATCCAGGCGATGACCCGCTTCACGAGCGGCGTGCTCCCCAGCTTCGGCCTCGCCGGGCCGCCCAGTTAGCGGGCCGGCCGGTGTCTATCTCCCCGAACCGACGACAGACAGGGAGAGAACCATGACGGCCACCGGCGATTACACCAACCAGGTCCACCTCAGCGCATCCCCGGAGCGGGTGTTCGAGATCTTGACGACCGCAGCCGAGTTCGCGTCATGGTGGGCCCCCGCCACCGGGTCGGCCGCCGAGGCGGGCCAACTGCGGATCACCTTCGACGGCATCGAGGACCCGCTGGTGCTCCGGGTCAAGCAGGCCACCCGCCCCTCGACGGTGATCTGGGAGGTCGAGGCCTGCGCCTTCCTGCCGGACTGGGTTGGCACCACGCCCGCCTTCATGCTCAGCGAGCCGGACACGGGAGGATGCGACCTGAGGTTCCGGCACGAAGGCCTGAGCCCACGGCTCGAGTGCTACGACATGTGCCGGACCGGCTGGGACCAGTACCTGCCCAGCCTGCGGGACTACACAGACACCGGCACCGGCCATCCATTCACCCCGGCTCGTCTGGGCTAACCAGGGTGAAGACCGTCACGGCGCAGGCGAGCATACAGACGGCGCCGACGCCGTGCGCCCAGGCCGGGTCGGCGAAGACCAGCAGGCCCACCCCTGCCACCAGGGTGCCGGCGGCGAACGGCGCCGCCCTCGAACTGACTGCGGAGGGCGTAGGCGGCGCCCCGGAAGATGATGCCGATGGCGGCGATGAGCAGCGGAATGGCCAGGGTCGAGACAATGGAGCCGAACGGGACCGGATAACACGTCCAGCAGACGGTCAGCACGAATATCAGCCAGACGTGGTTGGCCTCCCAGACCGGTCCGATCGCGTGCCGGGTGTGGTCGCGGGTGGTGGCCGCGTCGGCCCGCCCGCCGCCGGGCAGCAGCGTCCACAGGCCCGCGCCGAAATCGGCTCCGGACAGCACCGTGTATGCGGTGATCCCGACCAGGATGGACACCATCGGCACGTCAGCCAGCACGGCGACCTCCCACCGGCTCGCTGGCCTCTTCGGCCTCCAGTGGAACCCGGCTGAACCGGCGCAGCAGCCAGCACACCGCGCCCGCCAGGCCGAGATAGACGACCCAGAGCGCCCCGTAGCCGAACGGGATGACGTGCGCCCCGGTCACGGCCGCGTCGACCCGCATCACGTCGTAGACGATCCACGGCTGGCGCCCCACCTCGGTGGTGATCCAGCCGGCGATGAGCGCCACCACCGAGGGCGGCCCGGCCAGCACGACGGCCCAGTAGAACCAGCGGGGCGCTGGTAGCGCACGATCCGGTCGTCGTCTGCTGCCGCCGTGAAAGCCTAACCGCGATGTCCCGCGGACCCAGCACCCGACCTGAAGCGGAGCCTCTCACCGATCAAGACGCTGCGCACCAGCCAGGAGCCCGACCGCTGCCCGCCACCGCCCGACCGCCCACCCACCCTCCCGCCCCACCTAACCCGCCACCTCCACCTAACCCTCCACCCCCACCTAACCCGCCACCCCCACCTAACCCGCCACCCCCACCTAACCCGCCACCCCACCCCACCCCACCCCGGTGCGATCAGCGCGGTCCCAATAGTCAATGAATGTGACGTTCTACCCAAAAGAGAGTCTGTAACGCGACTTTCTGGCGGCGGGGCAGTCTGCCGGTTCTCACGCGGCGCCGCGCTCGGCCATTGGCCGCTATGATCGGCAGTTCGCCGTGTTGCCGCCGCTGATCGCCGACGCCGGCCTGCGGCTGGCGGCGGGCCGGACCAGCGCCGTCCGCGGCGGCCTGTGGCTGGGCGTGCGGGCGTGTCCGGCGGGTTCTGGCGGGGTTTGCGGGCATGCCGGAGGGCCGTCCGGGCGGGTGCCGGGACGGCTGGGAGGGCTGCTGGTTTGCGGGTTGTGGCTGGTCAGGTGGCAACGGCGGGTTGCCGTCGCCGGTGGTCCAGGAGCTTGCCGAGGTTGTGGACGGTGGCCAGCAGCTTGATCTCGGTGTCGGCGGCATCGCGGCCGCGGTAGTTGAGGTAGCGGCCGAACCGGCCGAAGAACTGGGCGAAGGCGGGTTCGACGAGGGCGGCGCGGCGCTTGTACAGGCGCTTGCCGGCCGGGGTGGCCAGCCGGGCGGCCATCTTCTCCCAGCCCGGGGGGACAGCGCCGCCGCCGTCGGCGCGGCCGGTCTGCGCGGCTTCGGCGCAGACGGCGACGAGGAGCATCAGGTGATCCAGGTCCTTGAAGTTCTCGGCGGAGGCGTACCCGTTGTCAGCCAGCCAGCCGCGGATGCGCCCGGCCAGGCCGGCCAGCTCGCAGCTGGCGGCGGCGGCTTTGATCATCTGTACCAGGGCGCCGACGTCGGCGGGATTGTCGTGCAGCCCGGCGGCGAGCAGGACCTGCCGCCGGGCGGCGGTCAGCTGCAGGTTCCAGCCTTGAAGAAAGCCGCCGCCGTTCCTGGCGGGCAGCAGCCGGGAATCGGGGCCGGTGGCCGAGACCTTCACCGGGGAGGCGGCGGCGGCCTGGCGGGCAGCGGCCAGCCGGGCCTGCGCGGTGGCCAGGTTCTTGCGGACCCGCGCCACCCGCACTGCCCGTCCGCCGGGACCGGCTTCTTACCACGGCCAGGCCTTCCCGGCGGCCACCGCGCAGGCGTAGGCGTCCATCTTGGCGGCCTGGGCCGCCTCGGCCTGCTCCAGCCGCCGCGCGGCGCCCGCCACCGCGTCCCGGGCGGCGGCGATCCGGGCGGCCGCCTGCCGGGGCCGGCCTGCCGCCCGGTGAGCTTGGCCTGCGCCGCCCGCAGCCGGGCCAGCGTCGCGGCCAGCGCCGCCAGCCGCCGCGGCACCCCGGCGCCGCCGGGCCCGCCATCATCACCGCCGCCGGGCAGGTCGTCCTCATCATCGCCGTCGCCGTACTGCAGCGGCTGCTGCGCACCGGCGGCGGCGCCGGCCAGCCACGCCTCCGCCTCGGCATCGATCGCGGCCTCCACCGCGGCGATCCGCCCGGCCAGCTGATCACCGGTGACGTTGGCGAACCGGGACGCGTTCCCGCTCACCGGGGACCCGTCCACGGCCGCGACATGACCCTGCAACGGCGCCCTCGGCCGCCAGCAGCGACAGCACCTGCACGAACAGCCGCTTGATCTCGGCCCGGTGCCGCCGGATGAACACCGCGACCGCCTGGTGGCTGGGCACCGCCCCGCCGCAGATCACCCGGCACCCCAGGTCATCGATGCACGCCCCGGCGATCTTCCGCGACGACCGGATCCCCTTGAAATAGCAGTAGAACAGCAGCGCCACCATCATCGCCGGGTCATACGGCGCCTGCCCCTGCCCGTCAGCCCGGTACGCCGCGGCGAACCCGGACAGGTCCAGCTGCCCGGTCACGCCCGGTCACCTGCCAGGCCAGGTGATCCGGCGGCAGCCAGGACCGCACATCGGCCGGCAGCAGCAACCCCTGATCAGGATCAACAGAACGGAACCATCTGAGCCACATAAGTATCATCCCATCACAGGAGCCCCATGACCCCGCGCCACGCCGACTACCCGCAAATCATTGACAACCGCACCCCCGGCAGTCGCGTTACAGCCTCAAGATCCATTAGAGTGTCACATTCATTGGTTCCATGCCTCGTGAGCGAGGCGCTAGTTATGCGGCTTTTAGGAGTGTTTGCGAGTTTCGGGGCGGTGAAATGCACAGCGGCATTCGGTGAGCCACTGCTAGGGGACGCGGTGGGCCTCTGCAGGAGTGCGGTGGGCCTCTGCAGGGATGCGGTGGGCCTCTGCAGGGATGCGGTGGGCCTCTGCAGGGATGCGGTGGGCCTCTGCAGGGATGCGGTGGGCCTCTGCAGGGATGCGGTGGGCCTTTGGCTAGAGGTGCGGGTGCGGTGGGCCTCTGCTGGGGCTGCGGCGGGCCGCTGCTGGGATGCTTTGTGTGCCAAGCACGGCTGCTTGACATCTCAATCGTGCTTGGTATAGTTAGCAGGGAAAGTGTATGAGGAGGCAAATACTATGGCTAGCACCCCTACGCGGGACCTGCAGGAAGAGTTCCTGGCCGCCACGCGCAAGAGCCAGGAGGCCGCGGTTCGCGCGATCAAGACCTGGGTTGAGACGGTCAGGACCGTCACCCCGAAACTGCCGTCTGTCTACGCGCCGCTCGCGGACAGGCTGCCCAGGCTGCCGTCGGTCACGGACCGGCTGCCTAACCCCGAGGACGTCGTGGCCAGCGGCTACGACTTTGCCGAGCACCTGCTCGCCCTCCAGCGGCAGTTCGCTGAGGACCTGCTGAAGGTGACGGAGCCGCTGATGCTGGGTAACGGCCAGAGCCGCGCCGCGGCCGTGAAGAGCGCACCCAAGGCCGCCCCGGCCGCGCCCGCCACGCCGAAGACCGAGTTCAGGCGTGTTGCGGGCGTCAGTGAGCCCAAGGCCCCGGTGGCCGAGAGCGCGCCCAAGGCCCCGGCCGCTGTGAGCGAGTCGAAGGCCGTCGTGCCCGAGACCGCGCCCAAGGGTGTGGTGGCCGAAACTGCGCCCAAGATCGTCGCCGTCCCGGCTGCGCCGAAGGCCCCGGCCGTCAAGTTCGAGCCCGCCGCCCCGGCGGTCAAGGCTGAGCCCGGCACCCCGGCGTTCAATAGCGTGCCGAAGGCCCCTGAGGCCGAAGCACCCAAGGCTCCGACGGCCGAAGCCCCCAAGGCCCCTGAGGCCGAAGCCCCCAACGGCCCGGGAGGCTGCGGCCAAGGCGGCAGCCCCGAAGGCCCCGGCCGCCAAGAGCGCGCCGAAGCGGGCGACCGCGAAGCCCGGCCCGAAGGCCACGCCCGCGGCGCGTACCCCGAGGTCCGCGGCGGCCAAGAGCGCGCCAAAGCCCCCGACCGCCCGCCGCGCGCCGAAGAGCACCGGCACCAACTAAGACGCGGCGACCCCGGCCGCCGCCGGCCCGGCCCTCGCCGGTCCTGTCGACGCCAGCCGGGCCGTCCGCGACCAGACCGAACCCGTGCTGCATATGCCCGGCACTTGCCGCTTGACATCTCAATCTTGCTTGATATAGTTAGCAGTAGAAGCCCACAGGAAGGCAAAGAAAATGGCCAGCACGAGCACCGTCACCAGGGAAATGCAGGAGCAGTTCCTGTCCACCGTCCGCAAGAGCCAGGAAGTCGCGCTCGACGCGATCAAGACCATGGTGGACACCATCCAGAACATCACGCCGAAGGTCCCCTCGGTCAGCTTGCCGTTCGCGGACCGGCTGCCCAAGCCCGAGGACGTCGTGGCCAGCGGTTATGACTTCGCCGAGCAGCTGCTCACCAGCCAGCGGAAGTTCGCCGACGAGGTCGTGAAGGCCGCCGCTCCGCTGATGCCCGGCAAGGGCGAGGCCGCGCCGAAGGCCGCCGCCAAGTAACGCAGGGTTAAGCCCGTGCCCGCGGCGGTGCCCGAGCCAGGCCAGCCCGAGCCAGGCCAGCCCGAGCCAGGCCAGCCCGAGCCAGGCCAGCCCGAGCCAGGCCCGGCCAGGCTAGATCCAAGTACGCGGCAGCTCCGGAAACACCGGAGCTGCCGCGTACTTTGCTTTGCGCTCCAGATCAAGTTCGCTCTAGCCACAACCGGCGGGACTTAGGCCCGCAGGACCAGGGACCTTTGGCCGGTACCCCGCACGGTAACGGGACTGTAACGTCCATCACATAGATGTCATCAAGGCCAAGCAGGGCGTCCCGTGTCGATCCGGCCGCGGGCGCCGTATCCCGCCCGATTCGTCGTGGCGGTAGCCTATCGCGCGGGACGGCCGACGAGTCCGCGTAGGTCACCGGACAGATCTGGGCCGTGAACGGCGGCCTGGACATGAGTAGAGGGAAGATCATGGAAGACGTATATGTGCTGTCGGCTGTCAGGACCCCGATCGGCAAGTTCGGTGGCGGGCTGGCCTCGGTTCCGCCGTGTGATCTGGCCGCGAAGATGGTGCGTGAGGCGGTCGGCAGGTCGGGGGTGGACCCGGCCGCGGTGGGTCACGTGGTGTTCGGCAACGTGCTCCATACCGAGCTCCGGGATATGTACCTGTCGCGGGTGGCGGCGGTCAACGGCGGCCTGGAGGTCGGGACGCCGGCGCTGACGGTGAACCGGCTGTGCGGCAGCGGGCTGCAGGCCATCGTGTCCGCCTCGCAGTCGATCATGCTGGGTGACTGCGAGGTCGCGGTGGCCGGCGGGGCGGAGTCGATGAGCCGGGCGCCGTACTGGCTGCCCGGCATGCGCTGGGGCCAGCGGATGGGCGAGGGCGTGGCCGTCGACGCGCTGACCGGGGCGCTGTCGGATCCGTTCGACGCCTGCCACATGGGCGTGACCGCGGAGAACGTGGCCACCGACTTCCATGTGTCCCGGGCTGACCAGGATGAGCTGGCCGCCGAGAGCCACCGGCGGGCCGCGGCGGCGCAGGCGGCGGGGTATTTCACCGAGCAGATCCTGCCGGTCGAGGTCGCGGGCAAGCGGGGCAAGGTCACGGTCGTGGACACCGATGAGCATGTGCGGCCCGAGGTCAGCCTGGAGGACATGGCCAAGCTGCGGCCCGCGTTCACCAAGGACGGCACGGTCACCGCGGGCAACGCCTCCGGCGTCAACGACGCCGCCGCGGCCGTGGTGCTCGCCTCGGAGTCGTTCGTGCGCGGCAGCGGCCGCACCCCGATGGGCAAGCTGATCGGGTACGCGCACGCGGGCGTGGAGCCGCGGATCATGGGCATGGGCCCGGTGCCGGCCGTCCGCCGGCTGCTGGACCGGACCGGCCTGAAGATCGACGAGATCGACGTGTTCGAGGTGAACGAGGCCTTCGCCGCCCAGGCGCTGGCCGTGGTCCGGGAACTGGGCCTGCCGCCCGAGCGGACCAACCCCAACGGCAGCGGCATCTCCCTGGGCCACCCCGTCGCCGCCACCGGCGCGATCTTGACCGTCAAGTCCCTGTACGAGCTCCGCCGCACCGGCGGCCGGTACGCCCTGGTCACCATGTGCATCGGCGGCGGCCAGGGCATCGCCGCCATCTTCGAGCGCGTCTGAGCCCACCAGGAGCGGCTCTGACCGAAACCGTTCCCGCTAACTTTGTCAAGCGTTCCGCTTGACAACCCGACCGTCTGCTTGGTAAAGTTAGCAATAGAAGTCACAAGGAGGCAGGAAAATGGCAAGCACCCCTACGCAGGACCTGCAGGACGAGTTCCTGAGCACCATCCGCAAGAGCCAGGAGACCGTGATCGACGCGATCAGGTCCTGGGTCGAGGCCGTCCAGTCCGTTACCCCCAAGATCCCCTCGGTGCAGGTGCCGGGCGCCGACAAGCTGCCCAAGCCTGAGGAGGTCGTGGCCAGCGCCTACGACTTCGCCGAGCAGCTGCTCGCCAGCCAGCGCAAGTTCGCGGAAGAGGTACTCAAGGCGACCACCTCGCTGATTCCGGGCACCGAAAACAGCAAGTGAGCCACCGCCCCCGCCGTACGCCGGCAGGGACCCGTTCTGCCGATTGAGCAGGAAACCGTACGCGGCAGCGCCGGAACGTCGGCGCTGCCGCGTACTATGTTTAGCGTAGAAGGAGGTTCGCCGTGACGGACCCGTGGGAAGCACAGCGGGAGGCGCTCGGCGCCTTCATTAAGGAACAGCGCAAGCGGGCCAACCTGTCGCTCCGCCAGCTCGCGGAGCTGACCAGCCTGTCCAACCCGTACCTCAGCCAGGTCGAGCGGGGCCTGCACCAGCCGTCGGTCCGGGTGCTCAAGGCGATCTCCGACGCCCTCAGCCTGTCCGCCGAGACGATGCTCGCCCAGGCCGGCCTGCTCGACGCGATGAGCGCCACCAGTACAGACGGCAAGACGGGCGCGCCGGCGAACGGCACGGCGCGCGAACAAAAGGATCTCCCGGACACCGAGGACGCCATCCGCGCCGACCGGCGCCTCAGCGACGATCAGAAGGCGGCGCTGATCGCGGTCTACCGCAGCATGCTCGGCTCGCTACCCCCCAGCCAGGGCTAGCCGCCCGAAGCCAAGCCAGGGCTAATTAGCAGCCGCGCTAGGGCTAACCAGCAGCCGCCTCGGTGACGTGCCGGAGCAGCAGGGCCGTGGTCACCGGACCGACGCCGCCCGGCACCGGGCTCAGCGCGCCCGCGACCCCGGCTACGGCCGGGTCCACGTCACCGGCCATCCCGCCGTCGGCCGTGGCGTTGGTGCCGACGTCGATGACCACCGCGCCCGGCGCGACGTACGAAGGCCCGATCAACCCGGCCCGCCCCGCCGCCACCACCAGAACCTCCGCCTCCCGGGTGACCGCGGCCAGGTCCACGGTGCGGGAATGGCACACGGTGACCGTGGCGTCGCGGCCGATCAGCAGCTGCGCCACCGGCTTGCCCACCACCGCCGAACGGCCCACCACCACCGCCCGCCGCCCGCTCAACGCCACCCGGTGGTGATCGAGGAGCGCCAGCACCGCCGCGGCCGTGGCCGGCGCGAAGGCGGGCAGCCCGGTCATCAGCCGGCCCAGCGAGACCGGGTTGGCGCCGTCCACGTCCTTGGCCGGGTCGATGAACCCAGCCAGTTCGGCCAGCCGCGCCCGGCCCGGCAGCGGCGTCTGCAGCAGGATTCCGTGCACCGCCGGGTCGCCGCTCAGCGTGGTCAAGGCGGCCCGGATCCCGGCCACGGTGGCCTCCTGGGCCTCCGGCCGGTCAGGTGCAGCAGGTACCAAGTCGGTGACCTCGCAGCCGATGCCGGCCTTAGCCGCCGTCCTGGCCAGCGACCGGACGTACCAGGCGCTGGCCTCGTCGGCGGTGGCCGTCACCACCGCCAGCCGCGGGGGCCGGCCCGCGGCGGTGAGCTCGGCCGCCTGGGCCGCCGTCGCCGCCCGGATCTCCGCCGCCAGCTCGCGCCCGGACAGCTCCCGCGCCGCCATCTCGCGCCCATACAAAGAGCTCACCGGCTGATCTCCGCGCGGACCGCCGCGACGACCTCGCCGGCCCGGGCGGCAACGGTGTCCGCCACCGCGGCCGTGGCCCCGAACTCGTCAAACAGCACCGGGTCCGTGATCCCCTTCAGGTTGACCTCGATGAACAGCCGCGCGGTGACCGCGGCGGCCCGCGCCGCCTCCGCCGCGGCGGCCAGGTCGGTGAGCATGTTGCGGTTCCCGGCCGGCAGCAGCTCTTCGGCCAGGCTGACCACCAGGAGCGCCGTCCGCACCACGTCGGCGGGCGGACGTGCCGCGCCGGCCAGGGCAGAAGATATTGAGGCCGAACGGTCCTGGCGTTCAGCCTCGGTATCCCGGGGGAGCTGGTATGCCTGCGCCACCGCACCGAACGCCTCGGCGTCCGCCTCCGCCAGGGCCAGCGCGTCCTGGCGCAGCCCGTCGGCTTCGGCGACGATGCGGTTCATCAGCTCGGCGTCGTAGCGGGGCCCGTCGCTGTACCGGGCCACCATGGCCAGCAGCGCCGCGGCCTGGGCGGCGTGCAGGGCGGCGGCGGCGCCGCCGCCCGGGGCGGGAACTCGCGCGGCCAGCTGGTCGAGGAAGGCCGCGATGGTGTCGTCGCGCATGCCGCGAGGTTACCCCGCGGCGCCCCCAGCGCTTACAGTTGGATCATGCGCGGGTATACGCAGGACAAAGACGCCTACCTCAAGCGGCTGCGGCGGATCGAGGGTCAGGTACGCGGGCTGCAGCGCATGGTGGAATCCGACACGTACTGCATCGACATCCTCACCCAGGTGTCCGCGGTGACCCGGGCGCTGCAGGCGGTCGCCCTCGGGCTGGTCGAAGACCACCTCGGCCACTGCGTCACCCAGGCCATCGAGGCCGGCGGCCCCGAAGCCGAAGAGAAGGTGAAGGAAGCCTCCGAAGCCATCGCCCGCCTTGTCCGGTCCTGAGCCCCGCCCCGTTCCGGCCGGCTCCGGCGACTGGCGCCGTTGGGTCGTCTACCAGGTGTACCCGCGGAGCTTCGCCGACTCTGACGGCGACGGCGTCGGCGACCTGCGGGGCGTGCTCAGCCACCTGGACTACCTGAAGCGGCTGGGCGTGGACGTCGTTTGGATGTCCCCGGTCTACACCTCGCCGATGGACGACAACGGTTACGACATCAGCGACTACCAAGACATCGACCCGCTGTTCGGCACGCTGGCCGACCTGGACGAGCTGATCGCCGCGCTGCATGCCCGCGGCATGAAGCTGGTCATGGACCTGGTGGTGAACCACACCTCCGACGAGCATCCGTGGTTCGCGGCGTCCCGCTCCAGCCGGGACAATCCCAAGCGGGACTGGTACTGGTGGCGCGACGCCCGGCCGGGCTTCACGCCGGGGACGCCGGGCGCGGAGCCGACCAACTGGGAGTCGCACTTCTCCGGCCCGACCTGGACCTTCCACGAGCAGACCGGCCAGTACTACCTGCACATCTTCTCCCGCAAGCAGCCCGACCTGAACTGGGAGAACGCCGAGGTCCGCCAGGCCGTCTACGCCATGATGCGGTGGTGGCTGGACCGCGGCGTGGACGGGTTCCGGATGGACGTCATCAACATGATCAGCAAGGACACGTCCCTGCCGGACACCAGGCCCCGGCCCGGCTCCCTGTACGGCCCCGGCGACCAGCACTTCATCAACGGCCCGCGCAACCACGAGTTCCTGGCCGAGATGTACCGCGAGGTCTTCGCCGGCCGCGACGCGCACGTGCTCACCGTCGGCGAGATGCCCGGCGTCACCATCGGTGAGGCGATACTGTTCACCGACCCGGACCGGCACGAGCTGGACATGGTGTTCCAGTTCCAGCACGTGCAGCTGGATACCGGCGCGCACAAGTTCGACCTGGTCCCGCTGCCACTGCCGGTCCTGAAAGCCTCGATGGCGGCCTGGCAGACCGGTTTGGCCGAACGAGGCTGGAACTCGCTCTACCTAGGCAACCATGACCAGCCTCGGTCGGTATCGCGCTTCGGCGACGACAGCCCCGCCCACCGGATCGCCTCGGCCAAGACCCTGGCCACCGTCCTGCACCTGCACCGCGGCACGCCGTACGTGTACCAGGGCGAGGAGCTCGCGATGGCCAACGCCCCGTTCACCGCGATCACCGATTTCCGCGACATCCAGACGCTCAGGTTCTACGCCGAGGCGGCCGCGCGCGGCGACACGGACCTGCCGGCGCTGCTGCGGGCGATGGCCCGGATGAGCCGGGACCAGGGCCGCACCCCGGTCCAGTGGGACTCCTCCCCGGGCGCCGGGTTCACCACCGGGACGCCCTGGCTGGCCATCAACCCCGACCACACCGAGGTCAACGCGGCCGCCCAGGTCGGTGACCCCGGCTCGGTGTTCGAGCACTACCGCCGGCTCATCGCCCTGCGCCACACGGACCCGGTCGTGACCGACGGCGACTTCGAGCTGCTGCTGGCGGACCACCCGTCCATCTGGGCCTTCGCCCGCCGTACCGACGAGGCCGAACTGCTGGTCGCGGCCAACTTCTCCGCCGACGTGGTCAGCATCGGCCTGCACCCCGACGCCCTGGACGGCGACTGGGCCGACGCTTCCGTCGTGCTGACCAGCCTGGCCGGGGACGCCCCGCTCCAGCCGCCGCCCGACCTGAAACTCAGGCCCTGGGAGTCCGTCGTCTGGCGCCGCACCCGCCCCTGAGGCTCTGGCCAGCCGGGCCGCGACAAGGAACG
>CAWJGE010000023.1:0-248489 GCA_963842265.1 uncultured Actinomycetota bacterium
CGGGGAGGCCGACGCGGACGAAGCCGATGAGGCCGGGGCCGACGACGGCGGCTCGGACGTCGGTGGCGCTGTCGTCGGCGTCGTGGTAGGCGTCGTCGGCGCCGTCGTCGGAGACGTAGTCGGAGACGACGTCGGGCTCGTCGTGGGCGACGTCGACGTGGCCGGGTGCACGGTCGGCGAGGCGGGCGCGCTGGCCAACTGGGTCGGAGGGGTGTACGGCGCCGTGGTCGCCGGGGCGGACGTGCTCCGCGAGACCGACGGGGAGGCCGACGCGCCGAAGACCGAGGCTCCTGCCGAGGAGGGCGCCGAGGACGTCACTGCGGCCGGCCGGTCTTGCAAGTGGGTGGTCGAGTGCCCCGTCGTGGACACCGCGAAGGCGGCCGCGCCGCCGGCCCCGACGACGCCGCCGAGGACCAGCGCCAGCACCAGCGGCCGCACCCGGCGGCGGGGCGGCCGGTTCCTCCCCATCGGCGGGGGCGGGGGATAGGCGCCGCCGGGCGGGGGCGGCGCCATCAGTCCCCCGGGCGGGGTCGGTGCCGCGCTGCCCGCGGTCAGCGCGGCGCCCGCCGCTGCGACGTGCGGCCAGCTGTCCCTGGTGGAGGGCTGACCGCCGGGGCTGGCGGCCGGGCCGGACGCGGCCCGTGGTGGACCGGGCGGGGCGAACGAGGAACCTGAAGGGACATAACATGGGCCGCTGGTCGGGGCGAGCCCGGGGAACCCGGGACGCGACGGGGTGCCCGCGGCGAAGGTGCGGGTGAGCGAGTCGGGCAGCCAGTCCCCGCCCGGCTGCAGGGCGCCCACCTCGGCGAGCAAGCCGCTGGCCGTGGGACGCTGGGACGGGTCCTTGGCCAGGCAGCGCTCGATCAGCGGCCGCACCGCCGGCGGCACCCGGTCCAGGCCGGGCGTCCCGTGGACGACGCGGTACAGCAGCGCAGCCGTGGTCCCGGTTCCGAACGGTCCTTCTCCAATGGCCGCGAACGCCAGCACCGCGCCGAGGTTGAAGATGTCGCTCGGCGGCCCGACCTGGTAGCCGGTGGCCTGCTCGGGGGACATGAACCCGGGCGACCCGACCACCAGACCCGCCTGGGTCAACATGGTGGACTCCGCGGCCCGGGAGATGCCGAAGTCGATGACCCGCGGACCGTCCTCGGCCAGCAGGACGTTCGACGGCTTGAGGTCCCGGTGCACCACGCCCGCGGCGTGGATCGCGCTCAGGCTCTCCGCCAGGCCCGCGGCCAGCGCCAGCAGCGACGTCTCCGGCAGCGGTCCGTGGGTGTCGACCGCCTCGGCCAGCGAGGGGCCGGGGACGTAGGCGGTGGCCATCCACGCCACCGGGCCGTCGACGTCCGCGTCCACCACCTGGGCGGTGAATACGCCGCTCACCCGCCGCGCCGACGCGACCTCCTGGCCGAACCGCCGCCGGAACTCCGGATCGGCGGCCAGTTCGGCGCGGATGGCCTTGACCGCCACCGGCCGGCCGCCCGGGGACACTCCCAGGAACACCTGCCCCATGCCGCCCTGGCCAAGCTGCCCCACCAGCCGGTACGGCCCGATCGCCTGCGGATCCTCAGGACGCAGTTCGCTGACCAAACCAACCCCCAACCAGACATCCCTCGACGGTCGCTCTCCCTGCGGAGCCGTCAGGACCACGATAAATACGTGGTAGAGGGAAAGAACATGCCCCGGGAAAGCCTTACTCGGGCGATTCCCGGCCGGAATCGGCCGGCCTGCCCCGCTCCTCCTCGTTCCTCTGAGGCGTTGTCACTCCTCCTCGGGGCAGCGGCGCACCTGGCCGGCCGTGGGTCGGCCCACTCGCGAGTTCCAGCTCCGAGGATGATGCTTTCACCGAAGCTGCGCAGGGGATGAGTAAGTTTGCCGGAAGACGCAGAACGGCAGTCTGCACAGAAACCGAGTATGGAGGCTGAGATGCCATGGTTTCCAGAGTTCACCAGCGCCGTGGAGCTGGTACGCAGGCAGACTCGTGCCGTCGGGCAGGCCGATCCGGTCGCGCAGTACCTCACCGCGCTGAACCACGGTGACACCCATCTCCTGGAGACAGCGTGGCCGGGCGAGGTGGTGGTTTACGATCCCCGCGCCGGAGAGGTCCGCGGCCACAAGCAACTGCGGCGGTTCGTCAGCCAGAATCAATCCTTTATGGCCGAGCGCCACGCCCGGATCGAGACCGTGGCCTCCACTGTCGTCGGCGGCCGGGCGGTGGTGGAACTGCTGGCGCACCTGGCCGGCGACGATGGGCAGGAGCTGGCTTGGCCGGTGGCGGTCGTCGCCGAGTCTCCCGATGACCGGTCGGTGATGTTCCGCACCTACTGCAGCCAGTGGCCGGTCGACGGACGGCGCCACCTCCGCCCGCCCATCCTCAAGCCCGGCGACGTCCAGCCCGGTGATGTCGTCGGCCGCCACCAGGCCGCGCTAGACGCCGGTGACACCGACGCGGTCGTGGGCACCTTCGGGCCCGACGGCTACTTCCGCGAGCCGATCGGCCCGCACTATACCCACCGCGGCGTCCCTGAGCTCCGCTCGTTCTTCGCCACCTGCTTCAGGGCGGGGGGCGGCATCGGCCTGCAGCACTGCGCCGTGACCGACGACGGCGTGCGCTGCGCCCTGGAATACAACTGCGTCCGCTGGGGGCGCCACGACCTGCCGCCTCAGGCGGGCATCGGGGTCTACGAGCGCGGCCCGGACGGGCGGCTGGCCGCGGCCCGCGTCTACGACGACGTTGAACCACCCGTCGGGCAACCCTGACGTTCACCAGACGCGCTGAGTCATGGCCGCCCGGGCCCGGGGACCGAACTTCCTTAACTCCCCGACCGGCTCGGCTGTCTCGTCTTCGGGGACCGGCGCTACCTCCACCTCCAGGACCGTGGCGCCCCCGGGACGGTTCTGCGTGATCCACGTGTCGATCTGCTCCCACCAGTCGTACAGCCACTGGACCTGGGCCTCGTGATCGGCCGAACGAGGCACCGCGTCGAACGGCACCCGCCACCACCTGGCCCGGATGACCTGGTTGATGGGGAACTTGCCCCAGACATCGCCCAGCGTGACGATGTTGTCCAGCCCCGCGTGCGCCACGAAGATCACGTCAGCGTCGGGACAGGCCGAGATGGCCGCCAACGTCCCCCCGGGCCGCGGCGGGAGGAGGTTCGGCATGTCCCGGGCTCGCGCCGCCAGGTCCGAACGGCCCAGGTTTTCCAACCGCCGTATCCCTCGACGCCAGCGGTGCGGGGTCCAGTTCCCGCCCTCAGGGAAGATGACAAGCGCGCCGCTGGCGTCGAGCCCGCGCGCCAGCCGCTCGATCTGGTTGGTGAAGATGTTCTCCCCGGTCTGGCGGTGCCTGATCCACACGTTCGGCAGCCGGTTCCCCACGATGTCCACGCTCGGGTCGAGCTGCATCGTGGCCTTCATCACCACCCGCGGTCGCCGCTGGTAGACGGTGAGCAGCTGGTGCACGAGCAGGAAGGAGTCCCCGGGCCCGGCGTGCCGGCTGAGCACGATGACCGGCCGGGCGAGCCGGGCCGCCGCCTCCGAGGTGGTGTGCGCCGGCTCGTCGACCTCGACCCGCAGGCCGTAGGTCCGTTCGGCCCCGCGGTACATCAGGTCAAGGAACCAGCGCATGACCGCGTAGTGGCGGCTCTGGTAGGGCTCGGTGCGCAGCCGGCCGCCGAACCCGCTCACTACCCACAGCCCCGCCAGCATGACCAGGGCCACCGTCTCCGCGACGAACCAGAGCAGCACGAAGCCCACCAGCCGCAAGCTCCGCATGTGGCGGCCCGCGCCCGCGCCACCAGCCCGAACACCAGGGCCAGCAGGGCCAGGAACGGGGAGAGCAGCAAGAACCCGACCGCGAGGATGATCACCAGCGGAGCCAGCACGAGGCGGCGGAACGGCCTGGGTGGGAGCATGCACCCCTCCCGTCATCGGAAGCCGGGGCACAGTTCGGCGTCAGCGCCAGGTTAGTTCCTTTGGGCCCGGATGTTGAGCTTCCCGGCCAGCCGGAAAGTACGCGCGGGCGCGCGCCTAGCGTTTCCGTAAGCGCATCGTCATGATTACGTTCTGTCATGTGCGCGCGAGCGGGGCCGGGGCGCGAACCTAGACCGTTCGGCCTGAATTCCTGTCAAGCGGGGAATCCCGGGGGAGCCTTCTTCGGTGCGGATGAACTCGACCAGGCGGCCGTCTGGCGGCTCGTCAAGCACTGGCAGACAGCCGCGCGGGCTATCGGAAATACCAACGCCGGGATAACGAGATGTGACTCGCCGTCAACATCCGCTCAGCGGACTCGGCACGGCTTGCTCTTGAGCTAGCGGGGAAACTCCGCGACCCCCTGCGCTACCGCACACGGCGCGCACATGGATACATCCGCGTCATCCAGCTGGCGGGTCAGGACGGCGCTGCCGTCGCACACGCCCTTGTCGTCAGGGTGCGCCCTGGCGCACGGGCAATGACAGGAACGCCAGTCCCCGGTCATCGCGGCGCGCCCGGCTTCCATCGCGGCGCGGACCGCCGGATCGAGCTTGCCCATCGCTTCGGTAGTGGCTGCCGCCACCCGCTGCCGCCACTCTCCGAGAGCGGCCGAAGCGGTCTGCCAGGCAACGGCGAATTGCCGCGCCGGGTTGTTTACGTCACCGGCCATGACCCTATTTTCTCACCTAGCGGTGGCTGTGGCCAGCGCGGGGTGTCGCGAATGTACGTAAGGGGTGCGAGCTGACCGGTCCGGTAGGCTGTGCCTCGTGGCAGGCGAGCCGCTGGCGGGACGCGGTGATGGCGGTCCGGAGATCGTCGAGCTGGGCTCGGTGCCCGGGTTCGTGGTGTTCGATCTGCCCGGCGTGCCGGTGTCAGCCGGGGGGACGCGGCTGGCGCCGGGTGTCAGCGTGACTGAGGTGGCGTTGCTGGCGCGGGCGATGACGTACAAGTTCGCCGCGCTGGGTGATCGCGTCGGCGGCGCCAAGGCGGGCGTGCGCGGGGACCCGGCCGACCGGGCGGCCAAGGATGCCCTGATGAGCCGGTTCTGCGCCGAGGTGCGTCCGCTGGTTGCTGCGGGCCGGTTCCTGACCGGGCCGGATATGGGCACGGCCGAGGAGGATTTCGCGCCGTTGCGCGAGCGGCGGGCCGCTCCGGGGGCCATGGGTGCCGTCGTGGACGGCGTGCCGTTCGAGGATGTGCTGACCGGGTACGGCGTCGCGGCGGCCGCGGAAGCCGCGCTGCGTGCCGGGTGGGGTTCGGGCTGGGACGGCCGTTCGGTGGCCATCGAGGGGTTCGGCAAGGTGGGCGGCGGGGTGGCGCGCGAGGTCACCCGCCGCGGCGGCCGGGTGGTCGCGGTCTCCACCATCGCCGGGTGCGTCGCCGACCCGTCGGGACTGGACGTCGAGCGGTTGCTGGCCCTGCGCGCCGAGCACGGCGATGCATGCGTCGTCCGCTACGGCCTTCCGGCTGGGCCGCCCGGCCAGCTGTTCACGGCCGTGGACGCCGATGTCGTGGTGCCCGGGACGCGGCCCGGGGTGATCAGCGCCCGGACCGCCGGGGCGCTGCCTCCGGGTGTCCGGGTGATCGCGCCTGCCGCGAACGTGCCCTACACCGCACCGGGAGCTGACGTGCTGCGTCGGCGCGGCATCGTGGCCTTGCCCGACTTCGTGTGCAACGCCGGCGCGGTAATCGGCTACCGGTCCGCGGTCGGCGCCACCCCCGCCGAGGTCCTGGCCGCCGCCGACGCCAGGATCACCGGGCTCATCCTCGAGGCGCTGTCCCATCACGACGGCCCGCTCGCGGGCGCCTGCGAGCTCGCCGGAAAGTTCCTGCGCGACTGGTGGGGCGAACCGCCGGACCCGCCGTTCGCCCCCGAGGGCTGACACCGTGCTGATCATGGACTCGAACCCGACTAGCGCCCCGCCGCCGATCCCGACTGGCGGTGCGCTATGAGGACAGCTGTCGTTCCAGGGCGGCCAGCGACCGGGCGGTTTCATGGCGCATCTTGGGGGCGAGCAGCAGGAGCAAGGATCCGAATCCGCCGTGCACCTCGGCCCTCTTGACCACCCGGACACGTCCTCCGGCCACTGGCTCGAGCATGTGCTCGAAGACCACCTTGCCCATGGGCACCAGGCATTCGCTCACCCAGCGCCGCTCGTCGTCGACGACGGTGATGGTGAAGGCGCCGCCGAGGTTGCCGCGCTGCTTGGCCCAGCCACAGACACCGGGCTCAAACGGGCCATCGAGCCGGGCGATCTCCTTGCTGACATCCCACTCAGGCCAGCGCTCGACGTCAGTCCACACCTTCCAGACCTCAGCTGGCTCGGCCACGAATGTGGCCTCGCACTCGAACAGGTGCATATGTCCCGCCTTTGGCCAAGCGTGGCCCCATATCAAAAGCTATCCGCTTATGCCCCCCGGAGGGGCATCTTCTGCTTTGCGGCAAGCCGCACTTTGCGGCGGTAGGCTCAGATTTAGCTCCTGGCCAGCTCCGCGAGATAGCTCGCGGATGCCGTGTACGCGCGCTCGATGCTCAGCCCCACCCGGGCCTTGTCCCGGTACCGGAACTGCTTCAGTCCCGGCGGCAGCCGGTCTCCGCCGCTGGGCAGCACGTGCACCCGCACGTTGTCCGGCAGCGACGACATCTCCTCGTGGAACCGGTGCCTGCGGGCAATCTCGAACGCCACCAGACCCACCTCCCACGGCCTCCTCGGCACCGCGAGCGGGCTTTCGATCCGGCCCACCTGCAGCACGTAGACGGTGGTGGCGCCGAGCATCACCGCCCGCCCGACCGGGATCGAATCGACCAGGCCGCCGTCGAAGTAGTGGGCGCCGCCGATCTCGACCGGCGGCAGCAGCCCGGGCACCGCGCACGAGGCCATGACCGCGGGCACCACCGGCCCACGGGAGAACCAGCGGGCGCTGGCGCCCTCGATGCTGGCCGCCACACACTGGAACGGCAGTTGCAGGTCGGCGAAATCGGGACCGGGGAGTGCTCCGGCCAGCACGCGGCGCAGCGACTCGAACGAGTGCAGATGCGTGCCAGAACGCACCAGCCGGACCGCCCGGCTCCAGAGCTTCTCGCTGAACGCCAGCCGCAGTTCCTCGCCCTGCCACATCCGCCTGAGCCGGTCCGCCGCGCCCGCGGGGTCGGCCGCCACGAGCGCCCCGTTCAGCGCGCCGATCGAGGTGCCCACCACGAGGTCGGGCTTGATGCCGGCTTCGGCCAGGGCGCGGAGCATGCCAACCTCGTGCGCGCCGAGCAGGCCTCCGCCGCCGAGGACGAACGCCGTGGTCATACCGGCAGCCTAGCCACCCGTTCGGCGCGGAAACATGGCCTCAGCCACGGCGGATGGTCAGGCCGAGGGAGGCGAACTGCTCGAACGGCCGGTGGTAACCGCGCTCGATGTGATGGATCCCGCGCAGCACCGAGGGCCGGTCGGCCACGGCCGCGGCCAGCACGGCGGAGAAACCCGCGCGCACGTCGGGCAGCATGACGTCGGCGCCGACCAGCTTGGACACGCCCCTGATCACGGCCGAATGCACCGCGTTCGTGTCGTGGAAGCGGCACGCGGGGCCGCCCAGGCAGGCCGCGAACGTCTCGATCTCGCAGCCCATCTTCTGCAGCGCGGGCACGTACACGAGCCGGTTCTCGAACACCGTCTCGTGCAGCACCGACATCCCGTCGGCCTGGGTGAACAGCACCATCAGCGGTTGCTGCCAGTCCGTCATGAACCCGGGATGGGTGTCGGTGTGCACGGCGGCGGGGCGCAGCCCCGTGGGTGCCGACGCGGTGATCCACTCGTCGGTGATGTCGATCTGGGCGCCCATCCGGGCCAGCGTGGTGATCGCCGTGACCAGCCGGTCCTGCGGGCAGCCGTGCACCCGGACCTCGCCGCGGGTGATCAGCCCGGCGACCAGGTAGGAGAACGCCTCGAGCCGGTCGCCGGCCAGCCACCGCGCCGCGCCGCGCAGCCGCGGCACGCCCTCGATGACGATCCGCCGGTCCGGGCTGAGTTCGATGTGCGCGCCCATCCGCTGCAGGAACAGCGCGAGCTCCACCACCTCGGGTTCGGTGGCCGCGTTCCGCAGCACCGTCTTGCCCTCGGCCTGCACGGCGGTGAGCAGCACCGTCTCGGTCGCCCCGACGCTGGGGTACGGCAGGTCGATGCGCGCGCCGTACAGCCGGGAGGCCCGCGCGATGATGCCGGCCGGGCCCGCCTCGACCTCGGCGCCGAGGGCGCGCAGCGCGGCGACGTGGAAGTCGACCGGCCGCCGCCCGATCGGGTCGCCGCCGACCAGCGGCACGAACGCCTCCCCGGTCCGGTGCAGCAGCGGCCCGAGCATCAGGATCGGGATCCGGTTCAGCCCGGTGAACGCCTCGGGGACCCGCGGCTGGACCGCGCTGCCCGGCGCGACCGTGATGTCGGCTCCCGAACGGCTCACCTGATACCCGATGGCCTCCAGCATGGCGGCCGTGATGTCGACGTCGCCGACCTCAGGCGCGTTGCGGATCGTGCTCGGCCCGTCGCCGAGCATCGCCGCGACCATGTGCTTGGTCACGGCGTTCTTCGACCCGCGCACCTGGATATCGCCGCGCAGCGGCCCGGACGGTTCTACCTGCCAGGTCTCATTCACGCTGACCACTGTAGGGGGACCCGCTGTAGGCCTGGGACGGCTCGGGCGCGGGGACCGGCTCTCGGTCCTGGTGCCAGGGGCGCTTGGTGGCCAGCCAGTAGGCCGCGCCGGCCAGCAGGATGCCGCCCATGATCCAGCCCAGCGGGTAGGTGGGGACGCCGACGTACTTCAGGCCGGAGGCGAAGATCACGAAGGTGATGGCCGGCCGGATGGACCGGTCCGGCGCCCGGGAGGAGAGCAGCGAGCCGATCAGCACCGCGGGCACGCTGCCGGCGATGATCGAGGCGGTCACCCCGAACTCGACGTGCCCGAAGGTCAGCGCGCCGAGGGCCGCCGCCGCGGTGAGCGGGACCGCCTGCGTCAGGTCGGTCCCGACTAGCTGGCCTGCGCTGAGCAACGGGTAGGTGAACAGCAGCAGGATGATCATCAGCGAGCCCGAGCCCACCGAGGTGATGCCGACGATCAGCCCGCCGACCATGCCGATCAGCACGGTCGGCACCGGGCGGACCGCGGCCTCCGCGATCTTGCCGGTGCGCGGCCGGCCCGACCGGCGGTCCAGCACGTACCGGAGCACCATGGCGGCCGCCCCGACCAGCAGCGCCGCGCCGAGGGCGACCTCGATGTTCTTCTGGTCGGCGGAGCTGTTGCCCATCTCGCGCAGCAGGTAGGCGCCCAGGAACGCCATCGGCACCGAGCCGAGCGACATCAGCCGACCAGCCGCAGGTTCACCGTGCCCTTGTGCAGGTGCACCGCGGCGCCGACCGGCCGCATCACCACCGCGGCGACCAGGTCGGAGGAGATGGCCGCGGCCGGCTTGACCGAGAACAGCAAGATGAGCATCGGGGTCATCAGGGCGCCGCCGCCGGCGCCGGTCAGCCCGACCAGCAGCCCCACCACCGCGCTGCCCAGGACGACGTAGAGGTTGAGGCCCATCCGGCGCTCTCCCTTCTCGTTACCGTATTCCTCACATTCCCGGCCACATTAGCTTAAAAAGTGGGCAATATAGGAAACACTTGTAACGTCCCGGTGATCAGGCAAAACCTTTATGCCGAACGAGTGGGCTACCCGTTCCGGGGCCGGCTAACCCGGGTAGACCGGGGGCGTGGACGCGGACAAGCTGCAGGCGTACCGGGACAAGCGAGACGCCTCTCGCACGCCAGAGCCTGTCCCGGCTGCGCCGGTCCCGGCGGGGGAGAGTCCCGCCGGGGGGACGTTCGTGATCCAGGAGCACCACGCCCGGCGGCTGCACTGGGACTTCCGGCTCGAGCGTGACGGGGTGCTGGTGTCCTGGGCGCTGCCGAAGGGAGTGCCGGCCGACCCGGCGGTCAACCATCTGGCCGTGCACACCGAAGATCATCCGCTGGAGTACGGCAGCTTCGAGGGGGAGATCCCGCGCGGGCAGTACGGGGCCGGCTCGGTCACCATCTGGGACGCCGGCACCTACGAGACGCTGAAGTGGGCGCCGGCCGAGGTCAAGGTCCGGCTGCACGGACGGCGGGTCACCGGGGAGTTCGCGCTGTTCCAGACGGGCGGAAAGCAGTGGATGATCCACCGGGACCGGCTGCCGCTGCCCGCCGGGATCCGGCCGATGCTCGCGTCGTCCTGGCCGGCGCCGCCGCGCGACGACGGGAACTGGGCGCTGGAGATGAAGTGGGACGGCGTGCGGGCGCTGGCCTTCATCGAGCGCGGCCGGGTCCGCCTGATGTCCCGGACCGAACGCGACATCACCGTCGCCTACCCCGAGCTGGCGGGCCTGGGTAACGCCACCGACCACAAGCAGTTGCTGCTCGACGGGGAGATCGTGGTGTTCGGCCCGGACGGCTGGCCGGAGTTCGAGGCGCTGCAGCCGCGCATGCACGTCAGCGACGCCTCGCAGGCCAGGCTGCTGGCCGGCCAGAACCCGGTGACCTATCTGGTGTTCGACGTGCTGCAACTGAACGGCAGGCCGCTGCTCGAGGAGCCGTACTCCGGCCGCCGCGCGCTGCTGGATTCGCTGGGCCTGGCCGGGCCTTTCTGGCAGACCCCGCCGTCGTTCCCCGGCGAGGATTTCGCGGCCGTGCAGGCCGTCTCGGTGGAGCACGGCATGGAAGGCGTGGTGGCCAAGCGGCTGGACGCCAAGTACCTGCCAGGGGAGCGGACCGACCACTGGCGCAAGATCAAGAACCACCGGCGCCAGGAGGTCGTCGTGGCCGGTTACAAGCCGGGCAAGGGCAACAGGACCGGCCAGGTCGGGTCGCTGCTCATCGGAGTGCACGACTCCTCCGGGCTGATCTACGCGGGTCATGTCGGGACCGGCTTCAGCGTCGAGACGCTGCGCATGCTGGGCCGGCGGCTCGAGCCGCTGCGCCGTCCGGACTCCCCGTTCGACGGACCCGTGCCGCCCGAGCATGCCCGCACCGCGGTATGGGTAGAGCCACGGCTGGTGATCGAGGTGACCTTCGACAGGTGGACCAGGGCCGGCCGGATGCGGGCGCCGGTCTACAAGGGCCTGCGCGACGACAAGGACCCGGCCGACGTGGTCCGGGAGCCCTGACGCCGTAGGGGCGCGGCGGCGACTGGACTGTGTTTGCCCCCTCGAACCCACCCCAGGCGCGAGGAACGAGCGACGAGGGAAGGAGCCGCCTTGTGGCGCCCCGAAGGCGAACGGAAAGCACCGTGAGCCCCGACCAGAAGGTCGCCGTCCAGGTGGACGGGCGGACGCTGACGCTGACCAACCTCGGCAAGGTCCTGTACCCGGACAGCGGGTTCACCAAGGCCGAGGTGCTCGACTACTACCAGCGGGTGGCGCCCGTGCTGCTGCCGCACATCGCGGGCCGGCCGCTGACGTTGAAGCGCTACCCCGAGGGCGTGGACGGCGAGGCCTTCTTCCAGAAGCACGTCACGGCGCACCGGCCGGACTGGATCCGCACCGCCCGGGTCGACTCGGAAAGCTCGCGGGCGCGCGGCACCAGCGTGACCTACCTGGTGGTCGACGACCTGCCCGCGCTGATCTGGGCGGCCAACCTGGCCGGCCTGGAACTGCACGTCCCGATGTGGCGGATGCCCCACGTCCGCGAGCCCGACCTGCTGGTCTTCGACCTCGACCCGGGGGCACCGGCCAACGTCGTGGACTGCTGCCGGGTGGCGCAGGACCTGCGGCCGATGCTCGAGGCGGACGGCCTCGCGCCGCTGGCCAAGACCTCGGGCGGCAAGGGCCTGCAGCTGTACGCTCCCATCTCCGGCCTGACCTCCGAGCAGGCCAGCGACCTGGCCAAGAGGTACGCCGAACGGCTCGAACACGATCAGCCCCGCCGCGCCGTGTCCCGGATGACCAAGGCGCTGCGCACCGGCAAGGTCCTCATCGACTGGAGCCAGAACAACGGCGCCAAGACCACCGTCGCCCCCTACTCGCTGCGCGCCCGCCAGTTCCCCACGGTCTCGACCCCGGTCCGCTGGGACGAGGTGGAGGCCTGCCGCCAGCCCCAGGACCTCTTCTTCACCGCCGAGGTGGTCCTCGACCGGGTAGCCAAGCACGGCGACCTGTTCGCCCCCCTGCTGCCCTGACCCCTGACTCAGCCTCCGCCCGCCCGCCCGCCCAACCGCCGGTGTCTACCTGGTCGAGGCTGAAACGGCGGGCCGGTTTCTCGGCCCGCTCACGGAAGGCCCGGGGCCCGCTCGCGGAGCAGCAACAGCGCGTACGCCGCGACGGTGGAGTCGTCGGTGATGGCGCCTTCGCCGATCATCTCCTCGAACCTGGCCCGGGGCACCCAGGCCTGGCGCATGTCCTGCTCCTCGCTTTCCCGCTCCGGCGCGCCCGGCTCGAGCCCGGTGGCCAGGAAGAAGTGGCCGACCTGGCTGGTGATGCCGTGCGCGCCGTGCAGGGAGCCGAGCATGACCAGGACCCGGGCGCGCAGCCCGGTTTCCTGCGCGAGCTCCAGCCGGGCGAGGTCCTCCGGGCGGCCCGACTCCCCCTTCGGGAACCCGCCCTGCGGGAACGACCAGGTCCGCCGCCCGATCGGGTAGCGGAACTCCTCCACCAGGTGGAAGCCGTCGTCTTCGGCCGGGATGACCAGCGCGAAGTCGGCCTTCTCGACGAACGCGTACGTGCCGAGCGAGCCGTCGCGCCGCTGGATCTCGTCCCGGCGCAGGCGCATCCAGTTGTCTTCGTAGACCACGCCGGAGGCGAGCATGCGGATATCCGCATGCTCGGCCGGGTCAGGCTGCGTTTCTCCCACCAGCTAGGGCACCTGCCCGGATCCGGCCGTCGCCAGCTCGCCGAAGGTCCCGGCGGGTGCGGCCGCGGTGACCACGGACGGCCGGCGCCCCCGGAGGTGCCGGGCTAGCGCGGTCGCGCCGAACGCGCCGGCGATGGGCAGCGTGACCAGGGCGGGCAGCTGGTAGCGCCAGGAGAACTCGTACAGGTCCGCGCCGAGCAGCACGGCGACCGCGGTCCCGGTGATCAGCAGGCAGGCCAGCGCGAGCCCCGCGTCGCGGCGCCGGCGGAAGGTGAAGATCCCGGCCAGGCCGGCCAGCAGGGCGAGCAGGAACACCGGTCCCGGCGTGTACCCGCCGTGCAGCTGGTAGTCCCGCAGCGCGGTGGCGGCGGTCACGTTGACCCGCGCGGCCCCGCCGCCGCCCGCCGCGGCGAACACGTTGCTGGCGCTGTTCGGGCCGTAATGGGAGGTACCGGGCGGGTAGAACGGATAGCTGGTCTGGAACTGCCAGCGGGAGACCGGGGTGTCGCCTTCGGCGGTGTTCCGGGTCAGCGCGAAGATCTTCACCGCGTCCCCGGTGATGTCGCCGACCACCCGCATCGGCTGCTGGGCCAGTACGCTGTAGGCGAGCTGGCGCTGCAGCGGCATGGTGTCGCTCAGCACGCCGAGCTGGACATTGACCGGCTGATACAGCACGCGGGGCGCGGTTTGCGCGTTAACCAGGCCGTCCACGCCCAGCGAGGCGGAGACCGGCGCGCTCGGGCACAGCGGCCGCTCGTCGGCGGGGATTTTCAGCGTGGCGCACTCGGCCGCGTGCGCCGTCCGCCCGTACAAGTACGCGTCGCCCATGTTGGACAGCTCGAATCCGTAGTGCAGGATCACCGCGGAGTATGTCATGTAGCCGACTACCGGCAGCGCGAAGCAGAACGTCATGACCACGCCGTGCAGCAGCCGGGTGCGCCAGCCCTGCGTGGCGGCCAGCACGTAGACCAGGGCCGGGACGATGAGCGCCTCGCCCACCTGGCGGACCGGCGCGGAAGCGCCGAGCGCGAGCCCGCCCAGGATGACGGAGGCGAGCCCGGGCCGGAGCTGCCAGAGCAGCAGGACGATCCCGGCCACCAGCAGCGCCTCGAACAGCACGTCAGGCATGATCGTCTGTTCCGCGTTCAGCTGGTAGGCGTCGAGCAGCACCGGCGCCACGGCCAGGACGGCGAGCCAGCGGGTGACGCCGCGGCGCAGCATCAGCACGTACAGCGCTGCGGCCATCGCGATCCCGGCCACGTGCTGGAGCAGGGCAACGAAGGCCAGGCCGGCGATCATCAGCACCGGGCGCAGCACCAGCAGCGTGTAGCCGATCGGGTCGAAAGATCCCCACGGGGTCGTGCTGAACTGAGTCCCGAAGATGTACTTCCTCGAGTCGATGAACAGCAGCGCGGGCTCATAGCCGAGCTGGGCGATGACACGCAGCACTAGCCCGGCGGCCAGGACCAGCCCGAACAGCCAGTGCCTGCGCACGATGTCCATGGCGGCCCAGCTGGCCCGGTCGAGGCGGGACCCCGTCCATTCGACCGCGCCGGCACCGGTGTCCGCAGCGATCTGGCTCGCAGCAGGCAATCTCGCAGCAGGCAATACGGTTTCGCTCCTGTTGGTCACACAGAATCCTTGCCATGAGTCGCAATAGCAGCGGGAGATGCCGCGCGAATGCCCGGCCGCCTTTCCTGGCAGCCCTGATTCTGCCGTATCCCGAGGTAACCGGCCGGACGATGAGCGAGATTTGACCCCGTGTCGTCACCAATTGCGACCGGACTTCGCGCCGGGTAACAGCTGTTAGGTGCATCACAGCCCAGTCCGATGTCCCGCGCTGGCATTTTCTGAGTGTTTTGTCGGTGCTGGTCCTTAGCATCGCCGCATGTCCGGATCAACGCCGCCGCAGTGCCCGCTCGGCCGCGATGCCCATGCCGATGCCTGGGACATCCTGCGGCGGCGGTTGCGGCCGCCGGTGGTCTCGTTGTATCCGCTGGTGCCTTTTGCGCTGGGACCTTTTGCGCTGGGGCCGGCCGTCTGCGTCCTGTGCCGCGGTCCGGTGCGGCCCGGATTCGCCCGCTGCTATCAATGCGCACGGCATGATCTGCCCGCTCAAGGCCTGCTCGCCGACGCCGTGGTGCCCATCTCCTATGCGGTCAAGGGCACCGCGTTCGCGGCCAGCCTGTGGAGCTACAAGTCCTGGTCGGCACCCAGCGCCGCCGCGCGGACGTCGCTGCGGGCCCTGCTGCTCGCCTTCCTGCACGATCACGGGGCCTGCGTCTGGCGGCGTGCGGGCATGCCCGCGCCCGGCCGGCTGGCCGTGGTGCCGACCGGCTGCGGCCGTCCGGGCCCGCACCCGCTGCTCACGCTGGCCGGTCCGTACCTGCGGCTGCCGGTGACCCGGCTGGTCATCCGGCCGGGGGAGCAGGGCCGTGACCCGAACGTGAACCGGTTTTCCGCCGAACGGTCCAGGCCGGGAGCCAGTGTTCTGCTGCTTGAGGACACCTGGGTATCGGGCGCCAGCGCCCAGTCCGCCGCCGCCGCGCTCAAGCTGGCTGGTGCCCGCCACGTCGCGGTCGTGGTGCTCGGCCGGCACATAGACCCGGCGGACCAACTGGGCGCCCCGCTGGTCGCCCGGCTCGCCCCCGCGCCCTACGACCCGGCCAAATGCGCCGTACACACCCAAACCTGAGCCTGCACCCTAACCGCAGCTAAAGCATGCTGCGGAACCTCGGCGTCGCTGTCCGGCCACGAGTAGGCCGGCGGCCCGGCCCGCTCGTCGTAGCGCAGATGACGAGCGGCCGGCGCGGTCCGCGACCGCGCCGGGACGCAGCCGGGCAGGCCCTAAGCTGAAACGGTGACCGCCGTGCCCCCTTCGCATACCGCGCTGGTCAGGCGCGCGCGCCGGATCAACCGCGAACTGGCCCTGCTGTACCCGGACGCGCACTGCGAGCTGGACTTCAAGTCCCCGCTCGAGTTGCTCGTGGCGACGATCCTGTCCGCGCAGACCACCGACAAGCGCGTGAACCTGGTGACTCCCACGCTGTTCGCGCGGTACCCCACGGCCGCGGACTACGCCGCCGCCGATCGCGAGGAGCTCGAGAAGATCATCCAGTCGACCGGCTTCTACCACGCCAAGACCAACAGCTTGATCGGACTCGGGCAGGCGCTTTGCGACAGGTTCGGCGGCGAGGTACCGCCGCGGCTGCGCGATCTGGTCACCCTGCCCGGCGTGGGCCGCAAGACCGCGAACGTCGTGCTCGGCAACGCCTTCGGCATCCCCGGCCTCACCGTGGATACGCATTTCGGCCGGCTGGCCAGGCGGTTCGGCTGGACCACCAGCCTGGAACCGGAGAAGGTCGAGGCCGAGGTGGCCACCCTCATCCCGCGTAAGGACTGGACGATCCTGTCGCACCGGCTGATCTGGCACGGCCGGCGGGTCTGCCATTCCCGCAAGCCCGCCTGCGGCGCGTGCGCGCTGGCCACGCTGTGCCCCTCGTTCGGCGAGGGGCCCACCGATCCGGAGGTGGCCGCGAAGCTCGTCAAGTCCGGCCCGTTCTCGTGACCCCAGGCGAGTCGGCACCAGCCGGGCCCGTGTCGGCTGGAACCGTGTCGGCTGGAACCGTGTCGGCTGGAACCGGGCCGGCTGGAACCGGGCCGGCTGGAACCGTGCCGGCTGGAACCGTGCCGGCTGGAACCGGGCCGGCTGGAACCGTGCCGGGGTGGCTGCGTGAGCTGGCGGCTGCGGCCGAGACGATGGAGATATCCCCGCGGCTCATGCCGCCCGCGACCGGTGGCCGGCCCTCGGCGGTGCTCGTCTTGTTCGCGGATGGCCCGGACGGCCCGGACCTCCTGCTCATCCAGCGCAGCGAAGGGCTCCGGCTGCACGCCGGCCAGCCCGCCTTTCCCGGCGGGGCCATCGACGCCGGGGACTCCGGGCCGGTCGGGGCCGCGCTGCGGGAGGCGGTCGAGGAAGTCGGCCTCGACCCGAGCGGAGTCGACGTGGTGGGGACCCTGCCGGAGGCGTACATCCCGCGGACGGGCTTTCGCGTGGTTCCCGTCCTGGCCTGGTGGCGTCGGCCGTCCGCGGTCGCCCCGGTCGACGTGGGCGAGGTGGCCGCGGTAGAACGGGTCAGCGTCGCCGAGCTGGCCGATCCCGCCGCCCGCCTGATGGTCCGCGTGCCCGACGGGCGGTTGAGTCCCGCGTTCCGGGTCCGCGGGATGCTGATCTGGGGGTTCACCGCCGCCCTGGTCGACCGCCTGCTCGCCCTGGCCGGCTGGGAGCGCCCCTGGGATGTCACCGCCGTCATGGACTTGTGAGGATCGCTGACGGGGCCACACATCGGCTGAGACGCTATACCGTTATGGTCGTGCGCGGTGATGTGCTCGACCTCATCTTGATCGTGGTTGTGGCCGCGTTCGCGGTGTCCGGCTACCGGCAGGGTTTCATCGTCGGCGTGCTCAGCTTCTTCGGCTTCGTGGGCGGCGCCCTGCTCGGTGCGGAGTTCGGGCCGAGCATCTCCCGGGCGCTGGTCGGCGGGCAGACACAGCAGGACGTCATCGCCGTCGTCCTATTGGTGAGCTTTGCCGTGCTCGGGCAGTTCATCGCCTCCTCCATCGGCGCGGCCATGCGGTCCACGGTGACCTGGCGCTCGGCGACGGT
This sequence comes from uncultured Actinomycetota bacterium, assembly GCA_963842265.1. Lineage (GTDB taxonomy): Bacteria > Actinomycetota > Actinomycetes > Streptosporangiales > Streptosporangiaceae > Palsa-504. The sequence continues at coordinate 17,494 of CAWJGE010000023.1, forward strand.
CCTGGACTCGGTGGGCGGGTCCATCGTCAGCATGGTCTCGGTGCTGCTGATCGCCTGGGTGGTCGGATCGGTGCTGAACGAATCCCCGTTCCCCGTGGTGGACCAGCAGGTGAACAACTCAGTCGGGCTGCAGACGCTGGACAAGTTCATGCCCACGCCCGCGAAGACCATGTTCTCCGACTTCCGCAGGCTGCTGGCCAGCAACAGCACCTACGCCGAGGTGTTCAGCGGGATCGGCGCGGAGCGCATCCTGGCCATCCCGGCCCCCGACCCCAGCGTGCTGAACAGCCCGGGCGTCCGCGCGGCGGAAGACCGGGTGGTCAAGGTGCAAGGGCTAGCGCCGAGCTGCCAGCGGTCCATCGAGGGCTCCGGCTTCGTCATCTCGCCCCACCACATCCTGACCAACGCGCACGTGGTGGCCGGGGTGGCGGAACGGCAGACGGTCACCACTGTCGGGGGCCAGCAGATGCCGGCCACCGTGGTGTTCTACGACCCGCAGGTGGACGTGGCCGTCCTGTACGTGCCCGACCTCAACCTGTCCCCGCTGCAGTTCGCCGGGCAGGCCAATCCCGGCGACAACGCCGTGGTCGCGGGTTTCCCGCTGGACGCCCAGACCTTGCACACCGTGCCGGCCAGGATCGGCGGCATCCAGAACGCGCAGGGCCCGAACATCTACCTGACGGGCACCGTGACCCGTCAGATCTACGAGATCAGGGCCATGGTCGAGTCAGGCAACTCGGGCGGCCCGCTGCTAGCGCCCAACGGCACCGTGGATGGCGTGGTGTTCGCCGCCGCGGTCGGCGTGCCGGACACCGGCTTCGCGCTCACCGCCGCCGAGGTGTCCGCCGACGCCCGCGCGGGCGCGCAGGCCACCACGGCCGTCTCCACCATGGGCTGCGACTAGGGGCGAGCCAGCAGCCGGGGCGTCAGGTCGGCGGGCGGCAGCGCGCCGAGCCCGTGCCGCTCGATCCGGGCCGCCAGGTCGTCCGCGGCCGCCAGGACGGCCGGGATGTCCATGCCGTACGGATGGTCATGTTCGGGTCCCGGCGGCTCGGGCTGGTCCTGGTGAGCGCGGACGCGCTCGGCGCCCCGGCGGAGCAGGGTGACCGCACCGCGGGCGTTGCCCCGGTGGGCGTGGGTCAGCCCGACCGCGATCTGGGCCAGGCCCTGCCACAGATCGCGCTCGCCCGGCGGGCCCGACTTCCAGGCCGCCTCGAGGACCTCGTGCGCATGGAACGGGCGGCCTTCGCGGAACAGCTGGTCGGCGAGCACGGCTGCGTCGGGCCCGGTGATCACGAGGTCGTCGGGCATCGGTGCCGGGCCGGTCTCGGCCGCGCCACGCTCCAGCGGGCGGCCGAGGCCGTCGCGGGGCCGCGCGTTCCGCGGCCGGCCGGCCGGGTCGCGGTCCCGCGTCAACGCTCAGGTTCCGGGTCCGCCAGCCACCCGAGCAGCTCGGTGTCCAGGATCTCCGGGCGCTCCTCGTGCGGGAAGTGACCGGCCCCGTCGATGACGCGCCAGCGGTACGGGCCGTCGACGTAGCGGCCGGCGCCCCGCGCGGTCTGCGGGAGCACGCAGGTGTCCAGCGCGCCGTGCAGGTGCAGGGTCGGGGCCGCGATCGCGGACCGCATGTGCCGGGCGTAGCGCAGCCCGTCGGGCCGCACTCCGCTGCGGGCGAGCCAGCGGTGGTACTCCAGCGCGAAGTGCGCCACCGAGGGGATCCGCATGGCCCGGGCGTAGATCCGTTCGGTCTCCGGGTCGGGCCAGCCCGGCGCGGACCACTTCTCCAGCATCCGGCCCACCCGGGTGGCGCCGTCCCGCAGCAGCTGGCGCTCGGGCAGGACGGGCAGCTGGAAGCCGAGCGTGTAGCCGCTGCGGCGGCCCTGGCCAAGCGGATCGGTGAACACCGAGGCGCGCATCCGCAGCGGGTGCGCCATCGAGATCACGGCCAGCCGCCGGACCACCTTGGGGTAGTAGGCGGCCAGCGTCCAGGCGATCAGCCCGCCCAGGCCGTGGCCGATCACGATCGCGTTCGCCTCGCCCAGTGCCCGGATCAGCCCGGCCGCGTCGGCGGCGGCGGTCACCAGGTCATAGCCGCGGGGCGGCTTGTCGCTGCCGCCGTAGCCGCGCAGGTCCACCGCCACCGCCCGGAAGCCCGCGTCGGGCAGGGTGGCCAGCTGATGGCGCCAGGTCCACCAGAACTCGGGGAAGCCGTGCAGCAGCAGCACCAGCGGCCCGTCGCCGGCCTCGGCGGCGTGGAACCGGGTGCCGTTGGCCGAGACCGACCGGTGGGCCCACGGGCCGCCGATCTGGACCACGGCGTCGGCGCCGCTGGGCATCGCGTTCATCTCTCACCGGGTCTTGGGCGCGGTGATCTCTGGGCGCTGGCCGTCGGGGTGCTGGACCTCATTCCGCAGCATCCCGAGCCCCTCGGTCACCGTCTTGCGCGTCTTACTGAGGCCGGACAGCCTGCGCACCCTCAGCAGGGCGATCCCGACCACCACCCCGGCCAGCAGCACGTAGGTGCCCGAGACGATGAGGAAGGCCGCCCAGTCCCAGATGCCGAGCGTGATCAGGCCATACGCGAGAGCGAAGCTGAGCAGGACGAGCACCAGGCAGCCGACGAAGGCGGCCATGGCGAACGCGGCGACCGCCATGCCAACTCGCCGCGCGTCGCCCTTCAGCTCGGTCTTGGCCAGGTCGATCTCGTACCTGATCAGCTGGGACACGTCCTTGGCGGCCAGGGCGACGAGATCCCCAAGTGACTGATCAGCGCCGACCTGTTCCGGCGTTTCGCTGCGGACCATCGAGTCCATCTCCCATCGTGTGCGGACCACTTATCCGCGCTCCCGCACGGCAATGGGCGCCCGCGTCCGATATCTCCTCGGGGCTAGCTCATGTTCGGCAAACTCCAAGGCTAGCGTTGATCGTCATCGTGGCTGCACTCCGGGGCGGTGCGGCGCAGCATACCGGGCATGCCGCCGCGCCGGTATGCGCAACCGAATTTGACGTCGCGGGCGCGGTGCGACATATGCACCAATATGTAGCGATTCGCCGGATTATCGCGTCTCGATTGCCCGGGCGGGAGTCCGTCGGCGTCTGAAGAAGTTCAGGGCGTCCCGGCGCCGCAGCCCGGCGGGACTCCGAAACGTGGCCTGAACGCAAGCGGCGCCCCTGGCCGGGGCGCCGCCGCAGAAAACCCACGTCAGACCTGGCTACCAAGCGTGCACCTTCTCTGTCATCCAGGCTGGCCGTTAAGGGCCTGACCTGGCCTGACACGCCTCCCGCGGCTGGTCGCGCGTGGGTACCTGGCTGCCGTGCCCGGACGCTGTTGCGTCCGTACCACCTTTCTACGACGAAACGGCCGGCATGGAAAGCCCCACTACGTGACCAATTCGTGATCTTAATCAGTCCCCCCGATCACATGCCGTTGACCTGTGGCTCGCGGCCGGGCCATTGGCCGTGAGCCCCGCCGGTGGCTTTGCAGCTGGACAGGAGGGGTGAGGCGGTATACATCCGGCGTTCGCGGACGGTGTCGACCGTATACATTCCGTGTCGGCGGGCGGTGCCGGAGCCTCGATCCCTGCTCGCGCACCCGGGTTCTTTACTACGCGCACCCGGGTTCTTACTAAGTGAAAACTGCTACCGCGGGGTAGCCAACTTCGCGATAGACCCTTCTCAGGCACCGCCACATATGTTGTAATTCGATTGGCTGACGCCGCAACGGGTGCCTGTGGCGGATACGCCACCAGTGATCGCGAAAACGGCACTGGTGGTCGCATACGGGAGGACTTTGCGGTTAAGCTTAACTATAAGGACGGAGCCGGCCTCCCCCCCAGGGCCGGACCGTGCGAGCGGGCGCCGCTCTCCCCCCCGGCGGCGCCCGCCTCCTTTTCTGCCGTTGTGGCGAAAGTGGCCGTCTGTGGCTCCTGGGGTTCCGGCCGAGATGGTCCCGTTACTTCTGCTCCTGCCTGGCATTGTGTGGCGGCGGGTGTCTATCCCTTACCGTCAGTCTCCGGAGCAATTGTCAAGATCTGGGGTCAGGTTTTTAGCTGAATAATCTTTCCCGGCCGTCGATGCCGGCGAGCCAGGCGGCGCCATGACCGCTGCCGCGAGAACGAGCCGACGGCAGCCGATCTCAGCTGCGTTCGGCGCGGGATCTGCGGGAAGGGCGGTGACGGTCCGCGATGACCGATCACGCAGCGGAGGCGCTAGCCCGTTCTGACTCCGGGGCGGGCGGGGATCCGGCCAGCAGCGTGTCGAGCAGGGCTACCGCGCCTCGCTTGGACAGTGGGTGGTTGGCGTTGCCGCACTTGGGTGACTGCACGCACGACGGGCAGCCGGACTCGCAGTCGCAGCTGGCGATGGCCGCCCTGGTGGCCCTGAGCCAGTCCGCGGCGGCGCCGAAGCCGCGCTCGGCGAACCCGGCGCCGCCGTCGTGGCCGTCGTAGACGAAGACCGTGAGCGCCCCGGTGGCCGGGTGGCTAGCGGCGGAGACCCCGCCGATGTCCCAGCGGTCGCAGGTCGCGAACAGCGGCAGCAGGCCGATCGACGCGTGCTCGGCCGCGTGGGCCGCCCCGGCCAGGTCAACGCCCGCGGTGGTGAGCACGTCGGCCTGGCCGGCGGATACCGTCCACCACACCGCCCGGGTCTGCAGGTGGCGGGGCGGCAGGTCGAGCGGCGTTTCGCCGAGCGTCGCGCCGGTGTCGGCTCGGCGCCGGGTGAAGCTGACGACCTGGCGGGTCACCTGGACGTCGCCGAAGCGGACCTGCGCCTGCCCCCACGTCATCCGCTTCAGTTCGCCGCGGATCTCGACCTCGGTCACGTCCCTGGCGGTGGTGGTGTACCCGGGCTCGCCGGGTTCCACCAGGGCCACCCGGTCGGCCAGGTCCAGCGTCGTCACCAGGTAGCTGTCGCCCTGATGCACGTAGATGGCGCCCTCGTGCACGATCAGGTGCGCCGAGGGCTCGTCCACCGTGCCGACCAGCCGGCCCGTCGCCTCCTCCACCACCCGGACCGGCGCCAGGCCGGCCCCGCGCAGGCCGGCCGCGGCGGCCGCGTCCCGGCGCATGCTGTACCAGCCCGCAGGCCGGCGGCGCAGCCGCCCCGCCCGGGTGAGGTCATCGACGACCACCCGGGCGGCCGGGCCGAAGATGTCCAGATCCTGCTCGGTCAGGGCCAGCTCGGCGGCCGCCGCGCACAGATGCGGGGCCAGCACGTACGGGTTGGCGGGGTCCAGCACGGTGGCCTCCACCGGATGCCGCAGCAAGATCTCCGGATGGCGCACCAGGTAGGTGTCCAGCGGGTCGTCACGGGCGATCAGGACCGCGGCCGCGGACCGCCCGCTGCGCCCGGCCCGCCCGGCCTGCTGCCACAGCGAGGCCCAGGTCCCGGGCCACCCGGCGATCAGCACCGCGTCCAGGCCGGTGATATTGACCCCGAGCTCGAGCGCGGTCGTGGTGGCCAGCCCGACCAGGCGCCCGTCGGAGAGCGCCGCCTCCAGGCGGCGCCGGTCTTCTGGCAGGTAGCCGGAGCGGTAAGCCGCCACCTTCGCCCCATCCGCGTCGGCTGTCGGGCCGGCTGCGGCCAGCGACCGCCGGGCGGCCAGCGCGACCGCCTCGGCGCCGCGCCGGGACCTGATGAAGGCGAGCGTCTGGACGTTCTCCCTGACCAGCCGGCCCAGCAGGTCCGCCGCCTGCGCGGTGGCGGTCCGGCGCAGCCGGGCGCCGGCCTCGCCGCGGGCGTCGGTCAGCGGCGGCTCCCACAGGGCGAAAGCCAGCGGACCTCGCGGCGAGGCGTCCTCGGTCACTTCCTCGGCGTCGAGCCCGGTGAGCAGCCGGGCGCAGATGCCCGGCGCCCCGACCGTAGCCGAGGCGAGCACGAAGACCGGACGCGGCAGGCCGTCCGCCGGCGCGTGGTGCGCCACCACGCGGCGCAGCCGCCGCAGCACGTGCCCGACGTGCGACCCGAAGACGCCGCGGTAGCCGTGGCATTCGTCGATGATCACGTAGCGCAGCCGGCTGAAGAACCCCGACCAGCGGGCGTGCCCGGGCAGCAGGGCGCGGTGCAGCATGTCCGGAGTGGTCAGCAGGTACCTGGCGTGGCTGCGCGCCCACGTACGCTCGGCGTAGGTCGAGTCGCCGTCGAAGGTGGCCGCCTGCACTCCGGGCAGGCCGAGCGAGCGGATCGAGGCGAGCTGGTCGGCCGCGAGCGCCTTGGTGGGCGTGACATAAAGCACAGTGTCGCCTGCGAGCACAGAGGTGAGCGCCGGCAGCAGGTAGCCGAGTGACTTGCCCGATGCCGCGGCCGTGGAGATGATCACGTTCCGGCCGGCCCGGGCGTGGTCCGCGGCCTGCGCCTGGTGACTCCACGGAGCGTGCACGCCGCGAGCCGCGAAGGCGTCGATGACCTCGGCGGGAACCCACTGCGGCCAGGGCACCACCCGGCCGGCCCGGGCCGGGATGTGCTCGACGTGGACCGGGCGGCCCGCCCGCGCGTCATCGAGCAGGATGCCCAGTGCGCGGTTCTCGGCCCTGACGGGGGAATGGTCCGAAAGCCCGGCGCCGGTTCCTGCCGCGAGCATCGCAGGTCCGGCCGGGGGAACCGGAGTGATGGTCGACACAGCTTTCTTAGTGTGACATCCCGTCGGCGGATGCTCGGAGATTTTGCGTGTGTCGCCCGTTGGGGGATGCCCGGAGGCATGATTTCGTATAGACATGACACCGGAGCGTGGTTGAATGCCGCAGAGGATCACGCCCTAGGCTCTGGTAGGTCAGCCCGCGAGCCGGGCGGGACGATGAGATGACGCCATCCATGGCGCTGGAGGATTTGTGGATCTGAAGCTGGGTCACTACAACAAGGACGGCATCGAAGTCGTCGACGTCGAAGGCGAGATCGATGTCTACACGGCGCCGCGGCTCCGTGAGCTGCTCATCGATCTGGTCAACAAGAACAATTACCAGCTCGTCGTCAACATGGAGAAGGTGGAGTTCCTGGACTCCACCGGTCTCGGGGTGCTGGTCGGCGGCCTGAAGCGAGTGCGTGCCCACGACGGCTCCCTGGATCTGGTCTGCACGCAGGAGCGCATACTCAAGATCTTCAGGATCACCGGGCTGACGAAGGTCTTCGGGATCCACAACACGGTGGACGATGCCATCGCGGCCAAGAAGTCCGAGAAGTAACGCGGACTGGCTCCGGAATCACCGAAGATCCTTCGAGATGGCCACCGTAGAAGTCACGTTCACGCCGCTGCCCGCGCACGTTCGCACCGCACGGCTGGTCGCCACCGCGGTAGCGCGGCGCAGCGGTGTGGATGAAGCGCTGCTTGACGAGGTGCGCCTAGCCGTGGGCGAGGCTTGCTCGCGCGCGGTTGAGGCGCACCGGCGGCACTGCCCGGCTGAGCCGGTCAAGATCGAGATGACCGACCAGGGCGAGCGGTTCGTGGTCGTGGTGAGTGACCATGCCCCCACGGGCACCGCCCCAGCGGTCGGCTCAGGGGGCGGCGCCAACGGCCATGGCGTGAGCCAGGGCGCGCCTGCGGGCGCCACGACCCTGGTCCAGGGGACCGACGACGCCGGGATCCCAGCGGGGTTCGGGCTGGCCGTGATCTCCGGCCTAGCCGATGACGTGCACGTCTCCTCGACGAGTTCCGGCGTGAGCGTCCGGATGAGCTGGCCGTCGGCCGCTCCCACCGCCTGAGCCCGGCCATCGGGCCAGGGCCGCCTGCCTGGCCCGCGCGACCAGTGGCCGCTTCGCGTCTCGCCTGCCGTGAGCACATGCGATGGCTGGTCATTATGAACCGCCTTGCCGATAACATTCCCATATCGCAAAAATAACAAAAAAATAACGAACCGGTTAGGAATGGCCTGGTGTTCATGGTTCAGCCCGTGCGTGCGTAGACTCCCGGCCACTCATTTAGTCCCGATCGGCAACGTCTTCCGTTCGGAGTTCCAGGAGGTCGAATGTCCAGCCAAGTCTCTGCGCCGGCGGCGAACACCGCCAGCGTGAGCGGCTCCAACCTGACCTGGGTTGTCATCGTCGCCGTCGTCGCGCTGCTCGCGCTCGGCGTGGCCGGCGTGCTGGTGCGGGAGGTACTCTCGGCCGGCCAGGGCACTCAGCGGATGCAGGAAATCGCCAAGGCCGTGCAGGAAGGCGCGGCCGCGTACCTGCGCCGTCAGTTCAAGACCCTCGGCGTGTTCGTGGTCATCATCTTCTTCGTGCTCTTGCTGCTGCCGGTGCCGGCCGGCGGCGAAGGCGTGCGCTGGGGCCGGTCGATCTTCTTCCTGGTCGGCGCCGGTTTCTCGGCGCTCACCGGGTTCACGGGGATGTCGCTGTGCGTCCGCGGCAACGTCCGGGTGGCGGCCGCGGCACGCGAGGGCGGTGAGCGGTCCGCGATGCGGATCGCGTTCCGGACCGGCGGCGTGGCCGGGATGTTCACCGTGGGCCTGGGCCTGTTCGGCGCCGCGATCGTGGTGCTCCTTTACAAGGGCAACGCGCCGGACGTGCTGGAGGGTTTCGGGTTCGGCGCGGCGCTGCTGGCGTTGTTCATGCGTGTCGGCGGCGGCATCTACACCAAGGCGGCCGACGTGGGCGCGGACCTGGTGGGCAAGGTCGAGCAGGGCATCCCCGAGGACGACCCGCGGAACGCCGCGACGATCGCGGACAACGTCGGTGACAACGTGGGCGACTGCGCGGGCATGGCCGCGGACCTGTTCGAGTCCTACGCCGTCATGCTGGTCGCCTCGCTGATCCTGGGCAAGGTCGCGTTCGGCGACAAGGGCCTGGTCTTCCCGCTGATCGTGCCGATGATCGGGGTGATCACCGCGGTGATCGGGATCTTCGTGGTCGCGCCGCGCAAGGGTGACCGCAGCGGGATGACCGCGATCAACCGCGGCTTCTTCGTCTCCGCGCTGATCTCGGTCATCGGGGTGGCGATCGCCTCCTTCACCTTACCTGCCGGCCCACTTCGCTGCCCTGAAGGGCATCACCGACCCGGCCATCGCGGCCTACCACGGCAACCCCCGCTGGATCGCGTTCGGGGCGGTGCTGATCGGCATCGTGCTGGCCAGCGCCATCCAGCTGCTGACCGGGTACTTCACCGAGGTGAACCGGCGGCCGGTGCGGGACATCGCGCAGAGCTCGGAGACCGGCGCGGCCACGGTCATCCTGTCCGGGGTCGCGTACGGGATGGAATCCGCCGTGTACGCCGCGCTGCTGATCGCCGGCGCGGTCTTCGGCGCCTACCTGCTCGCGACCGGGAACGCCACCATCGCGCTGTTCGCGGTGGCGATGGCCGGCGGCGGCTTGCTGACCACGGTCGGCGTGATCGTGTCCATGGACTCGTTCGGCCCGGTGACCGACAACGCGCAGGGCATCGCGGAGATGTCCGGCGACGTCACGGGCGAGGGCGCGCAGGCGCTGACCCACCTGGACGCGATCGGCAACACCACCAAGGCGATCACCAAGGGCATCGCGATCGCGACCGCGGTGCTCGCCGCGACCGCGCTGTTCGGCGCCTTCCGCACCACGATCGAGCAGGCGCTCGGCAGCGGGGCAGGCTCGTTCAGCCTGTCGATCGACCGGCCGAGGGTCCTGGTCGGCGTGATCATCGGCGCCTCCGTGGTGTTCATGTTCGCCAGCCTGCTGATCAGCGCGGTGGGCCGGGCGGCGCAGCGCGTGGTCCTGGAGGTGCGGAACCAGTTCCGCACCCACCCGGGGATCATGGATTACACCGAGAAGCCCGACTACAGCCGGGTGGTCAACATCGTCACCAAGGACTCGCTGCGCGAACTGGTGACCCCGGCCCTGCTCGCGGTGCTGATCGCGATCGCCGTCGGCTTCGCGTTCGGGTATGCCACGCTCGGCGCCTACCTGGCCGGCGCGATCGCGGCCGGGGTGCTGATGGCGGTGTTCCTGGCCAACTCCGGCGGCGCCTGGGACAACGCGAAGAAGCTCGTCGAGGAGGGCGAGCACGGCGGCAAGGGCTCAGAAGCGCACGCCGCGACCGTCATCGGCAACACGGTCGGCGACCCGTTCAAGGACACCGCGGGCCCCGCGATCAACCCGCTGCTCAAGGTAATTAACCTGGTGTCGCTGCTGGTCGCGACCAGCGTGGTGAAGTACAGCAGCTAACGTCGGACTGCGCACCGGGGTGGCGGTCGGCGCGGTGGCCATCGTGGTCGCGGCGATCGTGATCTCCAAGCGCCGCGCCCACCACATGGGCGGCGAGGCGCCGATGGCGGCCGAGGTGACCGGCGTGGTTTCGCCCGCGGTGGAGGGCGCCAGCGCGGCGCCCGACGTGACCGAGGCGGTCATCGGGGACGGTGCCGAGGACCGCGCGGCCGCCGCGAAGCGGCCCGACTAAACGGCCTGGCCGGAGTGGCAAGTAGCGGATAGCTCGCCCGGAGGAGCGCCTCGCCGCCCCTCCGGGCACGCCATGAACCTCGGGATCATGTCGACTAGGACGTGAATCCCGGGGTTCATGGCGTTTTGCCAGGGACGCACGGTTGAAACAGCGATGCCCCGGGACCAGGGCCTGCCAGATTCGTCGACCGCGTCCCGCGGGCTCAGTCCAGTCCTGGCGTGAGCCCGCTGCGCAAGATCCGGCCTTACCGGGTCTTGCGTTGGCCGAGCCCGGCCGAAAGGCGACGGCGCAGAGCCTGCTCCCGCCGCTTGTCCCAGGCGATCAGCCGCGCCAGCATCTGAGCCTGGCTTTGGCGGGCCCCGTGGGCCAGCGCCGCCACCATGATGGCACCGACGATCGCCAGCTCCTGGGACCGGCGGCTGCGCAGAACATCCCCTGCCATCTTCAGTCCGATCAGGGACCAGGCGGTCCGGTTGTGGTGCACCGCCCGTGCCTGGCGGACTGGCCCGATGGCGGCTGCCGCGGGCGCCGCTCCCGGCGCCGTCTGGGCATCCCGCCCTGACCTGACCTCACGCGCCATCTCGTCCCTCCGTTCCGGCTCAGCCGTGGAGTTAACCGCACGTTAGCTGAAGCCGTCCGATTCCGCCAGGTCAGAGCAGCTAGGCCGTTCTGCCGGGAACCTTAGTCCTTCCGGTACTGCGCGCCCTCGGCAGCTGCCCGCTGCCGTGCAGAGCCCCTGTCACCGGAGTAGTGACACCGCTGGGTCGCCTAGTAGGCGAGCCTCCGGGAAGGCATCAGCGCGCCGATGAGCCAGAAGAATGGCAAGAAGATCCCAATGATAAACATGAACCAATGGCCTTTCCTGAGCGATATAACGCCAAGAGTGACCATGAGTATGAAGTAGATGATACCGCCAGTGATAGCCCAGAACATTCGATCTCCTTTGCGGAAGTTTCTCACTGCCTTTCGACAATGCCCAGGCGTATAAGCACCGACTAGGGCCGAAAGTCCTGCCAGACGTCCCATCGCACGTGCTTACCCGCCGGCTAGGTCCCCGGCAGGCGACGCGATACGGGTCAGGAGTACCCGGGACGAGCCCGAGGTCACGAACTGACCTGAACGGGTCCGGATGCCCATACGAGGTATCTACGAATCAAAAGGTCATAACGGTCCTGTACAGCCTATGAGGAAGGCGTTTCGAATGAAGACGCCTGCGGCTGCCGCGGCACCGTTAGCCTTTAAGCGCTTCCTGCAGCTCGCTGGTGATTTCGTCGGTCGTGGCGTCCACAGAGCGCTTCACGACTTTGGCGGCACCTGTAAACGCCTTGTCGAGTCCTTTGTCGATGGTCGGCTCGCCAACCACGATGAGACCTGCCTGGTTACCGGTGAGTACCCCAGCCGCCTCATGGAGCTCCTTGCGAGGCAGCGTCCCGCCCCCGAACCACTCAGGGATGACACGCATCCGCGAGCGATCCATCCGCTTGACAATGTGGGGTTTGCCGTCCTGCTGATCGATCACGGCAGCGTCGAACTTGCCGATCATCTTGTCCTTATGCAGCTGCTCGACAACATCCATATCCGCCAGTGCGGCGTCGAGAGTCTCGTACGCCGCGGCGTAGAGAAGCATCTGGTTATCGTCGGCCATGGCATCTCCCCGGTCGGGTTGTCCTGATGAACGAGCGCGCCCATCACCATGTAATACTCACCCGCAGGCAGGCGAGGCGGCATCACCCGCCGCGTCATTTCACCTAGGTGGAATCTGCTAGGCGATGCAGCCAGGAGCTCGAGCCGTGCCCGCCTCCAGTGCCCCGCCGCCGCGGACCTTCACCGACAGCCCGCGCAACTGCGGATCCAGCAGGTAGGTGTCCTCGCGTGACCCCGTCCGGGCTGGGAACCGCCCGGACCATCGGGCCACCGCGGCCTCCAGCTGGCCCGGGAAGATCCAGCGCACCTCCAGGCTGCGGACACCTTCGGTGACCAGGCTCTCAGGCGGGACAGCCGTCATTGCCTTCCGCTCCTGACACTGCTGGCCGGCCGGGATCTTACAGGTCGGGTTCGGCGGTGAGCCGTCCTGAGGCGACGGCGTCCACGAGCTCTTTGTGGTCGCGTTCGTTCTGGTCGGCGTACGCGCTCGCGAACTGGGTGATGGCCTTGTCGAAGGCGTCGGAGCTGCCGAGGTAGGCGGCGATGGCGATCCGGTCGCCGGAGCGCGCGTGCGCCCTGGCCAGCGCCCACCCGCAGGCCTGCCCGTAGATCCGCATGCCGGGGGGTATCAGGTCCTCGATGGCGATGGAGTATTTCCAGTCCCGCAGCTGGCGGACGTAAAAGTCGCGCTGCTTGCCGTCCAGCCCGGCCTCGGCCCGCTGCCAGCCCAGGAAGATATCGCTGGATGCCTGCATCAGCCGCTGCCCGGCGACCGCCCGCTGCCCCATGTTGGCGTACTTGCTGGCCCCCACAAACCGGCTGAGCACCGACGCCTCAGCCTCCTTGACCTGCAAGAACAGCGGATCGGACTCATCGCGGCCGAGCATCAAGACGATCCAGCAGCGGGTTCCGACGCTGCCCACGCCCACGACCTTGCGGGCCATATCGCAGAACTCGTACTGCTCCAGCAGGAACCTGCGGTCGGTTTCCAGCGTCCGGCGGTAGCCGGCGAGCAGGTCCTTGAACTGAGCCCGGAAGGTCTCCTGGTCCATCTGCTTGGGCAGCAGGTCGGCGACCGGGACGATCAGCGGCGGGTCGGCGATGATCCGCGGCCGTCCGTCGACCAGGCGGGTCAGCTTGGCCACTTCCTGCATGCTGTCCCGGGTCCGCGCCTTGGCCATGCCCTTGTCCACCATCTTGCGCTGCCGCGCTTTCAGCTGCGCGTCGAACTGCGCCCTCAGCTGGTCCAGGTCCGCGTGCGCGTACCAGACATCCAGGTTGGTCATCTTGGCGAAGTCCCGCATCGCCTGCCGGTAGCTGGTCACGGTGGCCGTGACGATCTCGCGGCGGTCCTTGCCGCCGAACCCGTTGCCGCGGGCCGCTACCTCCATGCTGGCGGCCAGCCGCTTGACGTCCCATTCCCACGGGCCGGGCGTCGTCTCATCGAAGTCGTTGACGTCGAAGACCAGGAGTCGCTCCGCGGAGCCGAAGATGCCGAAGTTCGACAGGTGCGCATCCCCGCACGCCTGCACCGCCAGCCCGGACACCGGAGTACGGGAAAGGTCGCTGGCCATCGGCAGCGCCGCGCCCCGGTAGAAGGTGAACGGGGACACCATCATCCGGCCCCGCCGGATCGGCACCAGCTCCGGCACCCGCGACTTCGCCTGCTCCTCCAGCAGGCCGATCGGATCGGGCCGGCCCCGCCCCGGGTCGAACACCGCATGGCTCTCCCGCGGCACCGCCACCCGCGCCGCCTTACCCCGCTCCGCGCGCTCCGCCGGAGTCAGCCGATCCAGCCCGGACTCGAGCTGGTAGCGGTGTCCACCTCGGGGCGGAGCCCCAGTCGTCTGCATACTCATCATCGGCTCCTCTCCCTGCGCTTCGCGCCACACCAGCTCGGTGCGTCATTTGCGTCATTTGGCTGTGTCATCCCGGACCAGCTCCCCGTTCCGCCATGCCACGGCTCGGCGCGGTCAGCCTGCCGGGCGTTCGGTCTCATCTGGCCCCTCGTCCGCCGGCCCGATGGAGATGAGCTCAAGGCCCAGCTCCTGGGTCCGCTGGATGAGCCCGTGCAGATGCGCCTGGTCGATCACGCGGCCGGTCAGCACCGTGGTGCCCGCAACCCGGTCCATCTGCATCCCTTCGAACAGGAAACCGAACGGCTCGCCCAGCTCGCCCTGAAGAACTAGCCGGTATCTCTTGCCTGGTGCCTGGTCGCTGTCCATCACCCGCACGCTCGCACTCGGGCAGGTGACCTGTCACCACCTGCCGGCCGGTTCCACCTAGGTGAAGCACGAGCAAGAATCCGGAAGATCCCGGGTTCCGGCGCCCTGCCGCGCCGACGACGGCCCCGCTCCCGCCGGGTCAGCGCCCCGGTGAGCACGCTGGCACGCACGCAGGTAGCCGGGCACCGCGGCTACAGGAGCCTGAGCTCGCGGGTCCGCTGCAGGGCGTGGGCCCGCGAGGAGACGCCGAGCTTGCGGTAGATCGACCGGACGTGGCTGTGAACGGTGTTGTGCGACACGTACAGCTCCTGGCCGATGCCGCGCTCGGACAGATCGCCGGCCAGCAGCTGGAGCACCCTGAGCTGCTGCCCCGTCAGCTTCTCATCTGCTGACCTGATGCCAGGCCGCGGGGACGGCTCGCAAGCCTTCAGCCGCCCGGTCAGGATCCCCGGGTCGGGACAGGACCCGATGACGGCTCTCGCCTCGGTGATCGCCGCCTGCGAGCGCTCCCGCTCGCCCACGGCACGCAGTACCGGTCCGTGGTGCAGCAGCGCCATCGCCACCTCGGTCGGCTGCCCCCGGGAACGCACGAACGCGACACCACACCCGATCAGCCGCTCTGCCTCCTCTGGCCTGCCGCGCGCGGCGAGCGATACCCCGAGCGCCAGCGGGACCACGCCGCTGGCCTTCTCGGTGCCGTGCTCCCGGACGAGATCCGCTGCACCCTCGGCCAGCATCCGCTGGTCTTCGAGGCGGCCCAGCTCACCGGCGATGAGCGAACGGTAGGCCAGCGACGACGCCCCAGCCGGCCATTGTGCGCTCGCCGGTGCCAGCGCCGCCGATTCGGCGAACCAGCGGTCGGCCTCACCGGGCTCACCCCGGAAGTACAGGCCCATCCCGACCGCCCAGCAGGCCGCCGGCCGCCAGGCCGATCCCGGCCCCTCGACCTCGGCCGCGCGTCGGCCGCTCTCCAGCTGGGCACCCACGTCACCCCACGGGCAGCAGGCCCGCAGCATCGTCAGGCCCGCCCCGGCCGAGCTGAAGCCGGCCGGCAAAGCCCCCCCGACGGGCTCGCCCAGCCGTTCGGCCGCCGCGATTACCTGACCCGCCTCCTCCCGCTTCCCGGACAGCGAGAGCAGCCACGCCTTGACCAGGAGCAGCCCCGCGCTGCCGCTTTGCATCTCCTGCGGCAGGCGCCGGATCCAGGCCAGGACCGTGTCGTACCGGCACGAGCTGGCGTAGCAGACCCACGACGCTTCGATCAGCCCGGCGGCCTCGGCGTACGCGCCCGCGACGATCGCATGCCCGACGGCCTCGCCGGTCATCCTGTGATCGCGATGCCAGGCGTACGCCCGGCGGTGCAGGGCCGGCGCTGTGCCCGGCTCACGCCGCTCCAGCTCGACCCGCAGCAGCCGGGCGAACAGCGGGTGGAAGCGGTACCACCCGCCCTCCTCGTCCAGGGGGATGAGGAAGAGGTTGCTGTGCGACAGCGCGTCGAGCATCGGCGCCGAGTGCTGCTGCTCCAGCATCGCATCGCACAACGGGCCGGACAGCCGTTCCAGGACGGAAGAGCGGAGCATCAGCGCCTGCAACGGCGGATCATGCGCCTGGAGCACCTCGGTCTCCAGGAAGTCGATCAGATGGCGGCTCGAGGCGCCCAGGTCGGTCACCAAGCCGTGGCGGTCGGCAGTCCGCCTCATGGAAAGCGCCGTCAGGTAGAGCCCGGCGGGCCAGCCCTCCAGCCGCTCGACGAGACGATCCACATCCTCGGGCATGAGGCCGAGCCCGAGGCGCCCGTTCAGGAATGCGTCCGCCTCCCCGGATGTGAACCGCAGATCGTCGGCGCGCAGCTCGAGCAGGTCACCGTGCGCGCGCAGCGCAGCCAGCGGAAGGTCCGGTTCAGTCCTGGTGGAGAGCACGAGCTGGAAGGCGGGCGGTGCATGATCGACGAACCAGGCCAGGCTCTCGCGGGCCGCGCCGGCCGAAAGCCGGTGGAAGTCGTCCAGGATCAGCGTGACCTCACCCAGATCGTCCAGCTCGTTCACCAGGCGCGGCAGCACCGAGTGCACGAGAGAGGCCTCGGCCAGCTGCGGCGACGTCGGCAGGCTGATCGCCGGGCAGGCCCTGCGAAGCGCCTCGATCACATAGGACCAGAGCACCACCGGGTCGTTGTCGCCCTCGTCCAGCGTCAGCCACGCGGTAGGCTTCCGCGCCGCCTCGGCTTCCCGCCACGCTGCCAGCAAGGTGGTCTTCCCGTAACCCGCCGGGCATGCCACCAGGCTAAGCGCCAGACCCGACCCGCTCCGAAGCGGCTCCAGAAGACGCTCACGCGCAACGACCTGATCGCGCACCACCGGCGGACGCAGTTTCGTCGCGACCAGGACCGGCCCAGGGCCGTCCTCCGCCCTGTCGCCCATCAACTCTCCCAGGCCTAAAAGGTCCTGCTGCCGGGGTCTGGAGCAGCCGTACGTTATGGAAGCAAATCACGCGGGCTCCGAGGCGCCAGGGCCGAAAGTCCCCATCCGGCGTCCCGTGCGGGCCCCGGTCCCGGGTCGTCCCTGCCCAGGCGGGGCCCTGCCCCAGGCGGGGTCCGGCCGGCGGCGCACCCGGACTGGGTGGCGGCAACTCACCCGCGGCTGAGAAACGGTGAATCCCAGCGCCTGCCCGGTTGGCAGCCAGTATGGCCAGATCTCCCCCACCGCAGTGAGTTTCGTCTGCCAGCTGGCATGGTCGTGGCTGAGAGCCGGCCGAC
Organism: uncultured Actinomycetota bacterium; assembly: GCA_963842265.1. Classification (GTDB taxonomy): domain Bacteria; phylum Actinomycetota; class Actinomycetes; order Streptosporangiales; family Streptosporangiaceae; genus Palsa-504. Next base: position 34,475 of record CAWJGE010000023.1, read on the forward strand.
GCTGGCGCGCGCTCCTGGCGGGGGTCATGGACGCCGGAATAGCACCCTTGCGACCTCCCGGAACGGCACAATCAGGTACACCGCGAGACCGAAATAAAGCGCCACCGCCGCTCCCGGCGAGGCGAGCCCGATCAGGATCGCCATCACATACCCGATGACGACGGGCAGAAGTTTCTTCGGCGGGGTGTCCTGCGGTTCCTCGCCGTCTTCGCGCGGTGAGTAGAGGTGCTCGTGCCGCGCGTACGCGTCCAGGGCGGACCCCAGCAGGCGGATGGCCAGGAGCGTGAGCCCGTACATGGTGACATACACCCGTTCGTCGTCGCCGCTGGCGTTAGGCAGGGCCTCTGCGAGGAGGTGGGTCGGGAACGGCAGGAAGACCACCGCGAGCAGGAGGAGCAAGTTGAGTCGCAGGAGGAGCGGATCGGCCTGCGTGAGGCGGTCGGTCAAGGCGGTGTGGGCGAGCCACGCGGCGCCGATCGTCAGGAAGCTGATGATGTACGCCACGTAGGCGGGCCAAGCGTGCAGCACCTTCTGCAGCGCCGTGCTCCCCGGACCAAGCGCGAGGTCGACTACCAGCAGCGTCGCGGCGAATGCGAACACGCCGTCGCTGAAGCTTTCCATCCGGCCCTTGCCGAGCGACCGGCGTCCGCGCGGCGCCTCTCCGCCAGTTGGCACGGCACTGTCTCCCCTCGCGCTGGTGGCAGGCGGTGGCAGCCTGCGGATCCAGGCCGCCCGGTGGGCAGCCGGGCAGCACACGTCAAGATGCCCGACCTACAGCGGTTGTGCCACGCGGCAGCGCCAGGCAGGTGAGCCCCCCGGCACTGTGACCAATTACCCAGGTACCGCACCCGGTTCACGGGCCGGGGTGGTTTCCACCTAGGTGAATTCGGGCGGCAGGTGATGCCGGGTCGCCTGCCTGAGTCTTAGCGTGCGCGGTGACGGGGCAGCGGCGGGGTGCACGGCGCCGGCTGTACCGGGTTGGCGAGCGAGGAGAGGGACAGGAGCACGTCGCCAAGGAAATCAACGCCGAATCCAAGGACATCGATAAGGCCGTCCGGGAAGCTGCCAGCGAAGTCAGCTGACCCGCCGATCCCCGGCCGGGGCATGCCGGTTTCGCCGCGCGGCCCGCAAATACCGACATCTTGGAGGACACATGAGACCAGCAGACCGGGCTGGCCCGCGCAGATGCCTCCCGCGACCAGGACCAAGATGAGACCGGCTTCGGCTACTCCCTTACCTCCAGGTGCTGGTGAGACATCGGCCGCGGTGCTGGCAACGGTGACCACGATGATGAGGGCAGCTAGCGACAGGTGCGCACCGAAGGCGTGCAGCGCCGTGCCGAGTGCCAGGGTCAGGACGAGCTGGGCTGCCAGCTCCCCTGCCGAAGAGCTGCGCGAATTTTCGGGGCTGGGCGGCTAGCTCTTTGAAGTTGCCCTTGATTTCGCCCCAGCCCTTGCGGAGCTTCCCGGAGACCTGGTGGCGCCACTTGGGGACGGCCAGGACCACGGCGATCACCAGGCCGGTTACCACGACGATCGCGAGGATCAGCCACAGGACCTTGGCGTGGCTCCCGGCATGGAGGCTGTTCTCGGAGCGGAACTCGTGCCATGGGACCGGAACGGCGATCAGGAAGAGCACAAGCTTGATGATGAGGTCGGAGGCGCCGTCGAGAGCACCCGAACTCACCGCCACCGTCGCCGGGCAGCCCTGCAGCTGAAAGAACCGGATGCCGGTGGCCGGGACCGCCGGGCCGCTTCCGGCCAGCGAGACGAAGGTGCTGGCCACCTCGAGTCCGAGCACCCGCCCGAAGGGCAGGGAGCCCGTCACGCTTCCCTGGTCAGATGCGGCGGCGCCGAGGGTAGGTGGCGGCGCAGAGGTCGTGACGCCGCGGGGGGTAATCGCGCGCCGGAGTATCCGCAGGTAAAGGCCGAGGTCGGCACGCACCCCGGGCAGCCAGCGGCATCCTCTTACACACCTGGTTAGCCTCTCCCCATGACTGATAACGCGAACCCCGAACCTGCCGTCCAGCCCGAGGCCAGGCCCCCGCGCCGCATGATCGTGCGGGCTGTGCTGAGGGCGGTGGGATCGACCGCCGCGCTGGTGGCCATCTACTACCTGCTGCCCCTTGACCGCTCCTCGACCTGGGTCGCCGTCACGATACTGGTGACCGGGCTTGCGCTGCTCATCGGACTGGTCGCCTTTCAGGTCCGCTCGATCGTCGTGTCACGGTTCCCGGGCCTGCGGGGGGTCGAAGCCCTCGCCACCAGCATTCCGCTGTTCCTGCTGCTGTTCGCCAGCACCTATGTCGTCATGGCCACGATTTCCGCCAGCAACTTCAGCCAGCAGCTGACGCGCACCGACGCGCTGTACTTCACCGTCACTGTGTTCTCGACGGTCGGGTTCGGCGATATCACGGCCAAGACCGAGGCGGCGCGGCTGGTGGTCACCGGGCAGATGATCGCCGATCTCGTCGTCATCGGGCTCGCGGTTAAGGTCATTGTGGGCGCGGTCAAGCTTGGTCAGCAGCAGCGGCCGACGGGCTCGGCAGTACATCGCGACACCGCGTGACATCCACACGTTCGGCGCCTGGTGGTGGTACAGGGCGTTTGCGACTCCGCAGTCATGACACCACCACGTACCGCGGCGCCCGCCGCAGCCAGCCGCACTATGACGCCTGCCAGCGCGCCGCCGGCCCAGGGCGCGGCAGCGCTCCCGGGCTCCCCGTTCCCGCTGGGCGCCACGCCCGGCGAGTACCTGGGCATAGCGGGCACGCACTTCGCGATCGCCTCCAGCGTCGCCAGCGTCGCCAGCAGCGTCACCTTGTGCCTGTTCGATGAGGCCGGTGCGGAAACCCAGATCCCGGTGACCGATAACGACGCCGACGTCTGGCATGCCTGCCCATCCGGGGCAGCGGGCAGCCCCCGAACCACAGCACCCGCAGGGGTATCTCAGTGGCCGTCCGAGCCGGGTAACGCGCCCGGTCCGCGGGCTAGGGCGGTTTCCACCTAGGTGAATTCGGGCGGCAGGTGATGCCGGGTCGCCTGCCTGAGCCTTAGCGTGCGCGGTGACGGATCAAAGGTGACGGGGCAGCGGCGGGACGCACGGCGTCGGCTGTACCGGGTTGGCGAGCAAGGAGAGGGACAGGATATGGCGAAGCCCGAGGCAGTGTTCATCTACATCGGCACCTACCCCAGTGAGGCGGCGGCGCAAGCCGACTATGACATCGTCAAGGACCTGCATGCGGCCGGCGCGGTCGGCACCTACGATGCCGCGGTGGTGACCAAGGACGACAAGGGCAAGGTGCACGTGAACAAGGATGAGATGGCCACCCGGCACGGCGCGTGGGGCGGCGCGGCCGTCGGCGCTGTGGTCGGCATCTTGTTCCCGCCCTCGATCATCGTCGGCGCAGCGGTCGGCGCAGCCGTCGGCGGGGTGGGCGGGCACCTGTGGCGCGGCATGTCCCGCGCCGATGTCAAGGAGTTCGGCGACGTCATCGACGAGGGGCAGGCTGCCCTGGTCATTGTCGGGGAGAGCAAGGTGGAGCAGGCCATCGACAAAGCTCAGCTGAAGGCCGAGAAGCACGTCGCCAAGGAGCTCAACGTGAGCGCAAAGGACGTCGACCAGGCCGTCCGGGAAGCCGTAGGCGAAGTCAGCTGACCTGACGGTCTCTGGCCCTGGGCGATGCGGTGTCGCCAGCGGCTGTTCGGTGGCCGGGGATATCGGGAAGGAGCGCTTCGGATGGCGAGGTGGAATGTGGTGGCGATGGGCCAGGCGGGGCTGACCGGCTGGAGAAAGGCGGCCGCTGGGCCGGTCGCCCGTGCGGCCGCCCGCAGGACCGGCCGGCCGGAGGCGGAGATCCAGGCGGTTATCGGTGCGGCATTCCTGGCGATCGCGTTGGTCGGCTTCCTCCGCGAGGTCGCTGCCGTGATCGCGGCCGGGCGGACCGGCCGTCAGCCAGCCGATGACGCTCCCTCCGGGGCCTAGGACGGGGGACGGCGGAGGCCGGCGCCATGCCCGGATGCGGAAATCCGCTTCGGCTGCCAGATGCCCGCGGGGCTGATGAGCGGGGATGGTCGCCGGGCCGATGAGCGCTTCGCAGATCTTTGCCGGGCTTGCCCTTATGTCGGGCTGGCCGTGGCCTGCCAGGTCATCGCCGCGCGTTTCGGCATTCCGGCGATCATCTTGCTGCTGCCGGCCGGATTCGCCGCGGGCGCCCTGACCACGGTGGTCAACCCGGACAAGATCTTCGGGGCAGCGTGGCCGCCGCTGGTGAGCCTGGCGGTCGCGATCATCTTGTTCGACGGCGGCCTAGATCTGGTCACCAAAGGGCTGGAGGGCGACAGCCGCCGGGTGGTGCGCCGGCTGCGCGGCTGGGGTATCCCGATGACCTGGGCCGGCGCCGGCTTTTCGGGGGACTCCTGCTCGGCCTGTCCTCCAAGGCGGCCATCATGCTCGGCGCGATCTTGATCGTGTCGGGCCCCACCGTGGTGACCCCCATCCTGCACGCCGCCCGGACCGGCAAGAAGCTGACCACGATCTTGGGCTTTGAGGGCACCACCATCGACCCGATCGGCGCCATCATTGCCGTGGTCGTGTTCCAGGCCATAACCGCCAGCCACGCGCACCACGACGTGCTATCCGGGATCCTCGGTTTCGCCGGGCGTATCGGCCTGGGCGTGGCCGGCGGCGCGGTCGGCATCGCCGTGCTGTGGCTGCTGCTGAAGAAGCTGAAGCTCACCGGCATCCTGGCCACCCAGGCCATCATCGCCACGGTGATCACCATCGCCGGCTTGTGCGACGCCTTGCAGGACGACACCGGGCTCGTCGCCGCCATCACCATGGGTATCGTCCTGGCGAACCTGCGCGGCATGGACCTGCCCGAGGACCGCCCGTTCATCAAGACGGTCGTCCAGCTGTCCATCGGCGTGCTGTTCATCGCGATCTCCGCCACGGTGACCCCGGCGTCGCTGCGGGGCGTGATCTGGCCCGCGCTGGGCCTGGTGGCGCTGCTGGTGCTCCTGGTCCGCCCGGCCGTCGCGATAGTGGCCACGGCGAGGTCCAGCCTGACCAGGAACGAGCGGATCTTCGTCGGAGCCATGGACCCGCGGGGGATCGTCGCGGCGTCCACCGCCGCGAGCTTTTCCGCCCCGCTCGTCGCGCTGCACATCGGCGGGGCGGACAAGCTGCTGCCCGCAACGTTCCTGGTGATCGTGGGAACCGTCGCCATCTACGGCCTCACCGCAGCTCCCCTCGCCAGCAAGCTCGGCCTCCGCCTGCCCAAACCCGAACCCGAACCCGGCAAGATCCCCGCTGAACAACCCCCCTGAACCCACCCGGGACAGACGGCTGACGCCATGCCGCCAAGCAAGGCCTCCCTGCCGAGGGTCCGCTTGCCCGAACCTGCTCCGCGATGGGACCTTGGTCCCTGGCTTGCCGGGCGCACCGGGAAGACGATTGAGGGAACTGGAATGGGACTGAGCCTGAGGGCTGACGTCGTGCGGGCGAGGATTGGGCGCGGGCGTGCGGCCCTGATTGCGAAGCCTTTTCGGTGCTGTTGACGGGAAGGAGCAGGGCATGACGGACAAGGTGCCGGCGAGCCGGACCGATGGTCCGGCCGAGCACGGGACCGCACGGGGGCCGGACGGTGCGGGCGGGGCCCGGGAGGTCGACCGGGCGTCGGTGGCGACGGCGTTCCCGCACGGGTACAACATGCTCATGCTTGAGTTCGGGGACCGTAAGGATTTCGATGACCCGAGCAGGGAATGGCGGCGGCTGTTCTCGGAGCTGCTGGGTACCTTCGCGCTGGTGCTGGCCGCCGCGGGCGGCGGGCTTCTGCACGCCAAGGGGCAGATCAGCCTGGCCGCGGCGGTTGTCGCCCCGGGCCTGATGGTGACGGCGATCATCTTGTTCATGGGGGCGGTCTCCGGCGCGCACCTGAACCCGGCGGTGTCGCTGGCGTTCGCGCTGCGCGGGGACTTCCCGTGGCGGCGGGTCCCGGGCTACATCGTCATCCAGCTGATCGGCGCGACGCTGGCCTGCCTGTTCCTGCGCTGGGTGTTCGGGAACGTTGAGCATCTGGGGGCGACGCTGCCGGGCCCGGGGTATCACAACTGGCAGGCCCTGCTGATGGAGATCGTGCTCACCGCGCTGCTGGTCAGCGTGATCCTGGGCACGGCGTCGGCCGCGCAGAACGTCGGCGCGATCGCCGCGCTCGGCGTCGGCGGCTACATCGCGCTGGCCGGCCTGTGGGCCGCGCCGGTCAGCGGCGTGTCGATGAACCCGGCCCGCTCCTTCGGCCCCGCCCTGGCGAGCGGTTACTGGACCAGCTACTGGGTGTACCTGGCAGGGCCGGTCATAGGCATGCTGATCGCCGTCGGCTTCGCCTACGTGCTGCGCGGCCGCGGCGGCAGCGCGATCTCGCGGGCGGCGGGCTCCGGCGTGCTTGACGAGGGAGCCCTGGCCGCCAAGGCGCGACTGGCCAAGGACATCGACCAAGGCAAGGTCGTCCCCCCGGGCATCGCCGGCACCGATGCCCAGCCGAGCGGGCAGTAACCCGCGCCGCGCTCACCAGCCGGGACGATGACCCCGCCAGACGCTAACCAGCCCACCTCAACGATCTTGGAATGGCCGTGGCCCTCGGTCGCGCGGGTCGGCGCCATGGGCGCTTCCGGCTGCTATTGAGTTCACAGTCAACTCTGATCAACTCAGGCTGGAGCATCCGCCACGCCCTGAGCGGCAGGTGCCGCCTTGGCTCTGGCGGCACGGGCCGCCTTGCGGCTGGCAACGAAGTATTTCACGCCTTCCATGGTGAGATACGCGGTCACGACCGCGATGAGGACCGGCGCGGTCTGGAGCCCGCCCACCTGCGATACGAACGCGGCGAGCAGCACCACCGTGAACGGTGCGGCGACCACCGCCCCGGGGACGGCGGCGAACACGCAGGTGAACGCCAGTCCAAGCGGCACACCCGGGATGAGCTGGTGGACGAAGACTCCTGCGGTTCCCCCGATAAACAGCGACGGGAATATCGGTCCGCCGATGAATCCGCTGCCCTGGCTCACCGCGAAGGTGAAGATCTTCGCGATCACGATGGCAGCCAGCAGGCCGGCGCCGAGCGTGCTCGCGTCGCTCAGCACCGTCTTGAGCTGCGCGCTGCCGGTGAACAGCGTCAGCGGCAGCGCCACGCCGACGACCCCGAACAGCACCCCTCCGAGGGTGGATCGCGGAATGTCCGGAATCCGGCCGAGCAAGCGCGCCGCCAGCGCCATGAACAGGGCCAGTACGGTCACCACCGCAGCGGCGAACCAGCCCAGCCCAACCCCCGCCAGGAGCTGCCAGTCCTCGAATTTGTACTGCGGCACCTTGTAGATATCCAGGAACACGGCTCCGGCGATGGCAAAGTAGATACCGAAGCCGACGCTGGAGGCGATGATCGTCCCCAGGAGCGTCTTGGTGAACCGGTTCCCCCCGGGTCGCGCCACTTCCAGGAGCAGCATCACCACGATCACCGGGCTGGCCAGCATTCCGCCGTACGCGCCCGCCATTCCCGACAAGACGTTCACCCGGGAATCCTCGGTACCAAGGGCCCGTCGCCTGGCGATCCACGTGGCGGCTCCGCCGCCCATGGATCCCAGGGCTTTCTCCGGGCACAGGCTCGCCCCCCCGATGAGCGAGACCGCCGATATGGCCACCATCGCCGGCACCAGCCGGGCATCGACCTGACCAGTGTTGATCTCGGCGATGATGCCAGGTGTCTGCTCGGGCACGCGCAGCCATCGGTGCAGCAGTCCGACGATGAGGCCGGCCGCGGCCGTGACCGCCACCCACCACCAGTGGCCGCCGAGCCAGTGCGGGTTGGAATCGACATTCCACTTCTCACCGTGGCTGACCACGCCCAGGAACACCAGGCCGGCGAAGCCGCCGAAGACCCGAGAGCGGCGGCGTACCCCATCAGAGGCCAGAACCCCGCCGACTGAGTGATCGGGGGTGGAGCAGGCGGCTCGGGGCTGGCGCTCACGAGCGGAGCCTCCCCCGAACCTCACACGTGGACTTCTGCAGTGGTCTTCTCTTCGTCTTCGTCATCATGGGATCTTCGTCTTCGTCTTCATGGGATCTTCGGGCGTCACCGATCCGGTGAGTTCGCTCCGGGGTCGGCCGCGCGATTCCCGGCCGGCTCCGCTCCTGGTGCGGGCGCCCCGGCCCGGACGAGGAGTTTCCGGTTCCCAGAGCACTAACAGTGCGATCGCAGGGCGACACCAAGAGCAGTGCCCGCGTCCGGCCGTCACAGGTCGAACACCACCTTGAAGTCGTTCTGCATGCTCACGACGGTCCAGCCGCGTTCCTTCGCCTTGACCAGCGCCTTCTCCGAACCCGCGTCGTAGGCGAACTCCCGCCCGGCATCATCGTGGCGGATCAGCAGCCCGAACCGGGCCGTCCGCAGCATCGCAGCATCCCCGTCGGCGTTCCCGCCCGCCAGCAGCGGCCTGCGCCCGGTCCGGGCCCAGATGTGCACCGGCTTACCGGGTCCGTCATCGGCCGGCCGCTCGATGCCCCTGGTCCGGTACACCTGGCCGCGGCGGTACTCCAGCGGGGCACCCGACCCGATCACGTGCTGCCGGGGGATGCCGTACATCTCCTGTGACACCACCCGGACGAAGTCCCGGCCGCCCGCCGAGCAGACATAGACCTCGAACTCGGCGGCTGTCAGCAGGCCGATCAGCTCCCGCATCGGACGGTAGGCGAGCCGGGTGTAGGGGACGGCGAGGACCGGGTGGCGGGCGGTGTCGAAGAACGCCCGCACCGCCCGCTCGAACACCTCGGCCGTGATCCCCGCATACGCCTCACTCACGCCCCTGGTCAGCTCGGGCACGTGCCCCAGGATCTCCGCGAGCCACGCCTGGTCACCCTCGGTCACGGCCTTCCACGGCTGCTTGCGGGCCAGGCCGGGATGGGCCTGGGCCATCTCCTTCCACCGCCGCAGCAGGAAATCGGCCTGCGGGCACATCGGCTTCTCGCACCACAACGTGCCGTCGTTGTCGAACGCCGCGATCCGATCCGGCGCCGGGACGAACCAGGCGCCCGGCTCGGTCACCGACCGGACGAACTCCAGGACCTGCGCCTTCGCCTGCCCGTCGGCCCAGCTTTCCAGCTGATCAGCCATCCTGGCATCCTCTCATCGGCTCAACTCGCGCCACCACTTGCGCCCGCTGATACTTGTCCCCGGCAATGCCGGGCAGGATTCTTCGCACCTGTTGCTGCACCGGGGAGTCCCCGGCACCGGACATGACGCCGAAGACGCCGGTTGCCGGGATCCAGCCGTTACTGCCTGCGGCGGACCGGATCTGCCCGGAGACATGCTTGTTCTCCCCCAATAGCCGGCATTGCAGATGACTGGGTAGGGTCCAAGGTCCCGCTTACGGATCATCGGACCCACGCATGTCCAAGCCGCCCGCGGGACGGCGCATGGGCAACTAAGGGCCGGCCGCCGGCCCAGCTCGTCACCGAGGTCAGACAGCTCGCGCCGCCATGCGAGAAATCCTCCAGAGCAGATCGAGCATGATCCCGTACACGATCTCCCTTTCCGTTGACTCAAGAGATCAGCTGACCGCCCACAGGGAGGTCCCGATGTTCCTTGACACAACCAAGCTCGGCGGTGATCCGTCGCGAGACGACAGCCCGCGGGGACCTTAGTCCCTGGCTGCCGGGCGATGCTGCCGTATCTACTAGGTAGTTCCAGGAACACATAGCCGGAGGGCCAGTTCTTCCGTGAATCCGACGCCGCGAAGCTGAATCTAATCACATATCCACGAGATCAGCGGCAAGAGGGGATGCGGCCGTGCACGCATCGGGCCAAGCGCCGGGCGGTTCAAAAGCACCGGCTTTCATCACGACGGCAGCGCCTGGGAGCAAAATCGAGCCGACAATAGCCGGAACGATGGAGCACCGGGTCGGCTGGATCTGACGGCCAGACTCGTCCCGCGCACGATCAAGCCAACCGGGCTACGCAACCTGACACGGCACTAGGACCCCGCGGGCCCGGCGGCCACGTCGTCGCTGGAGATGCCGAGCAGGTACAAGATGGCGTCCAGGTAGGGGACGCTCACCGAGGTGTCAGCCGCGTCGCGCACCACCGGCTTGGCGTTGAACGCGACGCCGAGCCCGGCGGCGGCGATCATGTCGAGATCGTTGGCGCCGTCGCCGACCGCCACCGTCTGGGACAGCGGAACCCCGGCGTCGGCGGCGAACCTGCGCAGCGCCTCCGCCTTCCCGGCCCGGTCGATCACCTGGCCGCGCAGCCGCCCGGTCAGCTTCCCGGCCGTGATCTCCAGCTCGTTGGCCGCCACGTAATCGATGCCGAGCTCGGCGGCCAGCGGCCCGATGACCTGGATGAAGCCGCCGCTGACGATACCCGACCTGTAGCCGAGGCCGGCCAGCGTCCCGATCAGGGTGCGCGCCCCCGCGGTCAGCCGCAGCTCGGCCCGGACGTCGTCGAGGACCTCGGCCTCGAGCCCGGCGAGCAGCGCCACCCGCTCGCGCAACGAGGCGGCGAAGTCGAGCTCGCCGCGCATGGCGGCCGCGGTCACCTTGGCCACCTCCGCCGCGCAGCCGGCCCGGGCGGCCAGCAGGTCGATCACCTCGTCCTTGATGAGGGTCGAGTCCACGTCCATCACGATCAGCCGCAGCGCGCGCCGGTACAGCCCGCCGCGCTGGACCGCCACGTCGATCCCCTGCTCGACCGCGGCGCGGGCCAGGTCCTCCCGGAGCATCGCCGGGTCCCCGCCGGAGACCTCAAGCTCGATGCATGTCACCGGCTGCTGCGCGAGCCTGCCGATCCGGTCGATGTTCGCCCCGCTGGCCGCGATCCGCCCCGCGATGGCGGTGATGGCGGCGGGCGCCAGCGGGCTGCCCAGCAGGGTGACGTGCAGCCGCCCGCCGCGGACGGCCGGATCACCCGAGGCCGCCGAACCCGTGGTGATCTCGGCATCCAGGCCGAGATCACCGGCCAGCGCGCTCACCGCAGTGTGGATGCCGGTCAGGTCGGGAGGCGAGTCGCAGCCGAGCAGCACCCCGAGCACCAGCCGGCCCCGGATCACCACTTGCTCGACGTCCAAGACGATGAGCGGGTGCGTAGCCAGGATGGCGAACAGCCTGGAGGTCACGCCCGGCCGGTCCCGGCCGGTCAGCGTGATGAGCAGGGAGGTCCGCGGAGTATTCATCGCGGGCGCCAGGCTACCCCAACGGCCCTGGCCAGGAAGCATGGGCCGGTCCCGACGGCGTTAGGGCAGCAGCAGGTGCACGTCGCCGAACTCGTGCCACAGGTACCGGGACCTGATCGCGGTTTCGTAACACCGGCTCAGCAGCTCATCTCCGGCGAACGCGGCCAGCATCCGCAGGTGCGAAGAACGCGGCTCGTGCAGCCCGGTGAGCAGCCCATCCACCACCTTGACCCCGGTCTCCGGCGTGACCACGTGCGACGTCCAGCCCGCCGAGGCCGCCACCTGGCCATCCGGGCGATCCAGCGCGGCCGTCTCGAGCGCCCGGACCACAGTGGTACCCGCCGCGATGATCCGGCCGCCGTCCGCCTGCACGTGGTTGACCAGCCGGGCCGTCGCGGGCGGCACGTCGTAGGGCTCCGGGTAGGGGTCCTCGCCGGCCTCCAGTGAGGACACCCCGGTGTGCAGGGTGAGCGGCGCGATCAGCACCCCGCGGGTCACCAGCGCGATGACCATGGACGGCGTGAACGGGCGGCTGGCGCTCGGCATCTCCGCGCTGCCCGGCGCCCGCGCGAACACCGTCTGGTAGAACGGCAGCGCCCAGTCGCGCTCCACATAGGAGTACCTGATGGGGGTGCCGTATCGCAGTAGGTACGGCACCACTCCCACCGACAGCCGGGCCCGCCAGAGCCTGCCAGTGGCCTTGCCCTCCAGGGTCAGGACCGCCCCGCCAGGCAGGCTGATGCGCTGACCGGGGAACCCGGGACCGTTCGGCATCGAGATTTTGCCCTTGACCTGCCGGAGCTCTACCAGCCACGCGCCGTCGGGGCGCGGGCTGGAGAAGTGCACGGCCAGCCCGTCGCCGCTCCCAAGAGCCCGCACCTGGGCCGGCAGCGTCGCGCTGGTATTGACGACCAGCAGGTCGCCGGGGAACAGCAGGCCGGGCAGGTCGCGGAAGCCGTGCTCGCCGATCTCGCCGGACGACCGGCGGCTGACCAGCATGCGGACGCCGTCCCGGGCCAGGCCGCGCGCTTCCGGCGGGTCGTGCGCCTCGAGCTCGGCGGGCAAGGTAAATGGGATGAAGTCAATGACCATGGGTTACCTGTCGGCCGGCATCAGGTGCGCCGCGCGGTACCGGCCGCTCGGCAGGCGCTGCGAGATGAGCCTGACGAACGCGGGGACGACCGAGTCGGGCTCCGGGCGGTCCGAGATGTCCTCCCCAGGGAAGGCCAGCTGATGCATGTCGGTGCGCATGTCGCCGGGATCGGCCCACCAGACCCGGAGCGCCACCTCCTCGGCGGCCAGCACGTTCGAGGCCTGCTCCAGGGCCGCCTTGGCCGCGCCGTAACCGCCCCAGCCGGCGTATGCCTCCACGGCCGCGTCGGAGGTGACGTTCAGCACCGCGCCGCCGGACGCGCGCAGCAGCGGCAGCATCAGCTGGGTCAGCGCGATCGGCGCGAGCACGTTCACCTCGAATGCGGCGCGCAGCGCGTCGGGCGGGTAGTCGGCCAGCGCGGGCAGCGGGCTGGCGCCCAGCGTGCCGGCGTTGTTCACGAGCAGGTCGAGCCGGCCCGCGGCGTCGGCGGCCTGCCGCAGGGCGGCGCGGTGCGCGGGGTCGGTGACGTCGCCGGCGATGGCCGTGACGGTACCGCCCGCCGCCCGGATCGCCTCCGCCGCGGCGTCCAGCCCGGCGGCGTTCCTCGCGTCGACGATGAGGGCAAAGCCCTCGCGGGCCAGGCCAGCCGCCAGGGCGCGGCCCAGCCCGCGGGAGGCCCCCGTGATCATGGCTGTCGGAATGTCGTTCATGTCCTCGACGCTAGGCGCCGCCCCGCACGCGCACATCGGTCCGCGGCCCCGCCCGGCCACCTCCGATGGTCCTAAGACCGCCGCCCGATGCGAGGCCCGCCCGTCCCGGCTAACGTCAGATACGTGAGCGATGGGCTCGACGAGCTGTACCAGGTGAGCCAGGCGGTGCTGTCCGTCACCCGGCAGATGTCCGTCCGTGACGTGCTGCAGGTGATCGTTCGGTCGGCGCGGTCGCTGGTGGGAGCGCGGTACGCGGCGCTCGGCGTGCCCGACGAGGGCGACTCGTTCGCCGAGTTCGTGGTGGACGGGATCAGCTCCGCCGAGTGGCAGGCGATCGGCCCGCTGCCGCGCCGCCACGGGATGCTCGCCGTGCTCCTCAACGAGGGTAACCCGGAACGGCTCGCGGACATCCGCGCCGACCCGAGGTTCGAGGGCTGGCCGTCCGCCCATCCGCAGATGTCACACTTCCTCGGGGTGCCGGTGCGCGACCGGGACCGGGTCCTCGGCATCATCTTCGCGGCTAACAAGACCTCCGCCGCGGCCGCCAGCCGCGGGTTCACCGAACGCGACGAGGAGATCCTCTCCCTGTTCGCGGCGCACGCCGCGATCGCGCTCACCAACGCCCGGCTGTACGAGCGCAGCCGGGAACTCTCCGTGATGCAAGAGCGCTCCCGGCTGGCCAGGGACCTGCACAACGCGGTCACGCAGAAGCTGTTCAGCATCAGGGCACACGCGCGGGCCGCCGCGGTCCTGGCCGCCAGGGACCCGGTGGACGCGGCCCGGGTCCGGGCCGAGATCGAGGTGGTCGGCGAGCTCGGCGCCGAGGCGCACGCCGAATTGCGTGCGGTGATCGACGGCCTGGCCCCGCCGGACCTGGAGGCCGCGGGGCTGGCCGAATCCCTGCGCCGGTACGCGGTGCTGGCCGGGCGGGCGCACGGGGTCCCGGTCACGTTTACCGCCGGCGACGTGCCCGCGCTGGGGCCGCGGGCGGAGGCGGCGCTCTACCGGGTCGCGCAGGAGGCGCTGCACAACGCGCTGCGGCACGCCGGGGCGTCCGGCGTCCGGGTCGCCCTGTCGATGGCACCGTCGAAGGTGCCGTCCAAGGCCCCGCGCCAGGTGGTCCTGGAGGTGTCAGACGACGGCCACGGGTTCGCGCCGGAGGCGCCGTCCGGTGGCCTGGGGCTGGCCTCGATGCGGGAGCGCGCGGCGGCCGCCGGCGCCACGCTGACCATCCGGTCAGGGAAGACGGGAACCCTGGTGCGGATGACACTGCCCTTCAAGGTCGTATCGGTCACGGCGGGCGGCGGGCGATGACGCGGCCCATCTCGGTGCTTATCGTCGACGACCACCCGGTGGTCAGGCGCGGGCTCCGGGTCCTGCTCGAGGTGCAGGACGGGATGGAGGTGGCCGGCGAGGCGGGCGACGGCGCCACGGCGCTCGCGCTGGCCGCCGAGCACGCCCCTGACGTGATCCTGCTCGACCTGAAGCTGCCCGGCATGGACGGCGTCGCCGTCCTGGGCGCACTGAGAGCCCGCGATAGCGCCGCCCGGGTGCTCGTGCTCACCAGTGCCACCGAACCCGCCTCGGCGAGCCTGGCGATGCGCTCGGGGGCGGCCGGAGTGCTGTACAAGGACGTGGATCCCGACGCGCTGGTGCGGGCGATCCGCTCGGTACACGACGGCCACCTGCTGCTCGCGGCCGAGGCGGCGGGCCCGCTGGTCCGCTCCGCGGGCAGCTGGGGGCCCGGAGCAGGCCTGGACGCGCTCACCAGCCGCGAGCGCGAGGTGCTCGCCGAACTCGCCAAGGGCCGGTCCAACCGGGAGATCGCGCGGGCCCTGGGGGTCGCGGAGAAGACGGTGAAGGCGCACGTGAGTTCGGTGCTGGCCAAGCTCGGAGTGCAGGACCGCACCCAGGCCGCCCTGCTCGCGGTCAGGCACCAGCAAGGAGCGTAGGAGGGCCTCTTGGTTCTCAGCTCTTGATCAGGTGGGCGTAGACGATGATGTTGTCCACGTAGTGGCCGGCGGCCTTGTCGAAGGGGCCGCCGCAGGTGATCAGCCGCAGGCTGGGATACCTCGCCTTGCCGTAGATAGAGGCGGTCGGGAAGGCGTCCTTGGCCACCTTCTGCACCCCGTCCACGGCGAAGGTGGCGACCTTCTCGTCGGCCAGCGTGACGTAGACCCTGTCTCCGGCGTGCAGGTCCTTGAGGTAGTAGAACACCGAGATGCCGGTGAGCGAATCCACGTGGCCGAGGATGACCGCCGGGCCGCGCTGGCCGGGCGTCGGGCCGTACCGGTACCAGCCGGTCAGGTTGTGCTCGTCAAGCGGCGGTACCTGCACCGTGCCATCGGAGTTCTCGCCGACCTCCATCACCGGCGCGTCGACGCCGATGCCCGGGATGCGGATGCTGACCGGAACCGAGCGGGCCAGCGGCTCAGCCTGCGGGTCGTGGGTCAGCCGCGGCGGTGCGGTCGTCACCGATGCCGGGGTGTATGTCGCCCCGGCATCGGCAGGCGTGCTGTCGAACAGACCGAACGCGGCCACGCCGACACCGCCCACGCACACCAAGGCGGCGGCGAGGGCGGTGCCGAGGGCCCACCGGCCCAGTGGCTTACGTCGGTGGCGAGCCAGGTACAACGCGTCTAGGCGACCGGACGCGTTCTGCGCCAGCGCCGGAAGGCGAGCAGGCCGAGGCCGCCCGCAGCCAGCGCGACCGCGGCGCCGCCCGCAGCCAGCGGACCGTTACCGCCGCCGCCGATGCTGCCGCCGCCGCCGGTGTTGGCGCCGCCGGACGGGGCTGCCGACGCGCTAGCGCTGGAAGACACCAGCGGCGCGGGCGGCGAGGTCGTCACGGTGGTCGGTGTCGGCGACGGGCTCGGGCTGGGCGGAGGCGGCGGCGGGCTCGATGGCGGTGGCGTCGGTGTCTGACAGGTACAGGTCGGCGTCGGCGTCGGCGGCGGCTGTGTGGCACGTACACGTCGGCGTCGGGGTCGGCGAAGGTGGCGGCGTCTGCGTGTGGCACGTACACGTCGGGGTCGGGGTCGGCGTCGGGGTGCCGCCTGCGTGATCACTCAGGCTGACAACCGAGACGCTGGCACTGACATGGGCGCCGGATTGAGGTGTCGCTTGCGCGGCTGTGCCGGTTAGCAGCAGCGCTGTCACGCCCATGGCGAAACAAGCCGCTAGCGCCCGGAAGCGCATAGCCATTTCCCGCTCCTCCTCGCTAGATCTCTCCTTGTAGTCATTTCGGGTAGCTAAGCAATCAGGCATCGTAGCGTTCTTTAAATGACCGAGTCAGGGAAGTTAGCCAGATGTGATCGAAGAACCGGATATAAAGCACCAATTGTGCACACAGGTCATCAGACCGGGCTCTTAGCAGGTGATATTCCCGAACGGCCCGCCCTGAGCGCCTACTCACCGGTCCATCGGGGTGGGCTAGCGAGGGTGTGGTGGCATAGGTTCGGTCTCGGCGGTGTTCGGTCTCGGCGGCATTCGAGCTGGCGGATCCAATGCGGCGCGTGCGGAGAAAGGGGGCCTGATGTCCGACGAGGTGCTGCGGCTACGCGGCGTTGAGGTCCGGCGGGACGCGGCGGTCCTGCTGCGCAACGTGGACTGGACGGCGCACGGGGACGAGCGGTGGATCCTGATCGGCCCGAACGGAGCAGGCAAGACGACCCTGCTCCAGGTGGCAGCCGCCATGATGTTCGCCACCGAGGGCACGGTCGACGTGCTCGGCGAGCGGCTCGGCGAGGTAGACATCTTTGACCTGCGGCCGAGGATCGGGCTGACCAGCGCCGCGATCGCCGAGCAGGTCCCGCCCGGCGAGAAGGTCATCGACCTGGTGCTCACCGCCTCGTACGCCATCCTGGGCCGCTGGAAAGAGGAATACGACTCCGCTGACGTCACCCGCGCGGTCGAGATGCTCGACGCGCTCGGCTGCGCGCACCTGATCAGGCGCAAGTTCTCGACTCTCTCCGAGGGCGAGCGCAAGCGGGTGCAGATCGCCCGGGCCCTGATGCCCGACCCCGAGCTGCTGCTGCTCGACGAGCCGGCCGCCGGGCTCGACCTGGGCGGACGCGAGGACCTGCTGCGGCGGCTCACCAAGCTGGCCCGCGATCCCAAGGCGCCGATGATGGTGCTGGTCACCCACCATGTCGAAGAGGTTCCCGACGGCTTCACCCACGCCATGCTGCTGCGCCGGGGGTCGGTGCTCGCGGCCGGTCCCATCGAGGAAGTCTTCACCGCGCGGAACCTGTCCCGGTGCTTCGGCGTCCAGCTGGAGATCGAGTACCGGCAGTCGCGCTGGACCGCCCGGGCGCGCTAAGCGGGTCGTCAGGGCCGGGGCCTGAGCTCAACGCGCCCGTCGGTCGTCACACGGGTCTCGAAGGATGGCTGACGAGCGGTGGCGGGCCCGTGCACGACGGAGCCGTCGGCGATCACGAAGGTGGATCCGTGCCAGGGGCAGGCGACGCAGGCAGCGCCCCGCTCAATGACGATCCGGCCCTGATGCAGGGGCCCGCCGAGATGGGAGCACCGGTCTGACAGCACGCGGACCTCGGGTCCCTGCCGGTACGCCAGCAGGGACAGGTAGCCGAGCTGGCGCCGGACCGGCCGCCGGTCGGGCAGCTCGGTCAGCGCGCACAGATCATGCCAGCCGAGTCCGGCCAGGTGGCTGACCTGGTCGGCGTGGCTGGTGCCCGCGCCGAGCCGGAGCGCCAGGTGGCCGCCGAGGTAGGCGCCGATGGTGGCCACGGCCAGCCCGGATGCGGACAGCGCCCGGCCGTAGCCGATCCGTCCGCCGGCCCGCGCGGCCAGCGAGCCGAGGAACAGCGTGGCCGCGCCGGCCTGGCAGACGGCGTGCACCAGGCCGACCCGCTGCTGGTCCCGGTGCAGCGCCGACCAGTCGGCCAGGCCGGTCGCCGCGGCCGGCGCGGTGCCGGCGATCCCGGCGGCGATGAGCACCCCGGCCGCGCGTTCGGTGCCGCGGAACAGGTCGAGCAGGACCGCGGACGTCCAGCAGCCGAGCGGCAGCCGGACCAGCGCGGGGTGGACGGGCTGACCGAACGGGACGCCGTGCAGGGCGTCCGCGCGCGCGCCGGCCGGCAGCGCGCGCACCACGGTGTCGGAGAGACCGTAGACCACAGGGTCGAGGGCGTGGGCACGCTCGATGCGCTCGGCGAGGGCCGCGGGCCGGGACAACAGGGAGGCCGGGCGGCCCTTACGGGCGCGCCGGGCCGCGGGGAGGAGGGATTGACGCACGTGTAATGCGTACCCGCCCCCGCGCCGGCTACCCGCGGGGAGGGGCGTGTTGGTCAAGATCGCCGCCACGCAGCCGGGCTAGCTGGCCGCGCATGATGTCCTCGAGCTTCCGCTGGAACTCCAGCAGCAGCCGGAGATCCTCGTCTGAGTAGCCGGCCGCGGTGGCGCGCCACGCCTTGACCAGCGGCCCGAAGGTGGGCCCGATCTCGCGCAGCCCAGGGCCGGGCTTCAGGTCGACGATCACCCGGCGCCGGTCCTTCGGATCGCGTTCGCGCCGGATGAAGCCGCCCTCCTCGAGCCGGTCGAGGACGCCGGTGATCGACGCGGTGGTCAGGCCGGTCTGCTTGGCCAGGTCGCCGGCGGTCATCGGGCCGGTCAGGGCCACGATGTTCAGGCAGTTCAAGTCGGTGACGTTGATGCCGATGCGCTCGGCCGACATCTGGCCGAGCAACTGCATGATGGAGCCGGCCCGGCGCATGGCCAGCAGGAAATCGCTCTCGAGCCGCTGCCGCTCGGGGGTGCCGTGCTCCGGGGCGTCCTGCTCAGGCATGCCGCGCCTCCCGCCCTCTAAGTTCGTTAGAAATCCAAGTATCTAGAAATATTAGACAATAGCTTTTCAAGATGATAACTTCCCTAAGTGTAGACCCGCCGGAGCTGATCCTATGAGTTCGGACGCGGTCACAGCGCCGGCCCCGCCTCCGTCTAGAGGGCGGACCTTTATCCACTACGAGGGGAATCAGCACCATGACAAGCACCCAGGAGAGCACCCGCCCGATCCCGTTCGTCGGACGGGCGGTGGAGGGCAACCGATGACTACGCAGAAGCTGCCGGGCGCCGACGCCGCCCGGCACGGCGCCGGGGACGCCGACCTGACCATCATGCTGGCGGCGCACCAGGCGTTCCGCCGGGACCTGGCCAGGCTGGTCCGCGCGGCCGCCGTGGCCGACCTGGCCGATCCGGCGAAGCGCCAGTCGGTCGCGGCCGGCTGGGAGTTGTTCAAGCGCGAACTGCACCTGCACCACACCGCCGAGGACGAGCTCATCTGGCCGGTGTTGCGGCCTCGGCTGGCGCACAGCGAGAGCGCCCTGTCCGTGCTGGACGCGATGGAGGAGGAGCACGGGCGTATCGATCCGCTGCTGGCCGCGGTGGACGCCGCGTTGGCGCAGCGCGAGGGACCGGCGGCCGGGACCGATGACTGGCCGGGCCAGGACCGGCTGGCCGACGTCATCGAGGTCCTGGCCAGCACGCTGGCCGGTCACCTCGGGCACGAGGAGCGGGACGGCCTGCCGCTGATCGGCGTGGCCCTGACCAGCGCCGAATGGCGCAGCGTCGGCTTCAGGATCGCGCGGAAGAACGGCCTGTCCCGCGGTGGCGAGATGTTCGCCTGGATGCTGGACGGCGCCGGCCGCGAGGACGCCGCCGCCACCCTGGGCGCGCTCCCGCCGCCGCTGCGCCTGCTCTACCGGGCCGTCTGGAAGCCCCGCTTCGAGAAAACCTCGCGCTGGTTAAAGCCGGGCCGGGCGCCCACCCGAACCGCCACGATGTCGACATTGATGCGGTAGGAACCGCCCCGATGTCACATCGGGGCGGCGCGCTGCGGGGCCAGGCTGGCACGGGTGCGGTGGGTGAGGCTGGCAGGACTGGTGGGGCTGGGCACGGGCGGCTGGAGGCGTACAGCTCGACGTGCCGGGCCTCGTCCATGGCCTGGGTGGCGGCGTAGAACTTGGAGTCCACTTGTTGCCCGCAGCCCGTCCGCCGGTTCCCTTGATCCGGATTACTGCTTGAAGCGGTACCCCATGCCCGATTCGGTGATCAGGTACCTGGGCTGCGACGGTTCCGGTTCGAGCTTGCGGCGCAGTTGCGCCAGGTAGACCCGCAGGTAGTTGCTCTCCGTCTCGTACGAGGGGCCCCAGACCTCGCGCAGCAGCTGCCGCTGGGTGACCAGGCGGCCGCTGTTGCGGACCAGGATCTCGAGCAGCTGCCATTCGGTGGGGGTCAGCCGGACGTCGCTGCCGTCGCTGCGGATGACCTGCTTGGCCGCCAGGTCCACGGTGAAGTCGACCGTCGCGACCACCGGCTCGTCGGGAGCAGGCGACGCCCGGCGGACCGCCGCCCGCAGCCGGGCGAGCAGTTCGTCCATGCCGAACGGCTTGGTGACATAGTCGTCGGCGCCGGCGTCGAGCGCGGCCACCTTCTGGCTCTCCTGCCCCCACGCGGACAGCACGATGATCGGGATCGACGTCCAGCCGCGGACGCCGTGGATCACCTCGGTGCCGTCCATGTCCGGCAGCCCCAGGTCCAGGATGATCACGTCGGGGCGGTCACGGGCCACCGCGGCCAGCCCCGTGGTCCCGTCCACCGCCGTGCTGACGTCGTATTCGCGGGCGCTGAGGTTGATCCGCAGCGCACGCAGGATGGAGGGCTCGTCGTCGACGACGAGCACGCGCGTCATGACCCAGTGCCGAGCGCGGACTTGTCCCCGCTCGCCACCGGGAGCGCGATCTGGACCGTGAGACCGCCACCCGGCGTGTCCTTGGCCTTGATCCTCCCGCCCATGGCCTCGGCGAAGCCCTTGGCCACCGCGAGCCCGAGCCCTACCCCCGGGTGGCGATCGCCGCCCCGGGTGAGCGGCCGCGCGGCGGCTTGCCCGACGCGCGCGCTCGGGTCGGTACTGAGCGGCCGCGCGGCGGCTTGCCCGACGCGCGCGCTCGGGTCGGTACTGAGCGGCCGCGCGGCGGCTTGCCCGACGCGCGCGCCCGGGTAGGTACTGAACGGCTCGAAGACGCGCTCCTTCTGCTCGTCGGGCACGCCCTGGCCATGATCCACCACCTTGAGCAGCACCGTGTCGTCGACCAGGTCGGCGTGCAGCTCGGGCGGCCGCCCGGGCGGCGAGTAGCGCAGCGCGTTGGAGAACAGGTTGGCCAGGATCCGCTCGAGCAGGCCGGGATCGGCGAGCACCAGCGGGAAGCCGTCCGGCACCGCCATCTCGAGCCGCAGGCAGTCGTCGAGCCCGAGCAGGGCGGCCGGCGCCACCTCGTCGATCGCCGTCGGGCGCAGGAACGGCTGCAGCGATCCGGTGTGCAGGCGGCTCATGTCGAGCAGGTTGCCGATGAGGGCGTCGAGCCGGTCCGCATTCTGCTCGATCGTGGCCAGCAGGTCGGCCTGGTCCTCCTCGGACCACTCCACGTCGGTCTGCCGCAGGCTGCTGACGGACGCCTTGATCGAGGCGAGCGGCGTGCGCAGGTCGTGGCTGACCGCCGCGAGCAGCGCGGTCCGCATCCGGTTGCCTTCGGCCAGCGCCTCGGCTTGGGCGGCCTGGGTACGGAGCCGTTCCCGGTCGAGCGCGGCCGCCGCCTGGGCGGCGTAGCCCGCCAGCAGGGCGGGCGTGGCCGATTCGGCCTGCCCGGTGACCAGCAGGATAAGGTCGCTGCGGATGTCGATGCGCGAGGCCGCGGGCAGGCTGCCCTCCACGCCGCTCGAGGCGGTCCGCACCCACCGGCCGCCCGCCCGTTCCTGCAGCTCAGCCTGGCCGCCGTGGGTCCTGGTGAGGTGATCGAGAATGGCCGCGGGCGAGTCGGCGCCGCCCAGCACGGTCTGCGCCAGCTCGAGCTGCGCGGCCGCCTCCTCCCTGGCCAGCGCGGCCTGGACCGCGCGCCGGGCGGCCAGGTGAACCACGCTGCTGACGGCGACCGCGACCGTCACGAAGAGCAGCAGCGCCAGCAGGTTCTTGGGCTCGGCGATGGTGAACGTGTGCAGCGGCTCGGTGAAGTACCAGTTGAGCAGGAGGCTGGCGGCGACGGCGGCGAGCACGGCCGGCCAGAACCCGCCGAGGACCGTGATCGTGACCACCGCGACCAGGTAGATGAGCAGGTCGTCGGCCAGGTTCAGGTGCTGCCGCCAGACCGCGAGCACCGCGGTGAGCAGCGGAAGCCCGGCGGCGGCGAGGACCACTCCCGCGACCAGCCGGCGGCCGCCGATCCCGCCGAGCGCGCCGGCCAGGGCCGCCGTCCGGCCCGCAGGCGTGGCGTCCGGCACTGCCTGGCCGCCCTTCGCGGCCTTCAGGGCAGGGCGGCGGGCTCGCATGCCCGTATACGTACCCATGCTTACCAGTGTGAGTCGTCGGGCGTACCAGCGGAACACCAGGCCGAGCCCGGCGCCGGCCAGCGCGCACGCGCCGATGACGACGGCGGCGTGGACGGCGGCCGGCCCGGTCGGCCGCAGCTGCGCGTAGGGCGGCCGGGAGAACCCGACCGTGGTGAGCCAGCCGATGCCGGCCAGCAGGACCGACGCGACCGGCTCGGCGGCGAACGACATACCCCCGGCGACCGCCGCGCAGGCGATCAGCACTCCGGTGGCGGGCAGGCGGCCGTGCAGGCCGGCGGCCACCGTGCCCACCGCCAGGAACATGGCGAAGCCCACCGGCAGCGCATAGGGTGCCGGTATCGCGCGCTGTGGCGGACCGTGTTCTCATCTCTTGCTATTTCATCCGCGCTACCAGGCAATATCATCGATCCATACGGAACCTTAACGCCGCGCTCGCAAAGCTTGACGGGTCGCATACGGCGGCGCGCCGGCCGCGCGAATAGCGTCGGATGAGATGATCAGCAACCGAGGGCCTGGGACGGAGCGAGAAGCCTAGTGGCGACGCGTAAGGCGACTGGCCTGCTCGATTACGGCTCAGGGGACGTGGTCCCGGAGACCTTCTGGTACAACGCCAAGCGCCGCCTGCTCGGCCCGCCGATGATCAACGCGCAGCTGCGGGAGCAGCGGCTGTCAAAATTTCTCGCACTGGGCGTGCTGTCCCCGGACGGCATCTCCTCCTCGGCCTACGGCACCGAGGAAATCCTCATTGAGCTGATCCAGCTCTTCGGCATCACCGCGTTCGCGGTGCTGATGCCGATGACCGCGGTGATCTTGTTCGTCATGCTGCTCGTGGTGCTCCTCTATCGCGAGGTCGTCGTCGTCTACACCCGGGCCGGCGGGTCCTACGTGGTCGCCAGGGACAACTTCGGGCCGCGGATCGCGCAGGTCGCCGCCGTGGCGCTGCTGATCGACTACGTGGTCACCGTCGCGGTGCAGATCGCCGCGGGCACGGCGGCGGTTGCCTCGGCGTTCCCGGCCATCGGTCCCTACGTGACCGAGATATCCATCGGCGTCATCCTGCTGATGTGCTTCGGCAACCTGCGCGGCATCCGGGAGGCGGGCAAGATCTTCGCGCTGCCCACCTACCTGTTCGCCGGGTCGGTCATCCTGATGATCGTGGTCGGGATCGTCCGCGATGCGCTCGGTGACCTGCCGCAGCAGAACATCTACGCCCTCCACGGTCTTTACCCAATCGGCAAAGGCGCCTCCAGCTTTACCAGCTTGGTGATCATCTTCACGCTGCTGAAGGCGTTCGCCAACGGGGGCGCCTCCCTGACCGGCATCGAGGCGGTCTCCAACGCCGTCAGCGCGTTCAAGCCCCCCGAGGGCATCAACGCCCGCCGGGTCCTGGTGATGGAGGGCCTGATCCTCGGCACGCTGGTGGCCGGCATCTCCTGGCTGGCGCACCTGACCCATGCCGCCCCCTATAAGCTCGGCTACCCGACCGTGATCTCGCAGGAAGCGGACATAGTGTTCGGGGGCGCCGGGCACTTCATGTTCTGGGTGGTGCAGGCGGCGACCGCGCTGATCCTGTACACCGGTGGCAACACGAGCTTCAACGGCTTCCCGTTCCTGACCAGCTTCGTCGCCGAGGACTCCTTCCTGCCGCGGTGGTTGACGAAGCGCGGACAGCGGCTGGTCTTCTCCAACGGCATCATCGTGCTGACCGTGTTGTCCGTGACGCTGATAGGGGTGGTCGGCGCCAACGTGAACGCGCTCGTCCCGTTCTACGCGATCGGCGTGTTCACCGCCTTCACCATGGCCGGGTTCGGCATGGCGAAGTACTACCGCACGCACCAGGGACCAGGCTGGCGGCACAAGCTGGTCATCTGCTTCTCGTCCGGGGTGCTCACCTCGATCGTGGTGGTGATCTTCGCGGTGGTGAAGTTCACCTCGGGCGCCTGGCTGATCCTGATCATCTTCCCGGTAGGGGTGATCGCGCTGATCCGGCTCAACCGGGAGTACCGCACCGAGGCCCGGGTCCTCGAGACCATCAGTGAGCGCCGGGCGTCATCCGGCGGGGTCCAGCGTCAGCCGAACTACTCCCGCCGTGTGGTCATCGTCTTCGTCGACGACTTCGACCTGTCCACCGTGGCCGCGCTGCGGTACGCGAAAAGCCTGCGGCCCACGGTCGTGCGCGCCGTTCACTTCGTCATCGACACCGCGAAGGCGGAGCAACTGCGGGTCGCCTGGCTGCCCGATCGCCACGTGTCGCTGGAGTTCATCGACTGTCCGGACCGGAGGCTGAACCGGGCCGCCGTCGAACTGGTCCGCCGCGAAGCGGAAACGCCAGGCACGCAGGTGACCGCGATCTTGCCCAGGCGCAGCTTCTCGCCGCTGCTCGGCCGGCTGCTGCACGACCGGACCGCGGACAAGATCGCCGGCGTGGTGAGCCGGGTGCCGAACGCCGCGGCCACCATCATCCCGTTCGACGTGCAGAACCGGGTGCACGTCCTGCATGAGCGCCAGGCCGTGCACGACGGGCAGGCGCCCGGGTCCGTGACCACGCCGCCCGGCCCGCCCGCCGACGGCGCGACGGCGGAACGCCAGGACGTCCAGACGACGGCTGCGGCCACCACGCCGGGCCAGGACAAGCCCGAGCCGCTCCCCGGTGCCGGCACGTACGACCGGCCCACGCCGCCGCCGGACGCTACCCCCATCGGCTCCCTGCACCAGCCCGGCAAGGCCGTCGTCGAGGGCCGCGTCCGGGTCGTGGAGATCCGCTCGGTGGAACGGAACTCGGTGCTGGCCTGCGAGATCTCCGATTCCACCGGTGACCTCACCGCGTTGTTCTACGGCCGCTCCCGCATTCCCGGCCTGATGTGCGGGGCCCGGGTCCGGTTCCGTGGCCCGATCGGCATAAAGGGCGGTGCCCCGGTTATGGTGAACCCCGCGTACGAGCTCATCGTCTCCGGCAGGCCCGCGGCGGACAACGAATGAATGAGCCGAACGGCCTGGGTGTCCGCCCCGGTTAAAGAGCAGGAAACAGTAGCTCGTAGGCGGGATTGATCATCACCGGGTGGCCGTCGGCCCGGATGCCGACCGAGCCCTTGAAGCGGACGCGGGCACTGCACACGATGCCGGGGATATGCGAACGCCCGTAGAACATGGCGGTGAGCTCGCCGGTCCCGTCCGATATCTCGCAGGCCAGCACGGAGTTCCGCTCGACCGGCTTGATCTCCACCACCCGGATGCGGCCCTCGACGACGGCCCGGCCCGGTTGGGTCAGCGAGCCGATCGGCGTGATGCCAGCGACCGCGGGCGGCGCATCGGCCTTCTTTCCCGCCTTGTTAGCCGGGCTGGAGCCCCGGCCGTTGGCCTCGCCGGGCACCCGCCCCTTGAGCAGGCCGCGCGCCTTCGTGGCCGCCGGATCCACGGCCGGGCTGTGCTGGCCCGCTACCTGCGTCTCTTCGGAGGTGACGTGCTGGGCGGCGGTATCGGGGGCGGTGAACGCGACCTTGGCGGCATGGCGTTCGGCGAGCACCTGGACGCGGCTCTCGACGTCGTAGGGAATGATGGTCGCCGCCGATCGCGGGATGCGGCTCACCACCGCGGCGATCTTGTCCGCGGTGCGGTCGTGCAGCAGCCGGCCGAGCAGCGCGGAGTAGCTGCGCCGGGGCAGCACGACCGTCACGTGCGTCGCCGGATTGGCCGCCTCGCGTTCCACCAGCTCGGCGGCCGCCCGGGTCAGCCGGCGGTCCGGGCAGTCGATGAAGTCGAGGGTGACGCCCCGGTCGGCCCGGGTCCACTTGTCCCTGAGCTTGTCGGCGCGAACGCTGTCGATGACGAAGTGCACCGCGCGGATGGTGGTGGGCCGCATGCTCCGGGCGTAGCGCAGCGCGGCCAGGGTGGCCAGGTCGAAGCTGTCCACGAAGACGAAGACGGTGCGGCGGCTGTAGTGCGGCGGCGGCGGCGGCTGGTTCTCGCTGATCGTCTCGAGCACCTCGGTCTCGGCCGTGTACTCGCGGTTCATCCTGATCAGCGCCGGGACCAGGACGACGAACAGCACGACCACCACCCAGGCGCCCTCGGTGAACTTCACCACCGCGAAGATGCCCACCACGATTACGGTCATCACGCCGGCCGAGAAGTTGATGATCATCCGGCGCCGCCAGCCAGGCGTCCGGTGCCTGCTGTGGTATTTCGCCATGCCGAAGCCGGCCATCGAGAAGGCGGTGAACACGCCGATGGCGTACAGCGGGACCAGGTTATTGACGTCCGCGTCCTTGATGACCAGCAGCGCGATGGACACCACAGTCAGCAGGATGATCGCGTTGGAGAACACCAGCCGGTGCCCACGCTTGAGCAGCCACCGGGGCAGGAACGAGTCGCCGGCCACGTAGCTGGTCAGGAACGGGAAGCCGTTGAAGCTGGTGTTCCCGCCGGTGTACAGGATCAGCATGGTCGCGGCCTGCAGCACGAAGAACATGAAGTGCCCGGCCGACCCGAACACCAGATTCGCTTCCTGCGAGAGTACGGTCGGGTAGCCGAGCTTGTAGGGCGTGGCGTGGGTGGCGTGCGCCAGCCAGGAGATGCCGGCCACCAGGACGCCCAGGATCGCGCCCTCGGCCATGAGGACTTGCCGCGCGTTACGGCCCTCCGGCGGCCGGAACCCGCCGACGGCGTCGGAAACCGCCTCGATGCCGGTCAGCGACGCGCCGCCGTTGGCGAACGCCTTGAGCAGGGTGAAGATCATCACGCCGGTGATCAGCCCGGCCGAGCCGCTCCCGAGAGCGTAGGTGCCGGGCGCGTGCGGGTCGGCCCGCGGCAGGTTGCCCAGCACCTCGCGGATCAGCCCGACGACGATCATCAAGATGACCGCGCCCGCGAACAGGTAGGTCGGCACGGCGAAGGCCCGGCCCGCCTCCTTGATCCCGCGCAGGTTTCCCAGGCACATGAGCAGGACCACGCCGACGCAGATCTCGAGCTTGTAGGGGCCGATCCCCGGGAAGGCGGAGGCCACCGCGGCGGTCCCCGCCGCGATCTGGACCGCCACGGTCACCACGTAGTCAATGAGCAGCGCGACCGCGCATACCTGGGCGATGCGCGGCCCGAAGTTCTCCCGTGCCACCACGTACGATCCGCCGGGCCTGATGTAGACCATGACGATCTCGCGGTAGGAGAGCAGCACGAGCACCATGACGAACAAGATGACCAGGGTCATGGGCAGGATCAGGCTGAACGCGGCTACGCCGAGCGCGGGCACCAGCACGATGAGGATTTCCTCGGTGCCGTAGGCGGAGGAGGAGATCCCGTCCGGTGACAGCACGCCGAGCGCGAGCGGCTTGGACAGCCGCTGTTCACCGAGGTCCTGGTTGACCAGCGGCGGTCCCAGCAGGCGGCGCTTGGTCGTGTACCAGAATGTGTCGGGCAGGCCAGCGCTTCTCTCGAGCAAGCCTGCTGCCTTCCGCGTGGCCACGATCTGCGCCTTTCGTCCGGTCTATGCGCTTTTGCGACGCCAGAGACTTCTTACCATCACCACTGGCGTGGGCGTAACCCGGCGGCGTGGGTGTGGGCCGCCCACCTGGGATGGGACTACCCCGTACACCTCGCGTTCACCCGGGCGTGCCAAGGTTGGCGCGGATGGCATAACCCTAGGCTGGACGGCAAGACCGTAGCGTCCGAGCTAGAAGGGCGTTCCATGACCACAACACCGGCCGCCGGGCCGAGTGCTCCGGCGGACAATAGAACCACGCTTCGCCTGTCGTGGCTGCTCAAACGGCCAGTCGCGGACAGCAGCGGCGAGATCATCGGTAAGCTGGCCGATGTCATCGTCCGGCTCCGCGGCTCCGATTACCCGCTCGTCACCGGCCTGGTCGCCGCTGTCGGCGGCCGCGAGATCTTCATGCCCATCGACCAGGTGGCCAGCTTCGACAGGGATCCGATCCGGTTGTCAAGCGCGCGGCTCAGCCTGCGGCACTTCGAGCGCCGGGAAGGCGAAGTGCTGCTGCGGCGCGACGTACTCGGCCACCGGATGATCGACGTGGCGAACGCCCGCCTGGTCCGCGCGGCCGACCTCGAGCTGGCCAAACACGGCGACGAATGGGTCCTGGTCGGCGTGGACACCCGGCGCCGCCCGCGGCGGCTGTTCGGGCTGCTCGGCCCGGACCAACAAGACGACGACGCCGTCTTCCGCGACTGGCACGACTTCGAGTGGCTCATCGGGCACAAGGGCAGCGCGCTGCAGCGCGGGCCGTTCGGCCGCATCCGCAGGCTGAAGCCCGCCCAGATCGCCGACCTGCTCGAGGAGGCCTCCAAGGAGGAGGAGACCGAGATCCTCGGCCAGGTACACGCGGATCCCGAACTCGAGGCCGACGTCTTCGAGGAACTCGACGAGGACCTCGCCACCCGCCTGCTCGGCGCGCGCACCGACGAGGAGATCGCCGGCGTGCTGGCCCGGATGCGCGCCGACGACGCTGCGGACGCGATCGCCGAACTGCCGCAGCGGCGCAGGCAGCCGGTGCTCGACCTGCTGCCGCCCGGCCAGCGGACCAAGGTGCTGACCCTGATGGGCTTCAACCCCACGAGCGCGGGCGGGCTGATGTCGATGGACTTCCTCGCCGTGCCCCGCAAGGCCAGCGTCGCCGACGCGCTGGCCCGGGTCCGCGAGGCCGTCTCTCTTCAGCCCGAGGCGCTGACCAGCGTGCACGCCGTCAGCGACAAAGGCCGCCTGCGCGGCGTGGCCAGGCTGGTCACCCTGCTCCAGTCCGATCCTGACGCCACCGTGATCGACGTGTCCGACACCGATCCGGTCCGGGTGGGCCCGGACGCCGATATCACGGACGTCGCCGTCCTGATGACGGACTACAACCTCATCACCATCCCCGTCGTCGACGACGAGCGCCGCCTGCTCGGCGTGATCACCGTCGATGACGTGCTTGAGGTCACGCTGCCCGACGACTGGCGGCGCCGCGAGACCGCGGAACCGCCGGACGCCCACTATGGGGACGCCGACCAGGGTGACGCGCAGTGACGACGCCTGGTGAGCGCGCCCAGCCTGGTGAGCGCGCTTCACCCGGCGAGCCCACGCGACCCGTCCCGTCCGAACGACCCGTCCCGTCCGAACGCCCCGAAGCCTCCCAAGACCACCAGCGTCCTCAGCAGGAGCAGGGTTCCCAGCCCGCCAATAGCCCGGACACCCGGGAGCCTCTGCCCGCCCAGCAAGCCCCGGTGGCCCCGGTGGCCCCGGTGGCTCCGGTGGCTCCGGTGGCTGCTCAAGGCCGCCCGGTTCGCCAGGGTCCTCCGCCCGGCCAGGCGCAGCTCGGGCATCCCGCCGCGCAGGCCAGCGCGGTGCTGGACGAGGCCCACCTGGGTGACATCGAGGGCGCGCTCGGCCATATCAGGCTCGGCGACGTTCAGCAGGCTGGCCTCAAGCACAAGCTGATCACCTTCCTGGCCATCGTCGGACCCGGGCTGATCGTGATGGTCGGCGACAACGACGCCGGCGGTGTGTCCACCTACTCGCAGGCGGGGCAGAATTACGGCTACAGCCTTTTGTGGACGCTGCTGCTGCTGATCCCCGTGCTGATCGTCAACCAGGAGATGGTGGTCAGGCTCGGCGCGGTCACCGGCGTCGGGCACGCCCGGCTTATCAACGAACGGTTCGGCCGGTTCTGGGGCTGGTTCAGCGTCGGCGACTTGTTCATCCTCAACTTCCTGACCATCGTCACCGAGTTCATCGGCGTCTCACTCGCGCTCCAGTATTTTCATCTCACCCCATACATCTCGGTGCCGGTCACCGCGGCCGTCCTGATCGCGATCACCATGAGCGGCAGCTTCCGCCGCTGGGAGCAGTCGATGTTCGTGTTCATCGCGGTGAGCGTGATCCTGATCCCGCTCGCGCTCCTTTCCGACCCGCACTGGGGTCAGATCGCCTACCACTTCGTCGTGCCCGGCGTCCAGGGCGGGGTGACTTCGACCGCGGTGCTGCTCATCATCGCCATCGTGGGTACCACCGTCGCTCCGTGGCAGCTCTTCTTCCAGCAGTCCAACGTCATCGACAAGCGGATCACGCCGCGGTTCATCCCGTACGAGCGCGCCGACACCACGCTGGGCGCGTTCGTCGTGGTCGGCGGGGCCGCGGCGGTCATGGTGGTGGCCGTCTTCGCGGTGCGAGGCACCAGCCTGGTCGGGCACTTCACCAACGCGCTCGGGGTGGCCGACGCGCTCGCCATGCACGGCAGGTGGTACGGCGCGGCGTTCGCGGTCGTGCTACTCGACGCGTCCATCATCGGCGCGTCGGCGGTCACCCTATCGACCAGCTACGCCTTCGGCGACGTGTTCGGCATCAAGCACTCGCTGCACCGTAAGTTCCGCGAGGCCAAGCCGTTCTACACCATCTACGCCACGATGATCGTGGTCGCGGCGGCCATCGTGCTCATCCCAGGCACGCCGCTCGGGCTGCTCACCGAGGCGGTGCAGGCGCTGGCCGGGATCCTGCTGCCCAGCGCGAGCGTGTTCCTGCTGCTGCTGTGCAACGACCGGGAGGTGCTCGGCCCGTGGCTGAACCCGCGCTGGCTGAACATCCTGGCCAGCTTTATCATCGGCGTGCTGCTCATGCTGTCGGGCACGCTCGTCGTCACCACGCTGTTCTCGAACCTCGACGCGGCGAAGGTCGCGATCTGGCTGTCCGTCGGGGAGGTGACGGGCGCCGCTCTGGCCGGGGCCTGGCTCTGGCTGACCAGGAACCGGCGCCCGGCACACGAGCCGCACCCGCGCATCACCATGTCCGAGGCCGAGCGGATGAACTGGCGCATGCCGCCGCTGGCGCTGCTCAAGCCGGTGGAGTGGTCGGCGGGAACCAAGCTCGGCGTGCTGCTGCTGCGCGGCTATCTCGTGATCTCCGTCCTGCTGTTGATCGTCAAGGCCGTGCAGCTAGGCGGCGGCTGACGCAGCCCGTGGAGCACGTCCGCCTCAGGCTGGCCACAGATGGCCCCTGTTCGGCGAGTCCGGCGCGGTCACCATTGTCGGCCCGGACGCCTCTGCGGCCGCCGCGAAGCAACTGGCCAGCCAGGCCTACGCGTACGCCGCTCAGTCGCTCTGGAAAGTTTGACCGGTGATGCCAAACTGGTGACATGACTGACGCGTCACCACGTTTCCGTTCGGTCCTCGACGGCTTTCCCGCGTATAAGCCGGGCCGGACACCGGTGAGCACCACTGGCCGGACGCACAAGCTCTCATCCAACGAATGCCCGTTCGCGCCGCTGCCATCGGTGGTGGAGGTCATCGCCGAGGCGGCGCGATGGGTCAACCGGTACCCGGACAACGGCGCGCAGGCCCTGATCCAGGCCATCGCGGACCGGTTCGGCGTGCCGTCGCAGCACGTTGCGGTCGGGTGCGGTTCGGTCGGAGTGGCCCAGCAGCTCCTCGAGGCGGTCGGCGAGCCCGGCGCCGAGGTCATCTACGCGTGGCGCTCCTTCGAGGCGTACCCGACGCTGTCGGACCTGGCCGCGGCGCAGTCGGTCCGGATCCCGCTGCGCGAGGAAACCCACGACCTGGCCGCGATGGCGGCCGCGATCACGCCTCGCACCAGGCTGATCTTCGTCTGCAACCCGAACAACCCGACCGGCACCGTGGTCCACGCCGCCGAGCTCGAAGCGTTCCTCGACCAGGTGCCAGCCGATTGCCTGGTCGTGCTCGACGAGGCCTACCGGGAGTACATCCGCGACGAGGCGGTGCCCGACGGCATGAACCTCTACCGGGACCGGCCGAACGTCGCGGTGCTGCGCACCTTCTCCAAGGCGTACGGCCTGGCCGGGCTGCGGACCGGGTTCCTGGTCGCGCACGAGCCGGTCGCGGCCGCGGTCCGGATGACCATGCTGCCGTTCAGCGTGAACAGCATCGCCCAGGCCGCGGCGGTGGCCTCGCTGGCCGCGGAAGACGAGCTGTTGGAGCGCGTCGAGCTCACCGTCAAGGAGCGGACCAGGGTCCGCGAGGCGCTGGTCGCCGACGGCTGGACCGTTCCCCCGACCGAGGCCAACTTCGTCTGGCTGCGGCTGGGCGAGCACACCATGGACTTCGCCGCGGCCTGCGAGGCGCAGGGCATCGCGGTCCGCCCGTTCGCGGCCGAAGGCGCCCGGGTCAGCATCGGCGACACCGAGGCCAATGACGCCTTTCTGGCCGTAGCCCGCGCGTTCCCCCACCGCAACACCTGACCCGGGCGGTGCCACCTGTTGGGACAGGAGATCGGCGATGAGGGCAAAGATCAGTTTCATCACTCTCGCGGTAGCCGACCTAGAAAGGTCCGTTGCCTTTTACCGGGATGGCCTGGGCTGGCCGACCGAGGGCATCGTCGGGCGTGAGTTCCACGACCAGCTGACCGGGGCCGACGGAACGATCGCGTTCTTCACCCTGGATGGCGGGCTGCTGCTCGGCCTGTACGAACGGGCCAATCTGGGCAAGGACGCGGGCGTGCCGGCCGGCCCGGTCAGTTCGACTGAGTTCAGCCTGGGTATTCCGGTCGATTCGCAGGCGGACGTGGACAGGCAGCTCGCGGAGGCCGAAGCCGCGGGTGGCACGCTGACTGCGCCTGCTCACATGCGCCCCTTCGGCGTCTACTCCGGCTACTTCGCCGATCCCGACGGTCATCTGTGGGAGATCGCCTGGGACTCCAACGCGTAGACGTCCGGCCGACGGCGGCCCGACCGCCAGCGCTAGGCCTCGGTGGCGGCCAGTGCCCGGTCGTCGGGGGAGAAGTCCTGGTCGGCATCGGCCGGCGGGTGGGCGAGGTGCCAGCGCACCGACAGCGGGATGGTCTCGGCCGGGTCGGTGGGGCGCCAGCCGAGCATGGTCATCGCCTTGCGGCTGTCGATGAGGAAGTGCTGGGGGATGCTCTTGGTCGCTTCCATGTCATCGGGCAGCTGCCGCTCGGGCACCGTGACCAGTTCCGCCTCGTGCCCGGCCGCGGCCAGGATGCGGCACGCATAGTCCCGGACGGTGTCCGTGGCCGGATCGCCGACGTTGAACACCTGGCCCGTCGCGGCCGCCGGGCGGTCCAGCGCGGCCAGCGCGGCGGCGGCCACGTCACCGACGTAGCAGCGGGTGTCGAGGCTGGTGCCCGGCCCCACCGGGATACGGCGCCGGCCCGCCCGCACCCGGCGCAGGATGAACTCCTCGCGGCGCTGCCCGTCGTGCTCGCCGTAGATCATCGCCAGCCGCAGCGCGGTGCCGCCGAGGGCCAGGTAGCCAGGCTCCACGTCGAGCTTGTCGTAGTTATCGCCCAGGCCGGGCAGCAGGCCGCGCAGCGGGTACCGGCCCTGACGGACCGGCGACTCCTCGGTCAGCGGCACCGGCTCGCCGCCCTGGTCAGCCAGCAGCAGCTCGTAGGCCCGGTAGACGTCGATGCTCGACAGCAGGACCAGGTGAGCGTCCGGCAGGTGGGGGAGCACGGCCTCGGCATCCGCCTTGGTCATCGCGCGCGTGTCGATCACGGCGTCGGGACGCAGGGCGTGCAGCCGGCCGGACAGCTCGCCCAGGGCGGCCCGGTCGGCGTGCAGATGCGTGCAGCCAGCGAGTTCGGCCGGCTCGCTCTCGCCCCGGTGCACGAGGGTAACGTCGTCGCCGCGGGCCATCAGCTCCGCGGCGATCCGCCGCCCGATAAACCGCGTCCCCCCGAGAATGAGAACCCGCATCCCGCCACCGTACGCTGCCTCCCCAGCCCCGTGAGCCACTTCCGCTACCAGCAGAGCCCCAAGCTCGCCCTCAGCGATTCAGTGAATGCGGCACTCTACTGACTCTTTCCAGTAGAACGCCACGTTCATTGAATTGGGATCGCGCACTGGCTGGTACGGGTGCGAACGGAGGTGCCAGAGATGCTTGTGATGCGACTACCGGAACGGTGCGGGGGTGGCTGCGGGAACGGTGCGGGGGTGGCTGCGGGAACGGTGCGGGGGTGGCTGCGGGAACGGTGCGGGGGTGGCTGCGGGAACGGTGCGGGGGTGGCTGCGGGAACGGTGCGGGGGCCGGCTGCGGGAACGGCGTGGCTAACGGAGTTGTGTGGTCGTGGGGCGTTGGCCGGGCCACGGGCCTAGGCCGGGCAGAGACTTGTAGACCGTGAACATCTTCGGGAGCACGAAGATGGCGAGGATGACGACCAGGATGACCGCCACCACGACGGCCGCGATGATGACCCGGCGGCGGCCCGCGGCCGAGCGCGCCTGGACTGCCGCGTCCGTCCCGGGAGCAGCGGCGATCCCCTCGCCTCCGTAGGTGGGCGCCTGTGCCAGGGCGTCCGCGCGCTCCCCGGCCACCGTCGCCGGCGCACCCGGCAACACGGTCGGCGCGCCGGACGAGCCGGCGGCCGCACCGGGCGAGAGGGTGGGCCCGGCGGGGGACAGGGTAGGCCCGGCGGCCGCCGCGGCCGGGCGGGGACCGGACGCATGACCGGCGGCGCCGAGCATGTGGCCCGCGTCCATGATCGGAACCTGCTCGGCCACGAGCCAGCCCGGGCCCCAGGCCTGGGTGGCGGCTTCGGCTAGGGCGGCCCCGAAGGCCTCGGCCGTCTCGAACCGCTCGGCGGGTTCGGTGGCCAGGCCGCGCATCACCACCGCCGCCACCTGCTCGGGGATGCCGGGGGCGACGTCCCGCAGCGGCACCGGCTTCTCGTAAGCGTGCTTGAACAACAGGGCGAGTTCCTCGCCCTCGTTCTCCACGGAGAAGGGGAAGACGCCGGCCAGGAGCTCATACAGCATCGTGGCCAGGGCGTACACGTCGGTCGCGGGCGACAGCTTGCCGCCGCGTACCTGCTCGGGGGCGATGTACGCGGGCGTCCCGACTACGTCGCCGACCCGGGTCAGGACCGTACCCGGACCGCCGATGA
Organism: uncultured Actinomycetota bacterium; assembly: GCA_963842265.1. GTDB lineage: Bacteria > Actinomycetota > Actinomycetes > Streptosporangiales > Streptosporangiaceae > Palsa-504. Next base: position 69,710 of record CAWJGE010000023.1, read on the forward strand.
CCTTGGCGATCCCGAAGTCGGTGACCTTGAGGACCCCGCTGGCGGCGAAGAGCATGTTCTCGGGCTTGACGTCGCGGTGCAATATCCCGCGCCGGTGCGCCGCGGACAGGCCGCTCAGGCAGGCCAGCGACACCGCGACCGCGTAGGGGGCGGTGCAGCCGCCCGCGCCGACCCGGCTGCGCAGGGTCCCGCCGGGGAGGAGCTCCATGACGAGCAGGCAGATGCCCTCACGTTCGACGAAGTCGTACACCGGCACGACGTGCGGATGGTCGAGGGAGGCCAGGACTTGGGCCTCGGCCGTGAAACGGCGCCGGACACCCGCGTCGGCCGCGAAGGCCTCGGGTAGCTGCTTGATCGCGACCCGGCGGCCGAGCTGCCGGTGCTGGCCGGCGACCACAACGCCCATGCCGCCCTGGCCCAGTTCGTCGCCGATGTCGTAGGCCGGCAGCGCGCTGGCGAGTAGCTCGCGGTCAAAGTTCATCGGGCAGGCCGCCCTTTCTCCAGGCGGCCGGACCGCCGCCACGGTTCCCCACCCTCATCCCCCGCTCCCGGCCGGAAGTCACGGGATATCGAATACCGTCCGGTGACGCCTGTACTTCCCGGCCGCCACGCAATGGATTTTATGGTCAGTTCGTCCCGAGAGCTGTTTACGTGCGCAAGCCCGAATTCTATGATGTGCGCTGGGGAGGATTCCAGTTGGGGCGGGTGTCCGGTGTTTCCGCCGGGCATGCGAGGTTTACCCCCCTTTGACCGCTCGAAGGCATTGGGGAGGGCGTCGAAGACGTGCCTCGCGTGAGCTAAAGCCCCCGACCTGCTCACGCGTCGACAAACGTAATTCGTTGGTCGGTTAGCGGAGTGCGGCATCGCACGGTCGGGAGCGCTTGGTGTCTTTTTTCGACTACCCAAATGAACCACCCGCCTCGGCGGGTAATGACAGCCTATTGCTGGCGGACGCCTCGGACGAGGAATGGGCGACGCTGCTGGCGCACACCCGCAACCGCCGGTTTAGCCCGGGCGACGCGATCGTGACGGCCGGGGCCGCGGACCAGTCGCTGTATCTCGTCCTGGAGGGCCAGCTGGAGGTGCTGGCCGAGACGAAGGGACGCGGCCGGCGTGGCTATCGGCGGCTCGCCTCGGTCGGTGCCGGCAGCGTGATCGGGGAGTTGTCGTTCTTCGACGGCGGCGGCCGCTCGGCGCTGGTCCGCGCGGTGACGCCCGCGGTGCTGGCCGAGATGTCGCGGTCGGAGTTCGACGCCTTCGCGGCGGCGAACCCGGACCTGGCCAGGCAGTTGCTGTTCGACCTCGGCCGGATCCTGGCTCAGCGGCTGCGCGCCGCCCAGGGGGCCGTGACCGTGGCGGGGGTGAACTAATGCCCGGGGCACCGATCATCGAGATCAGGGAGCCGGGGCGGCCGGTGCGCCGGGTGGTGGTGGACCGGGCGATCGAAGTCGGGCGCGAGTGCGACGGCGAGGTGGTGTCGGACGAGGGCGTGTCCCGGCGCCACCTGAAGCTGGTGCCCAGCCCGGTCGCGCTGTCCGTGGTCGACCTCGGCAGCCGGAACGGAACGCTGCTCAACGGGCAGCCCATCACCGGCCGTGCGGTGCTCGAGCCCCGCGCCGTCGTGCGCCTGGGCAGCACCGAGATCATCATGATCGGCCGGGCGGAGCAGGTCGAGCCGGCCACGGCCCGCCGGACGGTGCGGGCGGGCGCCGCGGCCTCGCTGGTCATACCTCCGCCTCCGGCCGCACCAGAGGTACCGCGGACGCCCTCGCCGATGTCGCGGTTCTGGGGGCAGGTGCTCGGCACGGCGCCGCGCGCGGGCGAGCCGCTGTTCCCGGCCTACACCGAGATGCGCAGGCGGCTCCCGCTGCGGGCCTGGCACGGGATCCGGATCGCCAGCGTACTGGCCTACCTGGCGCTGTGCGTCGCGCTGTTCATCCGTCCGGCGGGCGGCCTGTTCGCCTTCTTCAAGGTGATCGTGCCGCTGCTGCCGATCCTGTTCTTCACGGCGCCGGGGCTGTGGCGTAACATCTGCCCGCTGGCCGCCTCCAACCAGGCGCCGCGGGTGCTCGCCTTCACCCGGGCGTTCACCCTGCCGGGCTGGCTGCGCCGGTACGGCGTCGTCATCTCGATCGTGCTGTTCTTCGGGATCACCAGCGCCCGCATCGCCTTGTTCAACACCAGCGGGCCGGCCACCGGCGCGCTGCTCTCGCTGACCATACTCAGCGCCTTCGTCGCGGGGGTCGCGTTCAAGGGCAAGAGCGGCTGGTGCAGCAGCATCTGCCCGCTGCTGCCGCTGCAGCGCGTGTACGGCCAGACGCCGTTCGTGAAGGTCGCCAACAGCCACTGCCAGCCCTGCCTGGGCTGCACCAAGAACTGCTACGACTTCCGGCCCAGCGTCGCCTACCAGGCGGACCTGCACGAACCCGACCCGGCCTGGACCTCGCCGAGGAAGCTGTTCGCTGCGGCCCTGCCCGGATTCGTCCTGGGCTTCTTCACCCTGGTGCACCACGACGGGATCGCGCTGCCGCAGGTGTACCTGCGGCTCGCCTTGTACTTCCTGGGCAGCGTCGGGCTCTTCTACGCGCTGCAGGCGCTGCTGCCGCTGAGCACCACGGTGACGATCGCGATCTGGGCCTCGGCGGCGATCAACATCTTCTACTGGTTCGCCGGCGTCATCCTGGAGGATTCGTTCGCGACCATCACCGGGGTCCAGGTGTCCTGGCTGCGGTGGCCGATCCGGGCGATCGTGCTGGCCCTGTCCCTGTTGTGGATCGCCAGGACCTACGTCAAGGGTCGCCAGTACGAGGAGGACGCGGCTAGCCGGCCGACCCTGCCGGTGATCCAGATCAGCCCGCGGGCGGCGAAGGTGGCGCAAAAAGCCGCTGCCGCCAGCGGGCCCGAGGTCCGGTTCACCGGCAGCGACAAGCCCGCGCAGGCCGAGGCCGGGATGAGCCTGCTGGCCCTGGCCGAACGGGAAAGCCAGCCCATCGAGGCCGGCTGCCGGATGGGCGTGTGCGGCGCGGACCCGGTCGCGGTGCTCGACGGCGGCGACTGCCTGTCGCCGCCGGACGAGGACGAGCTCAACACGCTCCGCCGGCTCGGGTTCGCGGACAACACCCGGATGGCGTGTGCGGCGCGGATCCGGTCCGGGCCGGTGACCGTGTCCCTGACCCCAGAACCGGGTAACCCGCGAGCGGGCGGGGCGGTCGATTTCGACCGGTCGATCGTGAGCGTGGTCGTGCTCGGGAACGGCATCGCCGGCGTGACCGCGGCCGACTTCGTGCGCCGCGGTCACCCGGACTGCGAGATCCACGTGGTCGGCAGCGAGTCGCACACGCTGTACAACCGAATGGGCATCTCCCGGCTGGTCTACGGCCGGTCGGCGATGCAGGGCCTGTACCTGCTGCCCGAGCAGTGGTACGACGACCACCAGATCGTGGCCTGGCTGAATACCCAGGCCAGCCGGATCGATCTCGCGTCCCGCCGGGTGTTCCTGGCCACCGGCGACACGCTACCCTACGACCGGCTGGTCCTGGCCATGGGCAGCAGCAGCGCGGCGCCCCCGGTGACGGGGTTCGGTCAGCCGGGCAGCTTCGTGCTGCGCAGCGCGGCCGACGCCATGCAGATCCGGGCCTACGTCCAGGAGCACGGCTGCCGCGAGGCCGTGGTAGCCGGCGGCGGCCTGCTCGGCCTGGAGGCCGCGCATTCGCTGCACGAGCTCGGGCTGCGGGTGACCGTCCTGGAACGCGGCGGCCGGCTGCTGTCCCGCCAGATCGACGAGTACTGCAGTGAGCTCGTCGACGCCCACTTTGCGCGCATCGGCATGCAGGTGCTCTACCGAGCCGAGTCCGAGTCGCTGACCGGCCAGGACCGGGTGCGCGGCGTCACCTTGAAGGACGGTCGCACGCTGCGCTGCGACGTGTTCCTGGCGGCGGTCGGGATCCGGCCCAACGTCGGGCTCGCGCGGCAGGCGGGCATCGAGGTCAACCGCGGTGTCGTCGTCAACGACCGGATGGAGACGTCCGCCCCTAGGGTGTTCGCGGCCGGTGACGTGGCTGAGCACGGCGGTCAGGTTTTCGGGCTGTGGCCGATCGCGGCCAAGCAGGGCGAGGCCGCGGCGGTCAACGCGCTCGGCGGCAGCCTCGAGCTCACCTCGGAGGTGCCGGCGACGATCCTCAAGGGAGTCGGCCTGGACCTGTTCTCGATCGGCCGGGCCGCCACCCAGCCGGGTGATCAGGCGGTCGTCGACGAGGACCCGGATCCGTCGGCTCCGTCCTACCGGCGGCTGGTGCTTTCGGGCGGACTGGCGGTGGGCGGGATCGTGCTGGGCAACCATCCCGAGGATGTCGCCGCGGTCACGGCGGCGGTCAAGAACCGTGCGGAGATCTCTCCGGCCCAGGTCGCCGAGCTGCGGCGGGGCAACTGGGGGCGGCTGAAGGACCCGGACCGGGTCTCAGCACCGGCCGGCGCCTAGCACCCGGACCGGCTGGCTGCGGCCCTTGACCTGGATCGTGGACGGCGGGGTGAAGGCGAAGGCCGCCGAGGTGGCCTGGTAGACAGCGTCGGTCACCAGTACGTCTGGCCGGCCGTCCCGGCCGGCCAGGCCGGAAAGCCGGAAGGCCACGTTGGTGGCGTCGCCGAGCACGGTGACGAGCATCCCGGTCAGCTGGCTCACCGCCGCGGGCCCGAGGGCCACGCCCCAGCCCATCCGCAGCGGGCCGCCCCCGGGATCGCGCAGGTCCAGGCCTGCCGCGATCCGCGGCACCGTCTCGGCCGCCTCCACCGTAAAGGCCATGGCCGAACGAGCGGGGTGCAGAGCCTCGCCGTCGGTGGCCACGCCGTCGTCGGCGGCGCCGTCGCAGGCGGCTGCCTCCCAGGTGGCGAAGAACGCGTCGCCCACGTAGTTGCTGAGCGTGCCGCGGTGCCGGGCGAGGAGCTGCCGCAGCCCGGCGTAGAGACGGTCGATGTTCTCCAGCAGCACGCGGTCACCGGTGGTTTCGGCGATCGTGGAGAACCCGACGATGTCGCCGACCACCATGACCATCTCGGTCACGCTGATCTGCCGCATCGTCGCCAGGTGCGCGGCCGGGCCGGCCGCGGCGGCGGACGCGAACCGCCGGGACCGGAACTGCAGTTCCGCGCCGCCGAGGCGGATCCGGGCCCCCGGCGTGATCCTGACCGGGACTGACCGCTCGATCCGCTGCCCGTTGAGCCGTGTCCCGTTGGTGCTGTGGTCGGTCAGCCAGGCCTGGTCGAGCTCGAGGTCCAGCCTTAGCTCCAGGTGGGTCCGGGAGACCGCCGGGTCGTCGATGAGCAGCCGGTGCCGCTCATCCACGCCGCCGCACTCCCGGCCGACCACCAGCCAGTCGTACACGGGCATGGACCGCTCCCCGGTGCGGTCCGGCGCGAGGACCAGGGTGGCGGGTATGGCGCTGGCTATGCTCGAGGTCGGCTGGTCGGAGCCGGTCTCACCGTCCATCGCCGGGTCCGGTGGCCTGGTAGACGAAGACCTCCCGGCCGATGCGCAGGCTCCAGCCTGGTGGCAGCGGGCTTGGCTCGTTGCCGATCCGGGTCCACTCCTCGGCGCCGGGCGGGCTGATGTAGGTCCCGTGGACCGAGCCGGCGTCAACGACCAGCACGGAACCGTTATGCACGACGACGTAGGCGTGCACGCGCGAGATCATGCTGTCCGGGTCCTGCAGCAGGACCGGCGAGGCGGCACCGCTCGCGACCGCGGGGTCGTGGTGCGGTTCCCGGCCGAGCACGTAGCCGCGGTCCAGGATGATGACCGGCCCGTTCTCCGAGGCCAGCACGCCCAGCGGCGGCTGCGTCGCCATCGTAGGGCGAGCTGGCGGCACCGCGGCATCGGGCACCGGCACCTCCATCGTGGGGGCGACCGGCCGAGACCGTCCGCCTGCCCCGGGCCGGCCGGGCTTGTCCCGGGCGGGCGCCTCGGCCTGCGAGCCGGTCTGCACCAGCATGGTTGGCTGGTGGTGGTCCTCGGCCGCTGGAGCCGAGGCGTCCGGCGGGCTGGACGGCGATCGCCGGTCCCGGTCCGAACGCCCCGACCACGCGAACCTGCCAGACCCGGCCGCGGCCGGGTCCTGATCGGAGGTTCTCCCGGCCTGCTCCGGCTCAGCTGCGGCCGGTTCCGGCTCGGCGGTGCTCCCGGCGGCGGCCGGTTCCGGCTCGGCGGTGCTCCCGGCGGCGGCTGCTTCCGCCTCGGCGGCGGTGCTCCCGGCGGCGGCGGGTTCCGGCTCGGCGGCGGCGGGTTCCGGCTCGGCGGCGGCCGACTCCGGCTCGGCGGCGGACGCGGCCGGTTCCGGCTCGGCGGTGTTCCCGGCGGCGGCGGCCGGTTCCGGCTCGGCGGCGCCCCCGGCCGGTTCCGCCTGGGAAGCGTGTCCGGCCGACTCCTGACCTGGGGCGCTTCCCGCCCGGGTCAGCACGAAACCCTGGCCGGGCACTACTCCGTCCCGCAGGTCCGACAGCGGGTCGGCCTGCACCGGCTGGCCGGCCGTGACGCCGATCGCCAGCCGCTCGAACGTGCCGGGCACGATCTGGTCGACCCACGTCAGGGCCTGTTCGCCAGACAACTCGCGGGTCGAGCCGCCCTCGGTGACCGTGCACCACACCGCTCCGCGCAGGAACATGACCACGCCGTCGCGGACCGGGGCCACGATGCCGAACGCGGGCGCGTCCCCCGACAGCCGGGCGATGACCCAGGCGGCCAGCCGGGCGGCGATCGTGCTGGCCGGCACCTGGCGGTCCGACGCGACGGCGGCGGCGAGGTGGAGGAGTTCGCGGGCGGCCTCGTCCGAGCCGGCCGCCTCGTCGCCGCGCGGGATCAGGATGACGGTATCCCCGAACCGGCCGACGAGGCCGCGGCCCGGCTCTATGCCGATGTGCGTTGTCATCTGCTCCATCGTGCTCTTCCTCTGCATGGCGGGCAACCGGTCAGGAGTGGACTCCCTTTGTGGCGAATAGCCACAGCGACGAGGTAGCCCACAGCGCGATCAGCGACACGAACACGACGCCGCCCAGTACGGGCAGGACCCACTTGGGCATCTTGTCACGCTGGACCAGGCTGAGCATCTTGGCGACGAACGCGCCGTAGAAGAGGCAGCCGAGCACCGAGTGCGCCAGCACGCGGGCCGAGTAGGTTCCGAAGCCCAGCGCGTAGACGCAATGGATGATGACCGGCACGGTGAGCAGGATCGCGATCCGGCCCGACCAGCGGTGCACGGCGGGCATCCAGGTCGCGGCGGCTCCGCGGGTTATCCGGGAGCCGGTGATGAGCTGGACCACCGCGAGCACGGCCGCCGCGGTGGTCAGCCAGGCCTTGGCGTACAGCGGCGAGGAGAAGCCGCCGACGTCGAGCGCGTACGCCGTGGGGTGGTGCAGTTTGGCGTAGATCCCCAGCACGACGGCGACCGCGCAGCCGCTGAGCAGGGCCACCAGGAGCGGCTTGGCGTACTGGTCGCGGACCGGGTAGGCAGCCATTTGTTCGCTCGTCATCGCGCAAGGTCCTTTCCCACGCCGTGCGGGTATCTCACGGGCTGACGACGGTGTCGTTGCCGGCCACGGGAGCGGCCTTGAAGCTGGCACCGCCCAGCGTGAAGCTCCCGTTGGACAGGTCAAGCAGTGGCGCGGGGTACTTGGTCGCCCCCGCCACGGCCAGCCCGACCTGGGTCCCGTCGGGCAGCACCGCCCAGCCGATCCGGGTGGCCAGCCCGTTAACCGCGATCCGGGCCTGATATACCCCGGCCGGGTGCGGCGAAAGCTCGGCCGAGAACGGGAAGCTCAGCCCGGTACTCGCCGTGACCGTGCCGAACATATCCAGGCCGGACAGGGAGCCAGACAGGCTCGCGCCCTTGTTGCCGGTCAGGCTGACCTGGTTGCCGTTCACCGAACCCTGCAGCCACGCCTCGATCGTCCGGCCGTTGCACAGGTAAGCCGTGGCCTTGCCGCCCTCGGTCTGGACCGCCAGCGTCACCTGGTTGCCGCTGCTCCGGCCGGTGTACACCGCCTCCACCGCCGCCTGCGCGGCCGAGAACGGGAAGCTTTGCCCCAGGAACCCCGTGACCGTGCCGAACATATCCTGCCCGGAGATGGAGCCGGTGATACCCGTGCCATTCTGGCCGGTCAGGACGACCTTGCTGCCGTTCACCGAGCCCTGCAGCGACACTTGACTGGCCTGGCCGGCGTTCAGGTCGGCCGCGGCCTTGCGCCCGTTGACGGCGATGGCCACGGTCACCTGGTCACCGCTGCTGCGGCCGGCGTACAGCGCATGCGACGGGGCCGCGGCCGCGGTCGACGCCGCGACGACGGGCGTGGCCGTGCCGCCCGGCTTGGCGGCGACCTGGCTGTTGGCCGCGAGGAATATCAAGGCGAGCACCAGCACCGAGCCCAGCGTGATCAGGGGTCCTCGTCTGCTCATCCCGGGTTACCGCCTTCGGTCGAGGTCAGGCCAGTCGGCTCGGTCGGGCCGCCGGGTGCGACCGCCGGCGAAACGCGAGTAGCGGTAGGGAAAAGGAACCTGCTCCTGGCGCCTGGATGCGAGTGTCGCCGACCGGGCAGGGGCTTACCGCAGACCGGCCGGGGCAAGATCACGCCGGTACCGGCGGTCGTATGCGGGTTGTCGGGGCTGATCACCGGTTGCTCGTTCGCCCAGCGCCTGCGGTGCGGCCGCTACGGTCTCGCGACCGGGGCGGGCACCCGCCGCCGGGCCGCGGTCAGCTGACCTGCCAGGCACGCCTGCGCCCGCGCCGGTCTGACGGTAACCCGAACGTCAAACAGCCCCTCCATGCCGCCCCTCCCCTGCGCCGGGCCAGCTTATCTGGAAGGCTGGTTTCGGCGCGCATAGCGCATTTTACACAGACCCAGCCGCTTCAGTAGCTCAGTCGCGCAGCGGTTTCGCGGCGATCGGGCGCTGGCGCGGCCCGGTGTTCAGCCGGGTGTTCAGCCCGCGGGTACGGCCGTGATGTCGGCGCCGAGGGCGTTGAAGCGCTGGGCGATGGCGGCGTGCCCGCGGTCGATCGGGTAGCCGGGCGTGACCAGGGTCTCGCCCTCGGCGGCCAGGCCCGCCAGCACCAGCGCGATGCCGGTCCGCAGGTCGTGCGCGACCACCTCGGCGCCCTTGAACGTGGCGGGGCCGTGCACGATGACCGCGGTGCCGTCGAGCTCGACCTCGGCCCCCATCTTGATCAACTCGCCGACCAGCGTGTAGCGCCCGTCGAAAATCGTCTCGCGGATGTAGGAAGCGCCCTCGGCCAGGCAGGCGAGCGCCATGATGGGCGACTGCAGGTCGGTGGCGAACCCGGGGTAGGGGCTGGTGATGACGTTGATCGGGCGGGGCGGGCGGTCCATCCGGACCGAGACCACCGCGCCCTTGGTGGCGAACTCCACCCCCATCTGCTCCAGCTTCCAGCGGACCACGCCGAAATGCTCGAGCGAGGCGCCGACGAGGTTGATCTCGCCGCCGGTGATGGCCGCCGCCATCGCGAACACGCCGGCGTCGATCCGGTCCGCCATCACGGTGTGCTCGACCGCGGTCAGCTCGTCCACTCCGTGCACCGTGATGAAGCCCGTGCCGCCGCCGGTGATCCGCGCGCCCATCTTGGTCAGGAACGCGATGACGTCGAGCACCTCGGGCTCTTGCGCGGTGTTGTCGATGACGGTCTTGCCGGGGGCCAGCGACGCCGCCATGATCAGGTTCTCGGTGCCGGTGTGCGACGGGGTGTCCAGGTACAGGTGCGCGCCTTGCAGCTTGCTGGCCTTGATCCGGATGACCGTCTCGCCCTCGTCGACGACGGCGCCGAGCCGGGCGAAGCCGCGGTAGTGGAAGTCCAGGTTCCTGTTGCCCAGGTTGCATCCGCCGACGCCCTCGATGACGGCCTCGCCGAACCGGTGCAGCAGGGCCGGCACGAACAGCACCGAGCTGCGGAACCGGCGGGCGATCTCGGCCGGAAGCACCGGGCTGGTCAGGTTGGACGCGTCCACCACCAGCGTCCGCTCGGTCTCGTGGAACTCGACGACCGCGCCGACCGCCTGCGCCAGTTCGACGGCCCGGCGGACGTCCTCGATAGGCGGAATGTTGCGCAGCACGGTGCGGCCGTTGGCGGTGAGCAGCGACGCGGCGATCATCTTCAGCGCCGCGTTCTTCGCGCCCTGCACGAAAACCGTGCCATGCAGCGGAGCGCCTCCGCGCACGCGGTAACTCGTCTCGGGTCCCAGGGTCATGGGCGCTAGCTTAGCCCGGCGAGGCGCTCGAAGACCGGACCTAGCCGCTCTGTGTACCGTTCTGGCCGGAATGCGGAGTCCAGGGCGGCTTCCGGGAATGACTGCCCGCGTGTCGCCGCCTGCTTGCGCAGCGTGTCGCGGAACGGGGTGCCGGTGTCCCAGGTTTCCATGGCCGCGGCCTGCACCAGGGCGTAGGCGTCCTCGCGGGCCATCCCCGCGCTGACCAGGTCGAGAAGGACCGCCGAGGAGTAGATCAGGCCGCCGGTTGAGTCCAGGTTCGCGCGCATCCGCGCGGCGTCCACGGTCAGCCCCTCGATCAGGCCGATGGTCAGGTGCAGCAGGTAATCGGTGGCGATGGCGGCGTCGGGCAGCGCGATTCGCTCCACGGACGAGTGTGAGATATCCCGCTCGTGCCACAGCGGGATGCCCTCGGTCACCGGGGTCACGTAGCCGCGTATCACCCGGGCCAGGCCGGCGATCCGCTCGGAGCGGATCGGGTTCTTCTTGTGCGGCATGGCCGAGGAGCCCTTCTGGCCCGTCCGGAACGGCTCGGCCAGTTCCCGCACCTCGGTCCGCTGGCCGTGCCGCACCTCCAGCGCGACCGCCTCACCGACGGTGGCGGCCAGCGCCAGCGCGCTGACCCACTCGGCGATACCGTCCCGCATCACGACCTGGGTGGCTACGGGCGCGGGCAGCAGGCCGAGGGCCGGCATGACCGCGGCCTCGATGGCCGGGTCGATGTTGGAGTAGCTGCCGACCGGGCCGGACAGCGTGCCCACCGCCACCGCGTCCCTGGCCCGGACGAGCCGGTCCCGGCAGCGCGCCATGGCAAAGGCGAAGTCCGCGACGCGGTGCCCCCAGCTGTCAGGTTCGGCGTGGATCCCGTGCGTGCGGCCGGGCCGCAGCGTCCCGGCGTGCTCGAGGGCATGGTCCCGCAGCGCCGCGACCAGCCGGGTGGCCTTGGCCACCAGCAGGTCGGTGGCCTCGGTGAGCTGAATCGCGAGCGCCGTGTCGAGCAGGTCGGAGGAGGTCATGCCGTAGTGCACGTAGGCGGCGGCCGAGCGCGGGGTGGTGTTATCGGCCCAGGCGGTCAGGAAGGCGATCACGTCGTGATCAGTCACGGCCTCCACCGCGGCTACCGCTTCGGGAGTGGGCGGTAGGGCCGAACGAACCGGCTCCACGCTCTCGGCAGGCACCGTGCCCGCCCGGGCGTGCGCCTCGAGGACGAGCACCTCCACCCGGCACCACAGCTCGTACTTGTGCGCCTCGCTCCAGACCCGCCCCATCTCGGGCAGCGTGTACCTCTCGATCATGGGTCCACGGTATTGCCCCGGGGGGAACGATCCCCCCAGACCCCCCCTGCTCTTCTTCCCGGGGGGAACGATCCCCCCCAGACCCCCCCTGCTCTTCTTCCCGGGGGGAACGATCCCCCCAGACCCCCCTGCTCTTCTTCCCGGGGGGACCCATCCCTCCGGCCCCCCTTGGGGATCCCCTGCGGGGGCCCCGGTGCTCGGCCGCTAGCGCGGCCGCCACGATCAGGGCCAGCAGGGCGATCTCGACAGCCACGCTGACCGTGCTGCCGACGGCCGAGACGGCCAGCGCCGCGACCGCCGCCGTGACCCGGTAGCGCTGCGGGCCGATCCGCAGCGTGCGCCGGAACGCCACGTCGCCGGCCAGGTACAGGGCGACGCCGCCGGCCAGGGCCAGGCACGCCGGGTACGACAGGGTCGTTCCGGCGTGCCCGATCGCCTGCTTGAGCCCGGCGGCCACAGTGACGATGCCGAGCAGTACCGCGATGTAGGCGTAGAAGTAGGCGGCCAGGGCCAGCCCGGGCCGGGCTTCCGGATCCGCCTGCGTCATGGCTTGTTCGGCGCGTTCGTCGTCGCCGACGCCGAAATAGGTCCACCACAGCGCGGCGGCCAGCGCCAGCCCCAGCGTGGCCGAGACGACGAGGGAGACGGTCACCGCGTGCCTGGCCGTGCCGATGCCGATCCCGATGTCGGCCACCGACTCGCCGAACACGATGATGACGAGCGCGCCGTGCCGCTCGGTGAAATGGTCGGGCCGGATGGCGAACCGCCCGCGCACGCCAAACAGCAGCGGGGATATCCACTGGACCGCGAGCGCGGCCGCCCACAGTCCGTAGGCGGCTCTGCCGCCGGCCAGCCCGGCGCCGATGATGAGGAGCGCCGCGGCCACGTTGAACGGCGCGACCCGCATGATGTTCCTGTTGACCCGCTGGTACAGCCAGGCATGGACGCCGACCACGAGCAGGTAGCCGAGGCCGAACGCGACGCCGTCCGGGCCGAACGCCCGCGGGATGGCCAGGCCCACGATGAGGAAGCCGGCCATGCCCAGGAGCAGCAGCAGGCGTTCCGGGGTCCGTGACGGGGGCCTCGCGTTGGTCAGCCAGACGTATCCCGCGTACATCCACCACAGCACGCCGAAGATGAGCAGCACCCGCAGCGCGCCGGTCACCGTCATCTCCTCAGCCAGGACCCCGGTGAGCTGGGTGATGGCGAAGACGAAGACCAGGTCGAAGAAGAGCTCCAGCGTGCTGACCCGCAGCGGCGGGTCGTCGTCCTTGGGTGGTTCAGCTTCGGTCACAGGCGGGCGGCGATGTCGTGACGGTACCAGCCGCCACGCAGGGAAATCGTGGCCGCCAGCCGGTAAGCGGCAGCCCGCGCGGCCGCGATGTCCGGGCCCGAGCCGACCACGTTCAGCACCCGGCCGCCGGCCGACACGAGTTCCCCCGCGACGTCGGTGGCGGTGCCCGCATGCAGCACATAGGCCTGCCCAGACTCTGCCTGCCACGACAGTGAATCGGGGTCGCCGGGGCGTGTCATTACGCTCCGTTCGGCCTCAAAGAACTTGATCTTCTCGCCCTTGACCGGGTTCTCCGGGTAGCCCTCGGCGGCGATCACCACGACCACTGCGGCGCCGGGCCGCCATTGCGGCGGCCCCGTGCTGGCCAGGGTGCCGGCCAGGTCGCCGGCCGCGGCGGCGTGCAGCAGCGGCGCCAGCGGCGTGGTCCCCACCTCCAGCCGGTCGAGCACCACCTGCGTCTCCGGGTCGCCGAAGCGGGCGTTGAACTCGACGACCCGCAGGCCGGCCGGGTCAGGGACAGGCCGGCGTACAGCAGGCCTCGGTACGGCGTGCCGCGCCGGCGCATGGCGTCCACGGTCGGCTGGATGACGGTCGCCATAGTGTGTTCGGCCAGGTCAGCGGGGGTCCACGGCAGCGGGGCGTAGGCGCCCATGCCGCCGGTGTTCGGTCCGGTGTCGCCGTCGCGGGCGCGCTTGAAGTCCTGGGCGGGCAGCAGCGGCACCGCCGTGACGCCGTCGGTGACGGCGAACAGCGAGACCTCGGGACCGTCGAGGAACTCCTCGATCACCACCGTGCCGCAAGCGCGCGCGTGCGCCCGGGCGGCCGCCAGGTCGGAGGTGACCAGGACGCCCTTGCCCGCGGCCAGGGCGTCGTCCTTGACCACGTAGGGCGGCCCGAACGCGGCGAGCGCCTGGTCCGCCTCGGCGGCGGTGGCGCAGGTGAACGAGGCCGCGGTCGGGATCCCGGCCTCGGTCATGACCTGCTTGGCGAAGGACTTCGAGCCCTCGATCATGGCGGCGCCCGCGTCGGGCCCGAAACAGGCGATGCCACTGTCCCGCAGGGCGTCGGCCGCCCCGGCGACCAGCGGCGCCTCCGGGCCGATCACCACCAGGTCCGGGCTGAGCTTGCGGGCCAGCCCGACGATCTGGTCCGGGACCGGAACGGTATCCGGGTGGGTCTCCGCGAGCGACGCGATGCCCGGATTGCCCGGGGCCGCGTGCAGGCTGGCCCCTTCGGAGCTCAGGGCGCGGACGATGGCGTGCTCGCGGCCACCAGAGCCGATGACGAGAATGCGCACGCCGTGAGCCTACCGGCGCCCGCTTGGTTACGGCAGGAGCGGGCGGAGTTGCAGGGTCTGGTCGCGGCGCGGGCCGACGCCGACCGCGGCCACCGGGGCGCCGATCATCTTCTCCAGGGCCGTGATGTAGGTCCGCGCGTTGGCCGGCAGCTCGTCGAACGAACGGGCCTTGGAGATGTCCTCCCACCAGCCGTCGAAGTACTCGTAGACCGGCTTCGCGTGGTGGAATTCGGTCTGCGTCAGCGGGATCTCCTCGTACCGCTTGCCGTCCACCTCATACGCCACGCAGACCGGCACCTGGTCCAGGCCGGACAGCACGTCGAGCTTGGTCAGGAAGTAGCCGGTGATCCCGTTCACCCGGGTCGCGTACCGGGCGATGACCGCGTCGAACCATCCGCAGCGGCGCGCCCGGCCGGTCGTCACGCCGTACTCCGCGCCCGTCTTGCGGAGCCATTCACCTTGTTCGTCACGGAGTTCGGTGGGGAAGGGGCCTTCGCCGACGCGGGTGGTGTAGGCCTTCACGATGCCGATGACCTCGGCGATCCGGGTCGGGCCAATGCCGGATCCGGCGCAGGCGCCGCCCGCCGTGGGGGACGAGGAGGTCACGAACGGGTAGGTGCCGTGGTCCACGTCGAGCATCGTGGCCTGGGCGCCTTCAAGCAGCACCACCTGGCCCGCATCGAGCGCCCGGCCCAGCACGAGCCCGGTGTCGGCCACGTAGGGGCGGAGCCGTTCGGCGTAGCGCTCGTATTCGGCCGCGGTGGCCTGCGGGTCGATGCCGCGGCGGTTGTAGACCTTGCCGAGGATCTGGTTCTTCTCGCGCAGCACCAGCTCCAGCTTCTTGCGCAGGATGCCCGGGTCGAACAGGTCCTGGACGCGGATGCCGACCCGCGCGATCTTGTCGCCGTAGGCTGGGCCGATGCCGCGGCCGGTGGTGCCGATTCGCGCGCTGCCGAGATAACGCTCGGTGACCTTGTCCAGCGCGCGGTGGTAGGGCATGATCAGGTGCGCGTTGGCCGAGACGAGCAGCTTGGAGCAGTCCACGCCGCGTGCCTGCAACCCGTCGATCTCGTCGAGCAGCACCTGCGGGTCGACCACCACGCCGTTGCCGATCACCGGGACGACCTGCGGTGACAGCACCCCGGACGGCAGCATGTGCAGCGCGTAGCTCTCCTCGCCGATGACGACCGTGTGGCCGGCGTTGTTCCCGCCCTGGTACCTGACCACGTAGTCAACCCGGTCACCGAGCAGGTCGGTGGCCTTGCCCTTGCCCTCGTCACCCCACTGGGCCCCGACAAGCACGATGGCGGGCATGCGCATCCCCTTCGGCTGGCGCAGGCTCCGGCTGGGTGTCCCGCGGGTTTCGCGGGTCGCGGCCGGGGCCACGCACGACTAAGCCCCCGCTCGGGCGCAAGCGCGGCAGGGGCTCTTGCGTTCTGAGATTACCCGCAAAAACGGCAGGTAAGCCAGCCGGAAACGGCCTGCTTTGGCCACAAGCTCCTGCGGTTACGACACGGCGCCTAGCTCGTCGGCCGCCGCGGGACTGCTGTCCCGCAGGAACTGCTCGCACCGCTTGGCCTCGTCGTCCTCGCCGATGGCCGCGGCCGAGGCGCCCAGCATGTACAGCGAGCGCAGGAAGCCCCGGTTCGGCTCGTGCTCCCACGGGACCGGGCCGTGGCCCTTCCAGCCCGCGCGGCGCAGCTGGTCCAGGCCGCGGTGGTAACCGGTCCGCGCGTACGCGTAGGCGGTGACGGCATCGCCGCGCTCGAACGCGCGGCGGGCCAGCTCGGCCCAGGCCGCCGAGTACGCCGGGAAGCGCGCCGCGACGTCCGCGGGCGACTCGCCCGCGGCCAGCGCGGCCGCCGCCTCCTCGTCCTCGGGCAGGTAGGTAGCCGGCGGCCCGCCGAACAGGTTCTGACGTTCCATCGCCGTCCTTTACTGGTTCGGTCCCTGGCTCAGCTTCGGTCCCTGGCTCAGCTCAGCTTCGGTCCCTGGCTCAGCTCAGCTTCGGTCCCTGGCTCAGCTCAGCTTCGGTCCCTGGCTCAGCTTCGGTCCCTGGCTCAGCTGAGGCGGTGGCCGGCCGACAGTAGGTCCTCGCAGGCGTGCGTGACCCGCTGGGCCATGCCCGCCTCGCCGGCCTTGCCCCAGCTGCGCGGGTCGTACGCCTTCTTGCTGCCGACCTCGCCGTCTATCTTGAGCACACCGTCGTAGTTCTTGAACATGTGGTCTGCGACGGGCCTGGTGAACGCGTACTGAGTGTCGGTGTCGACGTTCATCTTGACCACGCCGTAGGAGATGGCCTCCCTGATCTCCTCGAGCGCCGAGCCGGACCCGCCGTGGAAGACCAAGTCGAAGGGCTTCTGGATGCCGTACTTCTGGCCCACGGCGTCCTGGATCTCCTTCAGCACCGGCGGCCGCAGCTTCACGTGCCCCGGCTTGTAGACGCCGTGCACGTTGCCGAACGTGGCGGCCAGAATATACCGGCCGCGCTCGCCGAGTCCCAGCGCCTCGGCGGTGGCCAGGGCGTCTTCCGCCGTGGTGTACAGCTTCTCGTTGATCTCGCCGACGATCCCGTCTTCCTCGCCGCCGACCACCCCGATCTCCACCTCCATGACGATGTGCGCGGCGGCGCACTCGGCCAGCAGCTCGGCCGCGATGTGGAGGTTCTCCTTGAGCGGCACGGCCGAGCCGTCCCACATGTGCGACTGGAACAGCGGCTGCTCGCCGCGGGCCACGCGTTCCTTCGAGAGGGCGACCAGCGGGCGCATGTAGCCGTCGAGCTTGTCCTTCGGGCAGTGGTCGGTGTGCAGCGCGATGTGGATGGGGTACTTCGCCGCGGCCACGTACGCGAACTCGGCCAGCGCGACCGCGCCGGTCACCATCTCCTTGACCGCGCCAGACAGGTACTCCGCCCCGCCCGTCGATATCTGGATGATCCCGTCACTGCCGGCGTCCGCGAACCCGCGGAGAGCGGCGTTCAGCGTCTGGCTCGAGGTGACGTTGATCGCCGGGAACGCGAAGCCGCGCTGCTTCGCGGTGTCGAGCATCTGCGCGTAGACCTCTGGGGTCGCGATAGGCATGAGGGTAACTCCCTTGCTTTGAAATCTGAAAACCTACTCTAGACACAAGGCCCCGGACCGCTGTAGGGACCTTAGCCACTCGGCCCTGGACCTCTGTAGGGACCTTGGGCCTGACGATCTTTGACATGAAGCGCGCATGAAGATGCACCGGGTAGTGCCCGGGATAAGGTACAACAGTGTCCCATGGAGAGCTTTCTCACCTCGGCGGGGTACGCCGCGCTCATCCTTTTCGGCTTCCTGGAGGCGGCGTGCATCCCGATCTCGTCTGAGATCACGTTCGGCTTCGCCGGGGTGCTCGCCTACCAGGGACATCTTAACCTCGCCCTGGTCATCATCATCGGCTCCCTGGCCGAACTCGCCGGCTCCTACGCCTCGTACGCGGTCGGCCGGGTCGGCGGCAAGCCGCTGGTGCACAAGCTCGGGCGCTACGTGCTGGTGACCGAGTCCGACGTGAGCCGGGCCGAGCGTTTCCTTGAGGGCCGGGGCGGGTGGGCGATCACCGTGGGGCGCATGCTGCCCTTCGTCCGGGCCTTCACCTCGATCGTCGCGGGTCTGGTGCGCGTTCCCGCCATCCGTTTCGGGATCCTGAGCTTGATCGGCACGGTCATCTACGCGACCGTGCTGTCCTCGCTCGGGTACGCCCTCGGCAGCGAGTGGACGAAGGTCAGTCATGGGCTTTCGATCGTCGGTTACGCCCTGTTCGCGATCGTGGTCATCGCCATCGTCGGCTTCGTCGCCTACCGCTTGCGCCAGTTCCGGCGTGAGGCCAGGCTCCACGCCGAGGTCCCGGCCGCCGTCCCGGCTCCGGCGCGGCCGAAGCCGCGGTCACACCGGGCCGACAAGGCGAACCGGTCAGACGCCGAGGTCGGCTAGCTGGTAGGCGGCGCGGAACTCCAGGCCGCACCGCGTCACGTTCTGTCTGGCGCCCCGGTCGACCAGCACCGCCACCCCCACAACCTCGGCACCGGCCCCGCGCAGCGCCTCCACCGCGGTCAGCGGGGACGCGCCGGTCGTGGACGTGTCCTCGACCGCCAGCACCCGCCGGCCGGTCACGTCGGGTCCTTCGATCCGCCGCTGCGTGCCGTGCTCCTTCTCCTTCTTCCGTACCACGAACGCGTCGACGGGCGTGCCCCGGCCGGCCGCGGCGTGCATCATCGCGGTGGCGACCGGATCGGCGCCCATGGTGAGCCCGCCGACCGCATCGTAGGCCAGGTCCGCGGTCAGGTCGAGCATGACCCGACCGGCCAGCGGCGCCAGCCGCCCGTCGAGCAGGATCCGGCGCAGGTCGACGTACCAGTCGGCGTGCTGGCCCGAGGAGAGGACAAAGTCGCCGCGGACGACGGCCTTCGCCTTGATCGCCTCGAGTAGTTCGGCCCGGTCACTCACAGTGTTTTCAACTCGCTCACGGAACGTGATCCTATGGGATGGTCCGTCGGTGTCGGTGTCGCGGTGTCGGTGTCGGTGCCGGTGCCGGTGCCGGTGCCGGTGCCGGTGCCGGTGCCAGTCCCCTCCGCTCGGCGGGCTGCTCGTGGGCGAGGCCGTACAGGTGCACGTGGTGGCGTGGACCGAACACGGTCCGCAGACCTTGGCGTTCACCCAGCCGCTGGCCCGCAGGACGGCAGTGAACCTCGCCGCGGCGGCCGAGCCATACCTGGTGGTCGTGATTCCCGCGACCGATTCGTAAGGGTCCTGCAGGAAGCTTCCCGGCAAGCCGGCCGTGTGCCTGATATGTGAATAATCAATGAGCCATGCCGCAGTGACTCCACCGCGCGCTCCGGTTCCGCGATCGCCTTTGTGTCCCTGCCCCAGCGGCACCGTCAACCCCACCCGCATAGTTATTAGGTTATTGATTCGATGTGAGATAATTTATCAGGGAGGATTCGGGCTTATGGGAGATTTATGGGGACTATAGTGCACAAAAGTCTCCCCGAAGCCTCTATCCTCCCAGATCTTTGGCCGGGTCGGGCGCCCCACGGAGCTCTGGTGCATCACCTCACGCATGAGTTCGCGTACGCTCATCCTGCCGTGGGATAGGCCACCGCGCGCATGAGTATCGGCGTCGGTGCTGTAGTACCAGTGCGCGGGCAAGCTGTAGTAACCGGCGCGCGGCAAGCGATAGTACCGGCGCGCGGGCAACAGGCAGGCGTCGGAGAGCCGCGGCCGATTCGCCAGGGCCGAACGGCCCCTGGATCTCGTGCGATTTGTGCCCCCTGTGGCCCGGGCGGCAGGGGGTTGCGGGGTGACTAACGTCCTCTAGGCAGCGGGAATGCGCGGAAAGGCATCCGGGGGAAGGTTACTTCACTAGTCTTAGAGCCTCGGGTCCGTATCGGTGCCGAAAAGCCGGCCGCTGCGCCGAGGGAAGGACGGTGGGGCCGTGGATCGCTGCGCGCTGTTCGTTGACGCTAGTTACGTGCTCACGGATGGTGCCATGGCTGTGCACGGGACGCGCCGCGGCGAGTCGGTCTCCTGGGACTACGAGGGACTTCTGCAGCTGCTGTCCAGCCTGGCCAGGGAACGGTCCGGCCTGCCGCTGCTCCGCTGCTACTGGTACGAGGCCACGGTGGACGGCCGCCGCACTGCCGAGCAGGACGCGCTGGCCGACGTGCCGGGCATCAAGCTCCGCATCGCGAAGATCCGCCCCGGTCGGCGCGAGGGCGTGGAAACCGAGATTCACCGCGACCTGACGACGCTGGCCCGCAACAACGCGATCAGTGACGCCCTCGTGGTCAGCGCGGAAGAGGATCTGGCCCAGGTCATCGCCGATGTCCAGGACCTCGGCATGCGGGTCACGCTGGTACACATCGCGGTGGACGGGAACTGGACCATCTCCCGGGCGCTCCGCCAGGAGTCCGACGACATCATCGAGATCGGCGGCGACCACCTGCGGCCCTACGTGGAGCTGATCGCCGGAGCCGAGCCCAGCCACACGGACGAGGACGACGACCTCGTAGCGGCCAGGCCGCTGGCCAACGGCCACTCAACGGCGGCCGCGGCCTCCTACCAGCAGGTGCCCTCGGCGTCCGGAAATCATGCACCGCCCGCCATCTATACCGCTCCGGTGGTGGCCGAGTATCAGCGTCCCGCGCTGCAACTGCCCCGAGCGGCGACACGCGACGCCCGGGAGGCACGCGACGCCCGGGAGGCACGCGACGCCCGGGAGGCACGCGAGGCCCGGGAGGCACGCGAGGCCCGGGACGGGCGGGACCCGCGCGAGTCGCGCGACTCGCGCGAAGACCGGGCCCGCGACGAGCGGACGGCGCCGTCCACCGTCAATGGCGAGGCGCCCCCGGCCCGCCAGGACATCCCCGCGCGCCAGGACATCCCGGTGCGGCCCGACATCTACGCCGCTCCGGTGGCCAACGCGCGGACCCGCCCCGACCGGCAGGAACCAGCGCCGCAGAACCCGGCCACCCGCGCCCGCGCCGCAGAAGAGGCCGCCAACTACTCCCCCGGCCCAGGACCGGGGGCAGGACCTGGACCGCAGGGCACGCCAGAGGTGGGACCGGCGTCCGGGCTCGCCGGGGCTCCGGGCCTGCCCGGCGTCTCCGGGTCCGAAACCGCCCAGGCCTCGCCGGGGCAGTTGCGGCGCCTGCCTCCCTCGCGCAACGCGGCGAATCAGGGCCAGCCTGGCCCGATGGGCGGCACCGGGCACGCTGGGAGCGCCGGGTCCACCCCGATGCCAGCTCAGCACGGTGGCATGGGTCAGGGTTCGGCTCGCAGCGCCCCCTACACCGGCCCGCAGCCGATCGCGAGCCCGGCCAACTCCGGCTACCAGAACGGTGGCTCCTCGGCCGGCGTCTCCTTGTCCGAGGCCGTGCAGGCAGCGCACGAGGAAGGCCAGGAGTTCGGCGGTTCTGTCGCCCGGGACGCCCCGGCGCTATGGCTGGAGGCGGTACTGGCCAGGAAGCCGCGGATGCCCTCCGACCTGGAGGCCAGGCTGCTGCAGGGCTCGGCGCTACCGATCGACTTTTTGCTGCACGACGAGGTCAGGCACGCACTGCGCCGGGGTTTCTGGGACGCACTCGAGCGTACCCGCCGGTAAAACGAAGGACGCCCGGATTGTCCACGGCATCGGTGGGTAGGGTGTTGGACGTGGTTGCACTGACCGGGGAGCTGTTCGACGCTATCGAGGTTAACGCAGCGCGCACGGGCAACCACAAACGGGCCGCGGTCCGGATGAGCCGCCTGGCGGTCCAGGCCACGCCGAGTGGCATGTCCCGGGCCGAAGCGCACATGCGGGCTGGCGAGCAGTGGATGCTCGCCGACGACCCCGAGGCGGCCGTGGAAGAGTTCCGCGAGGCGATCGCGGACGCCGGCCCCACCTTCGACGACCCGAGGGTTCCGCTGGCCCGCGCGATGTTCGCCTTGGGCCGCATGGACGACGCCGAGGCGCTGCTCCGTGAGCTGCGCGAATCCGACGGCCGAAGTCTTCCCCGCACCTGCGACGAGGTGGCCGAACTGCTCACCGAGCAGGGCGACCTGGAAGGCGCGCTCGACTGGGCCACGGCCGGCGTCGACGCCTGCATGCGCGGGGACGACCGCGATGAGCTGCAGCTGCTACTCCGGCTGCGGTACCGGCTCCGGGTCGACCTCGGCATGGCGGAAGACGACTACGACAAGATGCTCGACAGCAGAAAGGCCGGGCCTGCGGCAGGAGTCTGAATCCTGCCGGCAGAACCCGGCCCTTGGTGTCAGCCAGGTCAGCGCTCGGCACGCGTGACGCTGAGCGCGTCCTTGGCCTGGTCCACGTCGACCTTCACCTCGTCGCCGTCGACGATGTCCCCGCCCAGCAGCGCCTTGGCCAGCTGGTCGCCCACGGCGGACTGGACGAGGCGGCGCAGCGGCCGGGCCCCGTACACCGGGTCGAACCCGGTCAGCGCCAGCCACTCCCTCGCCGCCGGCGTCACGGTCAGCGTCAGCCTCCGCCCGGCCAGCCGCGCGGCCAGCCGCTCGACCTGCAGGTCGACGATCTGGGTGAGCTCGCTGGTCGACAGCGCGTCGAAGACAATCACGTCGTCAAGCCGGTTCAGGAACTCCGGCTTGAACGCCCCACGAACCGCGGCCAGCACCGCGTCCCGCTTGGCCGCTTCGTCGCCGAACGCGGGGTCGGCGATGAACTGCGACCCCAGGTTCGAGGTCAGCACCAGGATGCTGTTCCTGAAGTCCACCGTGCGGCCCTGGCCATCGGTGAGCCTTCCGTCGTCGAGCACCTGCAGCAGGACGTCGAAGACTTCCGGGTGCGCCTTCTCCACCTCGTCGAGCAGCACCACGCAGTACGGTCGGCGGCGGACCGTCTCGGTGAGCTGGCCGCCCTCCTCGTAGCCGACGTAGCCCGGCGGGGCGCCGATCAGCCTGGCGACCGAGTGCTTCTCGCCGTACTCGCTCATGTCGATCCGGACCATGGCCCGCTCGTCGTCGAACAGGAACTCCGCGAGCGCCTTGGCCAGCTCCGTCTTGCCGACGCCGGTCGGCCCGAGGAACAGGAACGAACCGGTCGGCCGATCGGGGTCCGAAACGCCCGCCCGGGCCCGCCGCACCGCGTCGGAGACGGCCTGCACGGCGCGGACCTGGCCGATCACCCGGCGGCCGAGCTCGGCCTCCATCCGGAGCAGCTTGGCCGTCTCGCCCTCGAGCAGGCGCCCGGCGGGGATGCCGGTCCAGGAGGACACCACGTCGGCCACGTCATCCGGGCCGACCTCCTCCTTCACCATGGGCTCCGTAGCGGAGGGTCCGGCCGCGCCGGTTCCGTCCATTGAGGCCGAACGAGCTGCGGCGCTTGCCTCAGCCAGCTGTTCCTTGACCGCGGGGATTTCGCCGTAGAGGAGCCGGGACGCGGCCTCGTAATCGCCGTCGCGTTGGGCCCGCTCGGCCTGGCCTTCGAGGTCGTCCAGCCGCTTCTTAAGCTCGCCGACCTTGTTCAGGCCCGACTTCTCTTGCTCCCAGCGGGCCACCAGCGCGTTCAGCTGCTCCTGGCGGTCCGCCATGTTGGCGCGCAGCCGCTCGAGCCGGTCCTTGCTGGCCGCGTCTTCCTGGTTGGCCAGCGCGAGCTCTTCCATCTTCAGCCGGTCCACGGCCCGCCGCAGCTCGTCGATCTCGACTGGCTGGGAGTCGATCTCCATCCGCAGCCGGGAGGCGGCTTCGTCGACTAGGTCGATGGCCTTGTCCGGGAGGAACCGCGCGGAGATGTACCTGTCGGAAAGCGCGGCCGCGGCGACCAGCGCCGCGTCCGAGATCTGCACCTGGTGGTGGGCCTCGTAGCGGCCCTTGAGCCCGCGCAGGATCGCGATCGTGTCCTCGACCGAAGGCTCCCCGACGAGCACCTGCTGGAACCGGCGCTCCAGCGCCGGGTCCTTCTCGATCCGCTCGCGGTACTCATCCAGCGTGGTAGCGCCGACCATGCGCAGTTCGCCGCGGGCCAGCATCGGCTTGAGCATGTTGCCCGCGTCCATCGCGCCCTCGGCGGCGCCCGCGCCGACCACGGTGTGCAGCTCGTCGATGAACGTGATGACCTGGCCTTCGCTCTGCTTGATCTCGTTCAGCACGGCCTTGAGCCGCTCCTCGAACTCGCCCCGGTACTTGGCCCCGGCCACCATCGAGCCGAGGTCGAGTGCGATCAGGCGCTTGCCGCGCAGCGACTCGGGGACGTCGCCGGCCACGATCCGCTGGGCTAGGCCCTCCACGACCGCGGTCTTGCCCACGCCGGGCTCGCCGATCAGCACCGGATTGTTCTTGGTCCGGCGGGAGAGCACCTGGATCACGCGCCTGATCTCGGCGTCCCGGCCGATGACCGGGTCCAGGCCGCCGTCGCGGGCCTGCTTGGTCAGGTCGACGCCGTACTTCTCCAGCGCCTTATAGGTGCCCTCCGGGTCCTGGCTGGTGACCCGGGCGCTGCCGCGAATCTGGCTGAACGCCTCGAGCAGCGTGTCCGGCGTGGCGCCCGCCGCCGTCAGCACGGCCTTGGCTTCGCCTCCGTCAGCGGCCAGACCGACGAGCAGGTGCTCGGTCGAGATGTACTCGTCGCCGAGCTGCTTGGCCCGGCTCGACGCGGTGGCGATGGCGGTGAGCAGCGGCCGGGCCATCTCCGGAGCGCTGAGCGTGGCGCCGCGGGCGCGCGGCAGCCGGGCCAGGCGCTCCTCGGCCTGCTTGGCGACCAGCGCCGGGTCGGCGCCCACCGCCCGGAGCAGCGGGGTGGTCGTGCCATCCGACTGCTCGATGAGAGCCAGCAGCAGGTGCAGGGGGTCGACCTGCGGGCTGCCGTCCGCCGCGGCGCGCCGCACCGCGGTGGACAGCGCGTCCTGGCTCTTGTGGGTTAGCTTGTCATCCATCTACTTATCTCCTCTGGGCTGCCCGGTCTCACCGGACTGCCCAGTCATTGGTTCCCAGAGCGCCACCCGGGCGCTGCGTACAGGTACGAGCCCGGGCGGCGTGTCACTTCCAGCGCGGCGCAGCTCGGCCAGCCGGGCCGCCACAGCACGGGTAGATTCGAGTTCCATCCGCAACTGGGCGAGCTCGGCGTGCAGCTCGGCGATGAGCCTGCGGGCCTGCTCGAGCTCCCGGTGCTGGTCCAGGATTAGCTTGATGCCGGAGAGGTTCACGCCCTCTTCCTGCGAGAGCCGCTGGATCTCGCGTAGCGCCAGGATGTCCCGCATCGAGTAGCGCCGCCCCTTGCCCCGGCTGCGGCCTGGTGATACCAGGCCGAGCCGGTCGTAGGCGCGGAGCGTCTGCGGGTGCATACCGGAGAGCTGGGCGGCCACGGAGATGACATAAACGGGCAAGTCGTCTGACAGCTCGTAGGGGTTACTCATGTCGTCTCCTCCTCTCAGGCCTCTTTCGCCCGCTCGAGGAGTTCCTCACGCGGATCCTGGCCTGCCGTGGCCTCGCGCAGGTCTTCGATGGCGCTACGGGCCTTGCTGTTCAGGTTCTGCGGCACCATCACCTCGACGGTGACCAGCATGTTGCCGGTGGTCCCGTCCTTGCGGCGCACTCCCTTGCCGCGGACCAGGAAGGTCCGCCCGTTCGGGGTGCCCGGCGGGATCCGGACGGTGACCGGGGCGCCCCGGTGCGAGGGCACCTTGACCTCCGCGCCGAGGGTCAGCTCGGCGAACGTCACCGGCACGGTGACCGTCAGGTTGGCCCCGGACCGCCCGAACACCGGGTGCGACTTCACGTGCACCCGGACGTACAGGTCGCCGGCCGGGCCGCCACGCTCACCTGGAGCGCCCTTGCCCGGCAGCTTGATCCGCTGGCCGTCCGCGACCCCGGCCGGGATGCGGGCCTGGATGGTGCGCGAACTCATCGCCCGGCCGCTACTCGAACACTCCGGGCAGGGGTCGTCCACCACCAGGCCGCGGCCGTGGCACTCCTTGCAGGGCTCGGAGATACCGAACGAGCCGAGGTTCCGGTTCGACTGACCGGTTCCCTGGCAGGACGGGCACATCTTCGGGACGGTGCCTGCCTTGGCGCCGGTGCCGTGGCAGGTCGGGCAGGGTCCCTCCCCGGTCAGGCGGAGCGCCACCGTGGTCCCGTCGAACGCGTCGCCAAAGCTCAGCGTCGTCTCGGTCTCGACGTCGGCGCCCCGGCGTGGCCTGTTCTGCGCGGTCGTCCGGCCGCGATTGAACACGCCGCCGAACAGGTCGCCCAGGCCGCCGCCGTCCCCGCCGCCACTGAAGATGTCGCCGAGGTCGAAGCCGCCGAAGCCGCCGCCCTGTCCGGGCCGACTTCCGGCCGGCACCCGGAAACCGCCGCCGAACAGCGAGCGCGCCTCGTCGTATTCCTTGCGCCGCTTCTCGTCGGACAGCACCGAGTACGCCTCGGAGATCTCCTTGAACCGCTCCTCGGCCGAGGCGTCGCCCTTGTTCGCGTCCGGGTGGTACTTGCGGGCCAGCTTGCGGTACGCCGCCTTGATCTCGGCAGGCTTGGCGGTCTTAGCGACCCCCAGGGCCTTGTAGTAATCCTTCTCGAGGAAGTCCTTTGTGCTCATATTTTCCTACCCGCTCGCTCTACTTTCCCGCTCGCCGCCGGAGCGCTTTTGAGGCGCCGCCTTCCCTCGTCGCTCGTTCCTCGCTCCTCAGTCCAGCAGCGCCGCGCTCCTTTGGCTCGCGGGTAAGGCGCCGCAGCCCCTTAAGCTCGCTTGGGTGCCTCGCTGGACGGTTTAGTTTTCTTCCTCGGCGTCTGACCACTCGGGCTCGTTGCTGGTTCCGTCGGGGCCGGTCGCGGGTTCCGCGACGGCGACCCGGGCGGGGCGCAGGATCCGCTCCCCGACCTTGTAGCCGGGCTGCAGGATCTCGACGCACGTGTCCTCGGCGACGTCGGATGAATAGGAATGGGTTAGTGCCTCATGGATCTTCGGGTCGAACGGGTCGCCCTTTTCTCCATAGGTCACCAGGCCGAGCCGGCCGAGCGCTGCCTGCAGCGAGTCGGCGACCGACTTGAAACCTCCGGCCAGCTCCCCGTGTTCCCGTGCCTGGTCGATGGCGTCGAGCACGGGCAGCAGCCCGACCAGCGTGCCGACCACGGCCTGCTCGCGTACGGCGGCTCGGTCCCGGTCGACGCGCTTGCGGTAGTTGGCATACTCGGCCTGCAGCCGCTGCAGGTCCGCGGTTCGCTCCGCTAGCTGCGCCTCGAAGTCCGCGGCCTGCTGGCCGCCCTTGACTGCCTGCGCTGTAACCATCTCTGGGGCCTCTTCGGTGGGCTCCGTCATTTCCTCGGAGTCATTTTCGTCACGGAATCCGGTGGGGTCGGACGACTCGGCGGGCGCCGCGGCCTCGGGCGCCGCGGCCTCGGGCGCCGCGGCCTCGGGCGCCGCGGCCTCGGGGGCCTCGGCCAGGCCGGCACCTGAGGTGCCGGCCGGCTTCGATGCCGCGTGCTTCCCCCGAACCTGACCGGTTACCGGGTCGATGCGCCGGTGGTCATGAACGACCGGACCGGAGCCCGTTTCCTCGGATGCTGGCATCAGCGCGCTCCGCCCTCGCGGGGGGTCTCGCCCTCGCCCTCGTCCACGATCTCGGCCTCTACAACCTCGTCGTCCTCGTGCTTGTCGGCGCTGCCGTCGGCCGAGTCAGACGGCGTGCTGGCCTGCTGCGCCTGGGCCTGCTGGTAGATGGCGGTACCCATCTTCTGGCTGACCTGTGCGGCCCGCTCGCTGGCCGACTTGATGGCGTCAGTGTCGTTGCTCTCCAGCGCCTTCTTGACCTCAGCGATCGCCTCGCGCACCTCGGACTTGATGTCCTCGGGCACCTTGTCCTCGTTTTCGCCGAGGAACTTCTCGGTGCTGTAGACCAGCGTGTCGGCCTGGTTGCGGACCTCGGCCTCCTCGCGGCGCCTGCGGTCCTCCTCGGCGTACTGCTCGGCGTCGCGGACCATCTTCTCGATGTCGTCCTTGGGCAGCGCGGAGC
Organism: uncultured Actinomycetota bacterium; assembly: GCA_963842265.1. Classification (GTDB taxonomy): domain Bacteria; phylum Actinomycetota; class Actinomycetes; order Streptosporangiales; family Streptosporangiaceae; genus Palsa-504. Next base: position 97,330 of record CAWJGE010000023.1, read on the forward strand.
CGCCGGTGATCTGCACCGACTGCTGCTTGCCCGTGCCCAGGTCCTTGGCGGACACGTTCACGATGCCGTTGGCGTCGATGTCGAAGGTGACCTCGATCTGCGGCACACCGCGGGGCGCGGGCGCGATCCCGGCCAGCTCGAACATGCCGAGCTTCTTGTTGTACGCGGCGATCTCGCGCTCGCCCTGGAAGACCTGGATCTGCACCGACGGCTGGTTGTCCTCGGCGGTGGTGAAAATCTCCGAGCGCTTGGTCGGGATCGTCGTGTTCCGCTCGATCAGCTTGGTGAAGATACCGCCCTTGGTCTCGATGCCCAGCGACAGCGGGGTCACGTCGAGCAGCAGGACGTCCTTGACCTCGCCCTTGAGCACGCCGGCCTGCAGGCAGGCGCCGACGGCGACGACCTCGTCCGGGTTCACGCCCTTGTTCGGCTCCTTGCCGCCGGTCAGCGACTTGACCAGGTCGACCACCGCGGGCATCCGGGTGGACCCGCCGACAAGCACCACATGGTGCAGGTCATCGAGCTTGATCCCGGCGTCCTTGATGACCTGCTGGAACGGGGCCTTGCAGCGGTCGAGCAGGTCGGAGGTCATCCGCTGGAACTCCGCGCGGGTCAGCTTCGCGTCCAGGTGCAGCGGGCCGTCGGAGGAGTGGGAGATGTAGGGCAGGTTGATCTGCGACTCCATCGACTGCGACAGCTCGATCTTGGCCTTCTCCGCGGCCTCACGCAGCCGCTGCAGCGCCATCTTGTCCTTGGACAGGTCGATCCCGTAGCCGTTCTTGAAGTCCTTGACCAGCCAGTCCACGACCCGCTGGTCCCAGTCGTCACCACCGAGGTGGTTGTCGCCGCTGGTCGCCTTGACTTCCACGACGCCCTCGCCGACCTCGAGCAGGGACACATCGAAGGTGCCGCCGCCCAGGTCGAAGACCAGGATGGTGGCCTCGGTCTCCTTGTCCAGGTGGTAGGCCAGCGCCGCCGAGGTGGGCTCGTTGATGATGCGGAGCACGTTCAGGCCGGCGATCTGCCCGGCCTCCTTGGTGGCCTGCCGCTGGTGGTCGCTGAAGTACGCCGGGACGGTGATCACCGCGTCGGTGATCTTCTCGCCCAGGTAAGCCTCGGCGTCCCTCTTGAGCTTCTGCAGGACGAACGCGCTGATCTGCTGGGGAGTGAACTTCTTGCCGTCGATGTTGACGGACCAGTCGGTCCCCATGTGGCGCTTGACCGAACGGATCGTCCGGTCCACGTTGGTGACGGCCTGCCGCTTGGCGACCTCACCGACGAGTACCTCTGCGTTCTTGGCGAAGGCCACGACCGAGGGAGTCGTCCGTGAGCCCTCGGCATTGGCGATGACCGTAGGTTCGCCGCCCTCGAGGATGGCGACGACTGAGTTGGTCGTCCCCAGGTCAATCCCTACCGCACGTGCCATGAGCAGTCCTTGTGTGTGTGAAGTTGAGTAGTTCGGGCTCAAGCTTGCCAGCAGGGGCTACCGCCGTCAAATGACTTGAGTCATATAGGCTCAACTTAGCGGAGTCGAGGAAGATTCCCGCTCAGGCCGGGAAATCTCACCCGCACCCCGAAAATCCCGCCTGCGCCCCCCCGAAATCCGGAAATCCCGCCCGCGCCGCGGGATCCGCCCGCGCCGCGGGATCCGCCCGCGCCGCACCATGGGATCCGCGCCCGCGCCGCACCATGGGATCCGCCCCGCACGCGGGATCCCGCCTGCCCTAAGGTCCGCCCCCCGCTGCGCCGTACCTCAACCCTCGCACGTGCCCGCCCGAGTCCGCTCGCCGCCATTCGTCCCACGCGGCGATCATCGTGCGTTGAAACTTCCCCTATGAGGGCAGTAACAACGCGCGATCCTGAGATTACGCCGCAGAACATGCTCATCCGCACCCTCAGTAACACCGCGGCGTGTCCGGCTGCCCAGAGGCTGAGCCCTGCGGAACGGCAGGGTCTGCGGGCGGGGCTGAGCGGTCGGGGCGGCGGAGGCCGGGACGGCAGGAGCCCCCGGGACGGCGGAGGCGCCGGCGGGGTTGAGCCGTCGGGACGCCGGGATGGAAGAGGCGCCGGAAGGGCTGGGCGGGGGAGGACCTGCCGAGGCAAGGCCGGGCCCGGAAGGGCTGGGCGGGGGAGGACCTGCCGAGGCAAGGCCAGGCCCGGAAGGGCTGGGCGAGGAGAGGCTGGGCGGTCGTACGGGCTGCTGGTGACGGCAAAAGCTGGCAAAAGCTGAGGGTGGCGGGACGGGTTTCGCGGGCGGGGCTCGGCTGGGTATGAGGAGTGATACCCAGATCGTTCGGAAAAAGGGGTTTAAATAGTTTAAAGAACTAGCTATGAATAGTGAGGCTGCCTGTGTGAGCGCAGGTCCGGCTCGGGACGTGGAAGGGGTTTGTGCGGACGTGATCACGTTGTGGCGCGCCTGCGCGGCTACGCTTGAGCTCCGGAGATTGAGGAGGTTCGCGTGGTCTTGCGGATGACCGTCGGCCTGGTCCTGACTGTGGTCGCGTTCGCGATCGCCGGGCGTCGGCTGTGGTGGCTGAAGCGGCTGGCGCTGAGCGGCCAGCCCGCCCCGGAGCGCATCCAGGCGGTGCGGGAGCATCCAGGCAGGGACGTCAAGACCGAGACCGTCGAGGTGATCGGGCAGCGCAAGCTGCTCAAGTGGACGGTACCGGGCGTGGCGCATGCCTTCACGTTCTGGGGCTTCACTTTTTTGCTGCTGACGATCATCGAATCGTACGGCGACCTGTTCAGCCGGACGTTCGCGATTCCCGGCATCGGGCACTGGGAGGCGATCGGCTTCCTGGAGGACCTGTTCGCCGTCGCGGTGCTCGCCGGGATCATCACGTTCACCGTGATCAGGTGGCGCAACTCGCCGGAACGCGAGGGACGCGCGTCGCGGTTCTTCGGCTCGCACACGAGCGCCGCGTGGCTGGTGCTCGGGATGATCTTCGGGGTCATCGCGACACTGCTGCTGTACCGGGGAGCGCAGATCAACACCGGCGTGTTCCCCTACCACCACGGCGCGTTCGCGTCGCAGATCGTCGGGCACTGGCTGGCGCCACTCGGCTACGGGGTGAACAGCGTGCTGGAGGTGGTGTTCCTCCTCGCGCAGCTCGCCGTGGTGCTGGTGTTCCTGGCGTTCTTGGTGTACTCCAAGCACCTGCACATCTTCCTGGCCCCGGTGAACGTCTTGTTCTCCCGGCGGCCGAACGCGCTTGGGGCGCTCGAGCCGATGCGATCGAACGGCAAGGTGCTCGACTTCGAGGAGGCCGACCCGGATACGGACGTGTTCGGCCTGGGCAAGATCGAGGACTTCACCTGGAAGGGCCTGCTGGACATGGCGACCTGCACCGAGTGCGGGCGATGCCAGTCCCAGTGCCCGGCCTGGGCCACCGGCAAGCCGCTGTCACCCAAGCAGGTCATCCTGGACCTGCGCGATCACGCGTTCGCCAAGGCGCCGTACCTGCTGGCCGCCTCCGATGAGGAGCGCGAGAAGCTGCCCGAGGCGGTCAAGGCCGAGGCCGCGCGGCCGCTGGTGGGTTCGGCCGACGACCACGGGGTTATCGACCCGGACGTGCTGTGGTCCTGCACGAACTGCGGGGCGTGCGTCGAGGAATGCCCGGTGGACATCGAGCACATCGACCACATCGACGGGATGCGGCGGCACCAGGTGCTGATCGAGTCCGCGTTCCCGGTCGAGGCGGCGGGGATGCTGAAGAACCTGGAGAACAAGGGCGACCCGTGGGGGATGGGCGAGGCCCGGCGCACGGAGTGGATGACCGAGCTCGGCTTCGAGGTTCCCGTCGTGGACGGGAAGATAGAGCCGGACGTGGAGTACCTGTTCTGGGTGGGCTGCGCGGGCGCACTGGAGGACCGGGCGAAAAAGACGACCAAGGCGATCGCCTCGCTGCTGCACACCGCGGGGGTGAAGTTCGCCGTGCTCGGGCCGGCCGAGACGTGCACGGGCGACCCAGCGAGGCGGATCGGGAACGAGTTCGTTTACTCGATGCTGGCCCAGCAGAACATCGAGACGCTGAACGAGGCCGCACCCAAGACGATCGTGGCGTCGTGCCCGCACTGCTTCAACACCATCGCGAACGAGTATCCGCAGCTTGGCGGGAACTACGAGGTAATCCACCACACTCAGCTGCTGGCCCGGCTGGTGGCCGAAGGGAAGCTGACGCCCACCGGGCGGGTGGATGAGAAGCTGACCTATCACGATCCGTGCTTCCTGGGCCGCCACAACCGGGTATTCACCCCGCCGCGGGAGATCCTCGAGGCGGTCCCCGGCGTGGAGGCCACCGAGATGCACCGGTGCAAGGAGCGCGGCTTCTGCTGCGGCGCCGGCGGCGCGCGGATGTGGATGGAAGAGCGCATCGGCAAGCGGATCAATACCGAGCGCATCGAGGAGGCCCTGGCACTGTCCCCGGACACGATCTCCACGTCCTGCCCGTACTGCCTGGTGATGCTCGGCGACGCGGTCAGCGCCAAGAAGAGCTCGGGCGAGGCCAAGGAGACCCTCGAGGTCGTCGACGTGGCCCAGCTGCTGGTTCGGTCGGTGAGTCCGGTCGCAGGGAACGGGAGTGCTGGTGCTTCGGATGGGGGTGCCGGTGCCGCGGCTGGGAGTGCCGCAGGCGGGGACGGCCCCAAATAAGCCGGGCGCCTCGGACGGCTGACCGGAACCGCCAGCTGCCGGGCCCCTAACAGCTCACCCGAACGGCCATAGGCGCGGCGGCCCGGAATACGAGGCAGGCTGCTGCGGGTCGCTGTCGTCGGCCTCGCCGCGGTCCAGGTCCGGCCAGGCCGGGTTCGGCGTGTCTTCGGCATGCCATCCCGGCAGGTGGCGTATCACCTCGAGTACGACGATGTGGCTGCGTCGATCGTCCACCACCACGCGGACATCGCTGGCCCAGCAGGCAGCCCGCAGAATATCCCTGGCCGCTTCCAGGTCCCCGGCGGTGATCCCGGCGCGGCACCACACCCACACCCGCTCGCCGAAGTCGGTGGGCACGGTGTAAAGGACGGCCGGGAGCCTGCCGTCCCTGGTCTGGATCCAAGCCTGCGTACAGCCGGTCCTGACCCTGTGCGGCGTGATAACACACCAGGCCCTGGCGATGATGGCCTGGCGGGAAGGCGGCCAGGTCATCGCCGTGACGCCGATGGCCACCGCCGCCACCGCCACGGCGATGAGCCAGTCCAGGCCGAGGGTGTAGCCGATGGCGACCACGCCCAGAAGTGTTCCGGCGATCAGGCCAAGCTCGTAGCGCCAGTGCCACAAGCGGACGAGCAGGTGCGGTCGCGTGACCGTGCTGACGGCGGCCTCGACGCTGGCCATGATGCTCGGGTCATTCGGCTGCCGCGGCCGTCCGGACGCCATGGCTAGCCCACCTCCCCGAGGGTGACCCGGCCCATACCGAGGCAGGGAACGCACGGCAGGTCCGCCGTGACGCCCGCGCCGTGACACTTCGGGCACTCGGCCAGCGTGCCGAACCGCGAATCGCGGTACCTCCGGGCCAGGCCGCCATGCGTCTTGGCGATCTGCCAGTCGCGCCAGTAAGCCTCGGTGTCGTTCATGGCGAACAGCCGGTCGCCCAGCCGCCGGGGGATGGCGACCAGCCAGCTGAGCAGCACCCGGCCGACAATGACCAGGACGCGGCCGGGGCTGGCGAGCCCGGTGGTGTCCCTGGCGGGTGCCCTCGGCTGCGTCGGCCGAGCTGGCCTGACTGGTTCCGCAGGCAGCCACGGGGGGTTGTTTTCGCTGGTGAAGTTGCTAATGTTGATCATGTCGCTAGCCCTTCTCGCACGCTCGTGAGCCTGGCTGGTGTTTCGCTGGGTCGGTGTTGCAGCACCGGCCCAGCGTTGTGTCCGGGGTATGGCGCAGCGGATAGCGGCGCGGATCCCAGATCGTTGCGGTTGCTGCCGTGGATGTAGAGCCACGGTCCACATGCTTCGGCACAATGGAAGCGGATGCGGTCTTTGCGGGCTAACTGGAATGGCAGTGCCTCCCCTCCCTACGTGGCCAGGTCTCCGCTGGGGCGCTCTCGGGCGCCCGGTGCGGGCCTTCGATGGCACGCGGTCTTCTGCCGGTAACCCCCCTGGGTCACCGCTCGACCCCGTTGTCGGCGGGTCGCTTGAGGATGACTTCTGCGATCTGATTTCATAGTGCATCTAGCAATGCACGTTGGCAAGTGCCAAAATCTTGTGCATCTCGCATGTAACATCGGCATAGTCCCAACACTCTAGCCCTGCAGCCTCTATGATTACTCCTGAGGAAGGAAGTAACCTTCGTGGCAGAAGTGGGCAGTCCAGCAGTCCGTCGGCGAGAGCTCGGCGCTCTGCTTCGCACACTTCGAACGGAGAAGGGGTTGACGGTAGAACAGGTTGCGGAGCAACTGCTGTGCTCGCCGAGCAAGGTGAGCCGCATGGAGACTGGCCACGGTATTGCCACGCTCCGGGACATCCGCGACCTGAGCAACCTTTACGGCGTGGCCGACGAGGCCCAGCGTGATCGCATGATGCGACTCGCCGTTGAAGGCAAGCAACAGGGCTGGTGGGAGGCATACGATCTTCCATATTCCAAATATGTGGGACTGGAAGCCGAAGCGGTCTCCATTCACGGCTACCAATCTTCCGTGGTGCCGGGCCTTTTGCAGACCGCAGATTATGCTCGGGCACTACATGAAGCCGCCGCACCGAAACTCAGCCCTGATATTATCGAGCAACGTGTCGAAGTTAGGCTTATCAGGCAGCAGTTGCTGGTCCGGGAAAATCCGCCAATCTTTAAAGAGGTAATAGATGAGGCGGCTCTCCATAGAATTGTCGGAGGTCATGCCGTCATGTGCCGGCAGTTGGAACGACTTATCGAAGCTTGCCGGCTTCCGGACGTAACGATTCGGGTAATACCTTTTACTGTTGGCGCTCATCCCGCTCTGGAGAGTAACTTCAAGATCTTGGAACTTACCCTGCCTAGTCCCGACGTGGTATACGTGGAAGGGCTCCTTGGGTCCTTCTATCTTGAACGGCCTGAGGAGCTTGAAAGCTTTAACCGTGTCTTCGACCAGTTGCAGACCATCGCTCTGAGCCCCGATGAAACGGTCGAGCTGATCGCGAAGATCCGCGACGGTATGGTGAACCTCAACCTATAAGCAGCTCAGGGACAAAAATCGCTGAGCATATGTGGGGAGTACAGTTCTACAGGACTGTTTCCCGTTCTTTAGTTAAGTTATGTGGCCCATGGCGCATCTGTATAATCGTAATTTACTGAGAGGAAGAGAGAATGGTTTCAAAGTTCCGAATACCCAACTTGAAGTGGCGTAAGGCGCGGCAAAGTGCCGGCAACGGAGAATGCGTTGAAGTGGCGCCAGCTGGTGACTGCATCGTTGTAAGGGACTCGAAGGACCCCAAGGGCGCCATGCTCGTCTATAAGAATGAAGAATGGCGCCAGTTCCTTAAGGGAGCCAAGCAAGACGATTTTGACCTCGGCTCCTGAGGTAACTGGAGCTTCAAGTGACTTCGGGGCTTTGCTAAGCCCCGAAGTCACCTCATCTGCTTAGCGCAAATAGTGCGAGGCTCAGATGCCGGGGTAACTCCCGGCTATATCTGCAGTCTCGACTATCTGGCTAGTCCGCGATTGTCCGCGAAAATTGCAATAATTGATTATCCTGACAGCCCACGGGGGTACGCCGGGAATTTGCGGGTTATTTCATTACAGGCCGTAACTTATGCGCATTTCCGTCAACATACCTTATGCGCATATCAAGCATAGCAGAGGAACATCATGGCTTCAGCGGAATCGACAGTAACCAGTCTTAACTGGCGGAAAGCTCTGCGCAGTGCCACAAATGGCGAATGTGTAGAGGTAGCGTCAACGTCCGGGCAAGTAGTAGTGCGTGATTCGAAGAGCCCGAACGGGCCTGTCCTTAATTATACCGCCATCGATTGGTGCAGATTCATCGAGCAAACTAAAAAACCCAATTATAGTCTCGGGGGTCTGGAGCCCTGACGCGCTTATATCTCTGTGAGGCGGCGATGTCACATGCCGCAGCACGTCTACATGCTGCTTCATGGTATTGGCATTAGAGGCGAAAGCTTATTTGCCCTGAGCTGCCGAGAAGCGCTGGCCAGTTCAGACCTTAGCCCGGTAGAAGTTCAGGTAGGACCGAGATGGTGTGGGTCCACGCTGGTCCTGATACCTGGAGCCGTAGACAGGCGAGCCGTAAGGGTGCTCGGCCGGGGAACTGCATCGGAACAGGCATAGCTGCCCGATCTTCATCCCCGGCCAGAGCTTGATGGGCAGTGTCGCGACGTTGGAGAGTTCGAGCGTCACGTGCCCAGAGAACCCAGGGTCGATCCAGCCTGCCGTGGAGTGGGTTAGCAGCCCCAGCCTGCCCAGGCTGGACTTGCCCTCCAAGCGGCCAGCGATGTCGTCCGGAAGCGAGACCACCTCGTAGGTCGAGGCCAGCACGAACTCGCTGGGATGCAGGACGAACGGTTCTTCGACGTCGGTCTCAATGAGCCTGGTCAGGTCCGGTTGCTCTACCGCGGGGTCGATGTGCGGGTAGCGGTGGTTCTCGAAGACGCGGAAGTACCGGTCCATGCGGACGTCGATGCTGGACGGCTGGATCAGTTCGGCATCGTACGGATCGAGCTTGACCCGCCCGGACTCGATCTCGGTCTTGATGTCACGATCGGAGAGGAGCACCCTGGCAACCTATCGGGTCCGGTACGATGTCTGGGCGAACACAGCACAGGCCGACTCGTCGGCGGAGCAGTGCAGGTGCGCGCGGGTGTAGTTCAATGGTAGAACGTCAGCTTCCCAAGCTGATAGTGCGGGTTCGATTCCCGTCACCCGCTCCGGGGTGAAGCACCAGGTTAAACGGTTTTCACCGGCTAGCTTGGGCCTCTCACGACCTATCACTGGGTGCGGATTTCTCGCAATTTCTCACATCCGGTCTGGCGCGCTTACCCGCCAAGGAGCGCGGCGATGGCGTCCCTGGCGGCTTCGAGATCGCCCGGCCGGACGCGGATGTAGTGCTTGAGCGCGGTCGCGCCGCCGTCAGCGTGCCCGGCCCAGGCGGCCACCACCGCGATCGATACCTGACCCGAGTTGAGCAGGTAGGAGAGCGCGGAGTGGCGAGCGTGGTAAAAGGTGATCCGGCGGAGCGCGGCGGACTCCACGAGACGGTAGAAAGCGCCGCGCAGCCGCTGCGTGCTGTAACCGGCACCGATCTCATCGGCGGCGACGTAGCCGCCATAACTGCCCGGCCGGTACGCCTCTCCGGCCGCCATCCGTTCCTTGCGCTGGAGCTTGCGCAGCTCTCGCAGCGCCTTGACCGTGCCCTCGTCGAGGGGGAGCGTCCGCTCGCCGGCGGGCGTCTTGGCGGTCTCCCGCTCAAGCACCTTGCCCGCCACGATCACCTGGACGCGGGCGACGGTGAGCGTGCAGGCGGTCAGGTCCACCGAATCCCAGCGAAGGCCAGCCACTTCCTCCGGGCGCAGGGCCAGCAGGGACAGCCGCCATATCGCGTGGAGACGATCGCGGCGGGCGGCGTCCATGAAGGCCCGGACCTCGTCATCGGTCCACGGCGTGACCTTGCGGGGCCGCAGCCGAGGACCGCGTACGCCCTCGGCAGGATTCCAGGTCATCTTCCGGTCTCGTACGGCCTCCTGGAACGCCCGGCGCAGCACGGTCAGCATCATCTGTACCGATCGCGGCCCGAGCCCGGTGTCGGCCGGCCCACCCTTCTTCCTGCCCTTGGTGAGCATGAAATCGACGACCGCGTTGACATCGGCTGAGTTGATGCTCTGTAGCTTGCGATGGCCGAGCAGTTCGCGCGGAACTCGCAGGGCGTCTTGGTAGGCGCGCAGCGTACCCGGCTCCACCCCGCGCCCGATCGCGGCGAGCCACTCGCTGAGGCATTCATCAAGCGTCGTCCGCCCTGGACCGCCTGATCCCCGTCTGCACCAGCCTGGACCAGGCCCTCACCCACCCGCCCGCCGCCCCCACCATGGCCGCCCGTGAACAGGACCGTTAGCGGCAGGCGCGGCGCCCCGCCAGATCGCTGGAACGCTACGGTGAACCTGATTACGGCGAGCTCTCCGTGCGCGGCATCCGGATTCCGCTCCAGCTCAGTCAGGCTGAGCTCGCCTCCTGGATCGGTTCGTGCCGGGAAACCGTCGACCGGGCCCTCGCACGCTCGCGCAGCCGCGGGATCATTTCCACCCGAACCCGCCACATCGTAATGCATGACCTCGAGACCCTCGCCCGGACAGCCGGTATCCAGGTCAGGCGCCAGGCCTGGAACTGGCTAGCCGACAAATGAACTCCACGAGGTGGGGTCAGCAAGCGGGTCGGATGAGCGCGAGACGTTCGCCGTGGTGGTCGGTCTAGCGATGGCCTACGCCGACGCCGCCCGCAACCTTCTCGGTGGCCAGGCCGAACAGGCATTCTTACCCGTCGCCCGGCCCGAGCACGAAGGCGCCGTCCGTGCCCGGCTGCCAGGATGAGGGGATGCGAATCGATCCTGACCCCGCTGGTCCTGAGCTGGGCATGCTCTCGCAGTACCTCGATTACCAGCGCGAGACCATGCTGTCGAAGACTGATGGGCTGACCCGCCAGCAGCTGGCACGGCAGCACCCCCCGTCGCAGCTCACACTCGCTGGCCTGCTCTATCACCTGTCGCTGGTGGAAGAGGACTGGATGGAGGTGCGCTTCGCTGGCCTGCCCGATCGCGAGCCGTGGGCCAGCGTGGACTGGGAGTCGGATCCGGACTGGGAGTTCGGTACTGCGGCTCAGCTTGAGCCGGAGCAGCTGCAAGGCCGCTATCGCCAGGCCTGCGAGCGCAGCCGGCACGTCGTGTCCAGCGCGGCGGGCCTGGATCAGCTATCGGTCAGGGCGTTGCGTGACGGGCGGCGCTTCTCGCTCCGGTGGGTGCTGCTGCACCTCATCGAGGAGACTGCCCGCCACGCCGGCCACGCAGACTTCCTCCGCGAAGCGATCGACGGCACGGTCGGTGAATAACGACTGTCACCGGGCGCGGCTGACTGACGGCGCCACCCTTAGCCACCCATCCCCGCCACGAACCGGCGCTGATAGCGGCAGCCAGCTCCCAGGCAACCGCGGGTTCCCGGTGCGGAACCTTCAGTCAGGCTGAACTCACGGCGGACCGGGTGATAACCCGCTGTATCAATGTCGGCGGCCGGCGCTACCATCCGGGCCATGCCCGGTGACCTCGAACCACTGCCCCCGCGTGTCTGGCCGGTCGTACCCGGTGCGGGCACGGCGGTGCTGGCGGCCGAACTGCTCGGTCGGGTGCGGGCGGAGCTATTGGCAGTCGGCGAGCTGGGCGAGCGGGAGCAGGTTCTGGTATCGGCATGGCTGACCGGGCTGCGGTCGACCTTGGCCAGGATGCCGGAGGCGTCGTAGGACGACCGGTCCAGGACTCGCTTGACGCCGCGGCGCTCGACCAGCCGGTCGAAGCCGACGCGGGTCAGGACCTTGGACAAGATCTTGGCGATGGCCTTGGCTATCAGGTAGCCGACGATCAGTATCAGCAGGAAGACGGCGAATTTCGGCACGAAGGCAGCCACGTTTGACCAGGCGTTGGACACGCCCGCACCGAAGTTGACGGAAGACTCAGGCACAGCGATTCTCCTCAAGGGGTCAGTCCGGCTGACCGGTGATGGTCTGGACGGTGAGAGCCGGTGCCGCCGCGGGGCTCGGCGCGGCGGCACCGGCGGAACAGCGGCTCAGCGCTCCCGGCCCCGGCGGATGTCCACCTCGGGCTCGTCGATCTGCTCCTTGCGCACTTCCTCGTTGACTTGCTCCTCGCCGGCGACGGATTCGGTGGCCAGCCGTACTCGCTCGACCGGGACGGTCTCCTTGGTCACGACCGGTCGTTCGGCGTTCAGCTGGACCTCGTGCTCGTCCTCGGTGATGTCCGCGCCGGACAGGGCGGCGTCCCGGTTAGCATCGGTGACCGGCTCCCGCTCCAGCCGGACCTCCTCGTGGCTGACCGGAACAGTCGTGCTGACGTTCTCGGTCACCACGTACTTGCGCAGCCGCGCCCGCCCGGCCGGAACGCTCTCCGTCCCGACGTTCAGCCGCTCCTCCGAACGGGTCATCGCAGCGTCGGTGTCCTGGCCGTGGGGGGCGCCCGGCCCGGCGTCGGCGTGGCGGCCGGAGTAGCGGTCGTCGCCGGCGTCTTCCGCGCGGCCCCGGCCGGCCGGATCGAGGTGCGCGGCGTAGTGCTGATAGAGCGCCGTGACCTCGGCCTCGTCCAGGCGGCCGTCGTCTTCGATAGTGGGGGCGTCCTTGACCAGCTGCCTGGACACCGCCAGCACGAGCTGGTCACCGCGGACTGAGGAGCCGTACAGGGGAGCGAAGCTCTGCCGCGTGCCGAACATGCCGGTGCTCACGGTGACCCACTCCGGCTTGCCCGTGCCCTCGTCGAGATAGACCTGGCCGACCTGGCCGATCTTGTCGCCGTCGGCGTCGGTCGCGGTCAGGCCGATCATGGTCTCCCACTGCTGGGGGGTCGTCATGGATTTCTCCTCACGGATCTGGTGGTCCTGTCACCTCCTCGCCGGGGAAGCCCGCGACGCGATGGCCGCCGCGCTGGCCCGGCTGTCGGACCAGGAGCGCCGCGACATCCTCGCCTACTACAGCGACGGCTCCCCCGTAGGGGCGCAGGCCAGGGAATCCCGCGGCGCGCTGCGGGTCCGGATGGCCCGCACGCGGGCCAAACTCCAGCTCGAGTACCTGCTGGCCTTCCGTCATGTCGAGCTCCCGTCTCCGGCGTGCCGCAGCGTGCTGCTCGCCATCTCGGCCGGTGACACGCGCAGGCAGCGGGAATCCGGCGTGGGACAGCACCTGCTAGACTGCGCGACCTGCGCGACGCTCAGCGAGCCGCTCGACCGGCGCAGCGTCGCGCTGACCACCATCGCCATCCCGGGCGCACTGGCGGCCTGGGCCGCGGGAAAAGCACGAGCCCACCCGGTGCACGCCGCGGTGTCGGTCGCCGCCGGATCCGCGGCGTCGAGGCGGGACTCCTGCTCGAGACGGGAGATCAGTCGCATGACGGCCCGGCCTGCCCGTAGCCAGCGTGATTAAACCGCGGAGCTCACGGTAGGGAGAGCGGCTCACCGCAGATCACAGGCGACAGGAAGGCTAACCTCAATGGTCACGTACACCGTGCCAGGGATGAAGAGCGACAGCGCCGAGCGGGTCATCAAGCTGCTGCAGGACCGGCTGAACTCTCTCAGCGACCTGACGCTGACCCTCAAGCACGTGCACTGGAACGTGACCGGTCCGAACTTCATCGCGGTCCACACCATGCTGGATCCGCAGGTCAACGCGGTCCGGGTCATGGCCGACGAGACCGCGGAGCGGATCGCCACGCTCGGCGGGTCACCGTGCGGGACGCCGGGCGCGCTGGTCGCCCAGCGCGACTGGGACGACTACTCCATCGGCCGGGCCGGCACCCTGGAGCATCTCGGCGCGCTGGACGTGGTGTACGCCGGCATCATCGAGGCGCACCGCCGGGCCATCGATGCCACCGAGGAGCTCGACCAGGTGACCCAGGACATGCTCATCGGGCAGTCCGGCCAGCTCGAGCAGTTCCACTGGTTCGTCCGCGCTCACCTGGAGGCGCCGGACGGCTCGCTTGCCACCGGTAACGCCAGCACGGAGAAGTCGGCCGCCCAGCGCGCCAAGTCCCCGCGCGCTAAGAAGCGTTAGGGCGTACCGAGGCAAGGGCTCACCCCGTTCGGCCGGAAGATTTCAGGCCGAACGGGGCGGGCCTTTCGCCTCTGGTCACCGCTCGAGCGAGACGCGGGGTTTGGGCCGCTCGGCTACGGGCAGCGGTGCTGGCCGCGCAAAGGGGGTCAGGGGATGATGATGATCAATGAGGTAGCGGCGGCCTTTGCCGCAGCGATCGAATCCCGCCACCGGCATGGCCGCCAGCGACACGCTCGACGTCGGGTTCACCGGCATCCCCGCCGAACCGGTGGGAGAACCGGGCGGCTACACCGGCCGCCTCGGTTTCGCGCACGGCGGCGCCGGCGTGGCGGCCTGCTGGTACGGCGGGGCCCGGGGCGTCGGCCAGGCGCTGCTGACGGCCGCGGCCAGGCGTGACGTCGGCCCGCACGCCCTGGCCCATCTGGGCGCGGTCGACATCGCCCTGCACACCGCCAGGGGTGTGCCTGGCGCCCTGGGAAGCGGACGCCCATGCCGACCACGAGGCCGCCGGCCGTGCGGCGCGGCGGGCCGGGCGCCTGACCGGGGCCGAGGTGCTGACCTATCCGATCTGGATGTGGCACTGGGCCAAGCCCGGTGACCGCCGTGTTCCCTGGCACCGGGCCTGCCAGGTGAGGCTGCCGCCCGGGGTCGCGGCGCGCAAGCGCGGCGCCATCGGCGTCTTCGCCAGCCAGCTCGCCGATCGCGGGCCGGACACCGGGCCGGTGCTCCCGGCCGGGATCGTGGCCCATTTCACCCGATCAGAAGAGGTGCTGCTGCGATGACCACCGTTCCCGAGACCCTCGGCGTGGCCTACTTCGACGGCATGTACCAGGCCGCGGCCGACCCGTGGGGGTTCGAGGAGCGCTGGTACGAGCGGCGTAAGTACGCGATCGCCCTGGCGATGCTCCCGGCGGAGCGGTATCGCGCCGCCTTCGAGCCGGGCTGCTCTATCGGCGTGCTCACCGCGATGCTCGCCCCGCGCTGCGGCACCCTGCTGGCCTGCGACCTGGCCGCGGCCGCCGTCAAGGCCGCCGCCGGCCGGACCTCGGATCTACCCCAGGTCCGAGTCGAGCGGCGGGAGATCCCCGGGCAGTGGCCGCCTGGCCGCTTCGACCTCGTCGTGCTGTCCGAGATCTTGTACTACTTCGGCGACCACGACCTGGAACAGGTCCTGAAACACGCCGCTGCCTCGCTCGAGTCCGATGGCACGCTGCTCGCCGTGCACTGGCGGCACCCGGTGGCCGAGTACCCGAGAACCGGTGACGACGTGCACCGGGCGCTCGCCGCCCAGCCCGGCCTGAGCCGTCTGGCCCTTCACGCCGAGCCGGATTTCCTGGCCGAGGTGTACATCCGCACCGAGGGCACGCCCGCGTCGGTCGCCCAGGCGACGGGCCTGGTGTGACGAGATCGCAGGTAGCCGTGGCTGGCGTCGTCGTGCCGGCCCACGACGAGGAAGATCTACTGCCCGCGTGCCTGGCGGCGCTGCAGAAAGCGGCCGGGCAGGCCCGAATCCCGGTCCACCTGCTGGTCGTGTCCGACTCCTGCACCGACGGGACCGCTGTGGTGGCGGCGGATGGCGGAGCCGAGGTCATCGGCATCCGCGCCCGCAATGTGGGCGCGGCGCGCGCAGCGGGCCTGGCCGAGTTGCTGCGGCGGACGGCGGACACCGATCCGGCCGCGGTCTGGCTGGCCACCACCGACGCCGACACCATCGTGCCGCCCGGCTGGCTGCGCCGCCAGCTCAGCTACGCCAGCCAGGGCTGGGATATGGTGCTCGGCACCGTCACCGTCACCGACTGGACCGGGCATCCGCCGCACACGCCGGCCATGTTCGCGGCGATGTACGAGTTCGGCCCGGGACCGCACCCGCACGTGCACGGGGCGAACCTCGGCATCCGGGCGTCGGCGTACCTCGCGGCGGGCGGGTTCAAGCCATTGCGGACGGCGGAGGACCACGCCCTGACGGCCACGGCCACCGAGGCCGGGTGCCGGGTCTTGCAGGCCAGCGACATCCCGGTGGAGACATCGGCGCGGCGGCAGGCACGAGCGCCCCGCGGGTTCGGCCACCTGCTGCGCTCGCTGGCCCGCGAACCTGACGCTGGCAGCGCGTCGGCGGCGGCCGGCAACAGGCCGGCCTAATACGTGTTACCGCCCCCGCCCGCGTCGACGCCGCCGCCGAGGGCCTGTGGCGGATCAGCCTGGAAGCCGTCGACGGCTGGACGCTGGGCGCGGACGCCGCCGCCGGCGGCGAGGACGACCGCGGGCCGTTCGCCCGCCTGCTCGGCAACCCCTGACTGCTCCTGCTGCCTAGCAGCTGATGTCTTCACAGCGGAAGTCAGACCACAACTTCGTGGTGGTGGCCAGCCGGCTGCCGGTGGTCCGGGCCGAGGGGCCGGACGGTGAGCAGGAATGGCAGCCGAGTCCGGGTGGCCTGGTCACCGCGCTCGAGCCGGTGATGCGCCAGGCCGGGGGGCCTGGATCGGCTGGTCGGGCGATGCGGGGCCGGCCCCGGGGGCGTTCGAGGCTGACGGCCTGCACCTAGTCGGCCTGGCCCTGTCCGAGATCGAGGTCAGGCACTTCTACGAGGGCTTCTGCAACGCGGCGCTGTGGCCGCTGTACCACGACGTCATCGCGCCGCCGCAGTTCCACCGCCGGTGGTGGGAGGCGTACGTGACGGTCAACCGCCGCTTCGCGCAGGCCGCGGCGGACCAGGCGGCGCCGGCCCGTTACGACCAGGGCGGCACGCTGGTGCTGAGCGAGTTCACCGGCGCGGCCGACGAACTGGCCGGCGCCTTCCTGGTCAACCCGCACGACATCGAGGGCCTGAAGAACG
Source organism: uncultured Actinomycetota bacterium (assembly GCA_963842265.1). Classification (GTDB taxonomy): domain Bacteria; phylum Actinomycetota; class Actinomycetes; order Streptosporangiales; family Streptosporangiaceae; genus Palsa-504. The sequence goes on from CAWJGE010000023.1 coordinate 113,898, forward strand.
CCATCGTGCGGGCGGCCACCGCCACCACCCCCGCCGAGGCCAGGCGCCGAATGCGCGCGATGCGGAAGCGGGTGCGTGAGCACGACGTGGCCCGCTGGGCGGCTAGCTTCCTGGACACCCTGAACGACAAGGCCCAGCCGGGAGGACATTCGGTTCTTGTACCAGGTAAAGAAGAAGGGTTTGTCGGCACTCATGCCGCAGCGGGATAGCCGAAATCGTTTAGTGTCGAGTGGATTTTGGAAGAGGGACGCTTGCCGACGACACGGTCTGGCGTAGAGGTTAGGAAGCGCGGCTATGGTGATGAAGGATCCTGAGGGCCCGGTGCGGGCGGCGCTGTTCGATGTGGACGGCACCCTGGTCGACACGAACTACCTGCACGCGGTGACCTGGTGGGAGGCGTTCGCGCAGGCCGGGCACGTGGTCCCGATGGCGGAAATCCACCGGGCGATCGGGATGGGCTCGGGCCTGATGCTGGACAAGCTGCTCCCGCAGGACCGGGACAAGGGCGACGACGCGGACATCCGCGCGGCACACAGCGCCCTGTACGCCACGTACCGGTCCCGGCTGCGGCCGCTGCCGGGCGCAGCCGACCTGCTCCGCGTGTGCAAGCGCCAGGGCCTGGCGGTGGTGCTGGCCAGTTCGGCCGACGAGCCCGAGTTCAACATGCTGCGCGCGGTCCTGGACGCCGAGGACGCGATCGACGCGGCCACGTTCTCTGGAGACGTCGAGGCTAGCAAGCCCGCGCCGGACCTGGTCCAGGTGGCGCTGGACAAGGCCGGCGTGCCGGCCGGAGAAGCGGTATTCACCGGCGACACGGTCTGGGACGTGCAGGCCTGCCAGAAGGCCGGGGTGCCGTGCATCGGCCTGCTCAGCGGCGGCATCAGCCGCGACGAGCTCACCTCGGCCGGGGCCGCTGAGGTCTACCCCGGCCCAGGTGACTTGCTCGCCTCCCTGGGCGAGAGCCTGCTGGCTAGGGCTGCAGGACGACCTTGATGCAGCCGTCGGCCTTGTCCCGGAAGATCTCATATCCATGCGGGGCTTCTTCCAGCGGCAGGTGATGGGTGGCGAAGGTCTGTACGCCGAGCGGGTCGCTGCCGTCGGCGACCATCGGCATGAGGTCGCCGATCCAGCGCTTGACGTGAGCTTGGCCCATCCGCAGCTGGATGCCGCGGTCGAACATCTCCATCATCGGCATGGGGTCGACCTCGCCGCCGTAGACGCCGCTGACCGAGACCGTGCCGCCGCGGCGCACGGCCTTGACCGCGACGTGCAGCGCGTCGAGCCGGTCAACCGCGGCTAGGTCGGTGATCTTCTGCGCCACCCGGTCTGGCAGCAGGCCGGTGGCCCGCTGGGCCACCTCGGCCAGCTTGTTCCCGGCCGCCTCCTCGTGCCCGTGCGCCTCCATGCCGACCGCGTCGATGACCGCGTCCGGGCCCCGGCCGCCGGTCATCTCGATCAGCATGGCTGCGGAGTCATCGGTCTCGTTCAGGTCGATGGCCTCGATTCCGAACCGGGCGGCGGCGGCCCGCCGTTCGGGCACCGGGTCGACGCCGATGACCCGCTCCACGCCGAGGTGCCGTGCGATTCGCGCCGCGAACTGCCCGACCGGTCCGAGGCCGAGCACGGCCAGCGTGCCGTCCTTGGGTGTATCGGCGTAGACCACTGCCTGGTAGGCGGTGGGCAGGATGTCGGACAGGAACAGGTACTGCTCGTCCGGGCCGTCGGCCGGGATCTTGACCGGGCCGAACTGCGCCTGCGGGACTCGCAGGAGCTGTGCCTGCTCGCCCGGGACCGACCCGTACAGCGATGTGTAGCCGAACAGCGCCGCCCCCTTGCCCTGCCCCCGGACCTGCGTGGTCTCGCACTGGGCGTACAGGCCGCGGGTGCACATCCAGCAGTGCCCGCAAGAGATGTTGAACGGGATGACCACCCGGTCACCAGCGGTCAGATTGGTGACGTCCGCGCCGACTTCGGCCACTACGCCCATGGCCTCGTGCCCGAGCACGTCCCCAGGGCTCAGATACGGTCCCAGGACTCCGTACAGGTGCAGGTCCGAGCCGCAGATCGCGGTCGAGGTGACCGCGATTACCGCGTCGCTAGGCTCCTGGATCCCCGGATCGGGCACGTCCGTCACCTGGACCTGTGGCGTAGCCGGTCAGCTCGCGCCACAGCTTCCGCGCCTCGTCATCCTGCCCGGTCGTCGCGTGACCGTGCCAGGATCGCGTCTCGGGTGCGAAAAGCGCCAGGGCATGGCCTGCGCGCTGATCACTTCGATGTCGGCACCTGCATCAATCAAGACCTTCCTGGGTTCGGCGAACTCGGCCTGTTCGGTGTCGGCCCGGGCGAGCAGGATCGCGATCTTGCGGCCGTGTAGCGGCTGATCAGCCATGACGTGTCCTCCCAGGAGTACCGTCATCGGTGGTGGCGTCGCCGCCTACCCGTCGGCCCAACGATCTACCACGGCATGTGCGCCGGTCCGCGACGCTCCTGCCAGGGTCGGCCGGTGCCCACTCAGTGCGCGTCCTCCATGCTCTGCCGCGACCTCGTGACGCCCGGCGTCAGCGCCAGCCGACTTCAGGTCGGCCGGTTAGCTTGCCGCCGGCGGGGCAGCAGTGATCGCCTCTTGCAGAGACGATGACACGGAGGATCTGTGATGGCCAAGGTGGGTTACACGCTGATGACCGAGCAGGCCGGCCCGAAGGACCTGGTGCGGTGGGCAGCCCGGGCCGAGGACGTCGGCTTCGACCTGCTGGTCAGCAGCGATCACTATTTCCCGTGGCTGGACGAGCAGGGTCACGCGCCCAACGCCTGGGTGACGCTGGGCGCGGTGGCCCAGGTGACCGAGCGGGCGGAGTTGATGACCTACGTCACGTGCCCGACGATGCGGTACCACCCGGCCGTGGTGGCGCAGCAGGCGGCGACCCTGGCCGTGCTGAGCGGTGACCGGTTCACCCTCGGGCTGGGCGCGGGGGAGAACCTCAACGAGCATGTCATCGGGGGCGGCTGGCCTGACGCGGATCAGCGCCAGGAGATGCTCGCCGAGGCGGTGTGCATCATCCGGGCCCTGCTGGACGGCGGGTACGTCAACTTCAAGGGCACCCACTTCCGGGTGGACGCCGCCAGGATCTGGGACCTGCCCGACCGTTCGGTGCCGGTCGGCGTCGCGGTATCCGGACAGCAGTCGTGTGAGACGACCTCGATCTCACACTGCCCGTTCCTGGCGTTCACCTGCACCTCATACTCGTCGCCGGGCCCGGCGTGCTTGATGACGTTAGCGCAGGCCTCGCTGAGTGCCAAGGCGATGTCGGCGCGCGTATCCGGCGTGACACCGAGAGTCTGCAGGCAGCCATCGAGAACCTGGCGGCTGACCGGCACGCTGGCAGCATCGCGGGGTAGGTGCAGCACCACCTTGACCTCCACGTCATTTCACCTCCGCCCGGGCATCGGCTCCATCGGCAGGCCTTCAGCCTGCCGTAGAGCCACCTGAACTGCGCGTTGGGGATAAACGCCAGGAAGCGGGGAGAGTGCATGCTGATCAGGGGGTCGGCGGTTCCCTGCATGATCAGCACGGGACAGGTGATCCGGTCCAGGCCGGACGGGATGTCGAACGCGCCGGCCAGGACGGTCTGCTCGTAGGCCGGGGCGTCGGCGAAATTCAGCAGCAGCTGGCGGGCGTCCTGCCGGGTCAGCTTCCAGGGCCGGCTGCGCTCCATCGCGAAGAACAGGCTCCGGCCGGGCCCGGACGCGGTCATCAGCGTCGCCACGGGTGCCAGCAGGGTCGCCATCGTGCGGCCCGCCATCAGCGTCGTCGCCTGGTAAAGCCGTTCCGGCGGAGTTCCCAGCCCGTCGGGGCCAGCAACTATCTCTGGGCCGGGGAGACAGGAAGCACCCGGGCCGGCCCGGGAGTGTGACGCGGGTCCCAGCTTCTGAGGGTTAGCCTGACCGGAGGATGCTCTCCACATGGGCTATTGCGCCTTCGGTGTCCGCTTGTGACCGGCCCGCGCACTGCGGCTGATTCGGCCTAGATGGCTGAGCGGCAGTGGAGCCCAGCCGCGACGCCGGCTGGGCAGTGCGATTGGCAGCTGTGGCCCCAGGCTCTGCGACCTGCGCCTGGTCCGGGCCAGGGCCCGGCCTGAGACCAGGTACCACTGGGCCATCACGACGGCGGCGAGAGCCACCTCGATGACAGTGCCGCCGTAATACATCAGTTCAGCGCCGGTGTGGCGGCTGGCGATGAGCCCGCCGCCGACGGGCAGGTTCCACGCGTAGATGAGCCTGGCGAGCGTATCGTGCCCGGCGGCGGCAATGATCAACGCGGCCAGCCTCACCCAGGTGCCCGGGCGGCGGCGGACGGGATCGATACCGATGACCGCCCAGCTGAACAGGCAGCCGGCCAGGAACATGTGCATATGCACCGCGGCGTGGACCAGATCGTCGTGTTCGGCCGCTTGGTACAGGCCGGTCAGGTAGAGAGCATAGAGTCCGCCAAGATCGAGCACCACGGCGGTGGCCGGGGCGGCCAGGACCGCGACGGGGAAACCGTGCAGCAGCCGCAGCAGCATCCGTCGCGGGCGGCGCGGCAGCGTGCGCAGCGCCAGGGTGACAGGCGCGGACAGCGCCAGGAACGCCGGGGCCGCCATGCCGAGCAGGAGATGCTGGGCGACGTGCACTGGGAACAGCTCGTCGTGGCTGGCGATGGGGGGCAGCACCGCGGCAGCGGTGCAGAGTGCCCCGGCGAGCATGGCTGCCACCCGGGTGACCGGCCAGCGGAGGCCGCGTCGGCGCAATCGGTGCAGGCCGGTGCCATACCCGGCGAGTGCCACCAGCGTCAGGGCCAGGGGGATCAGCTCCAGCATGGCTCAGCCAGCTGGGCGCGCGTCCGAGCGCAGAAGTGAGGATCTGGCGATGCCCGCCTGGCCCTTCATCAGCAGGAACCCGGCGAGAATCATGATGAACGCGATGAGGTTCCAGGTCAGGTCGTAGGGCCAGATGGTGACGTGATAGCGGATCTGGTGCAGTCCGAGCAGCTTGTGCTGCACGATCCCGTCATAGAGCTGGAATCCGCCGGCCCCGAGCAGCAAGCCGCCCCACCACCGTTTCGGGACGAAGCCGCCCCGGCGGTGCGCATCGGCCAGCAGGAAAAGACCGGTGACCATCGCGATGAACCCGCCCGCGTGAAACAAGCCGTCCGACACCAGCCCGGCGGCCAGCGTGGACTTGTCGTAGAAGTGATGCCAGTGCAGCAACTGGTGGAAGACCGTCTCGTCGATGAACGCCACCAGGCCTACCCCGGCCAGCGTCCCGGACCAGATGCTCCGCCTGGTCTGCTTGGCCGCCGTGTCACGAACGTCGCCAGCAAGGTGCGAAGAGGCCATCGCGTAGTTCCTCCGGCCTGTAGTTGATACGCAGCCGGCAGGCGGTAACAGATCCCCTGCCGGCTGCCGGACGTCCTGGGCGGCACCCGCTACCCGCTGCCTCACGCCCTATGCACAATGGCGGCACGCGGCGGCCGCAGGCCGTACCAGGTCAGGTCGCACGTGGTGGCAGCAGCCAGCGCGCGGAGCACTCAGCCATGATGCGGCTGCAACCGGCCGCCAGATCACCGCGGCGGGTCAGGTCTAGCTGGCGTGCATCAGAGCGGCCCGGCGCGGTCCACGCGGATGCGCAGATCGAGATGATCGGACGGTTGCCCGGTTGAATGCCTGGGCCCGGCTGGGCAGCGCGTCGATGTCCTGCCGCACCTGCCCGGCCAGGGTGAGCGCGGCATCGAGCAGATGGTATCCGTGCTGGACCAGCTGCCGGCGCCAGCCGTCCAGCGCCGCGTAGACCATCACGTTCGGGCTGGTTGTCATCAGCATGTCGGCACAGGCGGACAGCTGGTCAGGATCGACGAGGTCGCCTTGCCGGTGGAAAACTGATCCCTGCTCGAACCCGGTGCCTATCTTGTGCACGCTGACCACGCACACGTCGGCGCCGGCATTCATCGCCCACGCCGGCAGGTCCGGGTGGACGGCAGGTGGGCGCCCCAGGCTTTGTCGACGATCAGCGGCTTTCCCCGCCGGTGGCACAGGCTGGCGATGGAGGAGATGTCGGCGCAGGTGCCGTACGGGGTCGGGCTGACAATCAAGGCCCCGGCCGGGTCCGGATGTTTCTGCCAGGCCTGTTCCACCTGTTCCGGCGAGGGCGGGTGCGCCACGTGCAGCCGGGTGTCATAGCGCGGCTGGATCCACTGCGGCTGCACTCCGGAAAAGACCAGGCCAGCTACCACCGACTTGTGCGCGTCCCGGCTGATCAGCAGGTCGCCCTGGCCGCCGGCGACGGCCAGCATGGCGGCCTTGACCGACAGGGAACTGCCGCAGGTGGAAAAGAAGGCCTGCTCCGCGCCGACTGCGTCCGCCATCAGCGTCCGAGCGCACCCAGCTGACGATCCTTTCGCCGTTCGGCGGCGACGCTCTAACTCATGACCGGTAACAGCAGGTCCCACACGGTCCAGATCACGCTGGCGGCGTCTCGGCCAGCAGGCTTCTCCGTCGAGTTCGCTAATGCCGTGCCGTGCCGGGCTGGGCCACGAGCTCATTCCGTCCGAGGACGTCGGCTCGCTGATGGCCGTTTGACCGGTTGGCGGATGTTTGCGCGAGGGCCTCGTCGAGGCTGGTGAAGTTGGGGATCATGCGGTCGATGCTGGTGAGCGCGAAGACGCGGAGGACGGGCGCGGCGGTGATTGCCAGCAGCACCTCGCCGCCTTCGGCCTGAGCGCGCTTGTGCGCCGCCAGCAGCGTATGCAGCCCGGACGAATCGCAGAACTGGGTCCGGGTCATGTCGACCACGAGGGTCCCGTGCCCGTGCACGGCCGCCTCCAGCAGGGCCGATTGCAGTTCCGGGGCGTTGGTGATGTCGATCTCCTCCGGTGCCGTCACGACCGGCGCGCCGTTGACCACCTCAAAGAGGCACCTGCCATCACGCACCTGTGTCACCTCCTGCTGCCACGAGGACGGCTGCACTGAACGCCGCTGCTGCCGGACCGCCGCTGCGCCTGAGCCGCCGTGCCTGAGCCGCCGCGCGGCGAGGGTGAGGCGGCGGACCCGACCAGGAGCATTACCAGGATCGGCTGGGACCAGGCGCGTGTCAATAGAAACACGAGAAAAATCTCGCGTGTTTTCTCTCGCGAGTTATACAATCTAGAAGCATGAGCGACCTTGACGAGGGCGGTGGCAGCTGGACACTGCTGACCGGGCACGGGCACGTGCTCGTGGAGATCGCCCGCAACCCCGGCGCCCGGATCCGGGATATCAGCGCGGTGGTGGGGCTGACCGAGCGCACGGTCCAGGCCATCGTGGCCGACCTGGAGGCTGCCGGTTACCTGACCCGCACCCGGACCGGGCGGCGCACCCGGTACACCGTCAACCACGACAGCATGTTCCGGCATCCCGCCCAGGACGGGCACCGGATCGGCCCGTTCCTCAGCGTGCTCGCCGCGTCCGGCGAGGATGCCCGCATGCCCGGGCCAGATGGCAGGTGAGCTTGGGCAGCGGCCGACGTGATGTGCTCAAAGGGGCGGCTGTTCTCCCCGAACTTGCCATAAAAGGGGGGCCGCCGCCTCAGCCGGGGAACGGCGGCTCGGCGGCTTGCCTGTCGTCCTGCCTCATTCGCCGACGTCAATCCACGCGCCGATCACCCGAGCGTGACCCGCCTGGCCGCGACGGAGGCCACGTCATGAGCGCCGTTACGGCGGCCCTCTCGGCGCCAGCAAGCGCCACACGACCCAGGCCTGGTCCGCTCCGGCGGTGACGCCCAGTTCCTAGGCCGGCAGGCTCTGGTCCACCTGGCCCTCTTTTCTGGCGACTAGCGGGCTACGCCCGGCAGCAGGTCTCTGCGGCGGCAGCCGCCGCCGTTGCCGGAAGGAGCCTGGGCCAGGACTTAGGTGCGGGGTGAATGGGTCACAGGCGGCGTGCCTCGGTTTAGGCTGCCTCGGGCGATGCGCCGGTGACCTGCGTGTGGGCGCGGCACACCTCGGTCAGGGCGTCAAGTTGGTCAGCACAGGTTGCCGGCTGTGCCGGGTAGGCGCAGAGCAGGGAGAACGGGTACTGGGCGCCCAGTTCGTTCCACATCGCCTCGACCTCGATGGCGGCGTCGGTCAGGCTGGCATCCCACAGCAGCGAGACCATCTCACCGAAGACGCGAACCGGCCGTCCGGCCTTGGCCGCCTGCCGGAGCATGGGGCTGATCGCCTGCCAGAAACCAGCGGGATCGGGCCGATCGGTCACCATGAAGCCGCGCATCGTCTCGCTTGCGTCAAGCGCAAGGTAAGCACCGCGCGCAGAAGCTCCAGCCACATCGACGTCGGCGCCGGCAAGGTATCTCTCGAAGGACCGGCGGTGATCTGGCGTGGCGACCACGATCGCCACGCCGCCGTCGTGGATGGCGGGGAGAAGATACCTGGTTACCCGCTCGGTGAGCTCCTGCTCGTCACGGTAAAACAGGACGACATGGTCGCGGCTCCCGACATCGAGGACCTCGGTCCCGGTAGCCACGGCGCCTCCTTGTCCAAGCGCGGTCACAATCCGGTTAACATCATACGCGGGCAGGTACGGTGGTCAGCGGATAGACCGCCACCTTGACATGCAGTACCATCGCCGCGGCGGCTGAAAACCCAGCCGTTCCGGCCGTCCTGGGCTAGCTGCCTGCCTTCCTATCTCAACGCAGGCAACCCGGTCTTCCGGCGCCCTTTATCCTGGCCGGGAGGTTGGCAGATGCCTGAGGTGACCTACCCCGTCGATCCTGCCGGGCTCCGGGTCATCGACGTGCTGCTGGTCGAGGACGACCCAGGGGACGTGCTGATGACCACCGAAGCGTTCGAGATGTCCCCCATGCACAGCACGCTGCACGTGGTGGGCGATGGTGAGCAGGCCCTGCGCTTCCTCCGCCGGGCCGGCGAGTTCACCGGTGCCCCGAGGCCCGTTCTGATCCTGCTTGACCTCAACCTGCCGCGCCGCAACGGCCTCGAGGTGCTAGCCGAACTGAAGGCCGACCCTGACCTGCTGACAATCCCCGTGGTTATATTCAGCACCTCCCAGGCAGAGACGGACATCGCGGCCAGCTACCAGTTGCACGCCAACGCATACATCACCAAGCCGGTGAGCCTCGATCTGTTCACCGAAGCGATCCGGCAGGTTGATGACTTCTTCCTCACCCTCGTAAAGCTTCCCGGTTGAGGATGGAAAGCGAGCAGGGGAGCGGCCCCAAGCCCGGGTGTTCGCTTAACGGAAGGGGCGAGAATGCGGCCGATGCGCCCCGTTCGCCCCGCCGCGCTTGTCGGTGCCGCGGAAGCTGGCCGCCGCCGCCCAGGCGGTGGTGACCACTGCGCCGAGGTCTGCTCGGCGCGGGCGCTGGCAAGCGCTTCGTGCAGTTCGCGGGAGCGGATGGTGATCTGGCGACGCCGGCCGCTGGTGCACAGCTGGCACGCCGGGCAAGGTGCGCACGCGGTCGCCGGCCAGGACACCACGATCGCCTCGTCGCGATGCTGCCGGCATGGGGGTCCAGGAGCTGCTGGCGATTCCTTGCGGGCAGGTCGCCTGCCGGGCGTCGCCAGGGCCAGCCGGGCGGGCGCGAGCGCCATGGTGTCCAGCGCGGTCCCGAAGTGCTCCGGTGCCGAGAACCAGATACCGTGCAGCATGTCACGGAGCCTTCCCGGCCGGATCAGCCGGGCCGCCCGCTGACCCGCGGACACCAGGCGGTCAAGACCGGACTCCTGCTCGAGACGGGAAATGAGCCGCATGGCGCTGCGGGCTGCCCGCGGTTCGCGGGCCTAAACCGCGCTTGGCGATTCCACGGCCCTCGGGGCGGCACCGGATGTTTGCCCGGGTCGGCGGCGGGCAGCGAGGGAACTCCCAAAGGGGGTGGAAATGATCAGTTCTGGGCGGACGCTCACCACGGCCGGCGCGCGTGATGGTGACGAACACGGCAGCTCATGGCCCGGCGCCGCCACCGCTGCGGCCTTTGCCCACGCGGTCCGGTCGGGCCGGCTGGACCTGCCGTTGCCGGGTAGCGGCCGGACACGTGAACGCTGGGCCGTCCTGGCCGGGCTGGCGGAGGAAGATCTCTCCCTGGCCCGGCTCGCCGAAGGGCATACCGACGCCATCGCCATCCTGGCCGAGCTCGGCGCCAGTCCGCCGCCAGCCGGGAGCCGCTGGGGGGTATGGGCCGCGCAACCGCCCGGCCCCGGGCTGATGGCCACCAGGACCGGTCATGGCTGGCGGCTGGATGGCACCAAGCAGTACTGTTCCGGGGCACGTTCCTGCACCGACGCGCTGGTGACCGCGGCGGCGCCGGACGGGAACCGGCTGTTCGCGGTCAGTGCCCGCGATCTGTCTCCCGTTCCCGGTTCGTGGCCGGCCACGGGCATGGCCGCCAGCGACACGCTCGACGTGGAGTTCACCAACATCTCCGCGCAGCCGGTCGGCGAGCCCGGCCGTTACGTTAACCGGCCAGGCTTCGCGCATGGCGGCGCGGGGGTAGCCGCGTGCTGGTACGGCGGGGCCCGCGGGGCCGGGCGGACGCTGCTGGCCGCCGCGGCCGAGCGCGACCTGGGACCGCACGCCCTGGCGCACCTGGGCGCCGTCGACATCGCCCTGCACACCGCGCGGTCGGCTCTGGACGCGGCGGCCGCCGGGATCGACGCCGACCCTGCCGACCAGGAGGGCGACGGCCGCCTGTGCGCCCTCCGGCTACGCGCGCTGGTCGAAGCCACGGCCACCGAGGTCATGTACCGGGTGGGCCGCGCGCTCGGGGCCGGCCCGCTGAGCCACGACGGGGCGCATTCGCGCCGGGTCGCGGATCTGACCGTGTACCTGCGGCAGCATCACGCCGAACGCGACCTGGCCGAGCTCGGCGCGCTCGTGGCCGGCAGCGGTCCCGCGTGGTGAGTCAGGGCGGTACCCCGGTCGCGCCGAATCGCATCGACCTGCCCGGAACCGCCGAGGAAACCTGGAAGACCTGGGCCGGGCTGAGCCATCTTCCGGCCGCTGATCCGCGGGGCTGGCCGAGTGCCGCGATCGTCGCCGCTCATCCCGATGACGAGGTCCTGGGCGTGGGCGGGACGATGTCCATGCTCGCCGCCGCGGGGGCCCGGCTGCGCCTGATCGCCGTCACAGACGGCGAGGCGTCGCATCCGGGCGCCGATGCAGAGGTCATTGCCCGGGTCAGGACGGCGGAATCGGCCGCCGCCCGGCACGTGCTGGGGGCCCAGGACATCGAGGTGATCCGGCTGCGTCTCCCCGATACCGGACTCAGCGGCCTTGAGGACGAGCTGACCGCCCGCCTGCGCGGGCTGTGCGCCGGGTACGCGGTGTGCCTGGCGCCCTGGGAAGAAGACGCCCACGCCGACCACGAAGCGGCGGGCCGCGCGGCCCGGCGGGCAACCGGGCGGGTGCTGAGCTATCCGATCTGGATGTGGCACTGGGCCAAACCCGCGGACCGCCGGGTCCCCTGGCCGCGGGCCTGCCAGATAGGGCTGCCCGCGGATGTCGCGGCGCTGAAGGCAGATGCGATCCATGCCTTCGCCAGCCAGCTGACCGACCGCACGGGCGCCACGGGTCCGGTGCTTCCGCCGGGAATCGTGGCGCACTTCACCCGACCTCACGAGGTGCTGCTGCGATGACGATTCCGGTGACGCTGCCCCCGGCCTACTTCGACGCCATGTACCAGGCGGCGGCCGACCCGTGGGGCTTCGAGGACCGCTGGTACGAGCAGCGCAAGTACGCGGTCAGCCTGGCGTTGCTTCCGGCCGTGCGGTACCGCAGCGCCTTCGAGCCCGGCTGCTCCATCGGCGTGCTCACCCGGATGCTCGCCGGGCGCTGCGCTGCGCTGCTGTCCTGCGATGTGGCGGCCACCGCGGTCCGCGCAGCCGCCCGGCGCACCGCAGACCTGCCCCATGTCCGGGTCGAGCAGCGCGATCTGCCCCGCGGCTGGCCGCCGGCCGCTTCGACCTCATCGTGTTCTCCGAGTTCCTGTACTACTTCGGGGATCACGACCTGGAGCGGGTCCTGAACAAGGCGGTTGCCGCCCTCGAGCCGGAGGGCACCCTGCTCGCCGTGCACTGGCGCCATCCAGTGGCCGACTACCCGCGATCCGGCGACGACGTGCACCAGGTGCTCGCGGACCATCCCGGGCTGGGTCGCCTCGTCCATCACGCCGAGGCAGACTTCCTCGCTGAGGTCTACATCCGCACCGACGGGACGCCGGTATCGGTGGCCCAGGCGACGGGCCTGGCGTGAGCGGTCGGCCCGCTACGATCGCGGCAGCCGGCGTGGTCGTGCCGGCGCACGACGAGGAGGCGTTGCTGCCCGCCTGCCTGGCCGCGCTGCGGCGGACCGCCAGGCATGGGTCGGCGCAGACTAGGCCGAAGTTACGTGATCCAGCGAATGCGAATGCTTGGGGTGACCTGGACAAACGAGGCGCGAGGCAGGTCGGTGTTCTGGCTACATGCCGCTGTCCGGCACGGCATCTGGCCGTCCGTTGATGATCAACTCGGTATCACGCCGAGGGCATCGTCAGATTCTTCTGGCTACATTTTTCGAGACCCAAAACCGCGTTTCCGCAGTTCATATCCCCTTTTCAAGCGACACGCCGACATAACTTGAGACTAGGGGAACTCCTGGCCGTCGGCCGGGATGATCAGGGCGGTAGGCGCCCGCTCGGCCATGGCGATCCGGATGGCCCGGTCCAGCATGGCCGGCAGAACGTCACGCCGAAATGGCAGATCCTTCCGGAATGCCGACGGTGCCCAGGGAAACCCGCCGGCCTTGAAGGAGGCCGCGGTGAACAGGTTCCAGGCGGCGAGGTCAGCCGGGATGGTACTTCAGCGGTCCGGGTTCATGGTCCGGTCCCGGGTGCGCCGGGCTTGGTCGACCCGGCGTTTCTCCGGGTCGTTGAGTTTGCGGGTGTCGCGTAGTTCGGCGAAGGGCTCGACGTCTTCGGGCAGCCCGGCGCGGATGGCGCGTTCGCGCTGGGTCTCGGCGTTGAACTCGGCCCCGAGCAGGATCGCGATGTTGGAGATCCACAACCAGACCAGGAAAATGATCACGGTGGCGAGCGATCCGTAGGTCTTGTTGTAAGAGCCGGAGAAGCTGACGTAGACGGCGAACAGCCCCGAGGCGATCAGCCAGATGATGACGGCCAGGATGCCGCCAGCCGAGACCCACCGGAAGGCGGGCTGCCTGACGTTCGGGCTGGCTTTGTACAGCAGCGAGTACATCACGCTGACGATGATCACCAGCACCGGCCATTTCGCGATGTCCCAGATCAGCACCGCGGCATGGCCGATGCCGAAGGCCGTGCCGACCTGGTTCGCGATGGGCCCGGTCAGCACCACGATCGCGGCGGCGATCACGAGCATGATGACAAGCGCGAGCGTGGTGAGCAGCCGGACCGGGCCGGTCTTCCAGACCGGGCGGCCTTCGTCGACGTCGTAGATGGCGTTCGAGGCGCGGATGAAGGCCGCGACATAGCCCGAAGCGGACCACAGGGCGATCACGATGCCGATGATCCCCGCGACGCCGGCCGCGCCCGCCTTGCCCTGCACCTGGGTAACGACGTTCGTCAGGAAGGTGTGCACCCCGCCGGGTGCGACCTGGCCGAGGTTGCTGAGCACCTGCTGGGTCGTGGACTTGCCGAGCAGCCCGAGGATCGAGACCAGCACCAGCACGGCCGGGAACAGGGCGAGCACGCCGTAGTAGGTCAGCGCGGCGGCGCGGTCGGTGATGTCGTCGTGCTTGAACTCGCGGATCGAGCGCTTCAAGATGGCGAGCCATCCTGCCCTGGGCATGTCAGTGAGCGTCCGCGGCGCGGGGCCTGACCGCGCGGCAGGCGCACCGGCAGTGCCTGTGCCGTGCCAAAACTCGCTCATGGCCGCTGACCAGCAGCTTTTCACTGGCTACGCTGCTCTGTGGTATTCGCTGATCAGTCCGCCCACGACGCTCCTGCGCTCGATCCGGGCGGTGACATCGACGACGCGGCCGGGCTGCCGGGTGGGGCGTCCCTTGCTGCCCAGTTGTTGGACAAGTCCTTGTGCCCTGAGCTCGCATGTGGTCAGCCCGGCTGCGGTCGCATCCGTATCACCAGTCGAAGTGGGTCTCGAAGCGGGCAAGAATGTGGTGAGGAAGGGATGCGGGAAGATACGTTCGGGCTATGTCCCTCCTTCCGCCTAAGGACCTTGCCCGAGCCGCCCTCGCCACGGAGCCGCTGCGGCGTGCCATGGATCTCGCCGAGTGGATCGGCGGCGGGGCCGACACCGGCCGCGAGCTGACCACGACCGGCGTGCTGCGTCCCGCCGTCGCAGCCGAGGCGTGCCGGGCGCTCGGCATCGAGCTGCCATCTGGGAAGCTGCGCAGCGCGAAGGACGTCGAGGATCTCCAGCGGGCGTGGGAGGTCGCGGTCGCCGGGGACCTCGTCCTCATCGCAGGCAACCGGGTGGCCCCGGCAGTGGACGTCCCGCAGCTCATCGCCGTCGCCCGCGAAGAATCCGGCCCGGTCGAGATCAAGCCGGACCTAGCCGAGCGCGCGATCTACGCGTGGGTGCAAGGCGCGGCGGTCCCGCTCGGCGTGCGCGCGGGTGCCCCCTGCCCGCAGTGCCTGACCATCCTGGTGGAGCTCGCCAGGTCCGGCGAGCCGCAGGGGATGGCCGGCCTCGCCGAGCTCATCCGCCCCGACGTGCGTGGTGAGGATCCTGGCCTGGCCGGGCCGCTGGTGCCCAGCCCGGCGGACCAGGCCGTGGCCACGGACGAGCTGGTAGACCTTGACGAGTTCGTCGAAGTCGCGAACGAGGACGCGGCGGACCATGCAGAGTTGGCGGTTGAGCTCCTGCTGCACTTCGGCGCGGCGCGGACCGCTCCGGGGCGCAATCCCGGTGGCACCGTCGCCATCACTCCGCTCGGCGACCTGCTCGCCCGGTCGATTATGGACGCCTTCGCGCCGTCCGCCGAGGTGACCGCGAGCGAGGCAGTGCTCGCGGTCACGCCGCTCATGCCGGACGAGCCGACGGTCGCCCGCAGGCTCGCGCGGCTCGCGGCGCAGCCATGGGTGGAGGCGCGCGGCCCTGTTGGCGCGGCCCGTGAGCTGCTCGCCTTCGCCGAGAACGCCGAGCCCGCGCAGCGGTTCGCGGCGCTGGAGATCGCCCAGGGACTTGGCTACGAGGCGGCCGAGGCGTGGCGGGAACTGGCGCGGAAGGCGGGCTTCGGCGCGTACGGGCGACAGTGGCTAGCCCGGGCCGGGGAGCACGTGCCTGCCGACGAGAACGACGAGGCCTGGCTGCTCGTCGAGACGCTGCTCAAGAGCCGGGACAAACTGCCGGACGCGTTCCTGCCGGTCGTCTTCCTGAGCCTCATGCACCATGTGGCATCCACCGGGATGTCGGCGGAGGCCCTGCTGGCCGGGATCGCGGGATGCGGCCACCCGGGCGGCCCGGAGATGGCGAGGCTGCTGTCCGGCGGCCGGTTTCGCGCCGGGCCGCTGACCAGCCCGGCCGGCATCGTCATCCGCAGCCCCTTGGACGATGACGATCATGCCTCCGGGGATGGCCCGCTCCTCCAGCTCAAGGTCACGCTGCGCGACGTTTCCAAGCCGCCCGTCTGGCGGCGCGTCCTGGTCCCGGACGACAACACCCTGGAAGACCTGCACGACATCATCCAGGAGTCGATGGGCTGGGACGACTCCCACCTGCACGTCTTCCGGCAGGGGCACACGCACTACGGGGTGACCGAGGGATTCCAGGCACTGGACGACGTCCAGGAGGACGAGGCCGATGTCGAGCTGCGCGATGTGCTGGCCAGGCCGGGCGCCAAGCTGACCTACGCCTACGACTTCGGCGACGACTGGGAGCACGAGGTCAAGCTGGAGAAGGTCATCTCGCCGGACGACCCTGCGGTCCCGGAGATCCTCCCGGCGGTACTGGCCGGCAGTGGTGCCTGCCCGCCAGAAGACTGCGGCGGCACGCCCGGCTACGCCGCCCTCAAGCAGTCCCTCGCCGACCCCCGCCACAAGGACCACGCGCACTACCTGGAATGGCTGGGCCTAGAGGACGCCGCGGAGTTCGACCCCGCCGCGTTCGACCTAGAGGAAGCCAACGCCGCCGTGAACGGCGGCTCAGACATCGCCGCTCCCGACCTCTAGACTCCGTACCGTGGCGGATCTCGGGGAGTTGAAGGTTCCGGCCGCGATGCGGCCCGTGGCGGAGCAGGTCATCACGCTGACCGACAAGGCCTGCGCGGAACTGCTGGACGAGGAGTACGCGGACCTCGCCCGGCACGTCGTGGGGAAGCTCGCCCGCAAGCGGCCGTCGCCGCTGCTCAGCGGGCGGGCCGCGACGTGGGCTGGCGGCATCGTGTGGGCGCTCGGACAGGTGAACTTTGCCTTTGACCGGGAAAGCAAGCCGCACGTGACGCACGACGAGCTGGCAGGGACGTTTGGCCTAAGCAAGCCCACGCTCAGCAACAAGGCCAAGCAGGTCCGCGACACACTGAAGAAAGATGAGCTGGGCCACGCCCGAGTTCTCGCGCGCGGACGTGATCGACTCCAGCTCGATGGTCTGGTTCATCGAGATCGACCGCCTGACCGGGTTCGTGCAGCGGAGGTCGTTGTTCCCGCGACTGGTGCGGCCGGTGTTCGTTATAGTGCCGCGCGTACGCGGCGAGGACCTGCCGGAGGTGCTGTTCGCCGTAGATCAGGAGTGGTCGAGGCACTCGCGCCGGAGCGTTCCCACATACCGCTCCGCGAAAGAATTTGCCCTGGGCGAGCGGACCGGCGTCTTGATGATCCGCACGCCGTTGTCGGCGAGCACCTCGTCGAACGCGGCCGTGAACTTGCTGTCGCGGTCGCGAACCAGGAACTTGAAGTGGCCGGCGCGTTCACCGAGGTTCATGAGCAGGTTACGGGCCTGCTGGGCGGTCCAGGCCCCCGTGGGGTGGGCGGTGACGCCCAGGACGTGCACGCGGCGGGTCCGGATCTCCATCACGAACAAGACGTACAGGCGCCTGAGGAACACGGTGTCAACGTGCAGGAAATCGCACGCCAGGATCCCGGCTGCCTGGGAGGCCAGGAACTGCCGCCAAGTCGGGGATACCCGCCGGGGTGCGGGCGTGAGCCCGGCCGCGGCCAGGATCCGGCGGATCGTTCCCGCGCCGATGCGGTAGCCGAGGCTGAGGAGCTCGCCCTGGATGCGGCGGTGCCCCCACCGCGGGTTCTGCCTGGCCAGCTGCTGGACTAGCTGACGGATCTCCTCCGGGACCGGCGGGCGTCCGGTGGTGTTCGGGTAGGTCCACTTGTTCTTGATCAGGCGCCGGTGCCAGGTGAGCAGGGTGCCGGGCGTCACGATCCGGTGCACCCGAAGGTGCCTGGGCAGCAGCCTTGTCAAGGCGGCGATCATGGCCCGGTCGGCCCAGTCCGGTTTCGGGTGGGCGACCTGACGGCGCAGGATCGCGATCTCGTGCCGCAGCACCAAGATCTCGACGTCCTTCGAGGCGCCGCTGCGTGCGAGCAGCGCCACCCAGGCGAACAACCGGACCACAAGCAGGTACAGGAGGCGTAAGAGCACGAGTGCCGAGGATAGAAGCCCAGGTCAGATACTCTGCACGAGTTCTGGCACCTCACAGGGTACACGATAGGTACATCATCAGTCCACGACAGGTACATGACCGGCTCTACCAGATCTAGTCCCTGAGAGAGGACACCGGGAACCCCTTGCGACATGCTGACGCCGCTCGTGCAGGGTCCAGACCCGCGCGCAGTGTCGCTCGCCACGGCACCGTGCCAGTCTTCCACCCGGCGGCGGGCGACGCACCCGGTCACCGCCTCCGTGGCAGCCCTCGACGGGATGGCGCGGGCCGATGCGGAAGCCTGCCCCGGGCCGCGGGTACGAACAAGACCAGCCCGCCGTCCGTCGCGAGCAGAACGGCGGAGAACCGGCCGCCCGGGATGCGCGGAATGCACCAGTCAGGCGAGCAGTCCGGGCGCCCGCGTAACGGGACAAAACGGCCACGGATCGGCAAAGCAAGCGGTTCAACGGACCGCTCCTTCGGCCCGGACGCTGTCCGCTTACCTGCATCGCCGCGGTGATGGCAAGTGGTTCCTCGTGGTCCCGTTTACGGTTTGGGGGCGTGCTTCACTGTGCTCCCTTGCCCTGATCGCTGCCGGTCCCTGCGAGCGGGCGGCCGGGTCAGGGGGCGCGGAGCGCCCGCATGGCGGCGCCGCAGGCGCCCTTGACGCGGCTGCCCGGGAGCGGATCATGGGCCGGCGGGGGCAAGGAAGCGAACTGGGGTCGGCAGTTTCGGGGCTGGCGTGGGGCCTTTCTTGCCGGGGACCGGGTGACCTGCTCCATGACGGGACGGGGGGCGGCGAGGGGACAGCCAGGCTTACCTAGGCCCGCGGGCGCTGTGCCGCGCCCGGCGACATGATGATTGATCGCTGCGACGTGAGGTCGCACGTGGTGAGTGAGAGCGTCAAAGGAGGCTGGCTGATGCCAGGGACGTAATCCGGGCAGTGTCCAGGCCCGTCCCCGCCCTGACATGCGTTGCTGGGTCTTGCTCAGCCGGGTGTGGAGCTCAGGGGAAAGCCCGAGGATCCCGTTCCGTCCGGGGTCACAGGCGAGGGGAAGGCTGGCATGGGGTGAACGACAGTGAACCCTTGCTGATGCCTCGTAATCATCACATCCTGGGACGGGTCGCAGTCCAGGGTGACAGGGGCTGGCCGTTGAGATGCGGCAGGCGGCGGCCGGGGACGATCACCGGTCGTGCGGACACCGCCGCCCCCGGGGTACAGAGGGCACCCAGATCCAGCCGGGTCTCACGCGTGCGAAACACGGAAACCCCGCTAGGGTCCGCGCAGCTGGTCGTGGCGCGGTAGGCCGATCGTAAGAGGGGCGGAAGCCCCTGGCGGGACAGGATGCCCAAGAAGCGAATGCCGGCAGCCGAAAGGCAGCAGGAAAGCGAGACAGCGTGACCGGCCCCTCCGCCGGGCGTCTCGTATAACTGGCCGGACACCGGGCCTGGTGCCCGGGCGCGAAAGCGCGCTGACGTGGGCAGGTGAGCCATTGAAGGCGAACAGCTGGTAACCGCTGGAACCGAAGGGCAAGTTAGACGCGATGACGGGCTACAGCTTCTCCACCCCGGTGTGGCAGGGCGGCGCCTGGGTCACCCCGGTGGTGGCCGAGGTCGTGGCAGCCCCCAAAGCGAACGGACCGGAAGACCAGCCTCGGAAGCAAGACGCGCCCGCCGGGTGGGATCAGATCGACTGGCGGGAGCATGAGGGGCAGGTACGGCGGCTGCGGCAGCGGATCTTCAAGGCGGCGCAGGAGCAGGACTGGCCCCGGGTCAGGAACCTGCAGAAGCTGATGCTGCGGAGCCGGTCGAACACGCTGGTCAGCGTGCGGCAGGTGACGCAGCGCAACGCTGGGCGCAAGACCGCCGGGATCGACGGGGAGGTCGCTTTGACTCCCGAGGCCAGGGCGGATGTGGCGGTGCGGGTGCACCAGTCCATCTCGTCGTGGAATCCCCGCGCGGTCCGGCGCGTGTACATCCCGAAGGCATCAAACCGTGCGAAGCTTCGTCCGCTCGGAATTCCAGTGATCTTGGACCGGTGCCACCAGAACCGGGTCAAGAACGCGCTGGAGCCCGAGTGGGAGGCCCGGTTCGAGCCCCGATCGTATGGGTTCCGGCCGGGCCGTGGCTGCCATGACGCGATCGCAGCGATCTACAACGTGTGCAAAGGCCCGATGGCCAGCCGCGTGTGGGCGCTGGACGCCGATCTGGCCGCGGCGTTCGACCGCATCGATCATGATCATCTTCTCGCTGCTATCGGGTCGTTCCCGGCCAGGGACATGATCTCCGGCTGGCTGAAGGCGGGCGTGTTCGAGGCGGGCAAGGGGTTCGCGCCTACCGAGGAGGGAACCCCGCAGGGCGGCGTGATTTCACCGTGCCTGCTGAACGTCGCGCTGCACGGGCTGGAGGAGGCCGCCGGGGTCCGCTACCGGACCTCCGGCACGCATGCCGGGGAGGCCAGTCCTGGTTCCCCGGTCGCGGTCAGGTACGCCGACGACATGGTCGTGCTCTGCCACAGCCAGGAGCAGGCCGTCCAGGTCAAGGCGCAGCTGGCGGAGTGGCTGGCGCCCCGGGGCCTGGCCTTCAACGAGGACAAGACGCGCATCGTCCGCCTCAGCGAGGGCTTTGACTTCCTCGGGTTCAATGTCCGCCGCTATCAACGCAAGCTGCTGATCAAGCCGTCCAAGGCGGCCGTCAGGCGGCTCCGGGAACGGCTCGCGGCCGAGACGCGCACCCTGCGCGGCGGCAACGCGATGGCGGTCATCGCCGCGCTCAACCCCATCATCCGGGGCTGGGCGGCCTACTACCGGACAGTGGTGTCGACCAGGACGTTCACCGCCCTGGACGACTACCTGTGGAAACTCACTTACAAGTGGGCCACATGGCGCCACGCGGACAAGCCGAAACGCTGGATCGTCGGCCGGTACTTCGGCAAGTTCAACAAGTTCAGGAACGACCGCTGGGCATTCGGCGACCGCGACAGCGGCGCCTGCCTGGTCAAGTTCTCCTGGACTGGCATCGTCCGGCACGTGCCGGTCAAGGGCAGGGCATCTCCGGATGACCCCGCCCTGGCCGCGTACTGGGCCGAACGGCGGCAGCGGGTCAAGCCGCCGCTGGACAGATACACCCTGCGCCTGCTCGCCAGGCAGGACGGGCGCTGTCCGCTGTGCGGGGACCACCTGCTGACCGCCGACCAGCCACCCCAGTCCCCGGAGCAGTGGGAACGGTGGTGGCTGCAGGTCACCCGCCAGGCGATAGCGGCCAGCTACCTCGCCCACCACGGGAGGCCCGGCTCACCAGACGGTGACCAGACCCGCCTTGTGCACGCATCCTGCCAGCGCGGGCTCCACGCCCGCCAGCGCGGGAAACCAGCGCTTCAACCCGCGACGCCCTCGAGGCTTGCTTGAGCCGTGTGCGGGGACCGACCCGCACGCACGGTTCTTAGGGGAGGGCGGCGCAGCAATGCGCCGCCCTTACCCGGCGGCGTCCTCCCCCCTGCGGGGGATGCGGCCGCTCAGTCTATACAGGCCGTCCGCCTGGCCCTGCGCGGCAGGACCGGTAGCGGCTGACAGCGGACTGGCGGGAGCTGGCCGCGGTTATGCCCCATCTGGTGAGTTCGGCTCCGCCGGCTCGCTGGCCGGCCGGCCACGCCAGGATCGGCCACCATGGGAACGGGATGCCGGGCTCAGGCGGCAGTGAGCGCGTCGTCGCCGAGCTCGGCCAGGATGTGGCAGGCCTGGCGGAGGATCTTGCGGGCCTCGGAGAGGGCGGCGCGCTTGCCGCCCTGGCGGTCCCTGACCGCGGCGTAGTAGCCGTGGTCGGGGGCCGACGCGCGGGCGTGGGTCTTGCCGGCCTCATACACCGCCCAGCGCAGCACCGGCGGCCCCTGCCGGGACAGCCGCCCGGGCGGGCCCTTGCGGTCGGAGGACCAGACGGTGACGTCCAGCCCGGCGAACCGGACCGCCTTGCGGGAGGAGGAGAACCGGCCGGCGCCGCCCAGCCAGCAGGTCATCGCCAGCCCGGTGACCGGGCCGACCCCGTACAGCCGCTCTGCGAGCACCCTGGCGCCGGACAGGCTCCGGGCAGCAGCCAGCAGCCGGTGCCGCAGCACGCCCAGGCGGGCCTCCAGCCCGGCCAGCATGTCCAGGGCGGTAGCCACCTGCAGCTGCCCGGCCGGTGACAGGTGCACGGCGGCGGCCGCACGCAGCGCCTCGAGATCGCGGTCGGTGCGCAGCGCGCCGTCACCCAGCGCGGGCGCGCCCTGGCGGAAGAACACGGCGCAGCTGCGCCTGGCCGGTGTGCTCGGCCCGCAGGTCGTGATAGGTCTCCAGCAGCGCCCGGCACTCCAGGATGCGGGACGGCGGGATCCAGCACTCCGGCAGCCGGCCCTCGGCCAGCAGCTCCCGCAGATGCCGGGAGTCGGTCTTGCCGGTCTTGGCGTGCCGCTTGCGGCCGCGGGCGAACGCGGTATCAGCCGGCTCGGCAACGTGCGCCGCGACGCCGGCCGCGGCCAGCTCCTCCGCGACGTACCGCCAGCCGGTGCACCCCTCCAGCGCGAACGCGACGTCATCGCGGCCGGCGAACCGCGCCAGCCAGCACCGCAGGTGCGCGCGGTCGGCCGGGGTGATCTGGCCCCGCTTCACCTCCCCGGTCGCGGTATCCAGGTAGTCGAACGTGAGCTGCTTCCGGTGGATATCCAACCCGCCTACGATGGGCATCGGGACCTCCTCAAGCTCCAGCGGGGCATCAGCACCCCGCGCGAATGCCTACGCGGTCAATCGTGACGCGTCTGAGCTGGGGAGGTCTCCCCGCGCAGAAGGCACCGGCCTCAGCTCAGCCCGGCCCGATGCATGTCATCTATATGTCCGTAACGATCGCTACGCCATGCCCTACAGCGGTACACGATGACACACGGCGGGACCAGAAGAAAACAGCCCGCCGGGCCGCGTTTCCGCAGCGAGCGGGCCGTTTTCGCAGGTGGTGGCAGGTGTTGGGTTCGAACCAACGTAGGCTGAGCCGACGGTTTTACAGACCATCACTTCTCGATGGGGTATGGTCGTCTTGACCTGGCCGGATGATGTGGCTCAGGTGCGGTCATCTGGGATGATCCCACATATGTCCCGTGCAGTCCGAATCAAGCTCAGCCGGGAAGTTCAGTCGCGGGCGTTTTCATTCTGCGCGGTCTTGCTACCTGCTTTCGGCGGGGACGAGCGTGGCGGGATCTGCCGCGCGTCCCATGGCGAGGCGTGAAGCCGCGTCTGCGCTCAACTCAGGGTGGCCATCCGGCGCTCATGAGATAGAGGCTGAACCAGGTTGACGCGGCGGCGAGCATGGCTATCAGGGGGGCCAGCACCCACGTTCGCGCCGGGGCCAGCAGGCTGGCCAGCGGGAGACCGAGCAGCATGGCGGGCAGCAGGAAGCGCGGCTTGGAGCCCAGGTAGTGGGGCCCCGTGGAGATAGCGGTCACGACTATCACCAAGGTGTAGACGTGCAAGAACACGGGCATGCGCTCAGTCAGGCTGCACGCGGCGAGCGCCGCGGCCGCGGCGATCACCAGCAAGATCAGCGCCTTAGATGCCGTGGGCCCGTTAATGATCGCGTCCTTCAGGGCGAGCATTGTGCTGTGTCCCCAGTCGAAGCCGTTGTGCACGTTCTTTTCGAGCAGGAACCATCCGCCGGGCCGGTGCAGAGCCCAGGCCACGTACCCCCAGTAGCCAAGCAGGCCGAGCGGGGCCAGCAGCAGCGCGGCCGCCGGACGCCACCACGCGGCGATATGCTGCCGGGCTCGCGCGGCCCGGATCAGGGCGGGCAGCGCTGCGACGGTGATCGCCGCGATCAGGGCCACGGCACTGCTGCGCACGGTCCCAGCCAGGATCGTCAGGCCCGCGGCCGTCAGCCAGCGCTGCTCCGCCAGGGCGATGAGGGACCAGATGGCCAGTGCGCAGAACAGGGCTTCGGAATACAGCATGGACAACACGATCGAGCCGGGTGCCACCGCCCAGAGTGCGGTCATGAGCAGGCTGACCCGCCGGTCACCGGTCAGCGTCATGCCCAGCCTGGTCAGCCCCCATGCCGCTGCCAGCCCGGCGGCGATCGTCACGCCCAGGCCTGCCTGTGCTGGGCTGACTCCGGGTATCCAGGCGATGGCATGAACGGCCGCCGGATACCCAGGGAACCAGGCGAATATGGCCTCATGACGTATGTTGCCTGGCTCATAGGAATAGCCATGGACAGCGATAGCCAGATAGTAGCCACCGTCCCATGACCTAATCAGGTGCTGCAGCGAATAGTGGAGTTCATGGAATTTCCCGCGGGGCAGCAGGAACGCGGCAGTTGCCACGCTGAGCACGCGGATGCCCGCGAAGATCAAGGCTCCGTATAGAGGCACGCGGAACCCCGGGCTCGTTCCGTGTTTGCCTGCGGCAGCCGAGATCAGCCGGATCCGCCGCACAGTAGCGTCGATGTTGGGATGCCCCGAGCGTGACATTGGGTATCCATCCGTCTGGTCAGAGTGAGACTATATCCGAGCGGCGCCGACCACCACAGACACCCTGAACTAGCGCAACAACCTCGCCACGGCCCTGCCGCGAGGCTGAACTTGACGGCCGAGGCGATCACCCTACATGAGCGCCAAAAAGGACAGCGAAATCGACTCGCTGGCCTCCTGGTCCGTAGGACTGGGCATATCGTCCAGAGCTGTCCCTTGCGGGCCGTGCGCTGGTCCGATGTTCCAGAGCCGCGTGTCAAACGCCGTCAAGCGGCCTGGCAGCAGTCACGGCGCCGAGGCACCGACCCTCGACCTTCCGCTTTTCAGGCCGAACATATCCCCAGTTGTCACGGATCGTGCGTGTGTTCTGCGCTGTCACCGGTCGCCGGCGCTAGCCATTGGTTGGTGCTGTTGCTGTCACCGTTGCTGTCAACCCCTCCGTAGGCCGTCCGGTGGAAAGCCGACCGGTACCTTGCAGGGGATGGCCCGCGTCCGGTCCGGGCAGGCTCCCGCCTGGCCCCGTGGAAGGCTCTCACGCCGCCTTCAGTTCCATCCGCTTGTCCCCGCCGTGCAGGAACGCGGTGATCACCGGGCCGACCTCGTGCGCGCTGTCCAGCAGGACGAGATGCCCCCCGCCTTTGACTGTGTGCAGCCGCGCCGACGGGATCAGCCGCGCCATCACCCGGTGGTTCACGTGCGGTGTCACCGGGTCGTCATCCCCGCACAGGACCAGCGTCTGGTGCCGGATCGACGGCAGGCGGTGCAGGCTGGTCCACCCGGCCAGCGCGGACAGGCGGAACGCCGCGGCCCGCAGGCTGCCCGGCTTGGACATCTTGAAGCCCGCGGCCAGTTCCGGCTCGGTCCTCATCCGCCCGCCGAACATCGCGCCCGCGCTGCGGGCGAGCCGGTCGGGGTGGTAGCCGCGCGGGTGCATCATGTGCAGCAGCGCCGAGAGACGGCCGGGCATGGCCATCCCGCCGAACGAGGTGGACGCCAGGATCAGCTTGTCTACCCGCCCGGGGTGGGACAGGGCCATCTGCTGGGCGACCGCGCCGCCGAACGACACGCCCAGGACGTGGGCGGAGGCCAGGCCCAGGTGATCCAGGACGCCCGCGCCGATGTCGGCCAGGCCCCGCATCGACATCGGGGAGGACGGCACCTGGGAGGAGCCGATGCCCGGGGCGTCGTAGGTGATCACCCGGCAGCCGTGCAGGTGCTGCATGAGCGGCCCCCAGTGGTGCATCTCGCTGAAGATGCCGGAGTGGAGCAGGAGCGGGACGCCCTCGCCTGCCGACTGGGCGTGGATACGCAGGCCTCTGACGGTCAGTTGATGGTCGCAGATCATGTGGCGGGCTCCATTACCTCGTCGCTGCTTGCGATGGTGAGCGCTGCGCGAGGTCCAGGGCAGCCAGTAAAAATAGTTTACCATGTTGACGGATTTAATGGCAGGGACTTACCCCGCACCACACCTCGGCCAGCGCGGGCGGCATCCTCAACCATGGCGGCGCGCTTCGGGCGGAGTACCCGTGGCTGGGGGCCGGCTCGCAGACGGTGCAGCAGCAGGCGCTGCGCGACTTCGCCCGGGCGGTGACGGCGTTCTTGGACCCGGGCAGACAGGCCGGGCGGCCGTCGTGGCGCAAGGCCGGGCGGGATGAGGGATTCCGGATCGTGGGCCGCGGCCGGCAGTGGGATGTCCGCCGGGTGTCCCGCAAGGCCGGCCAGGTCTGGGTGCCCGAGGCCGGCTGGGTGCGGTGGGTTACCCGGCCGGTGAACCGCGAACCTCAACTGCTGCTCCAATCGGCGTAGCAGCTGGAATCCCCCCGCCTTCAGGCGGAGGAGGATGTCAACCCCGCGTGAGGAATAGCACTTGGCCCGACTGGATCTTGGCCGTGCCGCTGAGTAGTGCGGCAAGGGCGGTTGTGACTGCGGAGGGAAAGCCGCGGTTCTGCGGAAAAGTCTTAGTCGATACCAGGATCAGGCCCGCGTGGGCCTGGTCGGCGACGCGGTAGCGGGTGTCCAAGGGGACGAAGTCCCTAATGTTGGCGGTGACCAGTGCCCGTCCCTCGGTTGTCGCGTATGCGAGGATCTGGTCGTCGGGGAGCCCTACCAAGGCTGGATCGGCAACAACCGAGATGACGTCGTAGCCCTTGGTGCGGAGTTGCTGGGCGATATTGTCAGTAAACATCTCGTCCAGCAACAGCGGCTGGCTCATGGGTTACCCGGCCAGAAGTTGACGCTCGCGCAGCCAGGCTTGCTCGGCAGCTTCCTCCGCCGCCTCGGCGGCAGCGATCTCTGCGTCGACCTCGCCTGGGTAGGCAGCCCAGTAGCGGACCGCGATGGTCAGCAGGCGCAGTGCTATCCCGGTGTTATCGCTGACCAGGTTCACGAGGTCATCGCTGTCCAGTCCTGGCTCGGCCGCGTGAGCCGACTTGACGGCGCGGATGACCTCCCAGACATCCGGGCCTCCGGCCAGGGCGGCGCGGCGCCCGGTAGGACCGGACCGGAAAAGGACGCCGGGATGTTCGGCCATTCGCATGGCCTCGTCAACGAGCCGGTTTGCGGCGGAGGACAATGACATGCCAGGATTCGCCGCGACGAAGGAGGCGAGCCGGTCTGCTACCGACGGATCAAACCGGACGGGTGTGGCCGCACGTTTACTCATGACTACATCGTAGTCGATATGAGTCGCGCCGACAATCGGCCAAGTCTCCTTCTCGGATCGCCGACGGCCCAGCCTCGGCGTGGTGCCGTGCCATTAGCGTGCCATTAATCCCGGTAACGAAGGGTCTGTCACGGTCACTCGCGGACACCCCGCACCGCAGGTCGATATAGGCAGCCCGGACCCTGACGGTGCGCGCATTCAGGTCGAGATCGCATCGCTGGAGCACCGTCGCCTCGCCCCAGCGCAGGCTCGCGAATGTGGCGAGGAGCACCAGGGCGTGGAACCTCCGATCATGGACAGCGCGAAGGAGCCGGTAAGCCTTGGCCGTCACTGAGACAGACACGCCGTTGGCCAGCAACGTCGCGCACCACTGCCCGCCGCACACGCACCGGGCGTGCGGCCCTGGGGCCGACCCGCCGCGGCGCGCCGGGCCATCGGCAGCCTGCTGCCGTTGGTCAGGCTGCTACGGGCGATCCAGCGAGAAGTTCCGCAGGCCATCTGCAACGCCGTCCTCCCGGAAGCCCGCGTGCCTCAGAACGCCCGCAGACGCCGCGTTACCCTCCTCGGTCTGCGCGATGATCCTGGTAACCTCCGGCCGGGACCAGGTCAGGCCGCAGATGGCCACCGCCGACTCACCCACCAGGCCGCGCCCGCGATACTGCTCAACGATGCTATAGCCGATCTCGACCGTCCCGGCCTCATCCGGCGGCCCGTGGAAACCGATGTCGCCGATCACTTCACCGGTCTCGCGCAAGATGATCAGGAACATGCCCCACTGACCATTGCAGCCATCCCCGGCGGACTCGGCCTGCCGCACGAAATTCCGCGCGGCCACCCGGGTCCCGGGCAGCGGGTAGCCGTGCGCCCAGGACTGCGAATCAGGGTCATCCGCCTCCGGGTCGGCCAGGACTCGTGCAAGCCCTGCCGGGACTTGCCGCAGCTCGACGCGCTCGGCCGGGACACGATCCGGCTGGACAACGCTCATGGCTCTCCCATCATGATCTGCGCACGTCCGGGAGAATATTCAATCAGTACGACTGTGTCTTCAATCAGTACGCGTGTCAGACAGCACCGGTCACGTGCTGAGTGATCCTGCTGCCCGCGACGTTCGGCCAGGTCAGCGTATGTACTGGAACGTGAACATTGGCTGGCAGGGCACATCGAGGGCAGATGAGCATCGGACCGCGTGAAGCGATTAGTGTTAGTCAGTTTCTTGCCCAGTGTTTGCGGTCTTCGCACTTTTTCGCGCGGATTCTTACCCTACAGGTCGAGCAGCCGGAGGCGCGCGGCCTGCATGTGGTGGTGCATCACCGCCGCGACCCGCTTCAGCAGCTGATAACCCAGCTCCGTGTCGGCCTCGCACTTGCCGCGCAGGCAGGCGCCGTCCAGCGCGATCGCGCTGACTGGCGTGACCGCCTGGGCGTTAGCGAAGTAGCGGTAGGGCGGGACGAGCCACGACCACCCGAATACCTCTCCCTCGTTCAGCGTGTCGATGACCACAGGCCCCTTCGCGCGCGAATGCACCACCAGCGCGACCCCTCCATCGCGGATCGCGTAAAAGAGGCTGGCAGGTTCTCCCTCGTCGAAGATACGGTCGCCTTCAGCGAAGTGCACGCTGGACGCGCACCCCGCGATGAGCTCCACCGCACTGGGGCTGAGCCCGGCGAAGAACGGGTGGCTGCCCAGCAGTTCCGTCATGGTCTCCATCGTTTCCTCCCTGCTGTGAGCGCCGCGCCATGCTCCCGCGCGAGCACGGCGCCCTAAGCCGCCCGCGCTAACCTCCCATCATGGCCCGCGCGGCACGGACGGCTACCAGGGCAGAAGGTCCCTGGTACCCGGCCCTGACCGGCAAGGTCCGTAGTCTCATTCCCAGTCTCATCCAGCTACGTCTGCCCGGGTACACCTGGCCACTCTCGGCCGTGCCACCGCAGGGCCCGCAGACGGCGACGACCCGCGGTGAACACGGACCCACAGACGTGGAAGGCGTGCTGGGACACCCTGGCGAGTCCGCCTTCGCATCCTGCGCCCATGTGATCAGGCGGGATGGAGCGGCGCCTGGTCAGCATCGGGGCCTGCCGCCGGCCGGCCGGGCGCTGGTAGTAATCCCCTGAGGGTGAGGCGCGGGTCCGGTGCCGCACGGCATCCTGCCGGATATGAAGCCAGGCATCGGAACCAGGGCCGCCCGGCGGAAGCTTGCCATGGTGGTGTGCGGCCTCGCGCTGCTGGCTGCCGGATGCGGATCCGGCAGCGGCACCTCCCCGGGCAGCACGTCCGCCGCCGCGACCTCGTCCCCGGCGGCTTCCCCGGCGGCCGCACCGCCGGATCCGGTCCTGTGCGCTGATGCCGCCGCCGTACGCGCCTCGCTGGACAAGGTCAGGCACGTCAGCGTGGGCACAGGCATGGTGAGTCAGGTCACCGCTGACTTCAGCGACGTCAGGACAGCCCTGACGAGGTTCGTGAACGATGCGCACGGCCAGTACCAGGCCCAGGCCAGCTCGCTGAGTTCGGCGCTGTCCAAGCTCAGGACGTCGGTCAGCGACCTGGCCGCGCATCCCGGAGCCAGCACGGTATCAGGCGTGGCGGCCGCCCTCGGCGAGGTCAGCACGGCGGGGCAGGATCTCCTGGCCGCGGTGAACACCAGTTGCCTGTCCGCTTCGCCATCAGCTAGCACGTAGATGTTTCGCCATCAGCCAGCACGTAGATGTTATGCCTCGCCACCCCAGGCCACCCCAAGGCCACCCCAGGCTCAGCCTCAGCCAGGCTCAGGGCTGGCTTTCATTGGCCTTGATGATTGGTGCTCACAGTAATCCTCACGACCTGGCCTGCGCCGGGCTGGGCGCCGAAGCCGTTGACCGAGACGTCCAGGTTGCCGTCGGGGCCGAAAGCCATTCCGGTGGGGAAGTTCAGTCCGGTGGCGATCAGCGTCCGGTGGCTGCCCTTGATCCTCACCAGCTCACCCGTATTAGGCGCGGGTCCCCCGTTCTTGACCGACATCTCCAGGACGTACAGCGCGCCGTCCGCACCGAAGGCCAGGCCGAGCACGGTGGTCAGGCCTGTCACGATGACGCTGAACTGGCCGGTCCTTGGGTTGACCTTGAAGATCTCGGCCGCGCCGACCTTCACGGGGAAGGGTGTCAGCGTACCGATGTAGAGTGATCCGCCGCGGCTGGTCATGGCCGTGGACCGCGCTAGTCGGTGTTACCCGGGAAGGTCTTGGAGAAGTCGATGACCCGGCTCACGTGCCCGTCGGCGGTGATCCTGTCCAGCTCTTGGTGGCTGGGCTCCACGGCAGGCATGTCCGGGGTTCGAAGGCACTGGCGCTGGCAGGGTGCGCGCTAAAGTCCAAGGAAACGAGGAGGGCGGCTATGGCGGAGATAACGCTCGTGATCGGGGGCGACGCTAGCTGGACCGATGGCAGCGGCGAGGTGAGGTGCGTGGTCATCGACCCCAAGACACGGGTGGTCACCCATATCGTGGTCGAGCCGAAGGGCCGGGCCGGGCTCGCCCGGCTTGTTCCGCTGGACCTTGTCGACGCCACGACGGGCGAGATCCGGCTCCGCTGCACCGAGGCGGAGTTCCAGGATCTCGGCCCCGCCGAAGAGACTCTGGCGGAGTTCGTGCCTGGCTACAACGTCCCCGTGCAGCTGCTCCCTGAGGGCTGGCGAGACGCGGGCGGCCCGGTTATGGACGGCAGCACGCCCGGACCGCTGCGGACCCCGGAGAAGGAAACCATCGACATTGTTCCTCGGGGCGAGGTGGAGGAGCGCGGCGGCGACCACGTCCATGCCACTGACGGCGCCATCGGGCAAGTCCAGGCGCTTCGCATCGACCCCCGAAGCCGCCAGGTGACCCATGTGCTCCTCAAAGAAGGGCACTTGTGGGGTCGCAAGGAAGTGGCGATCCCGTTCGACAAGGTGGCTGGGTTCGACGACGTTATCCGGCTCAACATCACCAAGCAGCAAGTCAGGGACCTGCCGCCGGTGGACGTCGATCACTCCAATGGGTAGAGACGGCGGCCGATCTCCCTCCGGTTCTGGCTGGGAGCCGCGTGCAGGACGCCCAGGTCACGAGCATCTTTCGAGCCGGGTTTGGTGGCCGGCCGAGCCGTTGTCGATCTTCCGTGCCATTAGCCCGAAGGGACTAGGGCCCCGGCCGACCCGTCATCGTCACCATCCTTGTGCGGCCCGTTCACTGTCGTGACCAATACGGGCCGTCAGGTTTCCCGGAGCCCGGTACGGTGAGGAAGATACCCAAGGCTGCAGTATTGCTGGGAGGAGGCGAGATGCGGGACGACGAACGGCGGGCCCGCATCATGGCGGCGGTCACCGTGCGGGACGCCACGACCGGTGTGCGCGAGCTAATGCACCGGCTCTGCCGGTTCGCGGTGGATGAAATGGCCTTGTCCGGGTGCGCGCTAGTGCTGATGTCGGGGGCGGAGTCGACTGTACTGGCCGGTGCCGGGCGGCACGCTCGTACGGTCACCGGGCTGCAGATGGAGCTTGGTGAGGGCCCGTGCCTGCAGGCTCATGCCTCCGGGGTTCCAGTATTCCTGCCGGATTTGTCAGCCGAGAACGCGAACCGCTGGCCGACGTTCGCGGCGGCTGCCCTGGCGGTCGGCGTACAGGCGGAGTTCTCCCTGCCGTTGATCGTGAGGCCGGGCGGTATCGGCACGCTCGACCTGTGTCGTGACAGGCCCGGGATGCTGAGTGACGAGCAGCTGGCGGATGCCCTGATTGCGGCGGACATCGCCCGTGATGCTGTGCTGTACCAGCAGTACGCACCGGGGGGCCCGGATCTGGCGGAGCTGCTGGCGACGGTCGGCACAGACCGGATCGTGATCCATCAGGCAACCGGGATGATCGCCGCACAGCTGGACGACACCACGTCCAACGCGCTCGCCCGGCTGCGCGCCGCGGCGTTCGCGAGCGGGCGCTCGATATACGAGATCGCTCAGGACGTCGTTGAACGGCGGGTGCGGTTCGATGAGTGAGATCCATGACGGGCCGCCCGTCATGCCCGGGGACTCCGGCCCGGATGAGCAGCTGGGCGACGTGGCTCGCGATGCCATGCTAGCCCGGGCCTTCGTGCGCCTGGCAGACACGCTGGCCAGCGACTTTGACGTCGTCGATTTCTTGCAGAGCCTGTCCGCCGACTCGGTTGAGATCCTCGGAGCCGAGGCAGCTGGGGTCATGCTGGCCGACGCGAGCGGCGGACTGCACCTGATCGCATCTTCGGACGAGCGGATGCGACTACTCGAGCTCTTCGAGCTCCAGGGTGCACAGGGCCCTTGTCTGGACGCGTTCTCTTCCGGCCGGGCCGTCCAGGCGAGCGCGGCCGGCAGCCGCGCCCGCTGGCCGGTCTTCGCGACGGAAGCGTCCGATGCGGGCTTTCAGACGATGTGCGCCGTCCCGCTGCGGGTGCGCACGGACGTTATCGGCGCGCTGAACTTGTTCCGCGGCAGCGACGAGCCGTTCACCGGTGCCGAGATGGACCTAGCGCAGGCCATGGCGAAGGTGGCAGCGATCGCGCTGATCCAGGAACGGGCCCTCAGGGAGCGCAACCTGCTGGCCGAGCAGCTCCAGGCGGCCCTGACCAGCCGCGTGGTCATCGAGCAGGCCAAGGGCATGCTCGCCGAGTACCTGACCATTACCGTGGACGACGCGTTCAGAACGCTGAGGAACTACGCGCGCGACCGCAACCGCAAGCTTACTGAGGTCGCCAGCGACATCGTCAACCGGAAGATCCCGAGGGCGGAACTGGACACGTCGCCGGGTCAGTAAACCAGCTTCTGACCTGTGGCGACCAGACCCGGTTCATCGCACCGCCGCCGACGATCTCCTCATCCTGGGTCATCCCGTCATCATGGCTGATGCCCGGCCTGCGTGGGTACAACTGATTACCATGGCGCTGCGGCTGGCCGGAAACGACTGTAATAAGCAGAGCCACGACTAGGGCATCTCAGCGGGCGGGTTCGAGCAGCACCTTGACGGCGCCGGTGCGCCGCGCGTCCTTCAGCGCCAGCACCGCCTGGTCCCAGCGCTCGAGCGGGAAGCGGTGCGTGATGACCGGCGTCAGGTCGAGTCCGGCCGCGACGAAGTCGAAGTAGTGCTCCATGGCGTGCTTGGCCACGCCGCCCACTTCCTCGACGCCGAATCCGTTCGAGCCGATGACGCGCAGTTCCTTGAAGTAGAGCGGAGTCCACTCGAAGCGCCTGGGCGGCTCGACGCCGGAGACGACCAGCGTGCCCCCGGTGGCCAGCAGCCGGAGCGAGGTCTCGACGGTCTCGACCGAGCCGATCGTGTCGTAGACGACCGCCGGGCCGTCCTGCAGCCAGTCGTGCTTGCTCCACGGCACGAGCGGCGTGGTGCCCACCCGGCGCGCGACCTGCCCGACGAGCTCGTCCGGCGAGCAGGACAGCACGGCGTGCGCGCCGACGCGGGTCGCCAGCGCGGTCCGGGCGCCGGGGCGCGTCGCCGCCCACACCTCGGTACCGGGATACAGGTGGCGGAGCAGCGCGATCGCCGCGAACGCGAGTGTGCCTGAGCCATAGACGAGAACAGCCTGGCCATCCGCAGGCGGCGCGAGCAGGATTGAGCGCAGCGAGACGCTGACCGGGTCCGCCAGCACGGCCGCCTCGTCACAGACGCTGTCGGGGATGGCGAACAGCTGCGAAACGTGCGCGCTGAAGCGCTCGGCGTGCGCCCCGGCGGCCGCCGCGCAGTTCCCGATATGGATCGAGACGGGCAGGTCGCCCGAGCGGAAGTTGCGGCACCAGGGGTAGCGGCCGGCCCGGCAGGCCGCACAAGGCGGGTCGATGCCGCGCGGGGTGCAGGACAGCCACGGGTTGAGCACGACGCGCTGGCCCGTGTCGGCGCGGCGGCCGACCACCTCGTGGCCGAGCACGTGCGGGAAGGACACCAGCGCCGTCAGCGGGTTGTCCCGGGAACCGTTCAGCAGGATCTGTTTCACATCGGATCCGCACAGGCCCGAAAAGGTCGTCTCGACGCGCACCCAGTCCGGCGCCGGGAGCGGCAGCTCGTCGACGTCCTCGAGCCGGACGGGCGCGAGGCGGGAGACGAACGCGTGCCGGTCGACGCGCCCGCCGATGGCCGAGACCGCCTCGCGGGCCAGGTTGTGCCGGAACACCAGCGCCTTCACGTCGACCCTCCGGGGCGTCCGCTACTTGACGCTGATCCGCGTACCCAGCTCGGCGCCCTGGCAGATCTCGCGCATCACGCCCGCGGCGGCGACGTCGAACACGTGCATGGTCAGCGACTGCTCGTTGGCGAGCACGAACGCGTTGGTGTCCATGATCCGCACCCCGGTGGCCAGCGCTTCGTCGTAGGTCAGCGTGGTGTAGCGCACCGCGTCCGGATTGAGGTGCGGGTCGCTGTCGTAGACGCCGTCCACCCCGCGCTTGGCCACCAGCAGCGCATCGGCGTCCAGCTCCAGCGCGCGCTGGACCGCCGGGTAGTCGGTGGTGACGTACGGCTGGCCGATGCCGCCCGCGAGCAGCACGATCAGGCCGCGTCCCAGGTGGTGCAGAGCCCGGAGCCTGATGAACGGCTCCGCGACGCTGTGGATGGGCACCGCGGTCATGACCCGGATGTCGGTGTCCGTCCTGGCCGTGAGCGCGCCCCGGAGCATCAGCGCGTTCATGATGGTGCCGAGCATGCCGATGTTGTCGGCCTCGGCGCGACTGATTCCCCACCCTTCGGCCATCCGGCCGCGGAAGTAGTTTCCGCCCCCGACCACCACCGCCACCTGCACGCCTAGATCATGCACGGAGAGGACTTCGGAGGCGACGCGGGACAGGCTGGCCGGGTCTACCCCAGAGCTACCTGTTCCGGCGAGTGCCTCGCCGCTCAGCTTGACGACAACCCTGCGATACCGAGGCACGGTCAAGGAGAACCCCCATCCTGGCCGCCCGGAGTGGCAACCTTGCCCACGCTACCGTATGCCCATATGCCTTTCATCTGCATATCAGGTAACCGGCGGCGCGGCGACCGGATCCTGGTGAACGCGGTCTGCCCGGACTGGGTCGCCACCGACATGGGCGCCCCGGGAGGCCGTCCCGTCGCCGCGGGCGCGGCGAGCGTGGTCTGGGCGGCGACCTTGCCCGACTCCGGCCCCACCGGCGGCTTCTTCCGTGACGGCCGGCCTCTTCCCTGGTAGGCGGGCGATTCTGAGTGACAAGTCCCTAACGAGCTCGGTGCTTGCCGTCAGAACCGTTTCGTGCGTCTCCCCGGCGGGACGAAACCCGGCCGACACGCGCGGTGCGGCTCCTACCCGGGGTGATCCGCGCCTTCGCCGTGGTCGGTGGTTTCAGCCAAGCGCTTGCGGCAGGCCTCGATCTCGGCCTCGGCGGCCGCGCGATCCGCCCAGGCTTCACCCTGTACCAGCTTGCCGGGTTCAAGCGCCTTGTAGACCTCGAAGAAGTGCTGGATCTCGAGTCGCTCGAACTCCGGCACGTGGTGGATGTCCCGCAGGTGTTCCATCCGGGGGTCCGTGGCCGGCACGCACAGCACCTTGTCGTCGAGGCCGTTCTCGTCCCGCATCCGGAACATCCCGATGACCCGGCAGGTGATCAGGCACCCCGGGAAGGTCGGTTCGTCGAGCAGCACGAGCGCGTCCAGCGGGTCGCCGTCGTCGGCCAGGGTGTCCTCGATGAACCCGTAATCCGACGGGTACCTAGTAGAGGTGAACAGCATGCGGTCCAGCCGTATCCGTCCGGTGGCGTGGTCCATCTCGTACTTGTTGCGCTGTCCCTTGGGGATCTCGATGAGAACTTCAACGTCCACTGGTTCGCTCCAGACCGGTCGGGGTGATTAACTCCATTGTCGCAGTGCTGGTCCGGGGGGACGACCCCCCTGGACCCCCCGCGCACGGGGGGCTCCCCGCCCCCCGTACCCCCCGGGGGAGGTGGTAGATCATGGTGCGCCGCACACGGCTGGCAGCCGTGCTGACGCTGGCCATGATCAACGTGTTCACGCTCGCGGCGGGTGTCACCGTGGCCCGCATGCTTCCGCCGCGGCTCGCGGCCCTGCGGGTGCCGACCGTCGCGGCGGGCCGGGTGGACGGCGCGGGCACGGTGCTGGCCCCGGCGACCGCGGGCGGCTCGCTGCCCACCGTGAGCGGCCTGCGGTCGGCCCTGGCCGGACCGTTGTCCGCGACCGCGCTCGGCCATCAGGTAGCGGCGATGGTGACCGACCCGGCCACCGGGCGGGTGCTGCTGTCGCAGGACGGGACCCGGCTCCTGACGCCGGCCTCGACCACCAAGCTCGTCACCTCCGTCGCCGCGCTGGCGGTGCTCGGCGCGAACGCCACATTCACGACGCGGGTTGTGCACGGCGCCACCCCGGACCAGATCATCCTGGTCGGCGGCGGTGATCCCACGCTCGCGGTGAACCAGTTCCCGGCCCAGGACTACCCGCAGCCGGCCACGCTGGCCAGCCTCGCGGCGCAGACGGCGCGGGCGCTGAAGGCACAGGGCCGCACGGCGGTGAGCGTCGGCTACGACACCTCGCTGTACACCGGGCCGGGAATGGCGCCCGGCTGGCCGCAGGCCTACATCACGACGGGCAACGTCACCCCGATCGTCTCCCTGGAGGTGGATCAGGGGCGGCTGACTAAGGCGGGCACTCCGGAAGACTCCGACGACCCCTACAACCTGAGCCCGCGCAGCACCGACCCCGCGGGCATGGCGGCCGCCTCGTTCGCCGCCCTGCTGGCCGCGGCCGGCATCCACGTCACCGGGTCGCCGGCGGCGCGGGCCGCTCCCGCCCACGCCGCGGGCATCGCCAGCGTGTCCTCACCGCCGCTGTCGGCCATCGTGGATCAGATGCTCGAGGAGAGCAACAACGTCATCGCGGAGAACCTCGCGCGCCAGGTGGCCCTCGCGACCGGCCAGCCCGCCTCGTTCAGCGGGGCGGCCGCGGCGGAGGCCGCCGAACTGCGGCGGCTCGGCGTCAGCGCCGGCCTGCGCCTGGTGGACGGCAGCGGGCTTTCGCCGCAAGACGCGATCGCGCCGGCCACGCTGGTCAAGGCGGTCCAGCTCGCCACCGCGGACGCCCGGGTGCGCGCCCTGCTGGCCGGGCTGCCGGTGGCCGGCTTTTCCGGCACGCTGTCGGCCGGGCAGAGCGTGTTCAGCGGGATCGGCGGCGCGGCGCTCGGCTCGGTCCGGGCCAAGACCGGCAACCTCGGCACGGTGACGGCCCTGGCCGGACTGGTCACCGACAAGAACGGGACGACGCTCGCCTTCGCCTTCATGGCGGACCAGATCCCGGCGGTCGGCCTGCTGCGGACGGCGGCGAACGCCATCGACGAGGCCGCCGCCGCCCTGGCTAACTGCGGCTGCCGGTGACGCGTGCGCTGTCCGCAGCACGTACCGTTGGACTGTGAGCAGCACGCAGATGATCGACTGGGACGTTGCCATTTCCACCGGAACCCGGTGGGCCAGGCCCGGGCCGCAGGTCAGCCTGGCCGAGGCGCGGCGGACGGTCTCAGAGCTACGCGACCTGGCCGGCGCCGTACAGCAGCCGGTCTACGAGGTCACCGGAATGTCGGCCGTCCGCGACCACGCGCTGGGCCGGATCGCGGTGGTGGACCGGCCGGGCTGGATCAGGGCGAACGTGGATGGCTTCCGCGTCGTTCTCGAGCCGCTGGTCGAGCAGCTGAGAGAACGCGCGCCCGGCGGATCGGCCGGCTCCCGGCCGGGGTCGGTGATGACCGCGGTGGGATCGCGGGTCACCGGCATCCAGGCCGGGCTGATCCTGGCCTACCTGTCTTCCCGGGTGCTCGGCCAGTACGAGCTGTTCCTGCCGCCAGACGCCTCCCCGGTCGACGGTGACCAGCCGGGCCGGCTCACCCTGGTGGCCCCCAACATCGTGATGGTCGAACGTGAGCTCGGCGTCGACCCGCACGACTTCCGGCGCTGGGTGTGCCTGCACGAGGAGACGCACCGGCTGCAGTTCACCGCGGTGACCTGGCTGCGCGACTACGTGCAGGGCCAGATGACCGAGTTCCTGCTGGCCTCCGAGCTCGACCCGGCGGCGATCCTGCAGCGGCTGCGGTCGGCGGCGGACGCGATGGCCGGCGCGGTGCGCGGCGGCGACGGCGGCAGCCTGATCGACGCCGTGGCCACGCCGCGGCAGCGCGAGATCATGGACCGCCTTACCGCGGTGATGACGCTGGTGGAAGGGCACGGCGACTACGTCATGGACGCGGTCGGGCCGCAGGTGGTGCCCTCGGTCGAGCAGATCAGGGAACGCTTCAACTCCAGAC
The DNA here is from genome assembly GCA_963842265.1 of uncultured Actinomycetota bacterium. GTDB lineage: Bacteria > Actinomycetota > Actinomycetes > Streptosporangiales > Streptosporangiaceae > Palsa-504. The sequence continues at coordinate 151,915 of CAWJGE010000023.1, forward strand.
GCGGGTCGAGCGGCCGGATCGAGCAGACGATCCGCCGCATTCTCGGCATCGACCTGAAGATGAAGCAGTACGCGGAGGGCTCCAGGTTCGTCCGCACGGTCGTGGACGAGGTCGGCATGGCAGCCTTCAACAAGGTCTGGACGTCGCCGGAGACCCTGCCCACCAAGGAGGAGTTCGCCCGCCCGCAGGGGTGGGTGGAGCGGGTCGCGTCCGTCTCCTAGCCAGCATGGGTCCGGGCGTCGCGGTCGCCGAGGTCCGCCACGCGGTGCGGTCCTGCCTATCCGACCTGGCCGCCGGCGGCCTGGTGCTCGTCGCCTGTTCCGGCGGCGCCGACTCACTCGCGCTGGCCGCGGCCGCGGCGTTCGTGGCGCCGCGGCTGGGCCTGCGGGCCGGCGGCGTGACCGTCGACCACGGGCTGCAGCCGGGTTCGGGCGAGCGCGCCGCGGACGCGGCGGCGCTGCTGAGCAAGCTCGGCCTCAACCCGGTCCGCAGCGTCGCGGTCGCGGTCCTGCCGGCCGCCGCGGCGGCCGGCCCGGAAGCTGCGGCCCGGGTGGCCAGGTACGGCGCGCTCGACGAGGCGGCCAGGGAGTATGGCGCCGCCGCGGTCCTGCTCGGCCACACCCTCGACGACCAGGCGGAAACGGTCCTGCTCGGGCTCGGCCGCGGATCCGGCGGCAGATCGCTGGCCGGGATGGCCGACCGGCGCGGCCCTTACCGCCGGCCGTTGCTGGCCGTGCGCCGCGCCACCACCAGCGCCGCCTGCGCCGAACTTGGCCTCGAACCCTGGCTCGACCCGCACAACCACGACAACCGCTTCGCCCGGGCCCGGGTGCGCCACCAGGCGCTGCCGGCGCTCGAGGCGGCCCTCGGGCCAGGCGTGGCCGAGGCGCTGGCCCGCACCGCGAGTCAGTTGCGGACCGACGCCGAGTGCCTTGACGACCTCGCGTTCGCCGAAAGCGCAAAGCTTCGCGGCCACGGCTGCGACCCGGCCGGGCTCGACGCCGCCTGGCTGCGGGCGCTGCCCGCCGCGATCAGGACGCGGGTGCTGCGCGACGCGGCGCTCATGGCGGGCTGCCCGCATGGCGCGCTCGCCGCCGGGCACGTCGAGGCGATCGACGCCCTGGTCACCCGCTGGCGCGGGCAGCGATGGGTTGACCTGCCGGGCGGCGTGCGCGCGCGCCGCCAGGCTGGCAAGGTGTGGTTCACCGGCAGTGCACCAGGCGGCAGGGCACCAGGCGCCAGGGCAACAGGCCACTGAACGATGGATTCGTAAGGGGTTGGGGAGTCCGTTGGACGAAAAAGACGTAGGGTCCGACCTGAAGCAGGTGCTGATCACCGCCGAACAGCTCCAGGCGCGCATCGGTGAGCTCGCGGCGCAGATCGACGCCGACTACGCCGGCCGCGACCTGCTGCTCATCGGCGTGCTCAAGGGGGCCGTCATGGTCATGGCCGACCTCGCCCGCGCCATGCACCTGCCGGTGCAGATGGACTGGATGGCGATCTCGTCCTACGGCTCGGGCACCAAATCCTCAGGCGTGGTCCGGATCCTCAAGGACCTCGATACCGACATCACCGGCCGTCACGTGCTTATCGTCGAGGACATCGTGGACTCCGGGCTCACCTTGTCATGGCTGGCGGGCAACCTGCGCTCGCGCTCGCCCGCGTCGCTGGCGGTCTGCGCGATGCTCCGCAAGCCGGGGTCGGCCCAGATGCAGGTCGACGTCGCCTACACAGGATTCGACATCGGCGATGAGTTCGTGGTCGGGTACGGCCTTGACTATGCTCAGCGTTACCGCAACCTGCCATTCATCGGGACGCTGGCCCCGGCGGTGTACGGGGGTAGTTAGGGTCCAGGTGACAGGGGAACACAATCTGCCCAGGGAAGCGTTGACTTTCAAGGCGTTGCACCACGCGGTGTACCGTCGTTGTTTTACGGCTCGTGGCCGCCGTTGGAGTACAGGCTGCGAGGATGGAAAGAAGATGGCCATCCCGCCGGAGGTCGACGGGACTGTGAAGCTGGTCAGGAGGGAACGGTCCCGGGCCGACGGGACCGCTCATCGATGGAGCTAAGGCGCTTTTTCCGGGCCCCGCTGCTGCTAGTGGCCGTAGCGGTGCTGTTGTTGCTTTTCGTTCTCGACTATGCGAATTCGGGGAGCTCGTACCAGCAGACCGACACCTCCACGATCGTCAAGCTCATCAATCAGGGCCAGGTCAAGAGCGCGGTAATCACCGACAAGAACCAGACGATCCAGATCACGACCAAGAAGACGATCCAGGTTGGGACCGAGAGCGGTACGCAGTGGGAGGCGTCGTGGGTCTCCGGTCAGGGATTGCAGCTCGCGAACGAGCTGCAGGACCAGGTCAACAAGGGCAACCTGCCGAACGGGTACAACGTCAGCATCCCGAAGAGCAACGCGCTGCTTGACCTGATCCCGACCGCCTTGATCTACCTGGTGATCTTTCTGCTGTTCTTCTTCATGCTGTCCCAGATGCAGGGCGGCGGCTCGCGGGTGATGAACTTCGGCAAGTCCCGGGCCAAGCTGATCACCAAGGACACGCCGAAGACGACGTTCGCCGACGTGGCCGGCGCGGACGAGGCCATCGAGGAACTGCAGGAGATCAAGGAGTTCCTGCAGAACCCGGCGAAGTTCCAGGCCATCGGGGCCAAGATCCCCAAGGGCGTGCTGCTGTACGGCCCGCCGGGCACCGGCAAGACCCTGCTCGCCCGGGCGGTGGCCGGCGAGGCGGGCGTGCCGTTCTACTCGATCTCCGGCTCGGACTTCGTCGAGATGTTCGTCGGCGTCGGCGCGTCCCGGGTCCGTGACCTGTTCGAGCAGGCCAAGGCGAACGCCCCGGCGATCGTGTTCGTCGACGAGATCGACGCCGTGGGGCGGCACCGCGGCGCAGGCCTCGGCGGCGGCCATGACGAGCGCGAGCAGACGCTGAACCAGATGCTGGTCGAGCTGGACGGCTTCGACACCAAGGGCGGCGTCATCGTGATCGCGGCCACCAACCGGCCCGACATCCTGGACCCGGCGTTGCTGCGTCCCGGCCGCTTCGACCGCCAGATCGTGGTGGCCCAGCCTGACCTGGCCGGCCGCAAGGGGATCCTGCGGGTACACGCCCGGGGCAAGCCCATAGCGCCCGACGCCGACCTTGACATCATCGCCCGGCGCACCCCCGGGTTCACCGGCGCCGACCTGGCCAACGTGATCAACGAGGGCGCGCTGCTGACCGCGCGGACCAACGGCAAGCAGATCACGATGGAGGCGCTCGAAGAGGCCATCGACCGGGTCATGGCCGGCCCGGAGCGCAAGAGCGTACTGCTCTCGGAGAAGGAGCGGAAGGTCATCGCCTACCACGAGGGCGGCCACGCGCTGGTCGGCCACGCGATGCCGCACGCCGATCCGGTGCACAAGGTGACCATCATCCCGCGCGGCCGGGCGCTGGGTTACACCAGCGCCCTGCCGACCGAGGACAAGTTCCTGGTTACCCGGGCCGAGATGCTCGACCAGCTGGCCATGCTCCTGGGCGGGCGCACCGCCGAGGAACTCATCTTCCACGAGCCGACCACCGGTGCCGCCAACGACATCGAGAAGGCTACCCAGATCGCGCGCGGCATGATCACCGAGTACGGCATGAGCGAGCGGCTGGGCGCGCGCAAGTTCGGCCACGGCGACGGCGAGCCGTTCCTGGGCCGGGACATGTCGCACAACCGGGACTACTCCGAGGAGATCGCCTCCTCGATCGACGAGGAGATCCGCCGCCTGATCGAGTCCGCGCACGACGAGGCGTGGGAGGTTCTCGTCGAGTACCGCGACGTGCTCGACGCGCTGGTGCTCCGCCTGCTCGACAAGGAGACCGTGGCCAGGACCGAGGTCCTGGAGATCTTCGCCACGGTGCAGAAGCGCCCGACGCGCGGTTCGTACACGGGCTACGGCAAGCGCCTGCCCTCGGACCGCCCGCCGGTGCTCTCGCCCAAGGAACTCGCCCTCGCGGCCGCTGACCCCGGCGCGGGCAACGGCGGTATCGCCCTGCCCGCCAACGGCCAGTCCTTCGGCTTCAACCCCAGCGGCGCGGGATCGCCGGACGGCTACGGCAACGAGCCCGGTCCCGTCGATACCCACGACGACGTATGACCGAGGAAACTACGGCCGCCCGGCGGGACATACAGCCAGCCGGGAACGGCCGGGCTGACGGTACCCGGCCCTCCGGCGGCAACGGTCACGAGTTCGACCTGCCCCGCATCGAGCGGGCCGTCAGGGAGATCCTGGAGGCCATCGGCGAGGACCCGGAGCGCGACGGCCTGCGGGACACCCCGGCCAGGGTCGCGCGGGCCTACGCGGAGCAGTTCGCCGGGCTGCGGCAGCAGCCGAAGGACGTGCTCACCACGGTCTTCGACGCGGGCCATGACGAGATGGTCATCGTCCGCGACATCGAGGTGTACGGGACGTGCGAACATCACCTGGTCCCGTTCATCGGCGTCGCGCACATCGGCTACATCCCCAACTCCAAGGGACAGATCACCGGGCTCTCCAAGCTGGCCCGGCTGGTCGACGTGTACGCGCGACGCCCGCAGGTGCAAGAACGGATGACCAGTCAGATCGCCGACGCCCTGGTGGACATCCTGGAGCCGCGCGGCGTGGTGGTGGTCATCGAGGCGGAACACCTGTGCATGACGATGCGCGGGGTGCGCAAGCCGGGGGCGCGAACGGTGACCTCGGCGGTACGCGGCGCCTTCCGCGACAACAACGTCACCCGCGCCGAGGCGATGAGCATTATTTACGGCCGCCACTGAACCACAAGCGCGTTCCCAGCGTCTATTGCGTAGGTCAGCGGCCGCCAGGGACAACCTAATAGACAAGTTCTGGTATTTCCGGCACTGACAGCTGACTCTGTCTCGTTAGGCGGGGCCTTTGCCTACGCTTGGGAGGTACCGTGAAAACAGGACGCGAGGCGGCGCTATGACCACGCTGACCCAACGTGCTCTAGGGCCTGATAAGAAAGCTGCCGAGATGAGCGACAGCGACGACGCTGGACACGCGAACCGCGCTAAGGTACCCGCGGCCAAGGCCGGCGGTATACAGGCTCCCGACGAATCGCCCAGCTTTGCTGACCGCAGGCGCCAGCACGCCTGGGTACCCGGCAGCCTGGCGTTTCTGACCGCGCTCATCGGCCTGTCGGACATCCTCGGCATCTTCAAGCCTGACCTGGCGCACCGGCTGCACAAGATCACCTACCTGGTGCCGGGGACGCTGACCACCGTCACCCGCAGTGCCGACGTCATCATCGGGCTGATGCTGCTGATGCTCGCGCACGGCCTGCGCCGTCGGAAGCGACGGGCCTGGCAGGCGGTGGCCGCGCTGCTCGCGTTCGACATCGCTATCCACTTCTTCCACTCCCAGCGGATCGTGACCGCCAGCGTCGCGCTCGTGGTCCTCATCGCGCTGCTGTACTTCCGGGACGAGTTCTACGCGGAGGGAGATCAGCGCACCCGGTGGCGGGCCCTGTGGGTCTTCGGCGGCCTGATCGTGGCCGACGTCGCCATCGGCCTGACTTACATCCTGTTCGCCCGTGGGCTGGCGGAGGACTACTCGCTGAGCCAGCGGGTGGAAGAGGTCATCACCGGCCTGGTCGGGGTGTCGGGTCCGGTGCAGTGGTCGCCCGAGGCCCGCGGCGACCTGTTCGGCATCCTCACCAGCGCGCTGGGCGTCTTCACCCTCGTGGTCACCGCGTACCTGTTCCTGCGCCCGGCCGAGCCCCGGGCGAGGCTGGGCGGCGCGGACGCGGCCCGAGTCAGGGAACTGCTGGTCAAGCACGGGGACAGGGACTCGCTCGGCTATTTCGCGCTGCGTGACGACAAGAGCGTGATCTGGTCGCCGACCGGCAAGGCCTGCATTTGCTACCGCGTCGTGTCCGGAGTGATGCTGGCCAGCGGCGACCCGATCGGCGATCCAGAGGCCTGGCCCGGCGTGATCGGCCCGTTCCTGGACGAGGCGGCGCGGCACGCCTGGGCGCCGGCCGTGATGGGATGCAGCGAGCTCGGCGCCGAGGTGTGGTGCCGCGAGGGCGGCCTGACCGCGCTCGAACTCGGCGACGAGGCGATCGTGAACGTGCCCGACTTCAGCCTGGCCGGCCGGTCGATGCGGAACGTCAGGCAGATGGTCAACCGGGTGGCCAAGCACGGCTACGTCGCCGAAGTCCGCCGGGTGGGCGACATCCCGCGCCGGGAACTCGACGCGATTGTCAGGACCACGGATTCCTGGCGTGGGAGCGCGACCGAGCGCGGCTTCTCGATGGCCCTGGGCCGGATCGGCGCGCCCGGCGACGATGACTGCGTGCTCGCGACCGCGACCGAAGACGGGGTCGTCCGGGCGGTGCTGCAGCTGGTCCCCTGGGGTGCCGACGGCCTGTCGCTGGACCTGATGCGGCGCGACAAGAGCGCCCAGGGCGGGCTGAACGACTTCCTGATCACCGAGACCATCAAGGCCGCCTCCGACCTCGGCGTGAAGCGCATATCGCTGAACTTCGCCGTCTTCCGGGCGGCGCTCGAGCGTGGCGAGCGGATCGGCGCGGGCCCGGTGCTCCGGGCCTGGCGGTCAGTACTCATCTTCATGTCCAAGTGGTTCCAGATCGAGTCGCTCTACAAGTTCAACGCCAAGTTCTGCCCCGTCTGGCAGCCGCGCTTCTTCGTCTTCCCGAGCAGCAAGGACGCGCCGAGGATCGCGCTGGCCGCGCTCGAGGCCGAGGCGTTCCTGGTCTGGCCGCGGCTCGAGCTGCGCAGGATCGCGCGCAAGCTCGGCCTGGCCAAGCTGAGGCGGCAGCTGCGCCGGGAGCCGGTGCCGGAGTGAGCCGAAGGGGCGCGGCGCTGCCTGGACTGAGAAGCGAGGGACGAGCAACAAGGGCCCGCCGCAGGCGGCCAGGCCAGCAAGGCGGCGCCGCAAAGCGCCCCGAAGGCGACCGGGAAGCGCAGCGATGACGTTCCAGCTTCCCGGCTTGCCCGGCGCGGACCGCTGCCTGGTCATGGGCGTGGTGAACGTCACGCCCGACTCGTTCTCCGACGGCGGCCGTTGGTACGGGGCCGACGCGGCCATCGCCCACGGCCTCGAGCTGGCCGCGCAGGGCGCCAACATCGTCGACGTCGGCGGTGAGTCGACCAGGCCCGGCGCCCAGCGCATCTCCGCCGAGGAGGAACTGAGGCGGATCGGGCCCGTGGTTACCGCGCTGGTCCAGGCCGGGTTGCCGATCTCCATCGATACGATGCGGGCGCCGGTGGCCGAGTTCGCGCTGAACGCGGGCGTGCAACTGGTCAACGACGTGAGCGGCGGCCTCGCCGATCCGGACATGCCCCGCCTGGTCGCGGCGGCGGGGGTTTCCTACGTGGTGATGCACTGGCGCGGCCACAGTCGTGACATGTACTCCCGTGCGGTCTACACCGACGTGGTGGCTGAGGTCCGCGACGAACTGGCCCGGCGGGTTGATGCGGTCGTGCACGCGGGGGTGGACCCCGGATGCATCGTGGTCGATCCCGGACTCGGGTTCGGCAAGCGGCGCGAGCACAACTGGCCGCTGCTCACCCACCTCGCCGAGCTGAGCACGCTCGCCGGGGGTACTTTCCCGATCCTGGTCGGCGCCTCGAGGAAAGGTTTCCTCAGCCACCTGCTGGCTGGCCCGGACGGCACACCGCGGCCGTTCGATGACTGCGACGGGGCCACGGTGGCGGTCACGGCGCTCGCCGCCGCGGCCGGTGCCTGGTGCGTACGCGTGCACCAGGTGCCGCTCAACGCGGACGCCGTCCGGGTCGCCGCCGCCTTGCATAATGCCGCGGCCGCGGCCACGGGTGCCGCCGGGCCTCCGCTGCCGGGAGTGCGCACCGTCACCGGCCGGTCCTGACCATGCGCCAACGCGTGGTGCTGGCCGTCGGCAGCAACCTGGGCGACCGGCTGGGTACCCTTCAGGGATGCGTACAAGCCATCGGCGGCCTTGGCGATACTGACGTGCTGGCCATCTCGCCTGTCTACGAGACCGCTCCGGTCGGCGGCCCGGAGCAGGCCGTCTACCTGAACGCGGTGCTCATCGTGTCGACCGGCCTGTCCCCGCTCGACCTGCTGGCGGCGGCCCAGGGTATCGAGGCGGAGTTCGGCCGGGTCCGGCCTGCAGGAGGCGAGCGGTTCGGCCCGCGTACGCTCGACATCGACGTCATCAGCTACGCCGGCCAGATCAGCGACGACCCGGTGCTCACCCTGCCCCACCCGCGTGCACGCGAGCGCGCCTTCGTCCTCGCCCCGTGGCACGATATCGACGCCGGAGCCACCCTGCCCGGGCGAGGGACGGTGGCCGGCCTGCTCGCCGGGCTCGACCGCCGCGGCGTCCGGCGCCAGCCGGACCTGGTTCTGCGGTACCCCGGGTCAGGCGTCCCATGAGACCAACCCGCGTATCGACGCTCGTCCTGGTCACCGTGGTCTGCGCGGTCGTGACCTGGCTGGGCCTGAAGTCGCTTTACCAGCACCTGCCGCCGCTGCCCTGGACGTCCGTGCCCGCGCTGCTCGTGGCCGCGCTGGCTGAAGCGTGGATGGGCCGGGACGTGCGGGCCCGGATCGCCGGACGGCGTGGCCTGAAGCCCGCCGCGCCGCTCGTCGTGTCCCGGATAGTGGCGCTGGCCAAGGCCAGCTCGCTGGCGGCGGCGATAATCGCCGGTGTCGCGGCAGGTTTCGACATCTACCTGAGCGGGTCCCTGAACGCGACCGTGCCGCGCCACGATGCCCTTATCGCGATCGCCACGTTCACCGCTGCCATCCTGCTCATCTGCGCCGCGTTGTTCCTCGAGTACTGCTGCCGGGTGCCGGAGGGGCCCGACCGCGAGGAGCGCGACGGGTCGGTGCCTTAGCGTCGGCCGACGCCCAGGTCAACCAGCCCAGCCAAACGGGCCGGGCCCCAACCGGACCACTGAATTGCCAGCGAATTGGCGCTTATGACTGATCCGGCTCGCCCCTAGAGTCCGAATCAGGCGACGTCACCGGGGCTGCGCCTGGGGTCAGAAGGAGCCGGTCATGAGAGGAATATCCATGAGCCGCCGCGGCTGGGTCCTGAACCGGGAGGCGCTGGCATGACCACCACCCCGGCGATCCCCGTCGGCCGAGAGCCTGACGTCGCCGATCCGCTCCCCACTCGGCTCATCACCCGTCCGCTGCTGATCAGGTTCGTGTCCATCGCCGGCACGGCCGCGAGCTTCTACCTGCTGCTTTCCGCCGTCCCCCTGTACGCCAGGTCGGCCGGGGCAAGCACGGGAACGGCCGGGCTGACCACCACCGCGCTGTCCCTGTCCACGGTGGCCGCCTATCTGGTCGCGCCCCGGCTGATGGCCAGGTACGGCGTCCGGCTCATCCTGGCGGCCGGCCTGTTCGCCCTCGGCGGGCCCGCGCTGGGGCTGGCGGTCTGCGCCAACATCACACTGATCATGATGGCGTGCGTCATCCGCGGCGTCGGCTTCGCGTTCGTCTGCGTCGCGGGCGGCGCGCTCACCGTCTCGCTGATCCCGCCGCACCGCCGCGGCGAGGGCCTCGCGCTCGTCGGCGTCGTGAGCGGCATCCCGTCGGTGGCCGCGCTGCCGCTGGGTGTCTGGCTGGCCGGGCACGTCGGTTACCGGCCCCTGTTCGCCATCGGCGGCCTGGCCGCGCTGGCCGGGCTCGCCTCGGTCCCGTGGCTGCCGGCGTCCCGCAGGCCGGCCGGCGGCCCTGCGAGCCCGGCCGACGGCATCGTGGCCGCGCTCCGCAATCCCGTTCTGGCCAGGCCGGCGGCCGCGTTCTCGGCCACCACGATGGCGGTCGGGATCATCGTCACCTTCCTGCCCATGGCGGTCAGCAGGCCCGGAGCGGACGTCGCCGCCCTAGCCCTGTTCGTCCAGCCCGCGACCGCCATCGCCGGCCGCTGGCTGGCCGGCCGGTACGGCGACCGGCGCGGGTCCGCCGCGCTGCTCGCGCCCGGCGTGCTCGTCGCCGCCGCGGGGATGCTGACGCTGGGCCTGACCGCGATGCCGGCCGCGGTGATCGCCGGGGCCGCGGTGTTCGGCCTGGGGTTCGGCGTCACCCAGAACGTGACCCAGACGCTGATGTACGACCGGGTGGCCGAGTCCGCCTACGGCGCGGTCAGTGCGATGTGGAATCTCGCCTACGACGGCGGCATGGGCCTGGGGGCGGCCGGGTTCGGGGTGCTGGCGACCCGCACCGGATACCCGGCCGCCTTCGCGCTGACCGCGGCCCTGCTCCCGCTGGCCCTGCTCCCGGCGACACTGCGTCCGGCGAGGCTGCGTCCGGCGAGGCTGCGTCCCGGCGAGGCTGCTCCCGGCGAGGCTGCTCCCGGCGAGGCTGCTCCCGGCGAGGCTGCTCCCGGCGAGGCTGCTCCCGGCGAGGCTGCGTCCGGCGAGGCTGGCCGCCGCGAGGCGCGGCCGCGTGAGGCGCGGCCGCGTGAGGCGTATCCGCGGCACCAGAGCACGCACCACGGACCGTTCGGCATAATGCCCTTGATCTTGGATGTAACTTATTGTTGTGTGCGATTACTTAATGTGTCCATCATTCGCTACGTTATGGCCGTGGATGGTTACCGGAAGCTCTCTCCAGCCATCGCACACCATGGTCCGGGAGTGGCCGGGGCCGCAAGTCCACTTCCGGAACCCCAGGCCCGCCAGCTGGCGGTCACGGGGACGAACTTCTATCTCTTCGATGAGAGGAGCAACACGTGCAGATGAGGACCCGTGTCGCGGGAGTGCTCGCGGCGGCGGCCGCCGGGTCGCCATGATGGGCGCGCCGGCCTTCGCGTCGAACTCGCCCAGTGTCGGCAACATCACCGGCATTTCCAACGTTTCCACCCTCAGCGGTAACGACGTGCAGATCCCGGTGCAGATCCCGGTCAACTTCTGCGGCAACGCCCTGGCCGTCCTCGGCTTCGCCAACGCCGGCTGCGAGGGCGGCGCCGCGGCCTTCCTCGACAGCTTCAACACCGGATCCTGACACAGGAGCTGGCTGGCCGTCACCGGGCGCCGGACACCCGCTGGGTGTCCGGCGCCCGGTGTCATGGCTATCCTGGTCACCGCACCACCCGCCGTCCGGTACCCGCCGAGGACTGGAACGAGATGAACCCTGACAGCAACGCCCATCCGCTTTCTGCTGGATCCGATCAGGCCGCCGGGCACCCGGCCCGGCTCGCGGTCGGCATCATCGGCGCCGGGAGAGCGGGCACCGCGCTCGGCGTGGCGCTGGCCCGTGCCGGACACCAGGTCGTGGCGGTGTCCGCGGTGTCGGACGCCTCGCTGCAACGGGCGCACGCGAACTTCCCCGGGGCGGTCATCACCGATCCCGGCCAGGTTCTCCGCCGCGCCGACCTGGCTCTGCTGACCGTCCCCGACGACGCGTTGCCCGGGCTCATCGCCGGGCTGGCGGCGACGGGAGCGCCGCACCAGGGCCGCATGCTGGCCCACGCGAGCGGGCGCTACGGCGTGACGGTGCTCGAGGAGGCCGTGCGCCAGGGCGCGCTGCCGCTGGCGCTGCACCCCGTAATGACGTTCACCGGCCGCAGCGACGACGTGGACCGGCTCAGGGGAACCTGCTTCGGCGTGACCGCGCCCGAGGTGCTCAGGCCCGCGGCCGAGGCGCTGGTGATCGAGATGGGCGGCGAGCCTGTCTTCATCCCCGAGGAGCAGCGCGAGCTGTATCACGCGGCGCTCGCCAGCGCCGCCAACCACCTGATCACGCTCGTCGCCCAGGCCGCGGACCTGCTCAGGACGGCCGGGGTGGCGGAGCCCGCGCGGCTGCTCGGGCCGCTGCTCTTCGCGTCGCTGGACAACGCGCTGCGCCTCGGCGACGCGGGCCTGACCGGCCCGGTCGCCCGCGGTGACGCGACGACTGTGGCCGCACACGTCGCCGCGCTCGAGGCCGCCCCCACCGCCTCACCGGCCGCGGTGGCCGCCTACGTCGCCATGGCCCGGCTGACCGCGGACCGCGCACTCGCGGCCGGCCTGCTCAGGCCGGCCGACGCCGAACGCCTGCTCGACGTGCTCGGCGGTCGTCCATGAGCGACGGGTCGTCGGCCGCGTCGCCGCCGGACGGGCTGTCGGCCGCCTCGCCGCCGCTGCTCGTCCGGACGCGGGCCGAATTTGCCGCCGCGCGGGCCAAGCTGGCCGGGCCCGTGGTGCTTGTGCCCACCATGGGGGCGTTGCACGCCGGCCACGAGCGGCTGTTGCGCGCGGCTCGCACGCTGGCCGGGCCGCGGGGGAGCGTCGTCGTCTCGATCTTCGTCAACCCGCTCCAGTTCGGGCCGAACGAAGATCTCGATCGCTACCCGCGGACGCTGGAGGAGGACCTGGCCATGTGCGCCAGGGAAGGGGCGGGGCTAGTCTTCGCCCCTGCGGCGGCCGAGATGTATCCCGGGGGCAGGCCGGAGGTCACCGTAGATCCTGGGCCGGCCGGCCAGCTCTTCGAGGGCGAGTTCCGGCCCGGCTTCTTCGGCGGCGTGCTGACCGTGGTGCTCAAGCTGCTGCACCTGACCCGGCCGGCCATCGCGGTGTTCGGCCAGAAGGACGCACAGCAGCTCACGCTCGTCCGGAGGATGGTGACCGACCTGAACCTGGACGTGGTGATCGAGCCCGTGCCGACCGTGCGCGACGCCGACGGGCTCGCGACCTCGAGCCGGAACCGCTACCTGTCCGCGGCCGACCGGGCGGTGGCCCTCGCTTTGCCGCGGGCGCTGCTCGCCGGCCAGGCCAGGGCTGCGGCGGGTGCGGCTGCCGTGCTCGCCGCCGCGCATGACGTACTGCGCGCCGAACCCGCCCTGGCGGTCGACTATGTCGCCGTGGTCGACCCGGGTACGTTCGGTCCGGCCGGGCCCGGGCCCGCGCTACTGGTGGCGGCGGCCAAGGCGGGCGGTACGCGGCTGATCGACAACGTGCCCGTCGTGCTGCCGGCGGATGGCGCCGGCGGGGGCGGGTTCCGCGATGCTGCCACGGAAGGGCCAAGTGCCGATGCTGCTCACCATTGACGTCGGGAACACGAACACCGTTCTCGGGATATTCGACGGGGACCGGGTGATCGAGCACTGGCGGATCTCCACCGTCCCTGACCGGACCGCCGACGAGCTCGCCGTCGTGCTGCACGGCCTGCTCATCGGTAGCAGCGCGTTTACTGAAACGGATATTGACGGTATATCCCTGTGCTCGACGGTGCCCTCGGTGCTGCACGAGATGAGAGAGATGTGCCGACGCTATTACGGTGACCTGGAAACGGTCATCGTCGAGCCGGGCGTAAAGACGGGGGTGCCGGTACGGACCGACAACCCCAAGGAAGTGGGCAGCGACCGGATCATGAACTCGCTCGCGGCGGTGCATCTTTACGGCGGCCCGGCCATTGTCGTCGATTTCGGCACATCCACGAACTTCGACGCGGTGAGCGCGCGCGGCGAGTTCGTCGGCGGCGCACTTGCGCCAGGAATCGAGATATCCGTGGATGCGCTGTCCCGCCGGGCCGCGCAGTTGCTTAAGGTAGAGCTGACTAGGCCGCCGCGCGTCATCGGTAAGAATACGGTGGAGTCGCTGCAATCGGGCATCGTCTACGGCTTCGCCGCGCAGGTCGAGGGAATTGTCCGGCGGATGGCGCGCGAACTGTCGCCCGATGACCCGCGCGCGGTGACCACTATCGCCACCGGCGGCCTAGCGCCGCTGGTAATCGGCGAGGTGAGCGTCATTGACGCTTACGAGCCCTGGCTAACGCTGATCGGCTTGCGCCTGGTCTACGAAAGGAACGCGGGCCAGGCGACCTCACCCGGCTCACCCGGCCTGAGGTAACCCTCAGTGCGCGCTCAGGCGATCCGGACCGCGCCGACGTAAGCGCTCCAGTAGACCGGTTCCACGTGCACCGGCACGCCGAAGTCGGGCGCGTCGATCATCATTCCGTTGCCGATGTAAATTCCGACGTGGCTGATGTCGGCGAAGAAGAAGACGAGATCGCCAGGCTCCAGGTCGCTACGGGCCACGTGCACGCCCGAGTTCCACAGGCTGCCGGTGTAGTGCGGCAGCGCGATGCCTTCCTGTGCGTACGCCCACACGACCAGGCCGGAGCAGTCGAATTGCCCTGGGCCGGCCGCGCCCCACACGTAGGGATCCCCGGCCCTGGTGAGCGCCGCTTGCAAGGCCTGGGCTCCCACCGTGTTCGCGGTCGGGATGCTGATGGTCGGGTACTGCCCGGTCTGCGTGAAGACCTCCATCGCCTGCTTCATGGCCGCGCTATTGACCTGGTCGATCTTCGCGACGATGACCTTCTTCTTGGCGTTCATCTGCGCTTCGAGCGCGTTCACCTGGGCGACTTGCTGGTCCGCGGTCTGCTTGTCGCGCAGCGCCTGGGTCACCTGGCTGCTCAGCGTGTTGACCTTCACGCCGCTGGACTGATCGAGCTCGGTGACCGCGGAGGCCTGGCTGAGAAACTGCTGCGGGTCCCCGGTGGTGAGCGCCGCAAGCGTCGGGTCGAGACCCGAGCTCATGTAGTTCGCGGCGGCGAGCTGGGCCACGGCCTGCTGGCTGATCGCCAGCGCGCCGGCGCCCCGGCTGGCGGCGTTCTCCGCGATCCGCTCGTTGGCCTGGGCGCGGGTGAGCTGGATGCGCAGGCCGTCGTACTGCTCGCTCAGCGCGTTGATCTGGAACTCAAGCTGTTTGGCCTCAGCCACCAGCGTGGTCAGGTCGGGCTTCGGCGCGGTTGTCTGCGCCACGCTGATGCCGCCCGGCAGGATGCCGGTAATAAGCAGGGCAAGCGCGGCGGCCGCGCCGGCCAGGCCCGCTGCTCCGCTCAGTTTGCGCACAGCGATGCACAATATTGGAATCAAGGGTCGGCTGCCACCGACTAGGGGGAAGTTTTACCTAGCGGTAGCCTCAGCGGCCGGCGGGCTGGCTGGCCGGCAGCGGCTATCGTGGACGGCGCTATGGGTTACACGATCAGGTCCGCACGCACGCGAGACGTGCCGATGATCAGTAAGTTGATCGACTCGAATGTCGAGTCTGGCCGCTTGCTGAGCAAGGCCACGGTCACCCTCTATGAGGACGTCCAGGAGTTCTGTGTGGCGGAACTCTCTTCCGACACGACGCTGGCGGGCTGCGGTGCGCTGCACGTGATGTGGGAAGACCTCGCCGAGATCAGGACGGTCGCGGTCCGGGAGGACTGCCAGGGCCTGGGTATCGGGCACGTGATCGTCGATGCGCTGCTGCAGCGGGCCCGCGCGGTCGGCGTGGACCGGGTGTTCGTCCTGACTTTCGCCGTGGACTTCTTCGGCCGTCACGGATTCACCGAGATCAGCGGCACTCCCGTCGCGGCAGAGGTGTACCAGGAGCTATTGCGCTCCTATGACGAGGGCGTCGCGGAGTTTCTCGACCTGGAGTGGGTAAAACCTAACACTCTCGGCAACACGCGCATGCTGTTGCGCCTCTTACCGGGCCGGGGAAAATGAACACCGGTGGTACGCACGAGACGATACGAGCCCAGCGGGAGCGTCCTCCGGCTCCGGTTGGGGAGAGGAACCGGCTATGTGGACCGATCTCGCCGCGCTGACGCCGCCACTGGTAGTTTGCGTCGCCTTCCTCATCGGCGTGGCGATGTTGCTGCGCCGGGAGATGTCCCCGAAGCGCCGCGCCGAGCGGGAGGCTCGCCGCCGTTCACATGACCAGAGGTCTTGAAATATACGGAACGGCGGGTTTATCCCCACCTGCAGAACTGCGCGAACTGAGCGCTGGGCTTGGCCGCTAGATCGCAGTAACGGCGCAGTTCATGATCTGCCGTTAGCAGCCGGTGCTAACGCACGCCTCGGCCGTTGATTACGCAGAGTAACTGCACTAGGAGATGCCGTCTGATGGGCCTGTACAACGGAAAACAAGTGCGTCTCAAGTAGAGAATTGTCAACACGAAGAGATCGGGTATACATTTAGGATCTGAAATAGGTTGCTCCGTCAGAAGGGCTGTTTCCATGGCACAGAAGGTGCAGGTGCTTCTCGTCGACGATCTCGATGGGAGCGAGGCCACCGAGACCGTCGCGTTTGGACTCGATGGCGCCTCGTATGAGATCGACCTGAGTTCCGGCAACGCTGGCAAGCTCCGTAAAGAGCTTGCCCACTATGTGGAGCACGCGCGCAAAGCGAGCGCTCCGGCAAGGCGCCGCAGGGCGCGTACTGGCCCGGGCCGCGAGCGCAGTGCCCAAATCAGGCAGTGGGCGAAGCAGCGCGGTTACAAGGTCAATGAGCGCGGGCGCATTCCCGCCAACATCGTCGCGGAGTACGAAGCCGCGCACTAGTACGCACGTACCGGAGTTCGCTGGCTTTTAGCGTGCCCCCGGGGTTCATCGCCTTTGCGGGGGGCAGGGGGGTTGCCCCCGCGGACAGCATTGTGGCGAGTGACTGCTAGAGCAGCGGTGTCTGCGCGGATCGGCCCCGGCTTTTGTGACGGCGGCGGGGCCGGCCGGATCGCACCGTTGGCCCGGAGGGGCGGACTGACCGTCCAGGGGCCAACGGTGCGTTTGCTTATCCGGGGAACCCGCGACGCGTCTGCTCGGCTCGGAAAGTCCGGGGGAGATGGCTCGCACTGCAGGCCGTCGGCGGGCGGCCGTCGGCAGGCGGCGGTCCGGGGAAGCCTGACGCCCTGCCCGGCGCGACCACGCGTGACATCCTGCCCGGCGGGTCCGCCTGACGGGACAGCTTGACGGGACAGCTTGACGGGACAGCGTGACGGGACAGCGTGACGTCCTGCCCCGGCAGGACAGCCGCCGCGCCGGCCGGACGGGGAGGCCAGGGTCAAGCCCGAGGTTCAGGAGAACGGCCGTTCGCTTCCGGCGTACCCGGCGCTGTCCTGGGAACATGGCTCTCATCTACACGGTTGGAAAGGATGAACGCTTCGTGTGCAGGGAACGTCTTGTTATGCGAGGCGCATACTCGTAATAAGCGTGGCCGTGGGCACACGGCTACTATGCGGATCAGGCAAGGTATGGCACGACCCATCACGCCCCCCGTGCTGTGAGGAGAGCGACGACATGTTCGAGAGGTTTACCGACAGAGCGCGGCGGGTTGTTGTCCTGGCGCAAGAAGAAGCCAGGATGCTCAATCACAACTACATCGGCACCGAGCACATCCTGCTCGGCCTCATCCATGAGGGCGAAGGTGTAGCGGCCAAGGCGCTCGAGTCGCTGGGGATCAGCCTGGACGCCGTGCGGCAGCAGGTCGAGGAGATCATCGGCCAGGGCCAGCAGGCGCCGTCCGGGCACATCCCGTTCACGCCCCGCGCCAAGAAGGTGCTTGAGCTTTCACTGCGTGAGGCGCTGCAACTCGGCCACAACTACATCGGCACCGAGCACATCCTGCTCGGCCTCATCCGTGAGGGTGACGGCGTGGCCGCGCAGGTACTCGTGAAGCTGGGCGCCGACCTGAACCGGGTGCGGCAGCAGGTCATCCAGCTACTGCACGGGTACCAGGGCAAGGAGCCCGCCGCGTCCGGGACGGCCGCGGAGTCCGCGCCGTCGACGTCGCTGGTCCTGGACCAGTTCGGCCGCAACCTCACCCAGGGCGCGCGCGAGGGCAAGCTCGACCCGGTCATCGGCCGGGAGAAGGAAATCGAGCGGGTCATGCAGGTGCTGTCCCGCCGTACCAAGAACAACCCGGTGCTCGTGGGCGCGCCCGGCGTCGGCAAGACGGCGGTCGTCGAGGGCCTGGCGCAGAAGATCGTCAAGGGCGAGGTCCCCGAGACCATCAAGGACAAGCAGCTGTACACGCTGGACCTCGGCGCGCTGGTGGCCGGCTCGCGATACCGCGGTGACTTCGAAGAGCGGCTTAAGAAGGTGCTCAAGGAGATCCGCACCCGTGGCGATATCATCCTGTTCATCGACGAGATCCACACCCTCGTCGGGGCGGGTGCCGCCGAGGGCGCCATCGACGCGGCCTCGATCCTGAAGCCGATGCTGGCCCGCGGCGAGCTGCAGACCATCGGCGCCACCACGCTCGATGAGTACCGCAAGTACCTGGAGAAGGACGCCGCGCTCGAGCGCAGGTTCCAGCCCATCCAGGTGGCGGAGCCGACGATCTCGCACACCATCGAGATCCTCAAGGGCCTGCGTGACAGGTACGAGGCTCACCACCGCGTGTCCATCACCGACGGCGCGCTTGTCGCCTCGGCCCAGCTGGCCGACCGCTACATCAGCGACCGCTTCCTGCCGGACAAGGCCATCGACCTGATCGACGAGGCCGGCTCCCGGATGCGGATCCGCCGCATGACCGCGCCGCCGGACCTGCGCGAGTACGACGAGAAGATCGCCCAGGTGCGCCGGGAGAAGGAATCGGCCATCGACTCGCAGGACTTCGAGAAGGCCGCCGCGCTGCGGGACACCGAGAAGCAGCTGCTGGCCAAGAAGGCGGCCCGGGAGAAGGAGTGGAAGGCCGGCGACATGGACGTCGTGGCCGAGGTGAACGAGGAGCTCATCGCTGAGGTCCTGGCCACCGCCACCGGCATCCCGGTGTTCAAGCTGACCGAAGAGGAGTCGCAGCGCCTGCTCCGGATGGAGGATGAGCTGCACCGCCGGGTGATCGGCCAGAACGACGCCATCAAGGCGCTGTCCCAGGCGATCAGGCGGACCCGGGCTGGCCTTAAGGACCCGAAGCGTCCCGGCGGGTCGTTCATCTTCGCCGGCCCGTCCGGGGTCGGCAAGACCGAGCTGTCCAAGACGCTGGCCGAGTTCCTGTTCGGCGACGAGGATTCGCTGATCCAGCTCGACATGAGCGAGTACATGGAGAAGCACACGGTGTCCCGGCTGTTCGGTTCCCCGCCCGGTTACGTCGGCTACGAAGAAGGCGGCCAGCTGACCGAGAAGGTCCGCAGGCGGCCGTTCTCTGTGGTCCTGTTCGACGAGATCGAGAAGGCCCACCCGGACATCTTCAACTCGCTGCTGCAGATCCTGGAAGACGGCCGGCTGACCGACGCCCAGGGCCGGATGGTCGACTTCAAGAACACCGTCATCATCATGACCACCAACCTGGGCACCAAGGACATCTCCAAGGGCGTGACCGTGGGCTTCGCCCGGTCGGGTGAGTCCACGGGTTCCTACGACCGGATGAAGTCCCGGGTGGGCGAGGAGCTGAAGCAGCACTTCCGGCCGGAGTTCCTGAACCGCGTGGACGACATCATCGTCTTCCACCAGCTCCTCCGGGAGGAGATCTTCAGCATCGTCGACCTGATGATCGCCAAGGTGGACGACCGGCTCAAGGACCGCGACATGGCCATCGAGCTGCGGCCGGACGCCAAGGACCTGCTGTCCAAGCGCGGCTACGACCCGGTCCTCGGGGCTCGGCCGCTGCGCCGCACGATCCAGCGGGAGATCGAGGACAGCCTGTCCGAGAAGATCCTGTTCGGCGAGCTGCGGGCGGGGCAGATCGTCATCGTCGATGTGGAGGGCAGCGGGGAGACCGCCAAGTTCACCTTCAACGGCGTCCCGAAGCCTGACGTGGTGGACGACGTGCCCACGCCGGAGATGGCGAGCGAGCCGGTCGCCAGCAAGGGCGGCGCGATCGGCAGCTCCTCGGGCACCGCAACCACCACGGACGGCGGCGGCACCGCTTCCGCGATGGGCTGATAGCACGGCAAACCCGGGGTCCGCGACACCGCGGACCCCGGGTTTCATGCTGTCTGGGGCAGTTCCCCGCTACCTGTCTGGGGCAGCTCCCCGCTACCCGGCAGCGCGAAGCGGCCGTCCGGCAGGGGGTCGACCAGGCCGTCGGCGATGAGACCGTCAAGCGCCCGGGCCAGCTGGGCCTGGCCGGGCCAGACCGCGTCGAAGTCAGCCCGGCTCACCGGGCCGCCGGAATCACGGAGAACGGCAAGCAGGCGGCCGCGGCATTGCCGGTCCGTGCCGTCGTAGCGCTGGGTCCGGCGCCTGCCCGTCTGCGCCGTCTCCCCGTCCTCCCCGGCCTGCCTGGGGCGGCCCGCGGCCAGCCAGGCGCAATCGAGGGCTACCGGACAGGCGCCGCAACACGGGCTCGCGGCCGTGCACACCAGGGCGCCCAGTTCCATCACCGCGACGGACCAGCGGGCCGCGACCGCGGGTTCGGCGGGCAGCAGCGATTCGGCCAGCCGCCGCTCCGCGACCGATACCGCGGCACCGGGCATCGGCCGGCCGGCGACCAGCCTGGCCAGCACGCGCCGCACGTTCGTGTCGAGCACGGCGTGCCGCTGGCCGAAGGCGAAGCTGGCCACGGCCGCGGCGGTATAGCTGCCGATTCCCGGCAGCGCGAGCAGGGCGTCCCGGTCCGCGGGCACCATCCCGTCGTGCCGCGTGGTCAAGATGGTTGCCGTCTCGTGCAGCCGTAGCGCGCGCCTGGGATAGCCGAGCCTGCCCCACTGCCTGATCGCCTCGCCCGCGGGCTCCGCCGCGAGCGCAGCCGGGGTGGGCCACCGATTGATCCAGGAGAGGTATTCGGGTAGCACCCGGGCTACCGGCGTCTGCTGCAACATGATCTCGCTGACCAGCACCGCCCAGGGCGTCGCGCCCGGGGCGCGCCAGGGCAGGTCGCGCGCGTTGCGCGTATACCAGGCCAGCACCGGCTCGGCGTAGGGCGTCGACATGATGCTGCCTATCGTGGCACGCTTCGGCCGCCGGACCCGGCGCCGGCCGGCGGGCGGGCCGAACCTGACGGGCCCGGCGCCGGCCGGCGGGTCTTCGTGTCTCTGCACGTTACAGATTGCATACTCTCCGTGTGGACCGGAATGCTTATCGTGACGACAACGACACGGACCAGCCCGATGCCTACTGGCGCCGGAGGGTGATCACCCTTGTCGCGGGCCTAACCCTGCTCAGCCTGTTCAGCAGCAGGCCTGACTACTACGCCGGGCAGTATCCCGAGTTCGAGGTCTACGCGGTGTCCACCGCGTCCCGGGCCTGCTCCTTCGATGTCAGTCCCGGCAAGCTTCATGTGCTGGTCTCCTTATCGGGTCGCGTCATCTGGGATTCGGCCGACTGCACCCGCGGCGAGCCGAACCGGGCGGCCGAACTCAGCCGCGGCGTCCCGGCCCAGGAGCCGGTCACCTGGAACCGCACCATCAGCCCACCGGGCTGCGTCACGCTGGCGTCGGCAGAGCGTCCCGGCGTCTATCAGCTGAAAGCCAGGGACGCCACTGTAGCCAGCCCCGCGCCCACGTTCAGGCTCGCGCGCTGATCGTGGCCGCGCGCCCGGGGCGCGGCCGCCCCGACCCCGGCCGCCGCGTACGGGGCGGCCGTCGTCGGTGCTAAGGGTCGGTTCCCAGAACGGCGGAGAGCGCCTGACGGATGTCTTCCACCTCCTGCACATGCATGAGATGGGTAAGGCCGTCGGCGCGCTCCAGGGGCGCTCCTGAGGCCGCCGGGACGATGACGCGGCGAAAGCCCATCCGCTCGGCCTCGGCCAGCCGGCGCGGCAGGCCGGCCACCCGCCGGACCTCGCCGGCCAGGCCGACCTCGCCGATGGCCACGACACCGTGCGGCACGCTCAAGTTCGCTGCCGAACTGGCCAGCGCGACCGCGACGGCCAGGTCCACCGATGGCTCGGTCAGCCGGACCCCGCCGACGGTCGCCGCGTATACGTCCTGCCGGCCGAGCTTGATCCCGGCCCGGCGCTGCAGGACCGCGAGCACCATACCCACCCGGGAGCCGTCCAGGCCCGACGTGGTGCGGCGCGGCATCTCGAGTACGGAGGCGCCGACCAGGGCCTGTACCTCCGCAGGCAGCGGCCTGCGCCCCTCGAGGGTGACCGTCACGCAGGTGCCAGGTACCGGCTCGCGGTGCTGGGACACGAAGAGCCCACTCGGATCGGCCAGGCCGATGAGGCCGTACTCGCCCAGATCGAAGCAGCCGACCTCGTCGGTCGGTCCGTACCTGTTCTTCACCGCCCGCACCATGCGCAACTGCGAGTGCCGGTCGCCGTCGAAGTGCAGCACCACATCGACGAGGTGCTCGAGCGCCCGCGGGCCAGCCACCGAGCCGTCCTTGGTCACGTGCCCGACGAGGATGGTCGTCAGCGACCGCTCCTTGGCCACCGCGGTCAGGGCCGCCGCCACCTCCCGGACCTGGGTCACCCCGCCCGGCACCCCCTCGACTCCGGCGGCGGCGATGGTCTGGACCGAGTCGATGATCAACAGCCTGGGCTGTACGGCGTCGACGTGCCCGAGCACGACGTCGAGGTCGGTCTCCGCGGCCAGGAAAAGCTGGTCGCTGACCGCGCCGATCCGGTCCGCGCGCAGCCGTACCTGGGCCGCGGATTCTTCCCCGGTCACGTACAGCACCGGCCCCGACTCCGCGACCAGCGCGCCCGCCTCGAGCAGCAGCGTCGACTTGCCCACCCCAGGCTCGCCCGCCAGCAGCAGGACCGCGCCGGGCACCAGGCCCCCGCCGAGCACCCGGTCGAGCTCGTCCATGCCGGTGGGCCGGGCGGCGGCGTCGGTCGCGTCCACCAGGCGGATCGGCACCGCGGCAGTGCTGGCGGGTGCCGCGCTGCGGTGGGTGACCGTCCGGGTCCCCGGCCGGGCCGACCGGGGCAGTGCGGCCTCCTGGACCGTGCCCCAGGCCTGGCACTCGCCGCACCGCCCGGCCCACTTGGCGGACTGCCAGCCGCACTCGGTGCAGCGGAAGCCGGACGTCCCCGCCGATGACTTAGCCATGGGCCGCACCTTAACGGCCACCTCTGACAATCTCAGTAAGCTGGAACCGAACCTACGGAGGGAGTCGGCGTGAGCGGCGAGGCGAAGGTAACCGGTCCGCCCGTCGCCTTGTCCACCTCGTCGGTCTACCCCGAGCGCACGCCCGATGCCTTCGAGATCGCCGCGCGGCTCGGCTACAACGGCGTCGAGGTGATGGTCTACACCGATCCAGTAAGCCAGGACGCCGACGTGCTGCGCAGGCTCGGCGACTATCACCAGGTCCCGGTGTTGTCGGTGCACGCGCCCAGCCTGCTGCTCACCCAGCGGGTATGGGGCCGCGAGCCATGGGAGAAGCTCCGGCGGGCCAAGGAACTCGCCGAGCGCGTCGGTGCCCGGGTCGTCGTCTTGCACCCGCCGTTCCGGTGGCAGCGCGAGTACGTCCGCGGGTTCGAGAAGGGCCTGGCCGCGATGGCCGAGGAAACCGACGTCATCTTCGCGGTCGAGAACATGTACCCGTTGCGGGCCGGCGGTAGCGAGGTGGTGCCCTACGCCCCGCACTGGGACCCGACGGCGCTCGACGTCCCGCACATCACGCTGGACCTCTCACACACCGCGGCCTCGGGTTCTGACGCCCTGGTCATGGCGGACGAGCTGGGTGGCCGGCTCGCCCACGTTCACCTGGCTGACGGCACGGGCAATCCCGTCGGGCCCGTGCCGGACGAGCACCTGGTGCCCGGCCGCGGGAGCCAGCCCTGCGCGGGGCTCCTCGGGCAGCTCACCTCGACCGGGTACCAAGGCGCGGTGGTGGTCGAGGTGAAGACGAACCGGGCGCCGACCAGAGACGACCGGCTCGCGGATCTGGCCGAGTCGCTGGCCTTCGCCCGCAAGCACCTGGTCCCCGCGGCGGGGTAGTGTCCTTTCCATGGCAGGCAGTACCACGACGCTGATCACGGTGGCTCCGACCGGTGCCGAAGCCGACAAGTCCGCGGTGCCCGCCCTCCCGGTCACTCTGACCGAGCTGGTCGTGACGGCCAAGGAGTGCGAGGCCGCCGGGGCGGCGGTTATCCACGTCCACATCAGGGACGACGCGGCCCGGCCGACCCTGGACGGCAGCAAGCTCGCCGACACGGTGGCGGCGCTGCGGGAAGGCACCGACCTCATCGTCCAGCTGTCCACCGGCGGCGCGGTGACCGACAGCTTCGAGCGCCGGCTGGCCGTCCTTGATGCCGCGCCGGACGCCTGCTCGCTGACCTGCGGCACGGTCAACTTCGGCGACGAGGTGTTCGCCAACCCCTGGCCGTTCGTCAAGGACCTGTACCAGCTGACCCAGGAGCGCCAGGTGGTCCCGGAGTTCGAGCTGTTCGACCTCGGGCAAGTGGCGGCGCTGCACCGGCTGCTGGCCGAGTTCGGCCCGCCAGCCGGCGGGCACGTGCACTGCGACCTGGTGATGGGCGTACCCGGCGGAATGCCGGGCGACGTGGCCACGCTGGCCGCCGCCGTGGCGGCATTGCCCGCGGGCGCGACCTGGTCGGCCACCGGAATCGGCCGGACCGCCCTGCCGGTGATGTTCGGGGCGCTCGGGGCCGGGGGCCATCTGCGGGTCGGCATGGAGGACACGCTGACCTTCGCCCGCGGCCGGCCCGTCGCCCGCAACGCCGAGCTGGTGGAGCGGGCCGCCGAGCTGGCCCGGATCGCGCAGCGGCCGCCGATGCCCCCCGCAGAGGCGCGCACCTTCCTCGGCATCCGCGCCTGAGCCGCCGCGCCTGAGCCGCCGCGAAAGTCGAGTTGCGCCGGGTCGTCAGGCTCACGGTTTTCGGGCAGGTCGAAGCAGAACTTCCAGAGCTCGTGCCCTCGTCGGAGAGAAGGCCGTCGAGCGAGTAGTTGAACACTGTCGCTAGCAGCTTCCGCATGATCAGAACTCCCATGGTCTCGGGTCGTCTGGGGACCGTGCTTGCTAGGGGAACGTGGCTTGCTAGGGGAACGTGCGCCGGGGTCACCTTGCCTGCACGGCGAGCCGCAAGGCCGCTGCCCATCTAGCTCGGCGGCCGGTGAGGTCTTGTCCCGCAAGTCCAGAACGGCTGCTCTCCATTCTGGTGTCTGGGTAACCATCGCGTCATCGAGTAGATCCCTGGCATTGGCCTGAGCGGCGCGGATGATCGCCAGCAGATCCTGCTCGACGCCGCGCCGGAACCCGGTCCGCGTACGATCATCGGGCACGAACGCTGCGGGGAGACGGACTGTGCGCGGGGTTGCTGCCGGAGCTCATCATCCTGGATAACTTGGGGTACCCGCTGCTCGTCGGCCGGCTCGTCCCGGCCAGCGTGGCCGGGCGGGCCCGGAGCACGGTCACGGACTGTCCGCCGCTCGCGCTCAGCCTGACCGGCACCGATCAGAGGTGATGGAGGACCAGTGAGCTCATCCGCGCATGACCACCCGGCCTGGGCCCGGCGCGCCTGGTCGAGGTCGCCGACCGGGTGTTCGCATATCTTCAGCCGGATGGGTCGAGGTGAATCTGGCGTAGCCGTATCGATCCGGTCAACCCCAGCTTCGCCGCGCAGATATCCCGTCCCCGTCGGGGCACGCGCCCGTAGGGGCGTGTCCGACGGCTAACGATCGAGGCCACGTTTACTCTCCGCTGACGGGCTGGGCTGGTTCAGCACCGGGCGCGGTTGAGGAGCTGACTGGGTCGTGCAGCCACAGCGTCAGGTGCGTCGGGGCTAGGACCTGATTCACCACGCCAACCAGATCGGCGCCTAGCACATCGAGATCGACCTCATCGCGCAGCTGAACGGAAAACTGCACAACCACCCGTTCAGCGTCGTAACGGGCCCGGTCGAACCGCCGATCGACTACGGTCTGTACCCGCTTGCGCAGCGGGCTGAACAGCGCGGCCGCGGCCAGGACCGCGGCCGCGACGCTGACGCTGCCGCGGAACGGCGAGATCTTAGTGAACAGGGCGATGCAGCCAAGGTAGACCCCGACCACCAATCCGGTCACGACGGCGTAAGAGACCGTTCGGGAGATGATCCTGTCGATCGCATAGAGCCGGTACTTCAAGACGGCGATGCCGACGGCCGTCGGGAGCGCCAGCCCGATACCAGTCACCACCGCCGCGTCGAACGCCACCTGCCCGCTCTTGCTTGAGCTAGAGACCGGCACCAGCGCGGAGAGCAGGCCCAGGCTCAACGCCGCAGCGTAGGTGAACCATTTGAGCTGCAGCCGCTCCTCGCCAACTGACCGCCGGTACCTGCCAACCAAGCTCGCCGCCGCCGCCAGCAGGGGTACCCAGCCGAGGACCCAGGCGACGTTGCTGACGAGGCTGCCCGGCGCCGCGAAGCTCCAGCCCCGGACGGCGGTCGGGTTGGGAACCCTGAATACCCCCGATCCTAGGGTGATGCTGGCGGAACAAAGCCAGGTGAGCAGCAGGTAGATCACGCTGAGCCCGGCGGCGAGCCAGCCCACCGCCCGCCACCGCGGGCTGAGAAGCCGACCGCTTGGAAACAGCAGCAACAGGAACGTCAGCAGGCCGCCGGGGAACAGCAGGGTAAGCGACCAGTTGACATACCACGCTGCCCACACCGCCGCCGCGGGACGGGATGACCCGGTGAGCGCATACAACGCGTACTGTCCGGCCACCGCGCGAGCCGCGCTCGCCAAGCCGATGCCAAGCAACAGCCAGCCGATGGGGTTGGATTGCCTGCGGGAGGCCAGGACCGCGCCGATGACGGCATAGCCGACCAGGAACCGGTCGGGGCCGAACTCGGCTCTGAGATCAAGTAGGTCCCGGTTTCGGGCGGCCAGGACCCACGCCGTGGCGAAACCGGCCACGCTCACCGCTCCTGCCGACCAGGCCACAACAGCGGGACGCGGCTTCTTGCTGACTCGATCGCCGCCGACGACCGCGGTCACCGTATTCCTCTCGGCTCGCTGTCGTCCATGAGCTGTCCTCCCCTGACCGGGTTATGGACAAGTTACCTCGATGCCGTTCCGGGATCGTTACGAGAACGCGGGTCCGCTCGGAGTCCAACAGATGTGTTCACACTTGGCATGTGGGCCTGGAGCACCCCCGATCAACCACGAAGCCTGAATCAACCGCAGAAATCAGCGCACATAACCGGCGAAAGGGACGAAAGGCACCCTTGCGGCGCCGCGATCCGTCCACGCACCGGGCCGGTGGCATACCGGCCCCCCAAGAGAGGTGTTGTCTAAGTCCCACATCGGTTCAGGCAACTTGGTGCGCCGGCTGAGGATCGAAGCGACGTACCCACTCTGATCTTCCGCCAGCAGTAACACTGCTGCCTACCGTGCGAGTGAGCGGTCCGTCGCGTCAACCCCAGCTTCACCGCGCAGATATCCCCGTCCCAATCCGAAAGTATCCGCCGAACCCCGCAGGCTCACCATCGAGGCGACGATGCAACTCTGACACCTCTCCGAGGGTAACGCCGCTCCCCGCTGCCGGGGTGGGGGACCAGCCCGCCAAAGTCAAATCCAAGGAACCGAATCCGTCATGGCGCTATCTGCGAGTGCTCCTTTACGCGCTCCGCGGCGCAAACCGGCCGGGTGTTACCCGGTACACCGCATGTACCTGCTGCGTGGACCACGCCGCCTCCGCACTAGGAATCGGCACGCCAGGGCGAACAAGGCCGATAGCGCCTGCGGTCCGCCCTCGGAGGCCGTTTTGCGGGCGGGCGACGTTATTGCCCGGCGTGGGCCGCGCTGGTCCCAGTGAGGAAGTCGAACAGGTACAAGCCAGCTGAGCCGCCGACGACAAGTGCGTTAGAGCCGAGCCATGCGCAGGCATTGATGTCACTGTCGATACGCATCAGGGCTCGAGCGTGTCTGGTGGCCGTATCCCAGATCCGTACCGTCCGGTCCCCGCCGCCGGAGGCCAGCCAGCTGCCATCCGGCGCCACCGCTACCGCCGTCACCGTGCCGGTGTGGCCGGTCAAGACGGCCCGTTCCTTCCCGGTGGCCGCATCCCAGATCCGCACCGTCCGGTCCCCGCCGCCGGAGGCCAGCCAGCTGCCATCCGGCGCCACTGCCACCGCCACCGCCCCGCCGGTGTGGCCGGTCAAGACGGCCCGTTCCTTCCCGGTGGCCGCATCCCAGATCCGCACCGTATGGTCCCAGCTGGCGGAGGCCAGCCAGCTGCCATCCGGCGCCACCGCCACCGCCGCCACCCGGCCGGTGCGGCCGGTCAGGGCAGCCCGCTCCTGCCCGGTGACCGCATCCCAGATCCGCACCGTCCCGTCCCCGCCGGCGGCGGCCAGCCAGCTGCCATCCGGCGCCACCGCCACCGCCTTCACCCGGCCGGTGTGGCCGGTCAAGACGGCCCGCCCCCGCCCGGTCGCCGCATCCCAGATCCGCACCGTCCCGTCCCCGCCGCCGGAGGCGAGCCAGCTGCCATCTGGCGCCACCGCCACCGCCACCGCCACCCGGCCGGTGTGGCCGGTCAGGGCAGCCCGCTCCTGCCCGGTGGCCGCATCCCAGATCCGCACCGTCCGGTCCTCGCCGCCGGAGGCGAGCCAGCTGCCATCTGGCGCCACCGCCACCGCACCCACCGCGCCGGTGCGGGTCAAGACGGCCCGGTCCTGGCCGGTGGCCGCATCCCAGATCCGCACCGTCCGGTCCTCGCCGCCGGAGGCGAGCCAGCTGCCATCTGGCGCCACCGCCACCGCGAGTGCCCCGCCGGTGTGGCCGGTCAAGACGGCCCGCTCCTTCCCGGTGGCCGCATCCCAGATCCGCACCGTCCCGTCCCCGCCGCCGGAGGCGAGCCAGCTGCCATCTGGCGCCACCGCCACCGCCAGTGCCCCGCCGGTGTGGCCGGTCAAGACGGCCCGCTCCTTCCCGGTGGCCGCATCCCAGATCCGCACCGTCCCGTCCCCGCCGCCGGAGGCGAGCCAGCTGCCATCTGGCGCCACCGCCACCGCCAGTGCCCCGCCGGTGTGGCCGGTCAAGACGGCCCGCTCCTTCCCGGTGGCCGCATCCCAGATCCGCACCGTCCCGTCCCCGCCGCCGGAGGCGAGCCAGCTGCCATCTGGCGCCACCGCCACCGCCAGTGCCCCGCCGGTGTGGCCGGTCAAGACGGCCCGCTCCTTCCCGGTGGCCGCATCCCAGATCCGCACCGTCCCGTCCCCGCCGCCGGAGGCCAGCCAGCTGCCATCCGGCGCCACCGCCACCGCCCCCACCACCGCCACCGCCACCCGGCCGGTGTGGCTGGTCAAGACGGCCCGCTCCCGCCCGGTGGCCGCATCCCAGATCCGCACTGTGCAGTCCTCGCTGGCGGAGGCCAGCCAGCTGCCATCTGGCGCCACCGCCACCGCCACCACCCCGTCGACGTGGCCGGTCAATACGGCCCGCTCCCGCCCGGTCGCCGCATCCCAGATCCGCACTGTGCGGTCCTCCCTCTCGCTGGCGGAGGCCAGCCAGCTGCCATCTGGCGCCACCGCCACCGCCACCACCCGGTCGGTGTGACCGGTCAGAACACGCCGGAGCGCGGGGGCAGCCAGATCCGGCAGCGGCCAGCGGTTGACCAGACGCGGCCGACGGCAGATGTCACCAAGGGCAGCGACCTGCGGCCCCCAGTCCGGGTCATCGGCGACCCGGCTGTGCAAGACATCCACCACGGCCCCGGCTGGCTCTGTGGGCGCCAGCAGATGCGCCGTGCGCACGAGCACGCCCCGCAACCGGGCCGCCCGCGGTGTCCCGGCCGCGGCCAGATCAGCAGCCGGGGCGGCAGGCCCGAACCGCTCCAGCCGCGCCCCCACCCACCGCAGGTCACAAGCAACAGCGTCCGTCTCACCGGGCCGCCCGGCATCCCGCAGATGCTCGATGAGGTGATCCCACAAGTACCGGTCCTGGTACCCCAGCTCCCACCAGGCCACCCGCAACGGGCACCCGGCAGCACGATCAACCGGGCTCACTGCGGGCAGATCCGCCGCGACCGCATCCAGGAGCATGCCGTTCAGCTCGGCCAGCCGCTGCCGCCCGAGCCCGGCGCGCAGGAAATCGCGGATCACGTCATGCAGGGCAACGCCACCATCTGGCCCGCTGGCCTGCGACACCAGGGCAAGCTGAGCCAGCCGCTTGCACACCTCCGCGGCCCGCAGGTCATCCAGGCCAGCCGTGGCACACCATAGCCGGGCCACCAGGGGAAACGGGACGGCCTCATCCTCAGCGAACACACCCAGCTCGGTAAACCGGTCCGCATCCTGGCCATCCAGCAGGCCGGTGCTGGCCTCGATCGTCGCCCGCACCGCCCGCGCCCGCTGGTCGGGCTGGCCCACATCCAGCCCCCGCCCTCCCTCACCACGAAGCTCATCCACTACCGCCGGGCCGCCAGCGGCCAACCGCTCCAGCAGCACCGCCCCTTGCGCGGATACAGCCGGTACATCCGCCGCCACCTGCGCGTAATCAGCCAGGATCTGGCTGACCAGCCGCAGCAGCAGCGGCCACCGCCCGGTCACCGCCAGTAGCCCGGCCACCACCGCCTCATCCAGCGGCGGCAGCCCGGAGGTCAGCAGCGCTCGCGCCTGCTCATCCGACATCTGATCCACTCGCACCGCGGTGCCCCGCCCGGCCAGCAGCTCCGGCACCCGCGTGGTCACCAGCCGCGCGCACGCCTTGCCGCCCTGGGTGAACGGCGTCAGCTGCTCCGCCTCCCACACATCATCCAGGACCAGCAGCCTGCGCGGCCCGGCATCCAGCAGCGACCCCAGGTGCTGTCCCGCCAGCTGCGGATCGTCGAACGGGGGAGCCTCCTCCCCAGTGACGAGCCTGATCACGTCAATGACCTTGGCCGCGACCGCCGCCGCGCCCCGCACATCCCGGCCCACCGTCACCAGGTACACCCGGCCCCCGAACCACCGCCGCACCCGCTGGTCCGCACACACCATCTTGGCCAGGGTCGTTTTCCCGAACCCGCCCGCACCGTACAGCCCTGTCGTGATCCCCACCGTGCCAGCCTGACCGCCTGCCAGCGCCGTCACGACCGTTGCCAGTTCCGCAGGCCGATCGACCACCCAGTCCGGCACCTCCAGCTCCGGCGGCAGCGGCACCTTGGACGGCCGGGCCATCGGACCCGACACCGCTGCAGCCGCGGCCACGATGCCTGCCAGCGCTGCCAGTGGGCCTGCCCACGCACCCGCCTGGACCAGACCCTGCGTGGCCATTACCACGATGAGGAACACGCACGCTGCCGCGCCCACCACAGCCAATGCGCCCAGCACGATCTTCCGGCTCACAGTACATAGCTAACACCTCGTGACCGCAAGATGCGGACAACGTTAGCTAGAGTGACTAGGCTGCCACAGCCATGCCATCCGGCTGAGGGAGATATGAGGCGAGATGCCGGGATTAGGGCGCGCCGCCTCCCGCCAGTCAATGAACGTGACGTTCTACTGGAAAGAATCAGTAGAACGTCACAGCCATTGAATCCAGCTCCGGGTGACATGGGCTAAATGTCCGGGGTTTGGGTTGAGGATGGGGATGCTTGCGAGCCGGGGGCGCAGTGCGAGCCTGGGCTGGCAGGCGCCTAGGGTCCGGGAGACATGTGCTTGCCGGGCGGGGGCCGCAGGTGCTTGCCGGGCGGGGGCCGCAGGTGCTTGCCGGGCGGGGGCCGCAGGTGCTTGCCGGGCGGGGGCCGCAGGTGCTTGCCGGGCGTTTGCAATTGCAAGCATACGGTGGCAGACTCAAGGGCATGCGTAACGTGAATGTTAACTCGATCGGCGAGTACATCCGTGAGCAGCGGGAGCAGGCGAAGATCTCGATGCGCCAGCTGGCTCAGTCGGCCGGGGTGTCCAACCCCTACCTGAGCCAGATCGAGCGCGGCCTGCGCAAGCCGAGCGCGGACATCCTCCAGCAGATCGCCAAGGGGCTGCGTATCTCCGCGGAAGCGCTCTACGTGCAGGCCGGGATCCTCGAGGACAGGCCGGCCGACTCGGGCGTCCGGTCCGCCCTGCTGGCTGACCCGCAGCTCTCCGAACGGCAAAAGCAAGTGCTCATGGAGATCTACGAGTCGTTCCGCCGGGAAAACGCGGCGGCCAGTGAGGATACTGAGGCCACCGACGACGGCCCGGCCGAGCTCGCCCCCGGATCGCCTGGCGCGGAAGCGGACGCGCTGGAAGCCGCCGCCTTGGAAGCGGCGGCGGCCATGGAAGCAGAAGCAGCAGCGGAAGCCGCGCCGAGCACAGAGCCGACGACTGAGCCGACCACAGATCAGCAGACCGTAACCTCGTCCAGACCCAGCAGTGCCTCCGATTAGGTAGCGTGATCTCCGTGTTTGGTGCCTATACCCCGCTCAGGGATTTCTTCCTGGTTCTCGGCCTCGCGGCGTTCGTCGTCGAGGCATGGGCCTTCATCGACGCCATCACCAGGCCCTCACAGGCCTTCGTGGCGACAGGTAAGCAGACCAAGCAGCTGTGGCTGATCATCCTCGGCGTGGCCGCCGTGGTCGGGCTGGGCGGGGCGGTGTACGGCATAGGCGTGACCTCGATCCTGCCGGTCGCCGCGTTCGTCGCGGCCGCCATCTACCTGGCCGACGTCCGTCCCAAGGTGAAGAACTTCCCCAAGAACGGGGGAACCAGTTCGGGTCCGTACGGCCCCTGGTAAACCCAGGGTCCGTACGGCCCCTGGTAAACCCGCTGAGCCACGGCGCCGCGACAAGAGTCCCGGTATGCGCCCTGCTGCTCCGCAAACGGAAGCACGGGCGGTGGGCTACCGTGCCCAGCTGAAGCACCTAGCTGACGCGGTCAGATCACGAGCAGTGTGATCGGCGCGGCGACCAGTACGGCACACGCCAGGCAGATGGCCAGGACCACGGCGGCGGGCAGCGGCCGTACCGGCTGGAGCAGGCGGGTGACCCGGGCGGCTACCTCGCCTTCCGCGGCGGCCAGCGCCCCCGCGGGCGCCGGGCAGGCGCCTGCGGTGCCGAAACGCACCAGGGCGGACACGAGCTCACGCGCCGGGCGGCCCCGCAGCGCGCGGTCGTCGGCCAGCATCTCGACCAGCAGCGCCACAGAACGGTGGGCGTCGGTGCAGGTGGTGGACCTGGGGAAGGCGCGCCGCAGGGCGGTGAAGGGCAGCAGCACGAGGTGATGGCGCTCGCGCAGGTGGGCTCGCTCGTGTGCGAGCACGGCCGCCAGTTCGGCGCGGCCGAGCAGTTCCAGGGTGCCGACGCTGACCACGATCTTGGACCGCAGCCCGGGCAGGCAGTACGCGGCCGCGCTCGGGTAGTCGACGACGAGCGCGCCGGGCACCTTCGGGTCGCCGTGGGCGAGCAGCGTGAGCAGGGCCCGCTGTCGCCGCCTGGCCTGCACCGCCGCGGCCGAGACGGCCAGGAGCACCCAGCACAGCGACGCGAACAGGACCAGCCCGGCGGCCAGGCAGGTCAGCCGGACCGCGACGATGACCGTCGGCATCCCGCCTTGCGCGCCGAACATCGCGGTCCGCCGCAACCCGTCGCCGGCCCGGAGCAGGGTGCCCGCCCGCAGCGCAGAGCGCACCACCCCCGCGTTGCTGGCCGGCATGGCCAGCCCGATCAGCGTGCCGACGGCGGCCAGGCCTGAGGCCAGGCCCAGGGCCTGCCATAGCAAGATGGCCGCGGCTGGCGACCGTCGCGGCCAGCTGGCTTGCACCAGTGCCGAAGCGCCGAGAGCGCTCCCGATGGCGACTACGGCGAGAAGCGCCGCATCCTCAAGTCCCGTCATCTCCCTCGCCGCTACTTTCGATCACTTCCAGGGCGTCGCGCAACACCTCAGCCTCGACGCCGGATACGGACTGTGCGAACCGGGTCAATGCCGCCGTGCGGTCACCGGTTTGATCCAGTGCGGTCAGCATGAGCTCGGTCACGTAGGTCTCGCGGGTAGCGGCGGGGCAGTACCGCCAGGCGCGCCCATCACGCTCTCGCCTGGCGAAACCCTTTTTCGCGAGCCTGTCGAGCACCGTCATAACGGTGGTGTGAGCTAGATTACGCTCGGTCAGCCTAGCACTGACTTCGCGCACGGTGAGAGATGTATCTGTTTCCCAGAGCACGTCCATGATGGCCCGCTCAAGATCACCCAACCGGTTCACGGTCGTCAATGTACCCGCAATACGGCCATCGCAATAGGAAGGCCGGATGCGATCGCGCTAATGCTCACCTTCGGGGTCGGCGAAGCGGGCGAACGCGCGCAGGTTGGCCAGGCTCTCGCCGCGCTTGACCCGCCAGGCCCACTCGCGGCGGATCGCGGAGCCGAAGCCGAGCTCGAGCGCCGTGTCGAAGTTCTCGTCGGAGTAGCTGAGCACGCAGCCGAGCAGCCGGTCGATGTCCGCGGTCGTGATCGCGGACAGCGGCAGCCGCCCAGTCAGGTACACGTCGCCCGCCGGGTCCAGGGTGAAGTGAACCCCGAACATGCGGCCGTTGCGCTCGAGCAGGAAGCGGTAGAACGCCTCGTGGTTCTCGTCGGGCTGCCGGCAGAAGAACGCCTCGACGCCCAGGCTGTGCTCGCCGGCGACCAGCCAGGCCATGGTGGCCAGCTTGTGCTGGCCCTCGAGCTTGACCAGGTAGGCGCCGGGCCGCGGGTTCTCATACGGCAGGCCCAGCTCGATCAGCGCCGCCTCGATGGAGCTGGCCGCGACGTCGCCTGAACCGCCGCTCAACTGTCTTCCGCTCGTTTCCGGGGCGCTCCAGGGCGCCGCCTTGCTTGCCGGGCCGCCTGCGGCGGCGGGGCTTGCCGGGCCGCCTGCGGCGGCGGGGCTTGCCGGGCCGCCTGCGGCGGCGGGCCCTCGTCGCTCGTCCCTCGCTGCCAGGGTGGGTTCGGGGGGGCAAACAGAGTCCAGGCGGCGCCGCGCCCGGTGAGCTCGCTCATGCGCCTATCGAATCAGCCAGCGGGGCGGCCGCCTCGTCCATGGCGCCGGTATACACGTCGATCAGCCGGTCCGCGGTGGCGGGCCAGCCGAACCCCGACGCGTGCGCCAGCGCGCCGCTGGACAGTTCCGCGAGCCGTCCGGGCGAGGTGACCAGCCCGGAAAGCACGCGCGCCCACACGACCGGATCGTGCCCGTCCACCAGGATGCCGGAGAAGCCGTCCTTGACCGCGATGCGCAGCCCGCCCACGGCGGCGGCGACCACCGGCGTCCCGCACGCCTGAGCCTCCAGCGCAACCAGGCCGAACGATTCCGAGTGCGACGGCACCAGCACCACCGTCGCGGCCCGGTACCAGTCGGCCAGCTCCCGCTGCGGGCACGGCGGCTCGAGCCGGACGCAGCCGGCGATGCCGAGCGTCTCGGCGAGGCCGTCCAGGCGGCCGGGAGCGCCGACTTCGGATCCGCTCGGTCCGCCGACGAACACGACCACCAGCTTGTCCGCGAGCCCGGGGGACAACCGCAGCAGCGAGGCCGCGGCGCGCAGCACGACGTCGGGGCCCTTCAGCGGCTGGATCCGGCCGGCGAAGACCAGCACCACCGCGTCGACGGGCAGCCCAAGCCGGCGCCGAGCCGCCAAAGCCGGCCCGGCCCGGAACACCGACAGGTCCACGCCCGGGCTGACCGTCTCCACCCGCCAGGGGCTGGCGCCGTACAACTCGACCAGCTGGCGCACCTCTTGGTTGGTGTTGGCGACGAGCCGGTCGGCGGCCGCCACGACCTCGCCCTCGCCGCGGATCCTGGCCGCGGGCTCGGCGCAGTCACCGCTGGCCAGCGCCAGGTTCTTGACCTTGCCCAAAGTGTGCATCGACTGCACCAACGGAACGCCCCACCGTTCCGCCGCCACGGCCGCGACCTGGCCGGACAGCCAGTAGTGCGCGTGCAGCAGGTCGTACCGGCCGGGCGCGAAGTCGGCCTCGGTGCGCAGCACCCCGAAGGTGAACGGGCAGATCTGGCCGGGCAGGTCGTTCTTGTCCAGCTCCTCGAACGGGCCGGCTACCACGTTGCGGACCAGCACTCCGGGCACCAGCTCCACCGCGGGAGGCGTGTCCCGGCAGACCGCGCGGGTGAAGATCTCCACCTCGATGTCGCGGTTGGCCAGTTGCTTGGCCACCTCGACCACGTAGACGTTGAGACCGCCCGCGTCGCCGGTGCCCGGCTGGTCGAGCGGGGAGGTGTGCAGGCTGATGGTCGCGATCCGCCGGGGCGCGCGTCGCTGCGGTCTCTGCACGATCTAAGCAACCCCGGCAAGCCGCAGGCTGTTCCCAGGCATAGGCTTTGGCACTATGAGGACGCTGGTGCTGCTCCGCCACGGCGAGAGCGAATGGAACTCCAAGGGCCTGTTCACCGGGTGGGTGGACGTCGGGCTCTCCGAGGTCGGGGCGCAGGAGGCCACGAACGGCGGCAAGCTGCTCGCCCAGTCCGGCCTGCGTCCGGAGGTGGTCCACACCTCGGTGCTGACCCGCGCCATCCAGACCGCCAACATCGCCCAGGAGGAAGCGAGGCTGCTCTGGCTGCCGGTGCAGCGGTCCTGGCGGCTGAACGAGCGGCACTACGGCGCCCTGCAGGGCAAGGACAAGGCCAGGACCAGGCAGGAATTCGGCGATGAGCAGTTCATGCTGTGGCGCCGTTCCTACGACGTGCCGCCGCCGCCGATCGCCGACGACGACCAGTTCTCCCAGGCCGGCGACGTCAGGTACGCGGGCCTGCCGCCGGAGGCCAGGCCGCGGAGCGAGTGCCTGAAGGACGTCATGGTGCGCATGCTGCCGTACTGGTACGACGCCGTGGTGCCCGACCTCGGGCACGACCGGACGGTCCTGATCGTGGCGCACGGCAACTCGCTGCGTGCGCTGGTCAAGCACCTGGACGGGATCAGCGACGCCGCCATCGCGGAGCTGAACATCCCGACCGGGATTCCGCTCGTCTACGAGCTCGACGACGCGTTCCGGCCGGTCACGCCGGGCGGTACGTACCTGGACCCGGATGCCGCCGCGGAGGCGGCCGAGGCGGTCAAGAACCAGGGCCGTTAGCCCCCCAGGGCAAGGGGGTCTGGGGGGACTTGTCCCCCCCAGAGGGGTACGGGAGGATGGATTCCCCCCGTGATCGGGGGGCTCCGGGGGGTCGTCCCCCCGGGCCAGCACCTAAATCCGGCATTAACGGATGTTTACCGTCAGGTGAACAACCTTCGAATATCACCCGGGTGAGTCTTGTCGCGCTGTCCCGCGCCTGGTGTTAGCGCATACCATTAGGCATGTGAGTCTTCACTGGTCACCGTCTTGGCTTGCGCCGATCACGGAGATTGCGTGGCGATAAGAACCAGGGCCGCAGGGTCCGGCGGCACCGCGCGCCAGGGCCGGGGCTCCCGGCTAAGGACTGCCCAGCAGCCCGCGAGGCTGCCACCGGGGATCGCCTCGGTCCTTTCCGTCCTGTCCTCCTCGGCCGTGGTCGTCGACAGCAACGACAGGGTGCTGCGGGCGAGCGCCGCGGCCCGCGCGTTCGGGCTGGTCAAGGGCGATCGCCTGATGGTCAGCGAGCTCGCCGCGCTGGCCCGCCAGGTGCGCAGGGACGGCGAGATCAGGGAAGGCGAATTCGAGGTCCCGGTGCCCAGGTTCGGCGGCCGGACGACGAGCTTCGCGGTCCGGGTGGCGCCGCTCGGCGGCGCCGTCGGCGGCGGCGGGCTCGTCCTCGTGCTCGCCGAAGACCAGACGGAAAGCCGCCGGGTGGACGAGGTCAAGCGGGACTTCGTCGCCAACACCAGCCACGAGCTCAAGACCCCGGTCGGCGCGCTGGCCTTGCTGGCCGAGACGATCGAGGACGCCGCCGACGACGCCGAGGCGGTACGCAGGTTCGCGGCCAAGATGCGCCAGGAGGCGCAGCGGCTGACCAACCTGGTCCAGGACCTCATCACGCTGTCGCGGATCCAGGCGGTCGAGCCCGTGCCCGACCCGCGTCCGGTCGAACTCAACATGGTCGTCGCCGAGGCGGTGGACCGCTGCCGGATGAAGGCGAACGCGCGTGGCATCACGCTGGCCTCGGTCGGCACCCGCGGCCTGTCCGTCCTTGGTGACGAGGACCTCCTGGTCACGGCGCTGCGCAACCTGCTGGAGAACGCCGTCGCCTACAGCCCCGAGCGGACCCGCGTGGTCATCAGCATGAAGACCGGCGAAGGCAACGCCGAGCTGAGCGTGGCCGACCAGGGCATCGGCATCCCCGAACGCGACCTCGAGCGGATCTTCGAACGCTTCTACCGGGTCGATCCGGCGCGCTCGCGCGCGACCGGCGGCACCGGCCTCGGGCTGGCCATCGTCAAGCACGTGATGGCGGCCCACAACGGCAGGGTCACGGTGCGCAGCGTCGAGGGCGCCGGGTCCACCTTCACCCTCTTCATACCGCTGCGGACCGAACATGCCAGCACCGGCGCTGCGTGAGCCGCACAGAAACCACAGAGAGCACCGGTAAGCGTCCAGGGAGGGCGAAAGTGACACGCGTGCTGGTAGTTGAGGACGAAGACTCATTCAGCGATGCCATTTCGTATCTGCTGCGCAAGGAGGGCTTCGAGGTCGCGGTCTGCTCCACCGGCCCGGACGCGCTCGACACCTTCGACCGGACCGGCGCCGACCTGGTCCTGCTCGACCTGATGCTGCCGGGCCTGCCGGGCAGTGAGGTATGCCGGTCGCTGCGAGAGAAGTCCAACGTGCCGGTGATCATGCTGACCGCCAAGGACAGCGAGATCGACAAGGTGGTCGGCCTGGAACTCGGTGCCGACGACTACGTGACCAAGCCGTTCTCCTCCCGCGAGCTCGTCGCCCGGATGCGCGCGGTGCTGCGGCGCCGCGGCGAGCCCGAGGATGTGGCCGAGTCGGCCCTGGAGTCCGGGCCGGTGCGGATGGACGTGGACCGGCACGTGGTCACCGTCCGGGGCGGCACGGTACAGCTCCCGCTGAAGGAATTCGAGCTGCTCCAGGTGCTGCTCCGCAACGCGGACCGGGTGCTGACCAGGATGCAGCTCATCGACCGGGTCTGGGGCGCCGACTACGTGGGCGACACCAAGACGCTGGACGTACACATCAAACGGCTGCGGGCCAAGATCGAGGTCGACCCGGCCAAGCCGCAGCATATCGTGACGGTACGCGGCCTAGGTTACAAATTCGAATCAGCCGCCTGAGAGGCTGACACGCCGGTCCGTTCGGCCCTAAAGATCTTTTCGACCGAACGGGTGCGGCGCGTGCGGATCCGTCGCTACGGTGTGGCCGATGGGCTGGCCGACGCGCCGGCCGACGCCGATGCCGACGCGCTGGCCGAGGCCTGGCCGGACGCGTGCGCCTTGGGCCTTGCGGTCACCGTGGGCCTGGGGATGGCGGGCGGGGAGTAGGTCGCGTAGTCGTAGGAGCGCGCCTCGACCGGCACGCCGAGCGTGATCGTCCCCGCCTGGGCGAAGTCGAAGCTGAGCTGGATCGTCTGCCCGCCGCTGAGCTGGCTGGTCAGCCCGGTGAGCACCACCTCAGGCTCGGGGCCGCCCAGGTCGACAAGCGACTGGGCCGGCAGGTTGACCGAACCGCCCGCCAGCTTCACCGCGGACGCCGCGCCCGGGGCGCTGACCGAAACAAGCCGGTCACCGTTCTCGGACTGGATCGCGAGGAAGACTCCCGCCCGGCCGCCGGGCGGCAGCGCGAAGCCGACCGGTGCCCCGAGCACGAACAGGTTGTCCAGGGTGATGCCGTTCACCGTGGTGCTGACCCCGCTCGAGGCCGGGTGAAACTCCAGCGTGGGCGCGTTGAGGCCGGCCTCGCACCCGGCGAGCGTCGGCACCAGCACGGCTATGGCGCCGAGAAGCAGGCGGCGGTTCCAGCGCACCTTAGCGGCCTCCTCGATTTAACTCCCGTCGGACGGAAGGAAATCGTAGCGGTCATGCTATCGCGGGTTAACGCGGGGCTCCCGCTGAGCCCTAGCCGGAAGAGCCCGGCCGGGGCGAGAAGGCCGGCGGGCTCGCCGCGCGGCTGGTCCTGCTGGTAGCGGAAGGGCTGGTCCCGGAAGCACTGGTTCCGGAAGCGCTGGCCGAGGCGGCGCCGGTTCCGGAAGCGCTGGCCGAGGCGGCGCTGGTCCCGGCGGGGGCAGCCGCGGCCGGCCGGGTCGCGGTGCTTGACCGTGGCGATGCGGGACGCGCGGTCGAGGCCGCCGGACGGGGCGTCTCGGCGGGCGCCGTCGCCGGGCTGAACGTAGCGACCGACAGCATCGCGCCTGCCACCAGGCACACGGCCAGAATGCTCGCGAGCAGCGGCATGACGCTCCCGCGTCCGGCGAAGGGTCCCGCCAGCCGCCGCAGCCGGTCCCGGCGCCGTTTCGCGCGCAGCTCCCGGTGGTAGGCCAGCACCTCACGGTCGAGCTCACGCGCGTCATCCGGGATCTGGATGTCGAGCGGAGGCTCGTCCCACCCTGATCCGCCGCCAGGATTCACCGTCACCTCCGGCGCGAATAGGACCCTAGGTATCCAGTATGAGGCCTAAGGATCGTTCGGGGGCCGTCCCCCTGGCCAGCATCGCCAACACCCTGGCATCGGTAAGATGCACGGCCCGTTCCGCTGGCTCGGGTAGACTAGGAGAAC
Source organism: uncultured Actinomycetota bacterium (assembly GCA_963842265.1). Taxonomy (GTDB): domain Bacteria; phylum Actinomycetota; class Actinomycetes; order Streptosporangiales; family Streptosporangiaceae; genus Palsa-504. Next base: position 192,088 of record CAWJGE010000023.1, read on the forward strand.
GCTGTAAGCCCTCAAGTGGCCGTGCCGGGATTGGCACGGCCAGCTGAAAGGTGTGGGTACGGAGCCACGACTACCGTACTGACCTGCATATTTACCACTCAGAGCATTTTATCGACACCGCGCGACGTGGTAAGATGGTGTTCAGCGGAAGGGGTACTTGCCACATGTCTTTCAAGGTCGGCGATACCGTCGTCTATCCCCATCACGGGGCTGCTCGCATCGAAGCGGTCGAGACTCGCACCATCAAGGGCGAGGATAAGACCTACCTGGTCCTCAAGGTCGACAAGGGCGACCTGACCGTACGCGTTCCTGCGGACAATGCCGAGTTGGTGGGCGTTCGTGATGTTGTAGGCGCCGAGGGGCTTGAGCGGGTGTTCGAGGTGCTCCGCGCACCGCACACTGAAGAGCCGACCAACTGGTCCAGGCGGTACAAGGCCAACCTGGAGAAGCTCGCTTCCGGTGACGTGAACAAGGTCGCCGAGGTCGTTCGGGACCTGTGGCGGCGAGACAGGGAACGCGGCCTGTCCGCAGGTGAGAAGCGGATGCTCGCCAAGGCGCGGCAGATCCTGGTGAGCGAGCTGGCGCTGGCCGAGAAGACCAACGAGGACAAGGCCGAGGCGCTGCTCAACGAGGTCCTGGCGACCTGAGCCAGGTCGTAGTCGTGCCGGATCCGGTACCCCGGCTTCCTCGGGTCGGCATCGGCGTAGACGTACACCCGCTGACCACCTCGCGTGAGCTTAACCTGGCTGGGCTGCTGTGGCCGGGCGAGGCGGGCCTCGACGGCCATTCGGACGGGGACGTGGCGTCCCACGCCGCCTGCACGGCCTTGCTGTCGGCGGCTGGCCTCGGCGATCTCGGCGAGAACTTCGGCACCGCCCGGCCCGAATGGGCGGGTGCGTCCGGGGCAGCCTTGCTGCGCGAGACGTTCCGGCTGGTCAGTGAGGCGGGCTTCGTCATCGGTAACGTCGCCGTGCAGGTGATCGGCAACCGGCCGCGGGTCGCTCCGCGGCGTGCCGAGGCGGAGAAGGTGATGAGCGAGGCGCTGTCCGGCGCTTCGGTCAGCGTGTCCGCCACCACCACCGACGGGCTCGGGCTGACCGGCCGGGGCGAAGGCATCGCCGCGATCGCCACCGCCCTGCTCGTGCCAGCGGAGCCGATGCCTACGGGCTGATCCGGCCTCGCCCCAGCACCCGCCAGACACTCCGCGTATCCCTTAGCCTTGACAGCGTGACGCTGCACCTTCATGACACCGCCGCCCGTGCGGTGCGCGAGTTCGCGCCGCTTCGGCCGGGGCAGGCGTCGGTTTACCTGTGCGGTGCCACCGTGCAGGCGCCGCCGCACATCGGCCACCTGCGGTCGGCGGTGTGCTTCGACATCCTGATCCGCTGGCTGGAGGCCAGCGGATACCGGGTCACGTTCTGCCGCAACGTCACCGACATCGAGGACAAGATCCTGCGCACCGCCGAGCATGAAGGCGTCCCGCCCTGGATCGTCGCCGAACGGAACCAGCGCGCGTTCACCTGGGCCTACGACGCGGCCGGCTGCCGGCCGCCGGATGTCGAGCCGCGCGCGACCGGGCACATCCCGGAGATGATCGTGCTGATCCGCCGGCTGATCGAGCGCGGCCACGCCTACCCGGGCGGCGGGGACGTGTACTTCGACGTGCGCTCCTACCCGGAGTACGGGGCCCTGTCCGGCCAGCGGCTCGACCAGATGCGGCCCGCCGAGGACTCCGACGACGCCCGGGGAGAGGGCCTGGGAGAAGGCCCGGGAGAGGGCACTGCCAAGCGCGACCCGCGTGACTTCACCCTGTGGAAGGGTGCCAAACCAGGCGAGCCTTACTGGGAGACGCCCTGGGGTTCTGGCCGGCCTGGCTGGCACCTGGAATGTTCGGCCATGTCCACCAAGTACCTCGGGCCCACCTTCGACATCCATGGCGGCGGGATGGACCTGATCTTCCCGCACCACGAGAACGAGCTCGCCCAGTCCCGCGCGGCCGGCGACGGCTTCGCCCGGTACTGGCTGCACAACGGTCTGCTCGGGCTGGCCGGGGAGAAGATGAGCAAGTCGGGCGGCAACTCTCTGCTCGTCACCGACGTGCTGACAAGGGTCCGGCCCGCCGAGCTCCGCTACTACTTGGTCCAGGCGCACTACCGGTCGCTGCTCGAGTACTCGCCGGACGCGCTGGAGGAGGCGGTCGCCGCCTACCAGCGAATCGAGCGCTTCGCGATACGGGCCGGCGAGGTGCTCGGTCGCCTGGGGCTCGATTCCGTGGCGGCCCCGGGGGACGACGAGCCGCTCGTGCTGCCGGTCTCGTTCCGCTCGGCCATGGACGAGGACCTTGGTGTCCCCGCTGCGCTCGCGGCGGTGCACGCCTGCGTCCGGGACGGCAACCAGGCGCTGGCCGCGTCCGATAAGGCAGGCGCCCGCGCCTGCCTGGTCCGGCTCCGGGCCATGCTGGACGTGCTCGGCCTGGACCCGCTCGCGCCGCAGTGGTCCGCGTCGGCGGGCGGCCTGGGGGCCGGCGACCGGCTGCGGGACGTGGTCGGGTCGCTGGTCAAGCTGACCTTGCAGCAGCGGGACGCGGCCCGGGCGCGCCGGGACTACGCGACCGCGGACGCGATTAGGGATGGCTTTGAGGAGATCGGCGTCCTCGTCGAGGACACTCCAGAAGGCCCGCGATGGGAGCTGAAGCGTTGAGCGGAGCAGGTAGCTCGCGATCTGGTCGTTCTGGTGCTGGTCGACCTGGCCGCGCCAAGGTGGGCCGTCCCGGGTCGGGCCAGAACCAAGTCGGGCAAGCCGCGGCCGGGTACCGGCGGCTACGGCAAGCGCGCGCTGGAGGGCAAGGGGCCCACGCCGCCCGCGGCCATGCGTCCGGGCCACCCGGCGCAGCGGCGCGCGGCGGCGCCCACGGGCGGTTCCCGTGGCCGGCGTGCCGACGACGGTGCCGCCTCCGGTAGCTTTCGTGGGCGGCGTCAGGATGACGGTCCCTCCTCGTCGTTCACCTCGTCCCGCCCGCCCGCCCGGGCGGCGCGGGGCATCGGGGACGCGGCCGAGTTCGTCGCCGGGCGCAACTCCGTGGTCGAGTCGCTGCGGGCCGGCGTGCCCTCGGCGGCCCTGTATGTTGGCGCCCGCGCGCAGCATGACGAGCGGATCAGCGAGGCCATCAAGCTGGCCGCCGACCGGGGCGTGGCGGTGCTCGAGGCAGGCCCCGCCGAACTCGACCGGCTCACCGGCGGCGCGCTGCATCAGGGCCTGGCGCTGCGGGTGCGCCCCTACGACTACGCGCATCCCGACGACCTGCTCGCCCGGGCCGCCGACGCCGGGCAGCTGCCGCTGATCGCCGCCCTGGACGGCGTCACCGACCCGCGCAACCTGGGTGCGGTGGTGCGTTCTGCGGCCGCGTTCGGCGCCCACGGGGTGGTGGTCCCTGGCCGCCGCGGCGCCGGCGTCACGGCGGGCGCCTGGAAGGCGTCGGCGGGGGCGCTGGCCCGCGTGCCGGTGGCCCGCGCGGTCAACCTGGCCCGCGCACTGCAGTCCTACCGGGACAACGGGGTCTTCGTGGCGGGCCTGGACGCGGCCGGGGACACCGGGATCCGCGACCTGGAGCTGGCCAGCGCCCCGCTGGTGCTGGTCATCGGGTCAGAGGGCCGGGGCCTGTCCAGGATCGTCGCCCAGACCTGCGACGTGCTGGTCCGCATCCCGATCGCGGCCCGTACCGAGTCGCTGAACGCCGGAGTCGCGGCCGGCATCGCGCTGTATGAGGTGGCCGCGGTCCGATCTCGGCTACGATAGCGTGCCTGGCCGGTGTAGCTCAGTTGGCAGAGCAGCCGTCTTGTAAACGGCAGGTCAGCGGTTCGAATCCGCTCACCGGCTCCCAGGTCAGAGGTTATTCGGACCTCATCCGGTCCCGGCTCGTGGACCGGTTCGTGGACCGAATGACACTGATCCGACCTATCCTGGTCCCATGCCGAGAGTCGCCAAAGGTTGCGTAGAGCAACTGCCGAGCGGATCGTGGCGCGCCCGGGTGTACGCCGGGGTCGATCCGATTACCAAGCGGGAGATCCGCCTCAAGGCCACCGCCAAGACCGAGCAGCAAGCACACATCGAGCTGGGCAGACTGCTCAAGGAAGCATCCGAAGGCCGCACGCCCGAGTCGGCCGCGACCGTGGCCAAGCTGCTGGACGAGTACGCGGCGATCGCGCCGTGGGACGTGTCCACGCGGCAGACCAACGAGGGATTCATCCGCCGCACCATCAAGCCTGCCCTCGGGCCCATGAAGGTACGGAAGGTACGCGGCCCCATCCTCGACAAGCTGTACGCCGAGCTGAAGCGCTGCGGCGACCTGGCCTGCACCGGCAGGCCGTTCATCGAGCACCGAAAGGTCCCGGTCCTAGTGATCGACCCGCACGACACCCGCCCGGCCTGGCAGCAGGTCACTGAGACGCTCACAGAGGCCATCCGGTCCGGGATCCTCGCGCCCGGTGACGAGCTGCCGTCGATCACCGAGCTGAGCGCTCTGCAGGGCATCGGGACCGGCGTCATCCGGCATGCGTTGGAGACGCTCACCGCCGACGGCCTGATCATCGCGCGACACGGCCGCGCCACGGTCGTAGCCGGGGCGCCCAGCGACGATCCGCGCCTGAGCCGAAGGCGCCCCGGTCCCGGCCACGACTGCCGCCGCGCCGGGTGCAAGCCGCATGTCTGCCATCCGATGAAGGCCAGCACGATCCGCGGCATCCACAGCATCCTGTCCGGCGCGTTCGCCGCCGCGCAGCGCTGGGAGTGGACCGACCGTAACCCCGCCGAGTCAGCCAAGCCGCCGACCACCATCCGCCGGCCCGTCCCGGCCACCTCGCCAGATGACGTGGCGAAGGTGATCGCCGAGGCCCGCGCGCGCAGCGCCGCCCTGGGGCTCTACCTGTGGCTGGTGGTGGTCACCGGCGTGCGCCGGGGCGAACTGTGCGGCCTGCAGATCGGTGACATCGACCTGGACCGCGGTTTGGTCCACATTGCCTTCAACTATGTGGTCCGGGGCGGTCAGGGCGTCCGCAAGGACACCAAGACCCATCAGGACCGCTGGCTGGCCATCGACCCGGACACCTGCGTTCTCATCGTGACCTACCTAGACGAGATCCGGACGGATCTGGCCGGGGTCGGCGTCGAGCTGCTCGATGACGCGTACCTGTTCTCCAACGACCCGGCGCATTCCAGGCCCTGGAACCCGGACTGGGCCACGCACAAGGTCGCCGAGGCGGCAGCTGCCGCCGGGGTGAAGCTCGATATCAAGGGCGGTCGCCACTACACGGCCAGCCAGCTCCTCGCCGGCGGCTTCGACCTCCGTAATACTGCCGCCCGCCTCGGCCACAGCGGCGGCGGCGCGACCACACTGCGGCACTATGCCAACCCGGTCCCTGAGGTCGACCGCCGCGCCGCGGCCTACCTCGCGCGGCTCACTGCGGGATCCACCTCCCAGGACTAACGCCAGCTTCCGCAGGCGCTCCACCGCCCTAGCGTATTTTCGTTTTTTTCGTTTAGAGGTACTCTTGCAGACGGGGCGCGAGTAAAGAGGAGCCGGAATGAGCACGCGGGCGGCGAGCGGGGAAGCCACGACATACCTCCTTGAAGGAACACAGCTGGCCGAGGTCGTCGACTTCGTGACTGAGCTGGCGCGGCGCGGGGTGGCCGTTCCGGAGCCCAAGCCTGCCCTGGTCGGAGTCGACGGCCGCCGCCTGGAGGTACCAGGGCCGGTGTTCGATGCCCTAGTCCATGTGGCAACGGCCATGGCCCACGGGCAGGGCGTCACTGTCATTCCCCAGAATGCGCTGCTGACCACCCAGGAGGCCGCCGAGCTGCTCGGCATCTCGCGGCCCACGCTCGTGCGGCTGCTCGAGGATGGCGAGATCCCGTATGAGCAGCGGGGCAGGCACCGGCGCATCATGCTCGCCGACCTTCTCGCCTATCAGGCCAGCATGCGCCGGGAGCGCCGGGAAGCCCTGGACCGGATGGCGGAGGAAGGGCAAGCGGCCGGCCTGTATGAGGCCACTGCCGGGCCGCCGCCCCTGACCCGGTGACTGCCGCCGATGGCGATGTTCCCGGCGTTCCTCGACACGTGCACCCTGTACGGCGCCTACCCGTGCGACTCGCTGCTGCGGCTTGCCGAGGCCGGTACCTACCGGCCGCTATGGTCGGCCGACGTCCTGGACGAACTCGAACGCGCTCTGGTCGCCCGCGGGCTGGAAAAGAAGGCCGTCACCCACCGCGTCGGCGAGATGCGCCGGGCCTTCCCCGACGCTGAGGTCCGCGGTTACGAGAACCTTGTGGAGACGATGACCTGCGACCCGAAAGACAGCCACGTACTGGCCGCGGCCGTCCGCAGCGACGCTGCGGTCCTGGTCACCTTCAACATTGGCGACTTCCCGGACACGTCGACAGCGGCGTATGACATCACCGTTGTCCATCCGGATGACTTCCTGCTCGACCAGCTTGACCTCTACCCGGGACACACAGTCGCGGCCCTGCGTGATCAGGCACGCAGCTACTCCGCTCCGGCCATGAGCATCGAGGACCTACTCGGGCGCCTTGCCTCGGCAGGTGTCTGACGCCTATCCCTCTTGTTGTCCGTAGTTGTGAAGGTTTCAGCCGCGGTGACGCTGCGGTGACAGCGGCTTGGCAGTATGGGCTCAGGTCTGACCGTCCTAAGCCGAAGTTCCCCCCAAGCCGATTGGCTGACTCGTTTGACCAGGTAGTAATGTCCTCGATCATGGAAGTTACATGACTACGTAGTGATGAGCAGAGGACGTTTTGGCTGGTCAGCGCCTATATCGAGTTACCGTCGGGGGGAACTACGGCCTAAGGGGGCGGGCATGAGTGACCTGAGCTTTTCGCAGCAGCGGCGTCCCTCGATCGCCCAAGCCGATAGCGCGTCTGCTCAGGCAGCGCTTCCCGATCTAGACGGCGCCGCAAATGTGGGCTCGCCTATCCGCGTCCGGCCAAGCCGCGTCCCAGTGTGGGCGGGCGGTGTGGCCGGGCATTCGGGACACATTGGTTCTTCAGCAGAAACAGAGCAGGCCGCAGTGCGCGCTCGGCCGAGCCAAGTCCCGGTGTGGGCGAGCGATGTGCCCGGGCAGCCCGCGCACCATGATCTATTGGCTAAGGCCGGGTGGCACGCAGTTAGGGTGAGCCGCATGACCGACCCGGGCGAACAGGAAGCGGAGCAGGTCGCGGATGATGCCCGACGAGCCGCTGAGCAGGTTTCGGGCTCGTCGGCAGCGGATGCCGGCGACGGCGTCCGCGATGTGGTGAGCGGGCCGGGGCGCGCGCTCGAGCACGGCGTGGCCGTGGACATGGGCCGTCGGCTCGGCCACGACCTGAGCGGCGTCCGCATCCACACCGGGGCGCGCGCGAGTGCGTCGGCGCGGGCGCTCTCGGCCGATGCCTACACCGTCGGCAACGCGATCGTGTTCGACGACGGCCGCTACGCCCCCGGCGATCCCGACAGCCGGGCGCTGCTCGTCCACGAGCTCGTCCATACGCTCCAGCAGCCGAATGGGCCGCCGCCGACCTTGGGTGCGCTCACGGTGGCGGCGCCGGGCAGCGCCGCCGAGTCGGAGGCCGCGCGACTCGGATCGGCGGCGCTGCGCGGATCGCTCCCGCCCTCGCGGCTTCCGGCCGTCGCCCTGTCCGGAGGCGGGGGCCACGCGATCATGCGAGCGCCGGCCCGTGCGCGCCAGCCCGTCGCTGAGCTCGTGGCCGTCCAGTTCACGCTCACGGAGGACGACTTCAGACAGCGTGATGCCCTCGGACCCGACGAGCTGGGAATCCGCGGGGTGATGACGCTGTACGGGGTCGACCGTGACGAAGCGCTGCTGCGCATCAGCGCAGACCGGTGGGCTTTCCATCCCATGAAGGACCACCCCCAGCCGTACACCCGTGCTGACATCGGGCGGACGATCCGCTGGACGGCGCGTCTGAAACCGCTGGCCGCCGGGGAGTCGGAGGCGATGGCGCAGCGGCGCTCGGCACTTTCCGTCGGCGAGCGCCGTTCGGTCTACGACGAGGTCGATCGCGAGTTCGCACATCGGACGGGGTCCGACCGGAAGCTGGGGAGGGGAGAGGCTGACGCTGGCGGACGCGAACTGTGGCGGCGGATCCTCGATGAGCGCCTGCGCGCGGGTGACGCCGCCGCTACCGGGCGCGGCACCGCGTCGGAGCCAGGCGTGACTGAGGCTGGAGAGGCTGGGGGCGAGGCTAGTCCACTGGATACGGCGATGGCCAGCCCGCGCATGCGCCAATACCTGGGCAGCTCCCGGGCACCCGGTGCGCCGCTCAGCGCCGAGGACACCGTCGCCGCGCTCGAGGTGGCCAAGGGCGTCGAGGCGTTGAGCGAGGCCGACTACCAGCGGTACTACGCCAACCCCACCCGGCAGGGCACGGGGACGTGGCCGGCGGCTCTGGCGAACATGCAGCGGCTGCAGGCCGCTCGCGCCCGGGACACGCAGGTCGGTGCCGCGCTGGCCGGGGACGCCGAGATGATCGCACTGATCGAGGCCAGCCGGCAGTCGCCGTACGCCAAGATGACCATGCTGAAGGATGCGATGCAGGCGGCCGGCGTGGAGGTCGATCCTGACAATCCCGCCAAATCGATGAAGGAGTACGAGGCGAACCTCCTCGCCGCACGCGGGTTCAACAGCCTTGCGGACTACGAGGAGGCCAGGACCGGCCCGTGGCGCGACGCGGTGCAGGAGCGCGCACTGGAGGTGGCCCACGAGACGCTCGCGCGGGCGATCCGCAGCGCACGAGGACTCAACCACGCGATGAGCGACGACCGACTGGCGACGGCACTGTTCGAGCAGCTGAGGCCGTTGCGGGCGGGCGGCGCCTCCGCGGCCAGCTCGCAGCTGCTGAGGGTGTATCCGTTCCTCGCCAATGCGAAGGCGTGGGGATACGCGATGAAGGCGACGGGGCCGGCAGAGCTCCAGTGGTATCTCGGCTACTACGTCCTCTCGATGCTGCGCGGCGCTGAGGAGATCGACGAGCGCCTGCGCAGGCACCCCGACCGTGTGATGCAGTGGGACGCTGTCGTCCAGGAGGCGCTCAGCGAGATGGGCATCGCCGCCGACTCGCCGCAGGCGGCGTTCATCGCGCACGGGATCGGGCACGCCCCCGACACCTCGTTCCTCCATCAACTCGAGGAGATCGGCGACTTCGCCCTGTACTTCGTGCCGGGTGTCGGCGAGGCCAAGGCGGCGGGCAACTTCCTCGACGCGTCAAGCGAATATGACACGGGGCGCGTCGAGGCCTCACTGGAGCTGCGTGAGGATCCGAGCGTCGTGCCGGTGATCGCCTCGCTGGCCGCCGTCGCGTTGCCGCTCGGGGGATCGAAGGTGCTGGGAACCGTGGCCAAGCCGCTGACCGAAGCGGCCGGCGGGGCCGGCAAGTGGCTCACGAAGATCCTCGGCCGCGGCGCCGAGGCAATTGAGGCGGAGGCCCCGCAGGCAGCTCGCAGCGTCGTCCCGCACGTCGAAACACAGCTCAAGGATCTGGAGCAGTCGATGGCGAAGGAGAAGCTGCCGGTGGATTACACACGGGTGCTCGAGCACCTGGACGCCCAGCCCCCAGGCCCCGCGGTCGACTCGTTCCGGCGGGCTCTGCCGATCGCCATGGAGGCGCTTCGCACTCCGCGGCTGTACGGGGAGGTGCTCGACGAGATGATGGCCCGGATGGCGCGCAACGGTACGACGTTCGAGCAGGAGCTCCGGGCGATGGCGCAGGAGTCGGGACTCGCATGGAAGACCATTAAGGACCTGCCGTCCTCACGGGACTTCTGGGAGCAGTACGCCAGCCAGCCGGTCGCCATCAACGACCTCAGACTGGCGAAGGGAGACCACGGCCAGTGGACGCACATCATCCAAGACCTGGCCGTCGACCGGGCGCTGGGCGATGCCTTCAACCGGGGGCTCGACGTGCCGGCGACGATCGGCGAGTTCCGCAAGCTGATGGGGTCGCTGGGGACAGACGTCGAGGTGATGGGGCGCCTCGAAGGGGAGCCGCCGCTTCTGACCACACCGCTCGGCGACGCCGCCTGGCGGGCCACCTTCGACCTCTTCGACTGGGCGAATCAGATGCCGCAGCCCGAGCTGATCGCCCCGAAGCTGAAGCAGGCACTGGCCGACTTCCTCGGGGTCAAGCTCGATGATGTTCCGCTGAAGTGACCGGTGCCACGGCGGTCCAGACGGGGTCGAGCTCGTCGGCGACGACCCCAACCAAGCCTTCGGGCACGAGTCAATCTGGTCCGAGCCGAATGCGACCGTCACGGTTGCGGCTAGACCACAGTCGCATTGATCGATAGTCAGCCGCGCTGCCTCTAGCCTCCGCGATTCACTATTGATCCGCTGATCAGGGTGTGAACCGTTTCTTCGTGGCTTTAAGCTGCGGTTTTCTGGTTGACGGCTGGCTGGTACGGGGTTGGAGCGCGCACCCGATGGGTGCAGGACTGGGCCGGACCCGCTTTGACGGACATCCATCATCAGGGGTTTTATCCCCGGAAGGATGTCCCACCATGGAGAGCATGGGGAAGAAGCGCCCGCGCCGCTCGTTCACGCCGGAGTTCAAGGCCGAGATCGTCGAGCTGTGCCAGCGCGGGGACCGGACGGCCGGCCAGGTCGCGAGGGACTTTGACCTGACTGAGACCGCGGTCCGGGAGTGGATCAAGCAGGCCGAGCGGGACGCCGGGACCAGGCAGGACGGCGGCCTGACCAGCGCGGAGCGTAAGGAGCTGGCCCGGCTGCGGGCTGAGAACCGCAGGCTGCGGGAGGACGTGGAGATCCTCAAGCGGGCCACGGCTTTCTTCGCGACGGAGACCCGGTGAACTGCTACCCGTTCATCGAGGCGGAGAAAGCCCAGCAGCGCAACGTGAAAAGAGCGTGCGAGCTGCTGAAGGTCTCCCGTGCCGCCTACTACGCCGCCCGGGTCGGGCAGCCGTGCGACCGGGACCGCGACGACGCGGACCTGACCGTGCTGATCACGGCCGAGCACAAGCGGTCCAGGGGCCGGTACGGCGCCCGGCGGATCCACGCGGAACTGCGCCGCCAGGGGCACCGGCATTCCCGTAAGCGCATCGCCCGGCTGATGCGCCAGCACGGCCTGCGCGGCCGGGCGCCGAAACGGTGGAAGAAGACCACCATCCCCGACCCCGCGGCCGCGGCCCGCGCCGATGCCATCCGCCGGGACTTCACCGCCGACGCATCGAAGATCAACCAGCGCTGGTGCGGAGACATCACCTACATCGCGACCTGGGAAGGCTGGCTCTACCTCGCGACGGTCATCGACATCGCCTCCCGCCGCATCGTGGGCTTCGCGCTGGCCGATCACCTGCGCACCGAGCTCGTGGCTGATGCGCTGGCCAACGCGGTCGCCGCCCGCGACCCCGCAGCCGGGGTGATCTTCCACTCCGACCGTGGCTGCCAGGGCGGATTCAACCGGTCGTCGCAACACCTGAAGCTGGAGGTGTTGCGATATGGGCGCAGGGAAGCGCCAGCAGGCGATTCGTGCGATGCGCGGCCAGATGTGGTCGCCTGGTCGTCCCTCGGCGGCGCGGCGCGAGGACCGGGTGCGCTTCTGGAAGGCGGTCACGCGCGGCGTGTCGAGCGAGGACGCGGCAGCTGTGGCCGGCGTGTCGCAGGCCGTCGGCTCGCGATGGTTCCGTCACGCTGGCGGGATGCCGCCGATCACGCTGGCCCCGCTGTCGGGGCGGTACCTGTCGTTCGCTGAGCGTGAGGAGATCGCGATCTTGCGCGCGCAGCAGCTGGGGGTGCGCGAGATCGCCCGCCGCGTGGCCCGGTCACCGTCGACGATCTCGCGCGAGCTGCGCCGCAACGCGTCAACGCGCAGTCACGCGGCGGCGTACCGGGCGACGACGGCGCAGTGGCACGCTGATCGGCGTGCCGGCCGCCCGAAAGTCAGCAAGCTCGCGGCGAACGACGCGCTGCGCGAGTACGTGCAGGACCGGCTCGCCGGGGCGATCGCCGGGCCGGATGGTGCGGCCGTGCCGGGCCCGGATGTCGCCTGGATCGGGCGGCGTCACGGGCGGCGTGCCGACCGGCGGTGGGCGGCGTCGTGGAGCCCGGAGCAGATCGCGAACCGGCTCCGGGCCGACTTCCCTGATGATGAGTCCATGCGGGTTTCGCACGAGGCGATCTACCAGTCCCTGTATGTCCAGGGCCGCGGGGCGCTGCGCCGTGAGCTGACCGCGTGCCTGCGTACCGGCCGGGCGCTGCGCGTCCCCCGCGCCCGCACCCGCGGACGGGGCAAGAAGTTCATCACCCCCGAGATCATGATCAGTGAGCGGCCCGCCGAGGCCGCGGACCGGGCCGTGCCAGGGACACTGGGAGGGCGACCTCATCGTGGGCTTGAACAGCTCCGCGATCGGCACCCTGGTGGAGCGCGCCACCCGGTTCACCATGCTGCTGCACCTGCCCCCATGGAAGGTCACGGTGGTCCCAGGGCCAAGAACGGACCCGCGCTCGCCGGGCACGGTGCCGAAGCGGTCCGCGACGCGATCGCCTCGGCCATCACCACGCTGCCCGAGCAGGTGCACCGGTCGCTGACCTGGGATCAGGGCGCCGAGATGGCCCAGCACGCCCAGCTGCGCATCGACACCGGCCTGGCCATCTACTTCGCCGACCCGCACTCACCCTGGCAGCGCGGCACGAACGAGAACACCAACGGCCTGCTCCGCCAGTACTTCCCCAAGGGCACTGACCTCAGCCGCCATAGCCCCGACGACCTGGCCGCCGTTGCCGCCGCCCTCAAGAGCCGCCCCCGCAAGACACTCAGCTGGAAGACCCCGGCAGAAGCGCTCGACGAATTCCTATACTCGGCCCAACAGGGCAGTGTTGCGACGACCCCTTGAACTCGGGCAGTACACCTCCGCCGCGTTCGCTGAGCTCGCCGGGGACTGCCAGGTGACGCTGTCGGTGGGCCGCAAGGGCCAGTGCTGGGACAACGCCGTGGCGGAGAGCCTTTTCGCCTCGCTGAAGGGCGAGCTGATCGATGCCCAGGCCTGGCCCACCCGGGCCGGGGCCTGCCGCGCGATCGTGGAGTACATCGCCTGGTACAACGGCACCCGGCTGCACAGCACCCTGGGCTACCGCAGCCCCGCCGACTTCGAAAACGACCACCACGCAAAGATCAGGAATGTAGCCTGACCGAGTTATCAGCCCTGTCCGTCAAAGCGGGGCAACCCCAGTCCCGAAGTTCGCCGCCGAGGCTCGCCGGCATCTGTGGCCGGCTGATCCGGTCGACACATAAGGCCGCAACAGGTCGAGTTCCCCGTATCTCCCGGCTCCTCGGCGGGTGCGGTTGGGCAGGCGAATTCCGGGCATAGTTTCGATACTGGCTTCCGAGCCTCCGGGTGACACCGGCATAACCAACACGCAACTCATCTTTGCCGCCTAACTTCTGATCGCCGCAAGATCTGGCCCTGGCGCCTAGCGGCACTTCCTTCCTCAGCGGCACTTCTCGCACAGACATCTGACCCACGACAGGTCCGGCTTGGTAAGCCGCCCCTTTGTCAGCCATGCGGCGCGGGAGTTCGCTGCCTGCCGTCGCGTGCTCATCGTCGGAGGCGTCGTGGCGGCAGATCTGCTCGTGGTCGGCCTGGACCTGGTGACCGGACTTGAAGTCCACGCCGGAGACAGGCGTACAGAGGAGTGGCGGAAGAAGGGTCACAACGGTGACCGGACCCTGGTGTGCGTGGCGTGCTACGAGGGGACAGATCTGCCGGACGGGCCGCGGACCGTCGCGCTCGTGCCCAAGGGCCGTGACGGCGGGGCTCCAGCGGCATTTCGCTCATCCGCCCGGAATGGCCCCTCCCGGCGGACAGCACAGTCCGGAGAGCCTGTGGCATGCGGAAGGCAAGCAGGCGATACGGGAATGGGCCGAGACGCAGGGGTTCACGGCCCGGGTGGAGGCCAGGACCCGCGAACGGCCGACGGCGCAGCGATGTCGAGGTCATCCTGCCCGGCGGTCACCGCCTGGCCATCGAACTGCAGCGTAGCGAGCTCAGTGACGCGGAATGGATCGCCCGTCACGAGGACTATGCCCGGGCCGGAATCACCGATCTGTGGCTTTATCACCCGGATATACGAGTGCCCCGGATCGTGTTCCGGCACGGCCAGCCAGGTTGGCGTTTCGACCTGGCCGCGCGGACGCTCGGGCTGGTCCACGCCCAGCCCGGTCCCGCTGGCGCCTGGGCATCTCCGCATCCGACGCAATGCCGTGTCGTGCACTGGCCGCCGTGTCCGGCCGACCAGCTTGCCACCAAGTGGATGCCGCTGGCATCAGCACGGCTGACACCTGGCGGCATCAATCCGTCCGCACAGACGACGGCCGAGCTTGGTCGGCTGGCGGCTATCGCCGCCCGCGAACTCGCCGTAGAGCGAGCCCGAGCGGAGGCGGCCGCCCGCACCCGCGATGAACGGAATCATGCCGTTGTTCTTCGGCCCAGTGCCCGGAAAGCCGATGTGCCCAGCGATGGCGGCCAGCTCGGGGAGACGCACGAGGCATTCCGCTGGGACGCATTTCCGCCGGAGGCAGATCCGGATACCTGGTGCTTTGGCTGCGACATATGCGGGTTGGAGCTGACCGGCGCGATGCTCAAAGTCAGCCCGGTCATCCACGTGATCCAGACCATGGAACGCACCAGAGTCGGGCGGCCGCGAGAGATCGAGCTTCGGTACGGTGGCGCGCCGAGCCCGGGCCAAATACCGGCCGCCTAAGCACAGCCCACGCAGCTCTTGACGTTCGTGCCGGATAGAGAGACGGTCAGAGATGCAAGCTCGCGCAACTCGCGGATGCTGGAGGCAACCATGGCGCTAGTCTTCATCGCGATTGATCCGGACACTACGGGAGACCACTGCCCAGCGGTTTTCGCCGAGGAGGAGACTGGTGATCTCCTTTTCCAGGGCTGGACTGTCACTGACTCGCAGATCCTGGCGGATGTCGCCCGGCACAGCCCGATCGCGGACAACGAGTCGGTGGTCCGGCTCCCGGCGCGGATGAAGGCGATGATCCTGGAGGCGCTTAATGGCCAAGGTGCCACCATTCGGCGAGCTGATAGCCGCCACGACGACCTCGGCCGTGCATCTGGAGATGCGCGACGCGTACACGCCTGACGACGAGCGGTTCCTCGACTGGCAGGCGGCGAGGCTGCTCCCGGAGCAGGCGAATCCGGAGTGGTCGGCTATCGTGCGCGCTCACGCAGCCCGGGGAGTTCGTTTCCGCCGCGTCCGTGTCGTGTCTGAGCCGCTGGCTCCATTCATCCGGTTCGAGTATGAAGTGACGGCCGCGGTCAGCATCGCCGCCGGGGAGCAGGTCCGGTGGCTGCCCCGGCGGCGCGGGACGGATCTGTGCCTGCCCCTCAACGATTACTGGGTGTTCGACAGCCAGCTGGTGCGGTTTCACTACTTCTCCGGGACCGGGGAGATCGTCGAAGACGAGATGGCCGATGACCCTCTCATCGTGAAGTTGTGCACCCAGGCGTTCGAGGCTGCGTGGGAGCGCGCCATTCCGCATGACCTGTACCGGCCGGTCTGACCGTCATGCTGACCTGAGCCAATGGCAGTCTCACCGTCGTCGAGTGTCCAGCGCGCACGGCAACAGCTCGCCGAGCGGCTACGTGATATCAGGCTGGACGCGGGCCTGACCGCCCGGGCGCTGTCCGCGGCGGCTGGCTGGCATGAGGCGAAGACCAGCCGCATCGAGTCGGCCAAGCAGTCGCTCAGCGAAGCCGACATCCAGACCTGGTGCCGGGTATGCGGCGCCCAGCGCGAGGTCCCCGACCTCATTGCGGCGTCCAGGGCGGCCGACTCGATGTATGTGGAATGGCGGCGGCTGACGCGTACAGGCCTGCGCCACACCCAAAATGCCCGGCGGCCGCTGTACGAGCGCACGCGCCTGTTCAAGGTCTACTGCTCGACGGTTGTCCCGGGTTTCCTGCAGACCCCGGCGTATGCGAGCGCGTTGCTGCAGGCTAACTCGGATTTCCATGCGACGCCCGATGATGTCGATGACGCCGTGCGGGCCAGGATGAGCCGGAACCGGATCGTGCAATCTCCGGGCCACCAGTTCGCCATGCTGATCGAGGAGGCGGTCTTGCGGTACCGTCTCGGCGGTGCTGAGACCATGGCCGGGCAACTGGGCCACTTGCTGGACGCCGTCACGCTTCCCTCGGTGAGACTCGGGGTGATCCCGTTTTCTGCGGACGGGCGGCCGATGTGGACACTGGAGACCTTCACCGTCTTTGACGATTCCCGGGTGCACGTCGAATTGCTGTCAGCCCAGGTAACGGTCACTGCCCCGAGCGAGATCACCTTGTACGCGCGTGCCTTCGAAAGGCTCGCCGGAATGGCCGTATACGGGCCGCAGGCGCGGGCCCTGATCGCGTCCGCGATTGAGACCCTGAGCTAACTTCCTCGCAAGTTTCCGCAAGTCCATTCACCCGTCCGTGGTACGTCGCGTTGGCTTGTCCATAACCACGTTGGCACGCCGATGGGAGGCATCACCATGACTGGGACCGCGAAGGCCGACACTGCCGGACAGCGGCGCGCTGTGTTCGCGGTCGATGAGGACTCCGCACTATCGGCGCTGGAAGAGGCATGGGCCGAAGGCGGCTACCACGCGTTCAGCGCCGACCACGGCATCTGGTCGGCGATCGGCAGCGCCGGTGAGGTGCTGACCGGAGCCACCCCTGATGAACTGGACCGGAAAATCCGGGCGCACTGGCAGGCGATGCAGTGACAAAGGCCGACCAGTGAATCAGTCCTACGGGAGGCGTTCCCTCGGTCCGCTGCCGCGCGGTGACTTCCAGGACTGCGTCGAGCGGCGCCGCCGGTTCGAGACCGAGCAGACCGGCGTGACCATCGTGACACCAGCGCGGCCTGACGACCGGTGGCGGGCGATACTCCCGCTGGGCGTGCTTCCCGATGACGGCACGACCATCGGTGCCTGGTCGCTCTGCGACCTGATGAACAAGCTCGACGCTCTCTACCCACACGGCGAGCAGGGTTAGCGGTATCGAGGACGAGCAGTCCAGTCGCCGGGGCTGCGGAGCGTCGCGCATTGCGGCATGCACCCGCGGGTGATATCCGTGATACGGCGCATGGTGCCGGGCAGCCACCGGTCGTAGAACTCCAGGGCCCGGGCCAGGTCGGGGCGTGTCGCGGCATAGGTGTAGTGCCATTCGGCGGCCAGGGTGGACAGTTCCCAGACGGCGTGGATGTGGCGGGGCCAGCACTCCGGCAGCTCGTAGCCGCCATAGTGCTGCCGGAGCATGGTGTCGGCCCACTGCCGTAGGTCGGCCAGCCGGGCGGTGTAGGTGTCGCGGTCCAGGCCGATCCAGTACGGTGCGGCGAGCCCGCGCGGGGCGGCGGTGTCGAGGGCGTCCGCGACGGTTTGAGCCAGCTGGTCGAACCGGGCGGCCAGGTTCAGGTCGGCTTGCAGCCCTGCTTGGTCGAGTCGTTCGTTGAGGATGCGGATCTGGCTGCGCAGGTCGGCGACTTGGGCGGCCAGGGCGGCCAGGCTCTCGCCGAGCGCGCGGGGTGAGGGGTCGGCGGGCGGGTCGGTGGTCATGGTGTCCTGCTGTCCAGTTCGGCGTACAGGTAGCTGCGGGCGGTGCCCGGCTGCAGCCCCGCCTGCGGGGCCAGCTGGGCGGCGACCCGGCTGGCGCTGCGGCGGTCCCCGTAGTCCGGGTGAGTGCGGTACAGGGCGAGCAGGACGGATTTCTTGGTACAAGAAAGTGCGGTCGGTCCGGGCGCGGGACGGGCGCACCGAGACCTGGCGGGCCGCCGACGCGAGGCTGGGCTGGCGGGGTCCGGACGGCGCCTCCTCCGGCCGCAATCGGCGCGAGACATCCTTGTACGCCAAGAGCATCGAGCGTAAGGCGATCACCGCGCGCAGCGACTAACCGAGGCTGTGCACAGCGACAAAACAAGTAAGGAAGGAACACGCATGAGTACGCCGGAGCCGTCGCCGCAGGAAAAGGCCCCTGACTTCACCCCCCGACTCACCGAACTCATCGGCAACCCGCTGTACAGCGAGGTGTGGGCCGATCCGGCATTGAGCCCGCGCGATCGGAGCATCGCGACCGTCGCCGCCCTAATCGCCCTCCACCGGCCCGAGGAGCTGTCTTTCCACCTTCTCGTAGCCCACGACAACGGGGTGACCCGCGACGAGCTTGCCGCTCTCATTACCCATATCGCGTTCTACGGCGGCTTCCCCGCGGCGATCTCCGCATCGGCGATCGCGGCACGGACATTGACGGACTGACCACCGATCGCGGGCACCGCGCGACGAGCCGCAGATCGTTCTGGACGGCCAGCTCAGGGCGTTCGATGCTCGAGCGGCGCGAGCTCCACCCAGCAGCCCGCATGACGGTGCACCATGGCGCAGGCCATGCGGACACGGCATGGGCCTGCGCCGTGAGCTGCTGGCCGCTGTCCTACTCTGAGCATTATGCCTGATCACGCCTCCTGAGGTCGGGGCACAACATGAGCCTGCGGAAGTTCCTGCGCTCCCGGATGGCCCCGGAACGCGTCCAATCGCATCTCACAGCCAAGAGGAGAGCTATGAAGATCGACGGATCGGTTGCCCTGGTTACCGGCGCTAACCGGGGACTGGGCCGCGCCTTTGCCAGGGAGCTGGTCAGCCGGGGCGCGGCCAAGGTCTACGGGGCCGCGCGTGATCCTGCCGCGGTCAGCGAGCCCGGAGTGCTGCCGGTCGCCCTGGACATCACTGATCCGGACCAGGTCGCCCAGGTCGCCGGGCAGTGCGCGGACGTCAGCCTTTTGGTGAACAACGCGGGAGTGCTGAGATACAGCACATTCATCGGCGCGCCGGACCTGGCCGCGGCCCGGCTCGAGATGGAGACCAACTACTTCGGCACGCTGCGCATGTGCCGGGCCTTCGCGCCCGTGCTCGCGGCCCGCGGCGGCGGCGCGATCGTCAACATGCTCTCGGTCACCAGCTTCTTCACTAATCCCTTCGACGCGTCCTACGGCGCCTCCAAGGCCGCGGAATGGTCGCTGACCAACGGCGTCCGCCTCGAACTCCACCATCAGGGCACCCTGGTAGTCGCCGTCCACGCGAGCTTCATCGACACCGACATGGCCGCGCTGACCGACGCGCCGAAGATCAGCCCGGAATCAGTCGCCCGGCAGGTCTTCGACGCGGTCGAGGCGGGCCAGATCGAGGTACTGGCCGACGAGCGGTCCCGGTTCGTCAAAGCCTCCCTATCCCGCGATCACGAGCTGATCTACCCGCCCATCGAGGAATTCTGGGACGCAGCGGTGAAGAGCACCGATTAGCCAGAATCCGGTACCTGGGTTTTGTCTTAGATGAATGAAGCGGGTGACGGGAATCGAACCCGCACCATCAGCTTGGGAAGCTGCTAGCGTACTCCGGTCGGCGACTCCAGTCGGCTCCTGTGACCAGGAGATACGCCATCTCGGCTCCGCTGCGTTGCCGCTTTGGGTGGAAATTTGGGTAGAAACTCGCTGCGGCCGGGGATCTGTGAAGGCTGGTGCAGCGTACTGCTGTTCTGTGATCCCTGATGCCGAACATCCTGTGGCTTGTCGCGGCGGTGTATCGCCGCGGTGCAAGTGATTCAGAGTACGGGCCGCAAACGAAGGAGGCTCGGCGGCCCCGGCGGATTCAAGTCCTGCCCTGCTGCAGGGCGAAACTCATATCGCAGAATCTGGAGCCGGCGGCCTCGGCTCATTCCCTGCCGTCAGAGGTCAGGGCGGTTGCCGCGACGTGGGCCAGGGCCGTGTGCAGCTTGGCCAGTTCGAGGCACCACTGAGCTCGCGGGGTTGAAGTCTCCGCGAGAGGTGGCTTCGTCCAGGAGCTTTTCGGCTTCGCGGTAGTGATCTGGACCGTTCATTCAGTCCTCTTGGTCGTCGTTCGGGTCGTCCCTGGCCGCGCTCAGAGGCTTACGTTGAATGAACGCCGTCCAGCCCGAAGCGGTTCAGTGGGTGCCGCGTGTGCGGGCCCTGTGTGCGGTCGTGCATACTGTCGTGTGTCTGGGCCAGCGTGCTGGCTGTCGGTATAGCCCTCCCAGCCAGCGGCTTGGAGCCATCACTCCTGACGGTTAACTACCGTGCGGTTCGACCTGCAGTCCACGACCGACCAACGCGCTAATCTGCCGAGAAGAGAACGTCGGGATAGAGCCTAAAAGGCGCAGTACATGACGTGGAGGCCCACATATCCCAGGGTGGGATGTGCGAAAGCGCCCGGGACTGTCCCGATCACCGTAAAGCCTAGCCGCTTATAAAGTCCGACGGCCGTGTGATTGGATTCGGCGACGGCGTTGAACTGCATTCCTGCGTAACCGCGTTCCCTCGCCCAGGCGAGGGCGAACCGGCACATCGCCGTGCCCACGCAACGGCCCCTGGCGTCGGCAGCAACCATGAAGCTTGCGGTCGACACATGTGATCCCGGGCCAGGGTAATTCGGTCCCATCTTGGCAGTGCCGACGATACGGTCCTCCTCGATCGCCACGACAGTCAGGCCCGGAGGAGCCTCTACCCAAGTTCCCCATGCCTGCGAACTGCTCATGGACGGGTCATAGGCGAACGTCTCCGCCGTCTCCACGATGTCCCGCACGATCGGCCATACCTGAGCCCAGTCAGTCGCACGTATCTCTCGAATGTCCATCGGGCGTAAGGTAACGAAGCTCAGTAGCTCAGGCAAGCTATTTTCGCGATCTCTCTTCTCCGGTCGGAATGTCGCACACTCATGCCGCGGACAGGGTCGAGGGCTACGGCGTAGGCGCGAGACGTCAGCCATGCCCACGTGGTCAGTGGGCAGCCCTGAGGTCTCCCATGCTGTCGGGAAGTTTGTTACGGAGAGCAGCCTGAGTCTTAATGTTCCCGCGCAAGTAGCCGATATGCGCGCCGGGTTCGGCCTGCTGAAATAACGGCAGCGCCATGCTGGAAAGGTCATTCTGTCGCGCTGCGAGCTGGCGTCCTTCGAGCTACCCGAGCACCTTCGCCGGGGTGTCGATCCTGGTCAGGGAGCGCGCCAGGCGGCCTGGCTACCCGGTCGACTCCTGCGATTGTTGTCGTTCGGGCGGTAATCGGAGCGAAGAGGTTCCGATGGCTTGCCCCGAGGTTGAGGGTAAGGTTTCGATTAGTGAGAGCTTGGCTTCTGCCTTGTTTTCGCGAGGTGAGGGCAGATGGAGGATCGAAGGCTGGCCGTTCACCGGACCATAGTCGTCGTTGACGTTGAGGGGTTCGGGGATCGGCGTCGCACCAATCGGCACCAGTTGGCGGTCCGTGAGGGCCTGTACCGCGCGATGCGGGAAGCGTTCGGCCGCGCGGGGATCCCGTGGGCCGACTGTGGTCATGAGGACCGCGGCGACGGTGTGTTCATACTGGTTCCTGCCGAGGTGCCCAAGGGCTTGTTCGTGGAATTGCTGCCTTCCGCGCTGGTTGCGGCGCTGCGCAGACACAACGACACTCATCCGGGCCAGGAACAGATCCGCTTGCGGATGGCGCTGCACGCGGGCGAGGTCTACTACGACGAGCACGGGGTCACTGCGGCGTCGATCAACTTGGCGTTCCGGCTCTTGGACGCCGGTGAGCTCAGGACGGCCTTGGCTGGCTCGCCGGGTGTGCTGGCGGTCATCACATCGTCGTGGTTCTTCGAGGAGGTTGTGCGCCACAGCGTAGCCGACAGCGCCGCGTATCGCCGCGTCCACGTGGACGTCAAGGAGAGCAGAACGAGCGGGTGGATCTGCCTCCCAGATTGCGTGTACCTACCGGGCGACGCGATGCGGGAGCGTCGGCCGACCGTTAATACGATTCCGGACAAGCTCACCTTGGCTTATAGGGCTGCCCTGACTAAGCCGATCATACCGGCCGGGGAAGTACCTGCAGAGCTCCAGATACCCACTCTCGGCGAAGGATATATTGATCATCGCATTCGCGTCGCGGAAATCGGTGTCTCTTCCGAGCCAGGCCGCGAATCCTGGTGGAATGAGATATCGGTGCGTGACGATGCGTGCCGTATCCTCGTGCAAGAATATCTAACCTCGCCAACGGTGCTGCGGGCACCCCTGCTCTTGCTTGGACAGCCGGGATCGGGCAAGTCAGTACTAACCCGAATGCTGGCCGCGCGCTTGCCGACCACTGACTTTCTGTCGATCCGTGTTGAGCTTCGGCAGGTACCCGCTGAAGCGGACTTGCAGGATCAGATCGAGTTCGCTATCCGCAACGTTACTGGAGAGAGGGTTCCGTGGCCGCAGCTTGTTGAATCGGGCGGCGGTGCGTTGCCGGTCGTGATGTTCGACGGTTTTGATGAGCTGCTGCAAGCCACAGGCATTGCGCAGACCGATTTTCTGCTGCGCGTGCAGGCTTTCCAGGAGCGAGAGGCAGACCAGGGGCGGCCACTGACCGTCCTCGTGACGAGCCGCATTGCGGTCATCGATCGCGCTCGGATTCCCCAGGGTACCGTGGCGGTGCGGCTGGAACCCTTCAATGAGAATCAGATTACCCAGTGGCTCGAGGTATGGGAGAAATTCAATGCCGTTCTGCTTGCTAAGCGCGGCTTGCGCTGCCTTCCTGCAGATATCGCCCTGAACCACCAAGAACTCGCAGAGCAGCCCCTCCTCCTCCTCATGCTGGCCCTCTACGACGCCGATACCAACGCTCTCCAGTATCGATCCGCAGAGCTTAGCGAGGCCGAACTCTATGGGCGCCTTCTCCAGGAGTTCGCTCTGCGGGAGATACGTAAACACCTCGCTGCTCTGCCTGAGGTCGACCTGATGCGCGCAGTAGACGCCGAACTACTCCGCCTGTCAGTCGTGGCTTTCGCCATGTTTAATAGACGCAGTCAATGGGTTTCCGAAGCCGACCTGGATGCCGATCTTTCGGTGCTCCTGGACGTTGGCCGGGACATACCCCGGTCCAGCGGGCTACATGGTCCGCTTACCTCGGCGCAAGCGGCGATTGGCCGGTTCTTCTTCGTTCATGAGTCACAGGCAACCCGTGACGGCCTGCGACTGCAGACCTACGAATTCCTTCATGCCACCTTCGGCGAGTTCCTCGTGGCCCGGCTTGTCGCCCAGGTCCTAACGGACGTCCTGAAGCGCGACAGGGCTACAGATCGTTCGTCACTGGGCGGAGCCGACGACGCTCTGCTGCATGCGCTCCTGTCTTTCGCGGCGCTAACTGCCCGGGCACCCGTGGTGGCTTTCCTGGGTGAGCTGCTAGAGCAAATGGAGGTGCGGCAACGTGCGGATCTCGCCGATTTGCTTCTCCGACTTCACGCTGGGGCGTTGTATCCTCGTGCCGAGTCGACCTACAGCGGTTACGAACCACTAGCGCTAACCGTTCCGGCCCGTCATGCCGCGTGGAGCGCGAACCTTGTGATCCTAGCCGTGCTCGCGGCCGGAGAAATCACCGGTGCGCAACTTTTCCCGCAGCAGCCAGACCTAGGCATGGCGTGGCGTAACCGAGCGATGATGTGGCGTTCGCTCCTTTCCTATGACGAGTGGCAGGGTCTCCACGAAACGATTGCGCTGACGCGAGTGTGGGACAGAGACCGTCGAGAAATCCGCCTCTGTCGGAACGACGGAACATTCACTCTGCCGCCTGCCGACATCTATTGGATGTATAACATCCCACCGGGCCACCCAGGCCGTAGTGGGGACTTCACCGACCAATACCGTAACTTGCGCATAAAGCAGCGTAAGATCAACTTTGCATGTAATTTGTCTGAGGATCTCATGAATTACGGTCTCGTGCCAATTGATTCTCCATTCCCGACACTTGCGGAAATTTTCGTTACCATGGATACGGGCCGTCCGGTGTCAGCCGCGCGCGCACTGCTTGCAGCTCTTGTCGCACCATATGAGAGCGGCGTCTCAAAAGAGACTGCTTTCCTTGACCTCGCCCTTGTCGCAAGTAAGCTAGCCCAAGTCTCTAAGGCGGGGCCTGATCGCCTTTCTTATCTGAAGATGGCATTCGCAGTGCTGATTGCTGCAGTAGATCGCGGCGACGCATCCCCAGCAGCTCTTGAACCCGTCGCAAAATCGATAGGTAGCGGAATTCCAGAAGACCCAAAGCTAACGGAACTGCTCGCGCGCCTGAACATGTTGCTATCTGACCACGGAATGCATTAAAAATTTCAAGCAGGATGTTCGACGGGCCAAGCCGCGCTTATGAAAGCGAAGTGCTCGTTGCCACCGGCGACGCACTCATCTGACCCTGACCGGGCGCACTCATCTGACCCTGACCGGGCGCACTCTCATGCCGCGGACAGGGTCTGTCTGCGGTTCTCAGTGCTGCGCCTTATCGGATGAGCGTTTCCTTCGGGCGCACTACGCAGAACTCGTTCCCCTCCGGGTCGGCAAGGACAGTCCAAGACTCAGCGCCGGTCTGCCCGATATCTACCCGGCGCGCCCCCAGCGCAAGAAGCCGGTCGATCTCCTGCTCGCGATCCGCAGCGCTGGTGGTGAGGTCAAGATGCACGCGGTTCTTGACCGTCTTGGGATCGGTGACCGGCATGAAGCACATGCCGGTGGGTGCGTTCTCGTCAGTCCCGATGACGATCTCGTTCTCGCGTTCGGACAGAACCTTCCAGCCGAGCGCCTGTGTCCAGAACCGGGTCAGGCGGGGCAGATCGTGAGCGTCAATGACGATGTGGTGGAGTCGGACGGGCATGTCGCCAGTATGCGCGGCGCGCTGGACTGCCCGTCGCGAACCCGTAATCGTCTGGCCCTGACCGAGTGCACTCATACCGCCGTGCGCACTCTCGGGGTGCTGTCGGAGCCGGGACCGGGCACGCTGCCGTACGGACGGTAAGACATGCGGGTCCCCAGTCGCTATCGGATAATCAGTGAGGTCACCGGCCTGCGGCCCAGGCCAGGGAGGAGCAGTCGTGACCTATGCCGCTGACGAGCGCGTTGATGCTTACATCGACGCTCTGCCGGACTGGCAGCGGGCCATCTGCCGCCAGGTCCGCGAGCTGGTACATGCCGCCGACTCCGAGGTGTCCGAAACCATCAAGCGGGGCAGGCAGCCGTACTTCGTGCTGCAGGGCAACATCTGCGCGCTCCTCGCGGCCAGGGACCACGTCAACGTATTCCTCTACGATGGCGGCATCGTCCCTGATCCTGACGGGATCATAACCGGTGGTCAGGACAACAAGACCGCCCGTACGGCTGCCATCCGCCAGGGCGAGGCCATCAATGCGCCCGCCCTCAGTGCCATGTTCAGGCAGATCATCGCCAACAACCGCGCCGGCGGCTGGCGCAAACTGAAGCGCGAACGTTCACCACAGCCGGGCGAAGAGACGCGCTCATCTGTCCGCCGGCAGTGCGAGCCCTTACTCCGGCGTTTCTGTGGGAACGTCCTTATTACCGCAGGTAGGCTGCGCGGTCGGGGGTGAGGCGCAGAGCATGCGGTAGCACCTGGTTTGATCAGTATCGGGGGGTAATGCCGCAGTGCCTGGCGAGGGCCCGACGCCGGCGAGGAGGCCTGCTGAGATGAAGGTATGCGTGCCGGTCACCGCGGATGGCCAGGTTGACCCGCGCTGGGGGCGAGCTGACCGCGTCGCGGTCGCCGAGGTGGTCGGCGGCGAGGTCCGCGACTGGCAGGAGTACACGGTCGCCTGGGGAACTCTCCACGATCAGGGGACCGAGGGTGCTCATCATGCCCGGGTGGCACGGTTCCTGCGGGATAACGGGATCCAGGCGGTCGGCGTTCACCATGTGGGGTCTGGCATGCAGCGCATGCTCGGTTCGATGGCGATCCGGGTCGTGACCGGTCTGAGCGGCGACGCCCGCAGCGCGGCCCGCGCGGCTGGGTGAGGCCTTCGCCTCGTCGGTAGTCGTTGAGCAGGCCCCGGCTGCAATGGCGACCGGCTGCCCAGCCTGCATATTTATACATTGCGGCCGTGCGCGGAAATGCGCGCTCATGCCGCCGACCGGGCGGAACCTATCGCTCCGGCTTTCCGCGGAGACGTCCATTTGTGGCCCAAGATCGCTGGCTGCTTGGGCTGGCCGGGCCGGCCTGGGGCTGCAGAGCCGGCAGTTGTGGTTAGTCCTGGCGGCTCGGGTCACCCGAGGGCGGCAGGTAGCCGTCCTTGATCAGGGGTTGCGCCCGGGCGGCGTGGAGGGAGGGATCTTCAGGAGCGATCGTGGCGAGCCCGTCGACGTGCCGGTTGAACGTGCAGGATACCGCCGCGATCAGAACGGTGTCGTGGATCTCCAGGTCAGTCGCGTCCGCCGCGCTGGCCTGGGCGAGCAGCTCAGCGGTGACGTTGAGCCCGCTTTGCTGCACGGCGGCCGCGATCGCCGGCAAGGTCTTCAGCTTGACAGGCACCGGTGCGCGGCCGGCGCCGGAGCGGACCTGCTCCACGAGCACCATGCCGCCCGGCGTCTGGGCCGCGGCGCACGCAGAATGCGACGCCGGGCAGTACCGGCAGTCGTTCAGCGCTGACACATAGGCCGCGATCAGTTCCCGCTCACCGCGGGGCAGGGTGCCCGGCCCGCGCAGTAGCACCTCAGCCGGCTCGCTCAGCGGGCGGCCCGTCTCCGGCCGGTACCGGAGCAGCCCCCGGTACCGGGCTCTGCCGGGTTCAAGGGTGATATACGGCATGTACCGTCCTGCAGGCGCGGGGAACCACGTCCGGCATGGCGTATCTGCCCGCGGACGCCAGCCGGCGGCGGCTTTCCAGCCCAGCCGGGCTCACGAGGCCGCTATCCTCATTTGCCGCCGGCCGTGTCTACCGGCTGGGCGGGCGGGGGGGGGGTGGGCATGGTGCTGCCTGCGTGACGATGGCCAGGTCCAGGAGGTCATCTGCCCGCTGCCGGGCAGGCGTAGCGCCTGCCTGGTTGCTTTCGCTGACGACGACGGCTGCGGAACCCGGATTGCCGGCGGTCAGCTGTACCTGCACCGGCTGGGAGTCAAGACGCGATTGACTGGGTGACCCGCGGCTCCGGATGCGGGGACGCCGAGCGGGTCAGCGAGTCAAGCAGGAGACGTCCGGCCCGGAAGTAATCCGCTGCGGGCCGGACGAGCCTGCACGGGATGAGCTCCAGCGCGGTGGAGGATGCGGACCAGTGGTCGATGTCCAGCCGCATGCGCAGCGGCGGGTGCAGCGGCCTGCGGGCCAGGCGGACCTGGATCCGGCGCGTGCCCAGGTCGCGGTCGTGCTCAACCGGAGCGAGCAGCCGGCTTCCGCCCGGCCAGAGTCCGCCGCCATGCCTGGTGCGCAGCCAGCTGTCAAGTGCGGCCACGTACGTATCGAAGGGGACATCGGCGATCCGCCGGAACGACAGCGATCCCAGATCCGGGACCATGCTCGCACTCATGTCATCTGCTCCTCCGGCCGCTGCGGGATGCCTGGTTCCTCCGCGCACCCGCTGGGACCTTGCCTGGTTCCCGCATCTCAAGGTTCGCGGTAAGGCCCCTGCCACAGCATCGCCGGCTACCCGGTCCGGCACCTCAGCCGGATCCGCCGCTGCACCCGGCAAACCCCCGGGCACGGCCCGCCCGCGGCCCGCGAAACAGGCGGCACCACAGCACCTCAGGAGATGATCGCCGCGCTCGCCCCGCGGCTGACACGAATAGCCGGGTTCGCCAGCCACCCGGCCAGGGTTCCCCGGACCCGGCCCGTGGAATCACTAGTCCAGCCGGGAGCCCGGCCGTCACGGCCGGCAATGCCCGGCCCGGCAGGATCGCCGCATGGCCTATGACGAAGATCTCGCTGCTCGTATCAGGGATCTGACCGGCCCTGACCCTGAGCTGACTGAGAAAAAGATGTTCGGCGGGCTGGCCTTCCTCATCTGCGGGAACATGGCGATCAGTGCCAGCGGCCAGGGCGGCGTGCTGGTCCACGCGGATCCCGGGCAGTCAGGCGACCTCGTGGCTGCCGCCAGGGCCGCAACCGCTGTGATGCAGGGCCGGGACATGCCCGGCTGGCTGCTGGTCAGCCCGGAGGACGTCGCCAGCGACGACGACCTTTCCGGATGGGTGGAAAGAGGGATCAGGCATGCGCGGTCGCTGCCGTCGAAGCAGCCCGCGAACAACAAGCCGAAGAAGTAAGCAACCGCTA
This sequence comes from uncultured Actinomycetota bacterium, assembly GCA_963842265.1. Lineage (GTDB taxonomy): Bacteria > Actinomycetota > Actinomycetes > Streptosporangiales > Streptosporangiaceae > Palsa-504. Next base: position 220,207 of record CAWJGE010000023.1, read on the forward strand.
TGCGCGGCCTTCCAAGCTGACGCCCGGATCTGCCGAATAGAGGACGTTGGGTTTTGTCGTATGCTTATGCGCAAACCTGTATATCGCTAGTGAGCCTGCGGGGAATCAGCGAGCGTCTCGCGCGTACGGTCCGGCGGACCAGGGGCACGCCTGCCGCGCTGACGGCAAGCTCAAAGTCTCCGCTGCGCTTGCCGGCCGGCGGATCGAACCGCCCGGAAAAACTAAACGGGTCTTCTTTCTCTGGCAGCTCGAACTCCCACTCCTTCGACCAGTCCGAGCCGCGGTGCCTTATCGAGACCGACACATCTATACCGGTGCTACCGCGATTCTCCAGCAACACGCAGACCTGACCGGTCGGCCAGATTGTCACGGCTGGTTCCGTGACGGCACGGAGGCATGGCCTTATGATGAGCGAGCATCGGCCTCCGGCATGGCGGTACGTCCCAGCTGCCCGCCACGATAGACGGAGCGGATAAGCGCCATACTGAGAGCGCCCGATATCACCGGGGCTGATCTCGAGGATGTAGTGCGGGCCGTAACTGTCACCAGCTGACCGGCCAAGGCGGACCCACTCCGGGTTGAAATTCGGGTTATCCGAGATGACATTGAATTCATGAATGGATGGAATCCCGTACGCCGTACGCGCGATAAATGGAAAGCATGCCGTCTCGCCAGGAGCAATCTGGCGCTCGGTTACGGCTAGAATGATGTCTGACACGGCCCCGCCTAGCGCGGGCCTGCTGCCGTCGGTGGCAACGCCTGAAGCCGCCTGAGAAACTGATCCGGTCATCTTGGCGCTTGAGTACCGCATCGGGCATATCTTCCTGCTAGCAATTCACGGGCCGGGCAGACTGGATAGAGGTCGCTTCGACGTCCCGCCTGCCCTGGCGCGGCCCGTACCGCATCAACCACCTGACCCCCGCTACGTGCCACGATGCACCCCATGACCCTGACGTTGCGAGGGAGGGTTTTCTCCCCGGCTATACGGAGGCCGATGCGGACGTTTAGATGCGGTCGATCGCTGCTAACCGGCACGGCTTCCCCGGCGCCGCGACCGCTCATGCCGCATTCAGGGTGATTTCCGTACGGGCGGTGGCCATGCTGTGGCCAGTGGGGCGCGGCTGCGGCGCGCGCCAATGGAGGTTCGGGACGGGCTCGCCGCCGTGCTGGCAGAGCCGTACCTGACCTGCGGGCTGGTACGGCGGCGGAACCGGCGTGGCTCGAGACTGTAGAAGCATCTGCGGCCGCAGCTGGTCCAGATCTTCTGGACGCCGGGCAACTGCCGACCGGCTTGCCACCATCGGGAAATCCAGCTCGATGCTGGCTGCCGGGCACGTCGAGGCAGATCAGCAGCATGTCGCGCCGCCTTCCAGGCCGTCGGGCACGGGATCAGTCATTTCGTCCTTCCGGGGTTAGGAGCCGGGCAGGGCCGGGACACACCGGGGCCCGGCAGGCCCTGGAACACGGCTGAAATGTAAAGGCTTGATAACACCATTTGTGCGGTCTTGCTCTGCCGTGAACCGTATGGGATCTTTTGCCTGGGAGCGGTTCTTCCTTTGCCGCACATCTGCACAGCGACGCGCGGGGCCTTCGCCTGACAATCACATGTGTCCTGGCTGCAAGCGTCATCGCGGTATTCATCGCCTCCGTTAACTCTGGGAACTCTGGGCCTGTATTCAAGAGGGGGGATCACCATGAGGCAAAAGTATTCAGCGTTTCGTCTGCTCCCGGGGCGGATCCGGCGATATGGATTCATCACGTTCGCGATCGCGCTCGTCATGCCGGTGATCGGGCTGCCATCAACTGCTCAGGCGGCCAGCGGCAATCAGCTGCGGATCACCGCGATGACCTACAACCTCTTTCAGGGCAGCGAGCTGACCGAAGCGATCAGCGCGGCGACCCCCGCGCAGTTCCTGGCGGCCGTGGCCGAAGACTACGGCGAGGTGCAAAGGACAAACTTCCCCGAACGAGCGCAGGCGATCGCCGCGGAAGCGCAATCGGCCGCGCCCGACCTGATCGGCCTGCAGGAGGCCGCGCTGTGGCAGACCGGCCCCGCGTCCGCCTCGTTCCCGCCGCCGCCCCCGGCCACCGTGACCTATGACTTCGTCAAGATCCTCGTGGACGCGCTCAACGCCCGCGGCCTGCATTACGCGCCGGTGGCGGTGACCACCGACTTCTCCGTGCAAGGGCCCGGCCTGTTCCCGGACGGCTTCATGAACGTCCAGCTCACCGACCGGGTCGCGATCCTGGCGCGAACCGACGTGCCGCTCACGATCACTGACGTCCAAACCGGCGACTACACCCACAACACGGTAATCAGCACCCTCCAGGGCCCCGTCACCCTCACCGAGGGCTGGGCCTCGGTCGATGCGACCCTCGGCCACCACACCGTCCGTTTCGTCACCACGCACCTCGCCGACAACAGCGACGCTGTCGGCTCGGCCCAGGCGGCCGAACTCGTGCAAGGCCCGCTCAGCACCGACCTGCCCGTCATGATGACCTGCGACTGCAACGCCGACCCCGCCACGGCCACCTACGCCGTGCTCAAAGCAGCCGGGCTCAAGGACTCCTGGCTGCAGGCCGAACCCGGCCAGCCCGGCTTCACCTGCTGCCAGGACACCACCGTGCAGAACGCCCTGCTCAACCCCACCTCCGCGCTCACCTCCCGGATCGACTACATCTTCAGCCGCGGCGGCGGGCTGAAGGCCACCGCCGACCAGGTCATCGGCGCCGATCCGGCCAGCCGCTCCGTGCCCGGAGGATTCTGGCCATCAGATCACGCCGGCCTGACCGCCGAACTCGCCCAGGGACGCCCCAGCTGAACAAAACCCCGCTCATCTTCGTGATGCCGAGGCAAGGAGCGTTATGTAAAACCCCCTCCCCTCAAGCTTCTGACCTGCAACGATGCTTGTGCGACATCGAGTTTTGGATAAGCCTCAAGGTCAGGCGTTCACCGCTTCTGCCGACAATAGCGTGTCGCCCCGGTGCATATCTATGTACGAAGCGGAATACTCACTCACGCGCTCTCGACCTTGCCGACGATCGCCGTAGAGCCCTTTCCATCGTTCCGGCAGGAAATCAGATCTGCCGAATATTTTGCTCGTGACCTTTGCCGTGGTCCCAGCGCTAGGGCGCACAGAATGCCCATTCCGGCATGCTCCTTTGAGATCTACTTCAGCCCCTGGAGTGGCACTGTGGCTGCGCCAGAACCGTTCTGTTTTCACCGGCGAAGGCTCAGACCTTTGACCGCGGCCCTCTTCACCAGTAACCGCAGCCTCCCGCGTGCTACAACCTTGTATGGCGCCCGTTGACACATGCCCGACGCGACAGATCATCGATAACGCAGACAAGGGGGGCTCGGCATATCAGCAAAGGAACACCACGGGCTTCACCTGGCTGGTGACCTGGGCCGGGCTGACAGAAGCGACCTGCTAGGTTGCTTCTGCCCTCAACCTCCCCAGGGTTTGCAGGGAGACTGGATCGGCGCGATGGCGACTTCTGCCACCATCATCTGGCTAACGATCTTCAATTGTGGAAGTTACTGAAGGGGTGTGAGGTCGAGGCCTGTCTTGGCGAGGAAGCCCTCGAGCAGGCCCGGCCGGTACTGCATCCGCCGGCACCAAGACGACCGTCACCGGGAAACCCCAGGTCACCGTCTTCGCCCCCGGCTTCTACTAGCTCACCGCCCCGGATACAGGCCGTCAGGAAGGAGGAACCGCCCCCGCCCCGGGGCCGCGGACCGTGGAACCGCGCGCCGGACCCGCCGCGACACGCGGGTCCTGCCCATGCCCGCACGCCGGCGACACCACCACGAAAACAGACTCAAGAACACGTACAGAACACGAAAGGCGCTACACCCCAGAAAGACCGAAACACCTAAGTCCCTGGTGTTGCCATCAAACCCGCTTCGGGTCCACGCAGGTCCGTAAGGTCCGCGGCCCGCTGGCAGAATACGCCGGAACCCTGGGTGTTATCAGCCCATCACATTGTTCGCGCTCTCCGCATGGGGCTGGCGAAGGCGTGAGTAGTGCCCGAGGTTTATTTCGTTCTTGGTAAAATGTCCGCTAAACAGAACCGGATCCGAGTCGTGATCGTGTCCGCTTTCGCAAGCGTGTACCAGGGCCGCCATAAAGCGGCCGGCGACAGGAGCGTTTTTGAACTGGTTGCCGCTCGTGCCAATGGCCACATAGAATCCAGTCAATGAGGTACGGTCGTAGACCGGGATCCAGTCGTCGGCGACGTCATATAGTGCAGCGAAACCAACGGGACGGGGCGGGATGCCCAGCGACGGGATTCTTCGGGCCAGACGGAGTACCTGCGAATCCCACGCCTGCGCGGTGGGCTCGGCCTCGAAAGCATCCGGGTCATCTATCCAGTGGAGGGCATCGCATGCTGGCTCCGCGCTTCCCACGATAAGCTGCCCGCCGAAGTGAGATCTGAAGTATGTGCCCAGGTCTCCGTCCGTGACAGCGGGACCCAGCTCGCCTCGCGCATAGCCAGCCGGTGCAGGCACGGAATGGACCTCCTGCCGAAGTGGGCGGGTTCGGATTCGGAATTCTCCGGTGACGCCCGCAAGAGCATTAACCTGACCGGAGTACGGGCCCGCCGCATTGACCACGACGGGAGATTGAATCACGCTTCCTGAGCGCAGCCTTATGCCCTGGACCCGCCCATTCTTCTGGAGGATCGCCACCACCTGTTCGCGGAGCTGAACTTCGGTCCCCTTCCGCTTCGCCGCGGCCATGAGATTCCTCGCCGCCATCTGCGGGTCGTCAATAAACCCGCCGTCGGGCGTGTAGTAGGCACCGAGTTCGCCGTCGGCATCCGCCCAGAATGCGGAATCCGTGACTGACTTGGGCGGACCGTACCGTCCGGGATCCAGACCCGGCACTCGCTGCCGGATGGTCTCAGCGTCCCAGCACTGGTACGGGACACCAACACGGTCAAAGAGAGGCAGCACCCGCTCACGCTGGGTACTACCATCAAGGATCAGGCAACCTGCCTTGATAAACCTTGCCAGGGATTCCTCAGGACGACTGCCCAGATATTCGGGCCAGCTCTCCCAGCTGAACTTGGATTCCCAGGAAGCGGCCACGCCCTCGAAGGTCGAGTAGTGAAAGCGGACGATGCTTGAGGACGAGCTGGTAGAGCCCGAACCGACACCGCTCAGCCGGTCGATAGCCACAACCCGCAGTCCGGTCTGTGCGAGCTCGTAGGCGACAGCGGCACCGATGACCCCGGTTCCGATCACGACTGCGTCGGCTGTTTGTGTCACTCAATAGTCCTCTCGGACCAGGTCGACGGTCCCGGTGGTCATTCCGCGAGCACGCTGGTCCCCGTGCCGGGATGGACGGGACCGCCTCAGATTGTGCCCGCGCGGATTGTATGGCGCACCGAGCTGGGACAGCAACTGCCCGGCGAACGGGAGGCACGCCGCCGCGCCGGTGAAGCAGCCGAACGTGGTGACCTGGACGGCCGAGGCGTGGCGCAGGGCCAGCTTCTGGCGCACCACCCCGCCCGCGTAGCAGAGGGCTGCAACCAGGCACAGCACCACGCCGGTGACAGAGGTACGACCGCCGTCCGACTCCGAGATGCCGACCACGAGAACACCGCCGAATGACACGGCCATCCCGGCGGCCAGCCGGCGCGCGAACCCCTCGTGCAGCAGCCACCCGCCGAGCAGCGCAAGGAGAATCGGGCCGATGTTGACGAGAATCGCGGCGGTGCCAGCGTCGATGTCACGTTCGCCCCAGTTGAGCGTGACCATATACAGCCCCAACCAGAGCAGCCCGAGCCGAGAATCCCGGGCCAGGCTGCCCGGGTCGGCCGGCCGCCACCGCCGAGCAGCCGCACCATGCCAAGGCGAGCGAGGCCACTAGCAGGCGCCCCAGCGCGAGCGCACCCGGCGCGAATGCCCACCCGCACTACGGATTGCTACGAACGCCGAGGCCCAGAGCACCACGGTGACCGCTGCCGCTCCGGCGACGCGAGCATCGTCACTCACCCCGCCAGGCTAGGCGGCAGATAGGTCGACTTCTGGCGAGGCCACCGCCGGCCCGTCGCCCCGGACCCGGTGACAGTCGCCGATGGCGATGTTCCCGGCGTTCCTGGATACCTGCACCCTGTACGGCGCCTAACGGTGCGACTCGCTGCTATAGCGAGGCCCGAAGATGCCGAGCGCGGCCAGCACCGCCCTGCCCGGCGCCCGCCGGGCAGGGCCTGCCGGCGGATCAGGACGATCAGCCTGCACGCGCTACCCTAACGAACGATCCAAGCCGGCCCTACCTCCCACCTCGGATGGCAGCTGACCTGTGGACATCGCCGACTTCAGCCTCGACCTGTTCTCTCTCGCCGAGCGTAACGCCCTGGTCGCCGGCGGCAACACTGGCCTGGGCCGGGCCTTCTCGGTGGCCCTGGCCAAGGCCGGCGCTGACGTATTCGCGGTCGGCCTGGCCGAGGACGACGGGACCACCCGGGCTCTGATCGAGGCCGCCGGGCGCCGGATGGAGTTCATGGTGGCCGACATCACGCAGCCGGGTGTCCCAGCAGCCGTCGTGCGGGGGTGCGTGCAGGCGCTGGGCTCGGTCGACATCCTGGTCAACTCCGCCGGCATCGCGCTGCTGGCTGACGTGGCGGAGTTCGGCCGTGACCTGTGGGACCCGATGGTGTCGGTCAACCTGACCGCCGCTTTCGAGCTTGCCCACGAGGCCAGCAGGTTCATGATCGGGCAGCGGTCCGGCAAGATCATCAATATCGCGTCGCTGTTCTCCTTCCTCGGCGGGCGGCGCTCACCTGCCTACGCCGCGACCAAGGCCGGGATCGCGGGCTTCACCAAGGCCTACTGCGACGAGCTGGCGGCCTGTAACATCCAGGTCAATGCCATTGCGCCGGGATACTTCAAGACCGCCATCACCGAAGCGACCCGTGCCGATCCCGAGGCCGACGGCCGCATCGTCGAGCACATCCCCGCGGCCCGCTGGGGGGAGGCCGCCGACCTGATGGGGGCGGTGGTCTTCCTGGCCAGCCGGGCCTCGGATTATGTCAACGGCCACGTCCTGGTGGTCGACGGCGGCTACCTCGTCCGCTGACACCACAGCTACCCGGAGAGCGACCTTCGCCATGGCCCCATCCCGATCCCCGCTGACCCGCCAGTCGATCGTCGACGCGATGACCGGACTCCTCGGCCCGGCCGCCGTCGACACCCGCGACGAGCAGCTCAGGCAGGCCAGCGTCGACCGGTTCCGGAAATACACCGCCGTGCACGGCATCTATGACGGGCCGATCCCGGCCGCGATCGTCTACCCTTCTTCCACGGCGGAGGTGGCGGCGGTGCTGCGGTTCGCCGAGCAGAACCTCGTCAACATCGTGCCGCGGACCGGAGGGACCGCCACCGAAGGCGGCCTGGAGACGGTGATCGAGGACAGCCTCGTGGTGGACGGGTCGCGGATGAACGCGATCCTGTCCGTCGACCCGGTGGACATGATGGCCACCGTGCAGTGCGGCGTCGTCCTCCAGGACCTGGAGGACACCGTCCGGGCCCGGGGCCTGACCACCGGGCACTCGCCCCAGTCCAAGCCGCTGGCCCAGCTGGGCGGCCTGGTCGCCACGCGCTCGATCGGCCAGTTCTCCACCCTCTACGGCGGCATCGAGGACCTGGTCGTGGGCCTGGAGGCGGTCTTCCCCGGCGGGCAGGTGGCGCGGATCAAGAACGTACCGCGGCGGGCCGCGGGCCCGGACATCCGCCACATCGTCATCGGCAGCGAGGGCGCGCTGTGCTTCATTACCGAGGTGACGGTGAAGCTGTTCCGCTACCAGCCGGAGAACAACCGGTACTTCGGGTTCCTGGTGGAGGAGTTCGCCGATGGCATCAACGCGGTCCGCGAGCTGATCACCGCGGGCTACCGGCCGTCGGTGTGCCGGGTCTACTCACCCGAAGACGCCCGCCAGCACTTCGCCGGCTTCTACCAGGGCCAGAACGTCGTCGTGCTGGTGGCCGAGGGCCCCGAGCCCATCGCCGCGGCCACCGCGGCGGCGATCGGGGACCTGTTCGCCGGCCGCGGCCACGAGCGTGTGGACGACGACCTGATCCGGCGGTGGTTCGAGAACCTCAACTGGGGCCAGGACAAGATCGACGCCGAGAAGGCCGATATGCTCGCCCACGCCCGCCTCGGCTACACCACCGAGGTCTCCGTCGACTGGTCGCGGGCTGCGGGCCTGTTCGTCGCCGTCATGAGCCGGATCCGCGGCGAGTTCCCGCGGGCCGGTGACCTGACGATGCTCGGCGCCCATTCCTCGCACAGCTACCAGACCGGGACCAACCTGTATTTCGTCTACGACTACGAGATCAGGTGCAGCCCGCGCGAGGAGATCGAGGTCTACCACAAGCCGCTGAACGCGATCATCGTCGAAGAAGCCCTGCGGGCGGGCGGGTCGATGGTGCACCACCACGGGATCGGCAAGTACCGCACCCGGTGGGTGGCCGACGAGCACGGCAGCGCCTACTGGCTGCTGACGACCCTGAAGCAGGCGTTCGACCCCCGGGGCGTGATGAACGCGGGCACGATCTTCCCGCTGCAGTCATGAAGCCGTATCTGCTGGCCATCGACAACGGCTCGCAGAGCACCAAGGTGACGATCTTCGACGTCCGCGGCCGGGCACTGGCCGCGGCCAGCAGGCGGCTTGAGCCGTATGACATCTCGGTGCCGGGGCATGTCGTCCACCCCGATGACGACATCTGGGAGTCCATCGCCGGCGCCTGCCGTGACGTCATGGCCGCCTTTCCCGGCGACCCCGCCGACATCGCCGCGGTGGGCCTGTGCACCATCCGCTTCTGCCGGGCTCTGCTGAGGGCCGACGGCAGCCTGGCCGAACCGGTACTGAGCTGGATGGACGAGCGGGTCGCCCGGCCCTACCAGGCGGACAACCCCCAATCCCGCTACGTCACCACCTCCTCGGGTTACATCACCCACCGCCTGACAGGTAAGTTCACGGACACCGCGGCCAACTACGAGGGCATGTGGCCCATCGACCATGACACAGCGGCCTGGCCGGACGATCCCGCCGCCTACGCCGCCGCCGGCATGCCACGCGACATGCTCTTCAACCTGGTCCCCCCGGGCGGCCGGCTCGGCCAGGTGACCCCTGAGGCGGCCGGGGCCACCGGCATCCCGGCTGGCCTGCCGGTGTACGCCACGGCCAACGATAAGGCCGTCGAGGCGCTGGGCAGCGGCCTGGACGACGACGGCGCCGTGCTGCTGTCACTGGGCACCTACATCGCGGCTATGACCATCGGCTCGTCCTCATCCAGCGCGGACGGCAGCTACTGGGTCAACTTCGCGGCCCGGCCCGGGACCTATCTGTACGAGAGCACCGGGATCCGCCGCGGCATGTGGACGATCAGCTGGTACCGGACGCTGCTGGAGGGGCCGGACGGCGGCGAGCCGGCCGCCGGGACGGCGCGCCTGGAGGACGCCCTCAACGCGGCGGCCAGCGAGCTGGCGCCGGGCAGCAACGGGCTGCTGACCATCCCGGACTGGCTGGCACCCGGGCAGGCGCCCTGGCGCCGCGGCGCGCTGCTGGGCTTCGACGGCAGCCAGGGGCGCGCCCACATCTACCGCTCCATCCTCGAGGGCATCGCCCTGACCATGGCCAACAACACCGCGGCCATGGAACACGCGCTGGGCCGCCGGCTCTCGCCCGTGCTGGTGTCCGGGGGCGGGTCCCGTTCCGACCTGATGATGCAGATCGTCGCCGACGTCTACGGCCGCCCCGCTCGCCGTACTACCGTCAACGACGCCGCCGGCCTCGGCGCGGCCATCTGCGCCGCCGTCGGCCACGGCATCTACCCCGGCTGGGACCAGGCCACCGCCGCGATGGTCAGCCCCGCCCAGCAGTTCACCCCGGACCCCGGGGCCGCTCGCGCCTACCAGCAGATCAACCAGGTCTACGCCACCCTGACCAGTCACACCGACCCGCTGTTCCGCTCGATGGCCGACGGCCTGGCCGGCCTGGACCGCACGTGACCGTGCCCGTAGTGCTTGCGCCAGCGCCGGCTGGCTCCGTCAGGAGACCGGTCAGCTTCGAGGCCCTCACGGGGCCGTCTGCCTCAGGTCGTCGAGGCGGCTGAGGGCGCATTCAAGTGCGTCGGTGAGCCGCTTGCGGTGACCGGTGGCCAGCAGGTCAAGCACCAGGCCGGTGAACGTCGCCTTTACCAGCGACGCCTCGCGTTCGGCGTCCTCAGGCCTGATGCCGTCAGCGATCAGGCCGTCGGCGATGTTGTCGCGCCAAAACGAGATCTGCTCCGCACGCACATCACCGGGCAGGCCGCTGACCGTGGCGTCCAGCGTGGCGGCTTCGAGACCCAGTCGCACCAGCGCCAAGTGCTCCGGGCTGCGGTTGATCCACCGCCACCAGCGCCGCTGCAGCTCCGCCGTGGAGAGGTGAGGTACCTGCCGCCGCCACCGCCCTTCGACTCCTCGCTGAATCTCAGCGGCCCGCCGCAATGCGGCGACCACCAGTTCGTCCTTGCTGCCGAAGTGATGCACCAGCGCGTTGACCGACACACCCAGTGCGCGGGCAACTGGCCGCAGCGACACTCCGGCGACGCCGTGCCGACCGAGGTAGCGGACCACCTCGTCCAGCAGCTCAGCCCGTCGTTCGAGGTCAGGATGGCGTCCCATCAGACGCGCATGCGCTGGCCCGCCGGGTCGAGCACCGGTTCTGGCAGCAGTCTGGCCGGACGGCGCTGGCCGATGATCTCCACCTCGAACATCGCGCCGGGCACCGCGAGCTCGCTCGGCACGTAGCCGAAAGCTAGCGAGCGGCGGCTGTAATGCGCATACGCGCCGGACGTCACCCAGCCCACCACCGCCCCGCCGTGCCAGATCGGCTCGTCGCCGACGACGTCAGCCGGTTCCGCCGGATCGGGGGTGATGTCGAAGTAGCCGAGCGTTCGAGCCGGGCCGCGCGCCAACTCCGCCTCCACCGCAGCGCGGCCGATGAAGTCGTGATCGAGTTTGAGCGATCGGTGCATTCGCGCCTCTACCGGCGTGTAGATCGGCCGGTACTCGCGCGCCCACGTGCCGAACATCTTCTCCATGCGCAGCGACATCAACGCCCGGAACCCGAACAGGCCGATGCCGTATGGCTGCCCGGCCTGCCACAGCAGATCGAACAGTGCTCGCTGGTACTCCGGTGCGACCCAGATCTCGTAGCCAAGATCCCCGGTGTAGGTCATCCGGCCGACGTAGGCGGGGATCATCCCCACGTCGATCCGGCAGAACGTCATGAACGGGTAATTCTCGGTGGCCAAAGATGCGTCGGTGACCGATTGGAGCACGTCGCGGGCGCGCGGACCGGCCAGCGAGAGGCCCACCAGGGACAAGCCCAGCACGTCGAACCGCACACCTTCAGCGAGGTGGCCGACGAACCAGCGCGAGTGATGCGCTTCGGCGATCTGCGAGCCGAACAGGAAGAAATCGTCTGTACCGACCCGCGCCACGGAAAACTCCCCGACGATGTGACCGTTGGGATCCAGGGCGGTGGTGAGGTTGATCCGGCCGGCTCGCGGCAGCCGGTTGGTGAACAGCCCCTGCAGCCAGTCGGCGCTGCCGGCGCCGGTCACGCGGTACTTGGCGAAGTTGGAACACTCGGTGAGCCCGACGCGTTCGCGCACCATCGTGCACTCGTCAGCGACGACCGGGTAGGCGTTGGAGCGACGGAACGTCACGTCCTCCCGCGGCTCCTCCCCCGGCCGCTGGAACCACAGGGAATGCTCGAGCCCGAAGCTCGCGCCCCATACCGCGTTGTGGGCGGTGAGCCGGTCGTAGACCGGTGTGGTGTGCAGTGCCCGGCCTGCCGGGAGCTCCTCGTTAGGAAAGGTGATACGGAACCGGCGGCTGTAGTTCTCCCGCACCTTGGCATTGGTGTAGGCGAGGCTCGCCCAGTTGCCGAAGCGGGCCACGTCCATCGCCCAGATGTCTTCCCCTGGATCGCCGTCGACCATCCAGCGCGCGAGGGTGAGGCCAACACCGCCGCCCTGCGAAAAACCGGCCATCACCGCGCAGGCCACCCAGCAGTTGCGCACGCCGGGCACCGGGCCTACCAGCGGATTGCCGTCCGGCGCGAAGGTGAACGGTCCATTGATCACATTCTTGATCCCCACGCTAGCCAGCGCCGGATAGTGCTTGAACGCGATCTCCAGCGACGGAGCGATCCGGTCGAGATCAGGGGCCAGCAACTGCTGGTCGAAGGTCCACGGCGTTTCGCGGGGCGACCAGGGCACGCACGCCTGCTCGTACGTGCCGAGCAGCATCCCGCCGCCCTCCTGGCGGATGTAGAGCTCGCCGTCGAAGTCCAGGCCCATCGGCAGCTCGTGTCCGGTGGCCGCGTTGTACTCGGCCACCTCATCCATGTCCTGGGTGATCAAGTACATGTGCTCCATCGCGAGCACGGGCAGCTCCAAGCCGATCATCCGGCCCACCTCACGTGCCCACAGCCCGCCGGCGTTGACGATGTGCTCGGCGTGGATCTCGCCGGAGTCGGTGACGACGTCCCACGCGCCGTCGGGGCGCTGACGAAGGTCGCTCACCCAGGTGTGCTGGTAGATCTCGGCACCGGCCTGCCGCGCGCAGCCGGCATAGGCCCGGGTGACCCCGGTCGGGTCGACGTGACCCTCGGCCCGGTCGAAGAGCGCACCGATGAAGTGCTTCTCCTCGAGAAGCGGGAACATCCGCTTTGCCTCGGCCGCCGAGATGATCTCCATATCCATGCCGAGGTAGCGGCCGCGAGCCTGGGCCATCCGCAGCCAGTCCATCCGCTCCCGGTCGCCGGCCAGCATCAGCCCGCCAGGCATGTGGATGGAGCAGTTCTGGCCGGAACGCTCCTCGATCTCGCGATACAGGCCGACGGTGTACTGCTGCAGCTTCGCGACATTAGGGTCACCGTTGAGCGTGTGCATGCCGCCCGCAGCGTGCCAGGTCGAGCCGGCGGTGAGCTCCTTGCGCTCGACGAGCACGACATCCGTCCAGCCGAGCTCGGTGAGGTGGTACAGGACCGAGGCGCCCACCACACCGCCGCCGATGACGACTACCTGCGCCGAAGATTTCATCGAGGCATCCCTACGTCTAAATTTTCCCGGTACAGTCGTTCCGACTATAAGACCCTGGAGGTGTCGTGCATGGGTAGGCTTCTCGATCGGCTCGCCGCCGGACCGGTGATCTGCGCCGAGGGATATTTGTTCGAGTTCGAGCGCCGCGGCTACCTGCAGGCCGGGGCGTTCGTACCCGAGGTGGTCCTCGGGGAGCCCGATATGGTAGCCGGGCTGCACCGGGAATACGTGCATGCCGGGTCGGACGTGGTTGAGGCCTTCACTTACTACGCCCACCGCGAGAAGCTGGCGGTGATCGGCCGCGAGGGTGACCTCGAGCCGATGAACCGGCAGGCGCTGCGTATCGCCAAGGAGGTCGGCGCCGAGCACGACTCCCTGGTGGCCGGCAATATCTGCAACACCAACGTCTATGACCCCGACGATCCCGCGACGCATAAGGTCGTCCGCGACATGTTCGCCGAGCAGGTCGGGTGGGCCGCCGAGGCTGGCGTCGACTTCGTGATCGCCGAGACCATCGACTACCCCGGCGAGGCATTGCTCGCGCTGGAAGCAATCAAGGCGCACGGCCTCGATGCGGTGGTCACACTCACTATTCATCGCCAGCCCATCGTCCGCGGGGGCGACCCGATCGGCGAGGCATGTCGTCGCCTGCAAGACGCCGGGGCCGATGTGGTCGGGCTGAACTGCATCCGCGGGCCCGCCACCATGCTGCCGCTACTCGGTGAAATCCGCGCCGCGTGCGACGGCTACATCGCCGCCTTGCCGGTGCCATACCGCACGACAGAAGCCGAGCCAACGTTCCAATCGCTCACCGACCCACATTGCGACCTGATCCCGGAGGGCCGGCCATTCCCGACCGCGCTAGACCCGTTCCTAGCCAACCGCTACGAGATGGGCGCGTTCACGACGGCAGCGGCTGCGCTCGGAGTCAACTACTTCGGCATCTGTTGCGGCTGCGCACCCCACCACGTCCGCGCGATGGCCGAGGCACTCGGCCGCACGCCGCCGGCGAGTCGGTTCAGCGCGGATATGAGTCGGCACGCCTACTACGGCACCAGCGAACGGATCAGCCGGCATTACCAGGAGTTCGTCAAAGAGCTCTAGAAACCCGTCCCAGGTCAGAGGGGTAAGTACCCTCTTTGCGGCCCAGTGCGTGGAACGGTTTGAGGGATGGATGTCACTGGCCGGATCTATCCTGCTGCCCTGCCAAGGGTTGCCAAGGGTTGCCATGGGTCACATAGAGCAACTGCCGAGCGGCTCGTTCCGGGTTTCCGTGCATGCCGGGATCGATCCGCTTACCCTTCGCTTCGGCCGCAGATATCGCCGGGGTGGAGTTCGACATCAAAGGCGGACGGCATTACACCGCCAGCCAGCTCCTCAGCCGGCGGCTTCGATCTGCGCAACACCGCCGCGCGTCTCGGCCACAGCGGCGGCGCGACCACACTGCGGCACTACGCCAACCCAGTCCCCGAGGTCGACCGGCGGGCCGCCGCCTACCTCGCCCAGCTGACCGCCCGATCTACTCCGTCATCTCCCCAGCCTGATAAGACCAGTCAACGGCGTCGCGCTGATGCCTGAAGGGCGGGGCTGACCCAGCCGTTGTCGGCCGGGTCGAGGGTGATGCCGGGCGGGACGATCTCGTCGATCCAGTCGAGCACGTCGTCGCTGGGCACGGTGCTGGCTGCGGCGAGCTGGGATTCCAGGTGCTTCATGGTGCGCGGGCCGATGATGGCGGAGGTGATGGCGGGGTGGCGCAGGACGAACGCGGTGGATTATCTTGATGCTTTCCTCCTGGTCCCTGGTGCCCCATTCGCCGGACATCATGGCGCCCAGGCACAGGCTGCTGACAGTGACGCCGGTGCGTCCCGGACGGCGGTACTCCGTGCTGACCCTCTCCTTAACTCGGCTGTTTCCAGCGAACCAGCGACTAACGCGGGGAGGGAGAGCCTGGCGTTCCGGGTACTGACAGGCCCCCCCAGGCTGTCCGGCGGAGTCTTAACCTGGGGTTATGGATAACGGGAACGAGATGCGCGATTTCCTGGTCTCCCGCCGGGCCAGGATCACCCCGGAGCAGGCCGGGCTGCCCGCCTACGGCGGCAACCGCCGGGTGGCCGGGCTGCGCAGGGAAGAGGTCGCGCTCCTGGCCGGGGTCAGCATCGACTACTACACCCGGCTGGAACGCGGCCGGGCGCACGGGGCGTCCGACAGCGTGCTGGAAGGCATCGCCCGCGCCCTGCACCTGGATGAGGCCGAGCGCGCCCACCTGTTCGACCTGGCCCGCGCGTCCGCCCCGGCCGCGCCGCGGGCGCCGCGCCGTCCGGCCCCGCAGCAGGTGCGGCCGAGCGTGCGGCGCATCCTCGACTCGATGGCCACGACCCCGGCCTACGTCCGCAACGCCCGGCTGGACATCCTGGCCGTCAACCAGCTCGGCGCGGCGCTGTTCGCGCCGGTCCTCACCAGCCCCGCGCGGCCGGCCAACAACGCCCGGTTCCTGTTCCTGGATCCTGCCGCCCGCGAGTTCTATCTCGACTGGGAGCGCCAGGCCCAGGATGTCGTCGCCATGCTGCGCACCGAGGCCGGGCGCAGCCCGCACGACAAGGGGCTGTCGAATCTCATCGGCGAGCTGTCCACCCGCAGCGAGAATTTCCGGACCTGGTGGGCTGCGCACAACGTCCGCTTCCACCGCACCGGCGTCAAGCGGTTCCACCATCCCGTCGTCGGTGATCTCACCCTCACCTTCGAGGCCCTTGACCTTGCCGCCGACTCTGGCCTGCGGATCTCCGCCTACACCGCCGAGCCCGGCACTCCCTCCGACGACGCCCTCAAGGTCCTCGCCTCCTGGGCCGCCACTCTCGACCAGGCCGCCGCAGCCCCGGCCCCGGACGGCGACTGAGCATACCTGCGCGAGTGGCGCTCTGTTGGCCGCTCGCCTCGGGCAGTCCCGGAGGGACGCTTAGCCGCCTCGCTGCTGACCCCGGGGAACGCGGATGGCGGCTGGGCCGGGAACTGGCCCCGCGAGCAAACGCTTCTGCAAAATTCAGGCCGTCCGGTGAAGGGGGTCCTGCCAGTACCCCGAACGACCGGCCCTCCCCGCGCCAGCCAGCCGGTGGTTGCCTGGATTCGAGCCAGTAATGACATCTAAGGCCAAGGAGCCGTATTAGCTATGAGAGCTGCGATATTCAAGGGGCCCGGTACGGTCGAGGTCGGCGAGCGGCCCGACCCCGTCATCCAGGAGCCGACCGACGCCGTGGTGCGAGTGGTGCTGGGCTGCGTGTGCGGGTCGGACCTGTGGTACTACCGGGGCGAGTCACCGCACGCGACCGGGTCGATTGGGCACGAGTTTATCGGCGTCGTCGAGCAGGCTGGTGCTGACGTGCGAGGAATCCGCCGAGGTGACCTGGTGGTCGCCCCGTTCATTTACAGCGACATGTCCTGCCCGCACTGCCTGAACGGATCGACCATCTCCTGCCCCGCTGGCGGCAACTTCGGCAACGGCCAGATCGACGGCGGCCAGGGCGAGGCGGTGCGCGTCCCGCTGGCCGGCGGCACCCTCGTCCCCGTGCCCGGATCAGGACATCCGGATGCGGCGCTGCGGTCTCTGCTGGCCCTGTCCGACGTGATGTCGACCGGGCATCACGCGGCGGTCAGTGCCGGGGTGAAGAAGGGTGACACGGTGGCGGTGGTCGGGGACGGCGCCGTTGGCCTGTGCGCCGTCCTGGCCGCCAGCCGGCTCGGCGCTGAGCGCATCATCGCACTCAGCCGCCACGCCGGCCGGCAGCAGATGACCCGTGAGTTCGGCGCCACCGACATCATCGAGGCGCGCGGCGAGGAAGCCACCCAGGCTGTGCTGGAGCTCACCGGCGGCATCGGCGCCGACGCCGCGCTGGAATGCGTCGGCACCGCCCAGTCCATCGCGACCGCGTTTGCCATCGCCCGTCCCGGCTCCACCGTGGGCATCGTCGGGGTCCCGCACGGCCAGCCGCCGTTCGCCGAGACTTTCTTCCGCAACACCGGCTGGCGCGGTGGCCCGGCTCCGGCCCGGATCTATATCCCCGATCTGCTCGGCGACGTCCTGGACGGGGCCATCAACCCAGGCCGGGTCTTCGACTACGAGACCGACCTGGACCACATCGCCGACGCCTACCGGGCCATGGACGACCGGCGAGCCATCAAGTCGCTGGTCCGGATCGGGAGCGGTCTGATGACAGGAGCGAACGAGACGACCACCTGGGCCCCGGATGAGCTCGAGCGCATCGGCGCGGCGGAAGAGCTCCAGCTCGCCTCCCGCCGCCCGGACGGCAGCCTCCGCCCGTACGTGACGATGTGGGTGGTACGGGCCGGCGCCGGCTTGTACGTCCGCTCGGCCTACGGGCCGGACAGCCCCTGGTACCGCCGCGCCACCGCCAGCGGCGCCGGCCGGATCCGGGCCGGTGGCATCGAACGGGACGTCTCCTTCGCCCAGGCCTCCCGAGAGGTCCAGGGTGATATCGACGCCGCTTACCACGCCAAGTACGACCGCTACGGGCCGCGGATCGTCGGCTCTGTAGTCGGTTCAAGCGCGCATCGGGTAACTGTCCGCCTTGTCCCGCAATCTGCCGAGGAGAAGTAAGCGCGATGGCCATCAGCGAACCCGCGCAGAAGAACCACGACCAGCTGTTCCCCAGTCATGTCTCGACCCTGAAGGTCACCGATCCTGAGCTGATCGAGGTCTTCGACAACTTTGCCTTCGATGAGACGCTTACCCGGAGCGGACTGGACATCCGCACCCGGCTCATGGTGCAGCTAGCGGCGCTCATCAGCTGCCAGGGGCTCAGCGAGTACCGTGTTATGCTCGGCGCTGCCCTCGCGAACGGGGTCACCCCGGTCGAGGCTAAAGAGATCGTCTACCAGGCCGTCCCCTACGCGGGGATGGGCAAGGTCTTCGACTTCATCCACGCCACTAACGAGATCCTGACCGAGCGCGGCGTCGAGCTGCCGCTCGACGGACAGGCCACCACCACGCTCGCCACCCGCGCCGATAGAGGGCGGGCCGTGCAGGAGCAGATCGTCGGGGCGGACCGGGTGCAGCGCATGTACGCATCCGCGGCCGGTGACGAGCTGTACTTCCAGGAGTTCCTGTCCGCCAACTGCTTCGGCGACCACATCGCCCGCACCGGGATCGACGTGCCGATGCGCGAGCTGCTCACCTTCGCCATGCTCGTGTCCCTCGGCGGGTGCGACCCGCAAGTCAGGGGGCACGTGGCGGCCAACCTCAACGTCGGCAACGACCGGCAGCTGCTGATCGGCGTCATCACCGTCCTGCTGCCATTCATCGGCTACCCCCGCACCCTCAACGCGCTCACCGCCATCAACGAGATCGCGCCCGCATCCAGGAAGGAAACGACATGACCTCAAGAACCTGGCTCATCACTGGCGTCAGCAGCGGCTTCGGCCGCGAGCTGGCCACCCAGCTGCTCGACCGCGGCGACACCGTCGTCGGCACCGTCCGCCGGGCCGACAGCGTCGCCGACCTCGTGCAGAAGTACCCGGACACATTCCACCGCGAGCTGCTCGACGTGACCGACGCCGCCGCCGTCCGCGACGTAGTGGACCGCAGCTTCGAGTCTCTCGGGCGCATTGACGTGGTGGTGAGCAACGCCGGCTACGGATTGTTCGGCGCGGCCGAGGAACTGTCCGACGAGCAGGTCAGCCACATCATCGCCACCAACCTCACCGGGTCCATCCAGCTCATCCGGGCCTCGCTGCCGCACCTGCGCGCCCAGGGCGGCGGGCGGATCATCCAGATCTCCACCTACGGCGGGCAGGTCGCCTTCCCCGGCAACTCGATGTACCACGCCACCAAGTGGGGAATCGAGGGCTTCGCCGAGGCCGTCGCCCAGGAGGCCGCCCCGTTCGGGATCGGCGTGACCATCGTCGAGCCCGGCGGCGCCCGGACCGAATTCCGTTACGGAAGCGCCCAGGTAGCAGAGCTGCTGCCCGCGTATGACGGCACCCCCGCGCATGGCTTCCTGACGATGCTCGACCCTGCCAACGGACTCGCCCCCGGCGACCCTGCCCGGATGGCCGCCGCCATCATCGCCAGCGCCGACCAGGAATCATCCCCGCTGCGCATCATCCTGGGATCGCAGGCCCTGGAGATCACCGTCGGCGTGCTCAAGGACCGTATCGCCGGCTTCGAGGCGCAAGCCGACCTGGCCGCCTCGACGGACTTCCCGCCAGGCGAGTGACCAGGACCCAGCGAAAGAGGACCTAAAAGATGCGCACGATGAAGACCCGCACCCTCGGTGAGTTCGCGCTTGCCGAAAGATACAGAGTGGCCAACGTGATCGCGCTCGGGCTGTGGTACTGAAATCTGGATCATAGTGGTGCCACCGCCCGGGCGCACCAGCCGTACGCGAAACCGGCGTTCATCTTCCCGGAGATGCTGCTTTACACAGCCGGTAGGACATGCCCGCTGGTGCTGGCCGCTGCTGGGTGTCGATGAGCGCGAGATGCCGCTTATCCGAAGGCGACGCCTTCGGTGTCTGCCGCGGGAGTGATGTCCGGGAGGCGAAGCATGCGGAAGGAGTTGCCCAGGCCGAGGAGGGAGGCGATGGCGGGAACGAGTAGCGCTACCTGAAGGGAGCGGTTCCGGGCCTGGGTGTTGATGGCGAGGATCTCAGCCTGGACGGCCGGCGGCTCGCCAGTAATCTGCTGCTGAAGCTGTGTATTGCTCATGACCTCCGCGTCGTGCTCGAGCTCGGCGGAGATCTGTTGTTGCTGGGCCGGGGGGATCACGGTGCTGGTCTCGGTCAAGTGGGTGAAGCTCAAGGCCAGGGCCCACAGCATGATGCCGCCGGCCATGGCGAGCCCGAAGGACAGCCCGAAGGAGCCTGCGGCGGAGTTCACCCCGGCCGCTTCACTGACGCGTTCCTCGGCGATGGGTGCGAGGGTGAAGTTGTTGAGCTGGGACACCAGCAGGCCCAAACCCGAGCCGGTGATCACCAGCGGGATCACCAGGTACCATCCCGAGTCCACTCTCGGCACCAGGGGAATGATTGCGGCCATGCCGACGGTGCTGAGGCCGAATCCCGCCATGACGAGGTGAGCCGGGCGCCGCTTGCCGGCCTTGCGCCCGGCAAGCATGGCCATACCGAACATGGACAGGGAAAGGGGCGCGAGGGACAGGCCGGCCTGCATGGCGTTGTACTCCAGGGTCATCTGCAGGAAGAGCGGCAGGACGATCATGGCGCCGCCCAGGGTGATCTGCTGCAGCGTCTGCTGCGAGATGCCGATGCGGAAGTTCAGGTGCCTGAACAGGTCAGGATCCAACAGGGTGGGCTTGCCGCGCCGCTTGCGGCGGACGAGCCAGAAGGCGAGCGCGGCCAGGGTCACTGCGCCGATGCCTGTGAGCAGGCCGACATAGTCGCCGCCCTCCTGCCAGACGAGGATGCCGAGGACGAGGCCGCCCATGCCGGCCACTGAGAGCACCGCGCCCACCAGGTCGATCTGGCGCGGCCCTGTGTAGGGCACGTCCTTGACGAGGCGGATCTGGGACAAGATGACCAGGATGACGACCACCTCGAGCCCGAAGCCGACACGCCAGGACAGGTAGGTCGTGAGGAACCCGCCGAGGAGCGGCCCGACGGCGGCGGCGATCGCAGCAGATGCGCCGGTGAGCGCGTAAGCCCGCTTCTGGGCTGGGCCCGTGAAGTTGCCGTGGATGAGGGACTGCATGGCCGGCAGGAGCAGGGACGCGCCGAGCCCGCCGATGATCGCCCAGAAGATGATGATGGCAGTCAGGCTCTGCGCAACGGTCATGGCCAAGGCGCCGACGGCATAGGCGAGCAGGCCGATCACGTAGGCACGCTTGCGCCCCATGAGGTCGCCCATCTTGGAGTTGATCAGGATGAAGGCCGCAGAGACCAGCGCCTCGAGGGCGATCGCGGACTGGACGCCGCTCGCCGTCGTATGCAGATCCTTGATCACCGCGGAGATCGACACGTTCATCAGCGAGGTGTCGACAACCAGGACAAACATCGCCGCGGCCAGCAGGAGCGCTAGCCGCGGGCTGGCGCTGTTCTCCTCGGTCACGGCATCGTCGCGGACGGTGCTCACGGAGGCGGCATCCCTTCATCGGGGCGGCACAGGGCTGTCAGTGCACACTAGGCCCCGCTCGGCCCCGGTGTCCCTCCGCGCCGCACGGAATACGACACTGAGGCAGCCGCCGAAGTGATCACGGCCAGCCGGGACCCCAACCGCAGGGAGTGGGCCCGCGAGTGCGTGCTTAACCACTACCCGACATCGAAGCCCTCGCAGCGTTCACCGAGATCGTACGCCAACAGGAAGGCCTGGCCCTGAAACTACTGCTCTACGCGAATTGTTGGTTCTCGGTGATCTTGTCCGATGATCTTCGCTGAGCTGTCGTGATGCCAAGTCCACTGAGAAGCTGATCTTGAGATGCGTCGAACAACCTGGCCTCTTGCAGACGAGTCGATCACGGATAGCTAAGTTCGCGCACCCTTCGGTTACTCCGCGTCGATAATTGCCAGTTATATCGAGAAACGGTCAGCTTTCCGGCGCATTTCCTGAGAATCGGCCAGCTTCGCTGCGACCCAACAGCGAATAAGTTGATCAGCGCAGCAACTGGAAACCGGCTGGAAAACTCGCCCGGGAATCGGAAGGGTTCACCGGGAACCTACAGCCAGGCCGTGCGGCCCGGCCTTGACCCCGAGGGTGAACAGCCGCCATTGCCCGGGGCTGAAGGCCAGTACCGGGCCGTCAGGGTCCTTGGAGTCCCGGACCGCGCACAGCCCTGCGGGCCCGCGCTGGAGGCTGGTGACGGCGGCGACTTCGACGCACTGGTCGCCGTTGCCGCCGCTGTAGCTGCTCTTGCGCCACGCGTCCCCTGCCCGCCCTGACCGCATTCGACCTGTCCCGGTACCGGCGCGAGCTCGAGCATGCGCTCAAGGCCCTGCCCGGTCACGACCCGGCCCGCGGGCTGCTGCAGCAGCGGCTGGCCGAGGTGATCGCCGAACAGCAGTCCCGCACCCAGGCCCCCGCCCCCGGACAGCCATGACCGCCGCCGGCCAGGGTGCCCGCAGACCCGCCGGTACCGGTCCCGCCCCGGGAAGATCATTTATACCGAACGAGCACGGTTCGTGCCTAGCCGCCCGCGCCACCGCTCACCCGGCCGGCGCGCCCGGCACCACCCCGCCCGGACAAGAGCATCAGCCCTGATGACAGGCCCCGGCCGGGCTGGCCCGCGCGTCCCCGGTGACCTGACAGCCCGCGTCTTCCGCGCCTTGTACGAGCGCTTTGACCTGCACACGGTGGACGACGTCCACGTCGCCGTGCCGAAGGGCGCGCCCTGCTTCGCAGCCCGCAGCCTGGGCGAGGTCGCGCGGCAGATCAGCGCCTGCGAGCATCAGGACCCGCCGTCCCCTCACCCCGGCCCCGAAGGTCCCGGCTGACCCCGGCTGCTCGCCATCCTCGACGAGCTGGCCCCCGCGGAGCCGGCCACTGGCACGGCGGGAGGCACGCGATGACGGCGCCGCATGAGTACGTCCCGGATGGCCCGGTGGAGACCGCGCCGCTGGCGGGCGACTGCCGGCCTGAGATCAGGCGGGAGGCGTTCGCCGCCGTCCTGGAGGGCGTCCACACGGGCGCCTACGACGAGCGCATGGTCGAGTGGCTGGTCGGCCGGCGCTCACCCGCTCAGGCGGCCCTGATGGAACGCGAGGACGCCGGGCCCCTGGTGTTTCAGTTGACCGCCCGGCCGGGCGGCGGGCAGCATCAGATCGTGCCCGGATGCGCTCGGTGGTCGCCGCGATGACTGTTGAGGTGATCCGCACTCCGCACGGGGAGATGCCGACGTATGTGGCCGCTCCCGCGGCTGCGGGCCTGTGGCCCGGTGTGGTGGTCGTGCACGACTTCGCCGGGATGAGTCATGATCTGCGCAACCAGGCGGACTGGCTGGCCGGCGAGGGGTACCTGGCCGCGGCGCCCGACCTGTACTACTGGGGAAGCCGGCTGCGCTGCCTGTGGACGATCATGCGCGAGATCGCGGCCGGGGCGGGCCGGACGTTCGACGACATCGACAGCGCGCGGGGCTGGCTGGCGCGCCATGACCGGTGCGCCGGCAAGATCGGCGTGATCGGCTTTTGCATGGGCGGGGCCTATGCGGTGGCGCTGGCCCCGGGCCATGGCTACGCGGCCGCGAGTGTCAACTACGGCGGCTGCCCGAAGGGCGCCGAGCAGGCCCTGGCCGGTGCGTGCCCGATCGTGGGCAGCTACGGCGGCAGGGACCGCTCGCCGATGGGCCGCAGCGCCGCGCCCCGGCTGGAGAAGGCGCTCACCGCGCTCGGGGTCGACCATGATGTCAAGGTGTATCCCGGCGCGGGCCACGGATTCCTCAACGACCCTGACCCGGCGGACGCGACGCCGCTGCTGGTCTTCCTGGCGAAGATCTCCGGGACCCGCTATCACGAGCCGTCAGCCCGCGACGCGCGCCGCCGCATCGCCGCCTTCTTCGACAAGCACCTGAAGGACTGACGGCAGGGTCTCCGTTCGTCGGCCGCATACGGCCACTCACCGAGCCGCTGATCGCGGCTCCATCGGTCTCGGCGCTCGCGCCGTCGTGATCACCAGGTCGGGATCGCGGCGTCCGCTGACCGCTAGGGTTTATCGAATTGCGCTTTCGAGTAGATCTGGATGTCGGCGCGTGCCAGCAGGTCGGCCCAGGTGATGACCGCTCCCAGGGTGTACTTACCGATGATGAGGTCCTGCTCGTGCACCCCGTACCCGAACATCGAGGGGCCGCACAGGTAGAAGTGCGCCCCCAGGTCCTGCAGGATGAGGATCGACTCCTGGGGCAACGGCCATCCGATCTCCTTCTTCATCACCTGCTCCACCTTCGAGGTGAAGACACTGCCGACGAGCCCAGACAGTCGTGACCGGTAGCCCCGTTGCAGCAGCCGCACGCCCGCGCCCTCGAACACCACGCTCACGTCCATCCCCAGCACCGCACCGGCGAGCGCCTTGTCCAGCGGGTACACGGCGGCCTCGAGGCTCGCGGTCGACATGATCACCGTCATCGTCCGGTCGTTCCGCACCGGCTCGCCCTTGCGGATGAGTACGCGCGCCTCCCCCTGGCCCAGCTGGGTGCCGAGGAGCTCGTGGCCGGTCGCCCGGCACCAGATGCCAAGATCGTTCAGCAGGCCCTGGTCGTCCTTGGTGATCACCTCGACCACCGACCCGATGTCCAGGGGTCGCAGCGCCTTGATGACCTCATAGGCCACCCGGTACGGCTTCCACGTCCCCCGGACATCCAGCAGCAGCCGCTCCTGCGTGGCCATATTTGCCTCCTTCCCCGGCTCGGAGCCCAAGGCCCGCCGACGTCACCCGCTCATTATCGTGGTAGCGCGCTGCCGAGCAGACAGCCAGGGGAGAAAGCCACCCGGCAGGAGGACCATCGGGCCCGCCCCACGCGCCGATCACCGAGTCGCCGCTGTCCGGCGAGCCTCCTGCTCGAACTCTGTGATCTCGCGTTGGTCAGCGATGGCGACGTGGCTCGCATGCTGGACGTACACCTGCCATCGCGCACCTTGGCCGAGAGGTCGCCGGCGATGCGGTAGGAGGTGAGGTGAGTTCAGCCGTCTCGGGCCATACCGTGGTTCTGCCCATCTGACCCATGGCGGACCAGCACGATCGCCGTCCTCATCGGCCTGGTGCTCGATGCGGTCCCCGGTCCGCCGTGCGAGCTGCCGGGTGGCGCTGACGGCCAGGGCCTGCGGCACCGGTGCCACCGCACAACGTCTCCGCCAGTGCATGCAGGCACGCAGCGGTTCCGGCCCCGGTCATCGGCCGTCCATGACCGCCGGCGAGCACGAGCGGTTCGAGCCGCGCGAGCGCTGCCACCGACTCTTTCGCCAGAGGCCAGTTCCAGGTCGTGTACCGCGGCGGGCCCCACGCTCCCGGCCTGCCCGTCAGCAGTGCCCGCACGGAATTCAGGTCGACGGTCAGGACGGCGTCGCCGGCGATGAGCACCCGGTCACGGGCGCGGAAGAACGCGACATGTCCCGGCGTGTGACCTGGGGCAGCGACGCATCGCCAGTCCGGCAGCCCGGGAGGTGGCCCGGCCGGATCCATCGGGCGGGCCACCCCGGCCAGGCTCGCCTCGGAGATCATCGAGTCGACCCTGCGCCGGGGCAGCACGCGCATCAGCGGCACGATCAGCCGGCGGTCCAGCGGGTTCCCGTACTCCGGGCGGTACGTCCCGGCCGCCATCGGCATCTCGCCGGGATGCACCCACACCGGCAGATCCCAGAACCGGGCCAGCTCGCGGGCGGAGCCGGAGTGGTCGGGGTGAATGTGCGTCAGGAGCATCGACGCCGGACGCGTCCCCTCGCCGAACACCGACTCCGCAGCTGCGGTGATCAGCTGGCCGCGACCCGGCCAGGCCGCGTCGACCAGCGCCCAGGAAGCACCGGACCGGATCAGGTAGACATTCGACGCAAGCGCGCCGCGGCCGACGCCAACGCAGTACACGCCATCGGCGACCTCCGTCACCGGCTCACCGCCAGACATCACTCCCGCCCCTCGAACGATGTGCGGCCGACGAACGCTGGGGCCATCCGCCGCCGAAGCCCCCCCGGGGTCACGCCGATTGCGTCGACGGCCGGTGCCCGCATGCTCCGGTGAACGGTGCTGCATGATCGGCGGATCCTTCGCAGCGCCGTGCCGGGACCGGTCGACAATGACGTCGAGTTCGGCGCGCAGGGCATGGGTCAGGGTGTCGAGCTCGGGGAAGTGATCGGGGTCGGCGATCGCGGTCACGGTGAGTGTGCCCGCGTAGGAGAGCACCTCGAAGTACACCGGGATGTTCCCGCCCGGGCCCACGTCGGCCGGGATGGCCGAGGTGATCCGGCATCCCCCGAAGGCGACCGGTTCGGCCGGGCCCCGCACGTGGGAGACCAGCGTGTGGAACCGGTGCTGGTGGTCCATGTACCAGCGGAAGCCGCCGAGCGCCGCCAGGGGACGGAACAGCCACCCCAGGAGGGCGATCGGCGGTGGCCCGGTCGCGGCCTCCTTGTGCGCGCGGACCTGGGCAGTGACCCGCCGCAGGCGGTCCGGCACCCCACCGGTGGCCGACACGGACACCAGCATGGGGCTGACCATGTTGCCGAGCGCCGGCTCGCCGTCCGGGCGGCGGCCAGAGACCGGCACGGTCATCAGCAACGTGCCGAGCGGTTCCCCCCTGGTGACCAGCACCTGGTGCAGGGCGCCGGCCACCGCGACCAGGACCGCGTCGTTGGTGGTCGCGCCGTACCGGTGCGCGGCCGCCCGTAGGGCGGCGAGGTCAGCGCGCACCACCGCGAGTTGCCGACGCGGTCCGGTCGGCTGGTTCAGCGAGCTGGGAGCCGCCCGTGGCGGCCGGAGACCTCCTCCGGCGCCCATGGACACGCGCAGCAGACGCCAGGACTGCGGGGCGTGGCGCAGCGCCCCCACCTTCGCCGCGAACGCGTCGCGCGCGAGGCCGCCTGGGGCGGGTGCCGGGCGGGGGGAGCACACCTCGGGCGCGTGCGATGGTCCATCGATCAGCTGGGCCAGCACCGCGAGCCCGCCGACCCCGTCGGCGAGCGCATGGTGCAGCACGATCACCAGGGCGAGGGTGTTCCCTGCAGGACCGGTGACCAGCACCGCCGACCACAACGGCGCGGTCCGCGGCAGCGGGCTCATGACCACGGACAGGGCGGTGTTCAGCAGCGCGGGTTCGTCGCCCGGCTCGTGGCAGGCCACTGCGCGGACGTGGCGGCGGATATCGAATCCCGGCTCGTCGACCCAGATCGGGCCGCCGCAGCCGAGCGGCACCTTGACCAGCTGCTGGCGCAGCCGCGGCGCAGCCGGGACGCGCTCGGCAAGGAGCCGGCGGGCACGTTCCAGGTCGAGTTCGCCGCCCTTATCGAGCATCAGGATGACGCCGAACTGCTCAGGCACCTCCCCGGAGTCCATCGCCAGGAACGCTCGATCCGACGGGCTCGCGCGCTCGATCACCGGCTGGCCCTGCCGCACGAACTCGCCGGCCATGGCTGTCATGGCTTCAGCCAACGAGCGCTGAGCCGGAAGGGCCAGAGCCGAAGGTCACCTGGTCCCGGCCATCACGGCCTGGGTTGCGTCGTTGGTTACACCGCAGTTGTGGTGGTGAGGCGGAGACGGTGATCGGCCGCGTGCAGCGTCCCTGACTCTGCTCGTCGGATCGCCGATCAGGGGCGGTCGTCCCCTGGCTCGAGGAGCCTGCCGTTCTTCGACAGGTCCGGGTCGGTGCATGCGGAGAGGTTGAAACAGCAGGGCCGTCTCTTCCCGCTGTTCATCTTCGAGATGCTCACGTCGACCCGTCGTCTGCGCGTGTCAGGGTTCTTCGTGGCGTTGACCCAGCGCACCCATTCCCAGCGCGCCATCGGGGTGATCTCGTTCCACAGGTCCCGGATCTTCTGCGGGGCAGCTGCCAGAGCTGTCGCAAGATCCCGGGGCACGTTCGGCTCTGGCCAATCCCTGGTCACCTCGATGTCGAGTGTCGCAGTGTCACCCGCGCTGATGTCAGCAGCGTGTTGCAGCGTGTCATCGGCCCTCATCCAGTGGCCAGAATTTCCGTCTGGTTCGAGCACCGTCTGGAACTCGACGCCATTGATCGTTCCGTGGACGGCCACCTGCCCGCGCGAGGGCATGTTCTTGCTCGCCGTCTCAGGCAACCGCAACACAGTCGATGTGCCGATCGTGGACAGCGTGGCGTCGCAGCGAATGGTCGCTCCCTCTAGGCGCTGAGTCACCGCCGTCTCTCTTCTCCGTTCCGGACACGGCACCCCGACGGCGACACCGTCATCGAGTGCGTCACGGTCGACACTCTACGGCGAGAGTGCCCTGACGCGGGGCCGGGCCAGATCGGCGGAGGTGGCGACGAGGCCCACATCGCTGCGGCCATGCCATGGAGATCGGCCGACACCCGATCGTCGGATTCCATGGGCCCGAAAGCCTCGCCCGTCAGGCGGGTCGACCAAAAGCCGGAGGAGCCTAGGGCCGTGCCCGGCCCTGAGCCCCCCGGGGCTGGCGAGGCCCTTACACGGGCTGGTCTTCCGTGTCGGGCGCTGCGTCGTCCCGCTGTGCGGTCTTGGTCACCGTCGTGGTGGCCCGCCGCAGG
>CAWJGE010000024.1:0-47887 GCA_963842265.1 uncultured Actinomycetota bacterium
CCGTCCGGTCCGGCCCAGAACAAGCCCTCCAGCGCCGAAGCACCCAAGTAGGCCCCTGTCGGCAGGCGCCGTCGGCGTTTCGCGGTGTGCGCCCGCCAGGCCGCTGTTAGCGTGCTGGATAGGGTTTCATCGCTCAGGAGTTTGGCATGCGGGTAATTCACGGGATCTGGGCGCACGGCGCGCTCTGCCTGTGGGCCGAGGACCCGGACCTGCCGCCCGTTGCCCCGTCCGTGTCCGGGTTCGCGCCGCACGATGTCCGGTTGCCGCGGCCGCATCCGTTCGCGTGCCAGGCCGCCGAACTGGCCGACATGCTGGCCGCGGGTCCGGGCCGCGGCATGCGGTCGGCGACGCGGCCCGCAAGGCCGTCCACGACGAGCTGACCCTGCAGCTGCCCTCGCTCGGCGGCGGACCGCTGGCCTCGCCGGAACTCCTGCGTCCCGAGCCCTTGGAGCCCGCTGGTCCGGCCAGGCGCGGGCGGGTGTCGCTGGCCAGCTGGCGGGTGCCGGTGCTTGCCTTCGGGCCCGCGGCCGCGCTGGCAGTGCTCGCCGCGTCGGAGTTCGGCGGATCTGGCCAGCGGACGACGCCGCGGCTACCACGGGCGGGTCGCTGCCCTACCTGGCCGCGGTGGCGCGCTTCGCCGCCGACCTGGCCGCGCGCGGCCGGGTGCTGCCCGTGCTCGCCGACGAGGGCGAGACGTACGCCGCCAGGTGGCGCCCCGTCCTCGGCGGCGCCGACGCGCAGCGGGCCCATGACCTGGCGGCGGCGATGCCCCCGTCCTGCCGGGCGGCCGGCGAGGAGCTCCCTGGGCCGTTGCTGGGCGGCGCCCTCGACGCGCTGGCCGACGCCGCCGCGCGGGCCCGGCTGCCTGTCTCGCTGCTGCCCCCGAGGCGGGGCCGGACCCCGGCGCGCCTGCCGGTGGCCGAACGATTCGTGCTGGCCCTGACCACGACCGATGCCCGCCTCGAGGTGGCGACGCCGCAGGACGAGGCGGCGAGCTGGCCGAGCTGGCCGCGGAACTTGACGCGTGGCGGGACGGCGCCCAGATACCCGCGGGCCCGGTCCGTACCTGCTTCCGGCTCGCCGAGCCTGCCGAGTCCGGATGCCGACCCCTGGCGGGTCGAGTTCGCGCTGCAGGCCGCCGACGACCCCAGCCTGATGATCCCGGCCGCCGACGTCTGGGCCGGGCACGGGGCGGCGTTCGGCATTTTCGGACGGAGCCGGGGCCTCGACCGGCGGCGACCCAGTGGAGGAGCTGCTGGCCGGGCTCGGCGCCGCCGCCCGGCTCTTCGGCGAGATCGAGGACGCGCTGCGCGAGGCCGCCCCGGCCCAGCTGGAGCTGGACACGTCGGGCGCGTTCCGGTTCCTGAAGGAGACCGGGCCGTTGCTGGCCGGCGCCGGGTTCGGCGTGCTGCTGCCCGACTGGGTGCGCAAGGCCCGCCTCGGGCTGAAGCTGACCACCCGGTCGCAGAGCCCTTCGGGCGGCACGTCGGTCACCGGGCCGAAGTTCGGTCTGGGCGACCTGGTGAACTTCCGGTACGACCTGGCCGTAGGCGACGAGGCGCTGGACCCGGCCGAGCTGGCCGAGCTGGCCCGGCTGAAGGTCCCGCTGGTCCGGCTGCGCGGCCAGTGGGTCGAGCTGGACGACGCGCACCTGAAGGCGGCGCTGAAGTTCCTCGAGCGCAACCAGGCCGGGACGATGACCGCGGCCGACGCGCTGGCGGCCGGGCTGCGGGGCCCGGACTCCGACGTCCCCCTGGTCGGCGTGGACGCCGACGGCTGGCTGGGCGACCTGCTCTCCGGCCAGGCCGACCGGCGGCTGCGGCCCACCACGACGCCCGCGGGCTTCTCCGGGCTGTTGCGCCCCTACCAGGAACGCGGGCTTTCCTGGCTGTCCTTCCTCGGCGAGCTCGGCCTCGGCGGCGTCCTGGCCGACGACATGGGCCTGGGCAAGACGATCCAGCTGCTGTCGCTCGATCTCCGCCCAGCCGGGCCGCACCTTGCTGGTGTGCCCGATGTCGCTGGTCGGCAACTGGCAGCGCGAGGCCGCGCGGTTCACCCCGGACCTGCGGGTGCACGTGCACCACGGCGCCGACCGGCTGGACGGCGAGTCGCTCGCCTCGGCCCTGGCCGACGCGGACCTGGTCATCACCACGTACGGCGTCGCCACCAGGGACCAGGCCGCGCTCAGCCAGCTGACCTGGGCCCGGGTGGTCTGCGACGAGGCGCAGAACATCAAGAACCACGTCACCAAGCAGGCCCGGGCCGTTCGCGGGCTGCCCGCCTCGGCCAGGATCGCGCTGACCGGAACCCCGGTGGAGAACCGCCTGTCGGAGCTGTGGTCGATCATGGAGTTCACCAACCCCGGCCTGCTCGGGCCGGCCGAAAAGTTCCGGGAGAAGTACGCGATCCCGATCGAGCGGCACGGCTCGGAGGAGGCCACGCGGGCGCTGAAGCACATCACCCAGCCGTTCGTGCTCCGCCGCCTGAAGACCGACAAGACGATCATCTCCGACCTGCCGGACAAGCAGGAGATGAAGGTCTTCTGTAACCTCACCCCGGAGCAGGCGAGCCTGTACGCGGCCACGGTCACCGACATGCTCAGCCGCATCGAGGACGCAACCGACGACATCAGCCGCCGCGGCCTGGTCCTGGCTACCATGGCCAAGCTCAAGCAGGTGTGCAACCATCCCGCGCACCTGCTCGGCGACGGCTCCCGGCTGGCGGGCCGCTCCGGCAAGCTGGCCCGGCTCGAGGAGATCTGCGACGAGATCGTGGCCGAGGGCGACAAGGCGCTGTGCTTCACCCAGTACGCCGAGTTCGGCCGGATGCTGCAGCCGCACCTGGCCGCCCGGCTGGGCTGCCCGGTGCTCTTCCTGTACGGCGGCACGACCAAGAAGCAGCGGGACGCGATGGTCGCTCAGTTCGCGTCGCTGGAGGAGCCCGCGCTGTTCCTGCTGTCGCTGAAGGCCGGGGGCACCGGTCTCAACCTGACCGCGGCCAGCCACGTGATCCACGTCGACCGGTGGTGGAACCCGGCCGTGGAAGACCAGGCGACCGACCGGGCATTCCGCATCGGCCAGCACCGGAACGTGCAGGTGCGGAAGTTCGTCTGCGTCGGCACCCTGGAGGAGCGGATCGACGCCATGATCGAGGAGAAGAAGGCGCTGGCCGAGCAGATCGTGGGCACCGGCGAAAGCTGGCTCACCGAGCTTTCCGTCGACGACCTGCGGGCCGTGCTGACCTTGTCGCCCGATGCGGTGAGCGAATGAGCAGGCATAGCGAAGGAAAAGGCCCAGCGAAGCGAGCGGAGACAGAGCAATGAGCGGGTCTTGGCAGGACTGGCCGCCGGCCCGGCCGATCCGGGTGGACGGCGGGATCAAGGCCAGGAGCAAACGCGGCGCGATCGGCGAGCAGTGGTGGTCCCGGCGGTTCATCGGCGTGCTCGAGTCGTACGGCATGAGCGGTCGGCTGGCCCGCGGCCGCAGCTACGCCCGGGCCGGGCAGGTGCTCGACTTCGAGCTGTCCCAGGGGAAGGTCACCGCCCGGGTGCAGGGGTCGCGGGCGCGGCCCTACCAGGTCCGCATCGGGGTGCTGCCGCTGACCACCGCGCAGTGGCGCCGGGTGATGCAGCAGCTGGCCGGCCAGGCCCTGTTCCGGGCCAAGCTGCTCGCCGGCGAGATGCCGCACGAGATCGAGGACGTGTTCAGCGAGTGCGGCACGCCGCTGTTCCCGAGATCCGCCGCGGACCTGGACATGCACTGCAGCTGCCCGGACTGGGGCGTGCCGTGCAAGCACCTGGCCGCGGTCTGCTACGTGCTGGCCGAAGAGTTCGACCGTGACCCGTTCGGCATGCTGGCCTGGCGCGGCAAGGGCCGGGACGAGCTGCTCACCGGGCTGCGCCAGGTTCAGGGCGCAGCGGCGCGCGGCGGCGTCGGGGCCCGGCGGCGTGGCCGGGACCGCGCGGGCCGCTCTGGATGTGCCGGCCCCGCCGCTGGCCGAGTGCCTGGACGGGTTCTGGTCAGCCGGGCTGAGCCCGGCCCGGCTGCGGGCGCTGGCCGCGGCGCCTAGCTCGGCGGCGCCCGACCTGCTGCTGCGGATGTTCCCCCCGCCGCCCGTGCAGGTCAGGGGGAAGGACCTAGCCGACGTGCTGGCCCCGGCATACGAGCGGCTCGCCGCCGACGATCCAGGACCCGGCGAGTTCGGCTAGCCCTGCCTAGCCGGGCCCGCCGCCGGACGGGGTCCAGACGCGGAGCATGGCCTCGGGCAGGCCCCACCAGCCCAGCGGGGTCAGCCGCTCGTCGTCATCGATCGCGCCCAGCACCTGCCACAGCGAGGTGACCGGCAGGAACAGGCCCTCCATGGTGAGCTCGTCGAATTCGTCGTCCGCGGAGAGGAAGAAATCGTCCTCTCGTCCTCGCCGGGCGGGCCGTCGTCGGAGTCGTCGTCAGTGTCTTCTGGATCGTAGTCCCGCACGTACGCGGCCAGGTCGGCGGCCGACGCGGACGTGCCCGGGCCGCCCTCGACCAGCGCGGTGATCGCCGCCAGCCAGTCGAAATGGTCGATGGCGCAGATGGCGGTCAGTTCGCTTTCCGCCTCGCCCGGTTCGCCGTCGTCCAGGCCGGGCCGGTCCCAGTCGTCCGGTCCGTTCGGGGAGGCTACGCCGGCGGCTAGCCTGAGCCACAGCTCGGCGTCGTCGGCCGGCAGGTCTTTCGCGCGCATCCCGCTGCACTCGATCAGCAGCTTGCCCGGCCAGCCGGGCCGCGCGATCCCGGCGCGCAGCCGGGCGCAGACCCGGCGCAGGTCCTCCCGCGGCAGCGGGCGGTCAGCGACCCGGTCGATCAGGGCCCGGGTCGCGGCCAGCGCCTCGGCATCGGCGGCATCCCACTCGGCCAGGAACTCCTCGTCCTTCTCGTCGAGCAGCACGTCCATCGGGACCCGGCCGTCGGGCAGCGCCGAGGTCATCCACCGCTCTTGCAGCTCGATGTAGGCCTGGCAGGCGGCCGGGTCGGCCGCCGCCAGCAGGTCGGGATCGATCTCGCCGGCGGCCAGCCGCTCCTCGAGGTGGCTGATCAGCCTGGTGTGCATCTCCGCGGCGAGCTGGCTGCGCTCGGACTGCTCATCCCACACGTGCAGGCCGATGATGCCGTTCGGCTCGGTCCCGGTGGCCTCCAGCCAGGTCCTGACGTCTCCCACCGTGGCGTCGCCCTCGGCGATCTTGTGCAGGATGGCTTCCGCCGATGACCAGAACAGCGCGGACAGCGGGTTGCCGGCGGCGAGCATTCCCCGCCTGATGCCGGGCAGCGATTCGAGCGCGTCCGCGGGCGGCACGGTGAGCAGGGCAAGTGCCACGTCACGCCTGGTCAGCCCGCTTAGCGGGCGGCCCGCCAGGTCGGCCACGCGATCAGCTTCAAGGTTCACGCCTCGCAGCGTACGCCTGTTCGCCCTTCAGGTCCCCCGCGACCGTCCGTTCAGGGCGACGACTGGCCGGGTGTTCAGAACGCCTGGCCGGTGTTCAGAGCAGCTCCCGGCCGCCGAGGTAGGGCTGCAGCGCGGTCGGCACCCGAACCTGCGCCTGGTTCGTCTGGAGGTTCTCCACCAGCGCGGCCAGGATGCGCGGCGTGGCGACCGCGGTGTTGTTCAGGGTGTAGGCGAACCGCACCGTGCCGTCCGCGTCCCGGTAGCGGATGTTGGCCCGCCGGGCCTGCCAGTCGAGCAGCGAGGAGCAGCTGTGCGTCTCGCGGTACGCGCTCAGGGACGGCATCCAGGTGTTGATGTCGTTCATCCGGTACTTGCCCGCGCCCATGTCCCCGGTCGAGCATTCCACTACTTCGTAGGCCAGGCCGAGCCCCTGCAACAGCTGCTCGGCGGTGCCGAGCAGCTGCTCGTGCCAGCGGTTGGATTCCGCCACGTCTGCCTGGCAGATGACGAACTGCTCCACCTTCTCGAACTGGTGGACACGCAGCAGCCCGCGCACGTCCCGGCCGGCGCTGCCGGCTTCCCGGCGGAAGCACGGCGAGATGCCGGCGTACCGGACCGGGAGCCGCTTGAGGTCCAGGATCTCGTCGCTGTGGAAGCCGACCAGGGCGACCTCGGCCGTTCCCGCCAGGTACAGGTCGTCGGCGGTGATCGCGTAGGTCTCCTCGCGGTGCGCCGGGAACTGGCCGGTGCCGGTCAGCGCCTCCTCCCGCACCAGCGACGGGACGCTGACCAGCGTGAAGTCCTTGTCCCTGAGCAGGTCGAGAGCGTAGGCGTGCACCGCGCGCTCGAGCAGGACCATGTCGCCGATCAGCGCGTAGGCCCGTTCCCCGGAGACCTTGCGGGCCCGGGTGAAGTCGGCCCAGCCGCGCTTTTCCAGCAGCTCGACGTGATCCAGCGGCTGGAAATCGAATTCCGGCGGGGTGCGATGAGTCCTGATGGTCACGTTCGCCGACTCGTCGGGCCCGACGGGAGCGCCTTCCCACGGGATCGTGGGGGTCAGCAGCATCAGCGCCTGCAGCTTCTCCGTCGTCTCCGCGAGCTGCTCGCGCAGTGCCCGCAGGTGCGTCTCCAGCTCGGCGTGCTCGGCCCGCAGCTCGGCCCGGCGCGCCTCGTCGGCCTGGGCGAACTCCTTCGACGAGCTCTTCCTGCGCGCCTGGGCCTGGTTCAGTTCATGCTGCAGCTTGCGGCTGGCCGCATCGAGGTGGAGTATCTCGTCCACGTCCAGGTCGATGCCCTTGGCCCGGACGGCATCCTTCACCGCGTCCGGGTGCTCCCTGATTTCTCGCCTGTCCAGCATGGGTACGCGTCAGTCCTCGTTCGGATTTCGTTGCTTGCCAGCCCGCTACGAAAACGCTACCAGCAGTACCCGGCGCGCCGCCCCGCAGTTTCCGGCCGGTACGGTGGGTGCAGCGGCGACGAGGGAAGGCGGGGGCGAGTGCTGCTGACGAACCATGTCTTGTCCGGAGCGCTGATCGGCGCGCTGGCCCGCCGCCCGCTGCCGGCCTTCGCGCTAGGCGTGGCCTCGCACTTCGCGCTCGACGCCATGCCGCACTGGGGAGACTGGGGCAGCCAGCGCCGGTTCCTCCGGGTAGCGGTACCCGACGGCCTGATCAGCCTGGCCACGATGGGCGCGATCGCCGCGGCGTCGCCGTCCGATCGCCGGCTCGCCGTGCTGGCCGGCATGACCGGGGCCGCTCTGCCCGACCTCGACAAGCCAGCCAACCTGTGGTTCGGCTGGTCGCCGTTCCCGGCGGCCGTCGACCATTTCCACAGCCGCATCCAGCGCGAGAAGCCACGCCGCGCGCACATAGAACTGCTGGCGGCGGCCGCGTTCGGCTCCGCCCTGATCGCGCTGCGCAGGTCCCGGGCCGCCGAGGGCGGCGGCTTCCGGGACGCCGAGGGCGGCGGCTCCCGGGACGCCTAGAGCGGCAGCTCCGGAGCCGCCTGGGCCGGCGGCGGGTAACGCAGGCCGACCAGCGCGGCCAGGTCGCCGAGCGTCAGCTCGAACATGGGCGCCGCGTCCTCGAGCGCGAACCTTATGTGGCCGAACACCTCCAACGCCACCGCCCCGTACAACACCGTCCAGCAGCGCAGGAACGTGAGCACCGCGCCGACCGGGATGTCGGTGCCTAGGGCGTCGCGATAGCGGCTGAGCTGGTCGCGTAGCCCGGGGTCGATCTGCCCTGGGGCCGGAACCGGGAACGGGGCCGCCCGCCACAGCTCGAGGAATAGCGCGAAGAAGGCGCCGGCGAAGGTCAGGGCGCATTCGTCGGCGATGTCGTACCGCCCGTCGTTCAGGCCGGGCAGCGGCACGCCGAACAGCAGGCCGAACTCGGCCTTATGGTTCAGCGCCCAGCGGCGGAACTCGCGGCAGGCCGCGACCATCTTGACGGTCATCTTGGCGGCTATCTGCTCTGGCGTGGGGTCCGGCGTCGGATGCGCAGGCCCGGCGGCGGCCTCGATGGCCTGGTGGATATCGGCGGCCAGCTCGGTGAAGATGCCGGCGATGACGTGCCGGATCAGCTCCTCGTGGCTACCGAAGTAGCGGTAGAGGCCGGGCGCTGTCATGCCCATCTCCCGGGCGATAGCCCGCAGCGAGACCGCTTCCGGTCCGCTGTCGACCAGCAACCGCCGCGCCGTGGCGATGATCTCCTCGATGGTCGCCGCGCGCAGCCGGTCGCGCCGGCTCAGCGGGGGAACCGCGCCCGGCTCTGCCTCGGCGTTCTGGGGCCCGGCCTCCACCGCCTGTGTCACAGCTGCCTCCTGGACCAAGTCTTACCTTCGGGAAACCATCCGCTGGCGCCAGCGGATGGCCAGAGCCACGTCGCGACCGCCGGTCGCCGAGCGTAGCCCTGATGCTAGCTCCCTTGACAAGAGTGAACGTCATATGCGAAGTTATCACCGTAATCAGTTTACATCGTTTACTTTAATAATCAACAGAAGCATCTCAATACGGGAGGCGAGATGTTCGAGGCATGGGGACGGGCCTTGTACCGAAGGCGCCGGCTAGCTCTTGGCCTCACGCTGGTGCTCGTGGCGTTCGCCGCGGTCTGGGGGACCGGCGTCTTCGGCAAGCTTTCTTCCGGGGACAACTTCACCCCCCCAGCCAGCCAGAGCCAGCGCGAAGCCAACCAGGCCGACCAGGTATTCGGCCGGAACGACGCCGATGTCGTCGTGCTGTACCGCAGCGCCAGCATGACCGTCGGCGACCCCGGCTACCGGCAGGCGGTCACCGCCGCGCTGAGCGGCCTGCCGCGCGCCGACGTGGTCCGGGTGACCACCTACTGGTCGACCGGATCGCCCCGCCTGGTCAGCGCCGACCGGCACGCCACCTACGCGGTGCTCCAGCTGGCCGGGGCCGACGACGCCGCCAGGCACAAGACCTACGAGGCCATCAAGACCGAACTATCCCCGGCCAGCCTGGCCGCCAGCGGCGTCACCGCCCGGGTCGGCGGGACGGTGCCGATGGAGGTCGCGATCAATAACGAGGTCACCGCCGACATCGCCAAGGCCGAGGGGTTCTCGATGCCGGTCTTGCTGATCCTGCTGCTGGTGATCTTCGGCAGCCTGGCCGCGGCCTCGCTGCCGGTGGCGATCGGCGGCATCGCCATCCTCGGCTCGTTCACCGTGCTGCGGCTGCTCACCATGGCCACCACGGTGTCCATCTACTCGGTGAACATCACCACGATCCTGGGCCTGGGCCTGGGTATCGACTACGGGCTGTTCATGGTCACCAGGTTCCGCGAGGAACTGCACCGCCAGCCCACCGTCGAGCAGGCGGTCGCCCGGACGGTGGCCACCGCGGGGCGGACCGTCGCGGTCTCGGGCGTCACGGTCGCGGTCGCGCTGACCAGCCTGATGCTGTTCCCCGAGGACTTCCTGCGCTCGATGGGCTACGGCGGGGTGGCCACCGTCGCGGTGGACATGCTGGCCGCGCTGACCGTGCTGCCCGCGTTGCTCGCCGTCCTCGGCCACCGGGTCAACGCCCTGCGCATCCGCCGCTCGGTGCAGCGACCGGTCAGGGACGAGACCAGCGGGGGCTGGTACCGGCTGGCGCACAGCGTCATGCGCAGGCCGGCCGTCTACGCCACGGTGATCGTGATCGGGCTGCTGGCCCTCGCCGCGCCGTTCCTGCGTATCTCCTGGGGTGGCACGGACGCCAGGACGCTGCCGGCCGCCTCGACGGTCCGGCAGGTGTCGCAGACGCTGGCCAGTGACTTCCCGGTCAACTCGACCGCCCCGATCGAGGCGCTCGTCACGCTGCCGCGCACCTCGGGGGCCGTGGCAGCGCTCGACGCCTACCTGCACCGCATCGAGGCCATCCCCGGTGTCACCGGCGCGCAGGCCACCGGGGCTCACCTCACAGGGAACGGGGCCAGCGCGGTCCGGGTCGACATCGGCTACACCCCCGCCACGGTGTCGTCGGCGGCCCGGCACATCGTCACCCAGATCCGCGACACCACGCCGCCGCCGGGCGCGACGGTGCTGGTCGGCGGGACCACCGCCGGGCTGGTGGACGAGCTGGCCAGCCTCGGCGCGACGCTGCCCTGGATGGCGCTGCTGGTCGGCGTCTCGACGTTCGTGCTGCTCTTCCTGGCCTTCGGCTCGGTGGTGCTGCCGCTGAAGGCGATCGTGATGAACGTGCTGTCGCTGTCGGCGACGTTCGGCGTCGTGGTGTGGATCTTCCAGTGGGGGCACCTGTCCGGCCTGCTGCGGTTCACCCCGACCGGCTCGATCGACCCGACCATGCCGATCCTGATGCTGGCGATCATCTTCGGCCTGTCCATGGACTACGAGGTGTTCCTGCTGTCCCGGATCCGCGAGCGCTATGACCAGACCGGCGACAACACCGCCTCGGTGGCCAGCGGCCTGCAGCGCACCGGCGGCCTGATCACCAGCCTGGCGCTGCTGCTGATCATCGTGGTCGGCGCGTTCTCGGCTTCCGGCATCACGTTCATCAAGCTGATGGGCGTGGGCATGATCGTGGCGCTGCTGGTGGACGCCACCGTCGTCCGCGTGCTGCTGGTGCCGGCCACCATGCGGCTGCTCGGCCGGGCCAACTGGTGGGCGCCACGGCCGCTGCGCCGCCTGTACGCCAGGTACGGGATCAAGGAGGAAACCCGGGGCGCGCGCCGGTGCCGGCCCGCGCCGAGGGCTGACCCGCCGTCTCCAGACGCTTTTTACGGCCGAACGAGCCAGCTTCCCCTTGTCCTACCCCACCCGCCGGGCAGGCGGTGGCCCTGGCACACAGGCCGGAGTCTTCAGAGGAAACACAGAGGGAGGTGGAGGTGAGCTAGTGGCGACGCCTGCTCGACTCAGCCGCGCATCCGGCTTCGTCACCAGCTGTTGACCGAACGGCGGTGACAGATCTGGTGTGGTGGCCCAGGGCCCGCAAAGATCATGCGGCGAGGCGTGATCCACTGCTAATCCGAAAGTTCGAGACTTCCGCCGGGAACGGGCATCCCTTAAGGGATATCCAAGGCTTAGAAGATCAGGCCCCCCACCCCTCACCGGGTAACCCCGCGGGGAGGCAAGCAGCATCGAATTCGGGATGACCTGGCTGTGCGCAGCCCGGATAGCAGCCGCGAGATCCTCCAGAACCGTCCGTTGCGGTCCGTATGCTGGGCCGATATTCCATATCTGTCGGCAGGTATTTAGACGAGATACGGCCTGTGGTGAACGGCTGCAGAGCCTGTGGAGACGGTGTGGAGATTAAAGAGGTGGCCATCGGCCCACTGATGGCAGGCCTTCGCCTCTTCCTCAGCGATTACCGACGTGACTAAGGGGCCACCGGCGATCGACCTTGGCCCCTATCTCAGCGCTGCAGGCGGCGGTGCACTAAAAGCAGGATCCGTTATCAGCCACGAAGCGCTTCCCGGATAACGGGAGGACAAACACGGCCCGTGCCGAAAGGGGGCGGGCATAGGAGGAAAGGAGGCGCGTCATGAAGCGTCTGTACATGACCGCGTACCGCTACTGTCAGAACCTCGGTGAAGAGGACCTGCGGCATCTGACAAAGAAGTTCGCTGAACTCGGGACAGGTCCTGGCGTGCTCGCCCATTACGAACGCCTCGACGGCACGGGCGGGTTCATGATTGAAGACGTGTCACAGGGGGACACGGAGCGGTCCTACGAGCTCACCCTCCGGTACTCGCCATGGATTGAGATGGAGGTGTTCCCCATCACCACGATGGAGGAGGCGTTCCCGGTGATCCAGCGGGTGTATGGGTGATCGCCAACGTGAGGACGGGACTGCAAGGAGGCTTCGAAGGCAGCGGGTGTCGCCTTCTTCATGCGGACGGACACACCCGCAGGATGGACGGACCAGGGCGGGCGATCGCCTGGCTGGCTGGCTGGGTGGTCGGCCCGCCAAAGAGACGGAGGGGATTTACCATGAGCAGCATCAGAGATGCCTACGAACAGGGCATCGGGTTCTACAACGCTGGAGACGTGGAGGGCCTCGTCAATCTCTACACCGAGGATGCGACGCGGGTGACGCCTGACGGCACCTTCGCGGGCCGTGCCGCCATCCACGAAGCCTTGAGCCGCGACAAAGCCGCCTTCCCGGACCGCACCATGACCGTAGATGTGTGCGTCGAACAGGGCGACACCATTGCGGCCGAGTGGACCGTTGCCGGTACGCACACGGGCCCGCTCGTCATGCCGGACGGCAC
Organism: uncultured Actinomycetota bacterium; assembly: GCA_963842265.1. Classification (GTDB taxonomy): domain Bacteria; phylum Actinomycetota; class Actinomycetes; order Streptosporangiales; family Streptosporangiaceae; genus Palsa-504. The sequence continues at coordinate 12,153 of CAWJGE010000024.1, forward strand.
TGAGCTGCCCCCGACCGGCAGGCGGATCGAGCTCAAAGGCATGGAGCTGGTGCAAGTCCGCGACGGGAAGGCAGCCGTGCAGCACCAGTACTGGGACAACATGGCTGTCGCCGGGCAGCTCGGCCTGCTGCCGGAGGCAGCCGCCTGATCCCGTCCATGTCCGCCGCGGCAGTGATCTGGTGTACCCGCGCTGGTGAGAGCCCCGCCGCACTCGCCAGCGTGCGGGATCGAGATTCCTTCGGCGCGTGCCGAAGCCAGCGCCAGCTACGTGCCCGTTCGGCTTGTTCCAGGCGCGACGCCGCCGGCGACACTCGCAGCGGCACCCGCCGTTGCCGATGCCGCGCGGCCATCCGTTCCGCGATCGTCACGCATGAAGCGTGCCCGGCCAGCGATGTTCAGCAAAGTGGACACGCTGGCGCGGCTGGTGGTTCGTTCCTTACCGACACCCCGATACCAGCGCGGCGAGATCAGCCAACGGCCCGGCTACACCGGCAACCCGTTCCGGCCACGCTAACGACCACCCCCGTGCCACCGCGCACACCAGGGCCGTTCAGGAAACGGGACGCCGTAGCGGTGCTGGCGGGTCCATAGTTACCGGCATCCCGGATCCTTGAGGGGGAGACCGAGGGGGACCTTGACGAGCCGATCGCGCGTCAGGCCGCGCAGTTGTGCCGCCTGGCCGGGGCCGGCCTGGAGGCGATCCCGGCATGGGCCGAGATCGGCCGTGAGCGGAGGGCGAACGCCGGGCGGCCGCCGTTCTGTGAGCCTAAGCTGGGCGGCGCGCGGGGACGCCGAACGGACCGTGTTAACCGGTGGCGTCCCCGCGCGCTCCGCCATGATCCCGGTGTTAACCCGCGGAGTCAGGGCGCCCCGGCGGTATGACCGGCCAGCAGGCCTCGTCAGGTCCCGGACGCGATGCACGTCCGGGCTGCTCGGCGAGCAGCCTCGGGAAACGGCCCGGGCACGGAGAATGCCTCCGCGCGCGGTGTACACCCGCGTCTGATCTGCCGCGTCTCCTGTAGCGGCACCAGGTCGGCCTACGACGGCCCGCGCGGGGAGGGCAGTGATGAGCCAGCAGCCGCCATGGAGCGAGCAAGATCCGGGTCAGTTGTCGGCCTCGATCGCGCTGCGAGCCCCGGCGGCAGGCCGGGGTTCGCGAGACAGCACGACAGTAAAGGAGATTCGCCCGATGGCTGTAATGACCACCAAGTTCGAGCAGGCCTGGTTCGACCTCTGCGAGTTCGAGACTGACCCGTTCACGCGCGGGGAACTAGCCGCGCTCACCCGCTACGAGAAGGCCGTCGAAGGTGTCCCCGGCTGCTTCGGCTGCTACGCGCCCGACATGTTCGCAGACGGGATGAGCCAGTGCGAGGCAGCCGGCATCTTCCGGGCGTGGTCCGGGCTGCTGAACAACTGGCGCGAGGCCACCCGCACCCTTCAGGAGGAGCTGACGGACGGCCAGGCGCTGAACACCGCTGACCGTCGCTATCTGGAATACGGCATGACCGGCTGGAAGCCGTCGCAAGACGAACACCGCCCAATGGTCAGCGAAGACAGGCACGGCAGCGACATGTTCGCCTACGTGTTAACGACGCTGCCAGGATCCCCGCGGCCATCGGGAACGGGCGGACGGCCACTGGCGATAAGGAGCGGGTCGCAGGACCGTGCTGTAGCTAGGCTCGGCGGATGAGCAAAGAGCCCGGGCGTGAGCAGGACTGGTACCCGGTCAGCAAGCTCGGCTGGTTCACGGGTCGTATCCGTGAGGGCGTCGAGGCGACTCGGCGCCAGCTGGAGCTGCTCGAGCCCGCTCGAGTCCGGCCCTATCGGCTGGACGAGGCCACCGTGGCCCGTATCATCCGGGTGCACCGCGACCAGGCCAGGGACCTGACGCTGTTCCAGAACCAGGCCGGCAGGCGGAAGACCGACCCGGGCCTGACCTGCGCCCAGCGGGCGGACCCCGCCGCGTACGAGACGCTGATCGCAACTACGCCAGGTCAACAGCGACGTCCTGGCTGATGCTCCAGGCCAGGCGGAGGTCCTTGGGCTTGTCGCCGGATAGCTGCGAGGTGATGACCGGGCGCACCCAGGCGTCATGGGTGATCTTGCCGATCTCGGCCTCGACCTTGCCGCGGGCTGGCCGGGTCTTGCCGTGGGCCAAGCTGGCGGCCAGCTCGTCGAGCTGCCTGGTGGCCTTGGCCAGCTTGGTGCCGTCGAAGCCGCGGGCCTGATGGGCGTGGAGCTCGGGGGAATGGGTCAAGATCGCCCGGCGCTCGGTGCCGTAGATGACGCGGCGGGTGTCATAGACGGTCAGCTGCCCGAACCGGTCCGCATCGACGACGGCCCGGGCGGACGCGGGCACGGCGAGCAGGTCACGGCAGTCGCTGGCGGGCACCGACCGCTCATAGTGCAGGTTCGTGCCGGCCAGCAGCGCAGCGGCTCGCCGGAGGCAGGCATCCTGCTCTGTCTCCACGCGAGCACGGTGCTCGCGCTGATGGCCAAGGGGCTGCTCCAATAACGCGATCGCCCGTCAGCTGTTCGTGAGCGAGCACACGATCGAAAAGCACGTCGAGAACAGCTACGTGAGCCTGCGGATGCCACCCTCACCGCACGACCACCGGCGGGTCCTCGCCGTCCTGGTCTACCTCAGCGCGGGCTACGCACCGCCCGGGCAGCATGCAGGACACGGTGGGCGCGGCGCCGCGGAGATACGGCGGCCGTGCGCTCACTGGCGGCACTGGTGAGCCAGGCACCCCACCTGTTTCCGCTGACTTGGAAGGAGGCGTGATGGCCTCGAAGGACGCCCGGATCGTGATCATCGGAGCGGGGGTCGGCGGACTCACGCTGGCGCTGTTTTTGCGGCGCCGTGGCGGCGCCGTAGACGTCCTCGAGCAGGCTCCCGAGCTGAGCGAGGCCGGCGCCGCTATCGCGGTTGCCTCGAACGAGACCAGGATGACCGCAGCACTTGGCCTGGGCGACGGCCTAGCGCGGCTATCGACGGAGCCCACGCAGCTCATCCACCGTGACGGCCGCGACGGCCACCAGATAGCGGCCCACCAGAAGGTCGCCTGGTACCGGTGCAGATTCGTCGCCCCCTTCTGCAGGCGCAGCGGATCGCGTTGCAGCAGCTGATCGCGATCGACTGGGTGGACGGGCACCTCAACTGAGCTGCCGGAGCGGAAACGCAGGAGGAACGCGTACGGCGGCTGCCAGGTCCATTGCTCATCAGGGGGCGGATTCGACGCCGAGCTCGTGGTGCGAGAGGCGTGCACTCGCAGGTACTTCGCTGGACCAACGGCGCGGCCGAGCCGACATACCGCCAGCTTGGGATTCCGTGGCCTGGTGCTGGCCGGACGGCTGCTCAGCGTGGCCGACCCGGGCGCGCTGCAGTTCTGGCTGGGGCTCGGCGCGCACCTGCTCCACGACCCGATCGCGGGCGGCAGTGTGATCAACTTCTGACCACGGCTCGGGACGTAGACTGCCGCCCTGCAGATACACGCGTTCGGATACGTCACCGTCGCTCGTGTGTGCCTCGCAGCTGCGGAGTGCGGAGACCCTGACGGTTGCTAACGAAATGCCCAGTTTCATCCGGGGACTGATCGAGGATCTGATGGGAGACGGACCTGGGAGGGAGCGGCTCGTCATGAAGCGAAGCGCGACCGACTATGCTAGGCATGCGCGTCTGCGGTCGTCTGCCAGGCGTAAATGCCTGGCACTCGCCGGTTTGCCGGTTCACGCACCAGTACTTCTCGCGGAAACCGCGCATCCCGAGCAGCGGGACCATTGGAAGCAGCGAGAAACGAATGTTCTGGCGCACGCTCATGTGCGCTGGCGTGAAGTGAACGATGACACCGCGGCCGGCGCGGGGGCCTTCACCCTGGCATGCCTGAAGACGCTGAACTGTTTGCCGTCTTCCATTGTCAGCGTCCGTCCGATATCACCGCCGTCAAAACGCACCCGGCTGCTGAGCAACAGCGCGAGCGAACGTGCGATCGGGGCGGACACGGTCACGCCTGTGCGCGGTTGGGACATGAAGTAACCGTATGCCGACTCTGTGGAGCGCGAGCGGTTAGGTTGACATCCTGACGCTGGCACAAAGTTAATCCCGTCACCGTCGAGCCAGATCAGGAGCCTGACTTGTGCACGGATTTTGTGCGCGGGATGTCGCTGCAGGGGTGGGCAAAGACGCCCGGTAGCCGAGGTGCGTGAGTTCCCGTCATGATCTCGCCACGCTCCCGGGTCGTCCAGCAGCGGCCGCGCGGGGCTTTGGGCGAACCAGTGCTGGTAGTCGACGGCGGTCCAGCCGCGATCGGTGGTCGGCCGCTGGTACACAAGGGGATCCATCAGCAGCTACATGATGCCGGCTGCAGTAGCGCAGCTGATGTCTGCCCGCAAGCTGGCGCATTGCGCGAGCGTGTCGACGATTCCGCGGGCCCCGTTAGCGTTGCTGCTCGAACTGGCGTGCCAGCGCCGCGATCTGTTCGCCGGCGGCGGCCTGGTAGGCCACGGGGAGGACGCAGGCGGTCCGCCGGAGATCGCCCGGACCCATGCAGCCGCGATGATCGGCAGGAAATCCCCGACACTGGCTGGTGGAATGGGCTCACCGACCCGGTCCTGCTAGCTCATCGGGATCGGCTCGACGTCACCGGCAGTGGCGATGTCCACCACGGTTTTGAGCAGTTCCCGCTTGGTGCCGAACACGAGCTCGACGTTTTGCACCGAGATCCCGGCCGACGCGGCGATGGTGGCGCCGGCACCGTCGTCCAGGGCGCTTGCGTGTCCGGCGAATCGTCCGCGATAGGGCGCTGGAAATGGCGGCGACGGCGCGGCCTGGGGCTGCCGGCGCATCCTCGGCGAACTGGCCGGTCTGGGCTGCAAGCTCGCGCCTCCCGCCGCCTGGAAGATCCTCGAAGGACGGCGGGATCGATCCTGCGGCGGGTCGGCGTGGCCGCAGATGGCACGGGCTTCTGACCGCCTGGGCCCACACGATCCTGGCCACCGGCCCCGTTCCATACCGTGTTTCTGCGCTGCGACGGAGGGACCATGGCCAGCGTCTTCCAGGTGGCGGGCCGGGCGCGGCCAGGACGATGGTCGCGGGCGCACCGGCGAGAGGCGGCGAAGCATCCGGGTACGCGGCGTCACACCCGCAGCGCGGCTGTGCTGCCGCCGTCTTTACGCGGCGGCTGTGCCGGGGAGAAGGGCGGCGGCTGTGCCGGGGAGATCGAAGGCGGTGCCGACGCTGTTCTGGATGAACGCGCCGGGCAGGCGACGGGCGATCTTATGGGTGGCTTTTCAGCCGGTGCAGAGGGCGGGGACGATCACGTCGGGGGCGAGCTGCCGGAGTGACCGGACGGTGTCGTCGATGATCGGCTCGAACAGCGGCCCGGTCAGGTGGAACCCGCCGATGACCGCGTGCAGCTTGGCGACACCGGTCAGGCGCTGGGCGTAGCGGCAGATGTTGATCACGCCGCCGCACCCGGACCCGGTCAGGACGACCAGCAAGCGTCCGGTGACGTTGGTGTTCAGCGCCTGGTCATCCAGGATCACGCTGGTCTGGTTCCCAGCTGCGGCGGCGACGGGACGGTGGGCGGGGAAGCCCTTCTGGAAGCCGATTACGCGGTAGAGCTCCGCCGGTGATCAGCCCTGACCGGTCGTACAGGAACGACGGCAGCCGAAGGTCGATGATGTCAAAGCCGGCCTCTTCCAGAGCGCGGCGGCTGGTGGTGGGGAGCTCGACCGGCTCGCCGCCGGGAATGGCCAGCCGCCGCTGGTTCCAGAACTCGGGGTGGTTCAGCACCGGCATGTGCGCGCTGCTGAGCCGGTTGAACAGGCAGGACAGCACGGTGGTGTGGTCGAAGTGGCCGTGGCTGCACACGATCGCCTCGATGCCGGCCGGATCCCGGCCCAGGCGGCGCAGGTTGTCGGCGCACCCGTCAGGGTGTGATCGCCGGTGTCGAACAGCAGCCGGTGCACTGGCTGCCCTTGCGGACCTCGACCAGCGCGGAGAACCGCTGCTGGGCCAGCGGGACGTCCGGCACGGTGCCTTCCACCAGCGCCGGGGCCTCCAGGTCCGGGGACTCCTTGCGCATCCGGGCCAGGGACATCCGCGTGGCCGGACCCTGGACCGGCAGCAGCATGTACGCCGTGTTGTCGCAGACCGTCAGCACCGACAGCTCATCGACCGGCTCCAGCGGGAGCACCTCGCCCTTCCACTCGGCGTCCGGTGGCAATGCTTCGACAGGCGCGACATCGGCAGGGTCATCAGTAGTACACATCGGCTGCTCCTCACTGCCCGCGCTCGAATCCAGCGTTCTGCATGGCTGCCTCCTGCTGGATGCCTCCTCTTCCACCGAACAGCGCCTGCCCGATCCGACGAGAGGCGAACGTCCGCGCTCATCAGGTCTGTTGTCCAGCCCTGGATGGCGCCGCTGCGCCACCGCCCGGGTCACCTGGCCGCGTCATGGCCCGCGGACGAGGGCCCCCGGGCCGCGGCTGGTCACGCTGGCCGCGGATGGGGCGACCGGTGTACTTGGGGGCGATCTCGTCGCGGTGAGAGCTCGCGCCGCTGACGCCCATGCCGAGACCAAGTCCACGACAGCTGCCATGACCTCGACGGGCTACTGCGAGTGCGCATCCTCGCCAATGCGCTCGATGATTCTCAGCCAGCGCGGTCGCGGCCCAGCCGCGGATCAGGCAGCCTGCCAGCCAGCCTGCGAGGGCCGATGTCTGCGGACACATCGGAAGCAGGCACCCAGAACAACCAGATGTGCGCGCGGGACAAGACGTGTGCGAGAGGCTACTGGTGGCTCATATCAGGCGGATCCGGCGCGCTTACAGCGGTGGAGGCTCCTCCGCACCCGGTTACCAGCCGGGGAGTTATCGGTGGATGTCGGTGTTCAGCCCGGATGGCACAGGGCGGGCTGCTGGCCGAGTGGCGGGCGCCTTCGAGTCGAGCTTCCCGCCTGCCCCCGGTCGCGGAGAACTACGGGCGTCAGAGCCTCCGGGAACAGCTCGACCTGGACGGGGCTATCTGACCTCCCCACGGCGATGCGCACCCCGTGGGCGGGGCCCAGTCCCCAGCCGCCAGGCTGGTCGCAACTCCCGTGCACCCCCGTGCAACCTCCATGCCGCCCGACCCCCTTAAAAGCGTCACATATACATATTCGCCCTGGCCACTGCCCGCCCGGTGTTCGGCCGACCGGTACAGTAGCGTCGCGGCCAGCGACACCACGCCGCGACGATGAGTCCGCTTGAGGAGACAGAAGATGAACCAGCCCGTCGCCGTGCCCGAAGTGCTCTCGGCGGACCTGCCGGCCGGGGCGTTCCTGCTCGATGTGCGCGAAGACGACGAGTGGGCGGCGGGCCACGCCCCCGACGCGGTGCACGTGCGGCTCGGTGAGCTCGGCGCGCGGGTGGACGAGCTGCCCCGGGACCGCGAGGTGTACGTGATCTGCCGCACCGGCAACAGGTCGGCCTACGCGACCCAGGCGCTGACCGCCGGCGGGCTGAACGCCATCAACGTCGCCGACGGCATGACCGGCTGGGCCGTCGCGGGCCGCCCCATGATCAGCGAGGCCGGCGTCGAACCCTACGTCGCCTAGGCCGGCCGTCGAGCCGGCGCTAAGCCCGGGTAGCCAGGCCCGGCAGCCTGGGCTCAGCCAGCCCCGGTCGGCGCAGCCTGGCCATTTAGCCAGCACTGACGGCGAGGACGAGCGGCAGGACGGCCGCGGGCGCCCGCCTCGCGGAGCAGCCGGGCCGCCACCGTCATCGTCCACCCGGTCTCGATGCGGTCGTCGACGACGAGCACCGGGCCGTCCAGGCCGCTGACGGCGACTTGGACGTCGCCGGGTACCTCGAGCGCGTGCCACAGCGAACTCATCCGCTGCGCGCTGTTGTGCCGCCGCGGGCCTGGACCGGCGTCGCCGGTGTAGGCGAGAGCGCCGAGGTAGGGCAGCCGGCCGACGCTGGCGAGCCGCTGGCCGAGGCTGGTGATCAGCCGGGGCCTGGTGCGTGACGGCAGGGTCAGCACGCCGGCCGGGCGCTGCGCCCAGTCCCAGGCGGCGAGCACCTTGATCGCGGCGGCCATGACCGGCTCGGTGACCGGCTCGTCGGGCGCGCCCTCGGCCAGCAAGGCCCGGAGCATGCCGCCCCAGCCGATGTCGGTGAGCCTGCCGATGGCCCGGCCAGGCTCGGCCGTCAGGGTGGCCGGGATCTTCCCGGCCACGTCCAGGCCGAGGGACTTCAGCCCGGTCGGCCACATCCGCCGCGGCTCGACCTCCACACCCGGGCGCAGCAGTCGCTCGCGCGCCGCGGCCGTGCTGGCCTCGGGCACCTCGGCCTCGCCGTGCTGGCCCGTGCAGTTGTCGCAGCGCCCGCAGGGGGCGGCGGCCGGGTCGTCGAGCTCCCGGCGCAGGTACTCCATCCGACACCCGTCCGTGACCTGATAGGCCAGCATGGCCTGCTGCTCGCGGGCGCGTTCGGCGGCGACCCGCTCGTAGCGCTCGGCGTCGTACTGCCAGGGCTGGCCGGTCGAGGTCCAGCCGCCGCTGACGCGGCGCACGGCGCCGTCCACGTCGAGCACCTTGAGCATGGATTCCAGCCGGCCGCGGGACAGGTCCACCCGGGTCTCGAGCACGCTGGCCGACAGCGGCCGGTCCGCCTCGGCCAGGGCCGCGAGGGCCGCGCGGACCTGCCGCTCGGGCGGGAACGCGAGCGAGGCGAAGTAGGCCCAGATGTCCCGGTCCTCGCGGCCAGGCAGCAGGATCACCTCGGCCCGCTCACCCTGCTGGCCCGACATGGCCCGCCCGGCCCGCCCGATCTGCTGGTAGTAGGCCACCGGCGACTGCGGCGCGCCCAGGTGCACGACGAAGCCGAGGTCCGGCTTGTCGAAGCCCATGCCAAGCGCACTGGTGGCGACCAGCGCCTTGACCCGGTTGGCGAGCAGGTCATCCTCGGCCCGCGCCCGGTCGTCCGGCTCGTCCCGGCCGGTGTAGGACGCCACCGTAAGGCCCTGCTCGCGCAGGAAGGCCGCGGTCTCCTGCGCCGCCGCCACGGTCAGCGTGTAGACGATACCCGACCCGGGCAGCTCGCCGAGATGGGCCGCGAGCCAGCCCAGCCGCTGGTGCGCGGTGGGCAGCGCCACTACCGCCAGTCGCAGCGAGTCCCGGTCCAGCGGTCCCCTGAGCACCAGCGTCTCGCCGCCGGCGCTCGCGCCGAGCTGATCGGCGACATCTCGGGTCACTCGCGCGTTCGCGGTCGCGGTGGTGGCCAGGACGGGGATCCCGGCGGGCAGGTCGTCCAGCAGGGTGCGCAGTCGGCGGTAGTCGGGCCGGAAGTCGTGCCCCCAGTCGGAGATGCAGTGCGCCTCGTCGATCACCACCAGCCCGGCGGACCGGCTGAGCTCGGGCAGCACCTGATCGCGGAACGACGGGTTGTTCAGCCGTTCCGGGCTGACCAGCAGCACGTCCGCGTGGCCGGCGGCGACCTCGGCGTACAAGGCTTCCCACTCCGCCGTGTTGGCCGAGTTGATGGTGCGCGCGCGGATGCCGGCCCGCTCGGCCGCCTCGACCTGGTTGCGCATCAGCGCGAGCAGCGGGGACACGATCACGGTCGGCCCGGCGCCGCGGGCGCGCAGCAGCGCGGTCGCGATGAAGTAGACCGCCGACTTGCCCCAGCCGGTCCGCTGCACCACCAGCGCCCGGCGCCCGTCCGCGACCAGGGCGCTGATCGCGGTCCACTGATCCTCGCGCAGCCGCGCCTGCTCGCCCGCCAGCGCCCGCAAGCACCGCTCCGCCTCGTCCCGCAGTCCCACTCCGTCGCCCGGCGGCGCCTCGTCCTGCCGCGCCGCCTCGTGATCGGCCATGCCTCCATTGGTATCAGCCATCGCCGTCAACCAGCCCAGGTAAGGCGGTATGTCATACTCAGGCGATCGAGAAGATCAAGGCCTTGACATCCTCCCCCGCCTGAGGGCGGGGGATTCCAGCTGCTACGCCGATTGGAGCAGCAGGTGAGGTTCGCGGTTCACCGGCCGGGCTGCCCCGTCGCCTCCCCGCGCAGTCACGGCGTGCCCCGCCGCGATGTTGATGGCCGCGTTCACATCCGCATGGCCGGCGAAACCGCAGGCAGTGCACCGGAACACGGCTTGACTCTCACGCGAGCCCCGGTCCACCTGCCCGCACGCCGAGCACCGCTGGCTCGTGAACGCGGGACTGACCTTCTCCACCCGGCCCGGGGCCTTGTCCTCCAGCCGGCGCACCAGCAGACCCCACCCCGATCGCAGGATCCCCCGGTTCAGCCCGGCTTTCTGCCGGACGTTCCGGCCAGGATGGTCCCGCGTTCCTCTCGCAGAGCGGGTCATGCTACCGATCTGCAGGTCCTCGACCCTGATCACGTCGAAGCGGCGCGCGATGTCGGTGCTGGTTTTCTCCGCCCAGTCCTTGCGCCGGTCCGTCTCGCGCGCCTTCAGCCGGGCGATCGCGTGCTTGACCCGGCCGCGGCGGTTCGAGCCTCGCTTCGCGCGGGCGAGCCTGCGCTGCTGCTGCCGCAGCCTGGTCCGCTCCCGGGCGGTCAGGCCGGGGGAGTGCAGCAGCTCGCCGGTGGACAGGGCCGCTGCGACCGCCACGCCCCGGTCGATGCCCACGGCCTCGCCCATACCGGGCGCTGGGATCGGCTCAGGGATTGCGGCGAATGCGATGTGCCATCGGCCAGCCCGGTCCCGGGTCACCCGGTAAGACTTCGACGCCGGGACGGCGCGGGACCAGCGGAACCGTACCCATCCCGCCTTCGGCACCCACACCTGGCCCATCTTCCGGCTCAACCGCTGGACCTGCCCCGGTCTGAGCGCCACGACCCGGAATCCCTCATCGCGGCCCGCTTTGCGCCACGACGGCTTGCGGTGGGTGCCTGCGAAGAAGTTCGCCATTGCCTGGGCGAAGTCCCGCAGCGCCTGCTGCTGCACCGTCTGGCTACCCGAGCGCAGCCAAGGATGGGCCGCGCGGGCGGCGGTGAGCTGGCGGCACTGTTCCGGGTACCCAGGCGTGTGGGTGCGGCCGGGCCGCCACCAGGACTGCTGCTCGACCGCGAGGTTCCATACGTACCGGGCGTGCGCGCAGTGGTCCCGCAGCACCACCTCCTGAGCGAGCGACGGGGCCAGCCGATACCTAGACATACGAACACAGTAGCGAATGCCTCTGACATTCTCGGGGAGGTGAAGCGGTGTTCCCTCCCCGACCCGAAAACCGAGGTCTCCACGCCGCGTCCCTGGTGAGCCGGATGGACACTGTCTCGGTCAGGGACCTAAGCGTCGCCGCTGTCATCGGCGTGCACGACTGGGAACGCGAGGTCGAGCAGACCCTGCTCTTCAGTGTGGATATGGTCGCCGACGTGCGCCGGGCCGCCGCGACCGACGACCTCGCCGACGCCCTCGACTACTCCGCGGTGGCGGCCACGATCGCGGCGGTCGTGCGTGAAGGCAAGTTCCGCCTCATCGAGACCGCCGCCGAGCGCGTCGCCGAACGCCTGCTCGCCGACTTCACCGTGTCCTGGCTCCGCATCGAGCTACGCAAACCCATCACCACCACCCCCTCCTACACCGCCGCCATCCTCATCGAACGCGGCCGGGCCACGCCATGAGATCTCGGTGAGCTCACGCGCATCGCCTATGGGTGGCGTGCTTCCGTATCGGCTAAGCCGGCCTCGGCCGCGTGCGCAGTCCTTGCATGCCGCCGTCCACGGCCAGGGCCGTGCCGGTGGTGGCCCCCGCCAGCGGGCTGGCCAGGTAGGCGATGGCCGCGGCGACCTCGTCCGCGCTGACCAGCCTGCCCATGGGCTGGCGCGCGCTGAGCGCGGCACGTTCGGCGGCCGGGTCGGGCGCGGCGTCGAGCAGCCTGCCCACCCACGGGGTGTCGGCCGTGCCGGGAACAACGCAGTTCACCCTGATGCCCTCGGCCACGTGGTCGGCCGCCATGGCCAGGGTGAGGGCGTAGACGGCGCCCTTGCTCGCGCTGTACAGCGCCCGCTGCGGCAGGCCCGCGACGGCCACGACCGAGCAGGTGTTGACGATGGCGGCCTGACCGCGCTCGCGTGCCGCCTGGCGCAGCAGGGGCAGGGCCGCCCGGGTAGTACGCACGATGCCGAGTACGTTCACGTCGAGCACCCGGCGCCACTCGTCGTCGTCGTTGTCCTCGACCGTCCCGGCCGCGCCGATCCCGGCGTTGTTCACGACGATGTCGAGTCGCCCGAGCGCGCGGGCGGCCTCGGCGACGGCGGCCCGGATCGCGGCGTCGTCGGTCACGTCGGCGACGACCGGGTAAAGGTCGGCGCTTTCCTGGCCGGTCTTGATCCCTTCGTCCCGGTCCAGCACGGCGACGAGGGCGCCGCGGGCGGCCAGCAGCCGGGCCGTGGCGAGGCCGATACCGGAGGCGCCCCCGGTGACCAGCACCGCCAGCCCGGCGAACTCAGGTGATTGCTCCATCTTGCATCCGATCTATAGCTCATGCCACCGCCGTCCGTCCAGGGCCGCCGGACCGCTCAGCCGAGCGCTGTGTCCGGCAGGAAGATCGCGCCGCCGAACACGAACACGTAGGCGAACATCAAGTTGAGCGCTTCCAGTTCAGCCTGGATTGCGTGCTTGACGGCATCGCCGCCCGGCTGGCCCGGCGAGCGTTATACGGCCAGGCCGCCCATCGCTACTTACGCTGTGCTGACCCCCGAATGGGGGTCATGACATGGCCGGGCGCTGTCCTCGAGAATTACGCGGGTAAGACTTGCGTAAGAGTTTCAAGGTCGAGGACGGGTACGTCCTGTCTCCTTCGCCACGGGGGGGGTTCGTGGTTATGGGAGTGGGGGGAAGTGCCCGTCCTCGACGGCTCGATAGTACAGCTCCCATATCCTGCGGCCATCACCTCGCCGTCGAGTTCCACAGATGCGCACGGCGTCAGGAGGGCCCTGCCGCCCTGGCCTTCTGCGTCAGCCGGTGGATGTCCTCGCTCACCTGCACTGGCTTGCCTTCCCGGATGTGCCGCCCCCGACGGGTCACGACGTTACCGCCGCCGGGGCCGCGTTGCCATCGGACAAATGACTGACGCGGGGCCTGGGACGACGCCAGCGAGCGGTTAGGCTGGCGGGGTGGGTGAACTGGCGGGCCTGGACCTGCCACCGGACGGGACCGCGGACGTCTGGTGGGCGTGCGGGCAGGACGCTTCTGGCGGGCATGCCGACCTGCTTGACCAAACCGAACGGCGGCGCTGGCTGGCCTACCGGCGCGACGAAGACCGCGCGCGTTTCCTGACCGGGTGCGCGCTGGCCAAGACCGCGCTCGCCCGGTACACCGGACTGCGGCCGGCGGACGTGCGCTTCGACCGGACTTGCGGCCAGTGCGGCGAGCCGCACGGCAAGCCGGTCATCGAGGACGATGCCATCGAGGGTGGGGCCGTCGAGCATTCCGTTGCGCACTCCGGCGACCTGGTCGCGGTGGCGGTGGCGCGGACCCCGGTCGGCGTGGACGTGGAGCAGCTTGACGGGCGTCACCACCCGCTGGGTGGTGACGGCGATCCGGAGTCGCTCGCGCGTCTCGTGCTGTCCCCGGCCGAACAGACGGTGCTGGCCGCGGTCCCTCCCGCGGGCCGGGCCCGCGCCTTCCTGGTCGCCTGGACCAGGAAGGAAGCGGTGACCAAGGCGACCGGGGATGGCCTGTGCGCCGCCTTCAGCGACGTCGTGGTGGCTGCGGACGCGGGCCCGCCCCGCCTGGTGTCCTGGCCCTACCCGCGGTCTGTCCACAGTGTGTCCCTGCTCGACCTGGACGCCGCCCCCGGGTACGTGGCGGCGCTCGCGGTCATCGGCCGCTGCGAGGCGGTGCGAGCCAGGGACGGGTCCGCGTTGCTCGCGGACCAGGCCTGAGATCGGCAAAGGTCGGATGTAACTGCAGGGCGCAGTGCCACAGCGGGCGCCGGTCTTGTAGCGTGGCGGACGGAGGCGGCTTGATGCGCATCGGCTTGTTCGTGACGTGCCTGACCGACACGCTGTTCCCCGGCACCGGCCAGGCCGTGGTCGCGGTGCTCGAGCGGCTGGGCCATCAGGTGGATTTCCCCGCGGCCCAGGCCTGCTGCGGTCAGATGCACTTCAACACCGGTTACCGGCGGGAGGCGGTGCCGATGGCGCGCGGGTTCACCGCCGCGTTCGCCGGTTACCAGGCCATCGTCACCCCGTCCGCGTCGTGCTGCTCGATGATCCGGGAGTACTTCCCGGCGCTGGCCGAAGAGGCCCGGGATCCCGGCCTGGCCCGGGCGGTGGCCGAGGTGGCGCCGCGGACCTACGAGCTTTCCGTGTTCCTGGCTGACGTGCTGGGGGTGACAGATGTGGGCGCGTACTTCCCGCACCGGGTGACGTATCACCCGAGCTGCCATTCGCTGCGGATGCTCCGGGTGGGCGACGCCCCGCTGCGGCTGCTGCGCGCGGTCCGCGGCCTGGACCTGGCCGACCTGCCGGAGGCCGAGACGTGCTGCGGCTTCGGCGGCACGTTCTCGGTGAAGAACCCCGACGTGTCGGCCGCGATCTGCGCGGACAAGGTCGCCGCGGTCCGCCAGACCGGGGCCGAGGTGCTGTGCGCGGCGGACAACTCGTGCCTGATGCACATCGGCGGCGCGCTGGAACGGCAGCGGTCCGGGGTGGCCGTCATGCACCTGGCCGAGATCCTGGCCCGCACCGAGGACCCCCGGTGACGGCCCCGAGCGGGAGCATGCCGACGTACGTGGGCATGCCGTCGTTCCCGGTCGCGGCCAGGACGGCGGTGGCCGATTCCCAGCTGCGCGCCAACCTCACCCACGCCACGCACACGATCCGGGCCAAGCGCGCGGGCGCGGTCGCCGAACTGGCGGACTGGGAGCAGCTTCGGCAGGCGGCCAAGGCGATCAAGGACCACACCCTGGCCCACCTGGACACCTACCTGCTGCGGCTGGAGGCCAACGTCACCCGGGCGGGCGGCCACGTGCACTGGGCGGCCGACGCGGACGAGGCGAACGCGATCGTGGCCGGCCTGGTCCGCGCCGCCGGCGCGGACAGCGTGGTCAAGGTGAAGTCGATGGCCACCCAGGAGACCGGGCTGAACGAGGCGCTGGCCGCGGACGGCATCGACGCGCTCGAGACCGACCTGGCCGAGCTCATCGTGCAACTCGGCCACGACCGGCCCAGCCACATCCTGGTCCCGGCCATCCACAAGAACCGCGCGGAGATCAGGGAGATCTTCCGCACCCAGATGCCGGACGCGCCGCCCGGGCTGACCGACGATCCAGCGGCGCTCGCCGCCGCCGCGCGGGCCCACCTGCGGCAGGCGTTCCTGTCCGCTTCGGTGGGCGTGTCCGGCGCGAACTTCGCGATCGCCGAGACCGGGTCGCTGGTGGTGGTGGAGTCCGAGGGTAACGGCCGGATGTGCCTGACGCTGCCGCGCACGCTGATCTCGGTGGTCGGGATCGAGAAGATCCTGCCGTCCTGGCGGGACCTGGAGGTGTTCCTGGCGCTGCTGCCCCGGTCCTCCACCGCCGAGCGGATGAACCCCTACACCTCGACCTGGACCGGGATCACGCCCGGGGACGGGCCGCAGGACTTCCACCTGGTCCTGCTGGACAACGGCCGCACCTCCGCGCTGGCCGACCAGACCGGCCGCCAGGCGCTGCGCTGCATCAGGTGCTCGGCCTGCCTGAACGTGTGCCCGGTCTACGAGCGGACCGGCGGCCACGCCTACGGCTCGCCGTACCCGGGCCCGATCGGCGCGATCATCTCCCCGCTGCTGCGCGGCGTCACCTCCCCGGTCGACGCGTCCCTGCCCTATGCGTCCACGCTGTGCGGCGCCTGCTACGACGTGTGCCCGGTCGCGATCAACATCCCCGAGGCCCTGGTGCACCTGCGCGCCAAGGTCGTCGACGCCAAACGCGAAAAGACCATTTCACCCGAACGAGCCATCTTCCAGCTGTCCGGCCGGGTGCTCCGCTCGCCCCGGCTACTCGCCGCGGCCCAGCGTGCCGCGGCGGTCAGCGGCAAGCTGGTGGCCAGGTCCGGCCGGATCAGGCGGCTGCCGCCGCCGCTGGCCGGCTGGACAGAAACCCGCGACGCCCCCGCCCCGCCACCGGAGTCGTTCCGCGCCTGGTGGGCGAGGACCAGGGGTAACCGGTCATGACCGGCTCGAAAGAGGCGATCCTGGCCAGGATCCGCGCCGCCAACCGGGGAGCGAACGGCGCTGTGGCGGCCCGCCGGGAGCCCGCCGACGCCGACGCGGCGTACGCGGCGCTGCCCCGGGAGTATCGGCGCGCCCACCATGACCCCGCGTCGGCTGACATCGCCGGCCTGTTCGCCGAGCGGGTCGCCGACTACCGCGCCGTCGTCGAGCGGGTCCCCGAGCCTGGCCTCGCCGCGGCCATCGCCCGGATCCTGACCGAACGCGCCGCCGCCGGTCCCTTCGTCGTGCCGGACGGGCTGCCGCCCGGATGGCTGGCCGCGCTGCCCCCGGCCGTCGAGCTGGCCCGTGACATCCCGCCGCTCCCGGCGGCCGAACTCGACCAGGTGGCTGGGGTAGTGACGGGCTGCGCGGTCGCGATCGCCGAGACCGGCACGATCATCCTGGACCACGGCCCCGGCCAGGGCCGCCGCGCGCTCACCCTGGTGCCCGACTTCCACCTGGTCATCGTCCGGGTCAGCCAGGTCTACGCGGACCTGCCCGACGCGTTCGACCGGCTCGACCCCGCGCGCCCGCACACCCTCATCTCCGGCCCCTCGGCCACCAGCGACATCGAGCTGATCCGGGTCGAGGGCGTGCACGGCCCACGCAACCTGCACGTGCTGCTCGCCGGACGGCACTGACCCGGACGGCACTGACCCGGACGGCACTGACCCGGACGGCACTGACCCGGACGGCACTGACCCGGACGGCACCGACCCGGACGGCACCGAGCCGGGTGCCGCTACGGCGCCAGCGTAAGGCCGGAATCGCCGCTGCGGGTGCCGATCGCTTCAGGCGAACGCCAGCCGGAAATTTCCCGGGGCTCTTCTTTCTTGAGTGAGTATGACTCAAGTTACGGAGGCACTCATATGAGTGAATCACTCACGCTGCCGGTGCTGCCACTCGATGACGAAGTGGTGCTGCCGGGCATGGTGGTGCCGCTGGAGACGTCGCAGCCGGAGGTTGGCGCCGCCATCGACGCGGCCCGGATGCCGTCACGGCAGGTTCCCGGCATGCATTCTGAGGTTAAGGCACGGGTGCTGCTCGTGCCGCGGCTAGCCGACCGCGGGCTCGCAGGCGTCGGCACGCTCGCCGTGGTCGAGCAGGTCGGGCGCCTGCCCGGCGGGCAGCCCGGCGCGGTGGTGCGCGGCACCTCGCGCGTCAGGATCGGCTCGGGGACTACGGGGCCCGGCGCGGCGCTGTGGGTGCAGGGCACCGTGATCGAGGACACCGGCCGCGGGCCGCGGGCCGACGAACTGGCCCAGCAGTACAAGTCCCTGGTCACCGGGATCCTGCAGCAGCGCGGAGCGTGGCAGGTCATCGACGCGATCCAGCAGCTCGACGACGCGTCGGCGATCGCGGACCGGGCCGGCTACGCCAGCTACCTGACCATCGCGCAGAAGGTGGAGTTGCTGGAGACCGCGGATCTGGTCCAGCGGCTGGAGCTCGTCATCGGCTGGACCAAGGAGCACCTGGCCGAGCTCGAGGTGGCCGAATCCATCCGCAAGGACGTTTCCGAGGGCATGGAGAAGCAGCAGAAGGAATTCCTGCTCCGCCAGCAGCTCGCGGCCGTCCGCAAGGAACTCGCCGACCTGAACGGCGACTCGGCTACCGAGGAAGACGACTACCGGGCGCGGGTGGAAGCCGCCGACCTGCCGGAGGCGGTCCGGGAAGCCGCGCTGAAGGAAGTCGACAAGCTGGAGCGCACTCCGGACGCGTCCCCCGAGACCGGCTGGATCCGCACCTGGCTGGACACCGTCCTCGACATCCCCTGGAGTGAGCGGACCGAGGACGCCTACGACATCGCCGACGCGCGGCGGATCCTCGACGAGGACCACACCGGGCTCGATGACGTCAAGGAGCGCATCATCGAGTACCTGGCGGTGCGCAAGCGCCGCGCGGACCGGGGCATGGGCATCATCGGCGGGCGGCGTTCCGGCGCCGTGCTCGCGCTGGTCGGCCCGCCCGGCGTCGGCAAGACCTCGCTCGGCGAATCGGTCGCACGGGCCATGGACCGCAAGTTCGTCCGGGTCTCCCTGGGTGGCGTCCGGGACGAGGCGGAGATCCGCGGGCACCGGCGGACATACGTCGGGGCGCTGCCCGGCCGGATCGTCCGCGCCATCCGCGAGGCGGGCTCGATGAACCCGGTCGTGCTGCTCGACGAGGTGGACAAGATCGGCTCGGACTACCGCGGCGACCCCGCGTCGGCGCTGCTCGAGGTGCTGGACCCGGCGCAGAACCACACGTTCCGCGACCACTACCTCGAGGTCGAGCTCGACCTGTCCGACGTGGTCTTCCTGGCCACGGCCAACGTGCTCGACACGATCCCCGGACCGCTGCTCGACCGGATGGAGCTGGTCCAGCTCGACGGGTACACCGAGGACGAGAAGGTCCTCATCGCCCGGGATCACCTGCTGCCCAGGCAGCTGTCCAAGGCCGGCCTGTCCGCCGAGGAGGTGTCGGTCGGCCCGGACGCGCTGCGGCTGCTGGCGGCCGAGTACACCCACGAGGCCGGGGTCCGGTCGCTCGAGCGCTCCATCGCGCGCATCCTGCGCAAGGTGGCGGCGCGGGTGGCGCTGAACGAGGTCACGCTGCCCGTCACCGTCGGTGCGGCCGAACTGCGGGACTACCTGGGCCGACCCCGGTTCACGCCCGAGACCAGCCTGGCCGCGCCGGACCGCAGGACCGCGGTGCCCGGCGTGGCGACCGGTCTCGCGGTGACCGGTGCAGGCGGGGACGTCCTGTTCATCGAGGCGTCCCTGGCCGACAGGGAAACCGGCGAGACCGGGGTCACGCTCACCGGGCAGCTCGGTGACGTGATGAAGGAATCGGCCCGGATCGCGCTGTCCTACCTGCGCTCGCATGGCACCGAACTCGACCTGCCG
Organism: uncultured Actinomycetota bacterium; assembly: GCA_963842265.1. GTDB lineage: Bacteria > Actinomycetota > Actinomycetes > Streptosporangiales > Streptosporangiaceae > Palsa-504. Next base: position 31,242 of record CAWJGE010000024.1, read on the forward strand.
GTCAGTGAGCTCAAGGACCGCGGCGTGCACGTGCACGTGCAGGCCGGCGCGGTGCCCAAGGACGGGCCGAGCGCGGGCGTCACGATGACCACCGCGCTCGCGTCGCTGCTGTCCGGCCGGCCGGTCCGGTCCGACGTGGCGATGACCGGCGAGGTGTCGCTGACCGGGCGGGTGCTGCCCATCGGCGGCGTCAAGCAGAAGCTGCTCGCCGCGCACCGGGCTGGGATCACCACCGTGCTGATCCCGCAGCGGAACGAGCCGGACCTGGACGATGTCCCGGCCGAGGTGCTCGAGAAGCTGGACGTGCACACGCTCGGCGACGTCCGCGAGGTGCTCGCGCTCGCGCTCGAGCCCGCACAGGCCGCGCACGCCACCGGGCTGGCCGCCTAACCGGCGGCCGGGCTGGCGACGGCCGTAGCCGGCCCGGCCGTAGCCGGTGATGCCTTAGCTGGCACTGGCGCCGGGATCGTCGTCCGCAGGGACGGCGCCCGGCGCCTCGGCTTGCGAGCCGAGATTGACGGCGGCCGGGAAGACGTCGGTGGCGGCCAGGTCCCAGATGTAGCTGGGATCGGCCGGGGGCTGCGGGCGCGCCGGGGCCGCCGGGACCGCGGGGTTGTTTTCTGCGGACAGGACGAGCCCGGCGGCACGCGAAGGAACCGTGAAGTCAGGGGCCTGGGGCGGTGCGTGATCCACCGGCACCGGGGCCGCCGCGAATTCCAGGTTCTGCCGGGTCGGCCCGTCCAGGCGGCCGGCGAAGCCCAGGGTGGGGTCGGCACCGGCCGCAGGCCGCGGCGGGAAGTCCGGGTCCCGCGACGTCGTGAACTCGAACGGCGCCGGCGGCAGCGAATCGGGCGCCACGGCGGGCAGCGCCGCCATGTCCCCGGGCACCCGGATGCCGGGCCCCGGATCCGGCGGGAGCGCGCTGTTCGCCACCACCGGGAGCGGCCCGATCGTGCGCTCGGGTTCAGCCGCAGGCTCCCAGGGCGGTCCGGGGGAACTCGCGGCCGGCTTGGCCGCCTTGGCGGGCTTCGGTGCCGGCGTCATGACCGGACGGTTCGGCGCGCCGGAGGAGGGTGCGATCTCGCCCATGCTGACGCCCTGCCAGCCCCCGGTGGCGGACCAGCTCGTGGTGGCCGGTCCTGGCGGGGCCAGCCCAGCCGGGGCCGGTCCTGGCGGGGCCAGCCCAGCCGGGCTGGCGGCGCCCAGCCCGGTGAGCCCGCTGGTCTCGTCGGCGCCCGGCCCGGCCCCGGGTTCCGGCCGGCGGTGCTGGTGCAGGCCGCGGGGCCGGGCCCGGCCGGATCCGGCTTCGGCCGCGGCGGCCCTGGCCCGCTCCCGCCGGGATCGCACGAGCAGGATCAGTACCACGAGCAGCGCGATCAGGACGCCCAGGCCGGCCACGACATAGCGGACCAGGGACCCGGCCAGGGCGCTGGCGCTGGCCCGGTGCGCCGCCGTGGTGGCCGGCAGCCGCCCGGGCTGATGCGGCCGGGCCGTGGGCCTGGCCGGCGGGCTGGGCTGGCTGGCCGCGTTCATGGCAGCCGCCAGGTTGACCGCCCGGGCGGCATCGGCGATGCCGTGCCCGGCGCCCGCGCCGCCCGTCCGCCCGGCCGTCGTCCCCCCGGTCAGCGCCTGAGTGACCTGGACCACGGTGAGGTGCGGGTACCTGGACAGGATGAGGGCGGCCACGCCCGCCACCATGCCGCTGGACGCGCTGGTGGAGCTTATCCGCGCGTAGGCATCGGGCGGCGTCGCGGCTATCAGGTCGACACCCGGCGCGGTCAGCGACACGTAGGAATGCCGGCTACTGAACGGGGCGAGTTGCCCGTCGCGGGCGACCGCCCCCACCGCGATGACCCCCAGGTAGGCAGCTGGGTAGTTCACCAGGCCGGACCCGAGGGCGTCATCGCCGGCCGGGGCCACCAGGACCACGTTCTTGCGCAGCGCGTACGTCACCGCCGCCTGCTCGGCCCGGCTGCCGCCGGCCGCGGCCGGCTCGCCCTGGCCGGTCAGGCCGGCCGACCCCGGGTCCAGCGGCAGGTCGATGACCCGGGCGCCGTGATCGACCGCGTAGGTGATGCCCGCGGCGATGGCCGCGGGCAGCCGCCGGGCTACGGCCGGTTCGGAGTTCAGCGGGTCGTTGTATTCCAGGTTGACCCGGATGGACAGGATCTTCGCCGCGGGCGCGATGCCGAGCAGGCCCGACTCGCGGCCGGTGCCGTGCCCGTGCCCGGCGATGACCCCCGCGACCTGCGTCCCGTCGATGCCCCAGAAGGGCCCGCCCGCCGTCCGGCCCGAACCGGTGTAGTCCGGCCCCGTCGATACCGAGCCGGCCAGGTCGGGATGCCCGGCGGCGACGCCCGTGCCGAGTACGGCCACGGTGATGCCGGCTCCCTCGGTGGTCGGCCACGCCTGCGTCACGTGCAGGCCGGCCAGCCACCATTCCTGGGCCTGGGCGGTGCTGCCGTAACCCGCGGTGGCGAGCGCCGGGACGGCCCCCACGGCCCCGATGAGCCAGGAAATAGCAATGGCCGCAGCCAGCCCTGAGGCGCCCGGGACTAGGGTGCTGCGGAACGATCGGTGTGACACTTGGTCAGATATCTCCTCCGCGGCTGGCCGAGCTGGCCTACGGTAGCGATGTTCCGACCCGGCCTGTCGTAATCGTGCCATGATGTCGCCGCGCTTGGAATGCGTCATGGATGAATAGTTTGCGGTATAGCCGCGATCGATACCAGTGCCCCAGGTGGCAGGCCGAGCCGCTGGGCGGCGTTACCGTCGTTGACCGCGATCGAAACCAGCCCCGCGCTGTCGGTGTACGCGACGAGTTCGCCGGTCGCGACCGCGCCGAACATTTCCCGGTACGGCACGATCAGCTGGCGGTGACCGCAGTGCACGAGCACCGTGCCGCCCAGCTTGACGCCGATTCCCGCCGCGTCCGCCCCGGTGATGGTGAGCTGGACGTTGCCGAACCGGTCCACGGTCAGCACTTCCCCCTCCGCGGTGCCGTCGCGCACCAGTCGTTTCGGGGTCGGCAGCGTGACCAGATCGCCGACGTCGATCTCCTCCCCGGCCGCGGTCAGTTCTGCGTCCGCCGCCAGGTGCGCGGCCACTGGCATGAAGATGTCCCGGCCGTGAAAGGTCGGTGTCACCTGGCTGAGCCAGAGCTTGTCATTGGTCAGGCTGAACGCGCGCGCGGCGCCGCCGGCCGCGGTCACCGCCCAGGACAGCAGGCCGTTGTCGGGCCCGACGAACACCGAGTCCCCGGCCGCCACCGCCACCCCGCGCCTGGCCGTGCCGACGCCGGGATCGACCACCGCCACGTGCACCGCGGGCGGCAGGTAGGGCACCGTCTGGGCGAGCACGGCCGCGCCGCGCCTGATGTCGGCCGCCGGGATCAGGTGGGTCACGTCGATGATGTCCGCGTGCGGGGCGATCCGGGCGCCGACCCCGTGGCACGCGGCCACGAAGCCGTCTTCGAGCCCATAGTCGGTGAGAAAGCTGAGGTAGCGAAAATGGGTCACGACCCGTGAGCGTACGTCGGTCGCCCGCGGAGGTACACCCCCGCTTCTCAGGTACGGTCGGAATGAACCGGGAGGAGGATCTGATGTCCGGGCTGTCGGAACGTGACATGCGGATCCTGGCGTTCGAGCGGCGCGGCTGGCGATCGCCCGGCGTGAAGGAGCAGGCCATCGCCGAGGTGCTCGACATGCCGGCCACCCGGTACTACCAGTTGCTTAACGAGCTGATCGACCGGCCCGAGGCACTCGCGTTCGACCCGGTCCTCGTCAAGCGGCTGCGCGCCCAGCGGGCCCGCAGGCAGCGCATGCGCTCGCCCGGCGCCAAGGGCGCGCCGGGGCGGCCCAAGTGACGACATTGCCCCGGCCGGCCACCCCGGAGGGCCAGGCCGGCCTCGACGCGCTGCTCGCCGACCCGCGGCACGCGCTGGTCGCCGCGGACTTCGACGGCACGCTGGCGCCGATCGTGGACCGGCCGGGCGACGCGCGGGCCCACCAGGGTGCGGTACCCGCCCTGACCGCCCTGGCCGGGGCGGTGGGCACGCTCGCCATCATCACGGGCCGGCCCGCGGCAGACGCGGTCGACCTGGGCGCGTTCGGGGACGTGCCCGGCCTGATCGTGATCGGCCACTACGGCTGGCAGCGGTGGCAGGACGGCCAGCTGACGACGGCCGCCGCCCCGCCGGCCGTCGAGGCCGCCCGCGACGCGCTGCCCGGCGTGCTCCGCGAGGCGGGCGCACCCGACGGCACCTGGGTCGAGGACAAGGCGCACGCGGTGGCGGTACACACCCGCCGCACGGCCGATCCGGAAGCGGCGCTGCGCCGGCTCCGCGACCCGCTCGGCGAGCTCGCCGCCAGGCTCGGGCTGGCCGCCGAACCCGGCCGCTTCGTCATCGAGCTGCGGCCGCCTGGCGTAGACAAGGGCGCCGCGCTGACCGGCCTGGCCGGCGAGCGGGCCGCGCGCTCGGTCCTGTTCTGCGGCGATGACCTCGGGGACCTGCCGGCCTTCGCCGCGGTGCGCGCGCTGCGCGCCGACGGGATCCCCGGCTGCGCCGTGGCCAGCGCCAGCGCCGAGTCACCGCAGGTCGCCGCCGAGGCCAACCTCGTCGTGCCGGGCCCCGATGGTGTCGTGGCCCTGCTCGCCGCGATCGCCCGCCAGCTGAGGCGGTGAGTCGGCCGCCCGGCAGGCACCGGGACCGTTAGGACCCTGCTAGCCCAGGGGGACGACCCCCGCGGACCCCCGCAGAAAACCGTTGAGCCGAACGATGCGGGTGTCACGCCCCGGCGTCAGAGTTCAGCGCGGCGAGCTGGGCGCCCAGCCAGCGCGCGGGCGGGTAAGCGGCGGCGACGGCGGCCAGCGCGGCGCCGCGGCGCTGGCGTTCGGCATCGGACATGGCGAGCGCCTGATCCAGGGCCTCGGCCGTCTGGGTGATGTCGTAGGGGTTGACGAGCAGCGCGTCGGCGGCCAGTGTCGCGGCGGCGCCGGCCTCACGGGAGAGCACCAGCGCGCAGCCGCGCTCGGACAGCACCGGGCCTTCCTGCGCGACCAGGTTCATGCCGTCCCTGACCGGATTCACCAGCAGCACGTCGGCGACCTCGCAGGCGGCCAGGGACCGCGGGTAGTCGTCCTTCACCTCGAGGATCAGCGGCTTCCAGTCCGGCGTGCCGAACTCCTCGTTGATCTCCCGCGCGAGCCGCCGCACCCGGTCGGTGTAGGCACGGTACTCCGCCAGGGCCGACCGGGACGGGTAGGCGAAGGCCAGGTGCACGACGCGGCCCCGCCACTGCGGCCGGGTCGCGAGCAGTTCGCGGTACGCGGCGAGGCCGCGGACGATGTTCTTGGACAGCTCGGTCCGGTCCACCCTGACGATCAGCTTCCGGCCCGCCGCGGCCGCCCTGAGCGTGCTGACGTGGGCCTGCACGTCCGCGGCCCGCGCGCGCTCCCGCAGGGCTGGAGCGTCCACGCCGAGCGGGTGCACGGCCACCTCGGTGACGTGGCCCCGGTAGGTCACCCGCCAGGTGTCGCCCGCGGATGCCACGTCGGCGCCCAGGATCGCGGCACAGCACTGCACGAACGCGGCGGCCCACCGGTCGGCGTGGAAACCGGCGTGGTCCGCGCCGAGGATGCCGTCGAGCAGCGCCCGGCCCACCTGCTCGGGAAGCAACCTGTAGTACTCAGGCGGCGCCCAGGGAGTGTGGCTGAAGTGCGCGATCCTGGTGCCGCGGGCCGCCTCGCCGAGCCGTTCCCGCAGCATCCGCGGAGCCAGGCACAGGTGGTAGTCCTGGATCAGGATCCGCGGGCCCCCGGCCGCCGGCCGGTCCCGGCCTGCTTCCGCAGACCCTGCCTTAGCGGCAAGGGCCTCGCGGGCCAGCGCGTCGGCGAACGCCAAGTTGTAGGTCAGGTAGGACTCCCAGTCGCGCCCGAACTCCCGGTCGAACTGCGGCTGGTTCGGGGTGTCGAAGAGCAGGTGATGCACGAACCACAGGGCCGAGTTGGCCACGTTGTTGTAGGCGCGGTCGAAGATGTCGGGCGGGATGTCGAGCATCCGCACGCCGATGCCGTCCCCCTCGTGGACGCCCGCGCGGGCAGCCGCATCCTGCAGCGCCGCGGCCACGCGGTCCGCATCGCTGAGCGCGGTGCAGATCCAGGTCACGTCGGCCTCCGGCCCGAGCGCCGCCAGCCCCTCGGCCACCCCGGCGATCATGCCGCCGCCGCCTCGCTGGCCGGTCAGCGAGCCGCTGGCGCCGAATTGGTACGAAACCGGCCCGCGATTGGACGCCACGAGGACTCGCTGTTTCATAGTCCGGCAGGCTAGTGGCAAGGGAAGTCTCCAGGGGCGCCGGGGGTACGGGGGGTACAGGGGGTTCAAGGGAGTCGTAACCCCCTGGACTAGCACTGGTACTCTTATCCCGTTTGGATACAACTGAATAACGCTCATCCAGAGGGGTGGAGGGATCGGCCCTGTGAAGCCCCGGCAACCTAGCGCGTATTTATGCCCGTCGTGAACGGCGAGGCGCGTGACATGGTGCCAACTCCGGCCCGCGGTCAGGGTGACCGCTGGGAAAGATGGGGAAGGAAGTCCTCGCCGGTGACTACAGCAACGACACGCACATCTGGAGCAGCTTCCGGTTTCGGCCATGCCACCGGGCTGTCCTGCCGCGAGTGCGGCAAGATCTACCCGCTCGGCCCACACTACGCCTGCGAGGAGTGTTTCGGGCCGCTGGAGGTCCGCTACGACTACCCGCAGCTAACCAGGACAGACATCAAGGCCGGCCCGCCGAACATGTGGCGGTACGCGCCGCTGCTCCCGGTCCCCGCCGACATTGCCGAGCGCCCCACGACCGAGCCCGGCTACACCAAGCTGATCCGCGCCGACAACCTCGCGCACATTCTGGGCATGCGCCGGCTCTGGATCAAGGACGACCGGGGCAACCCGACGCATTCGTTCAAGGACCGGGTGGTCGCGGTGGCCCTGGCCGCGGCCACCGAGATGGGCTTCAAGGTGCTCGCCTGCCCGTCCACCGGCAACCTGGCCAACGCGGTGGCCGCCGCTGCCGCGCGGGCCGGCATCCGCTCCGTGGTGCTCGTGCCCGCCGACCTGGAGCTGGGCAAGATCATCACTACCTCGGTCTACGGCGGCACGTTCGTCACCGTGGACGGCACCTACGACGACGTGAACCGGCTGGCGTCCGAACTCGCCGGCGAGCATCCGGACTGGGCGTTCGTCAACGTCAACGTCCGGCCCTACTACGCCGAGGGGTCCAAGACGCTGGCCTTCGAGATCGCCGAGCAGCTCGGCTGGCGGGTGCCTGAGCAGGTCGTGGTGCCGATCGCGTCCGGCGCGCAGCTGGTCAAGGTGGACAAGGGCTTCGGCGAGCTGACCTCGCTCGGGCTGGTGCCGCAGACGCCTTGGCGGGTGTTCGGCGCTCAGGCCAGCGGGTGCTCACCGGTGTCCGCCGCCTTCGCCGCCGGGCACGACGTCGTGCGCCCGGTGCGGCCGTCCACCATCGCCAAGTCGCTGGCCATCGGCAACCCGGCCGACGGGCCTTACGTGCTCGACGTGGTGCGCCGCACCGGCGGGGCGATCGCCGACGTGAGCGACAACGAGGTCGTCGACTCGATCCGGCTGCTGGCCGGGTGCGAGGGTATCTTCGGCGAGACCGCGGGCGGCGTCACCCTGGGCGTGCTGCGCAAGCTCCTTAAGGACGGCCAGCTCGACCCGGAGGCGGAGACGGTGATCATCAACTCGGGCGACGGGCTGAAGACCCTCAACGCGGTCATCGCGGCGGTAGACGTGCCCGCCCCGATCAGGCCCACCCTCGAGGCATTCCAGGAGGCAATGTCGTGACAGTGCAGGTTCGCATTCCCACCATCCTGCGGTCCTATACCGGCGGTGCGGCGGAGGTGACCGCCGCGGAAGGGACCCTCCGCGAGGTCATCGCCGGCCTGGATGCCGCCTATCCGGGCTTGGGCGGCCGGATCATCGACGATGGCGGAAACCTGCGCAGGTTCGTCAATGTTTACGTGGGCGACGAAGACGTGCGTTTCGCGCAGGGACTCGACACGCGAGTTCCGCCCGGAGAGCGGGTCTCCGTCATTCCCGCGGTGGCTGGCGGGCGCCCGAGACAATGGCCAACGTGGGCCAGATAGCGTGATTGGTGGGTAAGTGGCGCCAGGCAGCCTCGGTACAAGGTAAGGTCAATTCCGGTCGCCGTCGGACGGGGACGGGGTGCGTTCGCATCTCGTACGCAGCCGTTCTCACCCGGTGCGATCGACGGGTTCCGCGGTGACAAGGGCGGGGCTCGAGTCCCGAGCGCAGTTAGGGAGTTGTTTGGAATGGCTCAGGGCACCGTCAAGTGGTTTAACCCGGACAAGGGATACGGCTTCATCGCCGTCGACGGTGGCAAGGACGTTTTCGTCCACTTCTCCGCGATCCAGTCGGATGGCTACCGCACCCTCGAAGAGGGACAGCGGGTCGAGTTCGAGATCACGCAAAGCGACCGGGGGGCGCAGGCCGACAAGGTCGTCGTGGTCTCTTAAGTTCGCTCCCGGCCCCGTGTTCGCGCGGGGCCGCAGATCTGCCGGGTTCAGCTGATCGGCCCGGCCCCATCGGGGCCGGGCCGATCTGGTTTAGCTCATTCCCTCACCGTCGAGGGTGCTGGGCGCATGTGCCTCATGACGTCTGTTCGTCATGCGGTGACTGACCCATGATCACGGGATTTCGCCGGCCACATAGGCCATTGCGGGTAGCAGGACGATCCGGCGTTTGCACTCTCACTATGAGAGTGCTAAACATGGTGCTGGCACTCTCCTTAGGCGAGTGCCAGCATGATGGCGGGATCGGGCGATGAGGCACCCCCGTGCGGCAGGAAGGGACTGCCACGCGAGATGCCGTCCGTCGCGGGCGTCGGCTCGATCCGCGCATACGCCACGGAGGACTGGAGCCTATGGCAGCCAAGATGATCGCGTTTGACGAGGACGCCCGGCGCGGCCTCGAGCGCGGTATGAACCAGCTCGCCGACGCCGTGAAGGTAACCCTCGGCCCCAAGGGCCGCAATGTGGTGCTCGAGAAGAAGTGGGGCGCACCCACGATCACCAACGATGGCGTGTCCATCGCCAAGGAGATCGAGCTCGAGGACCCCTGGGAGAAGATCGGCGCGGAGCTTGTCAAGGAAGTAGCTAAGAAGACCGACGACGTAGCCGGTGACGGCACGACGACGGCCACCGTGCTGGCCCAGGCGCTGGTGCGCGAGGGCCTGCGCAACGTCGCGGCGGGCGCCAACCCGATGTCGCTGAAGAAGGGCATCGAGGCGGCCGTCGAGCGGGTGAGCGAGGAGCTTTCCAAGCTCGCCAAGGAGGTGGAGACCAAGGAGCAGATTTCTGCCACCGCCTCCATCTCGGCCGGCGACCCGGCCATCGGCGAGATGATCGCCGAGGCCATGGACAAGGTCGGCAAGGAAGGCGTCATCACCGTCGAGGAGAGCAACACCTTCGGCCTGGAGCTTGAGCTCACCGAGGGCATGCGCTTCGACAAGGGATACATCGCGCCGTACTTTGTCACCGACCCGGAGCGGCTCGAGGCGGTCCTTGAGGACCCGTACATCCTCGTGGTCAACTCCAAGATCTCGGCCAACAAGGACCTGCTCCCGCTGCTCGACAAGGTGGTGCAGTCCGGCAAGCCGCTGGTCATCATCGCCGAGGACGTCGAGGGTGAGGCGCTGGCGACCCTGGTCGTGAACAAGATGCGCGGCCTGTTCAAGTCGGTGGCCGTCAAGGCCCCTGGCTTCGGCGACCGCCGCAAGGCCATGCTCGGTGACATCGCCATCCTGACCGGTGGCCAGGTCATCAGCGAGGAAGTCGGCCTCAAGCTGGACAACGTCGACCTCGACGTGCTCGGCCGGGCCCGCAAGGTCGTGGTCACCAAGGACGAGACGACGATCGTCGACGGTGCCGGCGACGCGGACCAGATCTCCGGCCGGGTCAACCAGATCCGTACCGAGATCGAGAACACCGACTCCGACTACGACCGCGAGAAGCTGCAGGAGCGGCTGGCCAAGCTGGCCGGCGGCGTCGCCGTCATCAAGGCGGGGGCGGCCACCGAGGTCGAGCTGAAGGAGCGCAAGCACCGCATCGAGGACGCGGTGCGCAACGCTAAGGCTGCGGTCGAGGAAGGTGTTGTGCCTGGTGGCGGCGTCGCGCTGCTGCAGGCGGGCCGGACCGCCTTCGAGAAGCTCGACCTGTCGGGCGACGAGGCGACCGGCGCGCAGATCGTGCGGCGCGCGGTGGAGGAGCCGCTGAAGCAGATCGCGGTGAACGCCGGCCTCGAGGGCGGCGTGGTGGTCGAGAAGGTCAAGACGCTGCCCCCGGGCCAGGGTCTGGACGCCGCGACCGGTGAGTATGTCGACATGTTCAAGGCTGGCATCATCGACCCCGCGAAGGTCACCCGGTCGGCGCTGCAGAACGCGGCTTCGATCGCGGGCCTGTTCCTCACCACTGAGGCCGTGATCGCGGAGAAGCCGGAGAAGAACCCTGCCCCCGCCGCGCCCGGCGGTGGCGGCGACATGGACTTCTGATCCATACAGAAGTCGAGTCACCCAAACGGCCCGGGGTCTTTCCCCGGGCCGTTTGCTTTAACGGGCACAGGCCCGGCCCGGGTAGGCTTGTGTGCCGCAGGGTGTTCCCGCGTCGTATGTTTCTGAATATAAGTGCTGGGTATGAGGTGTGGCCGGACGGCGGCCCGGAGCGGGCGATACCAAGCTGCGATCCGACGTCCCGGACCGATAGCCTTAGAAGTGCCCATAGCATCCTGTCGGTCGCCTGATCGCTGGTTGTTCATCGAGTTCTCATCGACGTGAGGTCTGCGCGTGCCTACCGGCAAGGTCAAGTGGTACGACTCCGACAAGGGGTATGGCTTTCTCGCCCGTGACGACGGCGGTGAAGTATTCGTGCATTCGTCGGCGCTGCCTTCGGGGACGACCGCGCTGCGGCAAGGGCAGCGAGTGGAGTTCGGGGTCGCCGAGGGACGCCGCGGTGCGCAGGCGCTCCAGGTGCGGATCCTCGAGCCGCCACCGACGGTCGCGGCCGCCAAGCAAGCCCGCAAGAAGCCCGACGAGATGATCGTGATCGTCGAGGACCTGATCAAGCTGCTTGACGACGTGTCGACGACCTACCGCCGCGGCAAGCACCCGGATGCCCGCGACGCGAAGAAGATCGCGGCCGTGCTCCGCGCCGTCGCCGACGACATCGAGCCCTGACGATCGAGAGCACCGACCCGCCGGCCCGTTCCGCGCGTCATGATCGCTAGCGCGGGCCGGGGCGAGAGCGGGGGCGGGGTGGCGCGGGTTCTTCGCTCAGGCGCTGGGCGAGGATACGCCGCCGGCGCCGGGCCACGAGCGAGACCAGCGCGGCGGTCAGGCAGCCCGCCGCGATGGCCAGGCCGGCCTGGCCGTTGTCCAGCATCGAGACCAGGACCCCAGCCAGGCTGCCCGCGACGTTCGCCACCTGGTTCAGCGTCTCGGAGACCGCGAACGCCGACGACCGGATCTCCTCGCCGATCTCGCGCTGTACGGTCGAGTCGAGCGACAGCTTGGCCAGCCCGGCCGCGAGTGCGGCGGTGAACGCCACCGTGATGGCCGCCGTCAGGCTGAAGAAGAAGGCGCACGCCGCCGTCACGATCGGGGCCAGGGTGAGCATGGCGAACAGGATGAGCACCGGAGCCCGGGCGCGGATTACCGAACCGATCGCCATCGCCGCCAGGCCGCCGGCCGCGGCCGCGGCCACCAGGGCGCCGAGGGCGGCGTTGTGCGACACGCTGAAGTGCGCGGTGCGCAGATAGAAGGCCAGGAAGAACACCATGTAGCCGGAGAACGCGCGCAGCACCGCGTTGCCCCGCATGGCCTCGCCCACCACCGGGCCCACGTTGGCCAGGCTCCGCCAGCGATGGCCGCCGGCCGTCTTGCCCCTCGGCGGCTTGGCCGTTCCGGCGGCGTCGCGTTCGGCTCCTGGCGGTAGGGCGGACGGCTCGAACGGGCGGGTGCGGCCATCCCGACCCGCCGAGCCGGGTTCGCCCAGCCACGGGTCGAAGCCGCCGGCCGGGGCGTATTGCCCATGCCCGTTCGGGTGCAAATCTGGCGGCGGGCCGGCGGCGGCCGGAGCGGGGGCGGCGGCGGGAACCGGCGGCGAGTCCACCTGGTCGGGGAGCCGCAGGGCGAGGAACATGGCGGCCAGGTAGATCAGCGTGCCCGCCCGGAGCACCCAGGCGGCCCCGGCCGTGGCCTGGATCCCCGCCGCCAGCGCACCGCCGAGAATGGAAGCGGTCAGCGTGAAGAGCTGGGATCGCGCGTTGGCGGTGACCAGGCTGATTTCCGCGGGCAGCAGGCGGGGCGTGATCGACGCGCGCAACACGCCGTACGCCTTCTGCAGCACGAGGATGCCGAACGCCGCGGGCAGCAGCGTCACCGGGTTGTGGATCGCGGCCGACATCCCCCAGCAGAGCAAGCCCCGGGCCAGCAGGGTGCCCGCCAGCAGGTAGCGACGGCCCTGCTGCATGCGGTCGAGAGCCGGCCCGATGAACGGCGCGAGCACCGCGAACGGGGCCATCGTCACCAGCAGGAAGAGCACCACCCGGCCGCGGGCCTGATCCACCGACGTGCTGAAGAAGATCGTCCCGGCCAGCGATACCGCGACAAACGCGTCCCCGGCGCCGCCGGCCGCGGTCAGTTCGATGAGCGTGGACAGGCCCGTCCGCCCGGCCCCCGAGGCGCCGGTCACCCGGTGCACGAAGCCGCCGGTCCGGCGGGTCGCGGTCGCGCCGGCCCGCGCACCGGACCGGACCGCGCCGCCCGTGGCGCGGGCCGCGTCACCGGTTCGCCGCATCGCCTCGGACAGCCCCATGTAACCAGTATTCTTGGTTGTCGGCACTGCGGCGACCCCGACCCGTTTACGTCGCGACAAACGGCGGGATACCCGCACATGCACCATGCGTGATGAGTGAGAATTGGTAGCCGTGAGCCCCACCCGCACCAGGGAACCAGATCAGGCGTGCGCCGAGGCGGTCGACCTCGCACGCGACGCCGTCGTCGCCGTCGTGGGCGCCGAGCAGGTCGGCGACGACCGCGGGGTGCAGGCAGAAGGCGAGCGCATCGTCACCCACCTGTTCGACTGCGCGGATCCGGCCTACGCCGGCTGGCGATGGGCGGTGACCGTCGTCCGGGCGCCCAGGGCCAAGGGGGTGACGGTCAGCGAGACGGTGCTGCTGCCGGGGCCGGGTGCCCTGCTCGCGCCGGACTGGGTGCCGTGGCATGACCGGCTACGGCCGGGGGACCTCGGCGTCGGTGACCTGCTGCCCGCGCCGCCGGACGACGAGCGGCTGGTGTCGCTGGTCGTGCTCGAAGGCGAGGACGCCGTCACCGACTGGTTCGCCGACGGCGCGGACGAAGGTGACGAGGGTCCCGCCGAGCCGGGCGAACTGCCCGCGCCCGGCCGGTCGCGCGTGCTGTCGGCCATCGGCCGGGAGAGCGCGTCGGAGCGCTGGTACGCCAGCGAGCACGGCCCGCGGACGCCGCTCGCGCATGCGGCGCCCGCCCACTGCGTCAGCTGCGGTTTCTTCGTGCCGCTGAGCGGGGAGCTCGGCCGCCTCTTCGGCGCCTGCGCGAACGCGTACGCGCCGGACGACGGCCGGGTCGTGTCGGCCGATCACGGCTGCGGAGCTCATTCGGAGTCCATGGCCCACGCGGTGGCCGCGCGGGCGGTGGCGCCGGTCATCGACGAGTTCGGCTACGACCTCGTCGACCTGCCCGGCGTCTCGGTCGAGGAGACCGTGTTCGAGCCATTGTCCCGCGGGGCCGACTGACCCTGGTCATCCTCGGCCGCCTTCTCCGGCCCGGACCGACTCCTTGCGCGCTTGAGCCTCGGCACGTACCAGAGTGCGAAGAGCCCCATCACCAGCCCGGACGCGCAGGTCCAGATCCACCAGCGCTGGCCGGCCGGGAGGCTGTCCCGGACGGTGAGCAAGACGACCAGCGCGACGGCCCAACCGGCCGTGCCGACCCAGGTGACCACCCGGTCGTTCGCCTCAAGCGGCGGTGGCGGCGAGGAGTGCGCCCCCTGCTCACGGGTTAGCTTCACCCCCTCAGGCTACGCGTGATGTACTTAGTCCACGCTCTAGGCAGGCCGGACGAAGGTTCAAGGTGATGACAGCCAGCCAGACCAGCACCGATGCCGGGCTGGCCACAGTTCTGCGGATCTCCGTGAGCAGGCTGGCGCGGCGCCTGCGGGCCCAGCGCACCACATCGGGCATGACGGAGGCGGTGCTCTCCGAGACTCAGCTGGCCGCGCTGGCGGCCCTGGAGGTGCACCACGCGATGACCCCAGGCGAGCTGGCCGAGCACGAGAAGGTGCAGCCGCCGTCCATGACCCGCGTCATCGCCGTGCTCGATGAGCGCGACCTGGTGCTGCGGTCCTCGCACCCGACCGATCGCCGGCAGGTGATTCTCACCGTCACCGACGAGGGCCGCGCCGTCGTCCAGCGGGTCAGGAGGCGGAAGGACGCATGGCTGGCCCGGCGGCTGGCCGAGCTGACCGACGAGGAGCGCGCCACGCTTCGGGCCGCGGTGCCCATCCTGGAGAAGCTCAGCCAGTCTTCGTGACCGGCGGCGTCCGCAGTGGCCAGCTCGCGAGCGAGGTATACCGGGGATGCTCGGTGGCGCCCAGCCGACTGCGGACCAGGTGGAGGCGGTCCGCGGTCCACAGCTGTCCTTGGTAGCCGTCCAGCGCGGCCACCAGCCCGGTGACGTCGGCGGGCATCCGGCACCTGGCCAGCGTCAGGTGCGGCTGGAAGCGGCGGCCCTTGTCGGGCGGTGGCGCGCCCGCGCGGCTCGCGCCCGCGGCGACGGATTCGGCCAGCCGTGCCAGCGCCCCGCGATCACCGGACAGGCCGCTCCACAGCACGTTCGCCCGGGCGGCGGAGGGAAAGGCGCCGGCCCCCGCGAACGCGAGCCGCACCTGGTGATGCCGCCGGGCGGCCCGCTCGAGGCGCGGCAGCAGCCTGGCCGCGGCGGCCTCGTCGACCTGGCCGAGGAAGGCCAGGGTCACGTGCCAGGCCTCCCGGTTGGTCCAGCGCAGATCGAGTCGTCTCGCGCGGAGCGGCTCCACCTGGGCATCGAGCTCATCGAGCACCGCCGCGGGCGGGGCGATGGCCACAAACAGCCGCATGATGTCCCCCGAAGCGGCAGTCGATCCAGGGAGCCGCTTGATCCCCTCTTGCGTCCGGTGGGTCCGTGGGCCTAAACCGGTCCGCGGCGGGTGCGCGGGCTCGCTCAGCAAGTCTGTCCGGTGCGCGTTGTCACCCATGACCCACCTCGGATCTTGTCTCGTCTGCAGGTTAATAGGCTGTCATCGTGAACCGGCTGCCCCGATGGCTACTTCCGGCTGTACTCGTGCTCCTCGTGCTGACGGTGCTGATCTCCTCGGTCATCCGTTAGCGGTCTGTCCGTTAGCCGGCGAGGCGTTCGGCCACGTACTCGATGCAGGCGGTCAGTGCTGCCACGTCCGCCGGATCGACCGCGGGGAACATGCCGATTCGTAGCTGGTTACGGCCTAGCTTCCGATAGGACTCCGTGTCGACGATTCCGTTCGCCCGCAGGGTCGCCGCTATGTCGTCGGCGGACAACCCGCCCGTGACGTCTATCGTGCCGACGACCTGCGAGCGCTGTGCGGGATCGGCGACGAACGGGTGCGCGAAGGCCGCCTTCTCCGCCCACGTATACAGTATGGCAGCCGACCGTGCCGTCCGGGCAGTGGTCCAGGACAGCCCGCCACGGTCGAGCATCCATTCGATCTGACCGGCCAGCAGGAACAAGGTCGCGACCGCGGGCGTGTTGTAGGTCTGGTCCTTGGCGGAGTTCTCCAGGGCAATCCGCAGCGAGAGGAAGTCGGGTATGTACCGGCCGCTCGCGGCGATCTGGAGCGCTCGGTCGACGGCGGCCGGGGACATCAGCGCGATCCAGAGCCCGCCGTCCGAGCCGAGGCCCTTCTGCGGGGCGAAGTAGTACACGTCGAATTCGCCGGCCTCCACCGGGAGGCCGGCCGCGCCGCTGGTGGCGTCCACCACGACCAGCGATCCTGGATCGGCGCCGGGGACGCGCCGCACCGGCATGGCCACGCCCGTCGAGGTCTCGTTGTGGGTCAGCGCGTAGGTATCCGCCCGCGGGTCCGGCCACGGTTCCGGATGGCTGCCCGGGGCGGACTGCACCACCGTCGGTTCGGACAGCCATGGCGCCCGGCTGGCCAGGCTCGTGAACTTGGCGGAGAACTCGCCGAAGCTCAGGTGCTGCGAGTGCTCGCGGATCAGCCCGAACGTGGCCATCTCCCAGAACGCGCTGGTGCCGCCGACCCCGAGCGCGACAGTGTAGTCGGCGGGCAGGCTGAACAGCTCGGCCAGCCCGCCGCGGATCCGCTGCACCAGCGACCTGACCGGCGGCTGGCGGTGCGACGTGCCGAGGTAGGCGGCGCCTGAGTCCGCGAGCGCGGCCAGCTGCTCAGGACGGATCTTGGCCGGCCCGCTGCCGAACCTGCCGTCCTTCGGCTTGAGCCCCGCCGGGATCACAAGGTTACCCATGCCTAATTCTCGCTCG
>CAWJGE010000025.1:0-60848 GCA_963842265.1 uncultured Actinomycetota bacterium
TCCTGGTGTTCTACACCGACGGCCTGACCGACCGGCGGACCCGGGCCGACGGGTCCGGCCACTACTCGGAGGCCGAGGCGGGCCAGATGCTGCAGCAGGCGGTCCGCGCGGCCGCGGCGAGCGGGGATGCCGACGCCGTGGCCACGGCGGCCGAGTACGCGGTGCCCGGGGACATCGACGACGACATGGCCATCTTGGTGGTGAAGTCCTCGCCGTCCGAACTCGCCTCGACCGACCGCACGTTCCCGGCCGAGCCGATCATGGTCTCCGAGGCCCGGCGGCTGGCCGCCCAGACATTCCGGTCCTGGGGCATGGACCCCGGGCAGACCGAGCTGGCGTGCCTGCTGGTCTCCGAGGTGGTCACCAACGCCGTCCTGCACGCCTCGGTCACGCCCAGCCCGGGCCGGGAGCTGGATTTCGAGATGGAGCCGCTGATGATGGCCGCGCCGGTCGGCGCGTCAACCGGCCCCATCGGCCCCATCGGCCCCATCGGCCCCATCGCGTCGGCCGCGCCCGGCCCGGCGGCGGCCCGCCCGCCCGGGCGGCCGGCGGCCAGGAAAGCCGCCGTGCCGAGCCAGCAGACCGCGGCCGCGCCCGGCCCGGGCGGGACCGCGTCGGGCTGGCCCCAGGTGGCCGACGGTTCACCCGATACCGCTCTGGCGTCAGCTGGGGTCGCTCCTCCTGCCAAGGAGTTCGCGCTGCGGCTGCGGCGCGGCGCGACGTCGGTGTGGGTGGAAGTATTCGATCCTGACCTGAGGCTCCCCCGGATCCGCACCGCGGGGGAGACCGACGAAGGCGGGCGCGGCCTCTACCTCGTGGAGCAGCTGGCGACCCGGTGGGGATCCCGGCCGACGCCGGAGGGCAAGGCGGTCTGGTTCGAGATGCCGCGCAGCGACAGCCGGCTCTAGCTGCGCCGGGCGCTCAGCTCAGTGGCCGGTGTGTACCGACGACGACCACATCAAAAGCAGGATCAAGCCGACGATGACGATCGGTCCCAGCCAGTGCTTACCCGAAACACCCAACTTCATCTTGCCGCGCAGGCGCGTCCAGCCATAGGCGGCGAGAGCGCCGATGAGCAACACCAAGATGAGTCCGGTCGTCATGGCCGCCTCCTGCGCCTGCGGTTTTGCGAACCCGGTTCGAGACTACGGCATTCGGTCCCCCGGCGCGAGACGAGGTACCGTGAGCTTGCGAGCGATAGCGGGCAAACGGGTCAGCCGCGACGGCGGCCCGGGTAGTCCCCAGACGGAGGCCGTAATGGCGGAAGCGTTCATAGCCGGTGCGGTGCGCACCGCGATCGGCAAGCGGAACGGATCCCTGGCCGGGGTCCACCCGGTCGACCTCGGGGCTCATGTCCTGCGCGGGCTGGTGGACCGGACCGGGATCGACCCCGCCGCGGTGGACGACGTCATTATGGGATGCGTCTCGCAGATCGGCCCGCAGACCTTCGACATAGCCAGGAACGCCTGGCTTTCGGCCGGGCTGCCGGAGAGCGTGCCCGGTGTCAGCATCGACCGGCAGTGCGGGTCGTCCCAGCAGGCGGTCCATTTCGCCGCCCAGGCGGTGATGTCCGGCACGCAGGACCTCGTGGTCGCGGGCGGTGTGGAGAGCATGAGCATCGTCACCATGGGGTCGACGGTCACCCTGCCGGTCCAGGCGGGCATGCCGGCTCCGTGGGGTCACGGCTGGCGCGAACGCTACGGTGACCAGGAGATCTCCCAGTTCCGTGGCGCTCAAATGATGTGTGAGCAGTGGGGCTTCAAGCGGCGTCAGCTGGAGGAGTACGCTCTCGAGAGCCATCAGCGAGCGGTCCGCGCCATCGACGAAGGCCGGTTCGAGCGGGAGATAGTGCCGCTGGACGGCTTCGGCCAGGACGAGGGCCCGCGCCGGGACACGTCGCTGGAGAAGATGGCCGGGCTCGCGCCGCTCCGCCCGGACTGGGAGATCACGGCGGCGGTCGCCTCCCAGATATCCGACGGAGCCGGTGCCCTGCTTATCGCCTCGGAGGCGGCTATCGAGAGGTACGGCCTGACCCCGATGGCGCGGGTCCACGCGCTGGCCGTGGTCGGGTCCGACCCGGTGATCATGCTGACCGGCCCGATCGAGGCGACCAGGAAGGTGCTGGCCAGGGCCGGGATGACGGTTGGGGACATCGACTTGTTCGAGGTCAACGAGGCGTTCGCGCCCGTCGTGCTGGCGTGGTCGGAAGAGTCCGGGGCATCGCTCGAGCGGACCAACCCGAACGGCGGGGCCATCGCGCTTGGGCATCCGCTCGGGGCGACCGGGGCGATCGCGATGATCAAGCTGATGCACGAACTCGAGCGGACTTCAGGCCGGTTCGGCCTGCAGACCATGTGCGAGGGTGGCGGCCAGGCCAACGCCACCATCATCGAGCGGGTCTAACCACCCCTGGATGTCCGCCGTACCCAGATCCGCGCGGCCCAGATCGGGGCCACCCGGATCTGGGTGACGCAGCGTGTAGCCCGCGCCGCGGCGGGTGTGGATGAGCGGCGGCCCGAGCCGGTGGAGCTTGCGCCGCAGGTAGCTGACGTAAGTCTCCACGACCTGGGCCTGGCCGGTGTAGTTCCGGCCCCAGACGAGCTGCAGGAGCTGGGTCCGGCTCACCACGCTGCCCTGGTGGCGCAGCAGGCAGGCCAGCAGCCGGAATTCGGTCGGTGACAGGTCCACCAGCGTTCCCGCCAGGTGCACCGTCCACCGGGACTCATCGAGCACGAGGTCGCCGCAGCGCAGCATGCGCGGCTGGCCGGCCTCGCCGTACTCGCCGGAGTCCGGGAAAAAGTCGTGAGCTTCAGCCATGGTGTATGCGGGATCGAAGGCGTATGCGGGGTCTACGGCGTCGAGCCGGCGCACCCGCGGTGAACGCGGGTGCGCCGGCGAAATTGGCGCCGTTACCGGCTGGCCGACTCGATTCACCAGGAAGTGGGAGCCGAGGTCGGGGTGGTAACCGTCGTGCCGGTGCCGGTCGTGCCGGTGGTAGTGCTGGTGCCGGTCGTGCCGGTGGTGGTCCCGTGGCTGGCGCTACCGCCGACCGTAGCGGTGCTCAGCGGGGTGAACAGGACCAGCTGAGCGTGTAGCGTCCAGTGTGACCGCGTTCCGGCGACCAGAGCCAGGTCACCGCGGGCGAGTCCGCTCATGGGCAGCCACGCGTTCTGGGTGAACGTGATGGGGCTCCAGGTCGGCATGCCCGCCAGCGGGGTGGTCGCGGTCTGGTTGACCGTCGCCATGGTCCGGGTCACCGTGACGGTCACGGTGAGGTTGGTGTTGGCCACCTGGACGGTGACGGTCTGCGCCGCCGGGGTCGGCGTCAGCAGGGCCGCGGCCGTGGTCGGGCTGCCGGCCATCAGCGTGGTCGCCGGGATCATGTTGCCCACGGTCATGGCCTGCCGCGTCGCGCTGGTGTTGGCGGTCAGCGCCTGCGTGCCGGCTGTCGTGTTCGAGACATTCTGGAAATGCGTCTTGCCGGAAAGCAGCCACAGCCGCGGCATCCCGTTGGCCGACTGCACGATCAGGAACTTCTTCGTGGCCAGGACCACGATGCCGCGCTGCACGGCGAGCGTCTTGCCCTGGCGGGTGGTCTGGCTGAACAGCCGGGCCTGGGTGAGCTTCCCGAGCTGCGAGTAGGAACTCTGCCTGTTCGAGCTCCAGGTGTTCATCGCGGAGCTGATCATGGTTCCCTCGTTGCCGAAGCGAGATGCGTAAGCGGCCGACGTAGCCGTGGGTGCGGCTCCGTGGCTGGAAACTACCGCTGCCGCTGCCACCGCGCCGCCGACCAGTACTGCGGTCGCGATACCGACCCGAGTCTTCACGGAGCTTTTCCCGTACCGCCGATCGCGGGCCATCATAGATGCCTCCTTGTTCCGTGGCTCTGCTTTTCATGGACGGCACGCCCGCTTCGCGCGTCCGGGTACGACTGTCCGGGCCTATGGGGTTCGAGGTAGCCGATGGACGGCCCGTTCGTATCCATGGGTCCGAGACTGCCCGATTGGTCGCAGCCGGGCCCGCGATCCGGGCTCCACGTAAGCAGTACGTTCGAGAGTTCACATGCTCACGGCGCGGCCCGCCGGGTCGCCCCAACGGCCGGGGGAGGAGTTCAGCTCTGCGTTACATCCGCTCGGGGACGGGGACGCCGAGCAACCCAAGGCCCTTGGTCAGCACGTCCAGGGTGAGCGCACAGAGCGCGAGCCGGCTGACCCGCAGCGACTCGGGCTCCGCCTTGAGCACTGGGCACTCCTCGTAGAACGTGGTGAACAAGCTGGCCACGTCGAACAGGTACGCGCACAGCCGGTGCGGCTCGGCGGTCTCGCCGAGCTGGGTGACCATCGCGCCGAAACTCAGCAGTCTCAGCGCCAGCGCCCGCTCCGGGCCCGCGGTGATCGCGACGCCCGCCGCGCGAGCCGCGGCCTCGGCGTCGCCATGATCCCCGGCATCGCCGGCCCGGCGGAAGATCGACCGGATCCGCGCGGCCGCGTACTGCAGGTACGGCCCGGTGTTGCCGCGGAACGAGATCATCCGGTCCCAGTCGAACAGGTAGGCGCTCTCGCGGGCGGTGGACAGGTCGGCGTACTTCACCGCGCCGATGCCGACCGCCTCGGCCACCGCGTCCAGTTCGGCCGCGTCGAAGCGGGCGGCCGCGTCCACCTCGTCGAGGATGCCGCGGGCCCGGTCCACGCCCTCGGCGAGCAGGCCGCTCAGCTTGGGCGTCTCGCCTTCCCTGGTCTTCAGCCGGTTGCCGTCCTGGCCGAGCACCATGCCGATCTGGGCGTGCTCGAAGCGGGCGGTCTCGGGTATCCAGCCGGCCTGGCGGGCCACCGCGAAGACCATCTGGAAGTGCAGGGCCTGCTCCGAGCCGACCACGTAGATCGACCGGTCGACGTTGAGCTTGTCCACCCGGTAGCGGACGGCGGCGAGGTCGGTGGTGGCGTAGTTGTAGCCGCCGTCGCTCTTGCGGATGATGAGCGGCAGGGGCCTGCCCTCGCGGCCGGTGAAACCCGCGGGGAACGCGCACAGCGCGCCCTCGCTCTTGGTCGCGATGCCCTTCTCCTCGAGCACGCTGACCGTGTCCGCGAGCATGTCGTTGTAGAAGCTCTCACCGCGGATATCGTCGTCGGTCAGGGTCACGTCGAGCCGCGCGTAGACCTGGTGCAGGTATTCCCGGGAGATATCGACGAGCCGCTGCCAGATGTCCAGGGTGTCCGGGTCTCCGGCCTGCAGCCGCACCAGCCGGCTCCGCGCGCGCTCGGTGAACTCGGGATCGGTGTCGAACTTGTGCCGGGCCGCCTGGTAAAACGCGTTCGGGTCGGTCATCAGCAGGGCCGCTTCGGCCGAGTCCTCGCCGACGTCGAGCAGGTGCTCGATAAGCATGCCGAACGGGGTGCCCCAGTCGCCGACATGGTTATCCCTGATCACCCGGTGCCCCGCGAACTCCAGGACGCGCGCGATGGCGTCACCGACGATGGTCGTGCGCAGGTGCCCGACGTGCATCTCCTTGGCCACGTTCGGCGAGGAGTACTCCACTATGACCGTCTGCGGGCGCTCTACCGGCTCGAGCCCGAGCCTGGGGTCGCCGAGCATCTGCGAGGCCTGGGCGGCGATCCAGTCGTCGCGCAGGGTGAGGTTGATGAAGCCAGGCCCGCTGACCTCGGGCGGGGCGCACATGTCCGTCACGTCAAGCCGGGCGGCCAGCTCGGCGGCCACCTGCCGCGGCGGCCGGCCCAGCCGCTTGCCGAGCGGCAGCGCCACATTGGCCTGGAAGTCCGCGAACGAGGAGGACCGGATCTGCGGGTCCACGCCGCCGTAATCCGGGCCGAACGACGCGACGATAGCGTCGTGCACCCGCTGCGCGAGAACCTGCTGTGGATCGGCCATGACCTAAGCTTATCGGCGACGCCGCAGGCTCTGCGCGAATGCAAGGGGGGTCCGGGGGGATGGGTCCCTGCCAAGGGGTCCGGGGGATGGGTCCCTCCGGGAGAAGTAGCGGGGATCCGGGGTCGTCCCCCGGGCGAGCACCGTAACGGGCGGCGGAGAAAATGGCCGCCTCGGCCGGCGGACCGGCCCGGGCCCAGGCGCTGCGTAATCTTTTCGGTGATCTCGCCCCGGGCCAGGTCGGCCGCGAGCAGGCAGGCGGAGGTGACGGCGCGGGCGGTGCTCGCGCCGTGGGCGATCACGACGGTGCCGCCCAGGCCGAGCAGGACGGCTCCGCCGTAGCTCTCGGCGTCGAGCCGGGCGGCGAGCTCCCGCAGCCCGCGGCGCTGCAGGAACGCGCCGATCCGGGCGGGCCGCGTCGCGGTCACCGCGGCGAGCAGCTCGGCCGAGGCGAACCGGATCGCGCCCTCGAGCGTCTTCAGCGCGACGTTCCCGGTGAAGCCGTCGGTGACGATCACGTCGACCTCGCCGGCCAGCAGGTCACCGCCCTCCACGTTGCCGGCGAAGCTCAGCGGGAGCGCGCCGTGCGGCGGTTCGCTGGCCAGCAGCTCGTGCGCGCGCCTGGTGAACTTATTGCCCTTGCCCGGCTCGGCCCCGATCGTCAGCAGTCCCACCCTGGGCGCGGGCACGCCGAGCGTGAGCTGGGCGTAGGCGACGCCGAGCTGGCCGAACTGGACCAGCATCTCCGGTTTGGGATCGGCGGTCGCGCCCGCGTCGATGAGCACGGTACGGCCCGGGCTGGTCGGCAGCACGACGGCGAGCCCGGGCCGCAGCACACCGGGCAGGGCCCGTAGCCGCAGCCGTGCCGTGGCCACGATGCCACCGGTCGACCCGGCGGATACCACGGCGGCCGCGTCACCGCGCCTGACCAGCTGGCACGCCACCGCGACGCTTGACCGCGGGCGGCGCAGGCTGGCCAGCGCGCCTTCGTCCATGGTCAGGTTGTCTTCGGCCGGCACAACCTGGATCTCGTCGACCGCGCCCATCCCGCCGAGTACTTGGCGCAGCCGCGCCGGGGGTCCGGTCAGCACGGCGCGGATGCCGTGCTCACGCTGGGCGGCGAGCGCCCCGGCGATGATCTCGCCGGGAGCGTGATCCCCGCCCATGGCGTCGACCGCGATGACCGGGCCGGACCCGCCGCGGCCCGGGCTCAGCGCACTGCCCGCGGCGCGCCCGGGATCTGCCGCCTCTCCCGGGCTAACTGAATACCGGTCACCGTCGGAGTGGCCGCCCCCCGCGGCGTCCGCGGCGGACCGGGAACCGCCGCTCTCGCCGTTCCGGGCCGGGGACCCCCGCTCCGGGCTGTCCGGCGCGGCGCTCAGCGGATCACCCGGGGGCGCGGCCGCGGATGATGCCTCATCCTTTGTGTCCTTCAGCCAATAGTGCCGGTGTGGTGGCCCCATTATGGCCTGACGAGGAGTTCGGCCCGCCTGGACCCGGCCACCTGGCTGGTCCGCCGGTCGCGAGACGTCGTGCGGATAGACGGACGGTAACCAGTGTCATACGTCCGGTATTGTCCGGCGAAAAGGCGCAGAATGGACTGGGTCAAACTAGTTCTTGGAAGTCGCTGTGATCCGGCCGAATACTTCCTGCGAATCACGGTAATTGTCTCAGTGGAAGAAAGCGCGCGGAGAATGGGAACCATCGAGGCGGCCAGCACGTAAATAAGCGTGGGGAAGCAGTTTTGGCCAGGCTTTAGCCGGGGAGCGCGGCCAGGCGGGGGAAACCGCTGGGGAGCGGGTGTCATTGGGCTATTTTCGTGCGTTTGCGCGGCGTCTGCGCCGCGCAGCGCGCCGAACGGAGGGAGAAGATGCGTGACTGACATCCAGCAGGCCGTGCCGTCGGCACGGTCGGCGGGACGCGGGTTCCGTGCCTATTCGGCGAAGCATCTGGACATGCTCGTCCAGCGGGCTGGCCTGCCGCCAGAAGAACGGCTGGCGGTCCAAGCGGTGGCGGCCGTGCTGCCGTTCCGAACGAACTCCTATGTGATTGAGAACCTGATCGACTGGGACGCGGCCCCCGACGACCCGATCTACCGGCTCGTCTTTCCTCAGCCGGACATGCTGCCCGCCGCGGACGTGCGGCGGCTGGCCGACCTGATCGGCGGCGGCGCGCCCGAGGCCAGCCTGCGCGCCGCCGCGCACGAGATCCGGATGCGGCTGAACCCCCATCC
The DNA here is from genome assembly GCA_963842265.1 of uncultured Actinomycetota bacterium. Taxonomy (GTDB): domain Bacteria; phylum Actinomycetota; class Actinomycetes; order Streptosporangiales; family Streptosporangiaceae; genus Palsa-504. The sequence goes on from CAWJGE010000025.1 coordinate 8,117, forward strand.
GGCCGGCCAGCTGCTGTTGAACGCGCCCACCCTGGGTGGCCGGCCGGTGCCCGGCCTGCAGCACAAGTACCCCGAGACGGTGCTCTTTTTCCCCCGGCAGGGGCAGACCTGCCACGCGTACTGCAGCTACTGCTTCCGGTGGGCGCAGTTCGTCGATGAGCCCGACCTGAAGATGGCCACGGACGACGTCGGCACGCTGGTGGCCTACCTCGCCGAGCATCCCGAGGTGACCAGCGTCCTGATCACCGGCGGCGATCCGATGATCATGGGCGAGGCGGTGCTCCGCCGGTACATACAGCCGCTCATCGATCCCGCCAACGGCCTCGAGGCGCTCGAGTCGATCAGGATCGGCACCAAGTCGCTGGCCTACTGGCCGCAGCGGTTCGTCAGCGACCCGGACGCCGACGCGACCCTCCATCTGTTCGGCGAGGTCGTCGCCTCAGGGCGGACGCTGGCGCTGATGGCACACTTCTCGCATCCGCGCGAGCTCGAGCCGCCGATGCTGGCCGAGGCGGTGCGCCGGATCTCCGGCACCGGGGCGGTGATCCGCACCCAGGCCCCGCTGATCAGGTCGATCAACGACGACCCGGCGGCCTGGCGGGCCATGTGGCGGACGCAGGTCCGGATGGGCATGGTTCCGTACTACATGTTCGTGGAGCGCGACACCGGCCCGCAGGACTACTTCGCGGTGCCGCTGGCCCGCGGTTACGAGATCTTCCGCGAGGCCTACCAGGGCGTTTCCGGTCTCTGCCGCACCGTCCGCGGTCCGTCGATGTCGGCCACGCCGGGCAAGGTGTGCATCGACGGCGTGACCGAGGTGGCGGGCATCAAGGTATTCGTCCTGCGCATGATCCAGGCGCGCGACCCGCGGCTGGTGGGGACGCCGTTTTTCGCCAGGTTCGACCCGGCGTCCTGCTGGCTCACCGACCTGGAGCCCGTGTTCGCGCCGCGGTTCCCCTTCGAGCCCGCCCGCTACGAGGTCGTCCCCGACGAACTGCCCGGGCTCTGGCCCGCAGAGCCGGACGAGCCGGGCGAGCTGATGGTCCCGGCCATCTGACCGGAGTCCGCCCCGGACGACGCCGTAGTGCCGGTCCAGGGGCACCCTGAAGCGGACGGGTCAAGCGGGTGTGACAGTTTCGGTCTTGGCGGCCTCGGCAGGCTCGGGCGCACGCTTGCCCCGCTTGATCGCCAGACAACTCAGCGCGCCGACACCAAGGAGGATGATCGGCAACAGCATTGTCTGCCGCATGGCGGTCACGTAGGCGAAGGTAAACACGTCGTGGCCGATGCGGGCGACCTCCGCGGCGACCCGGGCGGACACGCCGGGACCCAGGTGGGTGCTGCCGCCGGACTGGCCGGCTCCGACCTGGATGCCGTTCTGCGCCGAGTTGTCGATCCCGGCCACGAACCGGCCGCGCACCTGCGGCGGCAGCGCAGCCGACCGGGTGCTCGCCTGGGCCGCCATCGCGGAGACCAGCCTGTTCTGCAGCAGGGCCCCGACGCCAGCGGTGCCGATCACCAGGCCCACCTGCCGGACGGTGTTCAGCACCCCGGATGCCGCACCCGCCATGCGCGGCTCGATGTTGCGCATGGCGACCGTGACCATCGGCGCGAAGATGCAGCCCATGCCGAACCCGGCCACGATCAGGGGTGCCAGGAAGATGAGCCACGAAGAGTCCGGCTGAGCGATGAGCGCTATCCAGCCCATTCCGGCACCGAACAGGATCAGCCCGGACATGAGGATGAACTTGCCGCCGATCTTGTCGGTCATCCGGCCTGCCACCGGGGCGACGAACATCGACACCAGGGAGGCGGGCGCCATCGTGAGCCCGGCCTTCAGCGCCGAGAACCCCAAGACGGACTGGAAGTAGATGGTCAGCGGGATGAAGATCCCCATCATCCCGATGGAGAGCACGCCGGACACCCAGTTCACCACCGAGTAGTTCCGGTCCCGGAACAGCGCGAACGGCACCAGCGGCTCCTTGTCCTGGGTGAGCTTCTGCACCAGCAAGAAGGCGAGCAGCAGCACCACTCCCAGGCCGAGAACCAGCGGGATGCTGACGAACCCGGTGATGGTTCCCCAGTCGTACTTCTGCCCCTCGACCAGGCCGTAGCAGATCGCCAGCAGGGCCCCGCTGGCCAGCAGCACCCCGGGGATGTCGATCCGGTGCCGCCGGCCGGGCCGCAGATCGGGGATGATCAACGGCGTGACCAGCAGCACGAACAGGCCGAACGGCAGGTTCACGAAGAAGATCCACCGCCAGTCGAAGGCGGTGACCAGCAGCCCGCCCAGGGTCGGGCCGGCCACCGTGGCCACCCCGGCCACCGCCCCCCACACCCCGAACGCCGCCCCGCGCCGTTCCGGCGGGAACGTGTTGGTGATGATCGTCAGCGTCTGCGGCATGAGCATGGCCGCACCCAGCCCCTGGACCGCGCGAAAGCCGATTAGCCAGCCCGGGCTAAACGCCAGCCCGCACGCGGCCGAGGCCGCCGTGAACACCGCGACACCGCCCATGAACATGATCCGCGGCCCGATCAGGTCACCCAGCCTGCCCGCCGTGATGACCAAGACGGCCAGGACCAGGGCGTAGGCGTTGATCACCCACAGCACATCATCCAGCGAGGCGTGCAGCTTGGTGATCAGGTTCGGGATCGCGATGTTGACGATCGTCAAATCCAGCAGGGTCATAAAGAACCCGAGCGAGACGACCAGCAGCACCGCCCAGGGGTTCCCGCGGAACTTCGTCACGACTTCTCCTTAGCGCTCCCGTACGTCATGAGCTGCGGTAACGCTGGTCGAATGTTTTAGCACCCGGGAAGGTCTTATCGAGCAGCGCCATGAAGAACCCGAGTGAGACCACGACCAGGACCGCCCATGGGTTGCCGCGCAGCTTGGTCATGCTTTCGACCTTAATACCGAACGGGCTGGCCACGAGCCCCGGCGACGGCACACCAGCCACACGGGGCCGAAGAGGCGACAGGTATGCTCCCGATCATGGAGCTGAACGGTACTTCCGCGGTCGTATCCGGCGGCGCGAGCGGGCTCGGCGAGGCTACCGCGCGGGCGCTCGCGGCGGCCGGCGCCACCGTCGTGATCGCCGACCTGAACGTGAACCGCGGCAAGCAGGTCGCGGACGACATCGGCGGGCTTTTCGCCCGCACCGACGTGGCCGACGAGACGTCGGTGCAGGAAGCGGTAGACGTCGCGACCGCTACCGGGTCCCCGTTGCGGGTCGCGGTCAGCTGCGCGGGCATCGGCTGGGCGGCGCGGACCGTCTCGCGTGACGGCACCCCGCATGACCTGGCCAGTTATCAGAAGGTCATCGCCGTCAACCTGATCGGCACCTTCAACCTGATGCGCATCGCCGCGGCCGCCATGGCCAAGACCGAGCCTGCCGATGCTGACGGCCAGCGCGGTGTCATCATCAACACCTCCTCGATAGCGGGCATCGAGGGCCAGACCGGCCAGATCGCGTACTCCGCGTCCAAGGGCGGCATCATCGGGATGACGGTGCCGGCTGCGCGAGACCTGGCCGCCATCGGGGTACGGGTGAACACGATCTGCCCCGGCATCATCGACACCCCCATCTACGGGTTCACCGAGAACGCCGCGGAGCTCAAGGCCCGCTTGATAACCCCGGTGGTCTTCCCCAAGCGCATGGGGCGGCCAGAAGAGTTCGGTCACCTCGTCCGGGCCCTGATCGAGAACGACTACATGAACGCCGAGGTGGTCCGCTTCGACGGCGGGATCAGGTTCCAGCCCAAGTAGGCTGGTCGGGGCACGGATTTCCTATCCCGATCGTTTTGGCGGCACGCATGTGCGGAATTACCGGCTGCCTGGCCCTGGCAGACGGAGCAGGGCCCGACACCGAGTGGGTCGGCCGTGCCGCCATGCGCATCGCCCACCGCGGGCCCGACGACGAGGCTTTCTTCGCCGACCACGACCTGGCCCTGGGCTTCCGGCGGCTGGCCATCATCGACACCTCGGCCGCCGGACGGCAGCCGATGCATTCGGCGGACGGCCGCTTCGTGATGGTCTTCGACGGCGAGATCTACAACTACGTCGAGCTGGCCCAGCGCCTGCTCGCCCGCGGCGTCCGGTTGCGCAGCAGGTCGGCGGCCGAGGTGCTGCTCGAGATGTACGCCTGGCTGGGCAGGGACGTGGTTCGCCAGCTCAGGGGCATGTATGCGTTCGCCATCTGGGATCGTCGCAGCCGTGAGCTGTTCTGTGCCCGGGACCCGTTCGGTATAAAGCCCTTCTTCTACGCGCTGACCGCGGGCGGTCACCGGCCCAGGTTCGGGCCTCAGCTCAGGTTCGCCTCCGAGCGCAAGGCGCTGGCCGATTCCGGTGAGGTGACCGGGATCGACCCGGACGCGCTGCGTCGGTACCTGTCGTTCCAGTACGTGCCCGCGCCGGCCACCTTGGTCCCGCCGGCCCGGTCGCTGCCGCCCGGGCACGTGCTGATCGCCCGGCCGGGCGGCCGGGTCGACGTGTTCAGGTACTGGCGTCCCGAGTTGCGGCCCGCTCGGTCCCCGTCGTCAAGCTCGCCGGACAAGATCCTGGCCGCGATGCGCAACTCGGTGGCCGTTCACCTGCGCAGCGACGTGCCGGTCGGCGCGTTCCTGTCCGGCGGGGTGGACTCGGCCACCCTCTGCGCGCTCGCCGCCGAGTCTTCTTCCGGCCTGCTGACCTTCACCGTCGGATTCGAGCACGAGGGCTACAGCGAAATCGACGACGCCATGGCCACGGCGACCGCACTCGGCGTGAAGTCCGTCCCCTACGTGATCAGCCCGGAGGAGTTCCTCGCCTGCCTGCCCCGGATCATCTGGCACCTGGACGACCCGATGGCAGACGCGGCCGCCGTCCCGCTGTGGTTCGCGGCCCGCGAGGCGCGTAAGCACGTCAAGGTGGTGCTGTCCGGCGAAGGCGCCGACGAGCTTTTCGGCGGATACGGCGTCTACTACCAGCCGGGCCTGGTCCGGGCCGGGCAGGCCCTGCCCGGCTGGGGACGCGCCACCATCGGCCGGGTCGCCTCCGAGCTGCCGCCCGGCCGCCGGGGCAAGGGCCTGCTCAGCCGGACCTCGACGCCGCTGCAGCGGCGGTACATCGGCAACGCCTACGTGTACCACGGCGAACAGGCGCGCCTGCTGGCCGCCCACGGCAACGGCAGCGAGTTCGACGTGACCGACCCGGTGTACCGGCAGGCGGCCGAGGCCGGCCTGGACGACGTCGCCACCATGCAGCTGGTCGACATCAACACCTGGCTGCCGGGCGACATCCTGGTCAAGGCCGACCGGATGGCCATGGCCCACGGCCTGGAGCTGCGTACCCCGTTCCTGGACCGCGAGGTGCTCGCGGTGGCCGCCCGCCTGGCCCGGGTGGAGAAGACCGCCGCGGGCACCACCAAGTTCGCGCTGCGGGAGGCCATCAGCGAGTTGCTGCCCCAGGCCGCCGCGGAACGCGCCAAGCTGGGCTTCCCTGTCCCGCTCGACTACTGGCTCCGCGGCGGCATGTATGGTTTCGCGGAGCAGGTGGTACGCACGGCGCAGACCGGTCAGTGGCTGAACAAGGGCGCCGCGCTCGACATCCTGCGCCGCTTCCGGGCCGACGATCCCGAGGTGACCTGGAGGCAGGTGTGGCTGCTGGTCGTATTCTCGCTGTGGCACCAGATCTACGTGGAGCGCGTTTACGACCCGGTGGCCCTCGGCTGGGAGACCCCGGCCGCCTGATGACCAACCCAAGGAACGAGGCTGTGCCTACCCCCAGCAACGAACTTGTGACCACCTCCGGGAACGAGCCTGTGCCTGCCCCCAGGATCAGCGTCGTCGTGGCGTTCTTCAACAACGAAGGCGATCTCGGCGACTGCCTGGACTCGATCGCCGCGCAGTCGTTCGCCGACCTGGAAGTGATCATGGTCGACGACGGCTCCACCGACCACAGCGCCCAGATCGCGCGGGCCAAGGCGGCCGCCGATCCCCGGTTCACGCTGCTGCAGCCGGCCCACGGGGGACCGGGCGGGGCGCGCAACCGCGGCGTCGAGCGCGCCAGCGGGGAGTTCCTGGCCTTCGTCGACGGCGACGACATGCTGCCGGCCAACGCGTACGAGCTGCTGCTGCACGCGCTCGAGCAGTCGGGCTCCGACTTCGTCAGCGGCGCGGTGTACCGCGTGGGCCAGAAGGGGCTCAACCCGTCGGCGCTGCATTCGCTGGCCCTCAAGGGCAGGCAGACGGGCACGCACATCACCAGGACGCCTCGGCTGCTCTACGACGTTTCGGTCTGGAACAAGCTGTTCCGGCGCAGCTTCTGGGACTCCCACCAGCTGTCCTACCCCGAGGGCGTGGTCTGGGAGGACATCCGGCTCATGACCAAGGCCCACGTGCTGGCCCGGGCCGTGGACGTGATCCCGGACATCGTCTACTACTGGCGCGAGCGCGCGCAGGGCCGGCTGTCGATCACGCAGAGCCGGACCAGCATCGCCAACCTGCGGGACCGGATGACCGCGCTGGCCGACATCGACGAGTTCATCGCTCTGCACACTCCCGGGCACTCCACCCTGCGCTCCACCGGCCGGCTGCTCCGGGCGCACCAGCGCAAGGCCCTCAAGAACGACCTGTGGCTCTACGTCCAGGACCTGCACAAGGTGCCCGAGACCTACCGGGCCGAGTTCGCCGACCTGGTGAACGGGTACCTGGACCACGTCGGCCGCCGGGTGCTGCGCAGCCTGCCCGCCCCGCACAAGCTGGCCTATTACCTGGTCCGGATCCGGGCGCTGCCCCAGCTCGCCGAGCTGGCCGCCTGGATGATGGAGCAGCCGGTGCGCCAGGTGCCGATGGTCCGGCGCTGGGGCAGGCTCCGCGCGGACCTGCCGTTCCGGGCCGGCTTTGTTCCCTCGGAGGAACAGCCCTCCCCGGCCTCCCCGATCCACGTTCCAGCCCGCGTGTTCCGGCCGCACTGGCGCGACCTGGACCCCTATATGCAGGTAGACGACATCGGCTGGGCCCGTGACGAAAAGGGGCAGAGCGACAAAAAGGGGCAGAGCGACAAAAAGGGGCAGAGCGACAAAAGGGGGCAGAGCGACCGGCTGGTCGTGACCGGGCGGGCCAACGTGCCAGCCGTCGATATCCCCCGACGCAGGAACACCGCCAAGATCGTGATCCTGCGGCCGCCTGGCCGACGGCTTCCGGTCGTGCTGCCCGCCCGCTCGTTCCTCCACCCGGAGGCGACGGCGCTGTCCGGGCAGGACCGGTACAACTACGACTGGTCGGGCTTCCGGTTCACGGTCAGCCCCCGGCGGTTCCGCGGCACCACCGGGGAGTGGCAGTGCTACATGCTCGTCCGCGGCCACGGCGTGTGGCGCCCGGCCCGGGTGCACACCCCGGTGCCCGGTCCGGCCGAGCGGCCGCAACCCCGCCAGGTGGCGCCCGGCCTGCGGTTCGGTGCCCGCTGGGCCGGTCTCGGCCTGAACGTGGCCGTCTGGCGGCTGGGCGCGGTCGTCGCGTCTCTCGCGTGGCGGGACGCGGGCCCCAGGGCCGTGCAGATCGACGTCGAGTTGCCCGCGGGAGCGGCCGGTGCCGATAGGGCTGAACTGGTGCTGGTACGTAACCGGGGGGCGGCGACCCGGTCGGTCCCGGCGGTAGTGACGTCCCCGGCTGAGGGCCCGTTGAGGCTTCGCGCGGTCATCCCGCTGAGCGAGCTGGCCGAGGCGGCCGATGTGGTGGACCGGGCCGGCCGGGTAGCCGGCCACGACGGGATGGCCTGGGACGTGTACATCAAGCTGGCCGGCCGCCCCCGGGTCAGGGTGGCCTGGCCGGAAGGCATGCCGGAGAGCAGGCACCTGTTCGGCGGTCGTGAGGCTGTAGCCGGCCAGAGCCGTTACGGTGACCTTGTGCTATCTGAACGTTCTCCGCGGCCGGTGATCGACGAACACGAGTGGCAGCCCGACGGGCGCCTGGTGCTCCGCGGCAGCTTCCTCGGCGCCGGCCTTCCCGGTGCCGGCGACCGGTACGAGACGGTGCTGCGCCGGATCGGTTCCGCCGACTCGCACGTCATCGGCTTTCAGGTGGATGGCGAGCGCTTCAGCGTCGAGGCCGACCTGGACGCGATGCCGTTCTTCGGCTCGGCCATCCCGCTGCGGGACGGCGAATGGAACCTGTACGTCCGCCCCGCGGGCGGCGGCGCCGAGACGCTGGCCGAGCTCAAGTACGACCACGACCGGCTGGGCGACGTCGCCGCGCAGCGAGTCGCCGCGGGCCGCAAGTGGTACCGGCTGATGATCACCGGCCATGATAATCCGCTGATCACCGCCGAGCCGCGGCTGCGCCGCATCGAGCAGGGCAACTTCGCCCAGCGGGCGCTGCGGCGCGGGTACTATCCCTCGATGCGCCGCACGCCGGTGCGCGATGCGGTCTTCTTCGTCAGCTGGAAGGGTAAGCAGTGCAGCGACAATCCGCTCGGCATCGCGGAGGAACTGCGCCGCCGGGGCGATGACCGCGAGCATTTGTGGGCCGTCACCGACTGGTCGGTATCGGTGCCAGAGGGCGGCACCGGGGTGCTGCGCGGCACCGAGGAGTACTACGAGGCGCTGGCCCGGTCGAGATACCTGATCTCCAACGACGACATGCAGGCGCCGTTCCGCAAGCGTGACGACCAGGTCTACCTGCAGACCTGGCATGGCACGCCGCTGAAGCGGATCGGGTTCGACATCTCCAACCCGCAGTTCATCAGCGGGACGGCCTACTTCGACCACCTGGCCGCCGACATCGCACAGTGGGACCTGCTGCTCTCGCCTAACCCGTTCAGCACGCCGGTCATGCGCCGTGCATTCAGGTACAACGGGGAGATCTGCGAGTACGGGTACCCGCGCAACGACCTGCTCAGCCGGGCCGACACCGCGGAAGTGGCCGCGCGGGTGCGGGACCGGCTCGGGCTGCCGGACGGGAAGCGAGTGGTCCTCTACGCGCCCACCTGGCGGGACAACCAGGTCTACGCGAACGGCCGCAGGTACCGGTTCGACATGCGCTTGGACCTCGAGCGGGCCTGGCGGGAACTCGGCCAGGACCACGTGTTCCTCATCCGCGGGCATCACCACATGGCCGACGACGTGCCCGCCGGGATGCGGGCCGGCTTCGCGATCAACGTCACCGCCTACCCCGATATCACCGAGCTCTTCCTGGTCTCCGATGTCCTGATCACCGACTACTCCTCGGCCATGTTCGACTACGCGGTCACCGGCCGGCCGATGCTGTTCTTCACCTATGACCTGGCCGAATACCGCGACAACCTGCGCGGCTTCTATTTCGACTTCGAAGCCGAAGCCCCCGGTCCGCTGCTGGACAGTTCGGCCGGGGTGATCGAGGCCGTCAAGGGCATCGATTCCGTCGCCGCCTCCTACCGCGACGCCTACCAGCGTTTCGCGGCCAAGTTCTCCTCGCTGGACGACGGCAAGGCGGCCGCCCGCATCTGCGACCGTCTCTTTACCGCTTGATCCGGCGCGCCGAATCCAGTCTCGTCCATGATCATGTGCCAAGGAGCTCCGAAAATGATGCCTTATGGCACATGATCACGAGATGCGACCAGTGCCGAAGCTGCGTGCACGGGCGGCTTCGGCGCGCGGCCTTGGATAACCTGAGGCCAGGGTGCCGTCTGGTCTGGAGCGGGCGCCCAGGAAGGGACAGCATTGTCGGATACCGACATCGAGCCTGAGGACCCGGCCGCGACGATCGCGGCGACGGCGCCGCCCGGACCTGCCACCCGTCCGGCGGCCCAGTCGCCGGTGCCGTCATCCACCCGATGGAGACGGCGATGGAGCCGCTGGCTGGTCATAGCCGTTCCCGCGGCTACGGCGGCCGTGGTGGGCGGGTACGAGCTCGGCGGGCCCTCGCTCTGGCGGGACGAGGCGTACACCAAGGACGCGATCAGCCGGCCGGTGAGCCAGATCTTCGCGCTGCTCGGGCACCAGGACGCCGTGCACGGCGCCTACTACCTCCTCATGCACGTCATCGCGGCCGTGGCCGGCACGTCCGCGGCCGCGCTGCGGTTCCCCTCGCTGTGCGCCATGGTCGTCGCCGCCGCCTTCACCGCGGCGATCGGCCGCCGGGCGGCCGCTCTGGCGCTGGCCCCGGACGCCCGGCGCGTGGGCCGGTTCGACATCCCGGCGCTGACCGGCCTGCTGTCGGGCATGGTGTTCGCGACCGCGCCCTACATGACCTACTACGCCCAGATGGCCAGGTCCTACGCGATCGTGACGATGTTCGCCACGATCGCCTCCTACCTGCTGATCCGGGCCTACCCCGACGGGCGCTGGCGGTGGTGGGCGGCATACGCGGCCGCGGTCGCGCTGACCGGCCTGTTCAACCTGTTCGGGCTGCTGATCCTGGTGGCGCACGGCGTGACGCTGCTGCTGACCGACGCCCGCGGCCTGGGCGCCCGGGCCGTACGCGACGGTCAGGGCGGTCAGGCCGTACGGGACGGTCAGGGCGGTCAGGCCGTACGGGACGGTCAGGGCGGTCAGGCCGTACGGGACGGTCAGGGCGGTCAGGCCGGGCGGGGAGGCCGGATCGGCCGCATCCCGCTGCGCTGGCTGGCCGCCTCGGCGGCGTCGTTGATCGTGCTCGCCCCGCTGCTCGACGTCGCGCACCGCCAGCAGAAGCAGATCGCCTGGGTGGTCCGGCCCGACTTCAGGGCGATCGAGAAGCTCGTGTCGGACTTCGCGGGCTCACGGGGACTGGTGCTCCCGTTCGCGCTGCTCGCGCTGGCCGGTATCGCGGCCGCCTGCCTTGCGGACAACTGGCGCCCGCTCAACCCCGCGGCGATCGCGCTGCCGTGGCTGGTGGTGCCGCCTATCCTGCTAATCGGCGGGTCCTTCATCAAGCCGGTTTACGTGGAGCGGTACGTCGAGTTCTGCCTGCCCGCGCTGGCGATCCTGGTCGGCGCGGGTCTCGTCGGGCTGGTCAGGCTCGTGGCAAGCCGACGGTACGCAACGGGCCAGCGGCCTGCAAATGGCCAGCGGCCCACAACGGGCCAACGGCTCGCTCGGCCAGGCCTGACCTGGCTGCCGCCCGCGGTAGCCGTGCTCGTCGTAGCGGGCCTCGCCGTCATGCTTATCGGGCCGCAGGGCGCGATCAGACAGACCGCGGCCCGGCCGGACGACCTGCGGCTGGCCTCGGCTGTCGTCGCGGCCAACGAGCAGCCCGGTGACGTGGTGTTCTACATCCCGGTGAACATGCACGTCCTTGGCACCGGGTACCCGGCACCGTTCCTGCGGCTCCGCGACATCGCGCTGGCGAAGTCCCCGATCGCCTCGGGCACCCTGACCGGCACCGAGATCACTAGTCCCGAGTTGCTGAAGAGCCGGTTCACCGACGTCAGGCGCGTGTGGGTGGTCACCGGCGACAGCAACTACAAATTCCCCACGCCCGCCACGCCGGTGGACAAAGAGAAGATGGCGCTCCTAGCTGGCATGCACATCCTGCACCGCTGGCAAGCCGGCGAAGTCATGCTCACTCTGTACGGCTACTAACGCTCCGGCGCGGATTCAATGAATGTGACACTCTAATGGTTCTTTCAGGTAGATTGTCACATTCATGTGTTTCGCCGCGAGGCTGGTTTGGGTGGTATGAGTGATATGTCCCTTTGGGCTGGGGCTGGGGCTGGGGCTGGGGCTGGGGCTGGGGCACGGCCGCTGAGGGACTACGGTCTGAGCGCTGGGGTGCAAGCGAACGCCGAGCCGGGGTGAGCCCGCCAGCCGAGGCGAACGCCGAGCCGGGGTGAGCCTTAGCCGGGGCACGGGGCCTCGAGCTCAGGCGCCGGATGACTCCGGCTGCGGCGAGCCGAACCCGCTGGCTATCAGCTGCTCCCGGATCTTCCTGCGGCCGCGGTGCAGCCGGGACATCACGGTACCGACCGGCGTGCCCATGATCTCGGCGATCTCGCGGTAGGGATAGCCCTCGATGTCCGCCAGGTACACCGCCGTGCGGAACTCACCGGGCAGGTCGCGCAGCGCCCGCAGCAGGTCCGAGTCGGTAGTCCGGTCCAGCGCCTCGGCCTCGGCGGAGGGCACGGGCGGCGTGAGCCGGTCGGCCGACATCTGCCATTCCTGCAGGTCGCCGCCGAGTGCTTGTTGTGGCTCACGGCGCCGCTTGCGGTACACGTTGATGAACGTGGTAGTCAGGATCCGGTTCAGCCACGCCCGCAGGTTGGTGCCCGGAGTGAACTGCTGAAACGCCGCGTAGGCCTTGACCGACGTCTCCTGGACGAGGTCCTCTGCGTCGGTCGGGTTCCTCGTCATCCGGAGGGCAGCCGGGTATAGCTGGCCAAGCTGCGGTACCACGTCGCGCTCGAAGCGCTCGCGGTCTTCGCTAGAGTGTTCGGCTCGGCTCATGTTCACCCCGGTGTTTTGTCATCTCACTTTATATAGACGCACAACAGGCCCTGAAACGTACCCCCCTGTTGCGGAAATCACGTCGCTGCCCGGGCGGCGACGTTCCCCAGCTCGCCGCCAGTGACAACATCATGATGCCGAAGCCTGCTGAAGGCACGCTGAGAGTCGGCTCAGGGGACCGCCAGAAGCGGCCGCCACCAGCGGTCGGCGAGCCGGACCGAGCCGACCGGGAGAGCCGGACCGAGCCGACCGGGAGAGCCGGACCGAGCCGACCGGGAGAGCCGGACCGAGCCGACCGGGAGAGCCGGACCGAGCCGACCGGGAGAGCCGGACCGAGCCAACCGGGAGAGCCCGACCGGGCCGGCTCCTTAGATCCAGCCGCGGCCTATCCGGTACCACATGTGGCCGTACCAGTCGTGATACGGGATGACCTGGCCGGCGAAGATCGCGTAGAAGTACCAGAACATCAGCAGCACGATCAGCACGTAGGTGCCGACGATGAGGGCACCGGTCGCCCGGCGCATCAGGCTGGCCCTGGCGGGTCCGAGGATCAGTCCCAGGCACAGCACGATGGACAAGATCAGGAAGGGCTCGAACTCCAGCGCGTAGTAGTAGAACTTGGTCCGCGACACCAGCGGGAACCACGGCAGCCAGCCCGCGGTCACGCCCATCAGCACCGCCCCGGCCCGCCAGTCCCGGTGCAGCAGCCACCAGCCCAGGCAGAACACCAGCGCCGCCATCGACCCCCACCAGATCGCCGGCGTCCCGATCGCCAGCACCTCCTGCGACCACTGCGGCCCCGCGTAGCCCTTCGGGCAGTAGTGCACCGGCCCGGCCACCGGACCGGTGTAACACTCATAGAAGAACGCGACCGGCCGGGTCATCACCAGCCAGTCCCACGGCTGCGACTGGTACGGATGGGAGGCGTGCAGGCCCACGCCGAACTGGATCGCCTGCACGTGGTATTCGAACAGCGAGTACAGGGCCGAGATCACCGGGGTGTGCACGCCGTGCAGCCGGGCGTAGTCCCGGTCATAGCCGGTGCCAGTGGCGAACCAGCCGGACCAGCTGGCCAGGTAGACCCCCAGCGGGATCATCCCGAAGGTCACCGGCAGCCACCGCGCCTCCCGCAGCCCGCCGCGGGCAAAGGAGCGCAGCCCGGCCGCCCGGCGGGCCCCCACATCCCACGCCGTGCCCAGCGCCGCCAGCCCCAGGATGTACCAGACCGCATCCCACTTCGTCGCCACCGCCAGGCCCAGCAAGACCCCGGCCGCCACCCGCCACCGCCGGATCCCCAGCCCCGGCCCCGCCGCGCCGCCCTCCCCCCGCGCAACCCGCTCCGCCAGCGCGGCCCGGGAGACATCCCGGTCGATCACCACGCAGCCGAATCCGGCCAGTACGAAGAACATCAAGAAGATATCCAGGATCCCGGTCCGGGACAGCACGAACTCCAGCCCGTCCAGCGACATCAGCAGCCCCGCCACGCAGCCCAGCAACGTCGACCGGGTCATCCGCCGGGCAATCCGGCACATCAGCAGAATGGCCAGCGACCCGAACACCGCCGAGGAGAATCGCCACCCGAACGAATTCAGCCCGAACAGCCACTCACCCCCTGCGATCAGCAGCTTGCCCACCTCCGGCTGCACCACGTACTCCCCGCACGCCGCCGTCCCGTTACACGGCGCGAAGATATTGGTGTGCCCGGCCTGGATCAGGTCATTGGCGTTGCTGACCAGGTTCAGCTCCACGCCATGATGCAAGATGCTCCAGGCATCCTTGGCGTAATAGGTCTCATCGAAGCTCAGCGCCCGCGGCACCCGCAGCCGGTCAAACCGCAAGAACGCGCCGAACGCCGTCACCAGCAACGGCCCCAGCCACCCCCACACCCCGTCATCAGGCATCGGCGAAGCCAGCCGGGCCTGGAGCACCGCAAGCCGGCCGGCTTCGTCGGTGGTGGGCATGGCGGGCATGTCTGCCTGGGTTGCCGTCATCGGCCACATGCTACTGGCGGCGGTAAAGTCCGGCTAGCCGGATGGTGATGTGTGAGATCCAATGCGAAGGACGGGGCGCGATAGGGACATGTCAGGATCGGTGACAGGCCCGGCGCCGGGCGAGGCGCATAAGCGCGAACGCGAGGCGGACGAACGCGACGGCGACGCGCACGACCACGAACGCGACGGCGACGCGCACGACCACGAACGCGACGGCGACGCGCACGACCACGAACGCGACGGCGACGCGCACGACCACGAACGCGACGGCGACGCGCACGACCACGAACGCGACGGCGACGCGCACGACCACGAGGGCGACGGCGAGGCGCAGGAGGACGAGGCGCAGGAGGACGAGGCGCGCGAGGGCGGCGGTGTGCTGACGCTGGCGGCGGTCCCGATCGGCCGGGCGGAGGACGCGTCATCGCGGCTGGCGGCCGAACTTTCCCACGCCACCCTGATCGCGGCCGAGGACACCCGCCGCGTGCGCTGGCTGGCGTCGAGCCTGAACATCGAGCTCAAGGCCCGTGTCGTTTCCTACTACGACGCCGTCGAGGCGCGCCGTACGGCCGGCCTGCTCGACGAGCTGAAGGCGGGCCAGGACGTCCTGCTCGTCACCGACGCGGGGACTCCGGGGATCAGTGATCCCGGCTACCGGCTGGTCGCGGCCGCGGCCGCGGCCGGACTGCGGGTGACCGCCCTGCCGGGCCCGTCGGCGGTGACGACCGCGCTGGCCGTCTCCGGGCTGCCTACGGACCGGTTCAGCTTCGAGGGTTTTCCGCCCCGCGGCCAGGGCGAGCGGGCCAGGCGCTTCGCCGAGCTGGCTGGCGACCGCCGCACCCAGGTCTACTTCGAGTCCGGCCGCAGGCTGGCGACCACGCTGGCCGAGCTCGCCGCCTCCCACGGCGAGGACCGTCCGGCCGTGGTCTGCCGCGAGCTCACCAAGACCCATGAGGAGATCAAGCGCGGCACGCTGGCGGGCCTGGCCGAGTGGGCGGCCGAAGTCAGCGGCGCGGATCCGCGGGAAACGAGGAAGAAGAAGGGTACGGCCTCAGGTGCCGTCCGAGGCGAGATCACTCTTGTCGTCGCCGGCGTTCCCCGCCGAAGCCGGAGCCGGGTCCGCGGCGGAAGCGACGGAGGCGACGGAGGCGACGGAGGCGACGGAGGCGACGTCACCGGCCTGGGCGCCACGCTGCCTCCGCTTCGCTGGCCGCCCCGTTAGCCGCCCCGTTAGCCGCTGGGCCAGGTCGCCTCCCGCAGTGCCCGGGCTGAACGCCAGCGCCACCGCGAGGCAGGCGAACGGCACGGCTACCAGCACGTACCGGTAGTCGAACTCGGCGGTCGCCGCGGGAATGACGATCAGCGCGAGCGAGATCGTCCACGGCAGCAGCGCCTCCCCGCCGAACCGCCGCCAGGCCAGCACGAGGCCGGCCAGCCCGGCCAGCAGGATGAGCCCGTAGACGGTGCCCGGCAGGTAGACGTGGTGCTCGTAGAGCCGCATGACGTTGGCGAAGGGCGCGACAACCTGGGTGAGCGGGTTGCCGTGCACATACGCGGCCGCGTAACTGGTATACGGCCCGAGCTTGGCGTCATCCCAGGCGGGAACCGGCAGCGAACGGTAGCCGAATATGTACTCGTTGTAGGTCGGGCCGTTGGGGAAGACCACCCGCTTCCAGCCGAACGCCCGCCAGGTGTCATCGAAGACCGCCCGAGCGTAGTCCAGCGGCTGGGCCTCGATGGCGCGGATGGCGAAGTTCTCCGCGTACTGGTTCGGTACCGGTGAGAACTTCGACGGCGGGAAGCGGTCCAGCGGCGACGGTGGCGTCCAGATGTAGGCCTGGGCGATCGGCCGCTTGTCCGGCGGGACGACGGTGCACAGCGAAAGCTCATCGGGCGGCACGCTCATCTTGGAGCACTCGGCGAACGTCATCACCCGCGAGTAGAGGAACACGCCGGTACTGTCGGTCATCGCGAACTGGCCGTGCTCAAGGTTGAACCATCCGGCGTAGGCGAAGACCGGGAGGAAGCACACGACGATGACGGAGAGGACCTTCCGCCAGCTGATCCGCCTGATGATCATGTACACGGCGAACACCACGAGCAGGGGCAGCCCGACCGATCGCACGATCTCCGCGACGCCGAGCAGGGCACCGACGAGCACGCACCGCCGCCATGACGGCACGGGATCCCACAGCAGCAGCGTGGTCGCCAGCGTGATCAGGAACAGGAACGGCACGTCGGCCATGATCAGGTGCTCGAGCTGGATCTCGAACCCGTCGTAGAGCACCGGCACGGTCGCCAGCGTGGCCAGCCAGGCCGGCGCCCGGAAGCGGTGCCTGGCCAGCGCGTAAACCATCACGCCGACCGCTAGGCCCATAAGATGTTGCAGGATTGTTACAATGGCGTAGGTGTGAAACGGCTGCAGGATCTTCAGCCAGATGGAGTACCCGGATACTCGAGTCGGGTCGAGCTGGAAGTGGACCGTGCTCTGCACGTACTGGAAGGAGTCGTTGAACCACGCCTGCCACCGGTAGCCGAGTTCGGCGTCGAGGCGGAGCAGGACGGCGGGGGTGAGCACGATGATGAACAGCCGGTGGCCGGACCACGCCCGGGCGGCCAGCCCGCGGGTCCCCTGCCACGTTACCCAGCTGGGCTTCCTCGGCCGGATTGACCAGGCTCGCCGCGCCGATGGCTCACGCGACGGAGCCGCAGGCATTACCCTCAAGCCGTACCCTCCTGTGCTGGGTTGATGACCCTGACTACTGAACAAGCGGCCAGTTCGGTGCGTTCGTCCCTCGCCTACGGTAATAGATGCGCGACCAGGACTGCGGCCGGCGGCCGGATCCGCTGACGGTGAACTGACGGTGAAGGAGACGAGAAAGTGGAGCTGACCGTGGTCATGCCCTGCCTCAACGAGGCAGAGACCGTGGCGGCGTGCGTCCGCAAGGCTATTGGATTCCTGGCCGAGAGCGGTATCAGCGGTGAGGTCCTGGTCGCCGACAACGGCAGTACGGACGGCAGCCAGCGGCTCGCCGAAGAGGCTGGCGCCCGCGTGGTGCCGATCAGCGACAAGGGTTACGGCAACGCGCTGATGGGCGGCATCGTCGCCGCTCGCGGCAAGTACGTCATCATGGGCGACGCCGACGACAGCTATGACTTCACCAACCTGATGCCCTTCGTGGCGCAGTTGCGCAAGGGCGCGGACCTGGTGATGGGCAACCGCTTCGCCGGCGGGATCGCGCCGGGCGCGATGCCGCCGCTGCACAAGTACCTCGGCAACCCGGTGCTGAGCTTCATCGGCCGCCTGTTCTTCCGCAGCAAGATCGGCGACTTCCACTGCGGCCTGCGCGGGTTCAACCGGGACAGCGTGATGGCGCTCAACCTGCAGGCGACCGGGATGGAGTTCGCCAGCGAGATGGTGGTGAAGGCGACCCTGGCGGGCCAGCACGTGACCGAGGTGCCGACCACCCTGGCCAAGGACGGCCGGAGCAAGCCGCCGCACCTGCGTTCCTGGCGCGACGGCTGGCGCCATCTGCGGTTCCTGTTGCTGTTCAGCCCGCGCTGGCTGTTCTTCCTGCCCGGCCTGGTGCTGCTCGTTGCGGGCTTGGTCATCGGCGGAATCGTGGTGCCGCACCCATTCAGCATCGGCAGCGTGACCTTTGACGTCGACACGCTGGTGGCGGCCTCGGCCATGGTGGTGATCGGGTTCCAGTCCGTGCTGTTCTGGCTGTTCACCCAGGTGTACGCGGGCTCGGAGGGCTTCCTGCCCGAAGAACCGAAGGTCCAGCGGGTGCTCGAGAAGCTCAGCCTGGAGCGCGGGCTGATGGTGGGCGGTGCGATCGGCCTCGCGGGCCTGGCGGGGCTGATCTTCTCGCTGCTGTACTGGAACACCCAGAAGTTTCATCAGCTCAACTACGAGCACTCACTGCGACTGATGATCCCCTCGGTCACCGCGCTGATCGTGAGCTGCCAGGTGGTCCTGGGCACGTTCTTCCTATCGATCCTCGGCATCAAGCACACGCGTCACCCGGTGACCGTGGCTCGGCCCGCCAGCTCGGACGATGCCCTCCCGGATAATGCCGTTCCTGATGAGGATGCCAACCACCGGGAGCAGTCGGCGGCTGCCCCTAGGCTTTAGCCATGCGCACCATCTTGTCCGCCCCAGCCTGGCCTTACGCCAACGGCCCTCGTCACATCGGGCACGTCTCCGGTTTCGCACTGCCCTGCGACATGTTCAGCCGGTACCAGCGAATGGCGGGCAACCGGGTGCTGATGGTGAGCGGCACGGACGAGCACGGCACGCCGATCCAGGTGCAGGCGGACGCCGAGGGCGTGTCGGCGCGGGAACTAGCCGACCGGTACAACCGGGTCATCGTCGACGACCTGACCAGCCTCGGCATGACGTATGACCTGTTCACCCGGACGACCACGCTGAACCACTACGCGGTGGTCCAGGAGATGTTCCTCCGGCTGCTGGAGAACGGCTACATCTTCCCCAAGACCACGCTCGGCGCGATCTCGCCGTCCACCGGCCGGACGCTGCCCGACCGTTACATCGAGGGCACCTGCCCCATCTGCGGTTACCCCCATGCCCGCGGCGACCAGTGCGACAACTGCGGCAACCAGCTCGACCCGGCCGATCTCATCAACCCCCGGTCCAAGATCAACGGTGAGACGCCGGTGTTCACCGAGAGCGAGCAGTACTTCCTCGACCTGCCCGCGTTCGCCGAGGTGCTCGGCAGCTGGCTGCAGGCCAAGGCGGGTCACTGGCGGCCGAACGTGCTCAAGTTTTCCCTCAACCTCCTGGACGACCTGCAGCCGCGGGCGATCACCAGGGACCTGGACTGGGGCGTGCCCGTGCCGCTCCCCGACTGGCGGGACCGGCCGGACAAGCGGATCTACGTCTGGTTCGACGCGGTGATCGGGTACCTGTCCGCGTCGATCGAGTGGGCGCGGCGCAGCGGCGACGCGGACGCCTGGCGGGCCTGGTGGAACGACCCGGACGCCGAGTCGTACTACTTCATGGGAAAGGACAACATCGTCTTCCACGCCGAGATCTGGCCGGCCATGCTGCTCGGCTACGACGGGCTCGGCGCCCGCGGCGGAACGCCCGGCCCGCTCGGCAAGCTGAACCTGCCGTCCGAAGTGGTCTCGAGCGAGTACCTGACGATGGAGGGCCGCAAGTTCTCCTCCTCCCGCTCGGTGGTGATCTACGTCCGCGACTTCCTGGCCCGCTATGACGTGGACGCGCTGCGCTACTACGTGGCCATCGCCGGTCCGGAGAACCAGGACACCGACTTCACCTGGAGCGAGTTCGTCCGCAGGAACAACGACGAGCTGGTCGCTACCTGGGGGAACCTGGTGAACCGCGCGGTCTCGTTCGCGGCCCGCAACATCGGGTCGATCCCGGAAGCGGGCTCGCTGACCGACCTCGACCAGCAGTTGCTGGCCAGGTCCCGGCAGGCCTTCAGCCCAGTAGGGGAGTACCTGTCCGCCTCGCGGTTCAAGTTCGCGATCAACGAGGCGATGCGGACGGTGGCCGAGGCCAACAAGTATTTCTCCGAGCAGGCGCCGTGGAAGTTGCGCGAGTCGGACCCGGACCGGATGCGGACCGTGCTGCACGTGGCCCTGCAGCTCATAGACGACGCCAAGACGCTGCTCACCCCGTTCCTGCCCCGCTCGTCCCAGCAGGTCTACGAGATGCTTGGTGGCACCGGCACCTGGTCGGACATGCCGCACGTGGAGGAGGTCGACGAGGAGGGCGGACCGTCCTACCCCGTGATCACCGGACAGTACGACGGCGCCGCCCGCTGGGCGTCGCAGCCGGTGCGCCCGGGTACGCCGCTCACCACGCCAGTGCCGCTTTTCACCAAGCTGGACTCCTCGGTGGTGGACTCCGAACTTGCCCGGCTGGGGGCGTCATGACCCGTTTTTACCGACCGAACGGTCCGTGGTGACAGCCCCGGTTCCCCCCTCTCCGCTGCCCAGGCCGGCGCTCGACAGCCACACCCACCTGGACATGATGGATCTGCCGGTCCCCGAGGCGCTCGCCGCGGCCCGGGCGGCGGGGATCTCCCAGGTCATCACCGTCGGCACCACCCTGGAGTCCTCCCGCTGGTCGGCGGCGTGCGCCGCCGGGCACGACGAGGTGTACGCGGCGGTCGCGATCCACCCGAACGAAGTGTTTGCCCGGGGGGACGACCCCCCGGGTCCCCCCGCTTTTCATCCCGGGGGGACCCGCCCCCCCGGACCCCCCTTGGGAGGGGCTGCCCGCCCCCCCGTACCCCCCGGGGAGGTGCTGGCCGAGATAGCGGCGCTGGCCGCACATCCGCGGGTGGTCGCGGTCGGCGAGACCGGGCTCGACTACTACCGCGACCACGCGGCTCCGGACGTGCAGCGCTGGTGGTTCCGCGAGCACATCAAGATCGCCAAGCGGACCGGCAAGGCGCTGATGATCCACGACCGGGAGGCGCACGCCGACGTGCTGCGCATCCTCACCGAGGAGGGCCCGCCGGAGGCGGTCGTGTTCCACTGTTTCTCCGGCGACGTGCCCATGGTCAAGCAGTGCGCCGAGGCGGGCTACGTGATGTCGTTCGCGGGCAACGTGACGTTCGCCAACGCGCAGCCGCTCCGCGATGCCGCCGCGGCGGTCCCGGCTGATCTCATCCTGGCCGAGACCGACGCGCCGTTCCTGACCCCGGTGCCAAACCGGGGCAAGCCCAACGAGCCCGCGCTGGTCGCGGACACCCTGCGCTGCCTGGCCGACGTGAAGGGGATGGACGTGGCGGACCTGTGCGACGCGGTCACCGCCACCGCCCGGCGCACCTTCGGCCCCTGGTAGCGGCGTGCCCCGCCCCGTCCGGGTCTCAGCCGGCCCGATGTTTCATCGGGTCGGCCCCGATGGCTGACAAGGCGCCGGCGGTGCGGCTGCTCGGCCCGGCCGAGATCCGCGCGCTGGCCGATCGCCTGGGCGTACGGCCGTCCAAGCGGCTGGGCCAGAACTTCGTCGTCGAGCCGGGGACCGTTCGGAAGATCGCCTCGCTGGCGGCGCTGGAGCCGTCGGACGTGGTGCTCGAGGTGGGGCCGGGGTTCGGCTCGCTCACGCTCGCCTTGCTGGAAGCCGGGGCCGGCCAGCTGGTGGCCGTCGAGATCGACCGGGCGCTGGCCGGCGAGCTGCCGCGGACGATCGCCGGCCGCGCGCCGCAGGTGGCGGACCGGGTAGCCGTGGTGACCGCGGACGCGCTGCAGGTCGCCGCGCACGACCTGCCCGCGGTCTTCGGGTCTCCGTCGGTGCTGGTCGCGAACTTGCCCTACAACGTGGCGGTGCCGGTCCTGCTGCACCTGGTGGCCGTGCTGCCCGCGCTGCGGCGGGGCCTGGTCATGGTCCAGGCCGAGGTGGCGGACCGGATGTGCGCCGGACCCGGGTCACGGGTGTACGGCGCCCCGTCGG
This sequence comes from uncultured Actinomycetota bacterium, assembly GCA_963842265.1. Taxonomy (GTDB): domain Bacteria; phylum Actinomycetota; class Actinomycetes; order Streptosporangiales; family Streptosporangiaceae; genus Palsa-504. The sequence goes on from CAWJGE010000025.1 coordinate 29,938, forward strand.
TGAAACTGGCCTGGTTCGCGGCGGCCCGGTCGGCCGGCCCGGTGCCGCGCAGCGTATTCTGGCCGGTGCCGAACGTGGACTCCCGCCTGGTCGCCTTCACCAGGCGGGACCCGCCGGTCACCACGGCGACCCGGGAGGAGGTGTTCGCCGTCATCGACGCGGCGTTCAGGCAGCGCCGCAAGACCCTGCGGGCCGCCCTGGCCGGCTGGGCCGGTTCGGCGCCGGAAGCCGAACGGCTGCTCCGGGCGGCGAATATCGATCCGGGCGCCCGGGGGGAATCACTCGGCGTCGTGGAGTTCGCTCGGCTGGCTGCGGTGCACCGCGCGGAACCGCGTACGATTTACCAATCGTGACCTGTGAGCGAGCTGGAGGGGCGCGGCGTCGCCTGGACTGTGTTTCCCCCCGGACCCACCCCAGGCGCGAGGGACGAGCGACGAGAGCCCGCCGCTACAGGCGGCCAGGCAAGCAAGGCGGCGCCGCGAGGCGCCCCGGAAGCGAGCGGGAGACGCAGTGACCGTGCGGGTACCCGCCAAACTCAACCTCCAGCTCGCGGTCGGTCCGCCGCGGGATGACGGCTATCACGACCTGGTGACGGTCTTCCACGCCGTCTCGCTGTTCGACGAGGTCACGGCGGAGCCAGCCGGACGCGACGGGGTTACGGTCACCGGCGAGGGTGCGGACCGGGTCCCGGCTAACCGGGACAACCTGGCCCTGCGTGCCGTGGCCGCGCTGCGGAAGGCGATGGCGCGCCGGGCGGCCGGCCCGGGGAGCGTGCACATCACGATCGCCAAGCGCATTCCGGTGGCGGCCGGGCTGGCGGGCGGCAGTGCCGACGCGGCCGCCGCCCTGGTGGCCTGCAATGACCTGTGGGACAGCGGCCTGAGCCAGCCGCAGCTGGTCGAGGTCGCCGCCCGGGTCGGCAGCGACGTGGCCTTCGCGCTGCTCGGCGGGACCGCGGTGGGCCGCGGCCGGGGCGAGCGGCTCACGCCGGCGCTGGCCCCGGCGACCCAGTACCACTGGGTGCTGGCCTTCGCCGATGGCCAGCTGTCCACCCCCGAGGTGTACGCGGCGCTGGACCGGCTGCGGGCCGCGCGCGCGGGCAGCGCCAAAGCCAAGACCCAGACCGCGCCCGGCGCGCCGGAGCTGGACGCCACGCTCATGTCGGCGCTGCGCTCGGGTGAGGCCAGGCTGGTGGGACGGGCGCTGAGCAATGACCTGCAGCCAGCCGCGCTTTCGCTGTTCCCCGCGCTGCGCAAGACCCTGGCCGCGGGACTCGAGCTTGGCGCGCTCGGCGCGCTGGTGGCCGGCTCGGGACCGACCTGCGTGTTCCTCGCGGCCAGCGCGGACCGCGCCCTGGACCTGGCTGTGTCCTTGTCCGGTGCGGGCGTGTGCCGGGCGGTGGCGCGGGTCACCGGGCCAGTGGCAGGCGCGGCCGTCCTCCCCCCGTCGAAGTGACGTGATCGTGGTCAACCTGATCAGTCTGGAAAAGGCGGCCAAGGCGTACGCGCACCGTAGTCTGCTCGACGGCGTTTCGCTCGGCGTGTCGGCCGGGGACCGGATCGGCGTGGTGGGCCGCAACGGCGCGGGAAAGTCCACGCTGCTCGCGCTGCTGGCCAGGCGGGTCACGCCGGATTCCGGACGGGTGGCCATGGCAGCCGGCCTGCGCATCGGCTACCTGCCGCAGGCCGACCAGCTGACCGGAACGGTGGGCGAGATCGTGTTCGGCCCCGTGGGCGGCGCTGCGGGCCGCTCCGCGGGTGGGCGGGCGGTGGCCGGGTCCACCCCGGAACCGGACGGGCCCGATATGCCGCGGGCCCCGTGGGAGGCGGATCCCCAGGCCCGCGCGATCGTGGCCGAGCTGCTGCCCGGGATCGACCTCGACGCCCCCGCCGAGCAGCTGTCCGGCGGCGAACGGCGCCGGGTCGCGCTGGCCGCCCTGCTGGTGGCCGGGCAAGACGTGCTGCTGCTGGACGAGCCCACCAACCACCTCGACATCGAGGCGATCGACTGGCTCGGCAGGCACCTGCGCGACCGGGCCGAGGAAAAGCACTGCGCGGTCATCGTGGTCAGCCACGACCGCTGGCTGCTCGACACCGTTCTGCGAGCGGACCTGGGAGGTCGACCGGGGCCAGGTGCACTCCGCCGAGGGCGGCTACTCGGCCTACGTGCTCGCGCAGGCAGAACGTGAGCGCGGTGAGGAAGCCGCCGAACGCCGCCGCCGCAACCTGGCCCGTAAGGAGCTCGCCTGGCTGCAGCGGGGCGCTAGGGCCAGGACCACCAAGGCCAAGTTCCGGGTGGAGGCGGCCAACGCGCTCATCGCGTCGGAGCCGCCGCCGCGCGACAGCGTCGAGCTGACCCGGCTGGCCACCGCCCGGCTGGGCAAGACCGTGCTCGAGCTTGAGGACGTATCGCTGTCGGTGGGCGCCGGCGGCCGCCAGCGAGCCCTCCTTGACCAGGTGACCTGGCAGCTCGGCCCGGGGGACCGGGTCGGGATCGTCGGGGTCAACGGCAGCGGCAAGACGTCGCTGCTGACGGTGCTGGCTGAAGGAGGGCTGGACGGGGCCGTGGGCCCCGGGCTGGTCGGCCCTGGGCTGCACGCGGCCGGGACGATCATCCGGGGCAAGACCGTGCGGCTGGCCCACCTGTCCCAGGAGCTCGCCGAGCTCGACCCGGACCAGCGGGTCCGCGAGGCGGTGGAGGAGATCCGGCTGCGGATCCGGGTGGGTGACCGGGAGCTGTCCGCGGGACAGCTGCTCGAGCGGCTCGGCTTCAACCCCGAACGGCAGCGGACCCGAGTGGGGGACTTGTCCGGCGGCGAGCGGCGCCGGGTCCAGACGCTCAGGCTGCTCATGGCCGAGCCCAACGTGCTGCTGCTCGACGAGCCGACCAACGACCTGGACATCGAGACGCTGACGGAGTTCGAGGACCTGCTCGACGGCTGGCCCGGCACGCTGGTGGTAGTGAGCCACGACCGCTACTTCCTTGAGCGCGTAACCGAACACGTGGTGGCCCTGCTAGGCGACGGCAAGCTCTCTTTCCTAGCCGGCGGCGTGGACGAGTACCTGGACCGCATCCGGTCGGCCAGGAACGCGCCGGCGCACACCGGGCCCGCGACCGGCCCGAGGTCTTCAGCGGCCGACGAGCGCACCGCCCGCAAAGAACTCCAGCGCCTAGAGCGCCAGCTAGAACGCCTCTCTGCCCGCGAGACCGACCTCACGGAGCAGCTAGCCGCCAACGCCACCGACTACGAAAAGCTCACCTCGCTCGGCGCTGAGCTGAAGTCCACCCAGGCCGAAAAGGCAGACCTAGAAGACCGCTGGCTGACCGTAGCCGCCGAGCTGGAATCCTAAGCGAGCCAAAGGGGCCGCGGCGCCGCCTGGACTGAGGAGCGACGAGGGAAGGCGGCGCCTCAAAGCGGCCCCGGAGACGAGCGGAGAGGGAGCGCGTCGAAGGGGACGAGCAGGACCCGCATCAGGTCGGCCAGGTGCTGCCTTTCCCCGGCATCCAGGCTGGCTAGCAGCACCCGCTCGCGATGCAGCAGGCCGGCCAGCGCCGCGTCCACCCGGGCCTGGCCCTGCTCGGTGAGGGTGACCAGGACGCCCCGCTTGTCCCTGGGGTCGGGCTCCCGGCGGACGAGGCCCGCGGCGGCGAGCCGGTCGATCCGGTTCGTCATGGTGCCGGAGGTGACCAGGGTGGCGCGGAGCAGCGCGCCCGGGGTGAGCTGGTATGGCGGCCCCTGCCTGCGCAGCGCGGAAAGTACGTCGAATTCCCACGACTCGAGCTCATGTTCGGCGAACGCTCCGCGCCGCGCGATATCCAGGTGCCGGGCGAGCCTGGAGATCCGGCTGAGCACCTGCATCGGCTCGACATCCAGGTCAGGCCGCTGCGCCCGCCACGCGGCGACCAGATCATCAACCTCGTCACGCAACAGCGGCCCGTGGAGGATCCCGTCGTCGGAGTCCGCCTCGGTGCCGGCACCGGCGCGCTGGCCCATCCCTAGAGCTTATCTCTTGACGTCAAGACGAACCGTCCTGTACAAGGAGAAACAGGTCGGCATGTGTCTTGGTATCGGATAAGGATTGACCACCGTGTGGGACGCGACCCTGTATCTGCGGTTTGGAGGCGAGCGCGCCAGACCGTTCTTCGACCTGCTTGCCAGGGTCGGAGCTGAGCTACCCGGATACGTGGTCGACATGGGCTGCGGCCCGGGGAACCTGACCGTCATGCTCGCGGAGCGCTGGCCATCGGCCACCGTGTGCGGCGTGGACAGCTCGCCGCAGATGATCGAGGCCGCGCGCAAGCTCGCGCCAGCGGCCGCTCCGCAGTCGGCCGCTCCACGGTCGGCTGGACCGCACGGTACCGGGCCGGTGGCGACGAGCCACGCGCCTGGGCTGTTGTTCATGCTCGACGATGTAAGGCACTGGGAACCGCAGTGCCTGCCCGACGTGATCATCTCCAACGCGGTGCTGCAGTGGGTGCCCGGCCATCGCGAGCTCCTGGTCCGCTGGGTGAACCAGCTGGCCGCCGACGGCTGGCTGGCCTTCCAGGTCCCGGGTAACTACGACCAGCCGTCACATGCGATCTTGCGTGAGATGGCGGCCTCGGCCCGGTGGCGCACGCTGCTGCGGGACGTGGAGCTGAACCGGCAGTCGGCCGACCCAGCGGACTACGCAGAGCTGCTGGCCCGGGCCGGCTGCGAGGTCGACGCCTGGGAGACGACGTATGTGCACATCCTGCAGGGCCCTGACCCGGTGCTCGAGTGGTACCGGGGTACCGGGCTGCGGCCAGTGCTGGCTGCGCTCGACGAGGACCAGGCCGCGGACTTCCTCGCCGAGTACGGCGCGCAGGTTCGCGAGGCGTATCCACCACGCCCGTTCGGCACTATCTTCCCCTTCCGCCGCGTGTTCGCCGTCGCCCACCGGCCCGGCTGAAAACCTGTTTTTCCCATTGCTTTAATAGGGAAACTCTGGCAGTATCACGGCATGCGCCGTGGCATGCCTCTCCCGTCAACGCCTGTCCGGCAGCGCGCTCTGGCCGGCGCCCTCCCGTTGGCGCCCGGCACCAGGCGATGTCTGGCCGGCTCGCCCTGACCAGACCAGCCCTGACCAGACCAGCACTGACCAGACCAGCACTGACCAGACCAGCACTGACTAGACCGGTTCGGTTCAGCCAGCCCGTCTGGTCCTTTGAGTTCGCCTGTTTCCGCTGGCGCGCGCCGCCGGCGATGCCAACGTGAGGGAGACGTGACAATGAGCACGACCATTCAGCCGACGTCACCAGCCAGCATCGAGCCTGGCCGGCTACTTGGCGCCCGCCAGCTTGCCGACGTGGTGCGGCGCCTGGCGGCGAGTCCCGCCGGCTGGCTGGGCCGGGTGCGGCTGAACCCGGAGGGCCGCTGGTACGAGCGGATACACCTCGACGACAGTCACGAGGTCTGGGTGATCAGCTGGCTGCCGGGCCAGTCGACCGGGTTTCATGATCATGGCGGGTCGGCCGGCGCGTTCGCCGTGGTCTGGGGCACGCTGGTGGAGCGCCGGGTGGTCGGGGCCACTTCGACAGGGCAGGTGCTGGCCAAGCCGTTGGGAGCGGGCGGGGCCCGGGCGTTCGGTCCCCGGTACATCCACGATGTCCGCAACGCCGCCGCCGCGGCGGTGGCGGTGAGCGTGCACGCGTACTCACCGCCGCTGCCGGCGATGACCCGCTACGACCTGACGCCGGGCGGGCTGGTCAAGCTGCACACCGAAGGCGCCGCGGCGTGGTGACCACCCGGCCGCCCGGTGCCCGCGGCATCGACGAGATCCTGGCGTCCGCGCGCGCCCGCCTGCTGCGGCTGACGCCGCAGCAGGCCCGCCGCGAGGTGTCCGGCGGCGGGGTGCTCATCGACATCCGGCCCGCCGCGCAGCGGGCGGAGCAGGGCGAGATACCCGGGTCCATCGTGGTGGAGCGTAACCACCTGGAGTGGCGCTTCGACCCGGGCTCGGACGCCCGGCTGTCCTGGGTCACCGGCTACGACCACCGGGTCATCGTGTTCTGCGCGGACGGGTACACCTCGAGCCTGGCCGCGGCATCGCTGCAGGACCTGGGCCTGCACCGGGCCACGGACGTGATCGGCGGGTTCCGGGCCTGGACGGCCGAGGGGCTGCCGTCCGCGGCCGGCGGCGCGGGCACCGTCACGCTGGCCCCAGGCGCGGCCCCGGCGCTGCTGCCCGCTCGCCTCCGGGGCGCTCCCTAGGCGCCCCTGCGGCTCGCCTGGCCGTTCGACTCCAGGTGGGAGAGGCCGTTCCAGATCAGGTCGATCAGGTTGGCCGCGACCTCTTCCAGCCCGGGCTTGCGGGCATCGAGCCACCACTGCCCGGTGAACGCGACCATGCCGACGACCATCTGGGCGTACATGGGCGCGAGCTTGGGGTCATGGCCGCGCGAGGAGAGGAAGTCGGCCAGGATGTACTCGACCTGCCCGGCGATGTCGCTGAGCAGCGTGCCGTAGGTGCCCGTGCCCGAACCGGGATTTGAGTCCCGCACCAGGATGCGGAAGCCGTCGGCGTTGTCGTCGATGTACCTGAGCAGGGTCACCGCCGCGGCCTCGAACTTCTCCCTGCTGTGGCCGCCCTCCAAGAGCGTGGTGGCCATCGTCAGCAGGCGTTCCACTTCCCGGTCGACGACCACCGCGTAGAGGCCTTCTTTGCCGCCGAAGTGCTCGTAAACCACCGGCTTGGAGACGTCTGCCTGAGCGGCGATCTCCTCGATCGAGGTCCCTTCGAAACCTCGTTCGGCGAACAGCCGGCGCCCGATTTCTACGAGTTGCTCCCGCCGTTCCTTCCCGGTCATTCTCTTGCGGCCGGATCTTGGCGGCTGGGAACTCACTGGTTCATCATTGCGACTCCGCGGACACCGCGCCACGTCCCCGGTCGGCGCGCCGTGTCATCGAGCCGAGTTTCCTCGTCGCCGTGGCCGGACGCTTGGCCGAAAGCCGTTCCTCGTCCGGCCAGCGCACGTCGTAGGCCCAGCCCAGCTTCTCCAGCGCCCAGATCACCCGCGCGCTCGGATCTAGCTGGCCCTTCAGCGCTCCGTGCCGGGCGCAGGTGGGGTCGGCGTGGTGCAGGTTGTGCCAGGATTCGCCGAAGGACGCGATCGCCAGCCAGGACACGTTCCGCGACTTGTCGCGGACCTCGAATTCCTCGCTGCCGAAGGTGTGGCAGATCGAGTTGATGGCCCAGGTGACGTGGTGCAGCAGCGCGACGCGCACCAGGCTGGCCCAGAAGAAGGCGGTCAGCGCGCCCTGCCAGGACATCCCCCACAGGCCGCCGATCAGTGCGGGCAGCAGCAGCGAGACCGCGACGAGCCCGGGGAACCAGCTGTCTACGCTCTTGATCCGCCGGTCGGCGAGCAGGTCGGGGGAGAACTTCTCCTGCGAGGTCTTGTTCGGGTCGAAGAGCCAGCCGATGTGGGCGTACACCAGGCCCTTGGACAGCGCCTTCCAGTCGTCCCCGTAACGCCAGGGCGAGTGCGGGTCGCCTTCCTTGTCGCTGTACTTGTGGTGCCTGCGGTGGTCAGATACCCAGGTGATGACGGGTCCTTCGATGGCGAGGCTGCCCGCGATGGCCAGCGCGACCCGCAGGCCGGTCTTGGCCTTGAACGACCCGTGGGTGAAGTACCGGTGGTAGCCGACCGTAATGCCGAGCCCGGACACCCAGTAGAAGACCAGCGCGATCACCACGTCGTGCCAGCCCAGGCCCCAGCCCCACATCAGCGGGATGGCGGCGACCAGTGCTATCAGCGGGACGGCCACGAAGACACCGACCAGGACGCGCTGGAGCATCGAGGTCGGCTCCTCGTCCAAGTCGGGCCGGATCTGGCGCGGCTGGGTTCTGGCGCTGGCCGATCTGAGGGTCCCCCCGATGGGTCCGGCGGACGCAGGCGTGGTGCGCGACGGAGCCAGGTCCGCCGTGGTGGCGGGAAGCCGGGCTGCCGCGATTGTGGCTTCGGCCGCGCTGACGGTGTCGGGAGGTGTGGTCATCGTGCTCCTCTGGGATCGGCGAACATGGCAGGAGCGCTTGTACGCTTACGTAACCGTAGCCTACGATACCGTAAGTTAGGCAAGGCTTAGGAGATGAATTTCTGCAAATAGGCCTATGAATTTCGTATGGACCCCGCCTGACCTGTCTCGATATGCGAGACGATTCCAGGTTCCGTATCGCGGACATCACGTCCCGCCGACCTTCCGTTACCTCATCTTTCGCAGCCCCGCAACCACGCCTACCCGTCCGGTGTGCGCCCATGCGCGGTTGCGCCACGATCCAGCTAGCGGTCGACGCGGTCGGTCCGAGGTCCGCGGATGGGTGGCGGATCTGGACTGTACCGGCAGTCGGGGTCTCAGGTGGTGGGCGTCACCCGGCGCCCATCCTCGGCGTCGCGTTCCGGGTAAGGTAAGCACTCGGGCAATCCCGGGTCGTCTAGTGGCAGGACTAGTGGTTTTGGTCCACTCAACGGAGGTTCGAATCCTTCCCCGGGAGCCTGGTCGGTGCATGTGATCTAGGCAAACGCCTCCGTAGATGCAGCCACTGCGGAGGCCCAGCCTTCGATCTTCCGGTATAGCTCGCAGCTCCGCATGACTTCCACCCGGAGGCATCCGCGATAGTCGTCTCCGGTGTTCTTCCGCGTCGTCATGGGGTTCTGCTGTTTCAGAGACGTCTTGCGGAACTGCTCTGGACGCGCCCGGGTCAGGCTGAGCCAGAATCGTTCGGCCGATTCAATCTCGGCAGTCTCATGAATGTGCAGTCGGAAGGCTAGATCTGAGCGCGATATCCCTACAGTGTCCAGGAAGAGCAGAAAGAACGAGATGAGTTCTGGGTCGCTGTTCACGAAAATGACGCGGTTCGCTTGCCGGTTCGATCTGTTCTTTGCACCCTCACACCAGTAGGCGATGGCACCGGCGATAAGGACCTCGCGGTCAGTCAGGTTACCGATCTCAGCGACGGCGGCCTCCCGGAAGGCGGCCCGCCGTGCCTCGCGGACCGGACGCTCGGTTTCCCAGTAACGGCGAGCGCCTTCGGCTGAACGCTTCCGGCATTCCGCGTAGCTCAGCCTTTCCGGCGTGGGCAGGTCTCGTACCCACAGGGAGACCGAGCTCTTGGCCACCCTGAGAGCCGTGGCGATCTCTTCGTAATTCATGCCCTGGCCACGCAGTTCGCGGGCTTTGACTCGCAGTTCGTCCTTGGCGTTGGGTCTTCGGGTCCACTCCGGCGGGGGCTCGCCCTTGAGAGCTTCGTTGAGCGTGGAATTACTCATGGGACCCAGGATCTGCTTGATCTGACGACGGGATTTGCCTTGGCGGCGCAGCATGACTGCGCGCTCGCGCAGCAGATCAAGTTCTTTGTGATGTAGGCATATTCGAATTCTAGTACGAGATACTGACATTTTGGTTTGCGTGAGATCGCTGGCGGATCCAGGATCACTCGAAGTGAGGTGACCCTGCGAGGGGCATAAGGGGCGGCTGGGGCATGTTGCAACCGGCGTGCGCTCGGATCCGCCAGGCTAGAGCGGGCGTGCGCCCCGCTTGCCTAGCGTCTTGGCCGCTTAGGTGCACGTCGGCGAGCGGCCGCCCGGGACCTTGCGTTATAGTTAGTTGACGTCAAGCAAGTTTCCGGTGGTGCCAAAGTTGCTTGTGGGGGCTTAGGCCAAATGAATTCCAATTCCGGTCAGGCGGGAACCGGCGTGCCTGGGCACGAACCGCAAACCCCGAACGGTGCGCTGAGCCAGAGCGGTGCCAGAGCGGCCGAGGTCGGCCCGCACTACAAGTGGATCGCGCTGTCGAACACCACGCTCGGCGTGCTGATGGCGACCATCAACCAGTCGATCGTGCTGATCGCGCTGCCCGACATCTTCCGCGGGATCGGGCTCAACCCGCTGAGTCCTGGCAACACGAGCTACCTGCTGTGGATGTTCATGGGGTTCCTCGTGGTGTCCGCGGTGCTGGTGGTGTCGTTCGGGCGGCTGGGTGACATGTTCGGCCGTGTCCGGATGTACAACATGGGGTTCGCGATCTTCAGCGTGGCCTCGGTCTTCCTGACCGTCACCTGGATGCACGGCAGTTCGGCGGCCTTGTGGTTGATCATCTGGCGTGTCGTGCAGGGCATCGGCGGCGCGTTCCTGTTCGCTAACTCCGCCGCGATCCTCACCGACGCGTTCCCCGCCAACCAGCGCGGCACCGCCCTGGGCATGAACGCCATCGCGGCCATCGCGGGCTCGTTCATCGGGCTGCTGCTCGGCGGTCTCCTCGGCCCGATCAACTGGCACTACGTGTTCCTGGTCTCGGCGCCGATCGGGGCGTTCGGCACCGTATGGGCGTACTTCATGCTGCGGGACATCGGAACGCGGCGCAAAGCGCGGATGGACTGGTGGGGCAACATCTTGTTCGCCGCCGGGCTGATCGCCGTCCTGGTCGGCATCACCTACGGCCTACTGCCGTACGGCGGCCATCCGATGGGGTGGACCAACCCGTGGGTGCTCACCGCCATGTTCGGCGGGCTGGCGGCGCTGGTGGTGTTCGGCTTCGTGGAGACCAAGGTCGCCGAACCGCTGTTCCGGCTGTCGCTGTTCCGCATCCGGGCCTTCGCCGCGGGCAACATCGCGAACTTCATGCTGGCACTGGGGCGCGGAGGCATGCAGTTCATGCTGATCATCTGGCTGCAGGGGATCTGGCTGCCGCTACACGGGTACAGCTTCAGCCAGACCCCGCTGTGGGCGGGCATCTACCTGGTGCCGCTGACCATAGGATTCCTCGTCTCGGCGCCGCTGTCCGGCGTGCTCTCCGACTGGTACGGCGCCAAGGCGTTCACCGTGGGCGGGGCGTTGCTGACCGCGCTGAGCTTCTTCCTCCTGCTGTTCCTGCCGGTGAACTTCCCGTACGCGGTGTTCGCGCTCATCATCGTGCTCAACGGCTTCGGCTCGGGCTTGTTCGCCTCGCCGAACCGGGCCGAGATGATGAACTCCGTGCCTGCGGACCAGCGCGGCGCGGCCGGCGGCATGATCGCGACCTTCCAGAACACCGCCTTCGTGCTGTCCATCGGGATCTTCTTCTCGCTGATGGTGGCCGGGCTTTCCAGCAAGCTGCCGACCGCGATGTTCGGCGGCCTGACCGCGCAGGGCATCCCGGCCGCCGCGGCGCACCAGATTTCCCACCTGCCGCCGATCGGGGTCCTGTTCGCGGCCTTCCTGGGCTACAACCCGATGCAGCAGCTGCTCGGTCCGCTGCTGGCGCACCTGCCCGCGGGCCATGCCGCGTACGTCACCGGGCGCCAGTTCTTCCCGCACCTGATCACCGCCCCGTTCCACGACGGTCTCGGGGTGGCGTTCGCGTTCGCGATCGCCGCCAACGTGATCGCCGCCGTCGCCTCGCTGCTCACCGGCCCGCGCAAGCGGCCCGGCGCCCCGGCTGAGCCGCTCGGTGCCGAGCTGGCTGCCGTGGCCGGGGAGGGCGGCATCGAGCCCAGTGAGCTCGTCGGGCCCGCGCAGGGCACGCCTGAGTCGCACGGGAACGGGCAGTCACCTGCGGTTTCTAAGTCCAGCAGGAAGGAGCCGGGCTGACCCACCGCGGGCCGGGTGGCCTTAGGCTAGGGATGGGGCCGGGGCGAGGGGCTTGTCCCGGCCGTCGCGGGAACCTGCCGTCCGATCATGGCAACCGGACGGTATCCTGCGGATGAGGGGCGGGTAAACATCTTCGCCGTCACATCCGGGAACCCGAAGCATCCTGACTGAATAGTGCCGGCTCGGCGTGTTCGACGGGGCGAGACCCCGAAGGCCCCGGAAACCGCAGACGCAGGCGCGATACCCGAGGAGACTTGCCGCGTGAGCGAACCTCGCCCGGTCGCTGTCATCGTCCTTGCCGCTGGCGAGGGTACCCGGATGAAATCGCGGATCCCGAAGGTGCTGCATTCCCTGTGCGGCCGCAGCATGCTCGGGCACGCGCTGGCCGCGGCGGCCGAGCTTGATCCGCAGCGCGTCGTCGTCGTGGCCGGTCACGGCCGGGACGAGGTGAGTGCCGAGGCGGCCAGGCACGTGCCCGGCGTATGCGTGGTCGTGCAGGAGCGACTGGCCGGGACCGGCCACGCGGTCCGCATGGTGACCGAGGCGCTCGGCGTCCTGCCCGGCATCGTGGTGGTGACCTACGGCGATATGCCGCTGCTCCGGGCCCGGACGCTGGCCGCGCTGGTCCGGGAGCACGCCGCCGCCGCCAACGCGGTGACGGTGCTCACCGCGCGGGTCCCTGACCCGTCCGGATACGGGCGCGTCATCAGGGACCACGACGGCTCGCTGGCCGAGATTGTCGAGGACGCCGACGCTACCGCGGCGCAGCGGGCGATCGACGAGATCAACTCCGGCTGCTACGCCTTCGACGGCGGACTGCTGGCCGACGCGATCAAGCGGGTCGCCACCGGCAATGCGCAGGGTCAGGAGTACCTCACTGACGTGGTGGCGATCCTGCGCGGCGACGGCCACCGGGCGGGCACGGTCCTGGCCGCCGACCCGGCCGAGATCCAGGGCGTGAACGACCTGGTGCAACTGGCGCAGGTGCGCCGCGTCTACAACGAGCGGCTGCTCGAGACGTGGATGCGGGCCGGGGTCACGATCGTGGACCCCGCCGCGACCTGGATCGACGTCGATGTCACCCTGGCCCCGGATGCGGAAATCCTGCCGGGGACGCACTTGGAGGGGCGTACGGTGGTGGGCGCCGGCGCCCGGATCGGCCCGGGCTGCCTGCTCAGGGATACCTTGGTGGCACCGGACGCGAAGGTTCTCTACGCGGTCTGCGAGTCGGCCGAGATCGGCCCCGGTGCCGACGTCGGTCCGTTCGCCCGGCTGCGGCCCGGCACCCGGATCGGCCCGGGGGCGCATATCGGGACCAACGTGGAGCTGAAGAACGCGACGGTCGGCGAAGGATCCAAGGTGCCGCACCTGACCTACGTGGGGGATGCCGATATCGGCGCGCACTCTAACATCGGCGCGGCCACGGTCTTCGTGAACTACGACGGGATCGCCAAACACCGGTCCACGGTGGGCGACCACGTGCGGATCGGTGCCGACAACATGCTGGTCGCGCCCGTGGAGATCGGGGATGGCGCCTATACGGCCGCCGGGTCGGTGATCACCGAGGACGTGCCCCCGGGAGCGCTCGGGGTAGCTCGCGGCAAGCAGCACAATTCCGAAGGGTGGGTCGAGCGGCGGCGGCCGGGCACGCCGGCGGCGGCGGCGGCCGCGCGCGCCCGCCAGGCCGCGGAGCCGGGCTCAGGCGACAGGACAGGCTCAGGCGACAGGACAGGCTCAGGCGACAGGACAGGCTCAGGCGACAGGACAGGCTCAGGCGACAGGACAGGCTCAGGCGAAAGCTCAGGGATCAAACAGAGCCCAGGGATAACAGAGAGCTCAGCGCCGGCCGAGGACGAGGGGACGCAAGCCAGGTGAACGACATGATGCCGTCGGGTGCGAAGAGGATGATGCTCGTCTCTGGCCGGGCCTACCCCGAACTGGTGGAAGAGGTGGCCGCGTGCCTGGGCATCAAGCCGACGCCGACCAAGCTCTTCGACTTCGCCAACGGCGAGATCTTCGTCCGCTACCTGGATTCCGTCCGCGGCTGCGACGTGTTCGTACTGCAGAGCCACACGTCACCCATCAACGAGTGGATCATGGAGCAGCTGATCATGGTCGACGCCCTCAAGCGGGCCTCGGCCAGGCGCATCACGGTCGTGACGCCGTTCTTCGGCTACGCGCGGCAGGACAAGAAGAACCGGGGCCGCGAGCCGATCTCGGCCCGCCTGATGGCTGACCTGTTCGCGACCGCCGGCGCCGACCGGCTCATGGCGGTCGACCTGCACACCGCTCAGATCCAGGGTTTCTTCGACGGGCCGGTGGACCACCTGTTCGCGCTGTCCATCCTGGCCACCTACATCGAGAAGAAGCTCGACCTCGGCCAGGTCACGGTGGTCGCGCCCGACGCCGGGCGGGTCCGGGTCTGCGAACGGTGGACCGACCGGCTCGGCTGCCCGCTGGCCATCATCCACAAGCGGCGCGATCCGGATGTGGCCAACCAGGTCAGGATGTTCGAGGTGGTCGGGCAGGTGGCCGGCCGCACCTGCATCCTCGTCGACGACATGATCGACACCGGCGCCACCATCGCCAAGGCCGCGGAGGCCCTGTTCGAGCAGGGCGCCGACCGGGTCATCGCCACGGCCACGCACGGCGTGCTGTCGGGCGCCGCGGTGGACATCTTGAAGAACTCGAGGATCAGCGAGGTCATCATCACGAACACGCTGCCCGTGCCGCAGGAGAAGCGGTTCGACAAGCTCACCGTGTTGTCGATCGCGCCGCTGCTGGCCCGGGCGATCAGCGAGGTATACAGCGACGGCTCCGTCACGAGCCTGTTCGACGGCCAGAGCTGAGATCGCGCGATGGGCAGGCGCGCGGGGGCGGCCGGAGACCGTCGTCCCCGCCCCCGCCAGAGGCGCGAGGACGACGGCCACGTCAGCGGTTCCGGGCGGTCCTGGCCGCAAGGCCGGTCCCTCCCCCTCCCCTGCCAGGGGCCAGGACCGCTTCCCGCCGCGCCCACCCCGCTAGGCGAGCGGGCGTTCAGGGCGCCGGTCGAACGACGCCCCCGTTGCCGTCCGGCGCAAGCTGCGTGCCCTAGGCTCCATTGCCGGCGCGCTAGGCACATCGTGGGGCCGGTGGCTTGCGCCCCGATTGAGTCGTGGTTAAGTGAAAACCTTGACAGCCGATTTCCGTCTAGGCGGAGGCGAGTGATCCCGGGTCATGATGAGGTTCCGGCTGCTCGGACCGCTTGAGATCCGGGCTGGCGAAGACTGGCGGGGGATCGGCGCACCGAAGTGGCGTTCGGTCCTGGCGGCCCTGCTGATCCACCCTGGGCAGATCGTCCCGGCCGACGTCCTGATCAACGAGGTCTGGGGGGACGGGCCGCCTGCGAAGGCGACCAACCTCATCAGCATCTACGTGCTGAGGTTGCGTCGGCTCCTGGATGACACCGACAGCACCCTCCTGGTCACCCGTGCTCCCGGCTACCAGCTCCGCCTCGGCTCTACGGACACCGACGCCCAGCTGTTCGAGACCATGGTCCGGGACGGCAGGCGAGCGCTCGCGGCCGGTGACCCGCAGGACGCGGCGAGCCAGCTGGCCGAGGCGCTCATGCTCTGGCACGGCAGCCCGCTGGCTGACGTCCCGCCGACGCCGCTGGTGGAGGCCGAGGCCGAACGGCTGGCCGAGCTCCGCCTCGATGCCGTCGAACTCCGGATCACGGCGGAGCTGGCCTGCGGTAGCCACGCCCAGGTCGTACCGGAGCTGCGCAGGCTCCTGGCCGACCATCCGCTCCGGGAAGGCCTGTGGCTGCTGTTGATGCGGGCCCTTGGCGGCGCGGGCCGCCACGCGGAAGCGCTTGATGCGTACGGGCAGGCGCGCAGCGCCATCGCCGATGAGCTCGGCGTTGATCCCGGTGCCGAGCTGCGCCAGCTCTATGCCGACATGCTCGCCCAGGACGACGTCGCCGGGAAGGACAGCGGCGACCCGCCGGGCAGCATATCGGCCGGCACGGTCAAGGCAAGCTCCCGGCCGCCGGAATCTGCCCCCGCTCCCGCGCTGGCCAGCGTCTCGCGATCGGTACCGGCTCCGGCCCAGCTACCCGCGGACATCACCGACTTCACCGGTCGCGAGGATCAGGTGAAGCACCTGAGCGACCTGCTGTCCGGCGCTGGCGGGAACGACGACTCCGGGGCGGTCCGCATCGCGCTGGTGGCCGGCTCCGGCGGGCTGGGCAAGACCTCCCTGGCGGTGCATGCGGCCCACCGCGTCCGCGGCCGCTTCCCCGATGGTCAGCTGTACGTCGACCTGCTGGGTGCGACCCCGCATCCGATCCCGGCGGCGGACGTGCTCGCCAGGTTCCTCCGTGACCTCGGCGTGGACGGCCACCAGATCCCGGTCGACGCGGATGAGCGCGCGGCCAGGTACCGGACCATCCTCGCCGGGCGCCGGATGCTTGTCGTGCTCGACAACGCACGTGATGCCGCCCAGGTCAGGTCGCTGCTGCCGGGTACCGCATCGTGCGCGGTGCTGGTCACGACGCGCAGCCGGATGCCCGACCTGGCCAGTACCAGGCTGGTCGACCTCAACGTGCTCGACGACGATGAGGCGCTGACGCTGTTCACCAGGGTCGTGGGCGACCAGCGGGCGGCGGCCGAGCCTGAGGCCACCGCCGAGCTGCTGCTGGCCTGCGCCGGCCTGCCGCTGGCGATCAGGATCTGCGCGGCGCGGCTGGCCACGCGCAGCGGCTGGACCATCCGGGCGATGGCGAACCGGCTCCGTGACGAGCACCGGCGGCTGGACGAGATGAGCGTCGGCGACCTGGCGGTCCGCGCCAGCTTCCAGGTGAGCTTTGCCAGCCTGCCCGCCCGTGTCCGCCCGGACGGTATTACCCCGGCCGACGCGTTCCGCCTGCTCGGCCTGTGGCATGGGCCCTCGGTCTCACCGTCGGCGGCCGCCGCCCTTTTCGGCGTGCCGGAGTATCCGGCCGCCGACGCACTCGAGGTTCTCGTGGACGCGCACCTGCTGGAGTCCAAGACCCCCGATCGGTACCAGTTTCACGACCTGCTCCGTGTCTATTCCTCCGAACGAGCCGAGGCGGACCTGCCCGCGCCCGACCGCGAGGCGGCGATCAGGCGTCTTCTCACCTGGTACATGCGCGCCGCCGACGCAGCCGCCACGGCCGTCTTGCCCTACCGCTACAACGTGCCGCTCGATGGCGCCGATGACCGCGGTCAGCCAGCGCCCAGCTTCACCGGGGCCGAGGAGGCCCTCGGCTGGTACGACAGCGAACGCGCCAACGTGGTCGCCGCCACCCGTCAGGCGTCCGAATGCGGCCTGCATGACATTGCATGGCGGCTGCCAGCTCCCCTGTTCATCGTCTTCAACAGCCGTCACAACTGGGTGGATTGCATCGGCACGCACCGCATCGCGCTGGAGAGCGCCAGGCGTGCGGGTAACCGCCAGGGCGAGGCGTGGGTACTCAACAACCTGGGCGACGCCCTGTGCAGAACCGGCGACAGCGAAGGCATCGCTCACCTGGAGCAGGCTCTCGCGATCCGGCACGAGATCGGTGATCAGCGGGGCGAGGCGCAGGCGGCCAACAACCTCGCCGACGCCTACGAGCACCTCGGCCGGATGGACGAGACCATCGGCTTGCTGCGCCGGGCACTGGAGCTGAACCGGGATATCGGTTACCGGTACGGCGAAGGCGTCGGCCTGTCCAACCTGGGCGCGGCCCTGCTGGGCGTCAGCCGCGTCGATGACGCCATCGACTCCCTGCAACAAGCCCGCCGCGTCTTCGCCGAGGTCGGCTACACCGACGGTGAAGGCTACGCCATGCACATCCTCGGGGAGTGCTATGTATCCCTGGGACGGGACTCCGAAGCCCTGGAATGCCTGCGGGATTCGCTCAGCAGTCACCGGGCTGCTGGTAATCGGGACAGGCAGGCGGTCACGCTGAGGTTGCTGGCCAGCGTGCAGGCCCGTAATGGCCTGCCGGAGCAGGCTCGTGAATCGTGGTCGCAGGCGGCTGCGATCTTTGACGATCTTGGTGACGCTGGCCAGGCGGCTGAGGTACGCGCCGAACAGGCCAAATCTGACATATAACGAGATTCCCGCAAAGCCGCCGTCCGGCCCGATACGATGCTGCGCGTCTACCCCGTAATTACTCTCCTGACTACGGGACCAGGAAACGAGAGGATCATCAATGGGGAATGCAGCGGTCGCTGAAGAACTGGCTGGAAGCGACGAACTCGAGGAGCTTTACCGGCTGGACGCGACTGAGACCGAGCCCGAGGACGAAGAAGACGAAGAGGGTGACGGGGAAGGCGAGGAAGGCGCCGAGCCCGACGTAGTCCCGCACGGATGACCTGTGCGGCCTGACCTGTGCGGCCGGGCGCGTGCGGATGCGGAACGCCCGCATCCGCACGCGCGGCCGGGCAGCAGCCAAGACATGGGCAACTTTCCCGGCCTGATGAGATACCTAACTGCAGTTATTTTTTCTAAATACCGGCCGCGCTTGGCCCGGTTTATTAAAGCGCAGACGTAAATCGTCGGCGACGTGCATGAGGAAGACGTGCCTGCACGGAAAGGGCGAGCGGCCGGGAAACGGTTCATGAACGGCCAGATGCCGCTGTGGCGCTGAGTGAATTGCGCGCGGTACCGTCGCAATCGCGACCCCGCCCCGCGCGATGTGGCGGCGGCGCCGATTACCCGGCGGCGCTCTGGACGGCATCGCTGCGGCCGCTGTGGGCGTCACGTGCTCGCGTTCTCGGCTACACTTCGAACGCGCATCGCACGTTGAGGTGAGGAGAAGCACCGTGCCCGAGGTCAAGATCACTGCCGAGGCTCGTAACGAGTTCGGTAAGGGGGCTGCCCGTCGCAGCCGCCGCGAGGGCCGGGTGCCCGCCGTGCTGTACGGACACGGCACCGAGACCCGGCACCTGACCCTGCCCGGGCATGACCTGATGCTCGCGCTGAAGACGCCGAACGTGCTACTGCGCCTTGAGGGACTCACGAACGGCAGCGAGATCGCCCTGCCGAAGGCGGTGCAGCGCGATCCGGTACGGAACTTCATCGAGCACGTCGACCTGATCCTGGTCCGGCGCGGCGAGAAGGTCACCATCGACGTGCCGATCCGGGTCACCGGTGAGATCGCCCCCGGCGACGGGATGCTCAACCAGCAGATCGTGCAGGTCCCGGTGGAGGCCGAGGCGACGAACATCCCGCGGGGCATCGACGTCGACGTCGAGGGCATGGACATCGGCGAGGCGGTGCACGCCAGCGACCTGAAGCTGCCGCCGGGCGTCAGCCTGCAGGTCGATCCGGAGACGCTGGTCCTGGCCGTCATCGCCCGTACGACCGCCGAGCAGCCCGAAGAGGAAGCCGGCGAGGAAGTGCCCGAGGCGCCCGGCGCGGCGGCTGAGACGACGGCCGCCGGAGATAGGCAGGGCGAAGGGGAGCAGGCCGGCTGACCGGGGAACGCTGGATCATCGCCGGCCTCGGCAACCCGGGCCCGGAGTACGCGGGCAACAGGCACAACGCCGGGCATATGGTGACGGCCCTGCTCGCCGAGCGGGCCGGAGTGCGCTTCAAGGCTCACCGGTCGGGCAATGACATCGCCGAAGGGCGGCTCGCCGAGGTTCCCGTCACGCTGGCCCGGCCGCGTTCCTACATGAACCTGTCCGGTAAGCCGGTCGCGGCCCTGGCCGCGTTCTATAAGATCCCGCCGGACCGGCTCGTGGTCATCCACGACGAGCTCGACATCGGCTTCGGCGCGCTGCGGCTGAAGTTCGGCGGCGGCGACAACGGCCACAACGGTCTCCGCTCGATCTCGCAGGCCCTCGGCACGCGCGACTACTACCGGGTCAGGTTCGGCATCGGCAGGCCGCCGGGCCGGATGGAAGCCGCCAGCTATGTGCTGCGGGATTTCAGCCCGGCCGAACGCAAAGAACTGCCGCTTTTCGTCGACCGCGCCGCCGACGCCACCGAGGCGCTGATCACCAAGGGCCTGGCCGACGCCCAGAACATCTTCCATCCTGACTGGCCCGAGGAGCTGCCGCGATGACCGGCGACATCACCGGCGACGAGCACACGCTCGCCCGCGACCTGGCCGAGCAGGCGGGCCAGCGGCTGATCGAGCTGCGGGGCCGTGGCGGAGATCCTGACGTGCTGCGCAAGGCGGGCGACCGGCTCTCGCACGAGTTCCTCACCGCCGAGCTGGCGGCCCGGCGCCCCGGTGACGTCGTGCTCTCCGAGGAGGGCGCCGACAACCCCGCGCGGCTGAGCGCGCGCCGGGTCTGGATCGTCGACCCGCTCGACGGCACCAGGGAGTTCGGCGAGCCGGGCCGCACCGACTGGGCCGTCCACGTAGCCCTGTGGGAACGCAGCGGCCCCAGCGGCCCCGGCGACCTGTTCGCCGGCGCGGTCGCGCTGCCCGCCCAGGGCAAAGTTCTTTCCACGGCGACCGCAGGCCAACGACAGCAATGCTCCATCGATGTCGCTACAACGACATCGATGTTCCATCGTGGTCGTGAGGGCGCTTCTGATGGTGGTGACAGTGGTACGGCTTTGCCTGGTGGTGACGGTGGGGCGGGGGATGGTGAGGCAGGCGAGGCGTCCGGTGGGGTCGGGGGCGGTGGGGTCGGGGGCGGTGAGGCAGGCGTGGCGTCCGGCCGGATCCGCATCGTGGTGAGCCGGACGCGTGCCCCCCAGCTCGTTCGGAATATTTCCGATCTTATTGATGCTGAACTGGTTCCCCTGGGATCGGCGGGAGCTAAGGTGGCGGCCGTGGTCAACGGCGAGGCAGACGCGTACGTGCACGGGGGCGGGTTCTACGAATGGGACACCGCCGCGCCCGTGGCGGTGGCGCGGGCGGCCGGGTTCCACGCCTCCCGCATCGACGGGTCTCCGCTCGTCTACAACCAGACCGACCTGCTGATGCCAGATATCCTGGTGTGCCGGCCCGCGCTCGCGGCCACGCTCCTGCAAGCCATCCGGGAAGTCACGCATGCGCCCTGATTACCAGTTGTCACAGCTCGACGTGCTCGAGGCCGAAGCAATCCACGTGATGCGCGAGGTCGCCGCCGAATTCGAGCGGCCTACCCTGCTGTTCTCCGGGGGCAAGGACTCGATCGTGATGCTGGCGCTCGCCGAGAAGGCGTTCTGGCCGGCCCGCATCCCCTTCCCCGTGATGCACGTGGACACCGGGCACAACTTCCCCGAGGTGCTCGAATTCCGGGACCAGCGGGTCAGCGAGCTCCAGGTACGGCTGATCGTCGCGTCCGTGCAGGAGTCCATCGACGTCGGCCGGGTGGCCGAGGAGACCGGCAGGCACGCGAGCCGGAACCGGCTGCAGACGGTGACCCTGCTGGACGCGATCGAGGAGCACAGGTTCGACGCGTTGTTCGGCGGCGCCCGGCGGGACGAGGAGAAGGCCAGGGCGAAGGAGCGGGTGTTCTCGTTCCGCGACGAGTTCGGCCAGTGGGACCCGAAGAACCAGCGGCCGGAACTGTGGAACCTGTACAACACGCGGCTGCGCCGCGGTGAGCACATCCGCGTGTTCCCGCTGTCCAACTGGACCGAGCTCGACGTCTGGGCGTACATCGAGCGGGAGGAACTCGACATCCCCTCCATCTACTACGCGCACGAGCGCCAGGTGTTCGAGCGTGACGGCCTGCTGCTGGCGGACAACCCCTACATGACGCGGGGCGAGGACGAGCCGCTGTTCCCGGCCACGGTGCGGTACCGGACGGTCGGCGACATGACCTGCACCGGGGCGGTCTCCTCGTCGGCCCGGACGGTGGCCGAAGTGATAACCGAGGTGGCGGCGACCCGGATCACCGAACGCGGCCAGACCCGGGCCGACGACCGGACCAGCGAGGCGGCGATGGAAGACCGCAAGCGCGAGGGGTACTTCTGATGGACATTCTGCGGTTCGCTACGGCCGGCTCGGTGGATGACGGCAAGTCAACGCTGATCGGGCGGCTGCTTTACGACTCCAAGTCGATCTTCGCCGACCAGCTGGAGGCGGTCGAGCGGACCAGCCGGGACCGCGGCGAGGAGCAGACCAACCTGGCGCTGCTCACCGACGGGCTTCGGGCCGAGCGGGAGCAGGGCATCACCATCGACGTCGCCTACCGGTACTTCGCGACGCCGCGGCGCAAGTTCATCATCGCCGACACCCCCGGCCACATCCAGTACACCCGCAACATGGTGACCGGCGCGTCCACGGCGGACCTCGCGGTGGTGCTGGTGGACGCGCGCAACGGACTGACCGAACAGTCCCGGCGGCACGCCTTCCTCACCACCCTGCTGCGCGTGCCGCACATGGTGCTGGCCGTGAACAAGATGGACCTGGTCGACTACTCCGCCGAGGTCTTCGAGCGGATCTGCGAGGAGTTCTCCGCATTCGCGGCGCGGCTGGACATCGGCGACCTGACCTTCATCCCGATCTCCGCGCTGCACGGCGACAACGTGGTGGACCGGTCCGCCAACATGGGTTGGTACGACGGGCCCTCGCTGCTGCACCACCTGGAGCACGTGCACATCGCGTCGGACCGGAACATGATCGACGTCCGGTTCCCGGTGCAGTACGTCATCCGGCCGCACGCCGCCACCGACGCCGAACTGCACGACTACCGCGGCTACGCCGGCCAGGTGGCCGGCGGCGTGCTCAAGCCCGGCGACGAGGTGCTGCACCTGCCCTCCGGTTTCTCCACTCACGTGCGGCGCATCGAGGCGACGGGGACGCCGGTGCCCGAGGCGTTCGCGCCGATGTCGGTGACGCTGCTGCTCGACGACGACGTGGACATCTCCCGCGGCGACATGATCTGCCGTCCGCACAACCGGCCGTCCGCCGCGCAGGACATCGAGGCGATGATCTGCTGGATGTCGTCCGAGACGGCGCTGGCGCGGCGCAGCCGTCTGGTGGTCAAGCACACCTCACGCACGGTGAAGGCGATCGTCACCGACCTGCACTACCGGATCGACGTGAACACCCTGCACCGCGACGAGTCCGCGACCCAGCTGGGCCTGAACGAGATCGGCCGGGTCAGGCTGCGCCTCACCCAGCCCATCTTCTGCGACCCGTACACCAGGAACCGCACCACTGGCGGCCTCATCCTCATCGACGAGTCCACCAACGCCACGGTCGGCGCCGCCATGATCACCGAGGCCAGCTGACCCTCGCGGCCGCTTGCCCGCCGTACCCCGCCGATCCAGGCTTGGTCGGCAACGCAGGCCTGCCCGCGCCGCCAGGGGTGCACGTGCACGGTGGGGGTATGACCCGAATTGCGGCATATCGACCTTAGACCGGGAGCTGACGTGAGTGCAGGTACTACCCCCTTTGACGACCTGAGCGACTTCGTGGCGATACCGCGGGTGGCGGCGCTGCGGCTGGCACCGGACGGGACCTGGCTGGCGGCGGCCGTGCAGACGCTGAGCGCCGACAAGAAGAAGTACCTGACCAGCATCTGGCGGATTGATACCCAGGGCGGCCCGGCCCGGCGGCTGACCCGGTCCGCCGAGGGGGAGGGCAGCCCGCGTTTCCTGCCCGACGGCTCGGTGCTGTTCACCTCCAGGCGCCCCGATCCCGGCCGGAAGAACGGCGGTCCGGACGGCGATTCCGGCTCCGGGGATGATGCCGCCGCGCTGTGGCTGCTCCCGGCGGTCGGCGGTGAGGCTCGCGTGGTGGCGGCCCTGCCGGGCGGCATCACGGCCGCCGAGGCGGCCAGGGACGCCGGCACGATCGTGGTCGGCTCCCCGGTGCTGCCTGCCGCGGGGGGCCTGGGGGGTCGCCCCCCCGCGGACAGCACTGCCGGCCACGGGAGTACCGCGGCGGATGACGCGCGGCTGCGCCAGGAGCGCAAGGACGCCGGGATCACCGCCATCTTGCACGAGTCGGCACCGGTCAGGTTCTGGGACCATGACCTGGGACCGGACCAGCCCAGGCTGTTCGCCGTCGACCCCGACCAGGTGCAGGAAAAGGACATCGGGTGGGCCGGCGGGGACAAGGAACTCCGGGTGCCGGAAGTGAGCAGAGAAGAGGGCGGCGAAGGTCAGGGGATCGAAGGCACCGAACGAGCGGCGAAACCCTCGCGGTTCCGCGACCTCACGCCCGAGCCCGGACGAGCGCTCGACGGGGAGGAGTTCGAGCTGACACCGGACGGCAGTTCGGTCCTCACCGGCTGGTGGCACTGGGACCCCGCGGGCGAGTCACACTGCGAGCTGGTCATGATCGACGTGGCCAGCGGCAAGCGGCGGGTGCTGCTGTCCGCGCCCGAGTTCGACTTCTCCGGCCCGCGGGTCTCGCCCGACGGGCGGTTCGCCGTCTGCCAGCGGGAAAGGCACGCCACCGCCGAGCGTCCCGTCGAGCTGACCTTGGTCGTCCTGGACGTGGACGGCTCGGACGCGGCTGGCTCGGACGCGGCCGGCGAGGCGGCCCGTGACCTGCTGCCTGGCTACGATCGGTGGCCGGCCGAACCGGCCTGGTCGCACGATTCCCGCGCGCTGTACTTCGCCGCCGACGACGGGGGCAGGCGGCCGGTGTTCCGGGTGGACACAGAAACCGGCGAGGTCACCCGCCTGACCGGTGACGACGGCGCCTACACGGACCTGAACCCCGGGCCGGACGGCCGGTACCTGTACGCGCTGCGGGCGACGGTGGACTCACCCCCCACGCCGGTCCGCATCGACCTGACGACCGGGGTTTTCGGGTCCGAGCCGGCCGCGCTGGCCTGCCCAGGGGTGCCGCTCACGGTGCCCGGGCGGCTGGAGGAGGTCCAGGCGGCCGCCGATGACGGTCAGCCGATCCGGGCCTGGCTCGTGCTGCCTCGGGCAGCGTCGGCCGACCAGCCGGCGCCGCTGCTGCTCTGGGTGCACGGCGGGCCGATGAGCAGCTGGAATTCCTGGTCGTGGCGGTGGAATCCGCATCTCATGGCCGCCCGGGGCTACGCTGTGCTGCTGCCTGACCCGGCGCTGTCCACCGGATACGGGCAGGCGTTCATCGCCCGCGGGCACCGCGACTGGGGCGCCAGGCCCTGCGCCGACATCATGGCGGTCACCGACGCCGCCCTGGCCCGGCCGGACGTCGACGCGGCCCGGGTCGCCATGATGGGCGGCTCCTACGGCGGCTACATGGCGAACTGGATGGCCGGGCACACCGACCGCTTCAAGGCGATCGTCAGCCACGCCGGACTGTGGACGCTCGAGGCGATGTTCGGCACCACGGACCACCCGATGTTCTGGCGGCCGCAGTTCGGGGACCCGCTGACCAACCCGGCCATGTACGAGGCGAACTCGCCGCACCGGCACATCGGCCGGATCCGGACGCCGATGCTGGTCATCCACGGGAACAAGGACTACCGGGTGCCGGTCGGCGAGGCGCTGCGGCTGTGGTGGGACCTGTCGCGGCACGGGGCGGAGGCCAAGTTCCTCTATTTCCCGGACGAGAACCACTGGATCCTCACGCCGGGCAACGCGCGGATCTGGTACGAGACGATCTTCGCCTTCCTGGCCGAGCACGTGCTGGACCAGCCCTGGGAGCGCCCCGCATTGCTCTAGCCCCGTAGGGTGGCTCCATGAGCGAGCCAACGGGGCGCGGTGCCGAGGTGAGCGAGCCAAAGGGGCGCGGTGCCGACTGGACTGAGGAGCGAGGGACGAGCGACGAGGGAAGGAGGCACCTTAAAGCGCCCCGGAGGCGAGCGAACCTGGATAAGGAGCCCGGCGACGTGGCGGCGATGTTCGACGCCATCGCCGGGCGCTACGACCTGCTGAACGACATTCTCTCCGGCGGACAGGTCCGGCTGTGGCGGCGCGTCGTGGCGCGGATCGCCGGGGCCGGCCCCGGCGAGCGGGTACTGGACCTGGCGGCAGGCACCGGGACCTCCTCGCTGACCTTCACCGCCACCGGGGCAGACTGCGTGGCCTGCGACTTCTCCCTCGGCATGCTCCAGGCCGGCGAAGCCCGGCTTGCCGGGAGGCCGGGGTACGGGGGGCGGGCAGCCCCTCCCGGGGGGTACGGGGGGGCGGGCAGCCCCTCCCCAGGGGGGTACGGGGGGGCGGGCAGCCCCTCCCCAGGGGGGTACGGGGGGGCGGGCAGCCCCTCCCCAGGGGGGTACGGGGGGGCGGGCAGCCCCTCCCCAGGGGGGTACGGGGGGGCGGGCAGCCCCCCCGTGATCAGGGGGGGTCTGGGGGGGATCGTCCCCCCGGGGATAAAGGGTCTGGGGGGGATCGTCCCCCCGGAATACTGAGCTTGGTGGCGGGCGATGCCATGCGGCTGCCGTTCCGCGACGGGGCGTTCGACGCGGTGACGATCTCGTTCGGGCTGCGGAACGTGGCCGACCCGGTGGTGGCCCTGGCCGAGATGCGCCGGGTGACCCGACCGGGCGGCAGGCTCGTGGTATGTGAGTTCAGCACGATCACGATTGCCCCAGTCGATAAGCTTTACCGGCGTTATCTCATCAACGTCCTGCCCGCGATCGCCCGGCGGACGGCCCGCAGCCCGGAAGCCTACGAGTACCTGGCCGAGTCGATCGTGGACTGGCCCGCTCAGCGCGAGCTGGCCGGCTTGATCGAAGCGGCCGGCTGGTCGGCGGTGCGATGGCGCGACCTGAGCATGGGCGCGGTGGCCGTGCACGTGGGCCGCTGCAGCTGACCCCCAGCCGCAACTGACCCGAGAGAAAAGCCGCGGTCGGCTGGGTCTAAACTAATGGCAAAGAATTTGTGAAGCGGTTCACAAGAACACCAGGATCTGATCAAGTGACCGAACACGCTCCCCCCGAAACTCACCCAAGTAACGGGCCCGATGCTGCCCTGCCTCTTCCCGGTCAGCGGCCGCCCGCCGACGAGGCCGACGTCATCGTCGTCGGGGCCGGCCCAGCAGGCGCCACGACCGCCTTTTACCTGGCGCAATCCGGACTCGACGTGCTGTTGCTCGAGAAGGCCAGGTTCCCGCGGGAGAAGGTCTGCGGCGACGGCCTGACCCCGCGCGCGGTCAAGGCCCTTGTCGGCATGGGCATCAGCGTCACCGAGCAGGACGGCTGGGTGCGCAACAAGGGCCTCCGGGTCATCGGCGCGGGTAAGCGGATGGAACTGCCGTGGCCCGAGCTGGCCAGCTATCCCGGTTACGGCCTGGTCCGGACCCGGCACGACCTGGACGAGACGCTGGCCCGGCGCGCGCAGAAGGCCGGCGCGCGGCTGCTCGAGGGCGTCAATGTCACGGGCCCCGTGCTCGACGAGCGCACCGGCCGTATCACCGGCGTGACGGCCCGGACCGATGACCAGGACGGTGAGCGCACCTACGCCGCGCGCGTGATCGTCGCGGCGGACGGCAACTCCTCCCGGCTTTCCGTGTCGATGGGCCTGCGCAAGCGCGACGACCGGCCGCTCGGCGTCGCGGTCCGGACCTACTACAAGACCCCGCGGCACGACGACGACTACCTGGAGTCGTGGCTGGACCTGTGGGACGGCGACCGGCTGCTGCCCGGGTACGGCTGGATCTTCGGCATGGGCGACGGGACGTCCAACGTCGGCTTGGGCCTGCTGAACACCAGCGCCGCGTTCGGCAACACGGACTACCATGCCCTGCTGCGCCGGTGGCTCAACGGGATGCCGGCCGAGTGGGGCTTCACCGAGGAGAACCGGACCCAGCCGATCCGCGGCGCGGCGCTGCCGATGGGCTTCAACCGGACCCCGCACTACTACAAGGGCCTGCTGCTGGTCGGCGATGCCGGCGGGATGGTGAACCCGTTCAACGGCGAGGGGATCGCGTACGCGATGGAGTCGGGCGAGATACTGGCCCGCACGATCACCCAGGCGCTGGCCCGAGCGCGGCGCCCGGAGACCGAGCGGGTGCTCGCCGGGTACCCGGTCGCGCTCAGCCAGGCCTACGGCGGCTACTACGCGCTCGGCCGCGTCTTCGTCAAGGCGATCGGGCGGCCCGGCCTGATGCGCTTCGCGACCAGGCACAGCATGTCGCGTCCGGCCCTGATGGGGTTCGCGCTCAAGCTACTCGCCAACCTGACCGATACGCGCGGTGACGCGGCAGATCGGCTGGTCAACGGCCTGTCCAAACTCGCACCTAACCCTGAGTGAGTAGCAATGCAGGTAGTCCCTAGGATAAGGCTTTGGCATCCGGCCAGCGGAGGGAGTGAACATCGATGAGGCTGTACGTTCCGATCTTCGTGCTCGCCCTGCTCGGGCTCGGCTTCGCCGTCTTCTCCGTTACCTTCGGGGCCTTCGCCGGGCCGAAGCGGTGGAACCGGGCCAAGCTGGAAAGCTACGAGTGCGGCATCGAGCCGACGCCGACGCCGCCGCACGGGGGCCGGATCCCGGTCAAGTACTACCTGACCGCGATGTTGTTCATCCTGTTCGACATCGAGATCATTTTCCTGTATCCCTGGGCGGTCACATTCAACAAGCTCGGCGCCTTCGGCCTGGTCGAGATGGTGTTCTTCGTCGTCACGGTGCTGGTCGCGTACGCGTACATCTGGCGGCGCGGCGGCCTGGAATGGGATTAGAGCCATGGGTATTGAAGAAAAGCTGCCGAGCGGCGTCCTGCTGACCTCGGTGGAGAAGGCGGCGGGCTGGGCGCGGGCTCGTTCGGTGTGGCCGGCCACCTTCGGCCTGGCCTGCTGCGCCATCGAACTGTTCCAGACCGGCGGGCCGAAACACGACCTGGCCAGGTTCGGCATGGAACGAGCCTCCAACACCCCGCGCCAGGCCGACCTGATGATCGTGGCGGGCCGGCTCAGCCAGAAGATGGCGCCGGTGCTGAGGCAGATCTACGACCAGATGTCCGACCCTAAGTGGGTGATCTCGATGGGGGTCTGCGCGTCTAGCGGCGGCATGTTCAACAACTACGCGGTTGTGCAGGGCGTCGACCACGTCGTGCCGGTGGACATCTACCTGCCGGGCTGCCCGCCGCGACCCGAGATGCTGCTCGACTCGATCCTCAAGCTGCACGACAAGATCATGAACATGAAGCTCGGCAAGGATCGCGAGCGGCAGATCACCGAGCTGGAGAACGCGCAGCTTAGTCTGCGGCCGCTGCACCTGGTCGTACCCGAGGGCAATGAGCTGTGAGCGGACCGGACGAGACCCCCAAGGCCGGGTCCGAGGAGACCCACGGCTCGAAGGCGCCGCAGGGGCCGGTGCCGCCCGCCGGCGCCGGCCACACCAGCGAGGCCGACGGCAACCTCCCGGCGCGATTGGGTGAGGAGCGGCTGGCCGAGCCGGTCGTTCGCACCGGCATGTTCGGCGTGCAAGACACCCCGGACACCTCGGGTTACGGCCTGCTCCGGGTGCACCGGGTGCCTCCGATCGAGAGCCCGCGGCCGTACGGTTCCTATTTCGACGAGGTCGCCGACGCGCTGGGCAGCGCGCTCGAGGCGGCCGGGATCGGCTTCCGCGACGCGATCGAGCGGGTAGTGGCCGACCGGGGTGAGCTCACCTTCCACGTCCGGCGGGAACGGCTGCCCGAGGTCGCGGCGGAGTTCCGCGACGACCCGGCGCTGCGCTTCGAGCTGTGCAGCGGAGTGTCCGGCGTCCACTACCCCGAGAACACCGGCCGTGAGCTGCACGCGGTATACCACCTGCTGTCCATCACGCACAACCGCCGGGTGCGGCTGGAGGTGACCGCGCCGGACGCGGACCGGCACATCCCCTCGCTGGTCGGCGTGTACCCGACATGTAACTGGCACGAGCGGGAGACCTGGGACTTCTTCGGGATCATCTTCGACGGCCATCCGGCGCTCACCAGGATCCAGATGCCGGATGACTGGAAGGGCCACCCGCAGCGCAAGGACTACCCGCTCGGCGGGATCCCGGTCGAATACCGCGGCGCGAAGATCCCCTCGCCGGACGAGCGGAGGCACTACTCATGAGGCGAGCGGGAGACAGAGCATGACCAGCAGCATGCCGCACGCGGCGGCCGGCGCGAGCGACGCCGACGCCGCCGAGGGCCGCGTCTACATGGTCTCCGGCGAGGACTGGGACGAGCTCGTCGCCGCCGCCAACGAAGCCGGGGACTTCGAGAGCGGCGAGCGGATCGTCATCAACATGGGCCCGCAGCACCCGTCCACCCACGGGGTGCTCCGGCTGGTCCTGACGCTGGAGGGCGAGACCGTCGTCGAGGTGCGGCCGTCTGTCGGGTACCTGCACACCGGCATCGAGAAGAACATGGAGTACCGCACCTGGACGCAGGGCGTCACGTTCTGCACCAGGGCGGATTACCTGATGCCGCTGTTCAACGAGGCCGCGTACTGCCTCGGCGTCGAGCGGCTGCTCGGCATCGAGGACAAGATCCCCGAACGCGCCCAGATCATCAGGGTCCTGATGCTGGAGCTCAACCGGATCTCCTCGCACCTGGGCGGGATCGCCCCGATGGGCCTGGAACTGGGCGCAACCACGATCTACACGCAGGGCGCGCGGCTGCGGGAACGCAACCTGGACCTGCTGGAGCTGATCACCGGCCTGCGGATGAACCACGCCTACATCCGGCCGGGCGGAGTGGCGCAGGACCTGCCTCCGGGCGCGCTTGAGGCGATCCGCGCGTTCCTCGACAGCGCGCCGCAACTCGTCCGCCAACTGCGCACGCTGATCGACGCCAACCCGATCTTCATCGGCCGGAACAAGGGCGTCGCCTACCTCGACCTGGCGAGCTGCATGGCCCTCGGGATCACCGGTCCCATTCTGAGGTCAACCGGGCTGCCCTGGGACCTGCGCAAGTCCCAGCCGTACTGCGGCTACGAGAGCTACGAGTTCGACGTGCCGGTCAACGACATGTGTGACGCGTACGGCCGGTACCTGATCAGGATGGACGAGATCGAGCAGTCGCTGCGGATCGTCAGGCAGTGCATCGACCGGCTGGCGGCCCGCGGTTCGCCCGGCCCGGACAAGGATCCGGTCATGATCCGGGACGCCAAGATCGGTTGGCCGGCCCGGCTGTCGCTCGGCCCGGACGGCCTTGGTCCCTCGCCGGAGCACATCGCGCACATCATGGGCCAGTCCATGGAGGCACTCATCCACCACTTCAAGCTGATCACCGAGGGTTTCCGGGTGCCGGCCGGACAGGCGTACGCGGTGGTGGAATCCCCCCGCGGCGAACTCGGCGCGCACGTGGTGAGCGATGGCGGAACCCGGCCGTACCGCGTGCACCTCCGCGACCCGTCGTTCACGCACCTGCAGTCGGTCGCCGCGATGTGCGAGGGCGGCCAGGTGGCCGACCTGATCCCGGCGATCGCGAGCCTCGATCCGGTGATGGGAGGCGTGGACAGGTAATGTCGTTCAGCGACGATGTGCGCGCTCGCCTGGACGCCGACGCGGCGCAG
>CAWJGE010000026.1:0-204892 GCA_963842265.1 uncultured Actinomycetota bacterium
GTCATCGGCGGCGGAGCTGCCGTCCGGCTGGGGCGTCAGGCTGGAGCCGGGGGGATACCAGCTGCGCCGCCGCGACGACACCGCGGCCTTCGGGCACTCGGCCGGACCGCAGAGCTGGAAGCGGTTCCTGCACCCGCCGCGGGAGCGGCTGTGGTCGGCCACCCGGACGGCGGAAGGCTTCGAGGTTTCCGAAGACGATGACGAGCCGCCGCGGTACGCGTTCCTCGGCGTCCGGCCGTGCGACCTGCGGGCCATCGCCATCCAGGACCGGGTGCTCGCCCAGCCCGGCTCGCGCTACGCGCAGCGCCGCGCCCGGGTGTTCATCGTCGCGGTGAACTGCACCGAACCGGGCGAGACGTGCTTCTGCGCGTCCATGAGCACCGGCCCGGGCGTCGATGAAACCAGCGTCTTTGATCTGGCGCTGACCGAGCTCGTGGACGAACGTGGGCACCGGTTTGTCGTCGACGTCGGCTCCCCCCGCGGCGCGGACATCATGTCGCATGTGCTCAGCGAGCGCCCCGGCGACGACGTGCGGCGGGCGCGGTCGGCGGTGGCGGCCGCGGCGGACCAGATGGGGCGCCACCTGGAGACCGACGGACTGCGCGACCTGATGGCCGCCAGTCATGGCGCCGCCCGCTGGGACGACGTCGCCGCACGCTGCCTGACCTGCGGCAACTGCACCATGGCCTGCCCGACGTGCTTCTGCACCTCGGTCGAGGACAGCACCGACCTGACCGGCGAGCATGCCGAGCGCTGGGAGCGCTGGGACTCCTGCTTCGACCTGGACTTCTCCTACCTGTACGGCGGCAGCGTCCGGCCGTCGGCCAAAAGCAGGTACCGGCAGTGGCTCACCCACAAGCTCGGCACCTGGCACGACCAGTTCGGATCGTCCGGCTGCGTCGGGTGCGGGCGGTGCATCGTCTGGTGCCCGGTCGGCATCGACCTGACCGAGGAAGTCAAGGCCCTGCGTGCGGAGCAGGACCTAGTAGAGGGCCCGGTAGAAGGCAGCGCGGAGGAGGAGTCATGACCGCGGTCCAGGAGCCCGCGATAGCGCCGGCGCCCCCCGCCCCGCCGATGCGGCCGGCCCGCTATCTGGTGGCGGCGCGCAGGCAAGAGACCCACGACACGGTCACGCTGCTGCTGCGGCCGGCGGACCGCCCGATCCAGGTCCCCCGGCCCGGGCAGTTCACCATGCTGTACGGGTACGGGGTGGGCGAGGTCCCGGTCTCGGTCAGCGGCATCGGCGCGCCGCCCGGCCAGGTGCTCGTGCAGACGATCCGCGCGGTCGGGGCGGTGACGCGCGCCCTGTGCGCCGCGACGCCGGGTGACATGATCGGGGTACGCGGCCCGTTCGGCACCGACTGGCGGGTAAGCGGCGCCGGCGGCCGGGACCTGCTGATCGTGGCGGGCGGCATCGGGCTCGCGCCGCTGCGGCCGGTGCTGCTGGCCGCGCTGGCCGATCGGGCCAGGTACGGCCGGGTGGTGCTGCTGGTCGGTGCGCGGTCGCCCCGGGACCTAGTGTTCGCCCGCGAATTCGACGTCTGGCGCAGGCGCGGCGCCCACGTGCGGATCACGGTGGACCATGGCGACGCCAACTGGTATGGCCGGGTCGGCCTGGTGACCAGGCTCATCCATGATGCGATCGCCCACCCGGCGGGGACGACAGCGTTCATCTGCGGGCCGGAAATCATGCTGCGGCTGTCCGCTCAGGCGCTGGTGGACGCCGGCGTCCCGGCCACGGACATCCGGGTCTCCCTGGAGCGGAACATGCGGTGCGGCGTGGCCCTGTGCGGCCATTGCCAGCTCGGGCCGCTCCTGGTGTGCCGGGACGGCCCGGTCGTCAGCTACGCCGAGGCCACCCCCCTGCTGGCGATAAAGGAGCTGTGATGGCAGTGCTAGCCAAGACCGTGCCCGTACGCAAGCCCAGCCTGGCCGTGTGGAAGCTGGCGTCCTGCGACGGCTGCCAGCTCACCCTGCTCGACTGCGAGGACGAACTGCTCGCGGTGGCCGGGGCCGTCGAGATCGCGCACTTCACCGAGGCGTCCAGCGCGGTGGTGGCCGGGCCGTACGACGTGTCCCTGGTGGAGGGTTCGGTGACCACCGAGCGGGACGCCCGCCGTATCATCCAGATCCGGGCGGCTTCCCGGATGCTGGTCTGCATCGGGGCCTGCGCCACCAGCGGCGGGATCCAGGCGCTGCGCAACTTCGCCGACGTGGCCGAGTTTACCTCGGTGGTGTACGCGCACCCCCAGTACATCTCTACCCTGGCCACCTCCACGCCGGTTTCCGACCACGTCACGGTCGATTTCGAGCTGCGCGGCTGCCCGATAGACAAGCGCCAGCTGCTGGAGCTGCTGACCGCCCTGCTGGCGGGCCGCAAACCCCAGATTCCCGCGCACAGCGTCTGCTATGACTGCAAGCTGCGTGGCACGTCGTGCGTCATGGTGGCGCACGGGACGCCTTGCCTGGGGCCCATCACGCAGGCCGGCTGCGGCGCCATCTGCCCCGCCTTCGGCCGGGGCTGCTACGGCTGTTTCGGCCCGGTGGCCGCGCCGAACCTCGCCGCTCTCACCGCACAGCTGCGGCGGCTCGGCATGACCTCCGGCGACGTGGACCGGATCCTGGCCACGTTCAACGTCGCCTCCCCCGCCCTGGCTTTGCACCGGCGAACTCCAGCGGGGTGAGCCTAGGGAAGCTGGCGCAGGAACGGGTCGGCGAGGCGGTTGCTGGTCACGCGGATGCGTGCGTCCACGGCGATGACGCCGTCCGGGCGGGCGATCACGGGGTTGAGGTCAAGCTCGGCGACCTGCGGCAGGTCATCAGCGAGCCGTGAGACGCGGAGCAGCGTGTCGCGCACCGCGCCGATGTCGGCCGCTGGCTGACCCGGCTGCCCGAGCAGGGCCGGCGCGGCCCGGGTCGAGTGGATCAGGTCGTCCGCGTCGGCGCCGGTGAGCGGGGCCAGCCGGGCCACGTGGTCACCGAGCACGTCGGTGGCGACCCCGCCGAGCCCGAATACCACCACCGGGCCGAATACCGGTTCCTGGACCACGCCGACGATGGTCTCGACGCCGCCGGTGATCATGGGCTCGACGAGCACTCCCGACAGCCGTCCGGCGAAGCTGGCCTGCAGGCGGCTCATGGCGGCGCGGACTTCGTCGGCGCCGCGCAGGTTGCGCTCCACGGCGCCGGCCGAGGTCTTGTGCAGAAGGCCGGGCACGTCCGCCTTGATCACCACGTGACCGCCTAGGCTGGCCGCGGTCTCGACGGCCGCGTCGGCATCGCCCGCCCGGCGGAACTCCACCATCGGGATGCCGTAGCAGCGGAGCAGGTCGTCGGCCTCGCCGGCGGACAGCCAGCCACCGCCCGGCATCCGCGCCAGGAACGAATCGATGATCGACTGCGCGTCCGCCGCCCGCAGGTTATCCAGTTCCGGCACCGTGCCGGCCGGCCGGGATCGCCATGAGCCGTAGCGGGCGGCCCGGGCCAGCGCCCGGGCGGCCGCCTCCGGGTAGGCGTAGGCGGGCACGGGAGGGTCGGTACCGTCGCCGGGCAGCAGCCGGATGGCCTCGAGCTGGCCAAGCACGACCGCCGCGACCGGGACCGGCAACCGTCCGACGGTGAGCAGCGGAACCAGGTCAGCCGGGCCGCGCCGGACCACCAGAGCGATCACGGCGTCGACACCGTCCTGGGCGGCGGCGACGCGCAGCGCCTCGCGGAAGGCCTCCGCGCTGACGGCGTCGGTGGTGTCCACCGGGCCATAAAGGGCTGAGCCGGCCGGCAGCACCTCCCGCAGGCGGTCGCGGGTCGGTTGGTCCGTCGTGGCCACGGCCAGGCCGGCCTCCGCGCACGCGTCGGCGGCCAGCACGCTCGCACCGCCGCCGTTGGACACGATGGAGACGACCTGGCCCGCCGGGACCGGCTGGGACGCCAGCAGCACGGCCGCGTCGAGCAGTTCGCCGAAGCCGCTGGTGGCGATGATGCCCGCCTGCTCGAACAGCGCCTGGCGGGTGATCGGCGGGGCCACGGCCGCCGCGGTGTGCGAGGCGGCGGCGCGCTGGCCTGGGGCCGACCGCCCAGCGTGGACGGTCAGGACGGGAATCTTGGCGGTCACCCGGCGCGCGGTCCTGGCGAACCTGCGCGGGTGGCCGAAGGATTCCAGGTACAGCACGGCCAGCTTGGTGGTGTCGTCCGCCTCCCACCACAGCAGCAGGTCAGAGCTTGATACGTCCAGCTTGTCGCCGATCGAAACGACGCAGGAGATCCCGATGCCCAGCCGGGAGAACTGCTCCACCAGCGCCGCGCCGACTCCTCCGGACTGGACCACCAGGCCCATGTGCCCGGGAGAAGGGCGCGGTATCCCGAACGTGGCCTCCAGCCCGATCCCTGGCACCGCGACGCCGAAGGAGTTCGGGCCGACCAGGCGCATGCTCCCGCGCCGGGTCGCCGCCAGCAGGTCCGATTCCTGCGCTGGCGTCAAGCCCGAGGTAATCACCACCAGTGATCCGATCCCGCACCTCCCGCACGCCTCGGCTGCCGCTACGGCGCGCGCTGCTGGTACCGCCACCACGGCCAGGTCGGGGACCTCGGGCAGCTCGGCGACCGACCGGGCGCACGGGATGCCCTCGATGTCGCCACCGCGCGGGCTGACCGCGTAAAGGGGCCCGGCGAAGCCAGCGTCGCGGATATTGAGCAGGATCGTGCGGCCGACCGATCCAGGGCGGTGGCCTGCGCCGACAACCACGACCGACCGGGGCGCCAGCAAGGGCTCCAGGCTGGCCACGTCCGCTTGTTTCTCCCGGCTGGCCACCGCGTCCAGCCAGGTGCTGGCCTCACCCAAGGCTGCATTGCGCGGGATCGCCATGGACAGCTCAACCACGCCGTCGGCGAACGTCCGCCGTACGGCTAGCCCCGCGTCGCTGAGTACCCGCAGCACCTTGTAGTTGCCCGGCAGCACGTCGGCGACCAGGGCCCGCACGCCGCGGGCCCGGGCCAGCGATACCAGGTGCTCCAGCAGCAGCGTGGCGATGCCATGCCGGTGCATGCTGTCGGCCACCGCCAGCGCGAGTTCGGCGACCGCCGGATCGGCGGTGAGCTCATAGCTGGCCACCCCCACGACCTCATCGCCCAGCAGGCCGAGCAACGCCACCAGCCCCGGACCGCCGTCCAGGCATACCCGCTGGGCCTCTCGCTCGACCGATGCTTGGCTGGCGCTGAAGAAACGGAAGTACAGATTGTCTGGCGACATTGCCTCGTGCAACTGCCTGACCGGCTCGTAATCCTCCGGGCCCGCCGCCCGGATGGTCAGGGTAGTGCCGTCGGCCAGCAGCGCATAAGACTGCCCGGCCCCCGTGAGCGTGGCCAACAGATACCTCCGGTTCCCGCCAAAGGTCCTCAGATTCAGGACCAAGTACGGCCCAATCCCTGGTCAGCTGGCCAGACGGTCAATGCTCAGCCCAACGCACTATTCAGGCCAGTTTGGATGGCTGCGGCGGATTCTGCGTAGTGGCTTTAGTCCCACGGTTTCGCTCACCGTCCTCAGCTGGGGCGAAGGTCCCGTAAGGGGTTACCCATCGGCCGTAGCGCAGACGGGCGGCCGACGGCGAAAGTCAGGGTATGAACGGATTGGCCAGTACATCTGCCGGGTCGGCCCGGCTGGCGCACCGTGTCGTGGCGGTGCCGGGCGGTGCTACTCGGCCGGAGCTGGGCATCGACGGTGGACGCCGGTCCTGCGTGGCGCTTCAGCGGGAGATGAGCCATGATCGCCCAGCGTGACTACTATCAGGTGCTCGGCGTCCCGCGCGACGCGGACGAGGCGACCATCAAGAACGCGTTCCGCCGGCTAGCCCGTCGCTATCATCCGGACACCAGCACCGAGCCGGACGGACCGGAGCGGTTCCGGGAAATCGCCGAGGCCTATGGCGTGCTATC
Source organism: uncultured Actinomycetota bacterium (assembly GCA_963842265.1). GTDB lineage: Bacteria > Actinomycetota > Actinomycetes > Streptosporangiales > Streptosporangiaceae > Palsa-504. The sequence continues at coordinate 5,929 of CAWJGE010000026.1, forward strand.
CGACCCGGCCAAGCGTGCGAGCTATGACGCGCAGGGGTTCGCCGGCCTGGCCGGAGCCACCGCGGAGGACCTCTGGGGCGGCATCGACTTCGCGGACATCTTCGGACCCGGAGCACCTGGGTTCGGAAACCTGTTCGAGCAACTGTTCGGGATGGCCGCGGGACGCCGGCCGCGTGGCGAGGACCTTCGCATGGACCTGGTCCTCTCCCTGGAAGAGGTGCTGGCCGGCGGGAAACAGGCGGTCACGATCAGCCGCCCGGGGCGCTGTCCGCAGTGCGCCGGCAGCGGCTCCAGTCCCGGCACCGCCCCACGTAGCTGCCCTGAGTGCGGCGGAACGGGCCAGCGAGCCATGGCCAGTCGCCACGGCCCGCTAATGGTCCGCCAGGTAACCATTTGCCCTGCCTGCGGGGGCCGGGGACACGTCATCGACCAGCCATGCCCGACCTGCCAGGCCACCGGGCGGGCTGTCCAGGAAGATATGGTCACCATCCGCATTCCGCCGGGCGTCCGGGAGGGCACTACGCTGCGGCTCGCCGGGCGAGGATCGCAAAGCTCTGTCCCTGGCGCCCCGCCGGGAGACGCTTACGTGACCATCCGCACCCGCACCGACCCCCGGTTCACCCAGGTCGGCGCCGACCTGTGGTACAACCTGTACATCCAGGTACCCGACGCCACGCTCGGCACCACTGCGACCATTCCGGCACTCGACGGGCAGGCACGGATCCGGATACCGCCAGGCACCCAGTCCGGTACCGTGCTGCGGATCGAGGACAAGGGCCTACCGCGGAATCCCGGGTACGGCCGGGGCAGCCTGAACGTCACCGTCATCGTCGACATCCCCCGGCAGCTCAGCCCACGGCAGCGCTCGCTCTACGAGCAGCTCCGAGCGGAGGATGCGGACACCAAGGGCGAGGTAGGCCGGGACGCGCACCGCTCCGGTGGCCGGCTGAGGGCCTTGCTAGGTCGCAGGCGGGAGCAGCCACCACGCGATCCGGGGAGCTTGCCGTGACCCGCTACGAGCCCACCCAGCAGACCGCCGCAGGCGAGAACACCACGAGCTTCGGTCCCGACCCGAACCGGCGCAGCGGACGGCGATCCCCTTCACAGGCGCAGATGTGCCCGCTCGTGGGTCATGCCCTCGACATCGGAGGCCGCGGCGTGCAGCAGCTTGTGTGCCAGGTCCGAAAGGGCGCGGGCCACGGCAATCTCCCCGCCGATCTTCATGACTTCCCGATCGGCCGGGTCAAGCCGGGCCCGGCCATGACCTGTCCGCAGCACGTCACCATCCATCACTACCCGCGCCTCGGCGTTCGTCTCACCGTCGGCCTCGCTGACTGAAAGCGATACTGACCAGCGATCACTCACGCTCATGACCAGCACCTCCAGACCAAATGGGAGCAACGCTCTGATGGCAAGATTCGCGGTGGCGCGTCAAGGGCCGTAGAGCCCTCCTGCCCAACCGTAAGTGACCTTGGTCACCCGGGATCGCCGCGTCACGGCGCCGTCGGGCGCGTCCGCGCTGCCGCCTGGATGAGGCAATCTTCCCTGGGGCGCGGGACGTTGTGCCCTGCCCACAGTCAACGACCGCGCTAATGACGGCAGTGGCCATCGGGCCGCTGGCAGCAGGCGACCCCGCGCGCTATGCGGCGCTGGCCGCGCTGCTCGCGCTGCTGGTCGGATTGCTCGCCGTGGTGGCCTGGCTGGTGCGGCTGGGTTTCGTCGCGGACCTGCTGTCGCGGCCGGTTCTTGTGGGCTACCTGGCCGGTGTGGCGCTCATCATGATGGCCGGGCAGCTCGGCCGACTCACTGGCGTGCGGGTGACCGGGGAAAGCTTCATCGGCCAGGTAATCTCATTCACCGGCCGGCTGGTGCAGGTGAATCCGCGCCGCTGTTCTTCGCCAACGCCCAGGACTTCCGCCGCCGCGCCCTCGCCGCCGCCGGCCACGGCCCCGGGCGGGCCCGCTGGTTCGTCCTGAACACCGAAGCCAACGTCGAGGTCGACTTCACCGCGCTGGAAGCCCTCGAGGCCGTCCGCGCCGAACTCAGTCAGCGCGGCACCATCTTCGCCCTCGTCCGGGTCAAGCAGGATCTCCTCGATGACCTCGAGGCCTTCGGCCTGGCCGGTAAAATCGGCGCACAGTACATCTTCCCCACGCTGCCGACCGCGGTGGCCGCCTACCGGCAATGGGCCAGCCAGCACCCGCCACCCGGGCCGGACAGCATGACCTGACCACCGCGCTGAGCCGCGAACCTGTCGCCGTGACCCTTTCAAGGGTGCGTCGGGGCGGCGCGGCGCTTAGGAGCCTGGCTCAGGTCCTTCGGTAAGACCCGGCAAGCAGAACGGATGACGCGCAGGAATGCTCTGGTGCCGCCACTCGCCGGAGGAGTCCGTCGGCCTGCGCCCGCGCATGGCTTCCCAGTTCCGCGCCGAGCGTTGCAATCGGGTCCTGAGCCGGCTTGCCATGTGCTCGACCGCCTCGCGCATCGTCTGGCCGGCGGCCTGGGCCCGGACAAGCCGGCCGTCGAGATCGACGTTGACTCTCGCCACCGCCGGCCGGGACACGGCGGGATCCGCGGCCATCGTGAGCGTGACCCGCGCGTGCAAGACAGGCTCAGTGGCCAGCCGCAGCACCGAGTCGACCTTCGCAATGGCCAGCTCCGGCATCCCCTCGGGTACCGCGCCTTGGGTCTCAATCTGCACCTGCACAGGCTGCGTGCCTTGCATGGCCCACCTCCCATCTGACCGGGTGGTTACCGGCACGGCCGACCGCGCCCGCCCGCCAGGTCGTCACTGTCCCGTCACCGGGAACCGGAGCCGCGCGGCGATCCGGAACGGGGCGTCGCGGATCGCTGCGAACTGCCCGCCGTCCTGCAGAGTCCGGTGGACCATCTCATCGATCAGGTCCGGGACCGGCTGCGCTGCCTTTTCCCAGTCCGGGCAGCCGTCAGCGGCGACACCGAGCACCCCGCAGCGGCCGCACACGTAACCGGGGACAAAAACGTCGTCGGGAACGACCAGCTGTTCCGCCGCGTGGCCGTTAACGGCGGCCAGGCAAGCGGGCAGGCCGATCGCGGCCGAGCCACCCGGCGGCATCTGCAGGATCCCGGCGGCAAGGCGCTGGGCACCCTGGTCAGTCCACCGGGCGATGACGGGCGCGGCCAGGTCACGGACCCGGGCCGGGGTGAGGGTATGCGGATCGGCGGTGAAGCTCCCCGCGAAGGCCTCTCGCACCGTCGGCGGCAGGCTGGCCAGGAATTCCCGGATGCCATCCTCATGCCCGCCGATGATCAGCGGCTCCTGCTCCCCGTGCCGCATGACCTGCTCCAGGACAGCGGCCGTGTCGCGGTAGTGACGGCGGGACAGCTGGATGATCCGCTGCTGGACGCGGTAGGTGTCCAGGCCGTACCAACCGCCGAAACCCTGGCTGGGAACCCCGGCCGCGGGCGGCATGGTAACCGTCTCGATTTCATCCCCGGTAACGGTGAACACCCATGCGTGCCGCCTATCCACCACCGCCACGCGGTAGGCCGGGCACCGCTGCAGGGCTGCCAGCAGCGGCCGGATATGCGGCCTGGCCGCGAGCACCGCGCGTTCCGCTACCTCACAACGCAGCGGCAGCACCTCGAGCAGGCCAAGATCGGCGCAGGCGAAAATTGCCACGCCATGGCCGAGCCAGTCGCGGCCGTGCGCTGCCACCTTCGCTCGCACCGCGCTGCGGTCCTCGTCCCGAAGCCGCCCGCATTCCTCGCCGGCCGGCCCGCGTGCTGGCGCCGCGATGAGGTCACCGACGCGCGCAGGCAGGCCGCGCAGTTCCGCCGGATCCATGTGAACGGTCAAGTAAAGCGACAGTACCGCCGGCTCCGGGGCGTGCACCCTGGCCAGCTTCTCGGCCTCAGCCCAGCTGATCATCAGGCACCTCCTCCTGACGCTACCTGTGACCAGCATGTAACGCGGTGACGGCTAATGCTAGGGCCGAAATTCCGGTTCCCCGGGACCTTCGTCCGGCCGGGCACCCCGGCAGCGCGAATTTGGAGTCCGTATCCCGGCTGAGCCTGGCCTGCCAACCGCTCACCGGCCGTTCCCGGCCGGCTGGCTGGTGCGCAGCCGAGGAGCTTGCGGAGCTGACCCGGCGAAGGCGGGTGGGCCTCCTGGCATCACCACATGTGACCTAAGACCCTGCCCGTTTCCCTCGGCGCGGGATCAGCATCTCTAGTCATGAACACACCAGCGGAGACAGGCGGTTCGCCCGACACGGCCACGATGGAGGAGCGCGTGCACCGGCTCGAGGTACAAGCAGATGCGCTCGCCGAGGCCATCGAGGTACTGACGCGAGGCCTGGAGGGCGGGCCGATGGCAGAGCCACGGAACAGGCATGTCGAAGAGGCGGCCAGGCGCGCCCATGAGCTGCTGCTCCTCGCCAGATCAGTCCCGCCGGACCGTCCCTGAGCCTGACATTCCGGCTGCACCACATGGAGCCACGGGCCGCGGAATCCGGACCGCGATGCCTGACTACCTGACCTGCTTCTCCCTGCTTAATGCGGCTAAGACTTCGAGGGCGATGCGCGCAAGGTGCTGGCCGATGCGCTGAACGAGGTAAGCAGCGTGGAACCCGATGTGCTCATCCGCTCATCCGTCGTAGAGGGGCATCCCGCCGAGGTGCTGGTGCGGGCCGCCCGCGGGGCGGACATGCTGGTGGTGGGCAGCCGGGGACATGGCGGATTCACCGGGGCGGTGCTCGGCTCGGTCAGCCAGTACTGCGTGCATCATGCCCCTTGTCCTGTCCTGGTCATCCGAGGGACCGGCTGGAACGGGCAATGACCAGCAGCGTCAATTCCAAGACATGCGAAATCAGCGAGCCGGGCGCCTCACCGCATCAGGTCGTGCGTGAGCTGGTCCTTTAGTCCCTGGAGCGGTTCGCTGACGTGGACCGGTACCGGAGCCGGGCCGCGTAGCGCCCGCGCAGCGGGCGGCAGCCGCGCCAGGTCCGTGGCGCACCGCCGCTGTGCCTCAGCCAAGGGCTCGCGGCCGTGCAGGCGCTGGCCGCCGCGCATGACCGGAACGAGAAGGGGTTCCTCGTCAGGCCGCAGGGGCTCATCCCGCAGCGCGATGACATCGCCGCCCGGTCCGCGGTAGACCTGCTTGGCGCCGGGCGCGGTGGCCTTCCCCGGGGACAGTTTCATCACCGGCCTCCCCGCGTAAGTGACCAGCTTGTAGGCACTGTCCAGGAACGGCGCGTCAGCCGAGACACCCATCTTGGTGCCCACGCCGTAGGCGTCTATCGGCGCCTGCTGTGCGACCAGGTCGGCGATCGCGTATTCGTCCAGGCCTCCGCTGGCGAAGATCCGCGCGCCGGGCAGTCCCGCCTCATCAAGTAGCCTGCGCGCGGACCGGGCCAGCCCGGCCAGGTCCCCCGAATCCAGCCGCACACCCACTGGCCCCGTCAGCTGCAGCCGGCGTGCCACCTCGATGGCGGTGCGCACCCCGCGGTCGGTGTCGTAGGTGTCGACCAGGAACGTCGTCCTACCGGGGAAGTCCTCGGCGAACGCGGTAAACGCCCGCTCCTCATCGGCGAAGGCCTCGATGAACGAATGCGCCATCGTGCCCGCGGCAGCCAGCCCGAACCGGCGCGCCGCCTCGACGTTGCTGGTCGCGGCGAAACCGGCGATCGCCGACGCGCGGGCCACGGAAAGGCCCGCGTCGATGCCCTGGGTCCGGCGGAAGGAGAAGTCGACAAGCTGCGCGCCTCCGGCAGCCAGCACGCAGCGTGCCGCCTTGGTGGCCACGCTGGTCTGGAATGTCACGTGATTGAGCAGCACCGTCTCGGCTAGCTGCGCCTCGGCGATCGGCGCGGTCACCTCCAGCAGGGGCTCGTGGGCGAAGACCACCCGCCCCTCGGGCACCGCCCATACCTCCCCGGTGAACCGCAGGCCCTCGAAGGCCCGCAGCGCGTCCTCGCCGTATCCCTGTTCCCGCCGCAGGTAGTCCAGGTCCCCGCCGGTGAAGGAGAACTCCTCCAGGAACCGCAGGCAATCCTCCAGGCCCGCGGCGACCAGAAACCCGCGGTCAGCCGGAAGCTGCCTGACGAACAAGCTGAAGGTCGCCAAGCCTGTCATCCCCCGCCGCAGGTAGCTCGCGGCCATGTTCAGCTCGTACAAGTCAGTCAGCAGCCCGCCCGCCATGATGTCGCCTCCTTCCCGCAGCCGGCCATGTACACGCCGCCTTCGGTGCCGATCTCGCCGAACGGCGGGACGTGCCCGGCGTCTAGCGCAGCGATGGCGGGCCGGCCGATGTGGGCGAACACGAGCCGCCGCACACCGTGCCGGGCGGCCTGTTCAGCTACCTGTAGTGCTGGCGCATGCCCTCCGGTGCCCTTGGCGAAGCGGATGGGCCGCGCCCAGCCCGCCGCCTCAGCGAACATCAGGTCGGCGCCCGCAGCCCACGACGGGAATTCCAGGAATTCCGGTGCCCAGGCAGTTCGCTTGCCGCCGGCTTCGATGAGGTACCCGTAGGCCGGATGGGACGTGTGGACGACCGCCAGCGGCGTGATCATAAGCCCGCTGGCGTGAAACGCGCTGACCGCCGGGACGAGCCCCTGGGCCGCAGCCAGCCGACGTAGCTCGCGGATGAGCTCGGCGCACTCGTCGGTCACCAGCCAGGCCACGAGCGGGCCGGCTCGGCGCCCGGACCGCCGTCAATGGCGACCCTCACCTGGCTCTGCTCGATAAGCAGCCCGGCGGGAGCATAGCGCGGTGAATTCATCGCCCCGACTCCCAGCAGCGTGAACCTGGTCATGGGGAAACCGGCTCACCGCACTTATCCGTCATGATACTTTCCGGAACGCCGGGCTCGGGTGGTTCCGCGGCGCCGAGAGACCGGTGCCGCAGGACATGACCATCATCCGGGCCCGGCGCCACGTACGAATGACCTGCCATATTCGTCCCGGCCGCCGCTCAGCTTTCCTGCCGCCCGCCGGGACGGTGTTCCACCAGGGTGTCTGAGGATGGCATGAACACGCTCTCGTGACCGTCCTTCCAGCGGACCAGATAAGGTGCCGCGCCATCCTCCCCGTGGACCTCCACGATCACGCCCTGGCGGTCCTGATCACCCACATGCCGACCCCTGATCAGCAGTTCATCGCCTGCAACCGCGCGCATCGCCATCCCTCCTCCGCCTTGATGCCACGACCATCACGCCAGTGCACCGGCCGCAAAAGGGCCAAAGGTCCGGACAAGGAGCGCGGGAAGCCCCACGCCCAGCAATGCCGGGAAACGGAGGGAGCATGTGCGCAGGATCACCCGCCCGCGCGGTGACCACGCGCCCAGGTAGTGGGCTGCGGCGAACGCCAGCAGCGCGACCGACGGCGGCCTCTAGGGACGAAGGTCCCCGCAAAAGCGGCATCCGGCTGGAACGTCGAGCCTGCGCCTGAGCTATCGCCCGCGCCCGTTCGGCCAAAAGATTTTTAGGTCCTCCTCCCTGGCCCGGCGCAATCTCCAGAGGGGGACCTTGGTCCCTGGCCCAGGATCAGACGGCCGACCTGAAATGACGCCCCCGCACACCGGAAGGGCTCTAATAGCCAATGACAGGATGACAGGATGACAGGCGCCGAGGAAATACGAGACCACCAGGCGCGTTGCCAGCCGTACCTGCTCAGGTTGCGATGATCGTCCGACCCGTCCTCGAGATGCTCCGTCACGTGCTGGCCCACCTGCCTGTCGGCCGGCATCCCGTAACGCACCCCGGCTGCGGCCGCCCCCGGTGTCCGTTCGGACTTGCGGAGCGCACAGGCGCCAAGCCAGCCGGCGGCCGAAAACGTGGAGCAGGACGCGACGAACCGACGTTCGGTCCAGGTAAGCGGGACTTCCGGCTCTAGGCAGGCTTATCCGGGCCGTGCAGTCTCAATATGTCTGCGAGGCGAGAGAGGGAGCTGGACCGTACGAACTGCCCGGGGAGACCGGACGCGCGGCGGAACGGCTGAGAAGTCGGCAGCGGAGAAGCTGGACGGCAACCCCCAAGACCTGATCCGGGCAATGCCGGCGGAGGGAGATCGCCCCGCAGGCTTTTGTTGTGGCCCGGGGGCGAGCGGCGCGGGGCGTCAGCAGGTCGAGTGGAACAGCCCGGCGACGGGTGCGCCCTCGGCCAGGTCGTTGTAGATCTTCACCGCCTCGCGTATCTCCGCCGCATGCGCCGCGATGAACCGCCCGGCCAGGTTTCAGCGTGCGCGGATCGACCTGGAGCCGCCGGTTCATGCCCAGGGACAGCACTACGGCCGTGGCGCCGTGGGCCAGGAGTTCTTCGGCGTCGGCGGGCTGGATGCCGACGGTGCCGCTGGGCCTAGTGGCAGTCATCCGGATCGGCATGCACTGGAGCGTCCTGGTCATGGTCATCCTGATCGGCTGGCTGCTGGGCGCCTAGGTCCTGCCGGCGATGACACCTCACCAGCCCGCGGTCGCATACTGGGCGGTGGCCGTTCCCTGCGCGGCCGCGTTCATGGCCGCGCTCCTCGCTCACGAGCTGGCGCATTCGCTGGTGGCCCGCCGCTACGGAGTACCGGTCACCTCGGTCACGCTGTGGGCCCTCGGCGGGGTGTCCGGGCTCGGGCAGCGAGCCGCCGACCACCCGGGCTGACTTGCGGATCCCGCAACGGGGCCGGCCACAAGCCTGGCCGCCGGGCTGATGAACGTCCTGCTCGCGGCCTTCAACTTGCTCCCGGCGCCCCGCTTGACGGCGGGCGGATCCTGCGCGCGATCCTGTGGCGGCGCCACGGCGACCGGTCCGCGCTGCGCAGTCGCCCGCCACTGACCGAAGACCTGGCCGCCATCGTCCTCAGCGACGGGAAGATCACCGGCATCGTCACGGTCCCCGCCTGACCCAGATAGTTCCGCCGGGAACCACTACGCGCCCCGCGGTCCCGGTAACCAGCACGGCGGGCCAGGATCTACCCGTTCAAGGCGGGGCCATGCGGGAAGTGGCTGATGAACCAGTCCCTGGCCAGCAGGGCGGCGGCATCGAGGGTACCCGGCTCCTCGAACAGGTGGGTGGCGCCGGGCACCACGGCAAGGTCATTCTCGCAGCGCAACTCCGCCTGGGCCCGGCGGTTGAGGTCCAGCACCACCTCGTCACGCCCACCGACGATGAGCAGCGTCGGTGCGGTCACCGCGACAAGCCGGGGGCGGGCAAGATCAGGGCGGCCGCCGCGAGACACCACGGCCGCGATGCCAGCGCCGGGCTCGGCCGCCGCCCGTAGCGCCGCCGCGGCGCCGGTGCTGGCTCCGAAGTAGCCGACCGCGGCTAGTGCCGCCCGCGGCTGGGCGCGCAGCCATCCGGTGACCTCAGCCAGGCGCCGGGCGAGCAGGCCGATGTCGAACACGTTGGCCCGGTCGAGTTCCTCTTCGGGAGTGAGCAGGTCGAACAAGAGCGTGCCCAGGCCAGCGTCGTTCAGGACGCCGGCGACATACCGGTTACGGGGACTGTGCCTGCTGCTGCCGCTGCCATGGACGAAGACCACGATCCCCCGGGCGTTCTCCGGCACGGCCAGGTAGCCAGCCAGGCGGACGCCGCCCGCGCGGGGCTCCACTTCCTCGCTGCGGGCCTGCGGGTCAGCGCCGCCGACGGCGCGCGCGGTGCTGGCTTGCGCCGGGTCCTGAAGCGCGGCGCGCTCCAGACAGGCGATGACCTCGTCGTCGGACACCTGGGGGAACCTGGCGTAGAACTCCCCGATGGCGAAGAACCCTCTCGGCGTGTCCACGCAGATCATCTCGTCGGCATCCGCGCCGATCCGTGCCTGCCACCCGGGCGGCGCGACGGGCACGGCGAGCACCACCCGCGCCGCCCCGTGCTCCCGGGCGATCTGGCAGGCGGCCCGGGCCGTGGACCCGGTGGCGATGCCGTCGTCGACCACCACCGCGACCCGCCCATTCAGCGGCTCGCGCGGCCGCCGGACCCGGTAGCGTGCGGCGCGGGCTTCCACCGCAGCCTGCTCCCGAGCCTGGACGGCCGCGAACTCGTCCTCCGACACCCCGGACGCGTGCACGACCTCCGGGTTGATGACCCGCACCCCGTCCTCCCCGACCGCGCCCATGCCCAGCTCGGGCTGGAACGGCACCCCGAGCTTACGCACGACGATGACATCCAGCGACGCGCCCAGCGCCCGCGCCACCTGAAACGCGACCGGGACGCCGCCCCGCGGCAGGCCAAGGACAACGACCGGCTCGCCCCGCAGGTACCCCAGCCGGGCGGCAAGCCGTCGCCCCGCATCATCACGATCGGCGAAAACCATCACGACTCCTCATAACAAGCCTCCCCGCAGCCAGGCCGGCACCACCAGGGACTATGGTCACCTGTGTCTGGATGCCCCCAGGCATCGACCCAGGGCGCGACCGAGGCTACGCGTCCTGGCACACGGGCTCGAAGACTTCCCCGCAGCCGAACCCGGCGGCGGCCTGCTGCGAAGGCAGCCAGGCGAGCCTGTGACCTGCTGCTGGCGGCCGAGCCGCGGATGCCCGGCCCGCAAGCCAGTACCGACGACCGGGATGCATGACAGGCAGGTGGCGCACCGCGTATCACGGGGGAGGCCATGGCGGGCGGGCTGACGACTCTGTTCCTATGCGGCGACGTGATGCCCGGCCGTGGCGTCGACCAGATCCTGCCGTACCCCGGCGACCCGGAACTGCGGGAAGAGTACCTCGACGATGCCAGGACCTACGTCCGGCTGGCCGAACGCGCCAACGGCCCGATTCTGTATCCGGTCAGCTTCTCCTGGCCCTGGGGTGACGCCCTCGAGGTGCTTAGCGCTATGGCACCGGATGTGCGTGTGATCAACCTGGAGACCAGCGTCACCCGCAGCGCTGATTTCGCGCCTGGTAAGGCCGTGCACTACCGGATGAGCCCGCAGAACCTGCCCTGCGTGACCGCGATCCGGCCGGACGCATGCGCGCTAGCGAACAACCACGTGCTCGATTTCGGCCGTACCGGGCTAGCGGAAACTCTCGATGCCCTGGCTGGCGCCGGGCTGCCGGCCGCGGGAGCCGGACCTGACGCCGCCCGCGCGCGGCAGCCCGCAGTCGTCCCGGTGCCCGGAGGCGGCCGTGCCGTGATCTTCTCCTGCGGGGCGGTGTCCAGCGGCATCCCCGCGGGATGGGCCGCCACCGCCACCCGGCCGGGCGTAGATCTCCTGCCCGACCTGTCCGGCGCCGCTGCCGACGAGGTCATCGCCCGGGCGAGCGCCGCTAGGCAGCCCGGCGACGTCGTCGTTGTTTCCATCCACTGGGGCTCCAACTGGGGGTATGACGTGGACCGTGACCAGGCCCGCTTCGCCCACCACCTCATCAACGGCGGTGTCGACGTGATCCACGGCCACTCCTCGCACCAGGTAGCGTCGGCGGGCTGCTGCTGGCCAACCTGCTTCAAAGCGGGTTCACCGGACCGGTATACCCGGTCAATCCCCGCCACCAGGTCATCCAGGGGATGATCTGCTACCCGGACTTGCCCTCCTGTCCCGGTCCGCCGGACGTGGCGCTGGTGGCGGTGCTCGCACCGGTGGTAGCCGACGTAGTAGGCCAGGCTGGCGCCCTGGGCGTGCGGGCGGTGTGCATAATCTCGGCCGGGTTCGCCGAGATCTGCGAGCAGGGCCAGGTGCTGCAGGACGAGCTGCATCGCCCGGCGGATCTCCCGGCACAAGCCCATCGTGGCGGTGAAGGCCGGCCGTACAGGTGCCGGGCGCAGGGCGGCGTCCTCGCACACGGCGGCGCTGGCGGCCGGGGAGACCGCGGTGGAGGCGTCGTTCCACCAGGCCGGGGTGATCCGGGCCGGCACGCTGGAAGAGATGTTCAACATTGTCGCCGTCATGTCAACACAGCCGACGCCCGCGGGACGGCGGGTGGCGGTGCTGACCAACGGTGGCGGCCGGGCATCCTGGTCGCCGACGCGTGCGAGGCGGCCGGGCTGCTGGTGCCGGAGCTGTCCGACGACACCCAGGCCGCGTTGCAGGCCAGGGAGTTCCTCGTCCAGGAGCAGATTGGCGACGGCGTGGAGATGACCGTCGGGGTGACCCACGATCCGGCCTTCGGCCCGCTGGTGCTAGCCGGCCTCGGCGGCACCATAGTCGAGGTGCTCGGCGACGTGGCGGTGCGCATTACGCCCCTGTCCAACACCGACGTCGATGAGATGCTCCGCTCGCTGCGCTCCTGCCGGCTGCTCACCGGATACCGCCAGTCCCCCGCGCTGGACGTGGCGGCCTTCGCCGAGCTGCTGCACCGGGTCAGCGCCATGGTCGAGGACATCCCCGAGATCGCCGAGCTCGACCTGAACCCCGGTATTCGTCCGGCAGCACGGCGCCGTCGTCGCCGACGTCCGCATCCGCCTCACCGGGTAACCAACCCAGGGCCAGCTCCGCCAGGTTCCCCATGCCCGGCTACGTAATGCAGCTGTACGCCATGGCGGACCGCGAGCTGCTTCCGGCGGCCAGCTCACAGCCGGAGCGACAAATCGATGAGAGGGTTCTGGTCGAGTTCGCGGTTGAACTGCCGGATCCGTTTTCGCCCGGACCGGGTGCGGTGTCTTGGGCGCCGCTGGCCGGGCCCGGCCCTAGTGCCAGTGTGAGATGATCGGTTTGCGGTGATATGACTCGTCCTCCAGCTGAGCCGGGCGTGGGACTGCGCTGGGGCAGCCAGGAGCCGGGCTGGCCGCAATCGCGTGGACTGCGGTGTTCTTGGCTTGCGAGCGTCGGCAGGTCTGCTGGTCCTGGTCCGGCGGCGAGTTTCCTCTTCTCAGGTGGCGGCGGTGGGCGATCGCGTGATCGACGTTCGGCGGCTGCGCAAGTCGTACGGCGGGGTCGAGCGCCTGCACGGGATCAGCTTCAGCGTGGAGCGCGGCGAGATCTTCGGCTTCCTGGGCACGAACGGGGCGGGGAAGACCACGACGATCGAGATCTTGGAGGGCTACCGGACCCGCGACGGCGGCGAGGTGTCAGTACTTGGCACTGATCCGGCGCGCGCCGGGCGGGACTGGCGCAACCGTATCGGGCTGGTGCTCCAGGAATCGGAGCTCAACCCCGTCTATACGGTCCGGGAAACGGTCGCGATGTTCTCGCGGTACTTCAGGCGGCCGACCGACCTCGACGCGACGATCACGTCCGCCGGGCTGGCAGACAAGGCGGGCGAGCGCGTCGGGCGCCTGTCTGGTGGTGAGAGACGCCGGGTGGACGTGGCCATCGGCCTGGTTGGCGATCCTGACGTGCTGTTCCTCGACGAGCCGACCACGGGGCTTGACCCGGCGGCCCGCCGGGGCATGTGGGCGCTGATCGAAGGGCTTCGCCGTGCTGGCAAGACGGTGTTCCTGACCACCCATTACATGGAGGAAGCCCAGCGCCTGGCAGACCGGATCGTCATCTTGCAGGCCGGCGCGATCGCAGCCGAGGGTACCGCCGAGCAGCTCAGCCTGGCCCTGGGCCACGCGACCACGATCACCTTCCTCGCGTCGCCGCAGATCGGCCCGGCGCAGGTATCGGCGGCGGTGGGTACCAGTGTCGAGCAAGACGGCCGGCGGCTGGGCTTTCGCAGCGACCAGGCCCAGCGGGACCTGACGGCGCTGCTGCGCTGGGCCGAGGAGCACGGCGTCGAGCTCACCGACATCCGGGTGTCTCCGCCGACCCTCGATGACGTCTTCGTCCAGCTGGCGCTATCCGCCGGTGATTCCCCGGACGACAGCTCATGAGCGACGCCGCTCTGGCCGCCGCGCAAGCCCGCTACGCGCTGAAAGGCTTCCTGCGCGAACCGCGGGCATTCATCTTCACGGTGATCATGCCGCTGTTCCTGCTGGTGATCCTCAACGGCATCTTCCACGGGCCGTCGTCCTTCCTCCGCCTGCGGGTCCCGTTCGCGGTCTACTACACCCCGGCGATAATCTCCTATCAGATCATGCTCGCCGGGTACAGCTCGCTGCTGATAGCGGTCACCACCGAACGCGAGCGCGGCATGCTCAAGCGGCTGCGGGGAACACCCATGCCGAGCTGGGTCTTCCTGACCGGGGAGATCATCCGGACGACCATCGTGGTCGCGGTCACGGTCGTGGTGCTGGTCGCGGTCGGCGGCGGCGTGTACCACGTGCACATCGGGGCCGGCACGGTGATCGGCCTGGCCGTGTACACGGTCACCGGGACCGCTTGCATGTGCGCGCTCGGCCTGGCCAGTACCCGCGTGTGTGCCACTACCGACGCCGCATCGGTGGCCGGGCCGTTCATCACGTTGATCCTCGGCTTCATCTCCGGCGTGTTCATCCCGGTATCCATGATGCCGGCCTGGCTGCTGGATGCGGGCAAGCTCTTCCCCCTTGAGCACCTGGCACGAGGCCTCCAGCAGGCGTTCGCCGTCCCGGGCTCGACCGGCATTACCGCGATCGATCTGGCCGCGCTCGCGGCATGGGGCGCCGCCGGGCTCGGGGCCGCTCTCGCCGGCTTCCGGTGGGAGCCCCACGACAACTGGTGAGCCGCCAGCGCGGATCTCCGGGGTTCCCCGGGGCGGGTCTTTCGTCCCTGGGCACTTCCCTCGTCGATGGCTAGCGTGGCAGGCGGAGGGCGAGGGAGGCGCGGCATGACCGGTACCGGGAGCACGGCGCCAGCGGGAACCGCCGGGGACCTGCTGCGTCGGCGCCAGGGTGAAACAGTGCTGATCACTGGCGCCTCGTCTGGGATCGGGCGGGAACTGGCCAGGCTCTTCGCCAGCGATGGCGCGGACCTGGTGCTCATCGCCCGCAGCGAGGGCAGATTGCGTGAGCTGGCCGGCGAGCTCGCCGCGGAATACGGGGCCAAGGCGCATGTTGTGCCCGCTGACCTGGCCGGCCCGCCAGTCCTGGCGAGATCGTGGAGGCGCTGACGCAGCGGCACATCGAGGTGGATGTCCTGGTGAACAACGCCGGCTTCGGCGCCCACGGTCCAATCGCCGAAATCAGCGTTGAGCGGCAGCTGGACATGATCGAGGTCAACGTGGCGGCGCTGACGCGGCTGACCGCCCTGCTCCTGCCCGGGATGCTGGAGCGGCGCCGCGGGGCGATCTTGAATGTTGCCTCGACAGCTGCTTTCCAGCCCGGCCCGTACCAGGCCGTTTACTGCGCGACGAAGGCGTACGTGCTGTCGTTCACATCCGCCACGAGCACCTCAACCGGTGAAACCACGCCAATCGCGCCGGGCTCGCCGCGCGGTCCCCGGCCGCGCAGGAAAGGGAGAAAGCCCCGGCCAGGCCGGGACGGCCGACCCTGCCGGGGATCCGGCCCGTCTAGGAGAGTGGTCACCATGGAGCGATGGTGACTGAACGTGACAGCTTGACCTATGCGCAACCCGCCGGGGGACCTTATGCGGGCGTGTCGGAGACGCTGTCCGCCGTGGTGTTCTTCGCCGGCGTATGCCTCAGCCTGCTGGCTGGTCAGCAGCTGCAGCCGACTTGGATGCCTTGGCTACGCTGAGCTCATTTACCACGTCGACCACTCCGTCGACATCCCAGGCCAGCCGGAGCGCGATCGGGATGAGATCCTGATACCGCTGCGACACGGACTCGATCGCGCCGGCCAGCGTCACGACGCCATGGCGCACGGTCACGGTAACGTCCGCGGGATCGGCGAGCGGAAGCTCGTCCAGGACCTGCCGGACATCGTGGACGATGTCGGCATCGGGGCGCAGGAAGACACTCAGCAGATCACGGCGGCTCACGATGCCCACCAGCTTGCCCTCCGAGTCGACGACCGGCAGCCTCCTGACGTGATGCGTGTTCATCAGCCGCGCTGCGCTCGGAATCGTCGCGTCCGGGTGGATGGTGATGGCCGGCGCGGTCATCAGCTCGCCGGCGGTCAGGCCAGTCCGCCGGGGCTGGCGAAGCCGCCAGCGCCGTGGGGACTGCGCGGCCAGCCTGGCTTGCCGGACCGTCTTGTCTTCCGCGGCGAGCAGATCGGACTCCGATACCACGCCTACGACGTGCCGGCCCATCTTCAGCACCGGCACCCCGCTCATCTTGTGCTTGGCCAGCGATTGAGCGATCTCCTGGTACGGGGTGATCCGGTCCACGGTCACCACCGAGGTCGTCATCACGTCACTGACCCTGCGGGCCCACCGGCTATGCCGTGGTCCACCGGTGTGGTGGGCCGGGTGAGGGCTGGCCTTCGGCTGGGCGCTAGAGCGCGTTGGGAGCTCCTTGAGATGTTCCTCCACCGTATCGAGCGCGCGGGCCACGTCAGAGCGTGCAGCCCTGCCGTGCAGGGACTCGTAGTACGCAGCACCAAGGTGGCGAAGCATGGCATCGAGGTATTCGTCGGTGCGCGACATCATGCTCACTCCCTCACTATTTTCCTACTGTCAGTGTTTCGCCTCGCCCACCCCGATCGTCACGGCCAGATGTCACCGGTACACGGGACCTCGGTCCCTCAGATTCCAGGAGCGCCGGCCGGCGCTGCGATCCGGGTGAGGATTCGGGTCGATCATCGGGGGCGATGACCACGACAGGGCAAGGCGACAGGCCCAGGCAGGCGCGCGCCACTGACCCCATGGGACGGGGCGGCTGCCCGGGCCAGCCGGGTAGTTCCGAGGACAAGCATCTCGGTGCCTGCCACCCGGTCGAGCAGCGCCCGGACGGGCGGCTCGTGGCGAGCTCAACGGTAAGACGTCCTGGCGGCAGGTGTTCTCAGGCGGCCCGCTCCGGGAACGTGCTGCCCGCCGGGAAGAAATCGCCGGTCGAGGGGTCCTGATGATAAGAATCCGGCAGGTCGCCGGTCGCCACGTCGGCCACGG
This sequence comes from uncultured Actinomycetota bacterium, assembly GCA_963842265.1. GTDB lineage: Bacteria > Actinomycetota > Actinomycetes > Streptosporangiales > Streptosporangiaceae > Palsa-504. Next base: position 22,698 of record CAWJGE010000026.1, read on the forward strand.
CGACCAGAAGCCGCCGCACATCGTCTCCGGTTACGTTGAGGCCGGCACTGGCCCGCACGGCTCCGGGACGGCGGGCCTCCTCGCTGGTCAGGCCGAGAAGACGGATCAGGTAAGGGTCCACGCCGAACCGGCTGTGTCCTACTCCGATCGCATACTCGGCGGCAAGTCGCGCCGCCACCAGGGCAGGCGGCACGCCAGCCACGATGAAGGTGGCGACCGGGAGCGTGGGCACGTCGGCACCAGGGCCCAGCAAACGCACGCCCGGGATAGCGGCCAGGCCGCGCCGCATGGAGGTCGCGATGCGGTGCTCGTGCGCGCTTATCGTTGGCCAGCCGACGTCGCTGAGCGTTTCCATGGCCGCGTGCAGGGCGACAGCGCCGATCACGTTCGGTGAGCCATCCGGCTCCTGGCCGTGCTCGGCCAGGACCCGTCGCGGGCCGATCAGCACTCCGGCACCGAACGGCGCGTACATCTTGTGGCCGCTCCAGACCAGGAAGTCGGCGTCGGCGGGCAGCGGATGGTGTGGTGCCAGCTGCGCCACGTCGGCGAGCACGGGTACCCCGCGGTGATGCGCGGCCTCGATGATGTCCGGCAATGGGGGCATCCACCCGGTGATACCGGATGCGCCCGTGATCGCCAGCAGGACCGGCCGGGGCCACTGGCCCAGCGCGGCGACGACATCTTCGGTGCCGAAGGTCCCGTCCCTACCGCATTCGACATACCGGCAACTGGCGGCCTGGGACCACGGCAGCACGTTGGCTTGGTGCTCCGCCACCGTCGTGACCACGACGTCGTCCCGCCCGAGCCGGAGCTGGCCGGCAAGGTGACGGATAGCCTCGGTGGCGTTACGGCAGAACAGGACGGCGTCGTCGGAGGCGGTGCCGCGGTCGGCGAAGGCAAGCGCGGCGAGCCGGGCGCATTCATAGCTGATAGCGGAGGCCTGCGACTTGTAGCCCGCTGCCCCCTGCGTGCTGGCGTACCAGGGAACAAAGGCCTGCACCGCGTCCAGCACGGTCGGCAAGGCCCCTGTGGCGGCCGCCGCGTCAAACGACAGATACCGGCGCTGACCACCATCAGCGCAGGGCACCTCCAGCGCGTCACCGGCCAGCGCTACCGGTACAACGGCGGTCATGGCGTGATGATCTCGGCCGCAAACCAGACGCCGCTAGGGTCTTTAGTCCCGATGCCCCGCCGAATGAGCAGCACCGGCGTAGGCCGCGCTCAGGCCGGTGCCGGGTGGTGGAGGCTGGTGGCGATGACGCCGAGCGCGGCGCCCCAGCGGCGGGCCCGGGAGGTTTCGCCGTCCAGCAGCGTGTTCTGCTGGCCGATCAGGAAGCTCTCCGGGGCGGCCAGGAGCGCGTAGCCGTGCCGCTTCAGCAGCCTGCCGATGCCCATGCTGGCGTGGCCGGTGAACGCGGGAACGCCGTTGAGCCGGGTGTCGAAGGCGGCCGCCAGGGCCGACCCGCCGCCGAGGCCCTTGAGCCAGTTCCGCAGCCCCGGGCCACGGGCGTCCGGGTCCAGGCTCAGCCCGCTGGACGGCTTGGCGGCGGCCTGGGCGGCCATCCGCCGGGAGCCCGGGCTCGACATCCCGTGCATATGGGTCGGACCGCCGACCACCAGAAGGTCGGCCCCGGCCACCAGGTCCGCCGTGGCCCCGGCCACCGGGACGAGGGTCACCTCGTGGGTGGCGCGCAGGCCGTCCGCGATGTTGCTGGCGACGACGTGGGTGTTCCCGTACATCGATTCGTACACCACCAGTGCCCGCATGCTGATCACATCCTTAACGCGTTACCCTCAGCGCAGCCGGCTAGATGTCAGCGGACCAGGAGCCTACGGCCCCTGGGTGTAGGGACCAAGGTCGGCCAGGACCGCGGTGGCCACCGTGCTGACGGCGGCGGCGACCCGCGGCGTCAGGCCCGGGCCCTGGGTCAGGTCGGCCGCCTCGATCGCGTGCACGATCAGGCGCGCGGGCATCCGGTCGAGCGCCATGGCCAGCCTGATCGCGTCGTCGAAGCCGAGGCCGTGCGAGCTCGCCGACCGAGCAGTCCCGGTACCAGGCCCGTCCACCACGAAGCGATGGACCGTGCCGGGCCGGGACGGTTCCGCGCGGACCGCGTCGACCACCACCGCGAGCGCCGCCCCGGCCCAGGCCTCGATCAGCCGGGTGGGCTCGCCGTCGGTGACGACCAGGCGGACGCCGTCCGGCGCCAGGTCGCGCAGCCGGGCGATGACCGCGGGTCCGGCGCCGTCATCACGGCGGAACTCATTGCCGACACCGATCACCACGACCGCGCCTGCGTCAGTGGGCGTGAAGCGGGGAGCGGAAACTGGAACCACATCCGTTCGGTTCAAAGAGATCTCTCTACGGTGAGATCCAGGAAGTGGGCGGCACAGGATATGCACGGGTCGTAGTTGCGGATGGCCTGCTCGCACTGGCGGGTCAGCTCGGCGTCGTCCAGCTCGATCCGGGCTTCCACAAAGGCGCGCAGGTCGGCTTCGATGGCCGCCTGGTTCTGGGACGTCGGCGGGATGATGCGGGCGTCGGTGATCAGGGCGTCCGGGCCGATCTCGTACCGGTGGCACAGGGTCCCCCGGGGAGCCTCGGTGACACCGTAGCCGACGCCGGCCCGCGGGCGCACCTCGACGGCGGGCGGGTCCGGCGGGGTGTAGGCGGCGATGAGCCGCAGCGCCTCCTCGACCGCGTACACCGTTTCCACCGCGCGCACGATGATGCTGCGGAACGGGTTGTCGCAGGACTCCCCCAGCCCGGCGGCGCGGGCCGCCTCACGGGCCAGCGGGGACAGCCACTGCGAGCTGAGCGCGTAGCGGGCCAGCGGCCCGGTGAGGTAGCGCCCGCCGCCGGCCAGGTGCGCGTGCAGCGCGGTCGAGTGCGGCACGTGCTCCTCGATCACGTGCTCGTCCCAGGCGGCCGCCGGGAACGCCAGGCCCGAACGTGTCACCAGCGTGCCCTGCTCGATGGCGTAGGTGCCCGGGCGGGACACGGCGAGCATGTCCGCCGCGCAGTCGTGGTCGGGGAAATCGAAGGTCGCGACCCAGCTCACCGTCTCGAGCGCGACATCGAGCGCCCGGCGCAGCGGCTCGGTGAGCGCGGCGAGGTCGGCCCGGGCGGGGGCCCGGTAGAAGCCGCCGATGCGCACGTTGACCGGGTGGATGGCCCGGCCGCCCACCGCTTCCATGATCGCGTTCCCGGCCTTCTTCAGGGCCAGGCCGCGCTCCACCAGGTCACGCCGGTGCGTGGCCATCTCGATCCCGCTGCTGTAGCCGAGGAAGTCGGGGGCGTGCAGCAGGTAGATGTGCAGCGCGTGGCTCTCGATCCACTCCCCGCAGTACAGCAGCCTGCGCAGGTCCGCGATCGGCCCGCCGACGCCTATGCCGCAGGCGGCCTCGATGGCCGCGCACGCGCTCATCTGGTAGGCCACCGGGCAGATGCCGCAGATGCGGGCGGTGATGTCCGGCGGCTCGGTGTACGCGCGGCCGCGCAGGAACGCCTCGAAGAAGCGGGGCGGCTCGTAGATGTCCAGGCGTGCCTCTTCCACCTTGCTGCCGCTGGTCCGGACGTACAGGGCGCCTTCGCCCTCCACCCGGGCCAGTTCGGCGACGGACAGCACGCGCTCGTTCTTGTGGGTCATGTCGGTGGCCGCTTCTCGAGGTAACGGATACCTACCCCTTAGTCTGTGCGCCCGGCGGCGGACGGAGGCAGGTAGCTGTGTCACCGGGTCCCGGGACCAAGGTCCCGGCCTGGCGGGCGGCCGCGGGCAGGGTCACGAGCACGCTATGGCCGCCGCCGGGGAGGCGCTGGATGCGGAGCGTGTCCCCCAGTGCTTCGGTGAGATCACGGGCGAGCCGGAACGCCAGGCTGGCCTCGCCATTGGGCTGGTCGGGTCCCTGATCGGCGATGCGGACTTCGACCCGGCTGGCCCGGCTGACCGCGGTCAGCACGGGTGGCTGGCCAGCCGGACTGCGCTGCAGCGCATCGGCCAGCAGGCTGGTCAGGATCCGGGTGAGGAGGGTGGCGTCGGTGATCACGTCGGGCAGGTCCTCCGCCGTGCTCAGCGTGATGTGCTGGCTGCCCGGCCCCAGGTCGTCCAGGCACGCGGCCAGCACCTCGTCGAGGTCGACCGGCCGCAGGTAGGTCTCCACCGCCCCGGCGTGCAGCCGGCTGAGATCGGAGAGGTCGTCGACCAGCCTGCTCACCTGATCGACCGCGTGGCGCGCGGTGGCGAGCAGGGCGACGCGGTCGTCCGGCGGGTCCGCGCCCGCCGCGCCCGCCGCGCCCGCCGCGCCCGCCGCCAGCGCCGCCAGCGCCGCTCGGGCCGTGGCCAGCTGCGCGCGGGCCTGCTCGCCGGTGGCGGCGAGCAGCGCCGCCCGCGAGCGCAGGTCAGCCGTGTGCCTGGCCGCCTCGGCCTGCCGCTCTCCCTGGCGGCGGTAGCTGAGGCCGGCCACGACCTGGACCGCGCAGGAAAAGAGCACCCTCATGTCCTGGTGACCGGGGACAGGCCCGCGGGCGGCCAGCGTGAAGGTGTCGCTGACCGGCAGCTCCACATCGGCCCCCGGGCCCTCCGGCGGCCGCTCGCCGGCACTGGCCACCACGTAAGGACCCGAGCCGTTCGGCCGATGCTCGAGCAGGCTGACCGCGGCCAGGCCGAACATCTGCCGTATCTCCTCCAGCAGCGCGGGCGGGTCGCCGTGCCCGCTCAGCACGCACACCGCGAGCCGGGTCAGGGCCGCCGCCTCCGCGCTCGCCCGCTTGGTCCGGTGCGAGCCGAACGCGGCCCGGGCCAGCCGGAGCCGGTCTTTCTCGTCGCGGCTGACCAGGTGCACGTCGATGTGTTCGGCCCGGCGGGCCACTCTCGTCGGGATGCTCTTACCGGTCAGCAGGGTCAGGAACCGGCCGCGCCGGCTCGCGCCGAGCACCATCTGGGTCGCGTTCTCTGCGCGGGCGAACCGCAGCAGCGTCTCGGGGATGTCTTCGCCGGGTATCTCGCCGAAGCTGCCGCCGACCGAAATCACCAGCGCGCGCTGTGTCTGCAGGGACCCGGCCGGAGCGGCAAGCAGGCCGTCATCGGAGCACACGTGCACCGCGATCAGATCGCTGCCGGGGGTCCGGGTGGCGATCCTCGCGGCCCGCCTGATGACGGCCTCATCGCCTTTTTCCCCGGCGATCGCGACCACGATCCGCTCCTTGGTCTCCCACTGCTCGGCGATGCCGTGCTCGGCCCGGTACCGCTGTAGGCCCTCCTCCACCTGGTCGGCCAGCCACAGCAGGGCCAGCTCGCGCAGCGCGGTGAGGTTCCCCGGCCGGAAGTAGTGGGTCAGCGCGGCGTCGATCCGGTTCGGCGGGTAGACGTTCCCGTGCACCATCCGGCGCCGCAGCGCCTCGGGGGTCATGTCCACCAGCTCGATCTGGTCCGCGCGGCGCGCGACCGCATCGGGCAGGGTCTCATGCTGCTCCACGCCGGTGACCTGCTTGGCCACGTCGTTGAGCGACTCCAGGTGCTGGATGTTGAGCGTGGTGATGACCTCGACGCCAGCGTCGAGCAGTTCGTCGACGTCCTGCCATCTCTTGGGGTTCCGGCAGCCGGGCACGTTGCTGTGGGCCAGCTCGTCGATCAGCGCGACCTGGGGGTGGCGGGCGAGCACCGCGTCGAGGTCCATCTCGGTAAAGGTGGCGCCGCGGTAGGTCATCGTGCGCCGCGGCACGATCTCCAGTCCTTCGGCCATCGCCGCGGTCAGCTTCCGGCCGTGCGTTTCCAGCAGACCGACGACAACGTCCGTACCGCGGGCGCGACGGCGCTGCCCCTCGGCGAGCATCGCGTAGGTCTTGCCGACACCTGGTGCGGCACCGAGGTAGATCCGGAGCTGTCCCCTGGCCACGCCAGCACCCATCTTTCCGGGCTAGACCAGCCGGCGCGCCGCCACCGGTGAGCTTGGCGTGTCGATCTCGTCGTGCTCGGGACGGTGCGGCCGCCTGGTGTCATCGATGGCGTAGCTGAGCTGACCTTCGACGTCCACCACCCCGTCGACCGCGCGGACCGCCGGCAGCAGCAGGGTCAGCATGCTCTTGCGTTCGACTTCGCCGGTCAGCCTGACCACGCCGTCGGCGACGTCGACCTGGACCATGGCCGGGTGGGTGCCGAGGTAACCGGCCAGCACCTCGTCGAGGATCTCGGCTCTGATATCGCCGTCCGGCCGGAGGAAAACCCGCAGCAGGTCCCGCGGGCTGACCACGCCGAGCAGCTTGCCGCCTTCGTCGACCACGAGCAGGCACCTGACCTGATACTGGTCCATGAGCCGCGCCGCCTCCGCCACCGTGGCGTCGGCCCGCACCGTCACCGGATGCCTGGTCATGATCTCCCCGGCGGTCTCGGCGGTGGCGATGGCGCGCCGGGCCCGGTAGGTCAAATGCACCGAATGCTGGCCCTCGGGGTCCTGCTGGAGCTGCTCTTTCCGCGACAGGTCACCCTCGGTGACCAGGCCGACGGGCAGGCCGTGCGGGGTGAGCACCGGCAGCGCGCCGATCCGCTGCTTGACCAGGATGCCGGCCAGGTCCTTGATGGACGTGGCCGGGGTGACCGTCACCGGGTCGGCCGTCATGACGTCGCGTACCTCAAAGTGACGCATCGTGAACTCCTCAGATCTCGCCTTACGTCCTCAGACCCAGGACAGCAGTCTGCTGAGCACCCGCGGTAGGGGCGCAATTCCTCCGCCCGGCCGCCGAACAGCCCTGTCCGGCGGGCCTTAGGAACTACCGCCGACGACCGGGATCCGGAACGGACACGGCTTGCTGCACCGTCCAGATCGCCGAGGTCAGCACCTCGAACCTGTGCAGGTGACGGCGCAACAGGCCGGAGTCCCCGTCCCCGGCGGCGGCGATCGCGTCGTTGGCCGCGACCGCGAGCCGGCTCAGCCTTACGTTCAGGAAGGTGCCGGCCCCCGGGCTGCCCGCCGCCCGGGCGTCGCTGCCCGAGGCCTTGGCCTCAGCCAGGATCGCCGCGGTGGCCTGCACGATTTCGGTCACCGCCTGCCGCGTCAGTACCGTCCCGGGGTCGTCGCGGGCAATCATCCGCAACCTGAGCATGTATGGCTGACAGCGTGCCTGATGGTCTTCGATCTTGTCGGTGATGGTCATGGCGGGCAGGCCCTCTCGCGTTTGCGGCGGCCCTCATTTTCCCCAAAGGCACCAGCCGGCAACCAGGGACCAAGGTCCCCGTTTGGGCGGATTTCGCCGCTGGCCAGGGCAATCGGCAGGGACGTTCGGCCCGAGGAATGAGGGATCTTGGTCTCTGCCGGGCGCGGGCGGCTCCGGGCGAAGCTGAAGCATGGACGACAAAGCTTGCTGCTGCCCCTCACGGGCCATGGTGCAGGTCCTCATGCCGGCGATCCCAGGCCGCCCCTACCGGGTGGACCTGCTTCTATGCGGCCATCACTTCCGCCTCTCGCAGTGGACGCTGGCCACCGCCGGAGCCGTCGCCCGGGTCCTGCCGGGCAGGCGCGCCGCGGAGGCGTCCCGGCTGGCGCTGCTCTAGCTTCTCTGGCTTTTAGGACCTACGGCCCGCGGAGAGGGAGTCGCCGCCGGCCCTTCGGCCCTAGCGGAGGCGCCCGCGCTGGCGCAGGCTGACGGCCACTCGTCACGAGGAGGTCTGTCATGCGAGCACAAGTGGGAGACGAACTGACGGTCAAGGGTCGCCATCAGGGCGACGAAGAGCGTCACGGGGAGATACTCAGGGTCGACGGGGCCGACGGGGCGCCGCCGTACGTGGTCCGCTGGCGTGACGGGCACGAGACGGTGTTCTTCCCGGCGTCGGGGACCGAGGTCACTCATCACCCGGCCCAGCCCGCGGCCTGACGCGGGCGCCTGGAATTCCATGAACGTGGCGTTCTACTGGAAAGAATCATTAGAACGCCACGTTCACTGAATCTGCGGAGAAACCACGTGCCGCGAGAACCGGGATAATCCGGACATCACGGGTGCGGGGGCGGCGGCTCAGGACGGGTACTTGGCGCCAACGGGCCTGCGCGGGCAGGGGCGTATGTCCGCCCTATCTCGCCAGACGGCCCGCGACACGGCGGTGGCCGCGCCCGGCAGGTGCGGCCACGGTTATGTCGCGCTGGCCTTCGCTCGGCGCGGCTCGGCGCGGCGCCGCTCGGCGCGGCGCGGCTCGGCGCGGCTCGGCGCGGCTCGGCGCGGCTCGGGGCGCGAGACCCCTGCGGTTCAGCCCGCGAGACGCTACTTGGCCGCCGACTTGACCTCGATCTTCTTTACGGGCTCCTTCTTCTCGGTGTGGAGCGCCACGGAGACCATGAGGATGCCATCGTGGTAGGTCGCCTTGACGTCGTCCTCGTTGACATTGCCCGGCAGCGGCAGGCTGCGGGTGAACGCGCCGTACCGGAACTCCGACCGGTGCTTGCCCTCGGTCCTGTCATGCCGCTCGGCGTGGATGGTGAGGTAGCCGGCGCCGACCGTCACCTCGACATCCTTCTCCGGGTCGATCCCGGGCAGCTCCGCCCGGACGACGTAGCGGTCGCCTTCGAGGTAGTCCTCGACCCTGATCGGCTGGGCCAGGTAGGGGCGAAGGGTCATGAAGGGCTCCTCGAACCACTCAACCAGTTCCGGGAACATGTTCCTCGGGTCCCTGCGCAGCAGAGTGCTCATCTCGTCTGCCTTCCTTCTGCGGATGTGAATACTTCTCATCGCCATCGCATAACACCCGGATCCGGGAAGGACAGGGCCAGACGGCACAGCGCGGCGCGACCTTCGTCATGACCACGGGACCAAGGTCCCCGGCGGACCGGGGCGCCGGCCCCGGCAGGTACCTTCTCCCGTCCGGTCCCGGACTTAGGCCCCTGGCTCGGCTGCCATGGGCGGCGTGCGCTGGAAAGAGCGTGTCCAGCTCACCTCGAAAGGCTGGCCGGTGATGGAAACCCAGCACGTCCAGGAAGAGCCTGCGATAAGCGGGGAGGCTGTCCCGGATCAGCGGCCCGCTGATCTGCTGGAACCGCTCGAGCAGTTGTTCCGGGATCTGCGCGCCTCAGCCAGCGGCTTGTCCGGCCGAGAGGCAGCGCGGCGGCTCGAGGTGTCCGGTCCGAACGAACTGGTCCGCCGGGGCGGCCGCAGCTGGCCCGGCGAGCTGGCCCGTCAGTTCACTCACCCGCTCGCGCTGCTGCTCGCGGCGGCCGCGGCGATGGCCTGGGCCAGCGGCACCCCCCGGCTGGCCATCGCGATCGCCGCGGTGATCGTGCTCAACGCGAGCTTCTCCTTTGATGACCGGCACCGTCGAGGTGGACATGTCCACCCTCACCGGCGAGTCGGCACCGGTGATCCGGTCCGCCGAGACCGTGGATTTCCACGTCCCGCTGCTGCAGGCCAGGGATGTGGTTTTCAGCGGGAGCGAGTGCACCGGGGGCGAGGCGCAAGCCGTGGTCACGGCGACCGGGATGGGCACCGAACTCGGCCGGATCGCCGCCCTCAGCCAGCGGGTGGGCCGCGAGGAGAGCCCGCTCGAGCATCAGGTCAAACGGGTGTCGTGGCGGTGCGCGACCGGCTCGTCTACCCGGTTCCGCCCGTCCCCAGCAGGCCAGGTCCTTACTTCTGACGGCCCTTACTTCTGGCGGGGCCTCAGCGGGCGTGGCCGCTCCAGAGCGGCCCGCTCGCCCGCCACTCGGCATCCCAGCCGCTCAGCCGCCGGCGGTCCAGCGCCCGGCGCGCGAGCGCACTCGACGCCAGCAGCACCAGCCATGACCCGAGGCAGGTCGCGATGACGGCGACGCAGACCTCGCCGGCGATGTCACGGTGATCGAGCGGGGGGTTGGTGATCGCGCCCGAGGCGTCGATCCAGGTCCGCACCGTGCTTCCCTTACGCGCTCCCGCCAGAGCGAGGACTTCGCCGGTCCGCGGCGCCCGGCCCGGCGGCTGCCAGCGGGCCGGCACCCATGCGGTCTGCACGGAGGTGTACGGGTCCGGGGCCCCGGTCGCCGGGGCCTGCTCGAGCAGGACCGCGTTGACCATGTGATCCGCCGCCTGCTGGGCATGTGCCCGGTTCAGGGCCGCGTGGTCGGCCTGCTGGCCGGCCAGGACCGCGGCGGCGGGTACCACCGCGACGAGCACGATCATCATGACCAGCCGCAGGACCGCCTCGATCCGGTCCGTGCGCCGACGCAGCGGGTTGCGGTCGAAGCCGAGCCACCGGGCCAGGCGGGCCAGGTGCCCTTCCGACGGGTGATTGTTATGGCTGCGCATGACGGTCACCTCCCGCGGAGCCAGCTTGTCCCAGCCTGCCGCGCCCGGGCCGAGCCGGGCAGAGTCGTTGGTCCTGTCCTCGAGCCGTCGGTCTATCGGCCGACGGCATGACGCCACAGGATACTGACGTCCGGGCCCCGCCCCGGGGACCTTCTGCTCTGTTGCCGGAGCCGGGCGGCGGCCAGACTTGTCCCTAAGGGCGCGGCCCACGGGGGGAGGCCGGGTCCGGTAGGGCAAGGAGGTCGTCATGACCGAGATGACTTACGGAATCGTGGCCGGCTACGACGGGTCGCCTGGCAGCGGTGAAGCGCTGCGCTGGGCCGCCAGGGAAGCCAAGGTCCGCGGTACGACGCTGACCGTCTGCCTCGCCTGGATGCCCGATCATATGGCGCTGCCTACCGAATCGGACCTTTGTGACCTGGCCTGGCAGCACGGCCAGGAGATCCTGACCCGCGGGCTGCCGTACGCCGAGTCGGTGCTGGGCCCCGCCCGGGTGCGCGCGGAACTGGCTGGCGGGTCGGCCGCTCACGCGCTGTGCGAGCGCAGCGAGACCGCCGACATGATCGTGGTCGGCTGCCGCGGGCACAGCGAGCTGCCCGGCTTGCTGCTCGGATCGGTGTCCTGGCAGGTGGCCGGGCACGCCCGCGGACGCGTCGTCGTCGTCCGCGGCGGGTGGCGGCCGGCCAACCAGGCCCCCGGCCCGGTGGTGGCGGGCGTGGACGGATCCCCGACGGCACAGGCCGCGGTCGGCTTCGCCTTCGAGGAGGCCGCGCTGCGCGACGTGCCCCTGGTGGCGGTGTGCGCCCTAGCCGACGCGGTCGGCCGGCTCGGCGAAGCACACCAGGTGGAGGAGGACTTCGGGCAGCTGATGGCTAGCGAAGCCAAGGAATATCCCGAGGTCACGGTGATACGGCGGGTCCTGGCCGGCACCCCGCGGGCGGCGCTGCTGGCTGCGTCGGCCGACGCCCAGATGCTCGTCGTGGGCGCCCGCGGCCGCGGCGGCCTCGACCGCATGTGCCTCGGCTCGGTCGCGCAGGCCATCCTGCACCATGCGCCCTGCCCGGTCGGGGTTGTCCACTAGCCCCGGGGAGGCCGGGACCCTCATCACGCGGTAACGAGCGGTCATACCCGCCCGGGCGGCACCGGCGCCGTCACGGCGCAGCCCGGGCGGAGGTCACGAAGCGAGGGCGCGGGCCGTCAGGTAGAGGGGACGACGGCGACAGGACCGTGTGCGTGGTTCAGGACCGCGTGCCTGACCGAGCCGGGGCCGGGCAGTCCGGAATGCTTGGCGTGCCTGCCGATGATCACCAGGTCGGCGCGGGCCGACAGGCCGACCAGCGCCCGGCCCGGATGACCGTGCACGACGTCGGTGCTGACCGGTACGTCCGGGTACTTCTCTCGCCACTCGTTCAGCAGTCCCTCAAGGTGGCGGGCCGAGCCCGTTTCGAGCGCGTGCGAATCGGCTCCGGTGTACACGTCCCCGGCCCGGGAGATGTCGGATTGCGGGACATGCCAGGCGTGGATGGCCATCAGGCTGGCCTGGCGCACACTCGCCTCCTCGAACGCGAAGGTGAGCGAGTCGGCGCAGTGGTCCAGGTCGCCGATGCCGATGCCGACCAGCCGGCGGTTGCCCGCGATGTCGTCTCGCACGACCACAACCGGGCCGGACGCGTGGGCGGCGGCGTACCGGCTGACCGAGCCGAGCACCATGGCCGTGAAGGCGCCGCCGCCGCGGGAGCCCACGACCAGCATCAGCGCGCCGGACCCGGCCTCGGTGATGGCCTGGGCGGGCTGCCCGGTCAGCTGGTCGGTGTCGATCAGCACGCCGGGGGCCATCTTGGCGGCCCTAGCCGACGCGGCGGCCAGAGCCCGGTCACGGTCCTTGAGGAGGACGTCGGTCACGGTGTCATATTCGGATTCGGTCGGGCCGGCGCGCGAGACCATCCGGGGCAGGAGCGTCGCGGCGGACACGATCCGCAGCGGGGCGCCTCGGAGCACGGCCTCCCTGGCGGCCCAGTCGACCGCCCGCAGTGATTCCTCAGAACCGTCTGTACCGGCCACGATGGGCTTGGCTGCCATTGTGCTCGTCCTCCTTGGCGAACTGGATGCGCCGGGTTGTCCTGGGTACGTAGATCGCCCACTGCCATCATGATCGTGCGCCAGCGCAGGCGGCAAGGGCGTTCCGGCCGTTTTGCTCCGGGACTAAAGTCCCGGAGGACCCTCGGCGTCGGGGTACGAAAAGCGGTCGCGGACGGCGACCACGCCCTCGAGATGCCGGACCGCCTCGACGATGCTGGCGCCGAACACCGCGCTGCCAGGGGCGCCTTCCAGCGTGACGATACCGTCGTGCACGGTCACCGTGAACCGGGCCGGGTCGGTGAAGAACCCGTCCGCGATCACGTCCTGCGTGACCTCGCGGTGGATCTCCTCGTCGGTCCGGCGGAAGACGCTCAGCACGTCGGACCGGCTGATGATGCCGACCAGCTGCCCGTCACGGTCGACGACCGGGAGCCGCTGCAGTTTAAGCGAGCGCATCAGGCGGGCGACGGTCCGTACGAGTTCGTCCGGCCCCACCGTCACCGCCGGATGGGTCATCAGGGTGCCCGCGGTGGCCTCGCCGATCGTGAGCTGCTTGTGGTGCGGCCGCCAGCCACGCGGCGCCGGATACGCGCTGGGCTCCTGATCCCCGGCCGCCAGGGCCAGCAGGTCCGTCTCGGACACGACGCCCGTCACCTTGCCTGCCTCGTCGACGACGGGGAACCCGCTGACCCGGTGCTTGCGGAACATGGCGGTCAGTTCCCGGTACGGGGTATCGGCCTGCACTGCCACCACGCCGGTGGTCATGACGTCCCTCACGTATGCGTGCATAGCCTCAGCCTGGCCGGCCGCCGCACTGGCCGGAAGAGACGTAGCTCACCTCGGCCGATGCCAAAGGTCCCACACCTTGGCCTCCGGCCGGGCTCAGGCTCCGGAGGTTTCCTTCAACTATCCAGCCCAGTGGCTCGAGGACGACTTTCCGATGGTGGCCGTGAACATCAAGCCGGCTGGGCCAGCCGAGCCGCCCCACCGTCTCACAATGATCAATCCTGCCTCGACCTGGTCCGGTCCTAGCCTGCCAAGCCACCGCCAGTTACGCTTACGACGTATCGGTCGTCGGAAGGATTGCTGGTGGAAGCTGGTCCAGGGAGCCGCCCGGAGCTACTTCCGCAGTTGCAGCTGGATGAGCTCCTGGCCGAGCTGCAGGGACGGCTGCAGGTCGTGCTGGCCACCAGGGACCGGATGCGCGGCCTGCTCGAGGCGGTCGTCGCCATCGGCTCGGGCCTGGACCTGGAGTCCACCCTGGGGCGCATCGTGCAGACCGCGGTCGGGCTCGTCGACGCGACCTACGGGGCGCTGGGCGTCATCGGTGAGGACCGGCGGCTGGCCGAGTTCATCCCGGTCGGCCTGACCCAGGAGGAGATCGAGCGGATCCACCACTGGCCCGAGGGGCGCGGCCTGCTCGGTATGCTCGTCGAGGATCCCCGGCCGCTGCGGCTGGCCGACATCGCCGCCCACCCGCAGTCGTCCGGCTTTCCTGACGGGCACCCGCCGATGCGCAGCTTCCTCGGCGTCCCGGTCCGGCTCCGCGACGAGGTATTCGGCAACCTGTACCTGACCGGCAAGCGCGGGGGCGGTGAGTTCACCGAGGACGACGAGGCGGTCCTGGTCGCCCTGGGGGCCGCGGCGGGCGTGGCGGTGGAGAACGCGCGGCTGTACGACGCGGCCCGCCGCCAGCAGCGCTGGATCCAGGCCAGCGCCGAGGTCACCACCCGGCTGCTGTCCGGTGCCGAGCCCGGCGAGGTGCTGGCCGACGTCACCCGGCGGGCGCGGGAACTGTCCGGTGCGGACCTGGCCGTGCTCGCCCTGCCCGATGATGAAGGACGCCGGCTGACGATCGCCTACGCCGACGGCGACGGCGCCGAGGCCACCCGCGGCCTGGTGCTTCCGGCCGGCGAGTCGCTGTCCGGCCGGGTGCTGAGCACCGGCGAACCGCTGACGTCCGCCGACTTCGCCACCGACGAGCGCGCCGCCCAGGCCGCCCGCGGCGCGATGAGCCAGATCGGGCCCGCGGAGTTGTTCCCGCTCGGTGTGCCGGGCAACGTCCGCGGGGTGCTCACCGTCGGGCGCCGTCACGGCGGCGCGCCGTTCCCCTCGGACCTGATCGACGTCGTGGCCTCGTTCGCCGCGCAGGCCGGCGTCGCGCTCGAGCTCGCGGCCAGCCGCGCCGAGGCCCAGCGGCTGTCGCTGTACGAGGACCGGGACCGGATCGCGCGGGACCTGCACGACCTGGTCATCCAGCGGCTGTACGCCACCGGCATGTCGCTGGAGGGCACGATGCCGATGATCACCCGGCCGGAGGTGGCCAGCCGCATCACCAACGCGGTCGACGCGATGGACGAGACCATCAAGGACATCCGCGCCACCATCTTCGCGCTGCAGGCCAGGGACAACGCGGGCGAACCGGACCTGCGCGGGGACATCGTCGCCCTGGTCGAGGAGATGACCGACATGCTCGGCTTCGCCCCGTCGCTGCGGCTGGGCGCCGGCCTCGGCGCCCAGGTCGGCCAGGAGGTCGGCGAGCAGGTACTGGCTGCGCTGCGCGAGGCGCTGTCCAACGCGGCCAGGCACGCCGACGCCGGCCAGGTCGACGTGACCGTGGACGTGAATTCCGACGGGATGCTGGCGGTGCAGGTCACCGACGACGGGATTGGCATCCCGGCCGAGGGGCGCCGCAGTGGGCTGCGCAACCTGGCCAGGCGGGCCGAGAAGCTGGGCGGCGAACTCCGGCTCGAGCCGGCCAACCCGGGCGCGGCCAGGCCGGGAACCAGGCTGGAATGGCGGGTCCCACCCGGCTGACCGGGTCAGCCAAGACGATTGTCGCTGGCCCAGGTGTACGTGACGTTTTCGCCCTCCACCCGGGCCAGTCCGGTGGTCAACAGGGTCTGGTGCATCCGCTGGGCCATGCACCAAGGGTGCGCCGTCGGCGGCGGGTGCGGGTAGGGCAGCGCGTCACGCTTCCCGGGGACCTTGGGCCCGGACCTTGGTCCTCCGGGCTCAGCTGTGCGCTCCGGCGGGCTGGCGGACCGCGTGCTGATGGCCGTTCGCACGCAGGTACCGGCCGGTCAGGATCTCCGGGGAGATCCGGATGAAGTGATCCCGCGGCCCGGGGGCCCACGAGGTGAGGCCGATCGCCCGCAGCCGGCGGATCTCCTCGGGATCGGTCACCTCACGCGACGGCCCGATGGCGGTCACGCTCCAGCCGGTCCGGTTCGCCACGTCCAGGCAATCGGCCTCGAACGCGACCACGGCGCCGCGGGCGGCGGCGGCGAGCTTTCCGCTGGGGTCGGTCCGCAGGATGATGTCACCCTCGTCGAAGGCGAAGTTGACCAGTTCCACCGCAGGCAGCGCCTGCCGGGTATAGATGACCCGGCCCACCGGCACCGATGCCATCAGCTTGAGGCACTTATCCCTGGGGAGCTGCGTCAGCGCGGAGCCGTCGGAGTACATGGCCGCAAGGATGCCGGGCCGCGCCCCGGCATACCAAGGGCATTAGGTCCCTAGTCGTGGGGACCCGCGGACCCCGGGTGCAGTTCGTCACCGTCATGGTGGTCGCCGAAGACGCGGACCGCGTAGGCAGCGGCCTGGGTGCGGCGTTCCATGCCGAGCTTGGCGAACAGCGCGGACACGTAGTTCTTCACCGTCTTCTCGGCCAGGAACATCCGCTCGCCGATCTGCCGGTTGGTCAGGCCCTCCCCGATCAGCTCCAGGATCCGGCGCTCCTGCGCGGACAGGCCAGCCAGCGGGTCGTGCTTGACCGACTGATCGCGCAGCCTGGCCATCAACTGGCTCGCCGCCCTCGGGTCCAGCATCGACTGGCCGGAGGCGACCGTGCGCACCGCGCCGATCAGGTCGGTGCCGCGGATCTGCTTGAGCACGTACCCAGCCGCGCCGGCCATGATCGCGTCGAACAGCGCCTCGTCGTCACCGAACGAGGTCAGCATCAGGCAGGCCACCTCGGGCATCCGGGACCGGATCTCCCGGCACACCGACACCCCGTCGCCGTCCGGCAGCCGCACGTCGAGGACGGCAACGTCCGGGTGCAGCGTCGGGATCCGGGCCAGCGCCGAGGACGCGGTCCCGGCCTCGCCCACCACCCGGATATCCGGCTCCGCCTCAAGCAGGTCACGGACACCCCGGCGGACCACCTCGTGATCGTCGAGGAGGAACACCGCGATCGGCTTCCTGGTCTCGCCGTCGGCCGCCGGACCGCTCACCGGATTAGTCACCGTAGCTCCAAGTTCACAGGAGTAGGCCCGAGCAGTACGCCTGATCGGGCTCTGTGTCACTTAACTATAGGCAGTTCGGTCACATGCGAGTAAGGACCAACGTCCCGGGGCGAGCAGCCCCGACAGCTCTGTTGCGCTGGGCCTCGTGGGCATACCGTGATAGTAGAGGTGCGGGAAAGCGCCCATCTACGGAGGTGGATTGAAATGCCTGGAATCATTGTCGGAGTTGACGGTTCCGGTCATTCCCAGCGGGCCCTGGTCCGGGCCATGAAGGAGGCAGCGGCTCATCACGCGCCGCTTACGGTGCTCACCGTGCACGAGGCCATCATGGGCTTCGGCGGCGGCCCCGTGGTTTACCCGGAGGACCTGGCGGAGACCGAACGGGTCCGCGAGGCAGCCCAGGCGGAGACCGACAAGGCGCTGGCCGAGGCCGGCGAACCGCGCCCGGAGTCGGTCACCGTCAAGGCGGTCCACGGTTTCCCGGCCGAAGTGCTCGTCGAAGCGTGCCGGGACGCGGACATGATCGTGCTTGGGTCGCGCGGCACGGGCGGGTTCGGCCACCTGATGATGGGCTCGGTGACGAGCCAGGTCGCCCACCACGCGTCCTGCCCCATCCTGATCGTCCCGCCGGCGGACCGCCGCTGAGGGGCTGCCGTCCTTTCCTCCTCGGCTGGACCGGAGCGTAGGTGCGTCAGCGCGAATGCGCACCGGTCATCATGGCGGCAAGGTCCTCCGGATGCAAGAAGGAGGGCGGCGGCGGCGGTCCCCAGGCGAACAGGCCGCGGGCCCCTTCCAGGTCCTCGGGCGTCCACAGTAGGCGGCCGTCTGGACGACGTTCGGCACGCCGATGGTGACCGATAGCAGGCTGTGCAGGCTCATCGGGTCCTCCTTCTGTGGGTCAGCTCGGTTTGACCTCGGCTCCGCCGCACCAGACGTGGCGGATCGACCGGGTGGCGGTGATGTCCCGCAGCGGGTCCCCGTCGATCAGCACGAGGTCCGCCCGGCGGCCGGGTTCGATCACGCCGCGGTCGGGCAGCCCGAAGTAACGGGCGGGCCGCGAGGTGGCGGCGCGCAGCGCGTCCACGTTGGTCAGCCCGGCCTCGACGAGCAGCTCGAGCTCATGGTGCAGGCTGCTGCCGTGGCTGATCATCGCCGGGCCGCCGGCTTCGGCGTTGGCGTCGGTACCGGCCAGGATCGGCACCCCGGCCCGGTACATGACGGTGACGCTGGCCCGGGCCGCGGCGTAGTCGCGACCGGGTGCGGCCTGCCGCACGACGCCTTCCATCATGGCCAGCGTCGGGATCAGGACGCGACCGGCGGCCACGGCGTCGGCCGCGGCCGCGGCGTCCAGGGCCTGGTCCAGCGGGACATGGGTGAGGACGCTGACTCCCGCCCGCTGCGCCATCTCCACCGCCGCCCGCGACGAGGCGTGTGCCACGCTGAGCTTGCCGTGCTCACGGGCGGCGGCCACCAGCGCGTCAAGCGTGGCCTGATCGTGGCTGGGGGCCGGGTTGCCGACGATGATCTTGATGTAGTCCGAGCCTTCCGCCACCCGGTCGGCCACGAACTGCCGGGCCTGATCGGCCCCGGTGATCAGGCCGCGCGCCCCGATGACGGGGAGGTGCGAGTGCGGGCTGCCCGGCGCGATGGCCGGCGTGCCCGCGCTGCGGATGTCGGTCAGCCCGCGCGCTGCGCGCAGGGAGTTCACCAGCTCGGGCGCGCACCCCATGTCCAGGGCGGTGGTCACGCCGGAGGAGGCCAGCTGCTCGAGCGTGTGCCGGCCGCGCAGGTGGACGTGGGCGTCGATCAGCCCGGGCAGCAGCACGCCGCCCTCGCCGGCGACGACCTCGGCGCCACCTGAGCTCTTCGCGGCGGAACTGATCCGGCCGCCTTCGATGACCACCGTGCCTGGCGGGCGCAGCTGCCGGCCGTCGAACACGCGGACGTTCGTCACGGCGGTCCTCGGGGCCGCGTTGCCCATCGGCGTCTCCCTTGAGTTCTCTTCCTTTATATGCCTCGTGTGGCTGGTCACGTCCAGCGCGGGGCGAGGGCCGGTCGCGTGCGCGATCATCGACGGACAGCGCGCCGTGGTAGCCGCTGGGGGCCGGGCGGAATAACGCGCGGCACAATTCGTTCCGAATAAGCAACAGCACGCACCACGGTTCGTTCGGTACAAAAGTCCTTTTTCCTGGAATTTTTGCCTGGGCGCGGTTGTCTATACCCCTACGGGTATCAAGACTCGAGGAGGCAGATGATGGCGACGGTCGAGCTGACGGCCGAGAACTTCAATTCGACGGTGACCGACGGCAGCCTGGTCCTGGTCGACTTCTGGGCGGAGTGGTGCGGGCCGTGCCGGATGTTCGGGCCGATCTTCGAGAAGGCCTCGGAACGGTACCCGGACGCGGTGTTCGGCAAGGTCGACACCGAGGCGGAGCCCGAGCTCGCGGCCACCTTCAACATCTCGTCCATCCCGACGCTGATGATCATCAGGGACAACATCGTGCTGTACGCGCAGCCGGGCGCGCTGCCGGAGGCGGCGCTCGAGCAGCTGATCACCAAGGCCAGCGAGCTCGACATGGACGAGGTCCGGGCCAGCCTGGCCGCGTCGGCAGACGCCTGACCAGCAGAGCCCCGGCCGACGCCTAGGGTCCTTCCGTGATCGCGAAGCCTTTACCCCCGGAATCCGGCGGGGCAAAGGCTTCATGATCATGAACCTTGGTGGCTTGCGGCTGTGGCGCGAGTGGATCGGCCCGGCTAGGAGAGCACCCGGCGGCGGAAGTTGCGCAGGCCGATGGCCAGGAACACCGCGCCGAACCCGGCCACCACCGGGTAGACGACGTAAAGGGGCATGCGCGGCGCGTCGGTGAAGGCGGCCCGCATCCCCTCGTTCACGTAGATCAGCGGGTTGATCAGGACCAGCGTCTGCAGCCAGTGCCAGCCGCCCACGGTGACCGGGGCGAGCTTGGTCCACGAATAGTAGGTGCCGCCCAGGAACGTGATCGGCAAGATGATGAAGCCGAACATCAGGCCGATGTTGCGCGGCTCGAAGCTGGTCCCGAGGACCAGGCCGAGCCCGGCCATCGCGACGCAGGCCAGCGGCACGAACGTCACGATGACCCACCAGTGCAGGGTCAGGTGGGCCTCCACCCCGGGCGCGTGCACGACCGAGGCGATCGGCAGCACGATGGCCGCCGACAGGACGCCCTGGGCCGCGCCGGCGAGCACCTTCGCGATCGCCACCAGAGCGATCGGGCAGGGTGCCTGCACCCGGTCCTCGATCTCCCGGGTGAAGCCGAACTCCTGGGCCATGGCCAGCGCGATCGACTGCACGCCCTGGAACATGACCGAGATCCCGACCACGCCGGGCACCAGGATGGTGGCGAAGGCCGACTCGGCCACGGTGCCGTGCCCGCCGCCGATGCCCTGCCCGATCTTCGGGAACACGTAGAGGAACACGAAGCAGAGCAGGAACGGCTGGATGATCGTCCGCAGCACGAACTCCCAGATGTGCTTGCGGAGGACCACCAGGTCACGGAGCAGCAGCGCACCGAGCGCGGTCCAGCTGGCCGCGGCGACCGAACGGGTCGGGCCGCCGCCTATCCGGCTGGCCGGGACGGGGGCTGGGGCCTGGGTCGAAAGGGGCGCCGCCATCAGTCTCGTAGTTCCTTCCCGGTCAGGCTGATGAACACCGTCTCCAAGGTAGGTTCCGCGATCGACACGTCGACCAGCTCGAACCCTCCTCGTTCGGCCGAAAGAACGATCCGCGGGACGAGCCGGTCGCCACCTTGCATGTGCAGCTCGAGCCGGTCCTCCGCCACCCGCGTTCGGGTGACGCCGGCCACGTCCGCGGCGAGCAGCTCGGCGAGCCGGCCGAGGTCGCCGGTGGTCCGCACGGTGACGATGGTGTCGGCGCCGATGCTCTGCTTGAGCGCGGCCGGCGTATCCAGCGCCAGGATCCGGCCGTGGTCCATGATCGCGACCCGCTGGCAGAGCCGGTCGGCCTCCTCCATGTAGTGCGTGGTGAGCAGGATCGTCTGGCCTTCGCCGTTCAGCTCGCCGAGCAGGTCCCACAGCGCGAGCCTGCTCTGCGGGTCCAGGCCCGCGGTCGGCTCGTCCAGGAACAGCACCGACGGGCGGTGGAAGATGGCCCGCGCCACCATGAGCCGCTGGGCCATCCCGCCAGACAGCGCGTACACCGACGCCTTGGCCCACTTGCTCAGCTGGAACTGCTCGAGCAGGTCGCTGGCGATCTTCCTGGACGCTTTGGCGCCCATGCCGAACAGCCGCCCGTGGAAGTACAGGTTCTCCCACACGGTGAGCTGCCGGTCCAGGGTGTTCTGCTGCGAGACGATCCCGCTCAGCTGCTTGGCCAGCGCCGGGTGGGCCGCCACGTCCACCCCGGCGAGGAACGCCCGGCCGGACGTCGGGACCACCCGGGTGGTGAGCATGCCGGCAGTGGTGGTCTTGCCGGCCCCGTTCGGCCCGAGCAGGCCGAAGATCTCCCCGGCCCGGACGTCGAGGTTGAGCCGGTCGACCGCGGCGAAGTCGGTGCCGGGATACACCTTGGTCAGGTTCTCGGTGTGGATGACGGCGTCCGGCTCGCCGCCGTCCCGCTCGGCCGCGCTGGCCGGGGCGTGCGCAGTACTCATAGAGCATCTAGCCTAGGCGGCGGTTGATCCAGGGCTGGTTACCGGTGCGCGCCGACCAGGGCGACGTGTATCTCCGCCGCGCTGGCGGGCGTCCCGGCCTCGTCGGAGAACGGGCCGTACGGGGTGCCGTAGGCGGGAGTTCCGGGCTCCTGGTGCCAGCTCTCGGCGAGGCTTCCCGCGTCGACGGCGTCGTAGCCGATCGAGTCCAGGAACGCGGTCACCGCGGCCTTGGCCTGCTCGTCGTCGCCGGCGATGGGCAGGGCCGAGCGGTCGGCGGCGCCGTGCGCGCGGGCCAGCGAGCGCAGGTGCTTGAAGAAGATGTTGTTGAACACCTTCACGACGCGGGCGTCTGGCAGGTCGCGCTGGAGCAGCCCGCTGCTGGTGATCGCGCCGGTGTCCAGCTCCTCGATGTGCCCGTCGCGCTGGGGGTAGTAGTTACCGGTGTCGAGGACGGGCTTGCCGGCCAGCGGCTTGGCCGGCACCTCGGCAAAGGCCTTCACCGGGATGCTGACCACCACGAGGTCGCCCGCCTCGGCGGCCTGCTCGGCGGGGCCGGCGGTCGCGAGCGGCCCGAGTTCGGCGACGAGTTCGGTTAGTGTCTCCGGCCCGCGGGAGTTGCTCACCACGACGTGGTGCCCGGCCGCCACGCTGAGCCTGGCCACCGTACCGCCGATCATCCCGCTGCCGATGATGCCCACAGTTGTCATGACCGCGCCAACCGCGGGTCCCGGCCGATTCATTCCTTCAGATGCCGAACGGGCCTGGCCGGGAGTTCTCGGCCAGGCCCGTCGGGGTTGCGGTCAGGGCGCCATCTCGTCCGCGACCATGAGCTCGGCCGCCAGTTCGTCGACGGTGGCGAGTTCGGCGACGGCCACGCTCTCCCGGGCGGCCGCGGGCCCGGTTCGGCATCGGGTTGTTCATCGACGGGGTGAAGGCGGCCGCCGGCCGGTCCTGATGCCATTGTTCGGACCGGGCCGCGGCGGATCCGGGCTTTGCGGTCGCGGAGGTCGTGACCATCGCTAGGGTGAAGCCATGACGGTGCAGCGCCCATGAGGGCCACGATGATGCTTGCCGACCATGCCCAGGTGGCGGACGGCAAGCTGTTCATTTCCGGCGGCGGCTGGTCGGCGTGCCCCCCTGGGCCCACGCCGTGCGCGGTTGCGGTGATCTATCACGTGCCGTGGCAGGAGACCAACCAGAAGGTCTCCTTCTCGCTCCGGCTCGTCGACGAGGACGGCCGCGGCGTCATGCAGCCAGGAGCGCAGGACGGGCTGCCGGTTCAGGTCAACGGCAGCTTCGAGGCCCGCCGCCCGCCGGACATCACGCCGGGCACCGAGATCAACGTGCCGATGAGCTTCAACATCATCCTGCACCTGGCGCCGAACAAGCGCTACAGCTGGATGCTCGACGTCGACGGGCACGAGGACGATTCCTGGCAGCTGTCGTTCGAGACCCGGCAGACCCAGGCCGCGCCCGGGATGCGGCGCTAGCCGGTACAGCCACCCGGCGATCAGTCCGGGTCGCCGGCACCTAGGTAGCCGCATCGGCGCAGGTAAGCCAGCAGCTCGTCAGCGGCCTGGTCTGGGGGCAGCGGGCCGACGACGGTCGGCGGAGTGCGCTGGACGAGCGCCCCGGTCAGCTCCAGCGTGCGGCGCAGCGCGGTGCCGGCCGGCCCGGGAAGCTCGCGCGGGCGGGGCCGGTACGGGTGGGTGCCGAGGACCCTGATCCGCCGCGCCGCGGCCGCCGACTCGCGGGCCACCGTGATCGCGGCGTCTGCCCTGGCCAGGGTGGCGGGCAGCCCGGCCCGCCGCAGGCGCACGCCGGCCGCCTCGAGCGACACCACGGCGGGCGGCCGCACCATCAGCACCTCGCGGCGGCCGCCGTCGAGGCGGCGGTGCACCCGCAGCGTACGGTCGTCCACCGGCTCCAACCGCACGCATCCTAGGGCCTGCTCCGCGCTCAGCGACGCCGCCAGGAAAGCGGGAAACGAGCCGGTGGCCCGGTCGGCGGCCAGATCGCCGCACAGCACCAGGTCCGGCACCCCGACATGCTGGCGGAGGGCCGCGGCGAACGCGGTGGCCGATTCCTGTTCGCCGCCGACCAGGCCGGCCGGGCGCGGGCTCGCCGTCCAGCCGGCCGGCTCCACGCGCAGTGCCTGCGCCGCGCCGACCGCCAGCGCTTCCCGCAGCATCTCGTCGGCCTCGGCCGGGGCGACGCTGGCCGCGACCACCCGGGCATCCCATTTCTCGCCCAGGCGCAGCGCGTGTTCCAGGGCGGCAAGCTCCGACCCGTTCGGCCCGCGGTCGCGGCGGTTTGCCCGCACGGCCCCGGTGAGGGGGTCGACCTCGGTCTCTCGCCAGGACCAGCTAAGAGCGGCCACGATCACCCGCATGCTTCCTCAACCCCTCCGGAACACGACGCCGTCGCCGCCGGCCGGGTACGTCCAGGTGATGGCGCCGTCGGAGTTGCACACCTGGTAGCAGGTGCCGCATTCGAAGCACTGCTCGTAGTTGAACAGGATGCCGCCATCGGTGGTGGGCACGAACAGGGCGGCCGGGCAGGCGTGCACGCAAGCCTTGGTCGTGCAGGAGCGGCATACCTCGGAGTCGACGGTGATGTGGGCCCGTTCCGCCACGCGGAACTCGACCGTCCCCATCCGCTCCTCGAAGGACACGTCGGTGTAACTCAACTGCCTAGCTCCTCACCGGAAGGCCCGCAGCGCCTGCCAGCCATCCTGGGCCAGATGCCGCAGCGGGACGTTGTTGCTGCGGACCGCCCGGAGGAACTCCCTGGCCATGCCGAGCTTGGGACGCGGGTTGGTGACGGTGAACACTTGCTCGACGAAATCGCAGGCCAGCCGGGGGTATGCCCGCTGCATCCGGTCGGCGAGCACGATATCGGCGGCATTGCGCAGCCGCTTGTGGTCGGCCAGCACGAAACACGACTCCAGCTGCCGCCGGTAGCCGGCCAGGCCGCGCGCCGAGGTGTCGCCCGCCGCGATCGCCTCGGCCGCGGCCCGGCCGGCGGCCAGCCCGGCGCCTATCGCGAAGTTGACCCCCTCCAGCCAGAGCCCGGCGGCCAGGCACATGGACGCGGCGTCCCCGGCCACCAGCATGCCGTCGGTGGCCAGCCGCGGCATGGCCCGGTATCCGCCCTCGGGGACCAGGTGCGCGGAGTACTCCTTCAGCTCGGCACCCCGTAGGTACGGCGCGATCGCCGGGTGCGCCTTGACGCCCGCGATCAGCTCTTCGGGCCTGATCTTGGCCTCGGCCAGACCGACCAGGCCGACCACGACGCCGACGCTGACCGTGTCGAGGTTGGTGTAAAGGAAGCCGCCGCCGGGGATGCCGCTGGTGCAGCCGACCATCTCGATGTCCAGGCCCTGGTCGCCGACCAGGCCGAATCGTTCGTTGATCACGTCGCGCGGCAGGGCGAGGGTCTCCTTGACGCCCAGGGTGGTGTGCGCCGGGCTGGTACGCGGCAGCAGCCCGGCCTCCTTGGCCAGGAACGAGTTCACGCCGTCGCAGGCGATCACGATCCGGGCGTGGATGTCGCCGTCGGACCGGTCGGTGCGCACCCCGCTGATCCGCCCGTCGGCCTCCCGCAGCAGGCCAGTGGCCACCGTGGAGGTGACAAGCCGGGCGCCCGCCGCGACGGCCTTGCCGGCCAGCCAGGAGTCGAACTCGGCGCGGTAGGTGGTCATCCCGTTGTAAGGCGGGCGGTCCCAGTTGCTGGTCCGGTAGTCCACGGTCAGCGCCTGGGTCGGCGTCATCAGCATGGTGGAGCGCCGGGTCACCCACCGCTGTACCGGCACCTCGGTCCACCACTGCGGCACGATCTCGTCGAGGATCCGTCCGTAGACGACACCGCCGTAGACGTTTTTCGCGCCCGGGAAGGCCCCGCGCTCCACGATGATCACATCGCGGCCCGCCTTGGCCAGCTCCAGGGCCGCAGCGGACCCAGCGGGCCCGGCGCCGACGACCACCGCGTCGACGGTTACCGACTTATCCGGCATGGCTCACTCCCTCACCCCGCTGGGCCGCTTCCCCAGGGCCGGTCACGCCGAGCCGCTTGGCCAGCTCCGCCAGTACCGCGGGGGCGTCGGCCACGATCCCGAGGTCGGCCATGGCCGTCATCGGACAGGACGGGTCGGTATTCACGCTGGCCAGATGGTCCGGCGCGCCGAGCCCGCCGACGTGCTGCGCGGCCCCGGAGATGCCGAACGCGATATACAGCTCCGGGCTGACGGACACACCGGTGGTGCCGATCTGCCGTTCGTAGCTCATCCAGCCCGCGTCGGTCACCACCCGGGTGGCGCCCGCGCTGGCCCCGAGCGCGGCTCCGACGTCGGCCAGCAGCCGCATGACGGCCGCCCCGTCAGCGCCAGCCGGCACCAGGCCGGCGCCGCCACCCACGATCCGGCGAGCCTCGGCCAGGTCCACCACTGTCGGCTCGGGCTGCAGCACCTCCACGCTCTCGGCATCACGGCAGGCCTGCGGAGCAGCCAGGGAGAGCACGCTCACCTGTGTCGACTTCGTCCCGTTGACCGGCTCAAGCCTGCCGCGGAGCCCCGGCCGTAGCGTTACCAGCACCGGCCCGTCCACCCCTACCCGCACCGACAGCCGGTCGTCGAGCCTGGTCACCTCCACCTCGCCCGGCGCGCACCGAACGGCGCCTGCCAGCAGCGGCCGGCCCAGGATCACGGCCAGCCTCGGCGCGAGATCGCGACCGTCCGGCGACGCCGGCAGCAGGACCATTGCCACGCCCGCCAGCGGCTGCGCCAGCTCCTGCGCCAGCGCGGCTGGGGCAACCGAGGGCACCTCGAGCAGCCACGCCCGGCTGGCGGTGTCCAGCCCGTCAGCCGCCTTACCTGTCCCCGATCCCGCGACCAGCGCCGCGCCGCCCGCCTCGGCCACGGTCTCGTCCGCGCCCGCAGGCAACTGGCCGTCCCGGACCACGATGACGGCGAGGACCTGTACGTCGGCTGGAATGGTCTCGGCTGGAATGGTCTCGGCTGGGATGGTCATAGCGCCACCGCCACCCGGTGTCCCTCGATCACGGCCGCGTGCGCCCGGCGCGGCGTGACGCAGTCGCCGACGCGGTGCACCTCGAACGGCGCGTCCTGCAGCTCCTGCCACAGCTCGTCCTCGGGTGCCTGATGAACCGCGCACACCACCCAGTCGCAGTGCCGCTCCGCGGGCTCGCCGGTCGGATGGTGCAGCAGCGAGAGCTTCACCCCGCCTGACCGCCCGTCCTGGCCGTCATCTTCGGCCGCGCCTACCACCACCAGGTCGGTGGCCTGGCGGATTCCCTTGGCATGCGCCCGCACGTTGAAGGTCTCCATATCGAGGGTGATGCCGAGATCCTGGCCCACGACCATGCCGGCGGTGATGATCTCCACCTCGCAATCGCGGTCGGCCAGCAGCTCGGCGACGCTGGTGGCCTGATGGAAACCGAGGTCGTCGACCACGACCACCTGCCCGGCCGGCTCGGCCCGGCCTTCGAGCACGTCGCGGACGTCCACGACGCGGGGCAGCCCGGCGGCCCAGTACGGCGGCTGCGGCCGCGCGCCGGTAGCCAGCACCACGGCGTCGGGTGACTCACCGCGCAGCCATTGCGCGGTGGCGGCCACGCCGGTCCTGATCTCCACCCCGTTGCGCTGACACTCGGCCGCGAGGTTGCGGACCACGTCGAGGAACTCGGCCCGAGATGGCACCGACGCGGCCGCGGCCACCTGCCCGCCGGTGCGCAGCTGCCGTTCGAGCAGCGTGACACGATGACCGCGGTGGGCCGCCGTGGCGGCCGCCTGCAGGCCGGCCCGCCGCCTACCACGATCACCCGGCGGCCCCGGCGGCTCGGCGGCGGTAGCGGGACAGCCTCCCGGCCGGTGCGAGGATTTTCTATGCAGCCCAGCCACCGGTTCAGGCCCATTCGGCCGACGCATTCCTGGTTGCAGGACAGACAGGTGCGTATCTCGGTGGCATGCCCCGCCCGGGCCTTGGCCGCGAAGTCGGGATCGGCGATCTGGCCGCGCACGACGCCCACCAGGTCGCAGTGCCCTTCAGCCAGCGCGCGCTCGGCCTGGACCGGGTCCTTGATCCGGCCTACCCCGATAACCGGCAGGCTGACCGCCTGGCGCATCGCGTTGGCGATGTACAGGGCGTAGCCAGGCGGGATGCTCATCGAGGCCTCGATCATGAACAGCGTCGCGGTGGCCACGCCGATCGAGGTGTTGATGTAGTCGACCTGGTCGGTGGCCTCCATCATCCTGGCCACCTCGACCGCGTCGGCTAGCGTGCTCCCGCCCTCGATCAGCTCGTCGCCGCAGATTCGCACGCCAAGCGCGCGGTCGGGCCCGATCGCCTCCCGCACCGCGTCGACGATTTCCAGCAGGATGCGGGCCCGGGCCGCCAGCGAGCCGCCGTAGGCATCGGTGCGCTTGTTCGTCGCGGGCGACAAAAATCCCCGCACGATGGAGGAATGCGAGCATTGCAACTCCACGCCGTCGAAGCCGCCTTCGGCGCAGTGACCGGCGACCGTGCCGTAGCCGGCCACGATCTCAGCGATCTCGTGCCGCTCCACGGCCTTGGGAACCTCGCGGAACATCGGGTCCGGCACCGGGCTGGGCGCCCATACGGGCAGCCGGGAGAACATCGACGAGGCCTGGCCGCCGTTGTGGTTGAGCTGTGCGAAGATCGGCACGCCGTACGCGTGCGCTGCCGCGGTCATCTTCTGGTAGCCGGGGATGACCGCACGATGGAAGCCGTGGATCAGCTTCTCATAGGGCCAGTCGGTGGGATGGGTCGAATGCTCCTCGGTGATGATCAGGCCGACGCCGCCCGCCGCGCGTGCCGCGTAGTAATCGGCGTGCTGCTGCGTGGGCAGGCCGTCCTGCGCGTAGTTCGTCAGGTGCGCGGAAAACACGATCCGGTTGCGGACTACCACCGGTCCGATCCGCAACGGCGAGAACAGGTACCGGTACCTGCTGGCCCCGCTCATCGGCCACCGCCCGTCACGGTCAGCACCGGCAGCTCGGGAAGCTGATCGGCCGTGGAGATCGCCATCGCAGTCCGGCGGGCCTCAAGCACCGCCTCGAGTACGGTCCGGGGAGCCACGCAGTCGCCGGCCCGCAACGTACCCGGCCGATGCAGGTACAGGGCCTCATCCGGCAGCCGGTGCCCGCAGTGCACGACGAACCCGCAGTCCGCCGTGCGCTGCTCGCCGGTCCACCGGTCCTCCAGGAGCACATGATCGCGGGCCGCCTCGCGCAGCAGAGCACGCAGCTCGCGTCGTACGCCCGCGCGCTGCAGCCGAGAGTTGGCCTCGGCGAGGTCGCCGGTGAGGGATAGCTGGCTGCCGGCGATCTGGTCCACAGTGACGATCGACGTGGGCCGGCCATTCGCAGCTAGCAGCTCGGCCACACCGACCCCCACCGGTCCGCCGATCGGGTCGAACACGACGGCCCGGCCTTCCGGGAGCGCCTCAAGCGCGCCGGAGCTCGCCAGGGCCACCAGGTCGGCGGCCTCCACCACGTGCGCGCCCGGCGCGATGCGGTAGTCACGCGGGCCGGGCACCGACCCGGTGGCCAGTAGCACGCGGATGCCATGGGCGACGGCGTCCTCCAGCTCGGCCGCGCTGACTTCGTGCCCCAGCGAGACGGTCACGTCCAGCCGCGCCAGCTCCCGGCGCCACCAGTCCACCGCGACGCCCAGCCTATGCCGGCCGTGCACCGCGGCCGCTGTCGTCAGCATGCCGCCCAGGGCCGGGCCGCGCTCGGCCAGCCGCACCCGGTGCCCGCGCTCGGCCAGGACCCTGGCCGCCTCCATACCCGCCGGGCCGCCGCCGACTACGAGCACCGGGCTGGAGTTCTGGTACCGGTGCTGATCCCCGGCCGAGACATCGGCGCCGTCGGGCTCGTGACCGCTGCCTGGCTCGATTACGCAGGTGATGCCCGGGTTCCTGTTGTCGCGGACCATGCACGCCTGATTGCACAGCAGGCAGGGGCGGATCCGGTCCGGCTGGCCGGCCCGCAGCCGTGCGACCAGGTCCGGATCTGTGATCTGGGCCCTGGTCATCTCGACCAGGTCGGCCGCCCCGTCGGCCAGCGCCCGCGAAGCCGCAGCCGGGTCCACCACGCTGCCCTGCAGGACCACCGCGGTCGTGCGGCCCACCGCCGTCCGGATCTGACGGCAGAGCTCAACGCCGAAGCCCGGCTCGGAGTGCAGGTCGGGCCGGGTAGCCGGCACCGAGTAGATCGACCCGCGCACCACCACGAGATAGTCGACCAGGCCGGCCAGGCGTACGGCCGACTCCGCGGCCATCTCGGGTGTCACCCCGGCCCAGGGCGCGAGCTCGTCGCAGCACAGCCGCAGGCCGAGCACCCTGTCGCGGCCGAGCGCGGCGCGCACCGCGCGCAGCACGCGCTCGGTCAGCAACAGCCGGTCCTGGCCGTAGGCGTCCGTGCGCTGGTTGGTCAGCCCCGAGGCGAACTGGCGCAGCAGCGAGTACTGGCCGGCGTTGATCTCCACGCCGGGCAGCCCCGATCGGCGCGCCAGGGCCGCGGCGGCCGCGAACCCGTCGACCACCGCATGGATCTCGGTCTCCGCCAGCTCCATCGGCAGCTCACGAGATCCGGCATCCGGAACCCGTGACGGTGCCCACAGCGCGGACTGCGAGAACGCCGACGAGCCCTGCATCCCGGCGTGACCGAGCCCGGCCAGCACAAGTGTCCCGTGCGGCGCGCAGGCCGCGACGGTCTGCGACCAGCCCGGCCCGCAGTCCGCGGCCAGCGGCGCGCGCTCGTAGGGCCAGTCCGACGGGTGCACGCTGGCGATCTCGGTCACGATGACGCCGCAGCCGCCCGCAGCCCGGCGCTCGTAGTAGGCGACATGCCGCGCCGAGATGGCCCGGTCATGGCCCAGGTTGGTCTCGTGCGGGCCGAACATCACCCGGCTCGGCGCGCGGGCCGGGCCCACGGACAGCGGCTCGAGCAGGTTCACGTCGCGGCCCTGGTGGCTAGCAGGTCAACCGGGATGAAGGCCGCTGCGGAGCGTCCCGCCGGGCGCCGGGAGTGGCCGGGTCCGGCCTGCGGCCGGTCCGGCAGGCACACCGTCGCCAGCTCGCGCTCGCCGTGTCCCAGCACGCACTCCGGATCCGGTCCGTCCAGGGGCAGCCCGGTGAAGAACTTCGCGGCCATGCACCCGCCCTGGCAGGCGTCGAACATCCCGCAGGACGCGCAGGCGCCCGCGGCGGCCGGCTCGCGCAGCCGGAGCAGCAGCTCGGACTCGCGCCACAGCCGGGTGAAGCCGCCGGGCTCGCGCACGTTACCCGCCCGGAATTCCTCGTGCAGCACGAACGGGCAGGCGTAGACGTCGCCGACCGGGTCGATCAGGCAGACCACGCGGCCCGCGCCGCACAGGTTGAGGCCCGGCAGCGGGGCGCCGAGCGCGGACAGGTGGAAGAAGGAGTCACCGGTGAGCACGTCCGGCCGCGCGGACAGCCAGTCGTACAGCAGCCGCTGCTGGGCCGCGGTCGGGTGCAGGTCGTCCCAGCTGTCGACCGCCCGGCCGGACGGCCGGAGCCTGGTGACCCGCAACCGCGCGCCGTAGTCGTCGGCGATCTGCTTGAACATGTCCAGCTGCGACACATTGTGCCTGGTCACGACGATGGAGATCTTGAACTCGCCGAAGCCCGCCTCGGCCAGGTTATCCATCGCCCGCCGCGCCAGGGCGAAGCTTCCCCTGCCCCGGACCGCGTCGTTGACGTCGGCGGTCGCGCCGTCGATGGAGATCTGCACGTCCACGTAGTCGGTCCGGGCCAGCCGCTGCGCGGCTCGGGAATCCAGCCGGACGCCGTTGGTGGAGAACTTGATGCCTACGTGGTGCGCGACGCTGTAGTCGAGCAAGTCCCAGAAGTCCGGGCGGAGCGTGGGCTCGCCGCCGCCGATGTTCGCGTAGAACACCTGCATGCGCTCCAGTTCGTCCACCACCCGCATGCATTCGGCGGTACTGAGCTCGCGGGGGTCACGCCGCCCGGACGCGCTCAGGCAGTGCACGCACTGCAGGTTGCAGGCATAGGTAAGTTCCCAGGTCAGGCAGATCGGCGCGGCCAGGCCGCCCTTGAACTGCTCGATCAGGGTGGCGGCTCGCCGGGGCGGGCCGGCCTGGTCAGCGCGCATCGATAACCTCCGAATCGGCCAGCGCCGCCAGCGCCGCGGCGTAAGCCGCCCGCTGCGGGACGGGCACGCCCGCCGCGGCCAGCGTGTCGGCCGCACTGTCGTGGCTCTCCAGCAGCCGGACCACCGTGACCAGCTGCTGGGTCTTCAGGAAGCTCAGCCGCCGGTTGCCGAAGTGATAGACCAGGGCGCCGAACGACTCAGGCCGCAAGCTAACCGCCGGGTTCAGCCGCCAGCCGCGGTTCAGGTCAAATGCCATCGAGGTCTCACCAAGGGGCCCGGGCGCCCGTCAGTAGACGCCGCACATACCGTCGATGGATACCTCTTCGACCAGCAGCTCATCGACGTCGGCGATGTTTTCGTCATCGGAGTCAGGCTTGTCGCCGATCATTTTCATCAAGACCTTTCCTCCAGCGGACACCGGCACTTTCACATCAAACCTAGAGACCTAAGCGCGCGTCGGTAACTCCCTGACCGGGCAGCGGCCCCCTGGCCAATCGGGCAGGTCCCTAAGTCACGCCCGGCCGCGATCCTGTGATCATGCCTTCCATCAAAACGCCGCATTTCCTTATTCACGACGGGCGCGTCCGGCCGCGGCCGGGTGGCGCCGGGGTCAGCAACGACCTGACCGATCACATCGCCGCCGAACTCGCGCCGCTCGGGCTGGTACCTGACGGTCCGGCGTTCGAGCGGGTCTTCGTCGATACGGTCCTGGCGGCCCATCCCGACCCGGCGCGGGCGTGGAACCTCTTCTACGGCAACACCATGCGGCGCCTGCGCCGCCCTGATCCCGGCGGGGAAGGCAGCGCCGCCACGTTCGGCCGTATCTACGCGCATGTCATGTCGCTGATCCGCGGCGTGACCGTGCTGGACGTCGGGTGCTGCTTCGGCTTCCTCCCGCTGCTGGCCGCCGACAAGGACCCGCGGCTGCGAGTGGTCGGCACCGATCTCGTCCCGTCGTCCGTCGCCCTGGCCAGCCGTATCGGTCGCACCCGCGGCAGCCGGGCCCGCTTCGCAGCGGCTGACCTGCTGGCCCTGCCGGTCGCTGAGGAGGCGGTGGACACGGTACTTGCGGTGCACATCCTGGAGCATCTGGAGGCCGAAGTGTCCGCTCTGGCCGTGGCGCAATTGTGCCGGGTGGCCCGGCACCGGGTGGTGATCGCCGTGCCTCTTGAGGAGGCACCGGATCCCACCTTCGGGCATGTGCAGGCCTTCGACCTGGACAGGCTGGCCGGTCTCGGCGCCGCCCCGGAAAGCCAGGAGGGTTGGTCGCCGACCGTGTACGCCGCGGACGGCGGGTGGCTGGTGCTGGACCGGCACCCTGCCCGATTGGCTAGGCCGCCACTGTCCTAATTGACGGTTCGGGCCGGCCAGGCGCCCGGTTTACCGGCCGGCATATTCCCCCGCGGGTACCCGCGGCTTAATGTCCAAGCTGACGTCATAGTGCCAAGCTCGGCCCGCCAGAAAGGCAAGATATGAAGGTCGAAGAACTTCTCAAGCCATTTCCGATCAAGGAGTTCCATCCATTCCCCCGGGCCATGCTGGGACCTGGCGCGTGGGAACTCCTCGGGCCTGAGGCCAAAAAGCTAGGATTCAACCGGGTGCTCGTCATGACGTCGGGCCTGCGCGGCAGCGACACCGTGCCGAAAATCGTCGGATCACTCCGCTATCACGGGCTCGAAGTCGTGGTCTACGACAAGGTGGAGTCCAATCCCAAGGATTACAACGTCATGGACGCGGTCGCGCTCTACACCGAGAACAAGTGCGACAGCTTCATCTCGATCGGCGGCGGATCCAGCCACGACGCCTGCAAGGGTGCCCGGATCTCGGTGGCGCACGACGGCCGCAGCGTGAATGAGTTCGAGGGTTTCAACAAGAGCGAGAACCCCAAGAACCCGCCGCACATCGCGGTCTCCACGACGGCGGGCACCGGGTCTGAGACCTCCTGGGCCTACGTCATCACCGACACGACGACCGACCCGGACCAGCCGCACAAGTACGTCGCCTTCGACGACGCGTCCGTGACCACGCTCGCGGTCGACGATCCGACCCTGTACTACGACTGCCCGGTCGACTACACATCGCAGTGCGGCTTCGACGTGCTCGCGCACGCCAGCGAGCCTTACGTCTCCCGGCTGAACTTCCCGCCGTCGCTGGGCAACGCGCTGTACGCGATCAAGCTCACCGCCGAGAACCTGCGCCAGGCGACGTGGAACCCGCAGGATCTGCCCGGCCGCGAGGGGATGATGTACGCGCAGTACATCGCAGCCCAGGCGTTCAACTCCGGCGGGCTGGGCATCATCCACTCGATCTCGCACGCGGTGAGCGCCTTCTACGACCTCCATCACGGCCTGAACAACGCGATCGCGCTGCCCCGGGTCTGGGCGTTCAACATGCCGGTCGCCTACAAGCGGTTCGCCGAAATCGCCGCGGTGATGGGCGTGGACACGCACGGCATGACCGACGTCCAGGCGGCCGAGGCCGCGCTCGCCGCGGCCATCCGGCTGCTCCGCGACGTGGGCATAGCCGAGAAGTTCACCGACGTGACGACGGACACCTACTCGAAGAACCGGCTTGGCCAGGGCCCGACCAAGTTCTACGAGAACTCGCCGGTGGTCCGCGGGGATGCCGAGGACATCGACCGGATCACCAACCACGTCCTCGGCGACGCCTGCACGCCGGGCAACGCCAAGGAATGCACGTTCGAGACCGTACGGCCCGTCGTCGACCACTGCATGAACGGCGACCTGGATGACCTCCTCAGCTGAGATCCTGCCCCAGGTGATAGGCCCGGTGCTGGCGCACCGGGCCTATCATTGGGCCCTACCTGGAGAACGAATGCCGTACTTCGAGACCGTCGATGACGTCACCGGCGCTCTGGCCGGCCACGGGTACATCGCCGACCGGCAGCTGGCCACGGCGGTATTCATCCAGACCCAGCTCGACAAGCCCCTGCTGGTCGAGGGACCCGCCGGGGTCGGCAAGACCGAGCTGGCCAAGGCCATCGCCGCGGCGACCGGGCGGCGGCTGCTCAGGCTGCAG
This sequence comes from uncultured Actinomycetota bacterium, assembly GCA_963842265.1. Taxonomy (GTDB): domain Bacteria; phylum Actinomycetota; class Actinomycetes; order Streptosporangiales; family Streptosporangiaceae; genus Palsa-504. Next base: position 57,147 of record CAWJGE010000026.1, read on the forward strand.
TGCTACGAGGGGCAGGACGACACCAAGGCTCTGTACGAGTGGGACTACGGCAAGCAGCTCCTGTACACCCAGCTCCTGCGGGAGAAGATCGGCCAGCTGCTCGGCGACACCCCCGACCTGCATACCGCGATCGAGCGCATCGCGCAGCAGGAGAGCGCCTTCTTCTCCGAGCGCTTCCTCGCTCCGCGCCCGCTGCTCGAAGCCATCCGCTCGCCCGATCCGGTGGTGCTCCTGATCAACGAGGTCGACCGCGCGGACGAGGCCCTGGAGGCGGTCCTGCTCGAGATGCTCGCCGAGTATCAGGTATCGGTGCCAGAGATCGGCACGTTCGTCGCCCGGCACCCGCCGTGCGTCATCCTCACCTCGAATAACACCCGCGACCTGTCCGCCGCGCTCAAGCGCCGCTGCCTGCACCTGTTTCTCGACTATCCCAGCGCCGAACGCGAGCTCGAGATCCTGCGGAGCAAGAAGACCGGCCTGCCCGACGCGGCCGCCGAGCAGCTCGTCCAGATCGTCCGCGGGCTGCGCGGGCTCGACCTGCGCAAGGCGCCCAGCATCTCGGAGACCGTGGACTGGGCCCGGACGCTGGCGGTCCTCGGCGTCGAGGAGATCGCCCCGGCCGTCCTGGCCGATACGATCTCGGTGGTGGTGAAGTACTCACGCGACGTCCGGCGCGCGCTGGACGCGCTGCCGGCCCTGGCCGACCCGAACGCCGCCCTAGCCGACGCCCCCGCGCCCGGCCACCCGCACGACCATGACCACAGCCACGACCACGGGCCCGGCGATCCCCCGCACGCTCACCCACCGCGCGCCGCTGACGGTCAGGACGCCGAGGCAAAGGCCGAACGAGCGGCGAAAGACCAGCCCGGGCGACACGACGAGCACTACTACGGGGCGCCCACGCCGGCCGCCTCGGTCGGCTCCGGCGGCCGCAGCGTCCCCTCCGGCCAGGGCACCCGCTCGTTCGCCAAGGGCCTAGCCCGCCGCCGGGCGCTGTAGGGCTCGATGGAGCGCAGCTTGCATCGGTTCGTGCGGCTCCTGCGGCTGCGCGGGGTACGCGTGTCGGTGACCGAGGCGCACGACGCCATGCGCGCCGCGGCGTCCGGCGGCGCCCTGGCCGACCGGGAGACCCTGCGGTGCGTGCTGCGGGTGGCGCTGGTCAAGGACCGGCGCGACGAGGAGCTGTTCGACGAGCTCTTCGAGCGTTACTTCCGGCTCGAACCGGTCGCGGCCGCCGAGCCGCACGGGCACAACCACGCCCACGACGACCTGGCCGACACCGGCACCGCAGAGTCGTTCACGATCTCGCCAGAGGCCTCGCAGACCCCGCAGCAGGGTCATTCGCACGGCAAGCCCGCGGACATCCGCGACTTCTTCCGCCAGCAGGATCTGGCGGCGGCCTACAACCTGCACCAGGAGGCCAACAAGATCGACCTGGCGTCGATGACGGACGAGATCGTGCTGTCCAAGGAGCGCGGCCGTACCGCCTCCTCCGGCCCTCGCGTTCAGCTGGATACGTCCCGGCTGCACGGCGGCGGCCTGCCGGGCAAGCTACAGGGCAGCCCGGGGACCAGGCTCAACGCCGGCCTGACGGTGGCGGAGGAGCAGGCCCTGCTCGACTGGCTCGGCGATCCGGACGCCGACGTGACGGCGGACGCGCTCGCGACCCTGGCGCGAGGATCAGGCGGCGAGATCGCCAACCTCAGTGAGCTGCTCAAGCGCCACCTGGAGGCACTTGCGGCCATGGACCACCGGGCCATCGAGTCCCCGGAGCGGTCCGGACCCTTTAACGTCCGCGCGCCCGCGGTCGCCGAGGCCGAGCGCAACCGGCTCGAGGAGACCCTGCGCCGCCTGGCCAAGACGATGCCGGGCGCCCTGACCCACCGGCGCGTGGTGGCCGGCCGGGGCCGCGTCGACCCGGGTCGCACCATGCGCACCAACATGCGCTTCGACGGGATCCCGTTCCGGCCGGTGACGGTGGCGCGCAGACAAGACAAGCCCCGCCTCGTCGTCCTCGCCGACGTGAGCCTGTCGGTCCGCCATACAGCGCGCTTCACCCTGTACCTGGTGCACGGCCTGCAGCGGCTGTTCGGGCAGGTGCGCACGTTCGCGTTCGTGGCCGACACGGTGGAGGTCACCGACCTGTTCGCCGAGCATCCGGTCGAGCGCGCGCTGGATCTGATCTTCGGCGGCGACGTGCTGGACATCGACGCCGACTCCGACTACGGTGCGGCCTTCGGGCGATTCCACGAGGAGTTCCCTGAGCTTGTGACCCGGCGGACCACGGTGGTGATTCTCGGCGACGGGCGCGGCAACGGCCACGACCCCAACATGGGCGTCTTCGAGGAGATCGCCAGACGCTGCAAGCAGCTCATCTGGCTGACGCCGGAGCGGCGGAACGTGTGGCGGCTAGGCGGCTGCGATCTGCCGCGATACGCGGAATTGTGCGATCGCGTGGAGGTGGTCCGTGACCTCGACGGGCTGGACCGCGTCACCGAGGACATCGTGGCCCGGCTGGCCGGACGCTGACCCGGGCCCGTCGGCCGACCAGAGCCGCTCTATCGTGCGGTTGCGTTGTTGGCTGGAGCGGTCTGCAGCGGCGCGGTCGCGGTCGAGGCCGGCAGCGTCGCAGGGTTGACGAACGTGCTGCCGCCCGGCCCGGCCTGCACGGCCTCGTGCAGTGCGCTGCCCTTGAGGTACTGCGGCCAGCTGAGGAACCACTCCGTCCAGCCGTTGTCCCAGCTGCCTGCCTTCGGGCTGCCCGTGATCGTAATGGGGTCACCGGGCACGGCCAGGTTGTAGTACGTCTCGGCGTCGGCGGGCGACAGGTTGACGCAGCCGTGGCTGACGTTCTCGAAGCCCTGCTCGCCCACGGACCAGTACGCGTCGTGGTAGTAATCTCCGCTGAAGGTGAACCGCACCGACCACGGAACCGACAGGCTGTACCCCGGGCCGGTCATCTGCACCGGGTTTGCCTTCTCGATGGTCAGATAGCTCCCGTCGGGAGTATCGTCGCCCGGCCGGCCGGAGCTGATCGGCCAGTTGTAGCGGAGCTTGCCGTTGAAGTAGATCTGCGTGCTGTGCCTCGCGGTGTTCCCTATCGCCACCAACGACGCACCGATGCCGAAGGTCTGGGTCAGGGTGTGGGCGCCGTACAGGCCTGGCGCGCCCTGCACGCCGTTCAGGTGCCCGGTGAAGCTCACCGTGGTGCCGGCCGGCCAGTAGTCACGCGGGCGGAAGTAGGCGCAGGTTGGGGCCATGTTGCAGGGTTCGTCCCAGTACCACGCGCCGACCACCGGCTTCGACGTCGTTATCTGCAGCGCCCGCTCGACCGCGGCCTTGTCGGTAATAGGCTGGCTGAAGTACAAGATGATCGGCATCCCCACGCCGTAGCTCTGGCTGTACCCCTCGAGGATCTCGGTGGTGAACGTCCGGCTCGGCGTCAGCGTGCGGAACGTGCTCGTCGTGGTGACGGTGCCGCCGCCGCTTCGGGACGCCACGGCCGTCACCGTGTAGGCGTGCGAGACGTCAAGCGCCCACTGGCTGTGCCAGACCTTGCCGTCCGGGCTGAGGCGGCCGGAGGGGGCATCCCCAGAGGTACGCACGGTGACGTTCTTCAGCGTGCCGCCGGTCGCCGTGACGGTGATGCCAGCGGACGGGTCGGCGCCGACGGCGCCGTTCGCGGGCGTTATCCTCACTTCGGGGACGGCCACCGCGGCCCTGGTCTTGGCGTTGGCCGCGGGACTTACCTGACTGGTACTGTGCCCGCTACCCGAGCACGCCGCCGCCAGCAGGGCCAGCGCCGCTACGGCGGCTGCGCCAGCGCGCCGCCTCAGCCTCCGGCCCGCTGCGCCGTCCTCGCGCCGTATCCCGATCGTCATGGTGGCCCTCCCGTCAGCATCCGTTCCCCGGGAAGACCTGTCGTATACGGACAGGCTGCACAGATTATGAGGCGATCAGGCCAAGGACCCACCACGTGCAGCAGGACCACCACGATGCCCAACAGCCTCGCCGCGCTGCCCTATATGCCGGGGTCATTTACCCAAGCGCGGGCGGCGAAGTCGGCGGCCGGCGGGACCTTCGACCTGCAGCAATCTCTCTAGGCGGTCACCGGCTTTAGGATACGGACCGGGCATTTGCGCTCCTTCCAGGGATCTAGCCTCCAGCCTCCGCGAAGCAGCCCGGTCGCGGCACTCTCCGCAGGTCGCGAGCCTCGTTGACATCTGGCCAGGACCCACCTAGCCAATCGGCCGGTATGCCGATGCCAGACAGGCGGTTTGGGCTCGCCGGCATTCCCCTCACCGGTCATTTGCCGTCTGATGGTGAGCACTGGCCTGGGGCGCCGTCTCCCGGCCGGATCGTGGCGAGGAAGCACCCACGAGCCGCGCGGGGCAATGACTGCCTCTACCTTCCATAGGCAAGGAGATAAATTCCAATGACGGTAACTCTGGACAAGAACACCGAGGCCTTCATCGCAACGCCGCGCCAGTTGTTCATCAACGGGCAATGGACAGAAGCCGCGTCGGGCAAGACGTTCGAGACCCCGAATCCAGCGACGGGCGAGACCCTCGCGCGCATCGCCGAGGGCGACGCCGAGGACATCAACCGGGCGGTCCGGGCCGCGCGCTCGGCATTCGACGACGGCCCATGGAGCAGGATGACGCCGTCCGAGCGCGGACGCCTCATCTGGAAGATCGGTGACCTGATCTACGAGCACCTCGACGAGCTCGCCCAGCTCGAGTCGCTCGACAACGGCAAGCCGTATGCCGTCGCAAAGGTCGCGGACGTGTCCCTGTCGGCGGACATGTTCCAGTACATGGCCGGCTGGGCCACCAAGATCGAAGGCAACACGATCAACATCTCGGTGCCCTACATGCCGGGCGCGAACTTCCACTGCTACACGCTGCGGGAGCCCGTCGGCGTGGTCGGGCAGATCATCCCGTGGAACTTCCCGCTGCTGATGGCCGCGTGGAAGCTCGCCCCCGCGCTCGCGACCGGGTGCACCGTGGTGCTCAAGCCGGCCGAGCAGACCTCGCTGACCGCACTGCGGCTGGCTGAGCTGATGGCCGAGGCCGGGCTGCCCGACGGCGTGGTGAATGTCGTGACGGGCTTCGGCGAGACGGCAGGCGCCGCGCTCGCCGCCCATCCTGAGGTGGACAAGGTCGCGTTCACCGGGTCAACCGAGGTGGGCAAGCTCATCGTGCACGCGGCCGCGGGCAACCTGAAGAAGGTGAGCCTGGAGCTCGGCGGCAAGAGCCCGAACATCGTCTTCGAGGACGCAGAGGACGCCGCGGTCGAGGGATCGGCCAACGCCATCTTCTTCAACCACGGCCAGTGCTGCGTGGCAGGCTCGCGGCTGTTCGTGCACCAGAACCGCTTCGACGACGTGGTAGGCGGCGTGGCGGATATCGCGAAGTCGATCAAGCTGGGCGCCGGTCTGGAAGCGAGTACCCAGATGGGCCCGATGGTGTCGGAGGAGCAGTTCAAGCGAGTCAACAGCTTCCTGGAATCCGGCAAGGCCGAGGGCGCCACCGCACTGGCCGGCGGCGGCACGTTCGGTGACCGCGGCTTCTTCATCGAGCCGACGGTGCTGATCAACACGCACGGCGAGATGAAGGTGGTGAGGGAGGAGATCTTCGGGCCAGTCGTCGTCGCCGAGCCGTTCAGCGACCTGGACGACCTCGCGGCCAAGGCCAATGACACCCCGTACGGCCTCGGGGCCGGGATCTGGACCAAGGACATCTCCAAGGCGCACGCGCTGGCCAAGAAGCTCAGGGCGGGCAGCGTGTACGTCAACTGCTACAACGTGTTCGACGCGGCGCTGCCGTTCGGCGGCTACAAGCAGTCCGGCTGGGGCCGCGAGATGGGCCACGAGGTCCTGGAGAACTACACCGAGGTCAAGGCGGTCACCACCCTGCTGTGACCGTAGGCGAGCCCGCACAGCGACCCCGGCGGCCACGCCGGGCAGCATTAGACGAGGAGATGGCCGAAGTAGAGGAGGAGGGAGATGGCCGGGCTCGGCATGACCTGAGCCCGGCCCGGCCAGGAGCCGGCCAGATCAGTGCTAGTCAGATCAGTGCTAGTCAGATCAGGCCGAGCTTGCTGGCCGCGTACACGGCCTCGGCGCGGCGCCGCGCGCCCAGCTTCTGCATGACGTTTCCGACGTGGAACTTCACCGTCGCCGCGGAGATGTACAGGCGCTGCCCTATGGCGACATTGCTCAGCCCGCGAGCGAGCAGGACCAGGATCTCCCGCTCTCGCGGCGTGATGTCGCTCGCGGCCGGGCCCCCGGTCCGCTGGCTGCCGTGCATCCAGCGGACCACGACCCCAGCGCTGCGGGAGTCGAAGGCGCTCTCTCCCCGGTGCACGGCCCTGATCGCCCGGACCAGTTCGGTCAGGTCCACGTCCTTCACGACGAAGCCCTTCGCGCCCTGCTTGATGGACTCCAGGATCAGCCACTCATCCGCGGAACTCGTCAGCACGAGCACCCGGATATCGGGGTAGCGCTGGGTTATCGTGGCGCACAGGGACAGGCCGTCGCACTCGCTGCCGTCGGCCAGTCGCAGATCCAGGAGCACCACCCGGGGACGGGTCCGGTCGAGCATCGCCGGAGCCAGCCGGGCGGACGGCGCCTCGCCGACCACCTGCAGATCTGGTTCCCGGTCGATCATGGCCCGCAGGCCCTGCCGGACGATCGCGTGATCGTCGATGATGGCGACCCGAATCTCATTCATGGGTCTCTCCTTGTCGGTAACCGGGGCCTGGGGTCGGCAGGGACACCCGGATGGCAATCCCGCCCAGGTCGGACCGGTCAGCCCGCAAGCTCCAGCCCATCTCTTCGGCCCGCGCGGCGATGTCGGTCAGGCCCAGGTGGTAGCCGAGGCCCGTGCCGGGGACCTCACCACGGATGATCTTCCTGAGCGTCTTGGGGTTCCCGCTGCCGTCGTCCGCGACGCAGAGCGCGATGACCCCGCGGCCGTAGCTCAGCCGGATGACCGCGTGACGGGCCCGGCCGTGGACGGCCGCGTTGAAGACGCACTCGCTGGCCATCTGAAACAGCGCACGGGCCGCCGCCGCCAGCGGCACCGGCGTCCCGGTCACCTCGACGCTCACGTCGAGCCGGCGCACGGGATGCTGGGCTTTGAGACGCCGTAGCATGTCGGGAAGTTCTTCGTCGGGGGCGGTCGCGCCCTCGCGGAGGTTCTGCAGCGAGGACCGGAGGTTCCGGACGGCCGTCGCGGTAAGCCTCCTGGCGTGTTCCAGGCTCCCGTGCATAGACGATCCCACGGGCGCTTCGGCCAGGCACAAGTCGATGGCCAGCCCGGCCGCCAAGACCTCCTGGATGGCTCCGTCGTGCAGTTCCCTGGCCAGGCGGTGCCGCTCGTGTTCCGCGAGTATCCGCTTTACGGCTGGCTGACGGCGGCGGGCCGCCTGGGCCGGGACGGATGACGGCGTCCGGAATGGCTGGGTGTGCGCCGGGACGGCGGTACCGGTCATGTCGTCCCTCCTCGGTGAGAGGGGCCAAGCGTAAACCGGGCGAGGTAGGCCGTTGGTAGGTCGCCGTCCGCGGGTGTTGCCGAACATGTCCACGTCATACGGGTCATCTCCTAGTACGGCTGCACCGCGGCTGGATGGGAATTGGCCAGCAGCGCGTTTGCGCACCGCGAGATCTGGCCGGGAGAGGGAGCGCCAGATACAGCGCGCTCGTCACGACGCTGACCTCATCCCACCGGCCGCCCGCGCCGAAGCCCGTTTCCGTCTGTCGCAGATCACCGGAATGTGCAGGTCCCACGCCCGCGAGCGGAGAACACCGCCGACGCAACTGCGAGCGAGCGGGCATAATCAAAGCCTCAAGGCCAGAATTTGTGCCCGCTACCGATCCTGCGAGCATGTGGGATTATTGATCAGATACGCACGGGGACATTAAGGCCAAAAGTCCTGAATCCGGAGCCCGCCATCGCGCCAACCGCGACGACACGCTCCGCACGTCCACGTCTCAAGCCCGCGGGCCCGCTCCACGCTGTAGATGCGGCCGCAGCCGAGCTGTACGCCCTGGGTGCCCTGGCCTGAGCCCTAGCGGCCCAGCATCACCACGCGCAGGCGGAATAGCATCGGCGCCATGGAGTGCTGTGGCATGTTCCCTCCTCAGTGAGAGGCTGATCGTAACCTGGGCCAGGTGGGCCACTGGTAGGTCATCGTCCGCGCGTGCTGCCGAGCAAGTCCAGGTCATACGGGGTCAGCTCCAGGTACCGCTGCACCGAGGCCGGATGGGGATCGGCCAGCAGCGCGTTGCGCACCGCGACCGTGACGAAGTTGCCGAATTCGGCCAGCGCCGGGGATTCCGAGCCGGGCAGCAGTTCTCCGCCGTACAGGTCGGTGGCGCCCGCCACGTCGCCGGCCCGGAGCCGGTGCAGCACCTCGGAGACGTCACAGCGCAGGTCGAGGCCGATCCGGTACGGACGGGATTTCAGCCGCCCGCCGAGCAGCGCGCGCAACTGCGACATCTCCGCCTTGAGCGTGCCCTGGCTCACCGGGCGGTCCCCGTAGAGCCGTGAGTGCAACTCACCCAGGTCGAGCCCGCCGGGATTCAAGGCCAGCAGCGCGAGGATCTCGAACTGCCGTTTGGTCAGCCGCAGCGGGACGCCGTCCAGCTGCGCGCTGGGCTGGCCGAGCAGCTTGAGCTCGAGCAGCCCGCCGTGACCCGCGTCGTCCTGCGCGGCGCCCGCCGCGGCCGCCGCGCGCATTTCGCGTCCCAGCAGCCGGGCCAGGGCCTGCGCCGTGGCCAGGCCGATCGGGTGCGAGCGGTCCCAGGTCGTGGAGAGATCGAGCACGCCGAGCTGACGCCCGGTCCGCGGGTCGTGCACCGGGGCGGCCCAGCACACCCAGCCGTGCACGCAGCTGGAGAAATGCTCCGCCGAGTACACGGTAGCCGCGTGGTTCAGCCGGAGTGCCAGATCCAGGGCGTTCGTCCCGACGCTGGCCTCGTCCCACCGGCCGCCCGGGATGAAGTTCACCTTCTCGGCCTTGCGCCGCATGACGGCGCCGCCGTAGGTCCACAGAATGCGGGCGCCGGGATCGGTGACCGCCACGACCAGCTCGCCGTCGTCCGCCGCCGCCTGCAGCTGAGATTCAAGCTGCCGCACGGCGGCGGACAGCGGGCTCGTCTGGAAGGCATTCCGCGTTTCATCGACGTCGGCGAGAGGCGCCTCGGCGACCTCGGGCATGATGTACGCGGCGGAGCGCTCCCAGCTCGCCACGATCTCGGTCCGCACGCCTGTCCGCTCCGCGTTCGTCGGGCGTTTGTCGCAGATCGCCGGAATATGCAGATCCCATGCTCGCGCGAGGACAGAGCGCCGCCGGTGCAACTGGGAGCGAGTATGCATGACTAAAACCTCGGGGCCGGGATTTGCCCACTGCCAATCCTGCGGGCATTGGTGCATTGTCGACTGGATCAGCTAAATAAAGCTAAGGCCAAAGGTCCTCGGATCCGTCGTGCCTGCCGGGACACCAAGAACAGCTTGAGCTCCTAGATGACCAGGAACTTCGTGCGGGTTCGGCGTTACCCGGCGGCTTGTGCCCTGGACAAGTCCGCCTCGAACTCCACCCCGACCTCGTCGCGAAGCTTGAGCGCGCCGAAGAAGCCCGTGTACGGCTTGACCCCGAACGCGGACTGGACCACCGTGGCGGTCCCCCTGTACCGGCCAGGCCCTGGCGTGGTCACCTGCAGCCGGGCCGGCTGTGTCTTCCCGTTCAGGGTGACCGTCCCCTCGATCGCGCCGCCGCTGGCCCCGGAGGCAATGATCCGCGACGAGGCGAAACTGGCGGTGGCCCCGCCCAGGATGTTCTCCATCTGCTTCTTGATCTGGCCGCGGTCCCCGTCGGTGAGCGGCTTGGCGCCACCTGTCCCCTCGCGGACCTCCAGCGAGCCCAGGTCGAGTTCGGCGGTGACCGTAGCTGCGGTCACGCCGCCGTCTTCGTCGGCAGGCACCTCGACCCGCGCCGACCACCGGGTTACCTCGATGGTGAGGTCATGGCCGGCCTTGGCGGCCAGCCCGGCCCGGCCCGTCTTGAGGACGACGCGCCCCGTGTCCGGCCCGAGCCGGAAATCGCCTGTGTATGCGGTCACGGGCCAACCGTACGGGGTCAGGCGGGAAAAGGTCCACTACTGGTTTCGATGCGGCGCCGCATGTCGCCAACGTTCGGCGTCCCGGAGATATGCGGCTTTCGCGAGCATTGCGCAGTCTCAGATGACGCCGAGGTCAAGCTGACGGTCAGCCGCCCGGTGGTGGAGCGCGGATCGGAACAGTGCGGAACCGCAGATCGGAGCAGCGGGAAATCGCCGGATAGCTTGTCAGGGCAGCGGGAAATCGCCGAACAGTTCGCGGATCCGGCGCAGATCACGTAGCCGGGGTTCGGTGGCACCGCCGACCCAGCGGCTGACCGTCTTCACCGAGACCCCGAGCTGACGGGCGGCCGCCTCCATGGTCATCCCCTCGCGGCGTAGCACGCCGGCCATCCAGTCGGCGAACGCCGTCTCGTCGGACCCGTTCTGCGGGGTGAGGGGCCCGTCCCGGCCGACCGCAGCGGCTCCCATGCCCGCCGCCTGGGACTTGAGCAGCGAGGCCAGGGCGTCCAGGCCCGCGGGCGTGCCGACCTGGGCGCCGGAGCGGAGCACGTCGACCTCGACGTGGTCGGGGAAGATGCGGAAGGATACGTTGATCGCGCCGTCCGGGCCCGCCGCCTCGAGCAGGGCGTGGGCCACGGTCTCGCCTACCTCGCGGTTGTCCTCCTCGGACAGCGGGGACTGCGCCAGGCAGCGCTTGACGAAATCGCGAACATCCGGGATGGAAGACGGGCGTGCAGGAAACGTCTGCGACAAGACCACGACGGGTACTACCTCGATGTTGTCGCTGATCAAGTCGGCTGGCCTCTCCATCGCCGCCCTCCGGTTCGCGCTGATCACGGTTAAACCGCCCCGGCGCGCGCAGTCACCGGGTATGACAATGAGGGTACGTGTAAATCGTCCCGCACGACGAGCCGGAACCAATAGACATATGTGTCCAGTAAGGCGACTGTTGTGTCTTGCAGATCTCACCTGGACAGGAATAGTCTGTCAGAACCGGTGATGGCTTGGTTGCCATCTGCCGGCCTATTGTGAGCATGTGATGAGCGGTCAGCGGCCGGCGCATCTCGCCGGCGTCCTACTGAGGCACGCCGAGAACGGTCTCGCGTGGCCCAGCGGAACCGCGCTCCCCACTTCCGGCCGTGCCGGCGCACGGCTGGCTTGGGGCCGCAACATGCACCGGCGCGATCCTGGCGCGGGCGCGAGATCAGTCGGCCTGGCCCGGGATCTCGACGCCTTGCTTCCCGCTCGCGCGTGACCAGACCAGGGCGCCCGTGCCTACGGGACGCTCACACGAAGGGGTGGCGCTATGACCCAGGCCGCGGAGGAGCCAGTCGTACATATCCTCTGGATGAATGGGGGCCTCGGCTGTGACGGGGACTCGGTGGCACTGACCGCCGCGACCCAGCCCAGCATCGAGGAGATCGCGCTCGGCGCGTTGCCGGGCCTGCCCAAGGTGGCCGTGCACTGGCCGCTGATTGACTTCGAATGCGGCCCTGAGCAGGGCGCCGACAACTTCATCGAGTGGTGGCACAAGGCCGACCGGGGTGAGCTCGACCCGTTCGTGCTGGTGGTCGAGGGATCCATCCCGAACGAGGCGATCAAGTCCGAAGGTTACTGGTGCGGCTTCGGCAACAACCCGGCGACGGGCCAGCCGATGACCACCAACGAATGGCTCGACCGGCTGGCCCCCAAAGCCACGGCGATCCTCGCGGTGGGCACCTGCGCCACCTACGGCGGCATCCACGCGATGGCGGGCAACCCGACCGGGGCCATGGGCGTACCGGACTACCTGGGCTGGGACTACAAGTCCAAGGCGGGCCTGCCGATCGTGTGCGTACCCGGCTGCCCGATCCAGCCGGACAACCTGTCCGAGACCATCCTCTACCTGCTCTACCAGGTGGCCGGGCAGGCGCCGATGATCCCGCTGGATGAGGCGCTGCGGCCGAAGTGGCTGTTCGAGGCCACCGTGCACCAGGGCTGCGACCGGGCCGGCTACTACGAGGAAGGCGACTTCGCCAACGAGTACGGCTCGGCCAAGTGCCTGGTCAAGCTGGGCTGCTGGGGTCCGGTCGTGAAGTGCAACGTGCCCAAGCGCGGCTGGATCAACGGCGTGGGCGGCTGCCCGAACGTCGGCGGTATCTGCATCGCCTGCACCATGCCGGGCTTCCCCGACAAGTTCATGCCGTTCATGGACGAACCCCCGGGAGCGCGCGTATCGACGACGGCCAGCGGCATGTACGGCACGGTTATCCGTACCCTCCGCGGCTTCACCGCCCGCACCGCGGACAAGGAACCGAGGTGGCGTGTGAAGGGCTCCGAACTCCGCACCGGCTACGAGAAGACATGGTGACTCGATGACAACCGTGGAAAACGAAGCCCAGGACGCCGAGCAGAGCCAGCTCACCGAGATGACCTGGGATCCCATCACCAGGATCGTCGGCAGCCTCGGCATTTATACCAAGATCGACTTCAAGGCCAAGCGGGTCGCGGAGTGCCACAGCACCTCCTCGATCTTCCGCGGCTACAGCATCTTCATGAAGGGCAAGGACCCGCGCGACGCGCACTTCATCACCAGCCGGATCTGCGGGATCTGCGGCGACAACCACGCCACCTGTTCGGTCTACAACCAGAACATGGCCTACGGGGTCCGCCCGCCGCACCTGGGCGAGTGGATCATCAACCTGGGCGAGGCCGCGGAGTACATGTTCGACCACAACATCTTCCAGGAGAACCTGGTCGGGGTCGACTTCTGCGAGAAGATGGTGGCCGAGACCAACCCCGGCGTGCTCGAGCTGGCGAACCACACCGAGGCGCCGCACGCGGGCGAGCACGGCTACCGCACCATCGGCGACATCATGCGCTCGCTGAACCCGCTCGAGGGCGAGTTCTACCGCGAGGCGCTCCAGGTCAGCCGGTCCACCCGGGAGATGTTCTGCCTGATGGAAGGGCGTCACGTACACCCCTCCACGCTGTACCCCGGTGGCGTGGGCACGGTGGCGACGGTACAGCTGTTCACCGACTACCTGACCCGGCTGATGCGCTACGTGGAGTTCATGAAGCGGGTCGTGCCGATGCACGACGACCTGTTCGACTTCTTCTACGAGGCGCTGCCCGGATACGAGGAAGTCGGCAGGCGGCGGGTGCTGCTCGGCTGCTGGGGCAGCCTGAACAACCCCGAGTACTGTGACTTCACCTACCGGAACATGGCCGACTGGGGCCGCAAGATGTTCGTCACGCCCGGCGTGGTGGTCGACGGCAAGCTGGTCACGACCAGCCTGGTCGACATCAACCTGGGCATCCGGATCCTGCTCGGTCACTCGTTCTACGAGGACTGGGAAGACAAGGAAATGTTCGTCACCCACGACGAGCTGGGCAACCCGGTCGACCGGCGCCACCCGTGGAACCAGCACACGATCCCGCGGCCGGCCAAGCGCGACTTCGACGACAAGTACAGCTGGACCATGTCCCCGCGCTGGTTCGACGGCAAGGACTTCCTGCCGCTGGACACCGGCGGCGGCCCGATCGCCCGGCTGTGGGCGACCGCGCTGGCCGGCCTGGTCGACTGCGGCTACGTCCAGTCCACCGGTCACAGCGTGAAGATCAACCTGCCGAGGACCATGTCCCGGCCGGAAAAGACCTTCGAGTGGAAGATCCCGGTGGACAAGCAGGGCCAGCCGCTGTCCAACGCGATCGAGCGGGACCGGGCCCGGACCTACTTCCAGGCCTACTCCGCCGGCGTGGCGCTGTACTTCGTCGAGCAGGCGCTCGCCGAGATCCGGGCCGGCCGGACCAAGACCTGGGAGTCGTTCAACGTGCCCCAGGACGCGTTCAGCTGCGGCTTCACCGAGGCGGTCCGCGGCGTGCTGTCGCACCACATGGTGATCAGGGACGGGAAGATCGCGAACTACCACCCGTACCCGCCGACGCCGTGGAACGGTAGCGTACGGGACACCTACGGGACGCCCGGACCGTACGAGGACGCGGTGCAGAACACGCCGATCTTCGAGGAGAACTCGCCGGACAACTTCAAGGGCATCGACATCATGCGGGCGGTGCGCAGCTTCGACCCGTGCCTGCCCTGCGGTGTGCACATGTACCTGGGCGGCGGCAAGGTGCTCAAGACCGCGCACTCGCCGACCGGCGTGACGCTCGCGATGTGAACCCGGCTGCGGTCCGGCATGAAAGATCCGTTACCGGGCGCTAGAGCCAACTCCAGGGAGGGCCAAATGGCCGCGGGCCATGATGCGCAGGCGGCAGGCGAGCGGGTCGAGGAGCTGCTCGCCGAGCTGAGATCACATGCCGGGCCGCAGGTCGCGGCCATCGCCGAGGAGCTGGTGAGCTGCCTGGTGGAGCTGTACGGCGCCGGGCTGGCCCGGATAACCGAGATCCTCGGCGAGGACGAGGCCAGGCCGCGACTGATGCCGAAGATGGTGGCGGATCCGCTGGTGGAGAGCCTGCTGTTGGTGCACGACCTGCACCCGCTCGACACCAGCACCCGCATCCGGCGCGCCATCGAGGAGGTCCTGCCCCAGCTAGGCGCGCGCGCCGGCGAGATCGAGTACCAAGGTCTCGACGACCAGGGCGTCGTCCACCTGCGCCTGGAGCGCACGGCTGGCGGCTGCCAGTCCACGGCGGCCACGATCCAGACGGTCATCGAGCAGGCGGTGGCCGGGGCCGCGCCGGAGGCGGCCGCGGTCGCCATCGAGGTGACCGAGGCGCCCGCGGAACTGCCGCTGCTGCAGATCGGCCGGCGTCCCGCGGGGATCCAGGGGGCCCGGTGACGAATGGAACTCCCGGGACACCGGGGCTTACCGGGCTTCGCCGTTTCGTGAAGCGGCCCGACAGCCCGCCCCCGCCCCCGGCCCAGACCCCGGCCCCGATCCCGGCGCGCGCCGCGGCCGGCGTCCGGGACGAGAAGCCTGGCCCGAGCGCCGGCCAGGGCGCAGCGGCCGAAGCCGAACGGTGCGAAATGTGCAGCGAGGTCCTTACCGGCCGGCACGGGCACCTGGTGGACATCGAGAAGCGGTCGCTGGCCTGCGCCTGCCGTGCGTGCTACCTGCTGTTCACCCACGAGGGGGCGGCGGGGGGCCGGTACCGTGCCGTGCCCGAGAACGTCCGCCACGACCCGGACCGACCGCTGACCGACGCGGACTGGAACGAGCTGCAGATCCCCGTCGCCATGGCCTTCTTCTTCTTTAACTCGGCCCTGGGCCGAGTGGTGGCGGGTTACCCGAGCCCGGGCGGGGTGACCGAGTGCGAGCTCGACCTGGCGGCCTGGGACCGGCTCGCGGCCGCGCACCCGCTGCTCGGGGAGATGGCGCCCGACGTCGAGGCCATCTTCGTGAACCGCGGTGCTGGCCTCGGGGGGACGACCCCCCCAGACCCCCCCGCTCGGGGGGACCCATCCCCCCGAACCCCCCTTGGACCCCCCGAACCCCCCCGGAAAAGGGCCGTGAGGTCTTCCTGATCCCGATCGACGAGTGCTACTCGCTGGTCGGCAAGCTGCGGATGCTCTGGCAGGGGTTCGACGGCGGAGCGGAGGCCCGCGCCGCACTGGCCGGGTTCCTGGAAGGCCTGCGCCGGCGGGCCGTCGTCCTGGAGCGGGAGCACTGACATGGCGGACCTGATCTTCGGCTGTACCGGCGCGAGCGCGGACCGGTTCGCCGTGACGCCCACGCTGTCGTTCCAGCTGGCCATCACCGAGCGGTCCGGCGTGCGGATACACGCGATCGCCCTGCGCTGCCAGATCCGCATCGAGCCGCACCGGCGCCGGTACTCGGCCACCGAAGCCGAGCGGCTGCACGACCTGTTCGGCGACACCTCCCGCTGGGCCGACACGGTCAAGCCGATCCAGCTCGCCACGGTGACGGCGATGGTCCCCTCGTTCAGCGACGTAACCGAGATCGACCTTCCGGTGCCGTGCACCTACGACCTGGAGGTGGCCTCGGCCCGCTACCTGCAGGGCCTGGATGACGGCACGATCCCGCTGCTGATGCTGTTCAGCGGCACCGTCTTCGTCGCGACCGAGACGGGATTCTCGGTCGAGCTGGTGCCGTGGAGCGCCGAGGCCTCCTACCGGATGCCGGTCACCATCTGGCGCGACCTCGTCGAGGCGCACTTCCCCGGCAGCGCGTGGCTGCGCTGCAGCCGGGAGACGCTGGACGCGCTGGCCGGGTACAAGGCGCGGTACGCCCTGCCCACCTGGGACGCCACCTTCAACGCGCTGCTGGCCGCGGCGGGCGGGCCCGGTGAACCGGCGGCGGCGGACCCCGACGGCCCGGCGGAGGCCCAGGCGAGGCAGCCATGAACGGGGATCAGGCCACCATGAACCTCGACGCCGTGCGGAGCATCGCCGACGCCGTTTTGTACGAGGGCTACATCCTGTACCCGTACCGGGCGTCGTCGCAGAAGAACCAGAGCCGCTGGCAGTTCGGCGTGGTGATGGCACCCGGGTACGCGGCCACCGACCCCTCCGAGCGCACGTTCACCCAGGCCGAGTGCGTGCTGACGCACACCGGGCAACCCGTCGTCCGGGTCCTGCTGCGGTTCCTGCAGGTCCAGCGGCGCACCACCGAGGGATCCGGCCAGGGCTGGGACGAGGCAGTGGAGCGGGAGATCGAGGTCACCGCGGATGCCGCCGCGCTCCTTTCCGACGGCGTGGTCGAGGAGTTCGCCATCCCCGGCGGACAGGAGCGCGAGCCGCTCGACGAGCCGGACGGCCCGCACGGCACCGGCCCCAGGTACGCGGTCCGCCGCCGGGAGCCGCTGGCCGGAGCGGTTTCGGTGCGGGCGATCGAAGTCCCCGGCCCCTGGCGTGCGGTCCGGCTCGAGGTCCGGGTCGAGAACCGGACCGCGGTCAGCCCGGTGCCGCAACGCCGGGAGGACGCGCTCCCGTCGGCGCTGATCGCGGCGCACACGATCATCAGCGTTTCCGGCGGGGAGTTCATCTCGATGACCGACCCGCCGATCTGGGCGCGGCCGGCCGTGGCCGAGTGCCAGAACGAGGGCGGCTGGCCGGTGCTGGCTGACCCCGGCGGCGGTCGCCAGGTCGTGCTGTCCTCGCCGATCATCCTGTACGACCACCCGGAACTCGCCGCGGAGAGCCCCGGCGAGCTTTATGACGGCACCGAGATCGACGAGATACTCACGCTGCGCACCCTCGCGCTCTCCGACGAGGAGAAGGCCGAGGCCCGGGCCACCGACCCGCGGGCGGCCGCGCTGCTGGACCGGGTCGAGTCGATGGACGCCGAGACCATGGCGCGGCTGCACGGCACCATCCGCTCGCTGCGCCCGGCCGCCGGCCAGCCAGGCGGCGCGGACCACTCGGGCGCCGAGCAGGCGGCCCCCTGGTGGGACCCGGAAGCGGATGCCTCGGTGTCGCCGGACACCGACACCGTGACCATCAACGGCCAGCAGATCAGCCGCGGCAGCCTGGTGCGGCTGCGGCCGGGGGCGCGCCGCGCCGACGCGCAGGACATGTTCCTGGTCGGGCGTCTCGCCGAGGTCCAGGCCGTCCTGTACGACGTGGATGACAACCCGTACCTGGCCGTGTCGCTGGCCGGCCAGCCCGACGAGGACCTGCGGATCGCGCACGGGCGCTTCCTGTACTTCAGCACCGACGAGGTGGAGCCTGGCGAGGCGCCGGCGGGGGGCAGCTCATGACCGGGCGGACGCTGGTGGCGGGCGTGGGCAACGTGTTCCTGAGCGACGACGCCTTCGGCTGCGAGGTGATCAGGCTGCTGGCCGAACGTCCGGTGCCGGACGGCGTGCAGATCCGTGACTTCGGCATCCGCGGCGTCCATCTGGCCTATGACCTGCTCGACGGCTGTGACCTGTTCGTCCTGGTGGACGCGGCGCCTCGCGGCGAGAAGCCCGGCACCGTCACCGTCCTTGAGGTCGAGGTGCCGGAGCCCGACCCGACGGCCGGCCCGGTCATGGACGCGCACGACCTGACGCCGGACGCCATCTTCGCGCTGCTCGCCTCGCTCGGCGGCCGGCCCGGGCGGAGCCTGCTGGTGGCCTGCGAGCCGGCCGACGTCAGCGCCGGGATGGGCCTGTCCGAACCGGTCCGCCAGGCCCTGCCGCACGCAGTGCGGACGGTGGAAGAGATCCTCGCCAGCGTGGCCGGGGACAGCCCGGCGACCGCGGGCGGTCAGCCGGAGGAAGTGGGAGCGGAGTAACCCAGGTCAAGCAGCCCGAGACAGTGACGTCTGAGCCCCGGGAGGAGGTGCAGGGATGCTGAGCAGGCTAATCAAGGCGGCCGTCATCGCCGCCGTACTGGCGCTGGTGATCGACTCGCTGCCGGACATCAAGCGTTATCTCGAACTTCGTGAAATGTAAGGGCTACGCACGCCGGAGAGGATGTGAGAGGCGTGGAAGTAGTGATCGGCTTCGTGGTCGGTTACTTGGTGGGCACCCGCCAGGGACGACAGGGCATGCAGCATGCGCTGGACTCGGCCCAGGCGATATGGGCGTCGCCGGAGACCAAGCGGCTCTTGAGCGAGGGCCTGACCGCGTTCGAGGCGGCGGCCGCCCCGGCCATGGACCGGATGGGGACCAAGTCGGGCAGCCGCCGGTCGGCCCTGCTCAGCACGGTGGTCGACGAGCTCATCGAGCGGCGCCAAGGCCGCCGCGCGGCGTAACAGGCAAGCGGCGTAACAGGCAACGGGAGCGGAATGCACGAGTACGGTTTGGCTGAAGGCGTGCTGGCCACGGTGCGCCAGCGCGCCGACGGCCGGAAGGTGGCCGGGATCCGGGTCCGGTTCGGTGTGCGGCACGCCGTCGATCAGGAATCCATGTCCCAGGCGTTCACCTTCGTCGCCGAGGGTACCGAGGCGGCCGGCGCCACGGTCGAGCTGGTCACGGTGCCGGCCACGATGACCTGCCGGGACTGCGGCCTGGTCGCGGAGACCAGCGATGTGCTGGCCACCTGCCCGCGCTGCGGCGGCGAGGACGTCGACATCACCGGCGGCGAGGAGATGACGCTCGAATCGATCACCTACGAGCCGGTGCCGGCCCACGAAGCCGGCTGAGAGAGATATAGGTATGTGCCTGGGAATCCCGGCTCAGCTCGTCGCGGGTGATACCGGCCATCCCGACCTGGTCATGGTCGGCTAGGGCGTCACCGGGGTGACCACGAACTGGCGCAGGTGCAGGTCGCGGAAGGTCACCGGCCCGCGCGGGCCGGGCACCGCGTCGATGTTGATCCCGGTCTCGGGCACCGAGAACAGCTTGAAGCCGTCCAGCAGGCGGGTGGTGGAGTTCCAGAACGCGCCGGTGCCCGCGTACACGCCGAGGAACTCGGCCGCCACGGCCGGGTCCTGGGTGACGATGGCCGCGGCCAGGCCCGAGGTCTCCTCGTTGGCCAGCACGGCCGCGGCACGCGGCCCGTCGGCCGGGGCCACGGTCACGGTCGCCTCACGCCCCGGATCCAGCGCCCACTCGTGACCGAGCGGGTGAGCGTGCGGCGGCAGCGACACGGCCACCCCCAGCCGGCCGAGCACCGCGCGGATCCGCGGCAGCATGTCCTCCCACAACGACCGGTGCACCAGCAGCAGGTTGAGCCGGTTGCACACGCCGAGCCGGTCCAGGCTGGCCTCGATCAGCCGTTCCGCCATGGTCGGGTCGGCGCCGGCGTCGACGTACATGACCGCGCCGCCGTCGGCGTGGGCCATGGTGCGTACCCCGTGCCTGGCCGCCTCGGCGGCCAGCGAGCGGGTGCTGTCCCCGCTGCCGCGCAGGATCACCAGCGGGATCAGGCCGGGCTGGCTGACCAGGGCCCGGGCGGCGGACTGCCCGGGAAAGCGGACCAGCTGGATCATGGCCGGGTCGAGCCCGGCCGCGCCGAGAGCGGGCGCCAGGACCTCGTCCGCCAGCGCGATGGCCGAACGGATGGCGGCCGAGCCCGTCCGCAGCACGCCCGCGTTGCGTGACTTGACGAATTGCGAGGCGATGTCCACCACCACGTTCGGCCGGGCCTCGAAGTTGGCCCCGATCACCCCGACCGGCCTGCGGCGCTCTTCGAGCAGCAGGCCGCCGGGAAGCTCCCTGACCGTCCGCCGCGAGGGTTCGGCGCTTACCCGGGCCAGCGCACGGAGCTGGCCGGCGATGGCCTCGAGCCGCGCGTCGTCCAGGCGCAGCCGGTCGAGCAGCGCGCCGGTGATGCCGTCGGCCCGCGCGGCCGCGACATCCGCCTCGTTGGCCGCGAGTACCGGGCCGGCCTGGCGGCCCAGCTCGTCGGCGATCCCCCGCAGCGCGTCGTCCAGACGCCCGTCCGGGACGTCGGCCAGATCGGCGGCCGTGTCGCGAGCGGCCCGCGCGGCCTCTTCCACCGCCTTGAGCGCATCGGCTTCGGTGGCGAGGGTGCCGTCAGCAGTCATTGCTTATCCCCTACGTTGGTGACCTTTGCCTGTTCCAGGCTACGCAGTAGCGTGGCTTCCAGGCCGCAGCTGAAATCCTGCGGCGTCGTTTCGGCACACACAGCCTTGGACGGATTGCGGATAGTGACCGCGGCCAGCACGCCTCCGGCAGCACAGAATACCGCCGCGATTAGCGCTGCCGTCTTGAACCCGTGAGCCAGCGCGGCCGGGTGCAGGTAACTGGTCCCGGTGATGCCCGCCAGGGCCGGCAGGACCGCCACCGCGATCAGCCCGGCCGCCCGGGCCACGTCGTTGTTGACCGCGGAGGCGACGCCCGCGTGGTCCGCCGGGGCCGCGGCCAGGGCGGTGGCGGTCAGCGGCGCCACCATGATCGCCACCCCGAACCCGAACACCACCGCCGCGGGCAGCACGGCGGTCAGGTAGTCGCCGGATCCCCCGATCCGCCCGAACAAGACCAGCGACGCGGCGATCACCAGCGGCCCCACCGACATCTGCAGCCGCGGCCCGATCCGGGCGGCGAGTTTCCCGGACCGGGAGGAGAGCACAAGCATGATGACGGTCACCGGCAGCAGGGCCGTGCCCGACGCGAGCGGGCTGTAACCGTGGACCACCTGCAGCACCGTGGGGACCAGGAACAACAGGCCGCCCAGCGCCGCGTAGACGACGAACGTCACCGCGTTGGCCGCGGAGAACTGCCGGGACGCGAACAACCTGAGCGGCAGCATGGGCTGCGACTCCTTCGCCTCGACTCCGATGAACAAGCCGAGCAGCACCGCTCCCGCGGCCAGCGGCACCAGCACCGCCACCGACCCCCACCCGTACGAGGACGCCGCGATCAGCCCGTAGGTGATCCCGGCCAGCGCGCCGCTGATGCAGACGGCACCCTTGATGTCCAGCCGCGGCACGGGCCCCGGCGACTTCGTCTCGGGCACGCGCCGGGCGGCGATGGCCACCACCGCCGCCGCCACCGGCAGGTTGATGGCGAACACCAGCCGCCAGCCGTGTGGCACCGCGCTGATCAGCAACCCGCCGAGCAGCGGGCCCGCCGCGGTGGCCACGCCGCCAAGACCCGACCAGGCGCCGATGGCGGCCCCGCGGTCCTCTTCGGCGAAGGACGCCTGCAGGATGGCCAGGCTGCCGGGGGTCAGCAGCGCCCCGCCGACGCCCTGCAGGGCCCGGGCCGCGATGAGCACCGCGACGTTCGGGGCCAGCCCGCACAGCAGCGACGCGATCGCGAACCAGACCGTGCCGACCACGAACATCTTGCGCCGCCCGTAACTGTCCCCCAGCGTCCCGCCGAGCAGCAGCAGCCCGGCCAGGGTCAGCGTGTAGGCGTCCACCACCCACTGCAGGCTGGACACGCCGGCGTGGAAATCCCGCCCGATGGCCGGCAGGGCGATGCCCACCACGGTCGCGTCGAGGGCGGCCATGCCCGAGCCGAGCACGGTGGCGGACACCACCCACCGGCCCCGCGCGCTGGACAGCCGCAGGCCAGGGCTCCCGGCATCAGCGACGGCAGTCTGGCTCATCTGTCCTTCCCCCGGAGACCCCGCAGATCATGACCGCGGCGGACCACCCAGACCGTTCGGGATCATTAAGACCTAAATTAGTCCGAACGGAGCTGGTATCACCATCCTCCGCCACCTCATGCCCCACTGACGGGGGCGCACTCCTGGCCGAACCCGCGCGCGTGGCCAGTATGGAGCCGCCGAGGATCAGGATGAACGCTACGCCGATGGCCGGGGTCAGGTGCTCGCCCAGGACGATGACGCCGAGGGCGACCGCGACGGCCGGGTTGACGTAGGTGATGACGGTGGCGCGGGCCGGGCCGACCTCGGCGATCAGCCGGAAGAAAACCAGGAAGGCGGCCGCGGTGCAGATCACCCCGAGGCCGGCCAGGGCCAGGAGCACCTGGACGGACGGCACCGAACGCGGCCAGGTCAGCGCGGCGAACGGCGCGTAGACGAGCGCGGCCGCGCCCAGGCAGACGGCGTTGACCGCGACCGGTGGCAGGTCCGCTAGCTTGCGGTTGGCGATCAGCGGCCCGATGGCGTAGCCGAGCGCGGTGAGCAGCACCTCGATGACCGGCAGCGTGTCACCATGACCGGCCCCTGGGCCGGCCAGCAGGGCGACGCCGCCCAGGCCGATCGCCAGGCCGACCCAGCGGATCAGCGTCAGCCGGTCGCCGCCGCGGGTCAGCCAGGCCAGCAGCGCGCTGAAGATGGGCACCGCCGCGATGAGCAGGCCGCTGGTGGAGCTGGGCAAGCGCTTCTCGGCGCTGGAGAGCAGCGCGAACGGCCCGACGATCTCGAACGCGGTGAACGCGGCCAGCCAGGGCCAGTACCCCTTCAGCGCGCGCAGGTAACCCCCGCGGATGGCCGCGGGCAGCAGCAACAGCGAGCCGAGCGCGACCCGGGTGCAGACCAGCACCGGCACCGAGACGCCGCCGTCCGCCACCTTGATGAGCAGATAGGGGATCCCCCAGATCACGCCCATCGCGGCGAACAGCAGCCACCCGCGCCTACTCAACTCCAGGCTCCCTCGCTCGGCCGGTAAGGCCGTTTGCTTGACGGTGCTGTCCACGGGGGGAAGCCCCCCTGGCATCCCCCGCCCAGAGTATTTTGAGCTGCTCGGAGACTATACGTCCAGGCAGATTCCCAGCGGGCCCACGTCCAGTCCCGCTGCCACCAGTCCCGATGCCGCCGGATCCGCCGCCGTTCCCGCGGCCAGTGCCGTTGCCCTAGCCGCCGCCGGTCCCGGCCTGGGCGGCGACCTGGCGAGCGAGGGCCGAACCCAGCTGGCGTGACGAGTGCGCAGCCAGCCGGTTAGGCTGCCAGCGTGAGCGAGCCAAAGGGGGCGCGGTGCCGTCCTGGACTGAGGAGCGAGGGACGAGCGACGAGGGCCCGCCGCCACAGGCGGCCAGACAAGCAAGGCGGCGCCTGAAGGCGCCCCCGGAGGCGAGCGAGCGTGGAAACACAGTGATCTCGGCCCAGGCCGTTCCCGCCTCCGGCGCGCGGACCGGCCGCGCCGGGGATTGGGGCGGGTTCGGTACCTGGTGGGCGCTGC
Organism: uncultured Actinomycetota bacterium; assembly: GCA_963842265.1. Lineage (GTDB taxonomy): Bacteria > Actinomycetota > Actinomycetes > Streptosporangiales > Streptosporangiaceae > Palsa-504. Next base: position 80,718 of record CAWJGE010000026.1, read on the forward strand.
TCGTCTCGGTGGCGGGCGGGCTGGCGACCTATGCCTCCTTTCCCCCGATCGACGCCTGGCCGCTGGCGGTGGCCGGGCCCGCCCTCCTCGTCCTCGCGCTGACCGGGCGGAGCCTGCGGGGCTCGTTCGGGTGCGGGCTGGCGTTCGGCCTCGCGCTGTTCGTGCCCCTGCTGTCCTGGCTGGTCAACGTGGCCTCGTACGCGTGGTTCGGGCTCGCCGGGGCGCTGGCGCTTATCTTCGCGGTGCTCGCGGTCGGCCAGCGGCTGCTGCTCCGGCTGCCCTTCTGGCCGGCCGCGGTGGCGGGCTGGTGGGTGTGCGTCGAGGCGGTGCGGGATCGGTGGCCTTACGCCTTTCCCTGGGGCCGGCTGGCGATGAGCCAGTCGGTCGCGCCGGACGTGCGCTGGGTCGCGGTGGGCGGCGCGCCGCTGCTCACCTTCCTGCTCGCCCTGACCGGCGCGATGATCGCGCGGGCGGCGCTCTGTTATCTCGGGGGGAGCGATCCCCCCCAGACCCCCCCTGCTCACGGGGGGGCTGCCCGCCCCCCCGTACCCCCCCGGGGAGGGGCTGCCCGCCCCCCCGTTCCCCCTCGGGGAGGGGCTGCCCGCCCCCCCGTACCCCCCCGGGGAGGGGCTGCCCGCCCCTCCGTTCTCCTTCGGGGAGGGGCTGCCCGCCCCTCCGTTCTCCTTCGGGGAGGGGCTGCCCGCCCCTCCGTACCCCCCGGGGGAGGGGCTGACCGTCCCTCCAGACCCCGCTGGGGGCCGGCGCTGGCCGCGGTGGTGACGGCGGGCCTGGTCCTCGCGGGCGGCCTGCTGCCGGTCGACCCGACCGGGGGCGCGCCGACGGCCCAGGTGGCCGCGATCCAGGGCGACGTGCCACGGGCCAGGAACCTGTCGCAGCAGCTGAACGACACCGAGGTCACGCAGAACCACGTCGCGGCCACGCTCAAGCTGGCCGCGCAGGTCAAGGCCGGCCAGCGGCCCGCGCCCGCCCTGGTGATCTGGCCGGAGAACTCCACCGGCCTGGACCCGCGGCAGAACCCCGACATCTACGCCGAGCTCGCCTCGGCGGCGGCCGCCGTCGGCCGCCCGATCCTGGTCGGCGAGGTCCTGAACGACCCGAGGCGCAACGTCGGCCAGCTCTGGGTGCCCGGCGTCGGCCCGACCACGACGTACGTCAAGCGCCAGCTGGTGCCGTTCGGCGAGTACATCCCGTTCCGCGGCATCATCTCCAGCTTCAGTTCCCTTCCGTCGCTGCAGCCGATCGACTTCACCTCGGGACGTTCGGCCGTCGTCTTCGACGTGGGGAAGATCAGGCTGGGCGACGTGATCTGCTACGAGGTGGGCTTCGACGACCTGGTGCGATCCGAGGTCGCGGCCGGGGCGAACCTGCTCGCGGTGCAGTCCAACGACACGGACTTCGAGATCGACGGCCAGCTGGGCGAGACCGAGCAGCAGACCGCGATGGCCAGGGTCCGCGCCATCGAAAGCGACCGCGCCGTGGTGTACGCCTCCACCACCGGCGAGAGCACCATCATCGCGCCGGACGGCGCGCTCATCGCGCACAGCGGCCTCTGGCGGCAGGCGATCCTGGACGCGCGGGTGCCGCTGGTGAGCTACCGCACGCTGGCGGACCGGGTCGGCGCCTGGCCGGAGTACGTGATCATCATGCTCACCGTGCTCGCACTCGCCTGGGCAGCCGTGGGGTCTAGGTCCCGGTTGCGGCGGGAACGCGGTCGGCCGGAGGCAACCGGAACGACGTAACCGCTGGGACGTTTCTGGCGTCTGTATAGGCGAGTGACGCATCATGTCAGCCGCCCCGCTCCCGTGGGTAAGCACCACGTACTATGCGGTGGGGAATCGGCATGGCGGCGCCCCGAGCCCTGACTACGAGCGCCAAGGAGGGTCACCGTGCGTGGCACAGACCGCAAGTCGGCACGGCGTGGGCGACGGTACGCCACCGTCGCGGCAGCGGCGGTGATCGGCCTGCTGGCCACCGCGTGCAGCAGCAGCCATGCCCTCTCCCCCGGTCAGGCCCAGGCGCAGGCCTCCGCGTCGGCCAAGGCGCGCGCGGCGGAGCTCGCGGCGGAGCTGAAGATCACCCCGTCGAACGGGAGCCACGGCGTCGATCCCGCGGCGGGCATCAGCGTCACCGCCCAGACGGGTAAGGTGACCAACGTCACAGTGCGGACCTCGGGCGACGCTGTGTCCGGCAGCCTGAGCGACGGCGGCAAGACCTGGCACAGCAGCGCGCGCCAGCTTGACGTGTCACAGAGCTACACGGTGACCGCCACCGGCGTCGACAGCAGCGGCACCAAGATCACCTCGACGAGCACCTTCCGCACGCTGACGCCCGCCCGGACCTTCTCGGCGATTATCTACGAGGGGTACCAGCAGACCTACGGCGTCGGCATGCCGATCATGCTGACGTTCAGCACGCCGATCACCAACAAGGCGGCGGTCGAGCGGTCGCTCGAGCTCACCACGTCCAAGCCGGTGATCGGCGCCTGGTACTGGGACGGCGACGAGCACCTGTACTTCCGGCCGCGCGACTACTGGCCGGCCAACACCACGGTCAGCTTCAGCGGCCGCCTGAACGGCGTGCAGGGCGCCAAGGACGTGTACGCGACCGCCAACCTGACCCAGTCGTTCAACATCGGCCGGTCGCTGATCGCCGTCGCCAGCACCACCACCCACCAGACGCAGATCTACCTCAACGGCAAGCGCGTCTACGACTGGCCGATCAGCACCGGCCGGCCCAGCCTGCCCACCCCGGACGGCACCTACCTGAGTGTGGAGAAGGCCAACCCGGTCCGCATGATCGGCGGCGGCGCGCCTGGCAGCGCAGGCTACTACGACGAGCTGGTCAACTACGCGGTCCGGTTCACCTTCAGTGGCGACTACTACCACTCGGCCCCCTGGTCGGTCGTGAACCAGGGCACTACCAACGTCAGCCACGGGTGCGTGAACCTGCCGCCCGACGCCGCGGTGACCTACTACAACATGTCCATCCCCGGCGACCCCATCACCGTCACCAACAGCACGGCGGCGGGCAAATGGGACGACGGCTGGACCGAGTGGTTCCTGACCTGGTCGCAGTACCTGCACGGCAGCGCGCTCGGCCAGGCCGTGATGGCCGGACCGCAGGGCAGCACGTTCGTTTCGGCGTCGTCACTGCCGGCGGACACCGCCACCGCCCCGCTGCAGACCTCCGCCACCGGAAACTACAACGTCGGCTCGGCGAACATCCTGGGGTAGCGATCCCGGCTTGCGATCCAGGCCCGCGGTTCAGGCCGGTGGTTCAGGCGGCTTCCCACAGGGAGGCGATGCCCTGGCCCACGCCGATGCACATGCTGGCCGCCCCGCGGGCGGCGCCGCGCCGCCGCATCTCGTGCAGCAGGGTGGTCACGATCCGGGCGCCGGAGCAGCCGAGCGGATGCCCGATGGCGATCGCGCCGCCGTTGACGTTGACCCGGTCCGGGTCGGTCTTGAGCTCGTCCACGACCGCCACCGACTGCGCCGCGAACGCCTCGTTGACCTCGAGCAGGTCCACCTCGTCCAGCTGCCAGCCGGCCCGGCCCAGGGCCCGGTGCATGGCGGGCACCGGCCCGATCCCCATGTAGTCCGGGTGCACGCCGGCCGCCGCGGCGCCCACGTAGCGGGCCAGCGGCGTCGCGCCGGTCTGGCGCACCGCGTCCGCCGACATGAGCAGCAGCGCGGCGGCGCCGTCGTTCAGCGGCGAGGAGTTGCCGCCGGTAACCGTGCCGCCCTTGCGGAAGGCCGGCGCCTTGGCGGCCAGGTCCGCCAGCGTGATGCCGCCGTGGATCCCCTCGTCGTGCCTGACCTCGCCGCGCGAGGTGGTGACCGGCACCGTCTCGGCGTCGAAGCGGCCGGCGTCACGCGCGGCGGCGGCCAGCTGGTGGCTGCGCTGCGCCCATTCGTCCTGGCGCTCCCGGGTGATGCCGTACTTGGCGGCGACGTTCTCCGCCGTCTCGCCCAGCGTGATCGGCGGGTACATCTCCTTCATCCGCGGACTCACCAGCCGCCAGCCCAGCCTGGTGTCGGCCAGGTCCATGGCCCGGGGGAACGGGTCGGCGGAACGCCCGAGCACGAACGGCGCGCGGGTCATCGACTCCGAGCCGCCGGCCAGGCAGACGTCCGCGTCGCCGGCCGCGATCGTCCGCGCCGCGTCGCAGACCGCCTCCATCCCGGATCCGCAGAGCCGGTTGACGGTGGCCCCGGGTATCTCCACCGGCAGCCCCGCCAGCAGCACCGCCATCCGGGCGACGTTCCTGTTGTCCTCGCCGGCCTGGTTGGCCGCGCCCCAGTAGACATCCTCGATCGCGGTCACGTCCAGCCACGGGTTGCGCCCGATCAGCGCCGAGATGGCGTCGGCGGCCAGGTGATCGGGGCGTAGCTCGGCGAGCGCGCCCTTGACCTTGCCGATGGGCGTCCGGCATGCGTCCACCACGAACACAGAGTTCACCACGTCTACCTCCGACGAACACGGCTGCCTGCATTCCCACGATAACCGCCCGGATAGGCCGCTGCGGGGCGGCCCGGTCGTGGACCGGGCCGCCCCGCAGCCTGGATAGGCAACGGCACTAGGAGGTATGCCGCGCCTGCGCGTCCCTACTCGCCGGACGGGTCCATCAGCCGGTGGTGCGCACGGCCCTTGCGCCATCCGGTCTGTCCCGCCAGCGGCTGGGCCGGAAGCGGGTTGCCCATCTGCGTTCCGCCACCGGTGCCGGTGCCGGTGCCGGTCATGTTGCCGCCCAGGCCGGTGGTGTTACTCGCCGTCTGGGGGGTGGTGTTCAAGGTGGCCGACATGGCCGCGCCTGCCCCGTCCAGGACGACGGTCACCGGGTTGGTGAGGCCGAAGTTCTGGCAGCCGAGGTTGGAGAAGGACATGTTGAGCCGGTTGGCCAGGAAGAGGAACAGGTTCTCCCCCACCGTCGGCACCGGTGTCGCGCCTGTGGCGAGAAGATCCTGGTTAGCCGCTATGAACGGGGTCTGGATGTTCACCAGGTTCTGGCAGTACATCGCCGGGCTGTCGTTCCTGTTGTTCTGCGCGTTGATCGGCGCCTGGCCTACCTCCGCACGGTAGAGGTTGGTCTTGGCCGGGTCGAGCTGGCCGTTGGCGTCCAGCGTCATCTCGTCGTTCTCCGGCACCAGGGCGGCGATCCTCGGCTGGTTCCTGGCGGCCAGGAGTTCGTCGAGCGCCTGCGAGGTGGCGGGCGTGTTGTTGTTCCCCAGGTCAGGTGCCGTGAAGGTGGTACACCCGAACGTCGGGTCAAGGAAGTCATCGATCAGGGCGTTGTCGCTGCCGTTGAGCAGCTTCTGGGAGCCCGTCAGGTTGGTCTCGTTGGCCGCGGTGTCCTGCGCGGTCCGACCGGTGGTCGGGTTAAGCAGGTAAACCGTGGTCACGTTGTCGCTCTGGTCTTGGTCAACCATGTCGAAGTTGCGGACGGTCGGGCAGGCGTTGCCCGTCCCGAGCGCGCCCGCCGTCGGCACGAGCTTTCCCGACCTACCGGCGAAGGGAACGAACAGCCGCCCCTCACGCATAAGCGTGAGCGCCGTGTTGAAGAAGTTGATGCCGTTGCAGAACGACACCTGGCCGAAGACCGATCCCAGGCCGTTGACGCAGTTGCCCTGCGCCAGTGCGTTGGGTGTCGCGCCCACCTGGGTCAAGTCCGTGCCGTTGAACCCGAAGTCGATGGTGACGATCGCGTGCCGCGGCAGCTTCGGCACCACCGGCGCGACGGCCGGCGTGGTGCCCGCCGTGATGACCAGCGGGTTGTAGACCGACAGCCTGCCCGTGCGCGGGTCCAGGACGGTGGCCTGGACGAACGCCCCCAGGGCGATCGCGTTGGCCATGTTGCAGCCGGACGCGGCGGGCGACGTGCCGCCGGGGCCGGTGAGCTGGTAGGGCGTCGCCAGGCCCTTCGCGCTCAGCGGGTTCGCCGGGACGATGATGTCGCAGTTGACGTTGGCCGCCGACGCGGCCGCCGCGGCTGGCGCGGCTGGCGCGGCGGCGGTCGCGGCCCCCGACGGGGCGGCCATCGCAGAAGCGCCCGTGGACGGGCTGGCCGACGCCCCTAGGGCCGATTGATCAATCTTCGTGGTGTGACCGCCCGAGACCGCAAGAACGATCCCGAGAGTCAGGCCCAACGCCATCGGGATGGCGAGGGGGACCGCGAGACGCGCCGCGCGACTGTTACCGCCGCGACGCCGCCATCCGGTCCGATGCCCGCTGAGCATGCAATACACCTCCATGGATGTCCCCTGTGACGCTCCCGGTGGATCACGGTAGACCCGGCACGCTGGGTAGATCAGGGAATTCAGAAGATTTGCGCCATGTAAGGTTTTTTTAAGGTTTTACCGGCACTGGTCTCGGAATCTGAGGAATTTCTTGCTAAGTCCTTACGTCGCAGGTCAGAGGGCATTTAAGTGGGCCGAGATTGGCCCGTGATAGGCCAGCAGGCCGTCGGCCACGTACCGCAACCGATTGCGGGAACGGGGCCGGTTTGCCGCCCCGGATAGCACAACATGGCGAAGGTGGCCCCGAGTTTCCTCGGGGCCACCTTCGCCATGGAGTGCAGGTCAGGCGGGGCTGGCGCTCAGGGAGCCCAGCCCCCCTTGGTTACATCCGGGACGGGTTGTCGAACCGGTGTCCCACCCGGTGCTGCCTGGCCGGCGGGCCCTGGGTGCCGCCGCCGGGGCCGCCGGTGCCGGTCGTGGCGCTGGCGCTCGGGGTCGCCGCCGCCGGCAGCTTCGCCGCCTGCTGGGCGGTGTTGAAGGCAACCGCGGTGGCCACCTGGTTGCCGTCAAGCGTGACGGTCACCGGGTTGGCCAGGCCGAAGTTGGCGCAGCCGAGGTTGACGAACGACATGCTGAGCCGGTTGCCCATGAAGGTCGCCAGGGTGTTGCCGACCGCCGCGACCGGGGTGCCGAAGTTCACCTCCCTGGTCATGTCGGACTGGTTGCGGGCCGACTGGATGTTCACCAGGTTCTGGCAGTAGTCCATCGCGACCTGCGTCGCGTTGACGTTGCCGGCCAGCAGCGGCTGGTCCACCAGCGAGCGGTAGACGTTCGTCTTGGCGATGCTGAACGCGCCGCCGACCAGGGTCATCTCATCGTTCGGCGGAACCACGGCGATCGTCCCCTGCTGGTTGACGCGGGCGCTCAGCTCGTTGAGCGCCTGCGACCCTGAGGCACCGGTCGGATCGGTCGGGTCGGTTGCGTGGAAATCCGTGCACCCGTTCGCCGGGTCCAGGAAGGCGGCGAGCAGCTTATCGTCGCTGCCGTTGACCAGGGTGGTGGCGCCGGCGATGGCCGTCGCGTTGGCCGTCGTGTTCTGCGCGGTCTGGCCGTTGCCGTTGATCAGGTACGAGGTGATCACGTTGTCGCTCTGGTCCTGGTCGACCACGGAGAAGTCACGCACGGTCTGGCACGGCTGGCCGTCGAGCGAGGTGCCCGCCGGCGGGACCGCCAGGGTGCCGCGCGCGATCTCGGCGTTGGCCAGGTTGTAGAAGTTGACCGCGTTGCACGCCGACACCTGGCCGATCACGGACTGGCCGAGCGCGTCGACGCAATTGCCCTGCCGGGCGCCCCGGCCCTGAAGAACCAGGTTGGTGCCGTTGAAGCCGACGTCGATGATCACCTGCGAGCCGCGGGCGATCGTCGGCGCCACCGGGGTGGCGGCCGGCGTGGTGCCCGCCGTGATGACCAGCGGGTTGTACACCTGTACCTGGCCGTTCGGGGCCAGGATGGTGGCCTCGACGAACGCGCCCTCGGTGGCGGCGTTCGCCATTGAGCAGCCGTCACCGAGCTGCCACGCCCTGGCCAGGCCCTGCGCGCTCAGCGGGTTGGCCGGCACGGTCAGGGTGCAGTTCATCGACGCGGCCGCCTGCGCCGCCGTCTGGTTCAGGCTTATCGCGTTGCCCGCTCCGTCGACCGGGACCGTCGCCAGGTTACCGAGCTGACGCCTGGCAAGCGCTCCGTTGGCGTTGCTGGCCGCCGGTGGCACGGCCGCCGCCGCCGCCGTGGCCGTCGGCGTCGCCGCCGCCGCCGCGGCGGCCGCCCCGGCCGAGGCGCTTGCTGACGGACTGGCCGAGGCGCCCAGGGCCGACTGCTGGATCTTCGATACGTGTCCTCCCGAGACCGCGAGAACGATCCCGAGACTCAGGCCCATCGCCATCGGGATGGCGAGGGGGACCGCAAGACGCGCCGCGCGACTGTTACGACCGCGACGGCGCCATGCGGACCGATGCCCGCTGAGCATTCAATCCACCTCCATGGATGTCCGCTGTGACGCTCCCGGTGGATCACGCTAGACCCGGGGTGTTGGCGAGATTAGGTAATTCTCCAGATTCGCAATTTGTCCGGTTTTCCGGCTGAAGCGGCGCCGAAACCTTGGTAATTCATTGCTAAGTCCTTACGCCGCAGGTGAAGGGACGGCTACGTAGACCGAGATTGCGCCGTGATAGACGAGCCGGCGGCAAGGTCCCGCCGACCAGCCGATCTTGGGGACGGACCGTAGTTATTACGGCTCTCGCAGTGACCGGCAGATATTGCAGGGAGGTTACACGGGCGCCCCCGCCGGAGCCCGCCCGGCAGGTCACGGCGGTATTGGCTGGCCAGCGGGGCGGAAGGCCAACCGGGGGCCGGGTGCGGCGGAACGGCTGAGGACTTGGCGGTGACTCAGCGGCGACTCAGCGGCGCGGCCGTGGTACCCGCAGGTGAAAGCGACCGCAGGCCACCGTATTCCAGGTGGAATGCGCGCCTGGTAATTAGCTTCAGGCAAGTCCCGCGACCGGGGTCGTCATATTGTCTGGCCAGCGGCTCGCACGGCACCGCGCATTTTCCCGGGTGACCATTATCGGCGGTTTATGAATTGGTCGGCTGATAAGCGCTGCGGCGGCGGGATCGGGTCAGCGGGAATGAGCAGGGTGTCGTGCGGGATGGCTGATCGCGGCCCGTTCGGCGGCGGCCCGGGCAGCACCGCGGGCCGCGACTCCGGGTTCCGCCGGGCAGTGGGCCGCCTGGGCCTGCGGCGCCCGGCTTGCCGTGGGCCACCGGGGCCTGCTTGCCGTGGGCCATCTGGGCCTGCGACGCCCAGCTTGCCGGTCCCGGCGGCTGGGTAAGGTTGGGTTACGCTAGCCGAACCCCGACCGAGGCGTGTTCAAATGATTACTGAAGGTAACATACTGAGGCCAGGGCTAGCGGCCTTCGCCGACGAGCGGACCTCGGTCGCGGTCGGCAACCTTTTCCTACGCGTACGCGTCTGTGTAGGAGGAGTCGTTAAGTGATCTTGCTCGCTTGGAGAGTCCGGCCTTTACTTTTTGTCCAATTGAAATCACGTTGAGGGGACGGTACCGTGTCGGGATCCGGATGGTTCCGCAGACAGCCGACATTGGATGGGACTGGCGGGACTCCCGCAGCTAAACGAATCTGGCGGCGAACTAAGGCTGACGGTGGCTCCAGAGGGTTGAAGAGGCGCGGCGCGGCTCTTACCGCCGGCAGCGCCGTGCTCGTCCTCGGCGCCGGTGTCACGGTCGTGGCGTTCGCGTCGCCGGGGAGCCACGCCTCCCTGGTGACGTCGGCCGCCCCCGCGGCCGTCACCAAGCCGCTGCAGCCCGCCGCCGGCCTGCAGCTGGTCTCGATGACCCCGGCCGCGGGCACGCGGGGCGTCAACGGCACCAACCCCATCCGAGTGCAGTTCTCCGCGCCGCTGGCCGCTAGCTCACCGATGCCCACGCTGTCGCCTTCGATCCCGGGCAGCTGGGCGCTCCAGGGCAACTCCGCGGTCTTCACCCCCACGGTGGGGTACTTGGGGAACACCCGCGTCACGGTGAAGATCCCAGGTGGCCTGGCCGGCGTGATGTCCGCTGCGGGAGCAATCGCGGGCAACGGCGGAACGCTGGGCTCCAACCTGAGCGAGAGCTTCACCACCGCCTCCCTCAGCACCATGCGCCTGCAGGAGCTGCTCGCGCAGCTCGGGTACCTGCCACTGACCTGGACGCCCAAGTCTCAGTCGGCGATCAGCCCGGCCAACGCCAAGGCCGAACTCTCCGCCGCTTACAAGGCGCCCGCCGGGACCTTCAAGTGGCAGGCAGGTTACCCGTGGAACCTGACGGACCAGTGGAAAGCGGGCTCCTACAACATCCTGGACAACGGCGCGGTCCGGGCGTTCGAGTCGGTGCACGGCCTAACCATGGACGGGAGCGCGAGCAGCACCGTCTGGTCGCGGCTGTTCACCGCAGTGGCCAAGGGCCAGAAGAACCCCAACGGGTACACCTACGCGCTCGCCAGCCAGTACTCCCCGGAGAACCTGAAGATCTGGCACAACGGCCGCCTGGTGCTCGAGAGCCCGGTCAACACCGGCATCCCGGCCTCCCCGACCGCGGACGGCACCTTCCCCGTCTACCTGAAGTACTACTTCAGCTACATGAAGGGGACGAATCCGGACGGAAGCAAGTACGACGACCCGGTGTACTACGCGTCCTACTTCAACGGCGGCGATGCGGTGCACGAGTTCAGCCGGGGCAGCTACGGCTGGTACCAGAGCCTGGGTTGCGTCGAGCTGCCGTGGGACGCGGCCGAGAGGGCTTACCCCTACCTCACCTATGGCAGCCTCGTCACCGTCACCGGCCCGGTGGCCTAGGGCGGCACCACGGGGGTGCCCCCGTGGACAGCACTGCGGGGCGGTCCCGGAGGACCGCCCCGCAGTTGCTCGTGTCGTGACGTGTTACAGCGGGTGCACTTCTTCCGCCTGCGGGCCCTTCGGGCCGCGCCCAGCGGTGTACTCAACCCGCTGGTTCTCCTGAAGGGTGCGGAAGCCGTCGATCTTGATGGTGGAGTGGTGGACGAAGACGTCGGCCGAGCCGTCGTCCGGGGCGATGAAACCATAGCCCTTGTCCGAGTTGAACCACTTCACGGTGCCCTGAGGCATGTACTTCTCCTACTGAGACGATTTCGGGAACCACGGTCGTGTGCCCCGGGTTGCTGCGACCACTGCCCATGTGGACTGCCCTTGCGGGCCGGGCGTTCGGGAATGCAGACGCCCGCGGTCAGAATTTCGCAGGCGCTGTGACACGTACACGAACTTCGTGCAACCAGGACTATTTAACCACCCTCGGCTACCAGCGTGTTCCGAACCTGCGGAACTGCCTTCACCGCGCCGCCGCGACGGCCTGCTCCGCACCGTGGCGGAGCCTGGCCATGCAGGCCGCGAAGCGGGAGCCTGGCGTCATGGCGGCGATGCGCTCGGCTTCGGCGACCGTGTCCACGTCCATCAGTTCGGGCAGCATCCGGACCCGGAGCCCGGCCTGTTCCAACCGGGCCAGCTGGCGGGGTCCGGTGTCCGATTGCGACATCGGGACGCCGAGGATCAGGGCGGGATCGACCTCGCGCAAGCCGAGCAGCCAGAAGCCGCCGTCCTCGGCCATGCCGAACGTCGCGTCCGCCGTCCGGGACACCAGCGGCTCGATGGCCGCCGCCAGCAGGCCTGGCGTCACCTGCGGGGTGTCCATCCCGATCAGCACCACGGGCAGGGGCAGCGTCACCCGGGTGTCGGCGAGCGCCCAGGCGATGCGTTCGTCGAGACCCGCGCCGCGCTGCCCGATCACGTCGAAACCGGACGGCAGCCAGCGCCCGGGCGTGCCGTCCAAGGCGAGCACCCGGCGGGCGACGGTCACCTCCGCTACCGCCGCCAGCGTGTCGGTCAGCGACGCCTCCGCCAAGGCGGCCGCCTCCTGCGGCGTGAACGGCGGCGTGAGCCGGGTCTTCACCCGCCCGGGCCGCGGCTCCTTGGCGATCACCACGACCTGCGCCGCCAGCAGGTGGCCCGCCCGGCTCCAGGCCGGCGCGTCAGGTATGGCCGCTCCAGGGCTGCCGAGGGCGCCGTCCCGCCGGTGCCTGCCCGTGTAGATGTCGCTGGCGCTGATGGTGCCGGTCACGACGAGGCCTGCCATGACGAGGCCGGGGCCGCGATGGAAGCGAGCACCCGCCGCATGTCCAGCACGGTCCGCACCGTGCCGCCGAGCGTGCCGGTGACCTTCGACTTCCCGGTCCGCGGGTAGTACGGCACGTCGGTTTCGGCGATCCGCCAGCCCGCCTCCGCGGCGCGCACCACCATCTCCAGCGGGTAGCCGAACCGCCGGTCCGACATCGGCAGGGCCAGCAGGGCCTCCCGCCGGGCGGCGCGCATCGGACCGAGATCCCGCACCGGGACACCGATGCGGCGGCGCAGTTCGGCGGCCAGCACCCGGTTCCCGATCCTGGCGTGCAGCGGCCAGGCGCCCTTGCCCTGTACGGACCGCCGTCCCAGCATCAGGTCGGCGTGCCCGGTCGCCACCGGGTCCGCCACCGTAGGCAGGTCACCGGGGTCGAAGGAGGCGTCAGCGTCCATGACGCAGACGACGTCACTGCTCGCCGCGAGCAGCCCGGCGTGACAAGCGGCGCCGAAACCGCGCTGCGGGACGGGCACGACGTACGCCCCGTAGGCTGCGGCGATACCCGCCGAGCCGTCGGTGGAGCCGTTGTCCGCGACGATGGGCCGGTAGCCGGACGGCATCCGGGACAGCACCCAGGGAAGTGCGCCTGCCTCGTTGAGGCACGGCAGGACGACATCGATTTCCATGGCGACAGACAGTACTTGCGCGGCAGGCGATTTAAGTCCGTAAAGTGGCTGATCGGCCCTTACGAAGCTGTGACGCTCTGGCCTGGGTGGCCGGCCACGGTCCCGGCCGGGCTGATCACGTGGTTGGCTTCAGTCATGCGCGTTCTAGTTACGGGTGCGGCCGGCTTCATCGGATCGCACATCGCCGAGACCATGCAGGCCGCCGGTCATGAAGTCCGCGGCCTGGATTCCCTCACGCCCGCCGTCCACAACGGCAGGCCGGACCATGTCCCGGACGAACTGGTCGTCGGTGACGTCCGTGACCCGGCCGCGGTGGACGAGGCGCTAGCCGGGGTGGACGCTGTTTGCCACCAGGCCGCCCTGGTCGGGCTCGGCGTGGACCTGTCCGACCTGCCCGCCTACGCTGACGTCAACGTCACCGGCACCGCGGTGCTGCTGGAGGCCATGGGCCGCCACGGCATACCGCGGCTGGTCTTCGCGTCCTCGATGGTCGTGTACGGCGAGGGGGCGTACGACTGCGCGGCGCACGGCCAGGTCCGGCCATCGCCCCGGGATCCGGGTGATCTGGCCGCGGGCCGCTTCGAGCCGCGCTGCCCGCGCTGCGCGCAGCCGCTCAGCACGACGACGGTTGCCGAGGACGTGCCGCTCGACCCGCGCAACGCCTACGCCGCGAGCAAGGTGGCGCAGGAGCACCTGGCGGCGAGCTGGGCACGGCTGACCGGCGGGGCCGCCATCGGGCTGCGCTACCACAACGTGTACGGCCCGCGGATGCCGCGCGACACCCCGTACTCGGGGGTGGCCGCCATCTTCCGCTCCTGCCTGGAGAACGGCCAGCCGCCGCGGGTGTTCGAAGACGGCGGCCAGCGCCGCGACTTCGTCCACGTCCGCGACGTGGCCCGCGCCAACCTGCTGGCCCTGGAGGCGGTCGACCGGACAGTCGGCGGCGCGCCAGGCGAACCCGCAGCAGCGGCGGCAGTTGCCGGGGCCGGCAGCCTGCGCTGCTACAACGTGGCTAGCGGCGAGCCGCACACGGTGGGCGAGATGGCCAGGGCCCTGGCCGCCGCGTTCGGCGACATCGAGCCCGTGGTAACCGGCGACTACCGCCTCGGCGACGTGCGGCACATCGTAGCCTCTCCCGCCACCGCCGCCCGCGACCTCGGCTTCCGCGCGCAGACGCGGTTCGCCGAAGGCATCGCCGAATTCGCCCAGGCCCCCCTCCGCGAGCCTGCCCTAGCAGGCTCGAGCCTGCCCTAGCAGGCTCTACCCCGCTCCTAGAGGACGTTTTTCGTTATTGTGTGCTGTTACTGCCCGCATGGGGGCAGTAACAGCACACAATAATTTCGCACGGGCGGGCAAGCGGCGAATTGTCCCGTTTTGGCGTGGGTGGACGTGCTCCGCCTTCGCCGAACCCTGGGTCCGGCGGAGGCGGGCGAGTGCTCAGCGGGTGGTGATGGCCCGGGGCTGGTCGGGACGGGGCTGGTCGGGACGGGGCTGGTCGGGACCGGCGGGAGACGGTCCCGAGGCGGCGTGCCGCCGGGGGACGGTGCGGTTGATGGCGGGCACACCCGGACGGGCCAGCGGCAGCCTGATGAGGAACTGGCAGCCGGGACCCGCGTTGCGTACGGCGATCTGACCGGAATGCGCCTCGACGATGCCGCGCGCGATCGACAGGCCGAGCCCGGCCCCTTCCTGCGGGCCGGGCGTGCGGGCCGACTCGCCGCGGAACGCCACGTCGAACACCCGTGGCAGGTCGGCGGGCGGAATCCCGCCGCAGGCGTCGGACACGCTCACGCAGGCCATTCCGCTCTGCACCTCGGCTAGCACGTCGACGCCGCCGTCGGACGGCGTGTGCCTGATCGCGTTGGTTACCAGGTTGCGCAGCGCGCGGCCCATCTCGGCCGAGTCGACGAAGACCGGCATGCCGCGCACCGCTGCCCCGGTCAGCCGGACGCCCTTGTGCCGCGCGACCGGCTCGGCGCTGGCGACGACCTCGGCGACCAAGTCCTCGAGCCCGACCATCCGTTTGGACAGCCGCAGCGCGCCCGCGTGGATGCGGGACAGCTCGAACAGGTCGTCGATCATCAAGGTCAGCCGGTCTACCTCGCGGCGGATCTGCGAGTGATACTGGGATACCTCGCGCGGATCGATCACCACCTGGTCTTCTAGCGCCTCGGCCATGGCCCGCAGGCCGGCCAGCGGAGTACGCAGGTCGTGACTGACCCAGGCGACGAGCTCGCGCCGGCTGGCCTCCAGGGCCCGCTCCCGGGACCTGGCCTGGGCCAGCCGCTCGTGGGTGGCGGTGAGCTCCTTGGACAGCTCGGCGAGTTCGGCGGGCAGGGTCGCCTGCGGGGCCACGTAGACGCCGTTTTCCCCTACCCCCTGCACCGCGGAGGCGAGTGAGCGGCTGGCCCTGGTGAGCCGCCGGCCGACGAACAGCGCGACCGCCAGGCTCGCCAGGCCGGCGATCACCATCAGGTCCAGGACCACTCGCTGGTCCACTCCGCTCAGCATGCGGTGGGCGATGACGCCGACTCCGGCAAGCGAGGTGAGCACCGAGGCGAGCACGACGACGGTGACCATCACGGAGACAGACCGCGCGGCGAGCACCCGCAGCGCCACGATCCCGATGGCGGTGATCACCAGCGCGAACATCACGGTGACAGCGGATATGTACTCGAGATCCGACAGCTGGATGCCGCCGAACAGGCTAGTCGAACCAGCCAGATAGCCGACGGGAGTCACGCCGCCTCCGGCTCGTATCGGTACCCGACGCCCCATACCGTCACAATGCGCCTGGGCATAGTCGGGTCGGGCTCGAGCTTCTCGCGCAGTCGCCGCACATGCACGGTGACGGTCGACGTATCCCCGAACGTCCAGCTCCACACCTCGGTGAGCAACTGCTCCCTGGTGAAGGCCTTGCGCGGGTTCCGCATCAGGAAGACGAGCAGGTCATACTCGCGCGAGGTCAGCTGGATCAGCTTGCCGTCGGCCCTGACTTCGTGCGCGGAGAGGTCCACCACCAGGTCGCCGTCGGTCATGGCGCCGAGGTCGAGCTTGTCAGGCAGGCCGGCGCCGCGGGATCTGCGCAGCACCGAGCGCACGCGCAGGGCCAGCTCACGCGGGCTGAATGGTTTGGTGACGTAGTCGTCCGCCCCGGTTTCGAAGCCGACGAGACGATCGGTCTCATCGCCCAGGGCGGTCAGCATGACCACCGGAATCGGCCAGCGTGCCCGCAGCCTGCGGCACACCTCCAGACCGTCCATCCCGGGCAGCATGAGGTCCAGAACGACCAGATCGGGTGGCTCTTCGGCCACCCGGCGTAGTGCCTCGTATCCGTCGTGCACGCACTCGACCGTGTGGCCGTCGCGCACGAGGTAACGCCCGACGACATCCGCCACTGTGGGATCGTCGTCTACGACGACGATCCGGCCCGGCGGATCGGGGTTGCTTACCAAGGTTTCCCGTTCCTTGAAAAAAGGGCAATGATTACGCCTCCACGGTAGGACGTAAACAGCCGGTGAAGCCAGTAAAAAGGTCAAAAGCGTCACGAGACCGTAAGCACAGTGACGATTCTGTGAGATCAGGCCTGTTCGGGGCCGATCCGGCCCCATCGGATTCCGCGGGGGTTAACACTGAGGGATGCTTTACGCCGCCGGGACCGGCGGGGATCCGAACGATCGCGGACAGCGCCTGACAGGCCTCGCGATCATCGCAGGGTTTTAGGGAAGGAGTCCGCGTGATCGGGGAACTTTACGAGCACGCGCTGGCCGGCCGAGCGCGGCCGGAGATCGAGCACGCCGACGGCAGCCGCAAGCCGCTTCCGGTGGACGGCTGGCTAAGCGAGAGCCCCGGCGACAAGTCGATCCTGGACCGCTGCGAAGGCCCGACGCTCGATATCGGCTCCGGACCGGGCCGCCTGACGGTTGCCCTGGCCGAACGCGGCATCCCCGCCCTCGGCATCGACATCACCCCGTACGCCGTGGACATGGCCCGGTCCTCCGGCGCGCTGGTCATGCTGCGCGACGTGTTCGACCGCGTCCCGGGCACCGGCCGCTGGACCACGGTGCTGCTGGCGGACGGGAACATCGGGATCGGCGGCGACCCGGCGGCCCTGCTCCGCCGGGTGTCCGAACTGCTCGCGCCGCAGGGCCGCGCCATCGTCGAACTCGAGCCGCCCGGCTCGCCGCTCCGTCAGGAGCAGGTCCGGCTGTGCCACGCCGGGTCGGCCAGCGCGTGGTTCCCCTGGGCCTACGTCGGCGCCGATCACATCACCGACGTGGCGTACGATGCCGGGCTCGGCCAGGTAGAGATCTGGACGGTCGACGGGCGGTGGTTCGCCTCCATCAGCGGCTGCCAGGTTTGTTCCGAACGAACCCTCGTCACGCTGTTACCGAATGCTTACCGCCCGGCCTACGGATGACGCATCCGCCCAGATAGATGGAACTCTTCGCAGAATGAACGGAAAACTGCGGGTGGCCGCGATCGGCCTGGCGCTGTCGGTGACGGCGGCCCTGACCCTGCTGCTCGTGCGGCCCGGCCTCGACCCGGCGCGGATACGCCAGCTGCCGCTGCTGATCGGCGCGTGGATCGCGTTCATCGTCGCTGCCTGGCTGCTGCGGAAGGTGCCGCGGCGGACCTCGGTCGTGCTCATCCTGCTCGGCGGCATCGCCCTCCAGGTGGCCGCGGTATCGGCGCCGCCGGCCAGCAGCAACGATCTCTACCGCTACATCTGGGACGGGAAGGTCCAGGCCGCTGGCATCGACCCGTACCAGTACGTCCCCACGGCCACGCAACTGGCCGGGCTGCGGGACGAGTTCCTCTTCCACCCGGGCGCCCAGTACTGCGTTAAGTCGACCTACGTCAGCCGTCATCCGGCCGCCGACCTCACCCCGGGCTGCACGAGGATCAACCGGCCGACGGTGCCCACCATCTACCCGCCGGTCGCCGAGGCGTATTTCCTCGGGGTGCACTACCTGCCGACCGCCAGTAACTCGAGCACGCCCATCCAGGCCGCCACGGCGCTGGTCGCCGTGCTCGTCACGGTGCTGCTGCTGTTCGGCTTGGGGCGGCTGGGCCGGGACATACGCATGGCCGCGCTGTGGTCCTGGTGTCCGACGGTGATCCTGGAAGCCGGCAACAGCGCCCATGTGGACGTGGTCGCGGTGGCCATCACGGCAGCCGCGATTCTCGTGCTGGCCACGGCCCGCACCACCCGGCGGACCATACTCGGCGGGGTCCTGCTCGGCCTGGCTATCGCGACCAAGATGACGCCCGCCCTGACCGTGCCCTCACTGCTAGCCCGGGGGGGCGACCCCCCCAAACCCCCCCGCGACTGGGGGGACCCATCCCCCCAGACCCCCCTTGGGCGCCGCTGGGTGACGGTCGCGCTGGCCGCGGGCAGTGCGTTCGTGGCCGTCTACGTCCCGCACGTGATCCGGGTAGGCAGCAAGGTAATCGGGTTCCTGCCCGGCTACCTGCAGCAGGAGGGCTACACCAAGGGGACCAGGTTCGGGATCATCGGCCTGTTCGTCACCGGGCCGCTGGCCATCGCGGTGGCGGCGCTCATCCTGGGCGCGGTCGCCTTCGCCGTGCTGCAGTTCTCCGACCCCGACCGGCCCTGGCAGGGCGCCGTCTACATGACCGCGGCCGCGCTGGCCGTAGCCACGCCGCATTACCAGTGGTATTCGCTGCTGCTGGTCATGCTGGTCGCCCTCGACGGCCGCCCCGAGTGGCTGGCCTTCGCCGCAGGCGGGTACTACGCGGCCTATCCGAATCTGGGCCGGCGGTACAGCCCTCCGGGGAAGTTCACTGACGCCATCGCCTACGGCCTGCCCCTGGTGGTGGTGGCCATCGGCTGGCTGATCCGCCACGAGCTCGCCCGGCGCGCTGCCATCAGCGATCCGCAGCCAGCGACCGAGGCGCCCGCCGTACCCGCGACCGCCGCGGCGCCCACGGTGCTCGACC
Source organism: uncultured Actinomycetota bacterium (assembly GCA_963842265.1). GTDB lineage: Bacteria > Actinomycetota > Actinomycetes > Streptosporangiales > Streptosporangiaceae > Palsa-504. The sequence continues at coordinate 99,321 of CAWJGE010000026.1, forward strand.
TCGGCGAGCCCGACGTGGCCGTCCTCCCGCGGCGCCCGGTCCTGCGCAGCGAGGAGTCGCGGGAAGTCCGGGTCTGACGTCCCCGGCCAATCTCCGGCGCTTTCTTACCGGTTGGTTACCCGCGGGGCAAACATCAAACTGCACCGGCTACCAGGACCGTGAATAGAGATATGAGTTACGACCCGTCGCACCGCAAGCCGCCTCGTCAGGAGCGCTGGCCGCAGGCGACCCCGCCCTCGGGCTGGCCGTCCTACCGGGACGACGACGCGTACCGGGACGGGGAGCACGCGGACAGCCGGTACGCGGCGGATCGTCAGGGCGCTTACCCGGTGACCGCCGGACACCGGCGCCAGGCTGGCTACCAGGACGCTTCCGGCGGCTCGGCAGACCGCGGCTACCAGTCGGCCGTGGCCACCGATCCCTTTTCCCCCGCCATGAACGGCTACGGCTCGGCGGCCGGCTTCGGCCCGGTCGGCGGCTACGGCGACGCGGGAGACGGCTACGACTGGACCGCGGACGGTAACGGCGCCAACGGCGGCCACGGCGGCAATGGCTACGGCAACGGCAACGGCTATGGCAGCGCCGGGAACGGCGAGGGTACAGGCGGCTACCCCAGCGACGGCTACGCCCGGGGTATCAACGGCTACGCAGGGGCCGTTGACGACTTCGGCGGAACCGCGGACGGTTATGGCGGCATTAGGGGCGGCTACGCCGGAACCATCAGCGGATACCCGGGCGCCGTAGACGGCTACGCCGACGCGGGAGACAGTTTCGCTGGTGCCATCGACCGCTACAACCGCACCGAGAGCGGCTACGGGCAGGCCAGCGACGAGTACGTGAGCGACGCCAGCGGATACGGCTGGAACGAGAACGGCTATGCCGAAGCTGCGGACGGCTACGGCAGTAGCGCAAATGGCTACGCCGGAGCGGCAAATGGCTACGCCGGAGCCGCAAATGGCTACGCCGGAGCAGCAGACGCCTTCGCTGGGGCTCCGGACGGCTATGCCGGGGTCAGCGACGGTTACGCGGGGGCTCCGGACGGCTATGCGGCTCCTGATGACTTCGCGGGCTCGGCGGGTTACCTGAGCCCGGGGACCTACGCCGAACCCGGGCTTTCCGATCCGATGCTGGTGGCTCCCGACGCAGGTGTCGACCCGGACCGCTGGCAGGCCGACCAGGATTTCAGGCGGGAAGCGAACCAGCGCGGGCTGGCCGTCGGCGCGGTGACCGGCTTCCTGGCCGCGGCCGTCGCGATCGGCGTCTCCACCCTGGCCGCAGGGCTCATCCGACCCCAGGCCGCGCCGATGGCCGCCCTGGGCAGCGTGTTCATCGACCGGACGCCGACGGCCCTGAGGAACGTCGTACTGCAGCATTCCGGCACGCACGGCCGGACCGTGCTGCTGCTCGGCATGTACGCCGCCATCGCCGTCCTCGCGGTGGGGATGGGGGTGTTGTCCCGGCGCGCCGCCGCGACCGGCGTGGCGTGCCTGGCGGCGTTCAGCCTGGTCGCCGCCTTCGCGACGATCACCAGGCCAGGAGGGCACGTGGGCGACGTCGCCCCCGCGATCATCGGCGGCATCGCCGGCGTCGCGGCGCTGCTGTGGCTGACGCAAGCGTCGGCCCCCACCATGGCGCTACGGCAAACGCGCGGCAACACCCGCAGGAGGGCACGATGACCGCCACCTTTGACCGGCGTAAGTTCATGACCGTAAGCGGCATCACCGCCGCGGCGGCGGTCACGGCCGGGGTCGGCGGCAAGATCCTGACCGGCAAGCATGCCCCCGCGAACACGGCGGCGGCCAAGCTCGCCGGTCCGACCTCCATACCGACCTCCGCGTCCATGCCAACGTCGCTGCCCTCCACCGCGTACAAGCCCCCGCCCCTGGCCAGCTCGCTTAACATCCCGGGCATCTCTCCCTTCTACACGCCGAACGCGGATTTCTACCGGGTGGACACCGCCCTGGTCACCCCGCAACTGCAGGCATCGAGCTGGCAGCTGAAGATCCACGGCATGGTCGACAAGCCGCTGACTATCACGTTCGACGAGCTGATGAAGATGCCTATGATCGAGCAGGACATCACCCTGACCTGCGTTTCGGAAGCCGTAGGCGGCGGCTACATCGGCAACGCCCGCTGGCAGGGCACGCTCCTCGCCGATATTCTGCGCAAGGCCGGAATACAGTCGGGCGCGGACCAGATCGTCATGCGCGACGCCAAGGGGATGACCATCGGCGTGGCCACCAACCCGGTCATGGACGGCCGGAAGTCACTACTCGCGGTAGGCATGAACGGGCAGCCGCTGCCGGCGGCGCACGGCTACCCGGTGCGCGTAGTAGTACCCGGGCTGTACGGCTACGTGTCCGCGACCAAATGGGTGGTGGACATGGAGTTCACTACCTTCAACGCGTTCAACGCCTACTGGGTGAAGCAAGGCTGGTCCGAGCAGGCGGTGATCAAGACGGAATCCCGCATCGACGTGCCGAAACGCCGCAGCACCGTGCCCGCGGGCCAGGTGACGATCGCCGGCGTCGCCTGGGCGCAGCACCGCGGCATCGAAGCCGTCGAGGTGTCCGTCGACGGCACCTGGTATGAGGCGAAACTCGCCCCCCAGGACACCATCGGCACCTGGCGCCAGTGGTATTACGTCTGGGACGCCACCACCCCCGGGCAGCACGTGCTCCAGGTGCGGGCTACCGACAAGACCGGCTACACCCAGACCGCGGTCGTGCAGAAGCCCGAGCCGAACGGCGCGACCGGCTACCACACCATCCGGGTCACCGTCACCTGAGCCAGCCGCTGGCGCGCACCCGCTTTGCGCACCATCGGCTCACCCTGGGCCCGCTGGCCGCCGCCTCCCCCCTCCCCGGGCGGCGGCCAGCGGGCACACAGGGCAGTGAAGCAAGCGGCCAGCGGGCACACAGGGCAGTGAAGCAAGCGGCCAGCGGGCACGCAGGGGTAAACAGCAGGTCAGCGAGCTCGCAGGGCAGTGAGCAGGTCGTCAAGCGCGTCCAGGTTGTGCGCGCTTACCACCGCGTCGCAGTACGGCCACGCGGCGGCCATGCCGCCGACCTCGGGGCGGTAGCGAGGGGACTGGGTGCGCGGGTTCGCCCACACGATCCGGTGCGCCACCCGGGACAGCCGCGCCATCTGGGCGCCGAGCAGCTCGGGCTCGCCGGTTTCCCAGCCGTCGGAGATGATCAGGATCACCGCGCCGCGGGCCATGCCCCGGCTGCCGTAGTGATCATTGAACTCCTTGACCGCGGCGCCGATCCTGGTCCCGCCCGACCAGTCGGGAGCCGCCTCGCCCGCCTTGGCCAGCATCGTGTCCGGGCTGGCCGCGGCGAGGGCCGGCGTCAGCCTGGTCAGCCTGGTCGCGAAGCTGAACACCTCGGGCCGGTTCTGACCCGACGACCCGCCGCGCACCTGGCCGCCGTTGATGGCGTAGAGGAGGAGCAGCAGCGCGCGGGCGTACGGCTCCATGGAGCCTGAGATGTCACACAGCACCACCAGGCGGCGCGGCCGGACCCGCCGGGCCCGGCGGGCGAGCCGGATCGCCTCGCCGCCGCTGCGCCGCGCCAGCCGCAGCGTCCGGCGCAGATCCGGCCGTTTGCCGTCGCGGGCCGGGCGGTACCTGCGGGTGCGGCGGGGCGGCACGGCCAGCGTCATGTCGCGCATGAGCGTGACCAGCTGCCGCAGTTCGGCCGCGGACAGCTCGGTGAAGTCACGGCCGCGCAGCCGCTCGGCGGCCGAGGCGACGTGGCGCAGGGCCGGACCCTCGGCCAGCGGCTCGGTTCCGTCGTCGGCGGCTGAGCCGCTCGCCGACACGTGCATCCCCGCCGACCAGCCGCCGGGATCACCCTCGGACCTGGCGTTAGGCGGGCCACCGCCCTGATCAGCGCGTGGGAAGGCGGGCGCCGGGGGCGGCAAGAGATCCCGGACCGGCGAGGGGGTGCCGAACAGCGCCGCGAACACCCGGTCGAAGGTGGGCATCTGGGCCGGGTCGGACACCAGCGTGGCCAGGGCACAGGCGCGCAGCTCGGCCACCGAGGTGGCGCCCATGACCGTCACGGCCCGGGCCAGCCGCTCGCAGCGGTCGGGGCCGACCGGCAGCCCCGCGGTGTGCAGGGCGATCCCGAGGCCCGCCGCCATCGCGGCCACATCCGGCGTGGCCAGCGCCTCCGCCGGCACCGCAGAAACCTCAGTCAATGGACCCGATCACCGTCGCCAGGCCGGCCCGGCGCACCGTTTCCTCGTCCTCCGGGTACTTCAGCACGGTGCTCAGGGTCTGGTCGGCCACCGGGACGGCGAGGTCGGCCGCGCCGAAGACGCTCAGCGCGAAGGCCCAGCTGATCGCCTCCGAGATGCCGGGCGGCTTGGTGAGATCCAGGGCGCGCAGCCGGTTGACCGCGGTCGCGATCTGCCCGGCCAGCCGCTCCCCCGACTCAGGCACCCGCCGCCTGACGATCTCCGCGACGCGGCCCGAGTCCGGGTAGGCGATCCAGTGGTACAGGCACCGGCGCTTGAGCGCGTCGTGCAGGTCCCTGGTCCGGTTCGAGGTCAGCACGGTGACCGGGGGCAGGCTGGCCTGCTGGGTGCCGAGCTCGGGAATGGTGACCGCCGCCTCGGCCAGCAGCTCGAACAGGAAGGCCTCGAACTCGTCGTCTGCCCGGTCAACCTCGTCGATGAGCAGGACGGCGGGCCGGGGACCCGGATGCAGCAGCGCCGTGAGCAGCGGCCGCGGCAGCAGGTACTCCTCGGTGAACAGGTCCTTGTCCCTGATGTGCTCGCCGGCCGCCTCGGCGAGCCTGATGGCCAGCAGCTGACGCGGATAGTTCCACTCGTAAAGCGCCTCGGAGGAGGTAATCCCTTCGTAGCACTGCAGCCGGACCAGCGGGGTGTCGATCGCCGCGGCCAGGGCCTTGGCGGCCTCGGTCTTCCCCACGCCTGGCTCGCCCTCGAGCAGGATCGGCTGACCCATCCGGACGGCCAGGAACAGCGCCGCCCCGAGCTGATCGCCCGCCAGGTAGCCGACCGACTCCAGGGCGGCGGACAGGCTGCCGACATAAGGGAACCGGTCATCGAGGTCGTGTGTCAATGTGCTGCTCACCAGTGTCCTGTCAAAGGTCGGCGTTATTCAGACCGTCGGTTTCTCGATAACGCTCAAGGTGCGAGTTTATCTTTCCCGCGGAAATCAGCTGATCGCCAGGTCTGTGCGCATGGGCCGGCCCTGGATGGCCCGCCACACCTGAGCCGGGGTGAGCGGCATGTCCGCGTGCCGCACGCCGTACGGCCGCAGGGCGTCGATCACCGCGTTGACCACCGCCGGCGGCGACCCCACGGTGGCGGACTCCCCCACCCCCTTGGCCCCGAGGGGGTGGTGCGGCGACGGGGTGACGGTCATGCCGAGCTCGAAGGACGGGCACTCCAGCGAGCTGGGCAGCAGGTAGTCCATGAACGAGCCGCCCAGGCAGTTGCCGTCGGCGTCGAAGGCGATCGACTCCATCAGCGCCATCCCGATCCCGTCCGCGAGCCCGCCGTGCACCTGGCCCTCGACGATCATCGGGTTGATCCGCACCCCGCAGTCGTCCACCGCGATGAACCGCCGGACGCGGACCTCGCCGGTGCCCGGGTCCACGTCCACCACGCAGATGTAGGCGCCGAACGGATAGGTGAGGTTCGGCGGGTTGTAGACGCAGGTCGCGTCCAGCTGGCCCTCGACGCCTTCGGGCAGCTCGAGGCCGGAGTGCGCGGCCAGCGCGATCTCGGCGATCGTGCGGCCGGAGTCCGGGTCGCCCCGGACGAACCAGCGGCCGCGCTCCCACTCCAGGTCGGCGGGGTCGACCTCGAGCATGGCCGAGGCGACGATGCGGGCCCGCTCACGGACCTTCCTGGCCACGATCGCGGTGGCCGCCCCGGATACCGGCGTGGACCGGGATCCGTAGGTACCCAGGCCGAACGGCGTCTGGTCCGTGTCCCCGTGCACCACCTCCACGTCGTCGGCGGAAACGCCGAGTTCCTCCGCGACGATCTGGGCGAAGGTGGTCTCGTGCCCCTGGCCCTGGGTCTGCACCGAGATCCGCAGCACCGCCGTCCCGGTCGGGTGGATGCGCAGCTCCACCCCGTCCGCCATGCCGAACCCCAGGATGTCCATGTGCTTGCGGGGACCCGCCCCGACGGCCTCGGTGAAAAAGCTCAGGCCGATACCCATGAGGTGACCGCGGGATCGTTCGGCTTCCTGCTCTTTTCTTAGGTCGTCATAACCGGCCATGTCCATGGCCAGCCGCAGGGTACGCGGGTAGTCACCGGAGTCGTACACCCAGCCGGTCTGGCAGGTGTAGGGGAACTGCTCGGGCCGCAGCAGGTTGCGCATCCGGACCTGCGCCGGGTCCAGGCCCAGCTCGAAGGCCAGCACGTCGACCATCCGCTCGACCAGGTAGACCGCCTCGGTGATGCGGAACGAGCACGAGTAGGCGACCCCGCCCGGCGCCTTGTTCGTGTACACGCCGGTTACCTGGCAGTGCGCGGCCTCCAGGTCGTAGGAACCGGTGAACACGCCGAAGAACCCGGCCGGGTACTTGCTGGGCTGGGCCACGCCGTTGAACGCGCCGTGGTCGGCGAGCACCTTCACCCGGACCGCCCTTACGCGGCCGTCCCGGCTGGCCGCCAGCTCGCCACTCATGTGGAAGTCCCGGGCGAAACACGTGGACATCAGGTTCTCCGACCGGTCCTCCATCCACTTCACCGGCCGGCCGGTGAGCATCGTGCCGGTGATCGCGCACAGGTAGCCGGGGTAGATGGGCACCTTGTTGCCGAACCCGCCGCCGATATCCGGCGAGATCACCCGGATCTTGTGTTCCGGCAGGCCCGCCATCATGGCGTACAGGGTCCGGTGCGCGTGCGGCGCCTGGCTGGTGGCCCAGATCGTCAGCTTGCCGCTCACCCGGTCGAAGTCCGCGACGATCCCGCAGGTCTCAAGCGGCGCCGGGTGCACCCGCGGGTAGAGCATGTCCTGGCTGACCGTCACCTCGGCGTCGCGGAACACCTGCTCGGTGCGGGCGGCGTCGCCGGCCTCCCAGTCGAAGATGTGGTTGTCGGCTCGCCCGGTCCTCGGGGACTTCGGGATCAGGTCGTCGCGGATAACCGGCGCCCCGGGGTCGAGCGCGCGGCGGGCGTCGACCACCGCGGGCAGCGGCTCGTACTCCACGTCGATCAGCTCCAGGGCGTCCCGGGCGGCGTAGCGGTCCTCGGCCACCACGAACGCCACCTCCTGGCCCTGGAACCGGACCTTGTCGGTGGCCAGCACGGCCTGCGTGTCGCCGGACAGGGTCGGCATCCAGGCCAGGTTCCGCTGTTCCAGCGTCTCGCCGGTGATGACCGCCCTGACCTTGGGATGCGCCTCCGCCGCCACGGTGTCGACCGACAGAATCCTGGCGTGCGGGTGCGGGCTGCGCAGCACCGCCCCGTAGAGCATGCCGGGCAGCTGCACGTCGTCCACGTACGTGCCCTGGCCGCGGATGAACCGCTGGTCCTCCTTGCGCAGCATCCGCCCGAAGCCCATGGTCATGGTGTCCCCCCGGAGTGCTTGGCGGCCCAGCGGATCGACCTGACGATGTTCTCGTAGCCGGTGCACCGGCAGATCTGGCCCGAGATGACCTCGCGGATCTGCGCCTCGGCCGGATCGGGATCGTGGTCAAGCAGCCAGCGCGCGGTCATCATCATGCCGGGCGTGCAGAAACCGCACTGCAGGCCGTGGCACTCGATAAAACCCTGCTGCACCGGGTCAAGCTGGCCGTCCTGCTCCAGGCCCTCGACTGTTCGGACCGAACGGCCGTCGGCCATTGCCGCGAGTACCGTGCACGACTTGACCGGCCTGGCGTCCAGCCAGACCACGCAACTGCCGCAGTTCGACGTGTCGCAGCCCCAGTGGCTGCCGGTCAGGCCGAGTTCGTCGCGCAGGAAGTGGATGAGCAGCAGCCGCGGCTCCACGTCACGCGCGTACTCGGTGCCGTTAACGGTCACCGCGACCCGCATGGTCACGGTTTCGGCCTCGCCCGGTCGGCGGCCCGGCGCAGCGCGCGGGCGGTGAGCTCGGCGACCAGGTGCCGCTTGTAGTCCTCGGGTCCGCGCTGGTCGGCGACGGGGTGGCAGTGTTCGGCGGCGATCGCCCCGGCCGCCGCGAAGCTCTCCTCGTCGGGCGCTTGGCCGACGAGAAACGCCTCGGCCTCGGCGGCCACGAAGTGCGCGGCGCCCACGGCGGTCAGGCCAAGGCCGGCCGACTCGATGATCGGAGGGTTTCCGCTTAGGCGGAGGACGGCCCCGACGGCGGCCACCGACCAGTCGCCGACCCGCCGCGCCACCTTCTCGTACGCGCTGCCCGTGCCGGGCCGCACCGGGACCCGGACTTCGGCCAGCAGCTCGCCCCGGCCGATGACGGTCTCGTAGGGACCCAGGTGGAACTCCCTGACCGGGACCACCCGGCCGCCGTCCGGGCCGCGGATGACCGCGGTCGCCCGCGCCGCGGCGAACGCCGCGGACAGGTCCTCGGACGGATCGGCCTGGCACAGCGACCCGCCGACGGTGCCCCACAGCCGCACGATCGGGTCCGCGACGACCCGTTCGGCGTCGTGGAAGATCGGGAAACACTCACCCGCGACCGCCGAGTCGAGCAGGTCCGCGTGCCGGGCCAGGGCGCCGATGCGCAGCTCGCCGCCGTCCAGCCTGATGTAGGCGAGCTCGGCCAGCCCGTTGATGTCGACGAGCATCTCGGGCTGGGCCAGCCGCAGCTTCATCATCGGGATGAGGCTGTGGCCACCCGCCACGATGCGGGTATCGGGCCTGCTCAGCAGCGCCAGCGCATGCTCCACGCTGGCCGCCCGCTCGTACTCGACCTGGGACGGGACCTGCATGTATTGCATCATTCGGCCTGGGTGGGCATTGCGCAACTGCTGTTTTAAGCTTTCGCTAATTAGCGGCCGCCGATGTCCTCGCTCCAGACCTCCGGGTAGCGCTGCTGGAACTCCTGCATGGCGGCGATGCAGTCCTCGTCGTCGAGCAGCACGATATCCACGCCGCGGCCGGCCAGGAAGCCGAGGTCGCCCGCGAAGGTCCGCGCCTCGCCGACCACCACCCGGGGGATCTGGAACAGCAGGATCGCCCCGCTGCACATCTGGCAGGGAGACAGCGTGGTGTACAACGTCGTGTCGTGGTAGGAGGGCCGTCGGCCGGCGTTGCGCAGGCAGGCGATCTCGCCGTGCGCCACCGGGTCGCCGCGCTGCACCCGCTCGTTGTGCCCGGCCGCGAGGACCTGGACCCGCGAACCGCCTGCGGCGAGCACCGCCCCGACCGGCACGCCGCCCGCCTCCAGGCTGACCCGCGCCTGGCCGAGAGCCAGCGCCATCATGTCGCGATCCACCTGATCACCGTGCCCGTATCCCATGCCGGCTTACGCTACCGGAGAAGCCGCCACAGCACGCCGAAGCCCGTGCCGGCCGGCGCGGGCATGTCCATCGGGCGGCGCTCGACCTCGGTGAACCCGAGCTTGCGCGGCACCCCGGCGCTGGCCACGTTCAGCTCGTCGTGGATGATCTCGAGCCGCTCCACGCCGGGCAGCCGGAACGCCTGCTCGACCAGCGCCGCGGCGGCCGCCGTGGCCAGGCCGCGGCGGGTGTAAGACCGGCGCACCCAGTAGCCGATCTCCAGGCCGCCGGGCCCGATCCTGGCCATCAGCCCGATGCCCCCCGCCAGGACGCCCCCGGCCGTGATGGCGTAGTTGTAGACGGTGCCGTCCCGCCAGTCCTGGTCCGCCTTGGCCAGGAATTCGGCCTCGGCTTCCCGGTCGAAACCAGGCCACGGCAGCCAGGCGCGCAACTGGTCAACCGACTCGGTTACCGCTTCCATCAGGGCGTCCAGGTCGTCCTCGCGGTAACGGCGCAAGGTGACCGGACCGTGGTGGATTACCTCATCGGGCCGCACGTCCATCGCCCCATGCTCACGGTTCGCTGATCCGCGCACAATGCTTTCCCAGCCCGGCTTTTCCCTGGCCGGTTTCAGCGGCCCGGCCACTCGTAGCACAGTTCCTCGCCGACCCGCAGCCGGGCCCAGCGGGACGCCTCCACCTGCAGCGCCCGCGCGGCGGCAGCGATCACGGCCGGATCCACGTCCGTCTCGGGCAGCGCGGAAAGCTTGGCCTCCGCCAGCCGCCTGATCCTGTCCGGCGTCATCGCCTCCAGTGCCGCGGCGCTGGATACCAGGTCGGCCAGCAGTTCCGCGCGCAGGCCCGGGCGCCGGCGGCCGCTGGCCGGCCGCGTGCCGTCGAAGCCGGCACCGGCCGCGATGCCGCCCCAGATGCCGTCGCCGATGCGCAGTTCCCGCTCCACCACCAGATGCACGATGCCGTACGGCAGCCGGGGCCCGGCCATACTGCCGTCCAGCCGGTACACCACTCCGTCGTCCCGCTCCACCAGCGCGTAGGCGCGCTGATGGTCAGGTAGCCGGGGAAACCTCACGCGCATATCCCCACTATGCGGACGCACCAGACGGCGCGGCTAATGGTTTTCTCTGGGCTGGCGTCGTGCCTTAAGGTGACCGATTGTGGCAGGACGAGGGACGACGGCGACGATGGCGCTCGAGCGGGCCGGAATCCCGTTTACCGGGCACGAGTACGCGCACGACCCCAGGCACCAGTCCTACGGCCGCGAGGCGGCCGAGGCCCTGGGCGTCTCGCCGGACCGCGTGTTCAAGACGCTGATCGCCGAGGTGGACGGGACCCTGGTGGCGGGTGTGCTGCCGGTGGAAGGCCAGCTCGACCTCAAGGCGCTGGCCGCTGCCTCGGGCGGCAAGAAGGCCGCGATGGCCCAGGTGGCGGCGGCCGAACGGGCCACCGGGTACGTGGCAGGCGGCATCTCCCCGGTCGGCCAGCGCAAGCGGCTCCCGGTGGTGCTCGACGCGGCCGCGATGAACTTCGCCACCGTGTTCTGCAGCGGCGGGCGGCGCGGACTCGAGATCGAGCTCGCGCCCGCCAACCTGGTCCGGGCGGCGGGCGCGAAGGTCGCCAGCATAGGCAGGCTGGGACCGTAACCCGGCGGCGGGCGTGCCCGCCTCAGCCGTGATCAGGCCGTGCGGCGGCGGAAGAGCCACGCCGAGAGCGCGACCGAGACGGCCAGGATGGCACCGCACCAGGCCAGGGCGGCGCCTAGCGGAACCCCGCCGGGCTGCCGGAGCAGCAAGCCGCGGATGGTCTCGGTGACCGGCGTGGCCGGCTGGTGCCGCGCGAACCCGCGCAGCCACCAGGGCATGGTCCTGACCGGCACGAACGCGCTGCTGGCGTAGCTGAAGAACATCAGGAAGAACATCGCTGAGTTGGCGGCTTCTGGCGCGGACACGGCCAGCCCGAACGCGGCGGCCAGCCAGGAGACCGCGGCTACGAACAGCAGCAGGACGCCGAGCGCGGCGGCGAAACCAGCCACCGAGGTATGCGGCCGGAAGCCGATGCCGAACGCGACCGCCGTGACGAGCACGGTCGAGACGAGGTTCCGCAGCAGGCTCGCGGTCACGTGCCCGGCCAGCACCGCCGTCCCGGGTACGTCCAGGGACCGGAACCGGTCGATGATCCCGCCTGCCATGTCCTGGCAGACGGTCACCGCCGTGGTGGACGCCCCGGTCACCGCGCACAGCAGCAGGACTCCGGGCACTACGTAGTCGACGTAGCGGGTGCCGATGTCCACCGCCCCGCCGAAGAGGTAGACGAACACCACCATCAGCATGACGGGCAGCAGCAGCGCGGTCAGCAGGGCTTCGGGGCTGCGGGCGGACAGTCGCAGGCTGCGCCCGGCCATGATCAGTGCGTTAGGCATCCACGGTCTCCTTCGTGTGTCCGGTCAGGGTGAGGAAAACGTCGTCCAGGGTGGCGCCGTGGACGGCGAAGCTCGCGATCAGGGCGCGGTCCGGGTCGGCCGCGTCCAGCAGCGCGCGCACCTGCGCGGCGCTGCCCTCGGTCGGCACGCCCACCGTCAGGCGGGTCGGGTCCAGGTGCACCGCCTGAGCGCCGAAATACCGGCTGACCTGGCCGAAGGCCGCCAGGTCGGAGCAGGTCAGGTCGAGCCGCCGGGCGGCGACCCGCCGCTTCAGCTGCTCGCCCGTGCCCTCTGCGATCAGGCGGCCCGCGTCCAGGACCGCGATCCGGCTGGCCAGCCGGTCGGCCTCCTCCAGGTACTGCGTGGTGAGGAAGACGGTCACCCCGGAGGCGGCCAGGCCCGCGATGACCTGCCACATGGTCAGCCGGCTCTGCGGGTCCAGGCCGGTCGACGGCTCGTCGAGGAAGATCACCGACGGATGGCCGACCAGGCCGGCCGCGATGTCAAGGCGGCGGTGCATCCCGCCTGAGTAGGTGCCCACCCGCCGCCGCCCGGCCGCGGTGAGCTCGAACTGCTCGATCAGCTCGGCCGCGCGCCGCCGGGCCGCCGCCCGGGACAGCCGCGACAGCCTGCCCATCATCCGCAGGTTCTCCTCGCCGGTCTGCGCCTCGTCCAGGGCGGCGAACTGGCCGGTCAGGCTGATCCGGCGGCGGACTTCGGACCGGTCGCGGCGCACGTCGAAGCCGGCCACCCGGGCCTGCCCGGCGTCCGCCCGGGTCAGCGTGGCCAGGATGCGCACGGTCGTGGTCTTGCCCGCTCCGTTCGGCCCGAGCAGCGCGAACACGCCGCCGCGCGGGACACGCAAGTCGACCCCGGAAAGCACGTGCACGTCGCGGTAGGCCTTGACCAGTCCGCTCGCCTCGATGGCCAGCTCATGGTCAACCGGCCGGGTCCCCGGGGGCCCGTTCATCGTCATGTCACTCCTCGCCTTAACGTTCTGCGTATGTCATACGCTCATTTGCGTAAGTTATACGCAGTAATAAGATGATGTCAACTACGGGCCGGGAGGGAGATGACATGGCTGGGTCCAGCTCCGCGGCGGCCGGGATGCCGGGCGCCGGCGAGATCCCGCGTCCTGGTGAGGCACTGCCGGTCGAAGCATCTCCGGTCGAAGCGCCGCCTGATGAGGCACTGCCGGTCGAAGCATCTCCGGTCGAAGCACCGCCCGGCAAGGCACCAGCCAGTGAGATTCCCGCCAGCATCGCCGCGGCCTGGGGCGTCCGCGAGCGGCCGCACAAGGGGCCGAAGCCGGCCCTGAGCCTGCCGCGGATCGTCGAGGCCGCCGTGCGGGTCGCCGACACCGAAGGCCTTGACGCGGTATCCATGGGACGGGTGGCCGCCGAGCTCGGCGCCGCCCCGATGTCCCTTTACCGCCATGTGTCGGCCAAGGAGGAACTGCTCAGGCTGATGGTGGACGCCGCATGGGGCGACTCCCCCGGGCCGCTGGCGCCCGGCGAGAGCTGGCGGGCCGGGCTGTCCCGGTGGGCCTGGGCACTGCGGGCCGGCGCCCGCCGCCACCCGTGGGTGGTGCGCATCCCGATCAGCGGGCTGCCGATCATGCCGCGCGAGATCGCCTGGTTCGAGAACGCGCTGGCCTGCATGGGTGGCACCGGGCTGAGCGAGACGCGGAAGGCCTCCGTGGTCATGTTGCTGGCCGGCTACGTCAGGAACCTGGCCAGCACCGAGGCGGACATCGAGGCCGCGGTCCGGGCCTCCGGCCTGGAACCGGCCGCGTGGATGGCCTCTTACCCGCGCATGCTCAGCCAGCTGACCGATCCGCAGCGGTTCCCCGCGCTCACCGCGTTCATCGCCGCCGGGGTCTTCGACACCTTCGACGACCCCGACGACGAGTTCATCTTCGGCCTGGACCGCATTCTGGACGGCATCGAGGTGCTCGTACACCGCCCGCCGGAATAGCTGATGCCCATGATCACCGCATCAAGCGAGAACAGGCGCCTCCCGGGCCTCGCGAGGCCGACCAGCCCGTGCTCAGCCGGGCCGCGATCGTCCGCGAGGGTGGCCCGGGAGGACCGGCCGGCCGCGGCGGAGTCCAGGTGGATCCGCTCGGCGCGCAGCCACCGCTCCCGCCACCAGCGCCACTGCGCGCCGGCCGGGCCGTCCGCGCCGGTCACGGCTCCGACGCGGCCTGTTCTGAGTCCCTGGATTCCCGGGGCCCCTCCCCCGGTGGTGAGCCCGCCGCGGAACCCTCCGGCTCGGCGTCCTGCGCCGCCCCGGCATCATCGGGCGGCCCGGCGGCGGCCTCGGCCGCGGCCGGGGCGACGGCCGCGACGGGACCCGCCGCGGTGGCGGCGCCTTCGGGCAGCGCCCGGCGCTGGCTGCGGTAGAACCAGACCGCGCCGATTACCGCCAGCACGGAGGCGATGTACATGTTCAGGCGCAGGCCGAGGATGTATACGGAGGAGTCGATGCGCAGCGATTCCTCGAAGATCCGGTACGCGGAATACCCGAAGACGTACAGCGCGAACAGGCCCGGCGGCTTGATGTTGCGGTGGTGACCGAGCCAGATGAGGAATCCCGCCCAGGCGAAGTCGAAGATCAGCTCGTAGAGGAAGGTCGGCTGGAAGGTGCTGAAGTGCAGGTCGGCGGCGGGGATGCCGCCGGAGACCCGGTACTGGTAGGGGATCTCGAGCCCCCAGGGCAGTGACGTCGGACGGCCGAAAAGCTCCTTGTTGAAGTAGTTCCCGATCCGGCCGATGCCCTGGGCCACCAGCAGGGCGGGGGCCACCGCGTCCATGAACAGGGCGCCGTTCACGCCGTGCCTGCGCAACCGCCACAGGCCGACCAGGGCGGCGACGAAGATCCCGCCCCAGATGCCGAGGCCGCCGTCCCACACCGCGAACACGCCGTACCACACGTGCGGGATGTCCATCGGCGTGGTGATGTCGAAGTAGATCCGGCCGCCGATGATCCCGGCCGGGACGCTCCACAGGGCGATGTCGCCGACCAGGTCGGGGTCGCCGCCGACCGCACGCCAGCGCCGCCTGGTGATGATGACCGCGGCCGCGATGCCGACCAGGTACATCAGAGCGTAGAAGTGAATGACCAGCGGGCCGATGTTAAAGCTGTTTATCGACGGGCTGGGAAGGTACTCCGGCATCGCCATCGCCATACGGCCGAGATTACACCGGCCCCGGACCAGGGCCGCCGACCCTGGCCCCCGAGGCCTACCTGCAGGTGCTCCAGGTAACGAACGGGCACCTCGAGCCGGTAGCGTGAATCGGCTCGAGGGCTCGTACCAGGACCGTTCGGCGGAAATTTAATCCTTACCGGCGTCGGGCGGGCTAGCCGCGTGCTGGACGGCAGCGCCATCGGAGACGGCCACCGCGCGGGGGGCCACCGTAAGCGGGGGCACCGGCGGTGTGGTGGCTGATCGATCGGGCTGGCCGGTCAGCCGGTACACGTCCGACCCGTTCACGGTTTCCATCTCCAGCAGCAGGCTGACCAGCGAGTCGAGCTGGGAACGGTGCTCATTGAGCAGCTCCGTCGCGCGTTCCTCGGCCTCGCGCAGCAGGCGGGAGACTTCGCGGTCGATCTCCGCCTGGGTGGCCTCGGCGAACGGACGGCTGGACATGGCGGGGCCGCCGCCGCCGAGGAACACCGACCCGCCTTCGGGGTACCCGATCGGGCCGAGCGTCTCGGACAGGCCGAACTCCCTGACCATCTTGATGGCCAGCTCGGTCGCCCCGGCCAGGTCGTTGGCGGCCCCGGTGGACCCCTGGCCGAGCACCACCAGCTCGGCGGCCCGGCCGCCCATCCGGACCGCCAGCGAGTCGTGCAGGTAGTCCTCGCCGTACATGTGCCGTTCGACCAGCGGCAGCTGCTCGGTCACTCCGAGCGTCTGGCCCGCGGGCAAGATCGTCACCTTGGCCACCGGGTCGGCGTGCTCGGACAGCGCGGCCACCAGGGCGTGCCCGGACTCGTGCACCGCCACGGCGTGCTTCTCCTCGGGCAGCAGCACGTTGGAGCCTTCCCGGCGGCCCAGGATGATCCGGTCCCTGGCCGTGGCGAAGTCCGCGGCGGTCAGCACGTTACGCCCGTCGCGCACCGCGTTGATGGCGGCCTCGTTGACCAGGTTGGCCAGGTCGGCGCCGGAGAAGCCGGGGGTGCCGCGGGCGATGGCGTTCAGGTCCACGTCGCCGGCCAGCTTCTTGCCGCGGCAGTGCACGGCGAGGATCGCGGCCCGCTCGTTGACGTTCGGCAGCGGGATCGTCACCTGCCGGTCGAACCGGCCAGGCCGGAGCAGGGCCGGGTCGAGGATCTCCGGCCGGTTCGTCGCCGCGAGCACCACGATGCCCGATGACGGCTCGAAGCCGTCCATCTCGGCCAGCAGCTGGTTGAGCGTCTGCTCCCGTTCGTCGTTGGCCACGTACCCGCCCCCGCCCCCCGCGCGGCGCTGGCCGATGGCGTCGATCTCGTCGATGAAGATGATGGCCGGCGCGCGCTTGCGCGCCTCGGCGAACAGGTCACGGACCCGGGAGGCGCCGACCCCGACGAACAGCTCCACGAAGCTGGACCCGCTTACGGAGAAGAACGGCACGTGCGCCTCGCCGGCCACCGCGCGGGCCAGCAGGGTCTTGCCGGTGCCGGGCGGCCCGACCATGAGGACGCCGCGGGGTACCATCGCCCCGGCCCGGGCGTACCGGTCCGGGTTCTTCAGGAAGTCCACCACCTCGGCGATCTCGGACTTGGCGCCCTCGTAACCGGCCACGTCGGCGAACGTGGTGGAGGGCTGCTCCTCGTCGAACACCTTGGCCCGGGACCGGCCCACGCCCATGACGCCCTGCAGCCCGCCCGCCGCGCCCTTGGAGATCCGGCGGAACAGCCAGACGAAGAGCAGGATCGGCAGCCCGAAGACGATCAGGTAGATCAGCACCTCGGTGCCGAAGCCCTGCCCGGACGGGGCGGAGGAAATCTGCACGCCGTCCTTCTGCAGCGTGGTCAGCAGGTCCGGGCCGGCCTGCGGCGGAATGACCACCGTGTAGGTCTTCCCGTTAGCCAGCGTGCCGCTGCTCGTGCCGCCCTGCGTGCTCGAGATGTCGATCGTCTTCACCTGGTGCGCCGACACGTCGGTCAGGAACTGGGAGTAGCTGAGGCTGGTCGAGGTCGAGCGGGTGGGCAGGAACAGCCACAGCGCGACGATGACGACGATCATGATCGGCCAGAGCCAGTTCCGCCACGTCGGCGGCGGAGGCGGCGCAGATGGCTTGGGCTTGTCGCCGGGCGGAGGCGGCGTAGCTTGCTTACTCATGGCAGCTCCTTGTGTTGCCCAGTATGCCCGGTGTTCGGAGCACGCCCATCACCAGATAGGACTGTTCGGCCATTGGCCAGCACACTCTCGGCGCACGGTCAGGGAGCGCTAAGGGATCAGCACGGCGGCACCGTCGAAGGCGCCGGCCTTCAGGTCCCGCAGGGCCTGGTCGGCGGCGTCGAGCGGGTACGGGTGGACGGTGACCGCCAGCTTGTGCTCCGCCGCGATACCGAGGAACTCCCGGGCGTCCGCCCTGGTGTTGGAGGTGACGCTGCGCAGCTGCCGCTCCTGGAACAGGTGCTTTTCGTAGTTCAGCGGCGGGATATCGGTGAGGTGGATGCCCGCGATGGCCAGCGTCCCGCCGCGGTCCAGGGCCGCCAGCGCGGGCAGCACCAGGTCCCCCACCGGCGCGAACAAGATCGCGGCGTCCAGCGGTTCCGGCGGCATGTCCGCCGCGTCCCCCACCGAGGCCGCGCCGAGCTCGCGGGCCAGCTGCTTGGCCTGCTCGCCGCGGGTCAGCACGTGCACGGTGGCGCCGCGGGCCAGGGCCACCTGGGCGGCCAGGTGCGCGCTGCCGCCGAAGCCGTAGATGCCCAGGCGGCCGCCGGGCGGCAGTTCGGCCCGCTGCAAGGCGTGGTAGCCGATGATGCCCGCGCACAGCAGCGGGGCCAGTTCGGCATCGGAATAGCCGGCCGGCAGCCGGTGCGCGTACCCCGCGGGCACCGTCATGTACTCGGCGTACCCGCCGTCGGCGTCCCAGCCGGTGTACAGCGATTGCGGGCACAGGTTCTCGGCGTCGCGGCGGCAGAACTTACACGTGCCGTCGGTCCAGCGGAGCCAGGCTGCTCCCGCCCGGTCACCCGCGGCGAAGCCCGCTGCCGCGGCGCCCTCGCCGAGGGCGGCCACCTCGCCGACGACCTCGTGGCCGGGCGTCACGCCAGGGGGTCCGGGCCGGTGCGGCGGCAGGTCGCCCTCGGTCACGTGCAGGTCGGTGCGGCAGACGCCGCAGGCCACGACGCGCAGCAGCAGCTCGCCGGGTCCCGGCCGCGGTATCTCGTCCTCGGTGTGCAGGCGCAGCGGATGGCCGGTCACCGGCCCGGGCGCCTCGACATGCCAGGCACGCATACCAGCACGTTACCCTGTGGCTCAGCCCTTGCGCGGCTCGCCAGGCTCACGGGGCTCTCTGGAGATCTCCCGTCCGCCGTTGAACCTGGGTCACCACTCGTACGTATTACTCAGCAGAATCCCGGTATCACTTCAGCTGTAGGGGTTCTAATTATTTGCGCTGGCAGTGACCCTGCTGCCAGAATCGGAACCATCACCCCAGGGTACGGGGCTCTGGGGTTGCATCCCGGTTCGGCGGTACGAGGAAGGTTTGTCGGGCCGCGAACGTTAACGGGACAGGGGTTGGAGGGGCACGTGATCATTCGTCCACTGAACCGCGTCAATGTCGTCGCGGCAGTGCCAGACGGGGGAAGTGATGCCACAGTGATGACCGCAGAGCATTTGGTGCCTGCTCAAGCGCAGCGCGTAGAGCCTGCCCAGCTGGAGCTTTCCTGCCGGACAGGCGCGAACGGATACCAGATCGTCAGCGTGACCGGCGAACTCGACATCGCCACCGCCGAACAGGCCTATTCCTACATCAGCGAGGTCATCGACGGCCGGCCTGCGCCGGTCACCGTGGACCTGTCCGGCCTGACCTTCTGCGACGCCTCGGGGCTCGGGGCGCTGGCCAGGATCGCGCGGCACGCGCGGGAGGCCGGCCGCCAGCTCATGCTCGCCTCGGTCCGGCCGTCGCTGGTGAAGATCATGCGGATTACCGGCCTGGACCGGGTCTTCCCCGAGCTGCACCCGTCAGCTCACGCTTACTCTGCGTAATCTATCAGGACTAAATCCCCTCAGATAGGTGACTCACGACCATAGAGCAGACTGCCCGTCGGCGTTAAGTTGGGAATGCTTCCTGCGTTAAATCTGATAGCACGCGCAAGCGGAGGGACTCACAATGGCCGATGACGTCCAAGGGAAGGCCGCCGAAGCTCCGGAATCCGGGGTTTCCGAGGCACAGATCGCAGTGCACTGGCGCGAGGAGGAGATCTACCCGCCGCCGCCGGAGTTCGTCCAGCAGGCCAACGCAGCGGACCCGGCCATCCGGGACCGGTTCGCCGAGGATAAGTTCCCTGACTGCTTCAAGGAGTACGCCGACCTGCTGACCTGGGACCAGACCTGGCACACGACGCTGGACACCAGCACCGCGCCGTTCTTCAAGTGGTTCGTCGGCGGCAGGCTGAACGCCTCCTACAATTGCGTCGACCGGCACGCGTCGGCCAATCCGGACAAGACCGCGATCATATTCGTAGGCGAGCTCGAGTCCGACGAGCCCGTGCACATCAGCTACGCGGAGCTGCACCGGCAGGTGAACGAGTTCGCCGCCCTGCTGCGCGACTTCGCCGGCCTCAAGGCCGGCGACCGGGTGACGCTGCACATGCCCATGGTCGCCGAACTGCCGGTCACCATGCTCGCCTGCGCGAGGCTGGGCGTCATCCATTCGGAGGTATTCGGCGGCTTCAGCGGCACCGCCTGCGGGAGCCGCATCGCCGACTCGGGCAGCCGCGTCCTGATCACCATGGACGGCTATTACCGGGCCGGCCAGCTGACCGATCACAAGGTCAAGGCCGACGAGGCCCTCGACGTGGCGGCCAAGGAAGGGCAGGAAGTCGACAAGGTACTGGTCTGGCGGCGCCGCCCCGGTCAGTATGCGTCGCAGACCCCGATGGCCGACGGCCGGGACTTCTTCGTCGACGAACTGCTCCCGGAGCACGCCGGGAAGACCGTCGAGCCGGTCTCCATGCCCGCCGAGGCGCCGCTGTTCCTGATGTACACCAGCGGCACCACCGGCCGCCCGAAAGGCTGCCAGCACAGCACCGGCGGCTACCTGGCCTACGTGGCGGGCACGTCGAAGTACTACCAGGACATCCACCCGGACGACGTGTACTGGTGCATGGCCGACATCGGCTGGATCACCGGCCACTCCTACATCGTGTACGGCCCGCTGGCGCTGGGCACCACCACCGTGATCTACGAGGGCGTACCCAACTATCCCGACGGCGGCCGGCCGTGGCGGATCGCGGAGAAGCTCGGGGTGAACATCTTCCACACCTCGCCCACCGCGATCCGGATGCTGCGCAAGGTCGGCCCGGACGAGCCGAAGAAGTACAACTACCACTTCAAGTCGATGACGACCGTCGGTGAGCCGATCGAGCCCGAGGTCTGGCGGTGGTACTACTCCGAGGTCGGCAAGGGCGCGGCGGCGATCACCGACACCTGGTGGCAGACCGAGAACGGCGGCTTCCTCGGCAGCACCCTGCCCGCGCTGGAGCCGATGAAGCCGGGTAGCTGCGGCCCCGGTGTGCTCGGCGTTTACCCCGTGATCTACGACGAGAACGGCGACGAGGTGCCGCAGGGCAGCGGCAAGGCCGGCAACATCTGCATCCGCAACCCCTGGCCCGGCATCTTCCAGACGATCTGGGGTGACCCTGATCGGTTCCTGTCCACCTATTTCCGGAAGTACAACAAGAACCCGGACAGCAAGGACTGGCGCGACTGGCCGTACTTCACCAATGACGGTGCGGTCCAGTCGGCCGACGGGTACTACCGGATCCTCGGCCGGGTCGACGACGTGATCAACGTGGCCGGGCACCGGCTCGGCACCAAGGAGATCGAGTCGGCGGCGCTCACCGTGCCGGAGGTCGCCGAGGCGGCCGCGGTCCCGGTGATCGACGACATCCGGGGCCGCGTCGTGGAAGTGTACGTCTCGCTCAAGCCGGGCTTCGAGGCGAGCGACGAGATGGCGGCTAAGGTCAGCATGGCGATCGAGACCGTGATCGGCAAGATCGCCCGGCCGAAGAACGTCTGGATCGTAGCGGACATGCCGAAGACCCGGTCCGGCAAGATCATGCGCCGGGTCATCGCGTCCGTCTCCAACTTCGCCGACGTCGGCGACGTGACCACGCTCGCCAACCCGGAGATCGTGGAGCAGATCCGGCACCACGTGCAGGGGGAGAAGGCTGCGCACGGCGAGGTGCCGCGTGAGCTCACCGAGGCCGAAGCGGCCGAGATCAAGGCGTTCGGCGCTGAGTAGGTTTTGATCCCGTCCGCGTGCGGCGGGCCGCCTTACCGAGGTGGCCCGCCGCACGCGTTTGCGTCCTTATGGGCCGAACGGCCGTGGCGCCCGCCCCCGCGCCACCTTGACCTGGTTGGTGGCTCAAGTCATCGGCTCCCGGGACTTTGGTCGGTAGTGGCGCGCGTCGCCTCGCGATGAGCTGTAGCCGATGAACAGCTCGAGAAGAGGCGATGGAGCCATGAAGACCACGGTGAGGGACGTGATGACCACCCGGGTCGTGGCGGTCAAGAGAAATGCCACGTTCAAAGACATCGCCAGCCTGCTCACCGAGTACCGGGTCAGCGCGTTCCCCGTCCTGGACGACGAGGGAAAGGTCATCGGGGTCGTATCCGAGGCCGACATGCTGTCCAAGGAAGCCCTGGTCGCGGCCATGGGAGTGCAGGCCGCACGGCTCGGGCGCATCGCCGGCGCGCCTTACCACGACGAATTCGCCAAGGCAGCCGCGGTGACCGCCGGTGATCTCATGACCAAACCACCCGTCGTGGTGACCCCGGACGAACCCGTCACGAGCGCCGCCCGCCTCATGTACCACGGCCGGGTCAAGCGCCTTCCGGTGGTCGGGGAAAAAGGCCAGCTGGTCGGGATCGTCAGCCGGGCCGACGTGCTGAGCGTTTACAGCCGCCCGGATTCCGATATCCAGCAGGAAATCACGAAGAACGTGATCCTCAACGAATTCTTCGCCGACCCGGACCTGTTCAGCGTCACCGTCAAGGACGGCATCGTCACCCTCGAGGGCTACCCGGAAACCGCGGCCAGAGGCCGCGACATCGTGGCCGAAGCCTGGCACGTCGAAGGCGTCGTATCGGTGCGTGACCGGCTGACCTACCCGGAAGAAAGGTAACCCGATGTATCCGAACCCCGTACTGTCCGTCTGGCAACTGACCATCATGGCTGTCGTCCCGGTCACGCTGCTGTTCGCATGGCTGATCGCCATTTACGTCGCCGCCAGAAAGCCAGGTGGGCAAGTCCCGGCTGCGGCTGGTTCACCCGCTGAACCAGCCGCAGCCGGGACCGGTTCCCGCTCGCCGGCCGTGGCCGGCCAGCGGGAGCCGGTGCGGCCGCCGGCCGACCGGCAGGCCGCCTAGCCTGGAGTCCGGATGCCACTGTCGCCATCCGGACTCCAGGCAGGTGATCCCGGTCGGCCGGGATGGCCTCGGGCTGGCTCTAGCCCGGCTGGCTCTAGCCCGGCTGGCTCTAGCCCGGCTGGCTCTAGCCCGGCTGGCTCTAGCCCGGCTGGCTCTAGCCCGGCTGGCTCTAGCCCGGCTGGCTCTAGCCCGGCTGGCTCTAGCCCGGCTGGCTCTAGCCCGGCTGGCTCTAGCCCGGCTGGCCGACCTCGATGGTCAGCTCCTCGTGGCGGAAGCACTGATAGCCGCTGATGGCGGCGGCGTCGCCCTCCGCCTGCGGGTATGACCAGAACGGCGTCGGTGAGCTTGCGGCCGTCGGCGCTGACCGTCCAGTACGAGGCCGTGCCCTTGTACGCGCACACGGTGTGCGTGTCGCTTTCTTCCAGCAGGTCCTGCCGGACGTCGGCCGAAGGAATGTAAAAGCGGTTCGGCAGCCCGGTCTCGGAGAGCAGCAGCGGCCTGCGGGTCTGCGCCAGCACCGTGTCGCCGAGCATTACGCGTACGGGCCGCGAGGAACGGCGCACGTCCACCCGGTGGTACGGATCACGGATGTGGCCCTCGACGCGCTCGTCCTCGTCGTACCACTCATCCATGGCGTCCCAGTAGAAGCCGGCGTATCCCCGCAGCCACCGCGACTCTTCGTTGGGGTCCGGGTAGGTCCAGATCGCGTTCTCCGCGACCTGGCCGCCGGCCGTCGCCACCGACCAGTAGGACGCGGTGCCCTTGAACGGGCAGTAGGTGTGGTGGTCGGTGGGCCGCAGCAGATCGGCCCGGATGTCGTCCTGGGGCACGTACACCTGCGGCAGCAGCCCGGTCTCGTGCAGGAGCATGGCCCGGACCGTGTCCACCACCGTCTCGCCGCCGAAACTCGCCCGCACCCGGCGCGGGAACTCCTGCATCAGCAGCTTGTGCGCGGGACCGTCGATCCGGTAATTGATGGTCTCCGGCGGGCGGCCGGCGAGCGGGCCGGAGGAAATGGTCAGCGACATCAAGGTCTCCTCACAGATCGTCGATGCCCGTAGTAACCGGCCCCGCCCTCCTCGCCATTCCGCCCCGGCCCAGCCCGGCCCAGCCCCGCAAGACGGGACAAATCAGACGCTAGAACCCTTGATCGAATTATCGTGGATCGCTATCCCTCTATGGAGGTTGTCGCGCGACTGATCCCGGATCACCCTGCCCCGTCACTCAGCCCGCGCCTGCTTCCCCTGTGCCCCATGAGCCCCGCGCGCCCGCCCCGGCACGCGGATCCGCGCCCGCGCCCGCGGGGGGTAACGACCCCAATGGCACATCGGGGTCGCTGGGGCGACCCCAATGGCACATTGGGGCTGTCCGGCCGGGGGCAGGACCACGCCCGGGGCCCGCCTGCGGCGTGACCGGGGCTTCCCGCACAAAGACAGGTGCGCAAAGAAGGGCAAAGACAGGTGCGCAAAGAAAGGGGAGATACGCGACAGTCATCGGTGGCCGGGGGCCCGCCGTGGCGGCGGGTAATAGCCCGCACCTGTCACATGAGTCCCGCCCGTAACTATTTACGGACCAGCCCTCAATGAGGGGATTAACGAAAACGAAAACAGAGGTTTAGCCGGGCCTCTGCATATCGGCGGGGGTGGCGAAGGCTAGGAGGTGGCCTTGGCCGGGGGCCAGGTCGGTCCAGTCGCTATCGAACTCGAGGACGGCTACGGCGGCGGTGGGGAATCTCAGGCCGGGTGAGGGGGGTGCGCCGGCTGCGGCTGGCGGCTCGGCCAGGCTGCTGGCCAGGTCCTCGATGGCCGGGTTGTGGCCGATCAGCAACGCGGCCCGGCAGGAGGCGGGCAGCTCGCGGGCCAGGTAGAGCAGGGTCAGCGCGCTGGCTCCGTACGCCCGCGGCTCGAACGTCACCGACGGGGAGCGGCCGAGTTCCGGCGCCACCAGCTTCCAGGTCTGCCGGGTCCGGCGCGCGACCGAGCAGATCACGACCTCCGGCAGGTAGCCGCGAGCGCGCAGCCAGCGCCCGACGACCGGGGCGTCGCGCCGCCCGCGCTTGGCCAGGGGCCGCTCGGAGTCCGGCACGTCCGGCCAGTCCGACTTGGCGTGCCGCAGCAGGATAAGCCGCCGCGCTGTGTCGCTTGCCATGGCTGCCCCTAAGGTCCCGGCCGGACGCGAAGGAAGTTGATCGCGGTGGCCCGCATCACTGTCCGGCCGTCCTGATTGACCGCCTCCACCAGAGTCTTGATGACGCCGCGGTCCGCTTTGCTCAGGGACCTGCGCGACTCGACGACCGTGGCCCGGACACGGAGCGTATCGTCCGGTCGCACCGGATACGGCCAGCGGAGCTCGTCGAGGCCGGCGCTGCCGAGGCTCGACTCCGCGGACAGGTAGTTGTCCACGAGCAACCGCATCACCAGAGCGGCCGTATGCCAGCCGCTCGCGATCAGTCCGCCGAACGGCCCGGCGGCCGCGGCCACCGGATCGACGTGAAAGGGTTGCGGATCGAACTCTTTAGCGAAAATTATGATGCTACCTTCGTCAACGCTCACGCTCCCGCACTCGTAGCTGGTGCCGAGCAGGTAGTCCTCGAAGTATCTCGGGCCATGATCGTTCACCATCGCAGTATCTCAGCACCGGTGTCCCGTCAGCTTCGAGATCACAGATGAGTCACAGAAATACTCCAATTTCCCTGCGAGCCGCGGAGAGTTGCTGCCATGCTTCCGCAGACGGCACAGGCCACCGAAAGCGACATAAGCCACATCCGTCGCACACGGTGAACGAGAAGGCTCGCCGACCGGCCCACTCGCGGGACCAGTAGGCGGGCGCAGAACCTACTTGGGGAGTTCTGTGGATTCAGCGCACATGCACCGCCGGCCGCGGAAAATCCGACGAACGGGCCGGCACACCGCACCGTCGCAAGTAGAGAAGGTAGCGGAGAAGGCGGGCAAGGCCGCCCCCGCGATGGCGATCGCCGGCGTGCTCGTCGCCGCCGCGCCGCAGGCGCACGCCGCCGACAAGACGCCCGCCAAGGCCACGACGGTGACCGAGCAGCAAGCGCGCACCGACGCTCTGGTCAAGCGTGCCCAGCCGGCCACCCGCACCTACACGGTCCGTTCGGGCGACACGCTGTCCTCGATAGCGGAGCGCTACTACCACAACTCGGGCCACTGGACGTGGATCTACGCGGCGAACAAGGCCAAGATCCACGACCCCAATAGCATCTACGTCGGCGAGAAGCTGACGATTCCCTACAGCGCGCCGAGCGGCACCACCTCCTATACGGCGCGGCACGCGAAGTCCACCCCCCGCGCCACCGTGCTGACGTCCTCGGCCAGCAAGCTGAGCGGCACCCTCGGCTGCTCCGGCCTGGAGGCCCTCTGGGAAGCGGCGGGCGGCTCGCACGCCGAGGCCTTCATGGCCGCCGAGATCGCCATGGCCGAATCCGGCGGCAGGCAGTACGCCGTCAGCCCCACCAACGACTACGGCTACTGGCAGATCAACGGATCCCACGGGCCCGCCGAGGCCACCTTCAACCCGATCGGGAACGCCAAGGCCGCGATCGCCATCTCCAGCAACGGGCGCGACTGGTATCCGTGGACCACCTACGTCACCGGTGCCTACCACGGGCGCTGCTGACCCTGCCGGAGTCCGCGGTCCGCACGTTCGCCTATGTTCGACGGTATGGACACACCGGACGTGCTCGCGTGGCGGGACGGGCATATCGAGGCCCTGGACCAGACCGCACTGCCGCACCAGGTCCGTGTGCTGCGCATCACCACGGTGGACGGGCTGATCGAGGCGATCACTACGCTGGCCGTCCGCGGCGCGCCCGTGCTCGGCGCGGCCGGCGCCCTCGGCGTGGCCCTCGCGGTGCACCAAGGCGCCCGCGAGGGCTGGGACAGTGCCCGGCTGGACGCGGAGGTCAAGCGGCTCGCCGACGCCCGGCCGACCGCGGTCAACCTGCGCCGTGAGGTAACGGCGGTGGCGGCCTGCATTCCGCAGGGCCGCCACGCCGTCGAGGCCGCGGCGCAGGCCGTCGTCGACTTCGCCGTCACGGCGAGCCAGCAGATCAGCCGGCGCGGCGCCGCCTACCTGCGGAACGTGTGCGGGGGCGGGCGGCTCCGCGTCCACACGCACTGCAACACCGGAAGCCTGGCCTGCCTGGGCTGGGGCACGGCGCTCGGGGTGATCCGGGCGCTGCACGCCGACGGTGCGCTCAGCCACGTGATCGTGGACGAGACCAGGCCGCTGCTGCAGGGCGCCCGGCTGACCTGCTGGGAGCTCGGCCAGCTCGGCATCGAGCACCGGCTGGCCTGCGACGGCGCGGCCCCGTTCCTGATCAGCCAGCATCTGGTGGACGCGGTGGTGGTCGGGGCCGACCGGGTGGCCGCCAACGGCGACGTGGCCAACAAGATCGGCACCTACGGCCTGGCCCTGGCAGCCCGCCGGACGGGCATCCCGTTCCTGGTCGCGGCACCCGAGTCGACCCTGGACGCGGCGACACCGTCCGGAGCGGCGATCCCGATCGAGCAGCGCCCGGACGCCGAGGTCACCGTCCCGGCCGCCCCGGCCGGGACCAGGGCGCTCAACTACGCGTTCGACATCACCCCGGCCGAACTCGTCACGGCTGTGGTCACGGAGAGCAGGCTGATAACGCGGGCCGTTCGAAGCTGAACTGGCTCTGGACGGCGGCGAATCCGCAGGCGCGGTAGACCCGGATGGCCACGTCCGCCGGGTCGGCCACGATGACGAAGCTGCTCGCCCCGAGTACCTCGCGTCCGTAGCGGCCCGCGTGCCAGACGAGCGTCCCGGCCAGGCCCTGCCGCCGGGCCTGCGGGTCGGTCTCCACGTGCTGATACCTGGCGTATCCGTCGCCCGCGTCGAACAGCCCGAGCTGGCCGAGTAGCCGCCCGCCGACCAAGGCGCCGAACCACGCCCCGCGGCCCTCCTGGGTGAGCCGCCGCCGGGCCGCCGCCCGGCGTTCAACGTAGTCGCCCGGTTCGCCGTGATCGAAACACCGCAGGCTCAGCTCGACCGACTGCCGCCAGTCGGCGTCGGAGGTCAGCCGCCGGATCTCGGCCGCCGCGTTGGGATGCGGCGGCGGTCCGACGACGGTACAGGTGAGCACGGTGTCGTGCCGCGGCTCCAGCTCGGCGGCACCGAACTCCGCGGGCACCGGCCGGTCGTCCTCGTCGGCCGGCGCGCTGTCCACGCCGAGTGCGATGTGCTCGGCCAGGGGAAGTTCGGCGGCGAACCGCTCCAGCCACAGGTGGCCGGTGCCCGGCCCGGGCCAGGCGGCCAGCAGCAGGAAGTTACCCCACCAGTAGTCCGGGTTGGCCGGGCTGCGGACGACCAGGTAGTCACCCCGGTCGGCGACCTCGGCGCCCTCGCCCGTGCGCAGCGCCAGGTCGGTCCGGTAGCCGAGCGAAGTAACCCGCACCGGCCCGAGCCTACGCCACTAGCGGGCGGCGGCGTCCTCGCCTGCGTAGGCCGTCCGCAGGGCCTGCAGGAACGTCTCGGCGGGCTGCGCGCCGGAGATGCCGTACCTGCGGTCGATGACGAAGAACGGCACGCCGCTGGCGCCCAGCCGCCGGGCCTCCTCGATGTCAGCCTGCACCGCATCGGTGTACTCGGTGCCGACCAGCACGGCGCGCACCCGGTCCTCGTCGAGGCCTACCTCGCCGAGCAGGCGGGCCAGGGTTTCGTGATCGGACAGGTCAGCACCCTCGGTGAAGTGCGCGTGCAGCAGCCGCTCCTTGGCCGCGTCGCCGATGCCCTCCTCGGCGGCCAGGTGCAGCAGCCGGTGCGCGTCGAGGGTGTTCACGGTGAGCGCGGCGTCGAAGTCGACGTCCAGGCCCTCCTCGGCGGCCAGTCCGGCGACCCGGCCCGTCATGGCCTTCGCCTGGGGGCCGAACCGGCTGGCCAGGTAGTCCAGGGTGGGCACCGCGGTGCCGGGCGGAGTGTCAGGGTTGAGCTGGAAGCTCCGCCACGCGATCTCGACCTCGTCGGCGTGCTCGAACTCGCGCAGCGCGCGCTCGAGCCGGCGCTTGCCGATGTAGCACCAGGGACAGACCACATCGGACCAAACCTCGATCTTCACTCGCCCGGTCCCCTCGACTCCCCTGCGGGGACTGGCGGAAGGGCACAGAAGCCGCCAGCGCAAACGTCCGCATCGGCGTCGCCGAGCGCCAGCAGCGCGGGCGCCGGTGTCGTGTTTGTTTCGTTTTTGCTCATAGCTCCCCTGTTAACCCGCATCCGGGCGGGCTTGTTCCGTGACGCGATAGGTTCGCTGGTGTGGCGAAACATCGTCGGGCCCAGCCAAGTGGGGCGCAGCAAAGTCGGACACAGCAGATAGGTGCCGCCAGCGTGATCGGCGGGCTGGCCGGGGCGGCGCTGACGGCGCACCGGGGCCGGATGGCGGCGGCCGTCGGCGCGGCGGCGGGCGCGGCCGGGCTCGGCGCGGCCGAGGCGGTGGCCCGGGCCACGCAGCGGCCGGGGGAGATACCCGCCCTGTGGTCGCGCATCCTGATGAGCGCCGCGCTGGCGGCACCGCTCGGCTGGGCGGCGGACCGGCTGACCGGGACGGGCCCGGTCCCGGTCGCCACGGCGGCGGGCGCGGCCGCCGGGGCGCTCGGGCTGCGGCCGCAGAAGGTCCTGCTCGGACCGGCCGCCGGAGCCGCGATCGGGCTGGGCCTGACTGGCCTGCGCCGGACCAGCCAGCCGGTGCCGGGATCGGTGGCCGCCGCGGCGGCCGTCGTGGGGTACCGGGCCGTGTCGGCCCTGGTGTTCCGCGACCCGCAGGTGAGCCTGCTCGCCGAGCGGGTGAAGCCCGCGGACGTCCCGTTCGTCGTGCCGCTGGCCAGCCAGACCAGATACGTCGGCACCGGTTACGTCCGGTCCCTCGCGCAGCTCCTCGGCGGCACCTACACCCCCGACGTGGCCGACATCGGCATCGTCTCCTCGCTGGACGAACTGGCCGGGCCGTCCTTCGACCCGGCCGGCACCGACCCGCTGGTCCGCGAGTTCTACGAGCACACCACCAGGTTCGCCCTCGACATCGTGCCGGAGTGGCGGCTATGGGTCCGTCCCGGCTACCTGCTGTACCGGACGCTGCTGGCCAGGCCGCTCGGCCAGGCCAACGTGCCGATGAGCCAGCGGGAGGCGCAGCACGGGGTGCGCAGCCGGATCGACACCATCACCAGCGTCGGCGGTACACCAGGCGCCGCCGGCCCGGTCGCGGTGCGCGGCTGGATCCGCTCCCGCGCCGACACCGGCGAGCCCATCTACGTCGGCATCTACACCACCTACCGCCACGCGGGCCGGGGCTATGTGAGCGTCGGCTTCCCTTTGCCGCAGGCCAGCTTCACCGCCACCCTGCTGCCGCAGGCCCGGCCGGGCGGCGGGAATGGGGCCGGGAATGGGCCCGGGAATGGGCCCGGGAATGGGCCCGGGAATGGGCAGGGCCTGGTGCTGGACAGCCGCAGCGAGCTTGACCAGCCAGGCCACTACCTGACCTACATCGACGCCCAGACCGCCGAGCTCACCACCGTCGCCGTCCGGGGGTTCGCCGAGCGGCTCGACGTCTATGTCGAGGCGGGTGAGCTGCGGGCCGAGCACGCGTTCTGGGTGTTCGGCTTCCCGTTCCTCGTGCTGCATTACCGGATGCACCGCAAGCAGGAGCTCGTTAGGTCGTCAGTTCTGTAGTGGCATGAGCTCGCGCACGAAACCCTCGACGAACGGGTGAAAGGCCGGGGCCCCGAACCTGGGTAGCGTCGCCGGACGGACCACGAACTTGCTCAGCCCGGCCTCGACGTACTGCTCGATCATCCGGCGTGCGCCGTCCCAGCCGACCGCGACCAGCGTGGCCGGATCGACTTGCGGCCGGCGGCGGTGGATCGAGGCGAGCAGCGCGTCGGGGATGCCCTGCTGATTTCCGGGCCCATTTCCGGGCCCATTTCCGGGCAGCGCCACCGGCAGGCTGAGCCCGAAGTGATCGGGATCCACCTCCCGGCCGATGTCCCCGGCGGCGTCCTGTATCACGCCGACCGCCGCGCCCGCCTCGGCGGGCGTCAGCAGCGAGCCAAGCCACCCGTCGGCCAGCCGACCCACCCGCCGCAGCCCGGCGGGGGCCGAACCGCCCAGCCAGATGTCGAGCGGCTTGGCCGGCAGCATCCCGATGCTCGCCTGGGACACGCTGAAGAACTTCCCCTCGAACGACACCGTCTCCTCGGTGAGCAGCATGCGCAGCAGGGTCAGTGACTCGTCGAACACGGCGGCACGCTTGCCCTCGGGGACGGGAAACAGCGCCCGTTCGGCGGGCTGAGCCGGTTGCAGCCCGAACACTGGGAGCACCCGGCCAGGAGCCAGGCCAGCCAGCGACGCGAGCTGCTTGGCCACCAGCACCGGGTGCCGTCCGGGCAGCACGGAGATCCCGCTGCCGACTTTCAGCCGCCACGTCCGCGACAGCGCGAACGCCATGCCGGTGAACGGCTCCACCAGCGAGGAGTACACGTTCTCGGGCAGCCATAGCGAATCCACCCCGGACTGCTCGAGCACGTCGATCGCGTCCGCGAACGTCTCAGGCGTTCCGGCCGGCCCCAGGGAAATCCCGATCCGTACCTTCATATCCCCATCCGACCACAGACCGGCGGCTACCGACGCCGGACCACGAGTGATCGTAGTTTTCTGCGATCAGCCCGGACAACTGAATTTCCTGGCGTACGCAACTTCGGAGGTGCGAGGCTAGGCCGGTGAGCAGCACCGAGGCGGACTTGGTCTTCGTCGGCGGGAAGATCCGCACGCCCGCGCACCCGTCCGGGTTCGTCCAGGCTCTCGCCGTCCGGGACGGCGTGATCGCGGCCCTGGGCAGCGATGACGACATACGGGAGCGGATCGGCCGCCGCACCCGCATCATCGATCTGGGCGGGCGGCTGGCGCTGCCGGCCTTCGGCGACGCGCACGTGCACCCGGTCAGCGGCGGTCTGGAGAGCCTGCGCTGCAACCTGCTCGGCCTGCGGAGGCGGCACGAATGCCTGGACACGGTGGCCGGCTACAGTTCGGCGCTGGATCCCCGGGCCTGGGTGCTCGGCGGCGGCTGGACCATGTCGGCCTTCCCCGGCGGCCTGCCGACCGCGGCGGATCTGGACGCCGTCACCGGCGGCCGGCCCGCCTTCCTGCCGAACCGGGATCACCACAGCGCCTGGGTGAACACGGCGGCCCTGGAGCGGGCGGGCATCGACGCCAGCACCGCCGACCCGGTCGACGGCCGGATCGAGCGAGACGAATCCGGCCAGCCGACGGGCACGCTGCACGACGGGGCCATGCGCCTGGTCGCGGACCGGGTGCCGCCGCCGTCGGCCGCCGAACTCCTCGCGGGCCTGCTGGCCGGCCAGACCCACCTGCACGCGCTGGGCATCACCAGCTTCCAGGACGCCTGCGTGGGCGCGGCGGGCGAACTCGGCATGCCGGACGCGTTCGACGCCTACCGGCAGGCCGCCGACTACGGCATGCTCAGCGGCCAGGTCGTCGGCGCCCTGTGGTGGGACCGGCGGCGGGGCCTCGGCCAGCTAGACGACCTGCTGGCGCGGCGCGAGCAGGCCGGCGCCGGCCAGTTCAGCGCTGGCCAGTTCAGCGCTGGCCAGTTCAGCGCTGGCCAGTTCAGCGCTGGCCAGTTCCGGGCGACCACGGTCAAGCTGATGCTGGACGGCGTGTGCGAGACGTTCACCGCCGCCATGTCCGCCCCGTACCTGGACGGGCACGGGCATTCCGCCGGCCACCAGGGCAGCCTGTTCATCGACCCCGAGACGCTGCGGGAAGCCGCGGGCCAGCTGGGCGCGGCGGGCTTCCAGCTCCACTTCCACGCCATCGGCGATCACGCGGTCAGCACCGCGCTCGACGTGATCGAGGCGCTCCCGGCCGCGCAGCGCCAGGCCGCGCGCCACCACCTGGCGCACCTTCAGTTCATCACCCCACGAGACGCGGGCCGGTTTGCCGCGCTCGGCGCAGTGGCCAACTTCCAGCCGCTGTGGGCGTGCGCCGAGACCCAGATGGAGGAGCTGACCATCCCCTTCGTCGGCGCCGAGCGAGCCGCGTGGCAGTACCAGATCGGCGGGCTGGTTCGGCGGGGGACGCGGATCGCGTTCGGCAGCGACTGGCCGGTGTCCAGCGCCGACCCGCTGCAGGAGATGCACGTCGCGGTGAACCGGGTGCTGTCCGAGCGCCTGGGCCGGCCGGGGAAACCGGAGTGCACCGATCCCTTCCTGCCCGATCAGGCGATCTCTGTGGCGGACGCGGTCGACGCTTTCACCTCGGGCGTCGCGTGGGTGAACCACGCCGAGGACATAGCCGGCCGGCTGCTGCCCGGCATGCGCGCCGACGTGACCGTGCTCGACCAGGACCTGTTCACCATCGCGCCCCGTGACATCGGCAGCACCTCGGTGGTCATGACGGTGGCAGGCGGGACCGTCGTGTACGGCGACCGGTGAGCGGCTTCCCCGATTTCCGGCCCGCGCCGAACCAGGGCGCCCGGCCGGACCTTTACGAGGTGGAGAATCAGGCTATTGACCCGAACGGGCTGGTGCTCGCCGCGATGCGGGCACTAGCCCCGTGGGCCGGCCGGACCCTGGTGGACCTGGGCTGCGGCAGCGGCTACTGGCTGCCGGGCTACGCGGCGGAGGCCGGGGCCGTCATCGGGATCGAGCCGGACCCGGCGCTGGTGCCCATGGCCGCGGCGCGTGACCCGCGCGCCCGGGTGCTCCCCGGGTCGGCCGAGCATCTTCCGCTGGCCGACGCCAGCGTCGACGTGGTGCACGCCAGGTTCGCCTACTTCTGGCCGCCGGGCTGCGCGCCCGGCCTGGCCGAGGTGCGGCGCGTCCTGCAGCCGGGCGGCAGCCTGGTCGTGGTGGACAACGACCAGCGGGCCGGGGAGTTCGCCGGGCTGCTCCGGGCGGCGGCGTACACGGCGCTGGGCCAGGCCGATGTTACCGACGCCTGGTGGGCGGCCCGCGGCGCCAGCCGGACCGAGGTCATGAGCCGCTGGCAGTTCTCGTGCCGGAGCGACTTCGAGGCGGTGCTCCGGCTCGAGTTCCCTGGCAGGGTGGCCGATCACTGGCTCGCGGATCACCCGGACGCGCTCGGCCTCAGCTACGGGTATGTGCTGTTCGCGGTGCGGCGGTAGGGCCGGCGCAGGGGGTGGTCACCCTCGGTTCGCCCGGAATTGGGCCTGCGGGGTGGTGACCAGGCCGCCTGGATGTGCTGTGCTAGGGGGGTGAGCAGCACACCTGATGATTTCAACGCGATCCCAGCGGACTGGGCGTCGGACAGTGACCTGCTGTCTGGCCTGTGGGTGGACGACGATGACGAGCACGACGATCCCGTGCTGCGTTACGCGGACGGCCGCACGGTCGACACCTGGCGCGAGGACTACCCGTACGACGAGCGGATGTCGCGGCACGAGTACGAGTACCTGAAACGCCCGCTGCAGATCGAGCTGGTGAAGCTGCAGAACTGGGTGAAGTCCGTCGGGGAGCGGATCGTGATCGTGTTCGAGGGCCGCGACGCGGCCGGCAAGGGCGGCACGATCAAGCGCTTCACCGAGCACCTGAACCCCCGCGGCGCCACAGTGGTGGCGCTGACGAAGCCGAGTGAGCGGGAACGGACCCAGTGGTACTTCCAGCGTTACGTGCCGCACCTGCCCGCGGCCCGCGAGATCGTGATGTTCGACCGGTCCTGGTACAACCGGGCCGGCGTGGAGCGCGTGATGGGCTTCTGCACGCAGGGGGAGTACGAGGAGTTCATGCGGGAGGCGCCGGACTTCGAGCGCATGCTGGTCCGCTCCGAGCTGCACCTGACGAAGTTCTGGTTCTCGGTGACGCCGTCGGAGCAGCGGACGCGCTTCATCATCCGGCGGATCGACCCGGTCCGCCAGTGGAAGCTGAGCCCGATGGACATCGAGTCGCTGGACAAGTGGGACGACTACACCGAGGCCAAGGAGGCGATGTTCCACTACACCGACACGCCGCATGCCCCGTGGACCGTGATCAAGAGCAACGACAAGAAGCGCGCCAGGCTCGAGGCGATCAAGCACGTGCTGGCGAAGTTCGACTACGAGGGCAAGGACGCCGAGGTCCTCGGGGAGCCGGACAAGCTCCTCATCGGGCCGCCGTCGGTGCTGTCCGAGCACAACCCCGATCGCGTCTTCCCGCAGCTATGAGCGCCCTGACCTACGCGGAAATCGGCTCGATGGCCGAGCTGCGGGACCTGCTCGGCGTGCCGACCGGGCGCGCCGTCACCAAGGAACGCACCAGGCTGCACGCCATGGACATCGAATGGCTGGCCGTATCGCCGTTCTGCATTCTCGCCACCGCCGACGCCGAAGGCAACTGCGACGCCTCGCCCAAGGGCGACCCGGCGGGCCACCTGGTCCACGTGCTCGGCGACACCACGGTCGCCATCGCCGAACGCCCGGGCAACAAGCGCGCCGACGGGTACGCCAACGTCCTGGCCAACCCGCACGTCGGGATCATCTCGATCATCCCCGGCCGGAACGAGACGCTGCGGATCAACGGCCGGGCCCGGCTGCTGCGGGACGCGCCGTTCTTCGCCGAGATGGCAGTCCGCGGGCGCCTGCCCATCCTGGCCCTGCTGGTCGAGATCGAGCAGATCTTCTTCCACTGCCCCAAGGCGTTCATGCGCTCGCAGCTCTGGGAGCCGCAATCCTGGCGGCCCGGGGCGCTCCCGTCGGCCGCGGCCCTGACCAAGGCCGTGCAGGAAACACCGGAGACGCTGGAAGAGCTAGAGGAGTACTACGCTCCGGCGAACTACTCCCAGCGCCTGTACTGACGCCGACCCCTTCGGGAGGCGAGGCGGATGACGGCGCAAGGCCGGCGAGTGAGCATCCTGGGCGTACCGACCAGCGCGGGCTCGCACAATCCCGGGCAGGAAAAGGCCCCGGCCGCTTGGCGTGCCGCCGGGCTGGCCGCCGGACTGCGGGCGGCTGGCCTGGACGTCGAGGACCGCGGCGATCTCCCCGCGGCGCCGTACCGTCCGGTCGAGCCGGTCGACGGCCTGCGCGACGTCGACCGCGTCGTCGAGGTGGCCCGGCGGGTGGGCGACGAGGTGGCGGCGATCCGCGCCGACGGGCGGCTGCCACTGGTCCTGGGCGGCGACTGCACCATCACGCTCGGCGCGCTAGCCGGGTTCGGCGACGGCGGGCTGGTGTACTTCGACGGCGACGCGGACCTGGCCACCCCCGAGCGGAGCGATTCCGCGGTGGCCGACACGATGGGCATGACCCACATGCTCGGTGGCGGATCGCCACGGCTGGCCGGGTTCGCCTCCCGGTCTCCGCTGCTCCGTCCCGGGCAGGTGGTGCTGTTCGGCTTCGACCCGGCCGAGCTGGACACCGCGGAGTGGACCGAGCTGGCCAGCAGGCACCTCTACGCGGCCCCGGCCCCGGCGGTGCGGGCCGACCCGGCCGGCCAGGCCCGCCGGGCGCGCGCCTACCTCGAGCGCCGCACCGGCGCCTACCTGGTGCACCTGGACGTCGACGTGCTGCATACCGGGCTGTTCCCGCTGGCGAACTTCCCGCATTTCGCCGGGCTCACCCTGGACCAGGTCCGGGTCTGCCTGAATGAGTTCACCAGCGGGGAGAAGTTCGGCGGGCTGATCATCACCGAGGTCAACCCGGACCACGATCCCGATGGCCAGCTCATCAAGACCCTGGTGGCAGTGGTGGCGGGAGCGCTGGCGGCTTAGCCGCTGCGGAGCCCGGCGGCTTAGCCGCTGCGCGACGGGACCTTGCCGAGGGCCTTAGCGTGCTCGATGAGGACCCGCGTGGCGGGGTTCGCGGACGGCCCGGAGTTCCAGGCGGGACCGTACCTGCGAACTGGTGATCTGGAGGGTCCGGGTCCGGAGCGTCTGCGGGCCGTTCGCGGTGAAGGCCGGCACCACGGCGAGGCCGAGGCCACGAGCGGCCATCTGAACCACCATGGGCGGGGCGCTGGCCTCGAACACGATCCGCGGTGAACCCGGCCTCGGCGCAGGCGGCGTCGAGCGCCGCCCGCGCGCCGGTGCCGCGGGGCAGGCTGACCAGCGGCACATCGCGCAGCGCGCCGACCGGCCGGGCACAGTCAGCGTGGCGACGCCGCCGGTTTGAAGCCTCGATACCAGCGGGTTGACCACGTGCCGGGTGACCGCCCGCGGCTCCAGGTACGCCATGACGACCACTCCCTCTCCGGGATCGCCTATTTCACTACCAACGTGCCCTGCCGCCCCGGCCAGGGCAGGGCCATTAGTCCCCACAGTGACAGCGAATTCACGCGCTGGCCGGAGGGCTTGACGACAGCCGTAGAGCAGAGCGGCAGCCATCCTCAATTGGCCGCCGCGCGGGCGCGCGAGCTCAAGACGACCTTGCCGAACGATGCGGTCGGAGATCGCAATGTGGTCACGGGGCATCGTGGCCGATCCCTGGGGATGGTGCGCGTGTAGCCGTTCTGCGTTCTGCGTGGTCGCCTCCTCCAGGAAACCCGGCGTTCGGTGCCGGCGTTGTGTGTGGGCAGCGATCGGCAGTCTCGGGCGTCAGGTCGCGGGCGGGGGACCGAACGAGCGTGTTGTGCCGGGACCCGGGCTCCCGATCCCGGTCCGCTGGCACCATCCGGCCGGCCCCGGCGGGCCGCCAGGCTCACGCGTCGGGTGGGCGGGTGGTGCTCGTGAGGCCAGGTCGTCGCTCGGCATCGGATTTCACGATCCGCAGCGTCAGCCGGCGGATCAGCGCGCTGAACGGGCCGACGAGCAGCCAGTAGCGGGCGAAGCGGCGGATGCTCGCGGGGTCCGTGGCCGCCGTCCGTGTCTCGGTCGTGATGAGGGCGCGCCCGCTGCCGTAGGGCTCCACCCGGATGTTGAAGGCGACCTTGACGTACCCGGGGGTGTCGAACGCGGCGAATCGGCCGGCTTCGACCTGCGGCGCGGGCTCGTCGCCGGTGACCGCCTTCCACGGCTGCACGACAGTGCCGAACACGATCTCGTGGCCGGGCGATTCGCCTAGGAGCAGGAAGCCGGCGCGCTCCATGTCGTCGAGGGTCAGCGGCGGGCGGGCAGGTCCCGGGGGCCGCCTCTTGAGGACCCGCTGCAGCCGATTGGGGAGGCTGCGCATCTCCAGGAGCACCCGTATCACCGCGGACCGGGACAGGTCGCTCCGCCGGACCGCCTGCCAGGTGAGGTCGGTGTCTGCGTCGACGATGACGGCGTGCGTCTCTGTGACGTCGTACTGGGGAAGGTAGCGGTCCAGGAGCATCGCTCCGGCCTCGGATTGCACACCAACCTCCCTGCGCGTGGAGTTGAACCCCGGCAAGCACCGCCCTGCTGCGTGAAGCGGTCCTCTTCACACTCTCTGGCCGCAAAGGAGCCTCGCCAGAGGAAAACGTCCCGCCCTCACCCTTCCGCATCCTGCGCTCATCCGAGGAGCCCACCACGAGATGAAGATCCCACTGCTCTCCGACCGTGAGGCGGACTCCGCCGGCTACCTGACGGCCGCCGAGATCCTCAAGGGCCAGCTCGTCGGGTATCCGACGGCAACGAGGACCTAGACCTAGATCGGCTCCAGCGCGAGCATCCGGACTGGTCGATCCAGCTCGTCGCGAACGGCCGGGGATCAGGGGTCACGGCGCACCGACACGACGGGCAAGGCGGCCTGGTGAGTCTCTTCGCGCCTGCCCCTTTCTGAGCTTGAGGCCAGGCTCAGAGGCGACCGCAGGGCGGCTGAATCGAAAATCGGTCGGTCAGTGGCAGGCGGCAGATTCACAAGCCACGCGATGACATCGCACCGAACTGGGTGATCTGGCCGCCGTCACGTACCTAACAAGCCGCATCGTAGACCGCACCTAATCGGCAGGCGCGGCTTCGCTGCGTGCAGGACCAGAGTCTGCAGCTGCTGGTCACCAGAGACAGATCAGCGTGGCTGATCGGCGCAGGGGGCTTGCAGAGTACTCACGGCTGATCCGGTGACCCCAGGTCGCCCAGGGGGCGCAAGTGCCTGCGCCGTGGGGGACCAACGCCTCTGGTGGTCGGTCTGCCGGGTGTCAGCGTGGAGGTAGCCGCCCGGGCACAAGCCGGATTGCCGGCCGGGCGGGTACGGGGAGGAGGCGGAGATGCGCCTCACAGTCAGGGATGGGCTGGCGACAGTGTTCGTGGCTGCGGCGGCGGCTGTTTACCTTCTGTGGGTGACCGGGGCGGCGATGACCGGCTGGTCGGTCCGGGTGGCGGCGGCGGTGGTGTTCGGTCTGGGGTGGGCCGCCTGCGTTACTGATCAGAAGCAGATGGCCGTGGTCTACGGGGCCGCCCGCGGGGGCCGGCGGCCGCCGGCGGCTTACGTGGTGCTCGTGTCGGGCATCGGCGCGCTGGCGCTGGTGGCCGGGGTCATCGCCCTGGTGGCTGGCAGCGCGGCCATGTTGGCGACGCTGGCGGCTTCGATGGGCGGGCTGTGGGCGATCGCGACGGCAAGGCACACGCTGACATCCGGGAGCGGGAGCCCTTCCCGGCGGCCGGCGGAGACCGCGTGAGCATGCAGCGGCCAGCGCGAACTACAGGGCAGGAGTCCCCCAGGAAACCTACCCCGGGCGCTTCCTCACAGGCGCCTGCCCGA
This sequence comes from uncultured Actinomycetota bacterium, assembly GCA_963842265.1. Taxonomy (GTDB): domain Bacteria; phylum Actinomycetota; class Actinomycetes; order Streptosporangiales; family Streptosporangiaceae; genus Palsa-504. The sequence goes on from CAWJGE010000026.1 coordinate 138,409, forward strand.
TCGTGGCCAGCTATGGCGCCCGGGACCGGGCGAACAGGGGAGCCGCTGGCCGGCTCGGGCAGGCGCTGCAGGCACTCGGCGTGGATCACGACGTCAAGGAGTACCTCGGCGGCGGGCACGCGTTCCTCAACGATCACGACAGCGCGGGCGATCCCGATCCCGTCGTATTCGTCACCTGAAGCAGTGCCGTGGACCGGTGACCTCTGCCTCTACCTGTCGCGCCCACGGCCGGGGTCTGATGGGAACAGACCCGGAGCCAGGAGAGGGCATGGCCAGGATTGAAGGCGAGATTGTCATCGCCCGCGGATGCGGTGGTCAGGGCAGGTGCGGCCCAAGGGCGCGTTCAGGCTGCTGGACCCGGTGATCGCCTGGCTGGGGATCCGCCAGGATCAGCGGATTTGGGCGAGCCTGAAAAAGCACCTGGAAGCAGCACCGGCGGCATCGGCGGGTCCGGAACCGGCAGGACCGGCCGGGCAATGAGCGAACCCGTCAGGGCGCTCTGGCCGACCCGGCATTAGTTGACCGGAATCGAGCGGACATGACCGGTCCAAAGCAAGACGGCCCCGCCAGGCTTGGCACCGGACCCCCCACGACCTGAAGGTCTACCCGGGAGCCAAGCACTCCTTCTTCAACGACCAGTGGCGCAACTACCACGCCGCCGCCGCGGACTCCTGGCAGCGGGTGCTGGCCTTCTTCGCCGAGCACGTCCGGGGCAGCCCGGCAGCAGCAGGCTAACCGGCGGCTGCGGGGCCAACTGGATGCTCTCCGCGCCGGATGGCGGGGGAACCCGACCCCGAAAGGAGCGAGGGCGGCAGTTACCGCTTCGGCTGTGGTGCCTCCAGGTACCGCTTCATGGCTGCCCATACAGTCAGCTCCTGGCGTTTGCCCATCCAGTTGATCACTGGCGCCAGCAGCTTGGAGGGACCCTACGGGCGCACATGCCACGGCCAGTGCATCCGCGTCCCGCCAGGCACGGGCTCAACTGCGAGCGTTCCGTCTATGCCTGCCTGGCGCATCGTGGCCCGCCCGGCCAGCCACGCTGGCCTGTCATAGCCGGCGAGTTCGATACGCATCTCGGCTGCCCCGCCCATGGACTTTGCTGCCGAGTGAAACACGGCGATGGGCCGGGACAGCGGCATGCCGGCCCGGAGTTCGTGATCACTGCCGGCGATCAGGCGTTTTGTCGCCCATACGGCAGGACCGGCGTCCGTGGCCGCGGTGGGTTCGCGTGTTACCGCCCCGTCCACGCTCAGCGTGGCGGCCGACCACGAGTGGGATGCATTCGGCCTGCCCGATCTGAGCGGCGACTGGTATGTGCCCCGGCTGAAGATCGAGCGCAGGCAGATCGATTATGTTCCTGGCGGTCCGGGACGGGCTCTTGCGGGCCATCCGGGTAAGGCGCTTCGCTTATCTGGGATCGAACGTATGAACCGGCGGGACGATGACCGTGCCTCGGCGATCTGGCGCCACTGCGAGCGTCGTAGAACGTCCGCTCCTGTCGCCTGTGATGCTTCTGCTCAGGTCGTGCCCGGCCGTGGGGGCCGATCGTGTGTAGCCGTGGGGACAGGGTCAGGAGGAGCGAGCGGGTCCGTTGTTTTCGAACTGGTGCTTCAACTCGGTCCAGATTCTGCGCTCCATGCGGCCGCCGAGGGGCCGGACCAGCGGGCCGAGCATCCGCATCCAGCCCTTCGGGTGCACCTGCCAGTCCCAGCCCATCACCGTGCCCTCGCCCTCGGCGGCAAAGGTCAGCGCCCCGGAGGTCTCCATCATCGAACTGGTCGTGCGCGAACCAAGCCGGCGCGGCCGGTCGAACGCGGTCAACTCCACCAGCATCTCCGTGCCCGCCCTGCCCATGCGCGCACGGAACCGCGTCCCCAGCCCGATAGGCTGCGGGGTGAGCAACTCGACACCAGCCATGGCCGGGTTGAACGACGGCTCGTTACGCGAGTCGGCGACCGTGTCAAATTACCTGCCTGGCCGGCGCCGCGATGCGGACCTGACCGGTGATGTGGGCCACCGCTCCACGGTACCCGGGCCGCTACTCACGAGAGCGTATGGCATCACCGCGTCCTCCCGGTCCCCTCGCATACGCCGAATGCGTGCAAAGAGGCGTACCGATGCCAGGCGCCAGTACCAGGCCCGCCGCGACTCCGAGCTGATCAAGCCTCCCCGGCCTGCTCTCGCGGCCGCATGCGGCGTGCCTGTCGCTGGACGGCCGGGACCGGCTCCGCGCCTATGCGCTGTCAGCCGACGTGCCTCATGTGGCGGCCGGGCTGCTGCTCAAGCTCGATGACCAGGGCCTGGCGTGCCTGTCGCCGACCGGAGCATGCGAGCCGCGACCGCCAGCGAAGATCCCCTCATGGCCGGGGCCAGCGCCGCATCATCACCCACACCCTGGCGAACGGCGGCCACCTCGCGCCGGCCATCGCCGCCGCCAGCAGCCAGGCCGCCCGCCTGGACCGGGACGTCGCCGCGGACACCCCCGAATCCCTGTCCTTCTATGGCTCCCTCCTGCTGCGCGGCGCGATCGCCGCCGCGGAGCACCGCGGACGCGACACCGTCCCGGAGCTGCTCACCGAAGCCGGCGACGCGGCGCGGCAGCTCGGAGCCGACGCCAACCTGCACTGGACCGCCTTCGGCCCGGTCAACGCCCAGGTGCACCGGGTCAACATCGCCGTCACCCTCGGTGACGGCGGAACCACGGTCGACGTGGCACGCCGCATCGACCTGAGCGCCACCACGTCACCGAGCGGAAGGACCTGCACGTCGAGCACGGTGCTGGACTGCTCGATGGCGGGCAGCTCGCCGCGGATCCGGGAGGCGTGCGAGTTACCCGTGTGTGAGCCGCGGTCCGACGGTCACCCGCTGTATCTCCTTGCCGAGAGGGGCGCCGATCGCTGCGCCGGTAGCTGCGGGAAGGAGGGCGAGGAGCGCGAAGAAGGTGAGGCCTGCGATGAAGCCGGGGTCGGTGATGTCGTTCAGGCCGCTCCCGGCAGCGGCGAGGCCGAGGAGGGTCCCGATGCTCAATGCGGCGGGTGCGAACAGGACAGCCCACCAGGAGCGGAGAAGGGCCGCGCTGGCCACCCCCAGCGTGAACGGTATCCACGAGACCAGGAGCAGGGACTGGTCGATGAGGGAACAGGCCAGGCCGGCCGCGAGTGGCAGGAGGATTGCGAGTATGCGAAGTGGCGACCTCCAGGCAGGCGTGGTTCGCCCGGTGGCGTTCACTGTCTTGCCGATGTCCATGTCCGCCTCCTTTCAGGCTCCGTGGGTGTCATCTGTTCACGCTCCGTGCGAGGAGTGGTCATTGCCGCTCACAAGGCTCATGGCGCCGGCCATCAGGAAGAACGGCGTCATGCCTGTCATGCCGGAGCTTGCGCTGTCGACGGTTCCCGCTATGTACAGATCGAGGTCCTGCGAGTAGTACAGGAAGGAGCCGGTGGAGCCGCTGGCACCCCACGTCGGGACCACGTTCTTGAGTGCGCCCAGCGGGCCGGTCATGTGGAAGTGCCACAGGCTGTACCCGTATTGGATGAACGGGACCGGCGGGGTGGGGCTGCTGTCCCGGTCGTGCCAGGTCTGCATCGTGCGCAGGGACGCCGCCGAGATGATCTTGCCGTCCTGGAGGGCCCGGAGGAAGGCGATCATGTCGGCTGGCGTGGCGACCAGCCCGCCATCGGCCCAGTAGTCCGTGGAGGCCCGTACCGTCGTGATGTCCTGCTGATGATCGAAGACATGCGCCGGAGCGGGCAGGCCCGCGGGTTCGGGGCTGCCGGTCAGCCAGGTGTGCCGCAGTCCCAGCGGGCGGAAGAGGTAGTTCTGCAGCGCGCTGGCGAGCGAGGTGCGGGTGACGTTCTCGATGATCTTGCCGAGCAGCTGATAGTTGGTGTCGGAGTAGTACAGGCCCTGCCCCGGCGGGAAGTGCGGCGTGAGGTCGGTGCGTGCCCTGCTGATCATCTCGGCGGCGGTCCAGGTCCTGGCGGGATCCTCGATGAACAGGTCGTACCCCGTTTTTCCGTCCGTGCCCTTCTCCTCGTAGTAGTCGGGGATGCCAGAGGTCATCGACATCAGCTGCCTGACCGTCACCGCACGGGAGTAGTCGTGGCCGCCGTAGATGTCGATCCCGTCGATTAGGCCGGCGGGAAGATACCTGGCCGCGGGATCATCCAGGGACAGGAGCTTGTCCTGGGACAACAGCATGACGAGCGTCGCGATGTAGATCTTGGTGACGCTCGCGAGATAGATCGGCGTCTCGGCCGCCAGTGGCGTGCCGTCCTGTTGCTGCGCGGCGCCTGCTGACCCGGCCCACGAGTACGAGCCGTCCCCTTTGGCCACGGCGAGTTCGATGTTCCGCACCGATGGGTCTTGCCCGGTGTATTCCGACACCAGGCACTGCAACTGGCCGTTGACGTCGCCGGACGCGGTGCGGCCGCAATGGACGTCGGTCCGGAGCAGCCGGACCGGATACACGCCAGGCATGAGCAACGTAACAACACCCAGCAGCACCAGCAGGACGGTCAGGAACCCGAGGCGCCGGTACCTTCTCAGCCCCGCAACCCCGGTCGTCATGCCGGGAGCAGCCGGGCCCTCCTCCGTCACCGCCATCGCCACCACCTCCAAGCACCAGTGGTGCGGCTCACGCTCAGTCCTGGCGACTTCCCCTGCCAGAGGCGAGCGACTTCCCCTGCCAGAGGCGAGCGACTTCCCCTGCCAGAGGCGAGCGACTTCCCCTGCCAGAGGCGGGCGACTCTCCCTGCTACAGACGAAAGTCCTGATCCATGCACGTCGGGGAATGTCAGCAGACGCGCTTGATCCCGCCGGCAACATGGAATGATCAACCGTCTGGCTGGTCAATGGGATCTTCTTCCGGACCCGGACCGGGCGCTCCGGTGGCGGGGGCTGCCGGCGCGGTTCGCCAGCGGGAAGATGATTGTTAGCGACGGGCGCGCCGGCCCGGCCGGGTCAGTGCCGGGTCGGGAGGTTTCTGGCGTGCAGGAATGCGGCCAGGGCGATCAGCGGGACGTGGATGGCGGGCAGGTTGCGGGCCAACCACCGGGGCAGGTAGATGTCGGTGACCGAGCCCCGCCCGGCCCCCAGCCGCTCGGCTACCAGGGTGAGCGGGCAGCGGAACCCGTTCCCGGCGAAGACCAGGGTCTCGGCCGCGACCACGCCGGCAGCGATGCCCGCGCGGCGGTCCGATCGCCGGGCGAACCCGGCGTACAGGACGTAGGCCATGCACGCCTCGATGGAGAACCAGGCCAGCGTGTGGACGGCCTTGACCGCCCGGAGCGCCGCCTGCGAACCGCGGGCAGACGGGTCCGATCCCGGCGGGCGCGGCCCGGCCGGGCCTTCCAGCCTGGCCTTGATGAGGTCGATGTCACGGGCCAGGTCCCGCGGCATCCGGCGCCGCAGCAGCGGCAGCGCGGCCCGCAGCAGCCCGTAGGTCTGGATCTGCATGCGAAGCTCGAGCCGCGCACCGGCCGGGACCGGGGTGACCCGGCCGGTGAAGGAGGACCGGATGCCGTTTCCCGACCCGTCCACCGTCCAGCAGGCCGGGGGGTCGAACCGGACGCACTCCGCGATCATGGGACGGCCGGGCAGGAACTCCATCTCATACCGGGTCCCGGCGCCGACGGGCCCGCCGGTGATCTTCGCTACCCGGCGCATCGCCGGGTTCCACTCGATCTCGTTGGTGTGATCGCTGCAGTAGCCGAACACCACCTCGGCCGGACACGCGATGTCGGTGGCGGTCTCGATGACCACCGTGCGGCGGTCCCTGACCGTGCCGCTCGCGGTCGCGTTCATCTTCGCTCCTTCATCCCCATGCTGATGATGCGATCATCCAGGCCGCGGACCCATGCCGGCCGCAGACTAGCCGGTGGCGATGCCGGTCACCGTGGTGCTACGGCTTCCGGGGTCCGGCCGCCGCCCGACAGCCACGCGGTCATCCGGCGTTCGAGGGCGGGAACCAGCAAGACGAGCAGGACCGCGGCGCTGCCGATGATGTGGATGGTGCTGTTGAGCCCGGGTCCCGAGACGCCGGTCGAAGATGCGGCGAGCCCATAGGGCACCAGCGCCGCCAGCCCGGTGATGGCACCGGCCGACGCGGCCTGCTCCCACCACGGCTTCGACGTGAACAGGCCCCACGCGGCCAGCGTGAACAAGGCGAGGCTGGCCAGCGCGCCGATGTTGGCGAGCGCCCATGTCGCCCCGCCCGGGGGCGTCCAGTCCGGCGTCTAGGAGAAGGACCGCGAGGAGATCCGCACCACGATGGCCGCGGGGTTCGCGGGCCCGCTCAGCGGGTCGCGGGTGGCCGCCCGCCCGGTGGACGTCCGCTTTCTTACCGGCGACACGGCCATCGTGGTCAGCGAGGACGGGATCATCTTCCCCGGGCAGGACGCTGTCGCGAGCGGGCGGCTGGTGCGGGCGACCTGGGGTGCTGGTCAGGCGCGACGGCGGCTGGCGCATCGCCTCCTGCCACAACAGCCCCGCCAGCTAAGGCGCCGTCTTCCGGGTACGGGCGCTCCCCTCCGGGGAGCCGCCCCGCACCCGGATCCGGACGTTCCGGGTCCGCAGCAGCGTTGGCACGGTCGTGATCGCCAGAGTAAAACGGTGTGGACCTGGTCCGCCGAACGGAAGGAGCCTTGACGATGGCGCTGTATGTGGCCTTGTGCTACTACGACCGGGACCAGCCGTGGGACGGAGTGCCGGATCCGGAGTCCACCCCCGGGTACACCGAGTTCGCCCGGCGGGCCACCGAGGCCGGGGTCATGCGCGGCGGCGAAGCCCTGCACCCGGTGACCATGGCGACGACCATCACCGTCTCGGGCGGCAAGGGCGGCGACGTCCTGGTGACCGACGGCCCTTACGCCGAGGCGAAGGAGGTCCTGGCCGGGTACTTCCTGCTGGAGGCGGCCGGCCTGGACGAGGCCATCGCGTGGGCGGCGCAGATCCCGGCTGCCTGGCGGGGGAAGGTCGAGCTGCGCCCGGTAGCGCCGGCCCACGCCTAGGCACCCTGGCATGGACGCCGCCGGCGCTTTGGCCGAGGTGCTGAAGGGCGAAGGTCCCAGGGTGCTGGCCACGCTGGCCAGGACCATCGGCGACCTGGCCGTCGCCGAGGACGCGCTCTCCGAGGCCACGATCACCGCCCTGGATGCCTGGCCCGGAACGGGGATCCCTGGCAACCCGCGGGCCTGGCTGGCGGTGGTCGCCCGCCGCAAGGCGCTTGACCTGCTGCGACGCGAGTCAGCCCGGGCGGCTAAGGAGGCGGCCGCGTTCCGGTGGGGAACCGGGGCCGCACCGGACCAGATCGAGGAGGCGATCGAGGCGATGGAGCCAGAGACGTCTCTGCGCGACGATATGCTGCGCCTGATCTTCACCTGCTGCCACCCGGCGCTGAGCCGTGAGGCCCAGGTGGCCCTCTCGCTGCGCACGCTGGCCCGGCTCGAGGTGCCGGCCATCGCCCGCGCCTTCCTGGTGCCTGAGGCCACCATGGCCAAGCGCCTGGTACGGGCCCGCGCCAAGATCACCACGGCCCGCATCCCCTACGCGATCCCCTCCGATGCCGAGCTTCCCGGCCGGCTGGCCGCGGTGCTGGCGGTGGTGTACCTGATCGCCACCGAGGCCCACGCCCCGGCCGGCGGGGACGCGGTGGCCCGGGTCGACCTCGGGGCCGAGGCGATCCGGCTGGCCCGCTTGCTGGCCGGCCTGATGCCCGGCGAGCCCGAGGCGCTGTCCCTGCTCGCCTTGCTGCTGCTGACCTCGGCCCGCACCCCCGCCCGCACCGACGCCGGCGGTAACCCGGTGACCCTGGCCGGCCAGGACCGCACCCGCTGGAACCGGGCCGCGATCGCCGAGGGTTCGGCGTGGCTGTCCGAGGCGGTGGCCCGGTCCGGCGGGGCCGCCGGGCCCTATCAGATCCAGGCTCACCTCGCCGCGGCCCACTCGACCGCTCCCAGCTGGCAGGAGACGGACTGGGACCGGATCGTCGGCCTCTATGACCTGCTCGGGTCGATCACGGCCAGCCCGGTGGTGGCGCTCAACCGGGCGGTCGCGGTTACCGAGCGCGACGGCCCCGAGGCGGGGCTGGCTGCCCTGAAGACCATCGCCGGCCTGGAGTACTCCCATCTGTGGCACGCTGCCCTGGCGGACAACCTGTGCCGGCTCGGCCGCACGAGCGAGGCGGCCGGAGAACTTCACGCCGCGGTGACCCTGGCGCCCAGCGAAGCCGAACAGCGCCTCCTGCAGGGCCGTCTGCGCAAGGTGCGGTCCGAGCTCGGCTGACCGCGTTCTGGTTTTCTCGCTTTCCTTGCCTGGCTTTCTCCCCGGAGATGTCCTGCGCCCGGTTCACCGTTCGTCCTTCCTGCAAGAGCGGTCCCCGATCTCGCGGACCGCCCAGGGAAGGAGAAGCAGATGACTGGCAGCAGCACCAAGCAGGCCGGGGCGCCGGGCGTCAGATCCGGTACCCAGCTGAGTTCACAAGGAGGCACCACCATGACCGACGAAACCATCAGCGCGACCACGATCATTAACGCCCCAGCCGAGGCGATCTTCGCCGTACTCGCCGACCCCGCCGAGCACGCCGCGATCGACGGCACCGGCTGGGTCCGCGAGCCCCTTGACGGCCAGCCGCTGACCGCGGCGGGCCAGGTGTTCCGGATGGCCATGTACAACGACAACGTCCCGGGCGGGCACTACCGGATGGCCAACCGGGTGCAGGTGCTCGACCCGCCACGCGCCATCTCCTGGCAGCCAGGCATCGACACCGGCGATGGCAACCCGCAGATCGTCGGCCACATCTGGCGTTACGACCTGGCCCCTGCCGGACCATCCGGAACCAAGACCACCCTCTCCTATGACTGGTCGGCGGTCCCCGGCTCCCTCCGCCAGCGACTCCCATTCCCATTCCCCCCGTTTGCCGCAGATCACCTGACCAACTCGCTGGCTCACCTCGCCGAACTGGTCACCGGGTAACCGGCCAGCAGGCCGGCCAGTCCCTGCCTCCGGCCTGGCCAGCCCGGGTGGCTGCATACGTGATCGCCGGAGCCGCCGGAGCCCGGCGCTGTCCGGGCTCCGGCCGGCTCACAGGGCCGCCGGCGGCCCGGACACCCCCGCCCACGCCGCCCCGGCCCGCGTCGCCGACCCGGCCAGGCGTCCGCCCGCCCACATCGAGGTCGCCCAGCTCGACATGTTCCGCGACGAAGACCTCGCCTGCGCCCTGCGCCCCGGCCAGGCCGGCGTACCCGCCGAGTTCCACCTTCACCCCGGCGCCCCGCACGAATCCGACTTCATCGCCTTCAACACCACCGCCGCCCGGCGCCATCGCCGACCGCGTTCTTTCGAGCACCGGATGCCCCCGTCCCCCACCGGTGGCTGCCGCGCAGCCAGCCCTGATAAATGATCCCCGCAGCATCCTGGCCGCACAGCCAGCACCCATCAGATAATCTGCGTGCCTCTACGATCGGAGTCCGTCAGCACACGTCGCGTAAATATTCGGCAGGGATATGTATTTCGATCGGCCAGCGTTTCCGATCACGCGCAGCGACTACGGCCGGTCCGCATTATTGTCCGTCGTTTCGGCGCTGGGCCTCTGTCTTCTGGTGTGGGTAGCCGTGAAGGTGCGCCGTCGTGGGTGATCTGCCCGGGGTTCATGGACGCCTGCGGGCGCGGATGGCCAGCGTGGCGCGGGGTGGGCTCGCCGCCTTCGGCGAGCCGTTCTGGGGTCAGCCCGGCATCCAGGAAGGCGTGCATGAGGCTGGGCAGGGGAAGGTGAGTGGCGCCGACCTTGGCCCGGACACCGCCGGTGGTCCAGGACGCCCTGGTCCAGTGGCCGTCCCGGTAGCCGGGGCGGATCACCACGGCGGGGGGTCGCTGCGGTCGGCAAACCCGCCGCAGAAGCACGGGTGGACGCCGACGTGTACGAACGCCCGCCCGGCTGCAGGACCCTGGCCACCTCGGTCAGCACGGCGGCGTAGGCGGGCATGTCGGTGTGCGCCATCACGATGATGACGGCCGACAGGCAGCGGTCGCGGACCGGCAGCCGTACGGCGTCGGCCCGGGGCGCCGACAGGCGACCGCGGGTGTACCACAGCATCGCCGTGGAGATGTCGATGCCGAGCGGAGTCCAGCCCAGGCCGCGGGCTCACCGCGACGCCGAAGCGGGCGGATGGCCGTGAGGAGGTCATGTTCATGCACTGCGGACAGGTGCGACACAAGATCCCGAGTGCGACGGACCTTATCCAGGAACTGCATGTTCATCCGACTGCCACCACGATCCGTGACGACATCGATAGCGACACGCCCGGCATCCTTCAGTCGATCATCATTCCGGCACTCGTGTCGGACCGGATCCGCACCGCGCAGATCATCGATGATGTGGTGCACGCGATCAGACGTGGCCGTAACTGCCTGGTGATGGCCGGGCGGACCGAGCACGTCGACCAACTCGCCGCCGAACTGAACGCCCGTGGCTTGGCGCCGATGGTGCTACACGGCTCCATATCCCCTGGAAAGCGGCGTGTCATCCTGAAGCAGCTCGCGGACTGGGACCCGGTGCACGCGCGCGAGCCAAGGCTGCTGGCGGCAACCGCCAGCTATATTGGCGAAGGCTTCGACTGCCCAGCGCTCGACACGCTTTTCCTGTGCTCACCGTCCTCCTCGGAGTCGATCATCACGCAGAACGTCGGCCGGATCATGCGTGATCTGCCGGGGAAAACGACGGTCGAGGTACACGACTACGCCGACACCAGAGTGCCCATGCTGACCCGCATGCACGGGAAGAGGCTTACCGCCTACAAGAGGATCGGCTTCACCAATCCGGTGATTGGTGAGATCCCGCTGTTCCCCGGCACCGAGATGGCCGCCCCAGCGCCGGCGCGCCCATCCGAACCCGCTGCCGTCTCGGCAGCGGAAGTCAGGACGTGGGCGAAGGAAAACGGTCTCGACGTCTCCGCCCGTGGCCGCCTTCGCCCCGAGATCTGGGATCAGTACCGCGTCGCGCATCTACCGTAACCGCCGGACTATCACCTTTTGACATTCGCGGAGAGCGACAAGTCTGTGTTATTAACACTTGCACGGCGGGTTGTCGTCACACACACGTCAGATCCGCGGTGCCTTGCTCGTGGTGGACTTTATTGCCGCATGGAGTCCACGATTTCGGTGAGGAGGAATCTCACCTTCGCCGGGATCGGCCGTCCTGGATAGGCCTGCTCAACCAGGTCGAGGCCCTCGTCCACCGTGGTGAACCCGAGCTCGCGGTAGAGCAGGATGATATCGTCGGCGTCGATCTCGGCGCGGGCCGCGAACAGCTTCATCGCGAGCAGGTACCTCGGGGACGCGACGTCGACGATCAGCGAGTCGCTTGAGTAAAAGCGTTGCGCGTCCGGGTCGGGACCCGGCAGGAATCCTTTCACCGCGTCGTTCAGCCAGTCTTCGGTGAGTCCCCGGTGTTCCGCTACCGCTGCCGCCGCTTGCCGGACTATGCCGGCAGGGACGAACACCGCATCGAGGTCCCTGGTCGCCCTCGTGGCGTCATAGGCCACGGCCAGGGCGGCGCCTCCGACAAGGAAGAGCTCGGCTCTGGCCCCGCGTACCGCCAGTTCCGCGGACAGATCGTCGAGAAGCGCGCGGATGTCCTCCCGCCCGAGGCCGGTGCTCATGCGCGATCAAGTGCCCCGCTGGTGATGAAGACGCCGCGGCGGCGGAACGAGGACGGCGACTCGACCAGGGCGCGCGGGTGGAGGCCTTGCAGGTCGGTGACGAACCACCAGGGCCAGGCCTCGCGTCCGGGCAGCCGGGCCCATGACGGAACCTCCCATCCATCTCGGCGGGCCAGGTACTCGGCCATGGCCGCGAACGCGGCATCGACGCGGATTTCTCCGGTGCTTCTGGGAGCGCTTGCCCACATCCGCGCGGCGGCCGGGACTCCTGCGTGGCGGAGGACGCTTGTGTAGTCGTCAAGCATCTGGACGAAGATATAGCGCCAGAGCCCGCTCAGCCGCTCGCCGTCGGCGAGCATGGCGATAGCGTTGCCGGCGGCCTGGTCAACCGTCTCGAACGCCTGCATCTCCACACCAGCAATGGTATCGATCGCATGCGCCGCAGGCTGTCAGGCAAGGCCGTACCGGCCCGCAGCTGCTGCTGGGCTACGGCACTCACGACTGCCGGAAGCGCGCGACCGTCCTGCGGTACAACTCGGCGCGCTGATCTCCCCGTCCACGTATGCCGCGACCTTCCGCTCGTGATCCAGGCTGAACGGGTGGCCGGGTTCAGGAGACAGGACAAACTCTATCGTTATCGTTTGCGCGTTAGACCGAGGCCAGCACCTGCAGGGGCTTGCCTTGCCGTTCCACGAGCGCGGGTAGGAGACACCTGGCGTTGCCGCAGAGCAGCCGCGAAGTGAGTAATTATCGTTTGCACGGCGGCCCGCCATTACAGAGGCAGGTCCTCCCACCTGCTTCGTACGGGACGTTATGCTCGAAGTCACACTGGGCGGCGGGGCGACGGGGCGACGGGGCGACGGCAGCCCGGCCCGGTGCAGGTGGCGTGGCGGATCTGGGAGAGGTGCTGCCGGAGCTTGACCCCCGGATCGTGGCCCCTGGCCTCGAAGCGGTGATCACACTCGTCGGTGGCGATCGGGTCGAGCGTGACCAGGAGATCCCGCTGTCCGGTGATTCCGGTGGTCAGCCGCCAGGTCCCGTAGCCGTCGTCGCCGCCTGAACCCGGCGGGGCGTTCTGGCCGACGGCCATGAAGGCGAACCCCGGGCCGTCCCTGGTCCCGGTCTCGCGGGGCGGGCCGCGTCCGTCCATCGGGCCCGGGTTGCCCATGTTTCTCGCGGTGACTTCTGTGATTCTTGGGCTCGGGCCGAGCGCAGCCGTGGCCGATGGCGTGTCCGTCCGGGTCGGTCACGGTGGCGCACCAGGTGGTCTTGGGGTTCTGGGCGGCTGCGCGGGCCAGGTCACGGGCGAGCCACGAGTCGATGGGGCTGATGCCGGGGATCTCCCCGGGGCGGTCGGCCAGGTCGAGCAGAGTGGCCAGCGGGATGATCAGGTTGATCCGCCCGGCGAACCCGGCCGGGATCAGGCCCGTTGCGGGGCCGCCTGGGGCAGGGCCGCCTGGGGCAGGGCCGCCTGGGTTTGACATCCTCTCGGCCCTGAAGGGCCGGGTTCCCGAAGCCGCTCATGCGGCGTCCTGGGTGGTTCCCGCCGCGCCGGGGTTGACCGGCGTGTTGCGCGGGCGCACGCCCCGTGGTCCCGGGCCTGCGCAGGGACCGCCAGCGAGGCCAGTCCCCGGGCAAGGACGTTCTTCGCGGCGTTGGCGTCCGCGTGGTCTTCGTGGCCGCAGGCAGCGCACCGGAATACCGCTTGGCTCTCGCGGCTGGACGATGCGATGTGGCCGCACTGGCGGCATTGCTGCGAGGAGTGTCTGGGGTCGACGTAGATGACGACGGCGCCGGACGCGGCGGCTTTGTGCTCCGTGCGGGTGGCGAGCAGGCCCCAGCAGGACGCCAGGGTGCCCCGGTTCAGCCCGGCTTTCTGCCGCCGGCGGTTCGGCAGGAACGCGCCCGGCTGGTCCGGGTCGGGTTTCGGCTTCGGCTTGCGCACCATGTCTTTCGTGCGCAGTTTCTCGAACACGATCAGGTCGTGATCCCGGACGAGCCGGGTGGAGATCTTCTCCGCCCAGTCTTTCCTGCGGTCGGTGACCTTGACGGTGATCGCGGCCATCGCCCGGCGGGTCTTCTCCCGCTTGCGTGACCCCTTCTGCTGCCGGCTCATCCGCCGCTGCAGCGCCAGATACCGGGCGGCTCTGCGGTCGCTGATCCGCGGCACCCGGTAGTGCTGCCCGCCGGAGGTGACCAGCGCCGTGCGGACACCGCGGTCGACGCCGGCGGCGGCGCCGGCGGGCTGGCGGCCGATCGCGGGCTGCGGGCCCGGGAACGCGACGTGCCAGCAGCCGGACCGGTCGCAGGTGACGCGGGCCATGCCGGGGTCCGCGGGCAGGTCGCGGGACAGCCGGAACCGGACGTACCCGCACTTCGGGACGAACACCTCGGCGTGGTTGCGGTTCAGGCGGCGGGCCTTGACGTCCCGGATCACGAACCCCTGCGTCCCGCGCCGGGACCGGTAGGACGGCTTCCCGGCCGGGTTCCGCGGGTCGAAGAACGCGGTCATCGCCTTGTCGAAGTCCCGCAGGGCCTGCTGCTGAACCGAGGAGGACCCCTCCCACAGCCACGGCTCCGCCGCGCGGGCCTCCGCGAGCTGCCGCATCCGCGCCGCCGGTGACGGCGCGCTTCCCCGGCCCGGCCGCCACCAGGACTGCTGCTCCACGAATTTCACTGATAAAATACATTATTCGAACACAGAGACGGCTGTTGTCCGTGGTACTGGACGTCGCGGCGGAGGGAAGGCGGCCAATGAGGAGCTCGCTGCCACGGCGAAGGACGCGGCGACCGCGAAAGGGATGTGACCAGGGTGAGCGCCATGGTCAGGCGCGCCGGACTGGGTTATCGTCCAGACATGCCTGGGATCGTGATCGTCGGAGCTGGGTTCGGTGGCATCGGGATGGGGATCGCGCTGAAGAAGGCGGGATTCCATGACTTCGTGATCCTGGACAAGGGTGACGACCTCGGCGGGACCTGGCGCGACAACCGGTATCCGGGCTGTGCGTGCGACGTGCCGTCGCCGCTTTACTCCTACTCCTTCGAGCTGAACCCGGACTGGAGTCATCTCTTCGCGCCACAGCAGGAGATCTGGGACTACCTGCGGGCGTGCGCCGGCCAGTACGGCCTGGACGCGCACATCCGCTACGGCTGCGCGGTCGAGCGGATGGACTGGGACGAAGGTACGCGGCGCTGGCACATCGAGACCATCGAGCGCGGCGAACTGGTCAGCTACCGGGCGCGGGCCGTGGTGTCCGCCGCGGGCGCGCTGCATCTGCCCTCCTACCCTGAGCTCCCGGGGGCCGCCCTGTTCGGCGGCATCTCGTTCCACTCGGCGCGCTGGGATAGCTCCTGCGACCTGACCGGTAAGCGGGTCGCGGTGATCGGGACGGGCGCGTCGGCGATCCAGTTCATCCCCGAGATCGCCCAGCAGGCGGCGCACCTGACCGTGTTCCAGCGCACCCCGCCGTGGATCCATCCCCGGCCGGACGTGGAGATCCCGGCCCGGTTGCGGGCCACGTTCAAAACGGTTCCATTGACCGCCCGCGCGTGCCGCGACGCCATCTACCTGCTGATGGAGGCCAGGGCGCTCGGCTTCGCGGTGAATCCGAAGCTGATGGCCCCGCTGGAGCTGATGGCCAGGCGGCACCTGGCCAACCAGGTGACCGACCCCGCGCTGCGGGCCAGGCTCACCCCGGACTACACCATCGGCTGCAAGCGGATCCTGCTGTCCTCCACCTACTATCTGGCGCTGCAGCGACCGAACGTGGCCCTGATCACCGAGGGCGTCACGGAAATCACCGAGACCGGCGTGATCGCCGCCGACGGCACGGCCCACCAGGCCGACGTGATCATCTACGCCACAGGCTTCAAGGTCGTGGAATCCGTCACCAGCCTCAACGTGGCCGGCCGCGACGGCCGCAAGCTCACGCCGGAAAACCTGGAGGCCTACCACGGCGTCACCGTCGCCGGCTTCCCGAACTTCTTCATGCTGCTCGGCCCCAACACCGGACTTGGGCACACCTCGGTCGTGTTCATGATCGAGAGCCAGGTCCAGCACGTGCTGAGCTGCCTGCGCATCCTGGCCCGGGAGAAAGCGGACACGATCGAGGTCAGGGAGCCGGCCCAGCGGCAGTACAACGACGCCCTGCAGCGTCGGCTGCGCCGGGCGGTGTGGAGCGAGGGCGGCTGCGATAGCTGGTACCTCGACGCCGACGGCATCAACCGGGCGCTGTGGCCGGGCTTCACCTTCGAGTACTGGGCGCGCACCCGCCGGGCGCGCCGCGCTGACTACGCGGTGACCCGCCCATGAGCCCTGAGCTATGAGTACTGAGCAGGCGGCACCGGCCGTGCGAAGGCCGGAACAGGTCCCGGCGAGCCCGTTGCGCCCGGGCGTGACGGTGGCGGAGCTGCTCGACGACCGTCACGGCTGCCGCGGCCTGCACCAGCGCCGGCTGAGGTTCGCGGGCGGGGCTGAGCTCGCGGGAACCGCGGGCGGGCAGGGTGAGGCCTGGTACGTGATCACCGGTTCGGGCGTCCTAGATACCGAACGGACCGGGCGCGTCACCCTGGGACCCGGTACCGCGGTATGGCTGGAACCCGCTCTCGGCTATGCATGCCAGGCGGAGCCGGGCCAGGATCTGGAGATCCTGGCCGTCACCGTGCGCGCCGGAGCCGCCGGCCCGGCTGACCCCGCCGGCCATGCCGGCGACGCCCCCGACGCCGACCCCGCCGGTCATGCCGGGCCGACGCGGCCGGCGCGGCCGGTGGTGCGGCTGGACGGCTGCGAGCCGGAGCGTACCGGCGACCGGGAATTCCGGGTACTGCTGAGCGAGGGCCTCACGATCACGCAGTTCGCCGGGCTTATCCCGCCGGGCCGGGCCCCGGCGCACCACCACACCTACGACGAGGTGGTGCACGTGCTGGCCGGGCGGGGCGTGGTCCACTTGCCGGGCACCGCGGCCGAGATCGGGCCGGGCACCGCGGCCGAGATCGGGCCGGGCACCTCGATCTACCTGCCGCCGCTTCAGCCGCACTGCCTGGAGAACACCGGCTCGGACCCGCTGGAGGTGCTCGGGGTCTTCTATCCGGCCGGCAGCCCGGCCGCCAAGCAGGCGTCTTGAGGCACCTGGCGGGAGCCGGTCCGGGGTGCTAGCCATCGTCCTGGCGCTGGCGTCCGCGATCGGCTACGGCGGTTCGGACTTCGCGGCCGGGCTCGCCGCCCGCAGCGCCGGAGTCATCCAGATCACGCTGCTCGCCTCGGCGGTCAGCGCGGTGGTCGTGGCGGCGGCGCTGCCCTTCGCCGCGTCTCATCCACCGACGGCGGCCGCGCTGGCCTGGGGTTTCGCGGCCGGGCTGGGCGGCACCCTGGGCGCGTTCGCGCTGTACCTGGGGTTCCGGCACGCGGCGTTCAGCGTGGCCGGGCCGCTGAGCGCCGTGGGCGCGGCAGGGTTCTCGGTGCTCGCCGGGCTGCTGTTCGGCGAGCGGCCGTCGGCGCTGGCGCTGGCCGGGATTGTGCTGGCCCTGCCGGCCATCGTGGGTGTGTCGGCGAGCGCGGCGTCCGCGGGTGACACGCCGCCGCGGGAGGCAGCCGCGGCCGGACGCCCGGCCGCGGGTGTGGTCCTCGGCCTGGTCGCGGGGGCCTGCTTCGCGCTGCTGTTCATCGGGCTGGACCGCGCGGGTCCGGGCAGCGGGCTGTGGCCGGTGGCCGCGGCCTCGGTGAGCGAGCTGGTGGCGGCGCTGGCCGCGGCGGTGGCTGTGCGCAGCTTCCGGCTGCCCGGCACCCGGCCGCGGCTGCTGGCGGTGATCACCGGAGCGACCGGG
The DNA here is from genome assembly GCA_963842265.1 of uncultured Actinomycetota bacterium. Lineage (GTDB taxonomy): Bacteria > Actinomycetota > Actinomycetes > Streptosporangiales > Streptosporangiaceae > Palsa-504. Next base: position 155,889 of record CAWJGE010000026.1, read on the forward strand.
GCCTGCGGCACCATCTTGTTCTTCTTCGCGACCCACAAGGGTTTCCTGGCGGTCACCGCCGTGCTCACCTCGCTCTACCCCGCGGTGACGATCGTGCTGGCCCGGACCATGCTAGGTGAGCGGCTGACCGTGCTGCGGCTCGTCGGGCTCGCGCTCGCGGGTGCCTGCGTGGCCCTGATAGCTGTGGGCGGAGCTGGCTAACCCGGGCCTAACCCCACCGACCAGGTGTGCACCGGCTCGTTGGAGTGCATGTGCTCGATGTAGCGCTGGGTCATCTGGCGCAGCGCCTCCCGGCGGTCAAGGCCGCCACGCGCCAGTTCGGCCACGGTGGCCAGCTGCCAGGCGGCGCCGGTCTGCCCGGTCAGGCAGCGCTGCTCGATGATGCCGAGCAGCCGGCCGGCGACGGCCTCGTCCACCCCCCAGCGGCCGAGTCCCTCGCGGGCCAGCGGCAGCAGGCGGCGCAAGATGAGCTCGGACACCGGCGTGTCGCCGACGCCCGGCCAGTACAGCTGCGCGTCCAGGCCGTGCCGCGCGGCCTCGTGCAGGTTCTCCGCGGCGGTGGTGAACGACATCTGCGTCCAGATCGGCCGCTGCGCTTCGGTTAGGGACCGCACCAGGCCGTAGTAGAACGCGGCGTTGGCCACCACGTCGGCGATCGTGGGACCGGCCGGCAGCACCCGGTTCTCCACCCGCAGGTGCGGCCGCCCGTCGACCACGCCGTACACCGGACGGTTCCAGCGGTAGATCGTCCCGTTGTGCAGGCTCATCTCGGCCAGCTGCGGGATGGCCCCGCGGTCGAGGGTAGCCAGCGGGTCCTCGTCCTCGCAGATCGGCAGCAGCGCCGGGAAATAGCGGATGTTCTCCTCGAACAGGTCGAACACCGAGGTGATCCAGCGCTCGCCGAACCAGACCCGGGGCCGCACCCCCTGCTCCTTCAGCTCGTCCGGCCGGGTGTCGGTGGACTGCTCGAACAGCGTGATCCGGGTCTCGTGCCACAGCTGCTTACCGAACAGGAACGGGGAGTTGGCCGCCAGCGCGACCTGGACGCCGGCGATGGCCTGGGCGGCGTTCCAGTAGTCGGCGAAGGCGTCCGGGCTGACCTGGGTGTGCAGCTGGACGCTGGTGCAGGCGGCCTCGGGGGTGATGCTGTCGGCGTGGGTGTGGAGCTGCTCGGGACCGTCGATGGAGATGCTCATGTCCTCGCCGCGGGCGGCGAAGATCTGCTCGTTCAGCACCCGGTAGCGCTCGTTGGCCGACATGGTCCCCTCGTGCAGGTCATGTTCGGACAGCGTGGGCAGGATGCCGACCATGACGAGGTGGCTGCCCACCGTGCGGGCCCTGGCGTCGGCCGCGTTGAGGTCGCCGCGGAGCTCGGTCTCCAGGGTGGCCAGCGCGTCGCCGTCCAGCATCCGGGGCGGCACGTTGATCTCGAGGTTGAACTGGCCGACCTCGGTGGCCCAGGCCGGGCTGGCGATCGCGTCGAGCACGTCGGCGTTCCGCATCGACGGCATCCCGCGGTCGTCGACCAGGTTCAGCTCGATCTCCTGGCCGACGGTGGAGGGGTTCTCCTCGAACAGGCGCTCGCGCAGCATGCGGGCGAACACGTCGAGGGAGCGCCGTACCTTGTCCCGGTACCTGCGCCGGTCCTCGCCACTGATCTTGATCGCCTGGATGTCACGGCCCACTTCAGGCCTCCGCTCAGCTGGGAAAAGCCGGTCATGTACTACTTCTCTACCCAAGCCGCGCGGTCTCGTCGCGCACCCACAGCTGGAGCAGCCCGCGCAGGTGCGCGATGAACATGTCGTACTCGTGCGCCGGGTACACCGACTTGACCGTCCGGACCAGCAGCTGGTCGAAGTCGGGACCGGCCACCCAGTCCAGCACGATCTGGTCCAGGCGCGACAGCCTGGTGGCGCAGAAGTCCTGGTAGCGCTCGGTCTCGAAGTAGGTGTCGGCCAGCACGCGGTACGCGGCCAGCTTCTCCTCATACGACATCCCGGGCTCGTCGGCGATCGCGAAAAACCGGTCGGTCTCCAGGTCGAGCCTGGGCCGCCGGCCCGTCACCAGCGCGTACACGCACCACTTGACCAGCGCCTTCATCGCCCACGGGAAGTAGTAGTGCAGGCTGGTGAGCGCGACGTCGGGGCAGGCGTTGGCGTAGTCGATGGGGTAGATCTCGGATCCGCGGACCAGCGTCTCGCACGAGTTGAACTCCCAGCGGAAAAAGGCATTGACTAGTCGGCTGATCGTCACCACCTCCGCGCCGGCCTGCGGAGACAGGAAGTCGTGCTCGACCGCGTAGCGCAGGTGCATGGGCGCCTCCGGCCGGAACTTCATGACCATCGTCTCGGCGCCGATGGACAGCGAACGGGCGAAGACGTCGTAGTCGATGGCCTTCTGCAGGTGCATGAGCATCTCGCCGCTGGCGTCGTAGGCGGCGTGCAGCTCGGTCACGTTGTTGATGCGCGAGACGCCGCGCCAGGCCCCGCCGTCGTAGGGCTTCATGAACAGCGGGTAGCCGATCTGCGCCGCGATGGCGTCCAGGTCGAAGGGCCGGTTGTAGCGGGCGGCGGTATAGGCGTAGCGAGCGTTCTCGACCGGGTTCTTGTAGGGCACGAGCACCGTCTCAGGCACCTTGAGGCCCAGCCGCATCATCGCGCAGTAGGCCGCGTGCTTCTCCATCGACTGGAACGTGAACGGGCTGTTCAGCAGGTACACGCCGTCCATCAGCGCGACCTTCTTCAGCCATTCCCGGGGCACGTAGTACCAGTACGCCAGCCGGTCGATGACCAGGTGGTACCGCGGCCGGTCGCGTAGCCGGAACGGCTCGATGGTGATCCGCTCGTAGTCGAAAGTGTGGCCGTCAACTGGACCGAGTCGACTAAGGATCTCCTCGAACGCCGTCGGCCAGTCTTCCTCGGTACCGAGCAGCAACCCGATCAGGTGCCTGGTAGCGGTCAACGTGGGCTCCCGTCGTCAGCAGAATCGCGGCATGTGGTGGGCCAGCTGGGCGCGCCAGGAAGGCCAGTCGTGCGGGACGTCATGCCCCCACAGGTCAAGTTCGTGCCTGATCCCCTTCTCCGCCAGCAGCGCGGCGAAACGCCGGCTGCTCGGCAGCGACCCGGTGGTGTCCTCCCACTGGCCCTGGCCGCAGACCAGCAGCAGGCTGAGCTGGTGGCGCAGCCAGTCGAGGTGATCGCCGGACAGGTTGGCCACGTAGTCCAGCGGGTTGTTGAAGTACGCCTCGTTGCCCCGCTCGCCCCAGCCGTTCCACGAGGCGGGGTCGTAGTTGCCGGAGAAGCACATCGCCAGCGGGAACAGGTCGGCCCGCTTGAGGGCGAAGTTGGCCGCGTGGAAGGCCCCCAGGCTGCAGCCGAGGGTGACCACCTCCGACTGGCCGCCGCAGTCCTGGTAGATCCACGGCACGACGTCGCCGACGATCCACGACTCGTACCGGCCGTGGCGGCGGGCCCGCTCCTCGAGCGGGATCTCGGTGTTGGACCAGGACGCCGCGTCGTAGCTGTCCACGCAGTAGAGCTTCAGCCGCCCGGCGTCGATCAGGCCCTCCACCGCGCCGACCATGCCATGGTTCTCGAAGTCGGCGGCCTGGCCGCGCTCGGAGGGGAACACCAGCACCGGGCGGCCCCAGTGGCCGTAGCGGATGACGGTGCCCGCGGCGCCCAGTGCCGCCGACCACAGGTCGGTCGCGACCCGGTTCACCGGCATACCTGCCCGACCAGCCGGGTGAGATGCGGGTGGAACGCGTCCCGCCAGGCCGTGTAGTTGTGCACGTCAGGCAGCTCGATCAGCTCGGCCGGGTACTCCCGCGCCCGCAGGGACTGCGCCACCAGGCGGTTGTTCGCCACGTTCTCCTCGATCGCGCCGCAGGTCAGGACGACCGGCACCGGCCGGTCCGGCAGTGTGCCGGCGTTCAAGCCGGCTACGAAGCGGACCACCCGTGAGTAATAGGGAAACCGCCGCTCGTGGGCGTCGAAGCGCGGGGCGAAGAAGCTGCCGGACTGCAGGAACAGGCCGTCGAAGGCGTCCGGGTAGCGGCAGTAGGCGTGCAACATGGCCAGCCCGCCCAGGCTGGTTCCCATGCCGATCCGGGCCCTGACAGCCAGCCGACGGCCCAGCGCGGGCAGCACCGCACCCGTCAGGGCGCGCGCGTAGCGCGCGTTCGCCGAGTACCAGCGGTCCCGCGATCCCGGGCCGAGTAGCGCGGCCCGCAGCCGCGGCAGCCACCGACCGGTCACGCCCGCCGCCAGGTACCTGGTCAGGCTGGCCAGCGCGTCGTACTCCGGTCCGTCGTGGGCCACAAGCAGCGGGAGCGGCTCGTCGGCCGGCGCGTCGGCCGGGGCCCACGTCCGGACCTGGACCGCGTCGCCGAGCGAGGCGGCGGGCACGTCGAAGGTCTCGACCCGGCCGGCGCCGGCCGGGGCGGTGAGCCAGCCCGGCGGCCGGTAGGAGGGGAACGCCAGGACACTTTTCGGGCCGAACGCCCCCGGTGCCTGCCCCGGGTTCCCCGGATCGGTCACGGTAGCGGCACCGCCATCCGGGTAACGAAACTCGAGCAGGTACTCCATCCGGTGCACCGGCGGCAAGCTGACGGCCAGCCGCCAGCCGTCGCCGTCACGGTGAAAGTCGAGCCGGTCGCCGGGAATGCGCACATCCTGGCTCAGCCGCACCCCGGCCAGCTGGTGCCCGGGATCGGAAACCCGGAAGATCGCGGTCGTGCCGTCGACCCAGGCACCTGCCTCGGGTACCACTCCCGATTCACCGATCACTCGCACATGGTGCCTGCTGGGGACGGCAGCTGACAATCCCCTAGGGGGGCCGCCGACCGGGGCGAGGTCACGAACGCGAGCGCGACGGCGATCTACGACGGTCCCGCTGACCTGCTCGCCCGTTTCCCTGCTGGCTCGCGCGGATCACCAGCATCGTGACGTCGTCCACCAGATTGCCCCCGCTGAAGGCGTCCATCGCCTGGCGCATCGACGCCACCAGCTGGTCGGGCGGCAGGCCAGCCAGGCCGGCCAGCTCATCGGCCAGCCGGTCCTGGAAATAGGTGTTGTCCGGGCCGCGCGCCTGGGCCACCCCGTCGGTGTACAGGAACAGCACGTCCCCGACATCCAGGTCCAGTTCCTGCGTGGCGGGCTCCGCGTCGGGGAAGAGCCCGAGCGGAAGTCCGCCGCCGCTCATCATCCGGACCCGGCCGTCCGACCGCAGCACCGCCGCGGCCGGGTGGCCAGCGCTGCCCAGCACCACCCGCAGCTTGCCGTCCTGCCAGTTCAGGTGCGCGATGCTGGCCGTGACGAAGCCGCCGTCGAGCGCGAGCTCTTCGGCCAGCACAATCTCGTTGGTGCCGGCCAGCACCTCACCCGGATCGGCGCAGCGGCGGGCCAGGACACGGATCGCGTGCCGGGCCGCGGCGGTCACGGCGGCCGCCTCCTCACCCATGCCGCAGACGTCGCCGACGGCCAGGCCCCAGCCGTCCGGGGTCTGGTAGACGTCGTAGAAGTCACCGCCGACATCGGGATCCTCGGCGGCGGTGAGATACATCGCCGCCATCTCCACGCCGGGGATCTCCGGCCGCCGTCTCGGCATCAGGCTGGCGTGCAGCGCTTCGACGGTATCGGACCGGCGCCGGAACATCCGGTTGACCCGGATCGCCAGCGCCATCTGCTCGCCAAGCTCGGTCACCAGCGCCAGGTCGGCCACCTTGAAGTGCCCGTCGCTGGCCCGCCGGACCAGGGTCAGCACCCCGTACCGGTTCTCGGCGTCGGTCAGCGGCACGGACAGCACGGAGGTCGCGTCCAGCTTGCTCAGCAGCGGCTCGCCGTCCAGGCTCGAGCCGAGAACGTCCGTGTCCTCGGCGTGGGCGAGGATGACCGGATGCCCCGTTTCGTGCACGGCGCACGGCACCGAACCGGGGGGCGGGTCGACGGCGGCCAGGGCGCTGGTCAGCTCGGCCAGAGCAGGGTCGTCCGGGCCGATGGCGAACTGCCGCCGCACCCGGTACCCGCGCTCCATGTCCACCATGACCCAGGCGGTGAGCTCACGGGCGATCAGGCGCGCGCACCGCTGCAGGGTCCTGGACTCGCTGAAGCCTTCGTTCTCGAGCAGCAGCCTGGCCACCGCCGTGACCAGGTCCAGCCGGCGGGTGATGGCGTGCACGCCGGGTTGCCCTGGCTGCGATGCCTCGGCGCGGACGTCGTCGGCGCGCGGGCGAGCGTCAGCGTCCCGGATTGATATCAACAGGGGATCGGCTTCGTCCTGGTTGCCCCGGACCCCGATCCGGCCGATGACGAGCTCGCACGGCACCAGGCCGTCCGCGGCGATCAGGCTACACCGGATGCGCCGCTGCTTGCCGGTCCGGCCCACGGCTGTGAGCTGGGAGTTCACCGCCGCACGCGACGGCAGGGCGACGAAGGTGGTGAACGGACGGCCGGTCGCGTAGCCCGGTTTGACCCCGATCAGGTCACCCGCGGACCGGTTGACCCGCTGGACCGTCCCGTCCCGGGTGAGCAGCAACAGCGGAACGGGCGCGTCGGCGAACATCGCCCGCAGCAGGCTGCGCTCGGCACTGTCGGACCCAGCCGGCCGGGTCTGCGCGGACTCCCGGTGGCCCGGCTCGCGGGCCGGTGCCCCCGCCGCCCGGAGCAGGTCGATGGCGCCTTCCAGCTCAGTGAACGCGGCGTCGAGCACGCCGTCGGGCTCGGCCCCGGCGGACCTGGCGGCTTGCCGCAGCGCGGCGTAGCGCGCCACCAGCTCGGTGACCTGGTCGGATCCTGGCGCTTCGGTCATGTCGTTATCCGTGGGGTTCGATCCGTGGGGTTCGGCGGACCGCGATCATCGCGACGTCGTCCTCCCGGGGGCCGAAAATGGACATCAGGTGGTTGCTGAAGGCTTCCACGTCGGCGCCGCTGGCTTCCTGGGCGGCGACGCGCAGCTTTTCCAGGTTAACGTCGAGGAAAACGTGCCGGTCCTCCACCAGGCCATCGGTCATCAGCAGCAGGGTGCCTCCGGGCGGCAGCCATGTCGTTTCCACGTGCGGCTCGTGCATCGGCAGGCCGAGCAGGAGACCGCCTTCGCCAACGTAAACCGCGTTCTGGCCGTCGACCAGCAGCGCGGGCATGTGCCCGCAGTTCACGATCTGCAGCTCACCGGAGACGGGGTCGAGCAGCGCCAGGCACAGGGTGGCGATGATGCCCAGGTGATAGCGGGTCAGGACCTGGTTGACCAGGCCGGTAATGGCCAGCGGGGAGTGCCCCTCGATGGCGAAGGCCCGCAGCGCATGCCTGAGCTCGCCCATCACCGTCGCCGCTTGCAGTGAGTGCCCCTGCACGTCGCCGATCGCGACCAGGACCTTGTCCCGCCAGCGAAGCGCCTCGTAGAAGTCACCGCCGACCTCGGCTTGATCGCTGGCCGGGAAGTAGCGGAACGCCATGGCCAACCCGGGTATCTCGGGCAGCGCCGCGGGCAGCAGGCTGCGCTGCAGGGTCAGCGCGACCAGGTGCTCCTCGGCGTAGGAGCGCAGCGCCTCCACGGCCAGCGCGACCAGCTGCACCAGCTGGCGCAGGATCTGCAGTTCTTCCTCGCCCGGTATGCCTGCGCGGTCGACCGCCATCGCCACCGGGGGCCGACCCGGTTTCGGCTTGACCGCCGCCGCGCAGACATCGCACCGTAGCGTGCTGTCCGGCATCAGCCGCAGCCAGTCCTCGCGCGAAAGCGTGGTGGCCGCGCTGGCCTGGTCGGGACCGAGCACCCGGCCGGTTACGCGGTCCGCCAGCGCGGCCGGGCCACCGCGCTGTGCGGGTTGGGGATGCTGCGGCGAGGCCGACGTGCGGCGGACCTGGCCGTCCGGCATCTCCAGGACCAGGACGGCTTGAGCCGCGAATATTCGTACCGCCCCGGCAGCCGCGGCCCGGGCCAGCCCGTCGAAGGTACCGGCCGCGCTGATGTCGAGGGCCACGCTGGTCAGCGCGGCCAGCAGGGCGGCCGTCCGCTCGGCGCGCTGCCGGGCCCGGTAGTAACGCAGTGCGGCCATCACCACGGCGAGCAGTTCCTCGGGCTCGGTCGGCTCGGTCAGGTAGGCGTCGGCGCCCTGAGTCAGGCCCAGGGCGCGGTCAGCGACCTCGATCGCGGTTGCGGAGACCTGGACGACCGGGAGGGCCGCGGTACTGGGGTTGCCCTTGATCTGTCGGCAGACCTCGTAGCCGGACAGGTCGGGCAGGTTGACGTCGAGCAGGACCAGTTCGACGGCGCCGGCCTTTTCCAGGGCCTCGCATCCGGTGCCGGCCTCGATCACGGTGTGACCCGCCCGCCGCAGCCAGGTGGACAGGAGGTAGCGCTTGGCCTCGTCGTCGTCGACGACGAGCACGACGGCCGGGGCGTCGGTCATGGCGCACCCCGGATAATCCCGCGGATGGTGAACTCCAGTCGTTCCCTGGTGAGTTCGTCCTTTCTCAGCAGGGCCGCCGCACGCGGCGGTGCCGGTACGTCGGCGCCGGTGATGATGATCGCGGGTACCGAGGCGGGCAGCCGGGCCAGCAGCGTGGCACCGTCCATGCCCGGCATCCGCATGTCGGCCAGGACCAGGTCGACGGGCTTTCCCGCGACGATGGCCAGGGCCTCGCGGCCGTCGGCGGCCTCCACCAGGTGATCGGCCATACCGGCGAGCAAGCCCCTGAGCACCTGCCGGAATGCGGCGTCGTCGTCGGCCAGCACGACCGTGCCGACGGGCGGGGTCCGCCGCGGCAGGTCGAGCACGACCGTGGTGCCGACGCCAGGCTCACTGGTCAGCGTGAGGTCTCCGCCGAGTATCCTGGCCAGCCGGCGCGCATAGGGCAAGCCGAGTCCCGTCCCTCCCCGGCGGACGCCGGGCACCTGGTAGAACTCCTCGAAGACATGGTCATGCAGGCCGGCCGGTATGCCTATACCGGTGTCGGCCACACTGATCTCAAGCCTCGGGCCAGTTGCCCGTGCGCTCAGCCGCACTTCGCCACTATCGGTGTACTTGATTGCGTTAGACAGCAGGTTACGCAGGATGCTGGTCAGGGCAACCTCGTCCGTCAGGATCGTGTCGGGGGCGCCATCGTCGCTGACGATCACCTCTACGGGCCTGCCCTCTGCCATCGGGCGCGCCAGCCCGCGGAGCCGGCCGAACAGAGCACGCAGGTCCACGTTCGCCGGGTCGACGTGCAGTTGTCCCGACTCGGCCTTGGCCACGTCGAGCAGGTCGTTGACCAGGGCGAGCAGGGTACTGCCTGAGTTCTTGATGAGCTCGACCTGGTAGAGCCGCTCCGGGTCGAGACTGCCGTCCGCGGTGGGCTCGGCCAGCAGGCGGGTGAGTCCGATGATGGAGTTCAGCGGTGTCCGCAGCTCGTGACTGATGTTGGCCCAGAACCTGTCCCTGGATTCCAAGGCCGCGCGCAGCCGCTCGGACGTCTCGTCAAGCTCCGCGTACAAAGCCACCACGCCGCGGTTGGTCTGCTCGAGTTCGTTCGACAACTCGCTGTACAGGGCCATAACACCGCGATTGGTCTCCTGCAACTCGGAATTGAGCAGGAGCAACTGGTCTTTCTGCTGCTTGAGGTCCTCGAGCGCGGAGATCAGATCCTGGTTCTGCCGTCGCAACTCATCGAGAGCCGACTGCGGGTGCACAGAGGCCAGTTGCTCAGCGACCAATTGCATGTCCGGTGGCACGCCTGGCGGGCGCCGTTTCGTCATTCGCACGACGTGGCCGTTGGTGGTGACCTCGTCCATGAGCCGGGCGGCCGCGGCAATTCCCTCGGCTGGCGGTTCACCATCAAGCGTCACGGTCAGCAGCAACTCGGCGTCCTCGATGCCGAAGGCGATGACCGCGGTCCGGCCAGCCGTGACCGCGCTGCGGCTTACCTCGCTCAGGGCGGTGGCTACCCGGACCTGATCTTGCCGGTCCAGGGCCAGGCTGGCGGCCAGCCCGCGGCCGAGCTGACGCGCGGCGAAGACGCCGGCTATATCCCGGACGTCAAGGCGGGCGAGTTCGCTGATCATGGTTTGAGCACGAGGACGCCAGCATCATCACGGTGAATTCCCGCCTCGGCCAGCAGCGCGGCCGCTATGAGCAGGGGATCCCTGGCATCGACGCCAGGCAGCGCGGCGACCTGCCAGCGGCTGCTGATGCCGTCGGAGTGCAAGATGACCGCCGCGCCAGGCGGCACCTCATACTCGAACTGGCGGATCGTGCGCGCCTGGTATCCGGCGATCCCGGGCACGGAAAGCATGCTCTTCCGGCTGCCGTCAGACAGGATCGAAGCCGCGATATTGCCCAGGCCCGCGAACCGGGCCAGTTGGCCGGAGATCTGCACGACGCCGACGGCCCCGCCGCGGGTGCCACTCATCCGCCGGTGAGCCCGCTCAAGCAACGCACGGGGCTCGCCCGCTGGCTCGTCAAGGACGGCGCTTACCCCCGCCGTGGCCGCCGATGCGGCCAGCGGGCCATGACCGAGCCCGTCGGCCAGAACGGCCGTCGTAGTGTCGCCGGTCATGACCACCCCGTAGCGGTCGCCGCATTCGAGTTCGCCGGTGATAGGCCTGATCAGCCCGGCGCAGCGGACGGCGTGCGGGCCAGGCACGGGCCAGAACCGAGCTACCAGCGACGTACCGTGGCCGGGTACGGAGTAAAGATCACAGAAATCGGCCAGCCGCCTGATCGCTCCCAGGCCGATGCCGAGCGTGCCCGCCGTGGAATGGCCATCTCGCATGGCCGCGCTCACATCTGGAAGACCCGGTCCCGAGTCGATGGTGACGAGCTCGATCCCCGGCGCTTCGGCGTCCCGGTTGACGGATAGCAACAAGGATCCCCGCTGCGCGTGCTTATACAGGTTCGAGGCCGCCTCGGTTACCGCCAGCGCCAGCTGGTCGGCACGAGAGGCCGGGAACTGCAGCCGGCCCGCCATGACCAAGACAGCATTCCGGCAGGCGGCCACGGCGCTGGCGTCCTCGACTCGGAGCCATCGCATGTCCTGTGGCGGCGGGGCCTTCAGCGGCCAGTTCAGCGGGACCACTTGACCACCACCACGCTGGTTCCGCCGCCGACCTTGGAGGTCAGCTCGAATTCATCGACGAGCCGGCGCGCGCCGGACAGGCCGAGGCCCAGTCCTCCGCCGGTGGTCCAGCCGTCCGTCAGGGCCAGGTCAACGTCAGGAATACCGGGACCGTCGTCGATGAAGCCGATCTTGACGCCGCTCCTGCCGTGGTCCGACGTGACCGCCTCGACCTGGGCCGTACCGCCGCCGCCATGAACCAGGGCATTGCGGGCGAGCTCGCTGGCGGCCGTCACCACCTTGGTCTGATCTACCAGGGAAAGGCCGCATTTCGCGGCTACGGCCCGAACCTGCTGCCGAACGCGAACCACGTCGTCTCCCGACCGGATCGGCAGCTCATCCATCAAGAGCTTCCGTTCAAGAGCGCGAGGCCCTTTTCCGCGTTCAGGGCGGTGCGCACGCCGCGTAGGGACAGCCCAAGCTCGGTTAGGGTAATCGCCACCGCCGGGCGCATGCCAACCAGAACCGTCTCGGCGTCGAACAACCGGGATATGGAGCCGATCATGGTCAGCATCCGGCCGATGAAGGAGTCGACGATCTCGACCGCGGTGATGTCGATGATCACGCCGCGTGCGCTGGTGGCGGCGAGTTCTTCCGCCAGGTCTTCCTGGAGCTGAATGACGATCTCGTCTTGCAGGTCGATCTGGATGGTAACGAAAAGGGTCGACCCGATTCTGAGGATCGGCACGCGCTCCATCAGGCCGGACCGACCTTTTGTCCCATGCGACGCAGCGCGTGGGCCAGCGCATCGGCGAGCGTCGCCTTGGTGGCGATGTCACCGAACTCGATGCCGAGCGACACGATGGTCTGCGCGACCTGCGGCCGGATGCCGCAGATTATGCATTCGGCGCCGAGCAGGCGCGCGGCGTTCACGGTCTTGAGCAGGTGCTGCGCCACCTCGGTGTCCACCGTGGACACGCCGGTGATATCGAGCACCGCGTGGTCCGCGCCGGTCGTGACCAGCGTCTCAAGCAGCTTCTCCATCACCAGCTGAGTGCGCGCGGAATCAAGGGTGCCGACGAGCGGCACCGCGATGACGCCGTCCCACAGCCGGACCACCGGCGTGGACAGCTCCATCATGGACGCGGCTTGGTCCGTGATGATCTGCTCTCTCGCCGCCGCGTAGATCTCAAAGGTATGTACGCCGAGGCCGTCGATCATGCGGGAGAACGCGAGGTACTCAGGCGTCATCTCAGCGGTGTCCGCGACGACCTCATAGACGGCGTCCTTGAGCGATAGAATCCCGAGCGCCGTCTCGCTGGGCGTGAACCCGTTCCTCGCGCGTGACCGGGACAGCTCGGCCAGGGCCGCCCGGAGCTCGCCAAGGGCCTGCTCGTCCGCACCAGACATCGCCCTGATCACGAGTGAGTACAGGTCCTCGAGCTCACGCCGCACCTCGACGGCGGAAGTCCGGCCGCGAACACCCCTCACCACCAGCTCACTCCAGCGGCTGATGACCTTGTCCTGATGGTCGCGCATGTACGCGGCCATCCGCCCTTGGCTGCTGTCAACGTCCATCCGTACGCATTCCTATACTTCCGGTTACCGGTTACTCATGTACCGCCCAACAGTACATCTGCGCGCACAGGCGCTAATACGCTGTGCTAAACCACCGGCGGGGGTACCGCGGGCATACGATCTGGGTGATCGTTCACGCCGACACGTGGGAGTCAGGGATTGGCCGAGCTCCGCTTCTCGATGGAACCTCGCGATGCCAGCGTGGTCGCGAGCATCCAAGGCGAGCTTGACGTCGTGTCGAGCGAGCGGTTCGACGACTTCCTCGCCGAAGCCGCGGCCACCAGCCACCAGGTCATCCTCGACCTGTCCGGCGTGGACTTCATGGACACGACCGCCCTGGCGGTCATCGTCGGTCACTGGCGCAGGCAGGTGGCGGCGGGGGGACTGTTCTTCCTGGCCGGCGCGCGCTACCGCTACACCAAGGCGCTGTGGATCACCGGCCTGGCCGACCGGCTGCCGATGTACGACAGCGTGGACGAGGCCCTCGCCGCGGCCCGGCCTGAGCCTGGCGCCGAGGCCGCGGGCGGCCACGACGCCAGGAGGTCAGGCGAGCCGGAAGCCACCGCCGACTAGCGGCGGCGGCCCGGTAACCAGCGGTACCAGCGGCCCCGGGACGTGCCTTCGCCCATCCGGACGAGGAACCCGACCAGCCAGAGCACCAGGACTACCAGGGCGATCCACCACAGGATGTGAATCGCGAAGCCAACCCCGAAGAGAATAAGGGCGAGCAAAAGGACGAGCAAGATGATACCCATGAGCCGATTTCCTTCTTTCTGTACGGCCGCCGCCCAGGACGGGACCCGAGTACCCCGCTATTGGCGGTCCACACCAGCGAAACCAGTCCGGATTTCAGTGGACGCCCGCCGGTTAGGCCGCTGGTTTACGGCTTGAGGCTCTTGCCTGCGTCCTTGACCTTCTCGCCGGCCTGCTTCACGTCGGCCTTGGTCTGGTCGGCGGCACCCTCGGCCTCCAGCCGCTCGTTGCCGACGGCCCGGCCGGCCGTCTCCTTGGCCTTGCCCTTGGTTTCCTGGACCTTGTTCTTCGCCTTGTCGGAAGCGCTCACTACCGTTCCCTTCCTTGGGGACCTTTCTTCGTAACCGGCGTTCCACTGCCCCGGAAAAAGCGTCCATAACGTTTCCTGGCCGCTTTTGTGACCTCCGCCGGGCTGCCGGGGCGTGAGCCCAGCCGATTGAGCCCAGCCGATTGAGCCCAGCCGATTGACCAGGGCCGAGATTGCTACTAGTGAGGCCAGTTTGGTTCACGCCACCGGGGTAGCTTCACCCGGACGGGGAGGACGTAGGAGGCCGTGTTGCCGGGTACCGCGCACGATGACGACATGCCGGGTCGCCTGGTGGGCGAGGCCGGGGTGGTGCGGGACGCCTTCGAGCAGCTGCCGATCCTGCTGGCCGCCCTGGACGGCCCGGATCATCGCCTGGCCGCCATGAACGCGGCATACCGGTCGTTCACCGGCCAGCCCGACGCGCTGGGCGTGCCGTACCGGGACGCCTTCCCCGGGCCCGCCGGGCAGCCGCTGCACGACATGCTCGACCGGGTGTACGCGACCGGCCAGCCGGAGAGCGGGACGGAATGGCGGGCGCAGATCGGGCTGGCCCCAAAGACCCCAAAAAGCCCAGAGGCCCCAGAGGCCCCAGAGGTGCCAGAGGTGCCAGAGGTGCCAGAGGTGCCAAAAGACCCAAAAGCCCCGAAGACCCCGGGCGGCCTGGAGGATGTCTACGCCGACTTCACGGTGCTGCCGCGGCGGGCCGGCGACGGCACGGTCAACGGGCTTCTGGTCATCGCCACCGACGTCACCGCCCGCGTCTTGGAGCGGCGCGTGGTGGAGCAGCGGGCCGCCCGGCAGCAGGCCGCCGACGCCGAGCGCGGCCACCTGGCGGCCAGGGGGATGGTGGCCGAACTGCAGGAAGCGCTGCTGCCCATCACCCTGCCGGTCCTGCCGCGGGTCAGGATCGCGGCCAGGTACGTGCTGGCCGGGCAGGAGCAGTCGGCCGGCGGTGACTGGTTCGACGGGATCCCGCTGGCCGGCGGCAGCGTCGCGCTGGTGGTCGGTGACGTGGTGGGACACGGGGTGGCGGCCGCCGCGGCGATGGGGCAGCTGCGCGCCGTGCTGACCGAACTCCTCGCCACCCAGCCCGACCTCGGGCAGGTCGTGCGGCGCGCCGACGCGTTCGCGGCCCGCACGCCGGCCTTGCGGGCGGCCACGCTCGCCCTGGCGGTGCTCGAGCCGGCCGGTGGCACGCTGCGCTACACCACCTGCGGGCACCCTCCGCCGCTGGTCATCGGCGCCGACGGGGCGACCAGGTACCTCGCGGGCACGGGCACAGGCCCGCTGGGCACCGGCTCACCGCCGGTCCTGGTGACCAGTGTCCTCGCCCCCGGCGAGCTGGTCCTGCTGTACAGCGACGGCCTCATCGAACGGCCGGACCGGACCATCGCCGAGGGCATGGCCGAGCTCGCCGTGACCGCCGCCGGGGCGGCCAGGGATATCGCCGCCGAAGCCGCCGGGGCGCCCGCCGGGGCGGACCAGGTGTGCCAGCGGACCGTGGAGCTGCTGGCCCGGGCCGGCCGCGCCGACGACATCACCGCGCTGGCCGCCCAGCGGCTCACCGAGCCGGTCCCCGACCTGCACCTGGGACTGCCGAGCGAACGGCCGAGCCTGACCATCGCGCGGGATGCCTTCGCGGGGTGGCTGAGCCGGCTCGACGCCACCGCCGACGATTGGGAGGCGCTGCACCTCGCCCTGGTGGAGGTCTTCACCAACGCCATCGAGCACGCCTATCCGGGCGACGAGCCCGGGACCATCGAGCTCGAGGCGAGCCTGCGCGACGACGGGTACGTGGAGTGCCGGGTGACCGACCACGGCAGCTGGCGGCCGCCCGATCCCGCCGACGCCGACCGCGGCCACGGGCTGATGGTCGCCGGGCAGGTCGTCGACCACCTGCTGGTCCGCCACCCGCAGGCAGCCGAGAGCACGGGCGGCACGATCGTGACCCTGCGGCACCGGCTGGGCCGGCCCGCCATCATGAGCTCGGGCCGCGACAGCGCGCAGGCCGCTCATCTGGCCGGGCCGCCCTTCACCGTGGACACCTCCATCGCGGAAAGCGCTACGGCCCGGGCGCTGGTCCGCGGCCCGGTCGACATCACCACCGCCGATCAGCTGGCCCGGCGGCTGCTTTCCGTCAGCCGGGGCGGCACGGTCCCGCTCGTCGCCGACCTCACCGGCGTCACCCAGCTGGCCAGCGCCGGGGTTCGCGCGCTGTACGCGGTCAGCGGGCAGATGGCGGCCCACGGGCAGGACCTGACCCTGATCACCGCGCCGGGCAGCGCCGCCCAGCTGGTGCTCGACCTGGTCCGGCTGGCCCACGTCGCCGGGAGCGAGTCCTAGACCGCCCGCATCCGGTTGTTGCGGGGATCGTGGGTGACCTCGGCCAGGCCGAGTTCCTCGAGCAGCGGCGGCAGGTACATCCCGAACCGGCCGCGGTAACCGTTGCGCAGGCCGTACCAGCCCCCGACGGGGTTGCCGGCGGACCGTCCCCAGGCCTCCACCGTGCCCTCGGCGGCGGGCTTCTTCTCGTCGGCCGCGCCGAGCGGCACCCAGTCCCCCTGGTCGGCCAGCCACGCGCGCAGGTCGTCGATGGCCCGCAGCCGGTACTTCAAGGTGGTGGACCCGACCTGGCAGACCAGCGCGGGCGGGTCGGCCTGCTCGTCCCGGTACATGGTGTAGCTCGACGTGCCCGGCGGGGTCTTGAGCTCCCACGGGTCTTCCTTGGTGCCAGCGGCCATCAGTGGCCCCCTCTCTCGGTTGCGGCCGTGAAGTGCGGCAGCAACGACTGCTCGCCGGCCTGGTTGCGGTCGCGCCACGGCTGGCCGGCCCCACACGCTCTCCAGGTACGCCTGGACGGCGTGCATCCCCTCTTCCCGCAGGTGGTAGACCCGGCTGGTGCCCTGGGCCTGCTCCGCTACCAGGCCGGCCGCCTTGAGCAGCCGCAGATGCCTGGAGACCGCGGGACGGCTGATGGGCAGCGCCGCGGCGATATCCCTGACCGGCTTGTCGCCCTCGCTGAGCAGGCGCAAGATGTCGCGGCGGTGCGGGTCGCCGAGCGCCTCGAACGGATCGCCGGCGGCGCGCGCCTGGATCATGTCCGCCCGCCTCCCCGGGGTGGTCCGTAACGACCAGGCTACCGTAACACAGAGGTTACCGAACTGGCGCATCCCGGGGGAGAGGCAGGCAGCGTGGCCGACGCAAGCGCCAGGTCCGTTCGGCTCAATGTCTGTTAATCCCGAACGGACCCGGCGCGTGCCCCCGACTTTCCCCCAGCCTCAGGCGGCGCAGGCCATGAACCCGATGCCGTCGGTGATGGCGGCGCCGTTATTGACGAACAGCCAGCCGTTGCGGAAGACGGTGAAGCTGTCGGCGCCCGGGTTGACGCTCATGATCGTGTAGGTGTTGCCCTGGTAGGTGAACTCCTGCGGGGGCGCCAGGACCGGGCCGGAGACCTCGGTGAGCGTGTGGCTCCCGGCCGCCATGTCGAAGCGGAGGATCTGCGGCTTACAGCCCGCCGGGAACGGCTTGGCCGTGATGTTCGGGCAGATGAGGCGGATGGGCACGGGCTTGCCGTGCCGGTGCTTGAGGAGATACGCGCGGGCCTTGAGGTAGGCCTTGCCCTTGATGGTGATCGTGACCTGCCCCTTGTGCCCCTTGTGGAGCCAGAACGGGAGCGGGCAGGCGATCTGGATCGGCCGGGGTGGCTGGCCGTACCCGGGGCCGGAGCCACTCGTGCCGGCCATGGCCGCCGCGGCCGGGACGGCGAGCATGGTGATGACCAAGGCGGCCAGCGCCGCGATGCGCTTCATAGGTGTTCTTCCTCCGAATGGTCTGGGTCAGCCCTCGCGTGACCTTGAAGCGAAACGTAGGCGGCGGGTGTCTGAGTGCTGCCTCGATTGCGTGCGAATTTCGTGTCACACGAAACTCACACGCAATTCCGACACGTTGTTCGCGATGACGTGGTCGGATAACCGGGAGGGCAAAGGAGCAGGCGATGGTGCTGCACACGGTCGGCCCGGCGGAGAAACTGCCCCCTGATCACGGCGGGCTGCTCGTCGTCGACGACGAGCAGTTCCTGCGCGACGCGGTGGCCGCCTCGCTCCGTTTTCTCGGCTTCGAGGTGACCACGGCCGAGACCGCCGCGGAGGCGCTGCGGCTGGCCCGGGACCGTCCCTTCAACCTGGTCGTCCTGGACGTGATGCTGCTCTGGCTGGCCCGCCTCGACCAGCATCCGGCCCGGCAGAGCGACCCGGTCGACCTCAGCGCGCTGGCCGCCAACTGCGTCGAGCGGAGCCAGATCGCCGACCCGCGGCGAACCTGGCAGGCCCGGATCACCCCCGGGCTCGTCGCCGTCGGCGACCAGGAAATGCTGTGCCGGGCCGTGGACAACCTGCTGGCCAACGTGCGCACGCACACCCCGGAAGGGAGCACCGCCGTCGTCACCGGCTACGCCGAAGGCGACCGCGTCGTGGTCGAGGTCAGCGACAACGGCCCCGGCGTCCCCGCCGACCGGCTTCCCCGCATCTTCGACGCTTCTACCGCGCGGGCACCCCGGCCCAGCGTCCCGGGTCCGGCCTCGGGCTCGCCATCGTCACCGAGATCGCCGCGGCCCACGACGGCACCGTCACGGCCGCGCCCACCTGGCCACGGGGGCTGCGCCTCACCCTCGCCGTGCCCGCCTGGCAGCCGTCCGGCTCAGCGGACGCCCGGGGGTCCGACCGGGAGGCCGACCGGGGTCCGACCGAGGGGCCGGAAATCTTAACCACAACTGAACTTCTTCAGGTGTGGGTCCTAGTAAGTCTTTGGGCATGATTTCTATCAGAGTTCCTTGCTCGTAGCACGAGCCGCTCCCCTGCCGCGGCCGTGCGGATGACCTGGGTCCGCGTCGATAGGGCAACCCTGCAGCCCTATCAACGCGGACCCTGGCATGTCAGGGAACATTTCGCGGGGCCGGCGCCCTGCTCAGGCGGACACTGCCCCAGGCGGACACTGCTCAGGCGGACACTGCCCCAGGCGGACACTGCCCCAGGCGGACACTGCTCAGGCGGACACCACGACGATCGTGGTGCGCCCGATCCGGACCTTGTCGTTTTTCTTCAGCCGCTGGGCGGCGACGATGCGGCGCCCGTTGAGCCAGGTGCCGTTGGTCGAGCCGAGGTCTTCGACGTACCACAGGCCGTGCGCGGACAGGAAGAGGGCGTGGTGGCTGGAGGCGTGATCGTCGTTGATCACCAGCGAGCCCTGGCGGCCCGCGGTGAATTCGGTATGGAAGACGCGAGTCTCGCCGCCGCCCTGGATGACGATCGACGGGGCCGGTCCCGCGTCGGCGAGGGTGGCGTCGCCCGTGCTCGTGACGGCGGCCACGGCTGCCCGCCAGGCCTTCTGCTCCTGTTCGGAGGCGTCTTCCCAGGGCGGGAGAGAACCGGGGTTAGCGCTTCGGTGGGCTTCGTAGGCGGTACGCGCGAGGCGGTCGAGGTCGGTACTGGTCACCATTCGATAATGCCAGGGGTGTGACGGCGGCTCCCGGAAACCTCGAGCAGAATCCCGCCGAGCGGGCCACCGATGAGCTGCATCGCGCCGCCGGTCAAGGCGTTGAGCGAGTTGGCGCTGCTCAGCATCGTCCCGGTGCCGACGATGGCCGGGGTGTGAGCCTGAACGGCCGGCACATACAACACGCCCGCCGCTGCTCTCGGCGATAAGCGCGACATACAGTACGCAGTAGTGACCGGGAGAAGTGCCGAGCAGCATCGCGGCCACGGCGCTCGCGCGGAACAAGTTGGTCACGACCATCAGGCGGCGCTTATCCCACCGGTCGGTGAAGACACCGGCGACCGGTCCGGGTACCAGGTACGGCAGGTACTGCGCCGCGAGCATGAGCCCGGTGTCGCGCAACGAGCCGGTGGCCAGGAAGATGTGGGCGGGGAGGGCGAGGATCAGCAGCCACGAGCCGAAGGCGTTGACCAGGCCACCGCCCCACAGCAGCCGGAAGTCCCGTATCCGCAGAGCCTGGAGCATGGACGTCATCCGTCGGCCGACTATTCTATCAGAATAGTTTTACCGACTAGTGCTCTGTCAAGACAGGTGGGGTGTGGACCAAGCAGAGATCGGCCGCCAGTTGCGGGCCCGGCGCAGCGCGGCGGGCCGGACCGTGGCATCCGTCGCGGCAGACGCGGGCCTTTCGGTTCCCTACATTGCCAACCTGGAGAACGGCCGGGGCAACCCGACGACCGCGGCCCTGACGCGGCTGGCCGAAGCGCTGGGTATGCGGCTGGTCGTCTCGCTGGTACCGGGCGAGGAGGGCCGGCAGGCCGGCGCGTCCGCGTCACCGGAGATACCGGCCTCGCTCGTCCGGCTCGGACGCACCGCCAGATTCCGGGAGGCCGTCAGGGTAATCGCCGCGACGCTGGATCTGGACGCCGATGCGTTCTCGGGCCGGCTCGTGGCCGCGCTGGCCATACTCGCGCACGGCATGGGCCGCGATCTCGCCGAGGCGGATTGGTGGCGCCTTCTCGACGCTCTCCTGCTGATCGCCACCCATCCGGCCGAACCCTCGGCCTGAGCGTTGTCGCGCTGGGCTTCGGGGGACTACGGCGAGGGCGACTCCGATCACGGATCCGGCCTTGAGGCTGCGTTCTCAGCACGACCGGTTGCCTATCTCCTGCGCAATCCCCGCAACCCACCGGCCCGGGTGCATCGCCGAGAGGAACTAGCCGCCGCGGCGGCGGCCTCCAGCATGCACGTTCATGCGTGTCGCGGGTGTGCGCGGACCGCTTCGGATGATCCTTCTGCCGCAGGGTATTTCGGCCAGAGTCCTGCCGACCTTCGGCATGGAAGGACAGGACCTGTGGCCGCTGCCCGGGCCGCCGCCGAACCCGTCAACTGGTGCCGTGACAGACCATATTGTCGTCGGCGACCGCGTTCTGATCGATGCCAGTTTCGGTGTCGCCGGGATCCGGCTCGGGATCCTGGCCAGGGACGGCATGCTGCTGTGGGCCTCCGAAGTGGCCTACGGCGAAGGCATCACCAGCCTAGTGAAGATGACCGGCCCGGCGGCTGGCCTGACCCGGCTGGCCGATGCCCGCCTGGACAACCTGGCGGAGACAGGAGGCTGCGCCCATATCACGTTCCGGTGGGAGGCCATCGCAGCGGACGGCAAGCTGTTCACCGCCCTGGATGCCGACCTGATGCTGGTTCCGGCCGGGGACCGGACCACGGCGCTCGCCCTGGCCGGGGCGTACCGGCCGCAGTCCGGCCCGGCTGGCGACGGCCTGGACCCGGCGATCGTGCGCGAGTGCGCCATCACGGCCATCCGCAGCTTCCTGGCCCGAGTGGCGTGTGCGCTCATCCACCCTGCGGGCACGGCAGGGCGTACAGGTCATAACCCGCCGCAACCGGCTAGGTGAAACAAGCAAGCTCAGGGACCGCAGGTGAAGGTGGCCGGGATAGACGTCACGACCAGGGCGGTCGTGACCTTGACGATCCTGTTGCCGGGAGCCGCCGCGTCGCGCGGCTGGGATTTGCGATAGGGCATGGTTCTGAGGTCCGGGGTCGGGTCCGCTTGTGGGATCGCCTCGTTGCTGACACGATGAGGGCGTGAAACTGGGGATATTGTGCGGTGGCGGGCCTGCCCCGGGAATGAACTCGGTCATCTCCGCAGCCACGATCGAGGCCCGGAACTCCGGGTGGGAAGTCCTCGGGATCATGGACGGCTTCGAGCACCTCATCGAGGGCCGGATCGAGGAGGCGCGGTCCCTCTCCATTACGGACGTGTCGAGGATCCACGTCCAGGGCGGGTCGATCATCCGGACCTCGCGGGCCAATCCGACGGTGCGCGATGAGGACGCCGCCGACCCGGACTGGAGGCTGCACGCCTGTCTGGAGTCGCTGCGGAAGCTCGGGATCGACGCGCTGGTGACGATCGGCGGGGACGACACCGCGTTCTCGGCGTCCCGGCTGGCCGAGGCGGCCGGCGGGGGCCTGCGCGTCGCGCACGTGCCGAAGACCATCGACAACGACCTGCCGCTACCGGGCGGCATACCGACGTTCGGCTTCGAGACTGCGAGGAGCGTGGGGGTCCAGCTCGTCAACAACCTGATGACCGACGCCATCACCACCCAGCGGTGGTACCTGGTGGTGGCCATGGGCCGCTCGGCCGGCCATCTGGCTCTGGGCATCGCAAAGTCGGCCGGGGCCACTCTCGCGGTGATCGGGGAGGAGTTCCCCGGCGACGAGCCCATCCCGCTGTCGCGCCTGGTGGACGTCCTCGAGACCTCGATGCTCAAGCGGATTGCCCACGGCCGCCCCTTCGGCGTGGCGGTGCTCGCCGAAGGCATCGGCCTGCGCCTCCCCCAGGACGAGCTCGCCAAGGCCATGCCGGAGGTCGAGCGAGACGAGCACGGCCACGTCCGGCTGGCCGAGCTCGAGCTGGACCGCCTGCTGGCGAAGCAGGTCAAGGACCGCTTCAAGGAGCGAGGGCAGAAGATCACCGTCGAGGGCAAGAACATCGGCTACGAGCTCCGGTGCGCGCCCCCCATCCCCTTCGACATCGAATACACCCGCGACCTCGGCTACAGCGCCGTCGACTACCTGAAGCGGGTGCTTGAGGACGACGAGCCCGGTGGCATGATCACGATCCAGGAGGGGCACATGGTGGCGCTGCCCTTCGGATCGTTCAACGACCCCGAGACGGGGCGGGTCCGGATCCGGCTGGTGAACGTCGAGTCGAGCTCGTACCGGGTGGCCCGCGAGTACATGATCCGGCTGGACCGCGCGGACCTCGAGGATCCGGAGAAGCTCCGTCCGATCGCAGCGGCCTCAGGGCTCACGCCGGAGGCCTTCCGCGACCGGTACGGCTATCTAGCCAAGGGCTGAGCCTTCCCGCGCAGGTCCGGGTGTCAGCCATCAGCCGATGTTACGCGTAACGGCGGGGCTGGGCAGGGTGCAGCTCGAACCCCGGGCGCGGCGGCCGCGCCTGGCTATGACGCGCTGAGGTCAGCTGATAGTTCTTCCATGGCCGCGATCGCGGCGGGTCCGGCCTTGCGTTCCCAGTAGACGCCCATGACGGCGGCGATCCAGACCCAGAAGGAGGCGATGATGCCGACGGCCGCGATCAGCGCCAGGGCGATGCCGAAGGCGCCGCAGGCGTTCCCGTACTCGCCGAACCAGTTGCGCAGGAAGAACACCGCCACGATGTGGACGATGGCGCCCGCGACGGTGCAGACGGCCGCGCCGGGTACCAGGTCACGCCACGCGAACGGCAGGTCCAGCAGCAACCGGGGGGTGACCAGGAAGAACCCGAACTCCAGCACCAGCAGCACGCCCGCGGCGATGAGCGCGAACCACAGCGGGTGGCTGGCGGCCAGGGTGCGCAGCGTCAAGGCGGCGCCGGTGTCGGCCAGCAGCAGGACCAGCCAGGCGGCGCCGCGCAGGTGCTTCTGGAGGCCCCGCAGCGGGGTCATGCTGAACGCCCGGGCGTAGGCGACCTGCGCGGTGGCGCTCACATCCAGGCCGGTGATCAGCAGCGAGATCAGGCTGATGCTCAGCGCCACGCTCTTGCCCGACTGGGCGCTGGCGAATGTGTCCCGGACGACATGCGCGGTGCTGCCGGTCAGATGCAGATCTTGGACGATCAGGGCGCCGACGCTGTGATTCGGGTTGAACGCCTCCAGGAATGCGTAGCCGAGGATCAGCAGCGGGATCACCGCGACGAACAGGTTCAAGCTGATCACCAGGGCCAGATGCTTGCCCTCGATCTCGTTGAACCGCCGGGACGACTGCAGCAGGAACCCCACCTGCCGGTGCTGCTCGAGCTTCTCCTGATACTGCCGCTGCTTCTGCCGGGCGCTTAGTTGAAGCTGTCCGAACCCTGCCAGGCCAGAGCAAACTGGGCTCCTCTGGCCGGGTTCGGCGGCCATACCACTACCTCGATCAGGACCAGGCCGGGGTCGGGGAAACACCGTCACCGCGTGCCGTACGTCCTAGTCGTCTGCCGCGGACAGCAGCCTATGGGCGACGGCTTTGCCACGATCACCAGCAGTAGAAAGAAGGCAGTCCAATCCTCTGCTCAACTGGTCTCTCAGCGACGGGCCAGCCGCCGCTCACCGCCAGCGCCCGACTCGTAGGTCAGGCCGTAGTGCTTAAAGATCGCCTCCTCGTCGCCCGCCGGCAGCTCGCCGTCGGTGCCGATCGACGGGGCATCCTTAACTTGCTTCTTGTCATAGGAGACCTTGAGGTAGCCCGGGCCCACAGTCGCCCGGTCAAGAGGCACGAATACGAGCCTGTGCCGGGTTGGCATTCCGACCTTAACCGTGCCGAACGACGGCAGGTCGCTGCCGGTGTCAACATAGACGGCCTCCAGCTCACCGATTTTGTGGCCCTGGGGGTCAACCACGTCGTGGCCGCGCCATTCCCGGATGTTGGCAGCCTCGAACATGCCAGCCTTCTTCCCGCAGCGCCATATCGCCGTTGTGAAAGATGATACCCAGATAGGAGCCGCAGGACACGGCAGCGAGGACGCCGGCATGCTTGCGACCGCGGCGGGCGCACCCTGCGTGTACTGGCTGCTGGGCGGCGCTGATCCCGCGGGCTTCGACGGCGCGACAACGATCGATGAGGTCGCCGCGCGGTCGAGGGACCTTCCGTCGAACCACTCGCCCATGTTCGCGCCCGTCATCGAGCCCACGCTGTCCACTGGGATCGGGGCGCTGGCGACCGCGGCGCGGATCTGGCTCAAGCAGTGAGCCCGAACTGCGAGCAGCGGACCGACCGACCCGCTCCGCCGCATTCGCCCAGGATTGTGGATAGATATTACGTGACGAGCCGCAGACCGTGGCCCTGATGCGCGACACGACCCTAGGAGGAGCAGATGTCCGCTAGTGAAGTTGCAGAACGTACGGGCAGCGACAACACCGCCGTTCGCGCGTTCCAGGTCGGTTTCCCGCAGGCGGAGCTCACCGAGCTGCGCAGACGGGTAAACGCGGCCAGATGGCCCGAGCGCGAGACGGTCACCGACGACTCGCAGGGCGTGCCGCTCGAGATGATGCAAGAGCTCGCGCGCTACTGGGGGACGGACTACGACTGGGGCAAGTGCGAAGCGAAGCTGAACGCCCTGCCGCACTTCATGACCGAGATCGACGGGCTGGACATTCATTTCATTCACGTCCGCTCCCAGCACGAGGACGCGCTGCCGCTGATCGTCACGCACGGGTGGCCTGGCTCGATCATCGAGCAGCTGAAGATCATCGAGCCGCTGACCAACCCCACGGCGCATGGCGCGAGCGCGGCGGACGCGTTCCACCTGGTGATTCCCTCGCTGCCGGGCTACGGGTTCTCCGGCAAGCCGACCACCACCGGCTGGGATCCCGCCCGCACCGCACGTGCCTGGGTAGTGCTGATGAAGCGCCTCGGATACACCCAGTTCGTGGCGCAGGGCGGCGATTGGGGTGCGGCTGTCACCCAGGCGATGGGTATCCAGGCAGCACCGGAGTTGCTCGGCATCCACTCCAACATGCCTGGTACCGCTCCAGCCGACATCAACAAGGCGTTCCAGCGCGGCGACCCGCCGCCATCGGATCTGTCAGAGGAGGAGCGGCGCGCGTATGAGCAGCTGAGGACCTTCTATGCCAAGCACGTGGCCTACGCACAGATCATGACGACGCGCCCGCAAACGTTGTACGGACTAGCGGACTCACCCGTCGATCTCGCCGCGTTCATGCTGGACCACGGCGACGGTACCGGCCAGCCGGGGCTCGTAGAACAGGTCCTTCGGGGACACCCGGCGGGCGACCTTACCCGAGACGACATCCTCGACAACATCACGCTTTACTGGCTGACCAACACCGGGGTTTCCTCGGCTCGTCTGTACTGGGAGAACAAGGCGGACTTCTTCGACGCCAAGAACATCTCCATCCCGTTTGCCATCAGCGTCTTCCCCGACGAGCTCTATCAAGCCCCGCGGAGCTGGGCAGAGCGCGCGTATCCCCGCAACCTCATCCATTACAACAAGCTCGACCGAGGTGGCCACTTCGCGGCCTGGGAACAGCCGCAACTCTTCTCAGAAGAGATGCGCGCCAGCTTCAGGCCACTGCGCAAGTAGCCAGCACAGGAGCAACCACAGCCCACATTGCCGTCCCTGGGCGGCCCCAGGAAGCGTCGCGGCCAGGATCAGTGTCCTGCATTCACAGGTAGCACGCGCCTCTGTGGCCTGGTGTACGACCGTCCCCGCCCCCCTCGGACCTAAGCCGAGCCGCGCTCAACGGTGCGGCCCGGACGCGAGTACGGCGCCGCACCCCTTGGTGATCTGTGCGTTAGTTCCATGTTCAGCCGTAACGTTCCCGGAACGGTGCGGGCATAGCATGCGGTTCGTGGGTGACGTGCAGCCACCGCCCAGGCTGGTGGCCTTGATCGGCGGTAGGGAATCCAGGTGAGGGCCCGGACTGCCCGGCGGGTGGCCGGGTGCGCCGCGGCGGGATCACTCGCGCTGATGGTCGGCGGCTTGATCCTGGCATACGTGGACCGGCATCTAGTACCTGCCAACATGACCAACTGGGACTTCTCCGATGTCTTCGGGGACGTGGCGAACATGGCCATCCCGGTGACGGGTTTCGTCCTTGCTTCCCGGCGGCCCAGGAACCGGATCGGCTGGCTGGCACTCACGGCGGGCCTGGCGCTGGGGCTAAGCAGCTTCGCAAACCAGTACGAGCAGCGCGCGCTGGTCGCGGCGCCCGGGTCCTTGCCGGCCGGGCCGATAGCCCTATGGGTGTCCACGTGGATCTGGCCTATCCCCCTCGCCATGGTCGCTTTCTTGTTCCTGCTCTTCCCGACCGGGCGGCTGCGCTCGCGGCGGTGGCGCCCCGCCGCGTGGTTCGTGGGCGCTGTTTTCGCACTGAGCACGGCAGCGCTGATGGCCGGTGCTACCCGCGAGTGGGCGCACCCGTCCGCGTCTTTCCAGCAATTGGTGAGCCCACCGGTGCTGGCCGCGATGGTCATCTGTTTCCCGGCCGCGCTTGTAGTCAGCGGTTCGGCGATAGTAGTGAGATTCGCCCGGTCGGCGGCTGAGGAGCGGCTGCAGCTGAAGTGGTTTGCCGCGGCCACGGTGCTGGTGGTCGCCACCTTCATCGCGTTGATCCTGACGAACTCGAATTCGGTGGCCGCGGCCATCCTGAACAACCTGGCGCTCCTGTGCCTCGATGCGGCCATCGCCATCGCGGTCCTCAAATACCGGCTGTATGAGATCGACCGGATCATCAGCCGGACGCTCGCCTATACGATCGTCACCGGCCTGCTGGCCGGGCTGTATGCAGGCCTGGTCCTGCTGGCTACGCGTGTGCTGTCGTTCTCCTCCCCCGTGGCGGTGGCCGCCTCGACGCTGACCGCGGCGGCGCTGTTCAGCCCGCTCCGGAGGCGGGTGCAGCGGGTCGTGGACCGCAGGTTCAACCGGGCCCGCTACGACGCCGACGAGATGGTGGCCACGTTCGCCGCCCGGCTGAAGGACGCCGTAGACCTTGACGCCGTACAAGCCGACCTGGCCAGTGTGGTCCAACAGGCACTGGAGCCCGCTCATGTCTCAATTTGGATGAACAACGGCAGGCAAGATCCAGAGTCCGGCTTTTCCTCGTCATTGTCGCAGATGCCAGTATCTTTCCGAATCTGGTAGCGGGTCAATGCTCGGCCTCAGCCAGTCTTACAGAGGGCCGCAGGTGGCATCGACGCCGCGGTCGCGAGCTGGACAATGGGCGGCGAGGATGACGGCTGTGCTTGGCTCGCGTCCGCGTGGCGTATGAGCTGAGCCCCAGCGTGACGGCGGTGCTTGGGCGGATCCGGGCGTTATAGGACTGACGGTTTTCAAGAGCGTACGTGATTCACTGTCCGCCACGATTCCCACCTGGACTTTCAGCATGTCCGCCTGCTGCGTCATCCAAGATCATCCCGTACATATCCCGTGAGGACATGTCATCGCAGCTGCCGACAGCGCCATCCCAGCGCATCCTGGCGGCGAATGCCACCAAGCTCACACCGCCCGGGCCTAAAGGTGTGATCGAATACCTAATAGTGCGATCGGATCTTCGAGGGAGCAGATCATGGCAGACGCCTCAGCCCAGCATCCGGCCCCGCTCCCGGCTACGGTCGCGGACGTTATGCATCCTCCGGTGACGGCGGTTAACCAGAACGACCACGTGGCCGCGGCCGCCTACCTGATGAAGCGCGCGGATGCGACCGCCCTCATCGTCACGCAGGCGCAGACCGGTGAGCCGATCGGCATCATCACCGAGGCCGACATCTCTCACTTGGTCGCGGACGGGAAGAACCCGGACGACGTCCGGATTTATCAGCTGATGACTGCTCGCCCGACCGTCGTCAGCGCCACGGCAAGCATCCGTGACGCGGCCAAGGTCATGACGAGCGGGCGTTTCCGGCACTTGCCGGTCATGGGAGACCCCGGCCTGGTCGGCATAGTGGACATCACCGACGTATGCCGCGCGCTACTTGATATATCCGAGGCAGCAGAGGACCCACCATCTAACCCGTAGATCAGTGCGGGGTGTTCAGCCAGTGCGATGGAGTCCGTATCCGCAGCGCAGGTCAGGATCTACTGGGAGTTCAGGAGACACTTGAGTCCAGACCGTCCTGCCAGTCTGTATGACAGCTGTGAGAGGTCGGCTCCTCTCCTGCTGCGGCGGCCACTTCGTGCCCTGCTCCTCCCCCATCCTCCTCGTAGCAGCCACTCCTTGGCCGGGGCCGACGTATCAAAGGTCGCGTAGCGACCGCGTAGCGGCTCGGCCTTGACACGGAGGACTCGGCCGAGAACATCGAGTGGCGAGGAGGATGAAATCAGTGCGGCGTGCCCTGAGGCGATGCGCGGTGACCATCTCCCTCCGTGCTGCGCCGTGCCGTGACGAGAGCCGCGACCGTGCTAGCGCGAATCGGCCGCCCGAGTCGTTCATAAATGGCCTCGTGTTCACGCTCAAGGGCTTGACGTTGGCCCGGTGAAAGCCGAGCGTGAAACGACAGCGTACGAACGAGAGCATTGAGCTCGTCAGGAGTGTGCTCGGTGAGCTTTGGCATGACTGCCACCTGAACGTCGCCGAACAAGCGGCCAGCATAATCTTGCCCTATGTCGTAGCTGCCGAGCCAGGCCCATACCTCTGAGACGTTGCCGCGGCGTTGCTCCATCCCAGCGAGGGTGGCGTCGAGATCCCTGTAGGCCGGCCAATTAGCGGCAATGTCCGGGGCGACCTTTCTGATGGCGGCGAGTGCTGCTTCCTGGTCTCGCTTGCTGCGCGGCTCCTCAAGTCCGCAGTATTGCACGAGGGCAAGCGTTCCACCGGGAACAAGTACGTCAGCGGTCTTCTGCCAGCTAACCTTGGGGTCGACCCAGTGAAACGCGGACGCAGAGAACACGGCCTGAAACTGCTCGCGGGGAAGCAATGCATCCTCAAACTGAGCGTTCACAAATTCCACCTCTCCAGCGCCTCCCAGATTCCGCCTGGCCAGTGCTATGAGGTTCTTGCCGGGTTCGAGTGCTGTGACGTGCAGGCCCCGAGCGACAAGGCCGCGCGTCAGTTGGCCGCTCCCACACCCGACCTCAAGCACATGATCACCGCTCCCGATCCCGGCGACCCGACAAGCTTGGTCGACGAGTTCGTCAGGATAAGTCGGACGGTGGCGGTCGTACTCAGCCGCTATCTCATCAAAAACCTTGCCGTAACGACGTGCAGTAGATTCTGGTAGCCGTGTCATTCATTGGCCTCCGTTCATGCTCGTCACTGTGATCGCCACGTCATAGCGAGCCACTCGTCCATCTTGCCTGGCCGAATCTGGTTACTGACCACGCGCATGCATGGTCCCTCTCGCCGTCAAGGGCTGTCGTGGACAGTACGTCATAGCGGGAACCAACGGATCACCCAGGCCGCAGGCGAGGTAAGCCCTGAGTGAAATCAACGCGCGGGTGTTCGACTGGATCGATTCGGTCAGCTGATTCGTCCTGATCCTCGCTGTCCACAACCCGCATCGGCCTCGGAGGAAACCGGGCGTTAGCGGTCGCGGCACATGAGTACGCGACATCTCGCTGACCAGTGCTACGAGCGGGTTGCCATCTCATGGCTCCTGCCGAATCTCCCGTGTCTGGGACGTCTCGGCATTCGGTTGGCGCGTCAGATCCTGATTACCTCAAGGTCAGGTATGGCGTCATAGTCGGAGTCCTGCGTCACGATCGGAACACCGTGAGCGATCGCGGTAGCAGCGATCCAGCTATCGTTGATCGACGCCTTGCGCCCCGCCGCGCGGAGCCTGGAGATCAAGAGTGCCCAAACTTCGGACACCGCCTCGTCCACGGTGAGGGCTTCGAACCGCTGCGCAAGCTGGTAGGTCGACAGTCTGCGGGAGGCGGCCTCGGGATTCTGAGCTTGCAGCACGCCGAGCCGCAATTCCCCCAGCGTTATCGCAGAGACACCCCACTCGAAATTCTCGAAACGACTGACGTCGAAACGTGCAGCCTCAAGGCCGATAAAGACGGACGTATCTGCCAACGCCCGTTGGGGGATCACCAAGGTAGATCGTCCGTCGTCTCGCTGAGAGTTGCCCGCAATTCCTCAGACAGGCCGGTGGTATCTGGTCCCAGCCGCACGAGTTCATGGCCGATCTCTGCTGCGGGCAGCCATTGCCGCCGACGCGAAAGCGGGATGATCTTCGCCACAGGGCGGTTGTCTTTGAAGACTTCGATCTCCTCGCCTGCTTCCACACGGCGCAAGACCTCCGCAGTGTGGTTACGAAGCTCGCGTGCAGGGATGGCGGCCATAGCTCAAGTGTAGTCAGCGTGCTACATGCGTAGCAATACCTGACGTTCTCTGGGTGGTGCGCCCGGCGCAATAGCCCCACAGGATGCGTGGCGACTCGGCCAGTGCCTGAGCTGTAGAACATGATCGGGAGGCCTGCCCCTGTGAACTGGCCGTGTGGCCAGCGAACCGCCGACAATCCAATCTCACCAGCCGGAGCCAACGGAAGGAAGTGGCAAAGTGAGCGAGGCTTTGAAAAGCGTTGGCGCGATCACGCTGTTCGTGGAGGACCTGCCCGCCGTAAGGTCGTTCTACGAGCGTGTTTTCGGGCGGACGGCAGCGTTTGAGGATGACAGCTCGGCCGCGTTCAAGTTTGACAACACCCTCATCAACCTGGTCGACACCCGGGCGGCGGGCGACGTCATCGCGCCGGTACCGGTCGCCAGCCCCAGCGCCGGGTCACGCTTCCTGCTCACCATCTGGGTCGATGACGTCGACGCGGCCTGCGCCGAGCTTGCCAATCGAGGAGTGGGGCTGCTCAACGGCCCGGTGGACCGGCCGTGGGGCATGCGGACCGCGAGCTTCACCGATCCTGGCGGGCACATCTGGGAACTCGCCCAGAGCATGGACAAGTCCGAGGGTTCGTAAAAACCAGCTCGCTACGGGCGCGGCAACAGCGGCCGCGGCGATTACGGGACGGGCCACGGCGGCAGGCTGAGGCATCGGATCTGTCTCCTCCATCAGGACACCGGGGCGGTCCCGGTGACACCTTTGACCCTCACGGCCAGGACCGGCGTTGCGCATCCGCCCGCGGTTGGCGGACCTGCCGCCGCGGAAGTAACCGCAAGCCGATGGCCACCGGCTCCGCGCACGGGGGGGTACTCCCGGCGGTGTAGGCCGCTACTTCCTGCGATGGATGACGCGAGGGCCGTGCGGCGGTAACTTCTGTATGTGCCGAAGGTGCAGCGGGCGCCGGTCTCCCGTGATGTCATCCTGGCGGCCGCCGTCACGGCCTTCGGGCTGCTGGTGACGCTCGTCCACATCGGTGACGGCACGATCTGTCACGGGCCGCGCCTGCCGAACGCCATCCTGAGCGTGCTGGTGACCACCACGCTGGTGTGGCGGCGGACCAAACCGCTTCTCGCACTCACGTGGACCTGCAGAGTACTCCGATGGCTAGCCGACCCGAACCGCAGGGGTGCGCAGCATCCGAGGACGCGGAAGCGACGCGGCAGCATGACTGGTTGTAGCAACAACCGGCGACCAGGGTCGGCACTACTCGTGATCGCTCCGTGTCAGGTCTCCTCGGCGACGTGGCTGATGTGCGTCAGGCCAGCTCGCGATATCTGCGGTGTTGTCCGGGAGTGGCCGTTGTAGCCCTCGGTCGACCATCTCATCGGGCACGCGGCGGGCACGACCTTCTATTCCGTAGGAGCCACGGGAGGGACTTAAGCGGACGTGCTGCCCGGGGAGGTGCCGCTGCCGGATCCGCATCCGGCAGCCAGCAGCGCGAGGCCGCACCGAGTCACAGCATTGAGCGCCGACCAATTGCCGGCGGTTTCCCTATCGGGCGGCTTGGCGCTCGTTCGGCACGTCGGGCCTAGTTACCGGGACCACGGTCACAAGATGACCGAGGCCTGCGAAATCACCGGGATTCGTCGTGTACAACGGCAGCTCAGCCGCGATCGCCGTGGCCGCGATCATCAGATCCACAGCCCTGCGGCAGGGCTTCCGGCCGGCCGCGATCACGGCTGCCGTCACCCTTCCATATGCACGAGCGGCGTCCGCGTCAAAGGGAATCGGATCGAACTCGTGCTCAGCTCGCTGCAGCACGTCGAGCCTGCGCGCCCGCTCAGCAGCCTCGAAGTAGAGGTCCTGGTCAGTATCGGGCCGCACTTCATGTGGCCCAGCGGAGAGTTCGGCCAGCGTAACGGCGCTAATCGCAACTTCATCGGGAAGCTCATCGGGAGCGATCCGGCTTCGCAGGATCATGATGTTGGTGTCCAGCAGGCCGCGCCGCGCCGATTCAGTGGTCATAAGCACTGCGGGCCTGATCGGCCGCCGTGTCCTGATCTGCCCGGAACGCCTCCGAGTCGATCACCGGGGCGGTGCGCGACATGGCCGCGAACTCGGCCCGGGGGACGAAACGGCGACGTTGGCGCAGCGGCACGAGTTCACCGATCTGGTGACCATCACGGGTCACCGTGAATGCCTGCCCGCGCTCAACAGCGTCCATGATCTCCTTCGACCTCATCCTCAGGTCGCGTTGGGTGATCTCAGGCTGAGTGCTCATACAACGACGGTAGCACCAGTTGCTACGGCGTGCTATACCCGAAGCCGGCCCGGAGGGCTGCGCCTGTACACCGAAGTCACGTACCGGTAGTCGGCTGCCGGGCTGGCATGGCGGGAGCTTGAGCCCGCCCTTACGTCTTCCCTGTCTCACCCAATCAGTGGTCGCGAAAGAGATATAGCCAGTACATCGCGACGGTCTGCGGCACGTCAGCTCCGACTTCAAGCGCCCGGCCCCAGTTGGCAAGGTCATCCTCAGCGTCGAGTTCAAAGATGGCTTGGGCTACCAACCGAAGGAGCCGGGCTTCGTGCCGAGCGCGGTACTGGCGTCGCCGACGCCCGACTTCTCCTGAGTCCGTGCGCGGGCTTCCGCAGCCGTCAGTTCCTAGGTGGCGTAGTGCACTCGCAGAAGCATCTGCGCTTGGGCGACCAGGGTTGGGCGGTCGGACGGCCCGGGCTGATCTGGGTCATCTGCGAGCCGCAGGTCTACCGCGCTGGGTGATCAATGTCCACGGGCGGCAGGTCTTTCACCTGGTGTTTGGTGAGGCTGAGATGGATAAGGAGAGTCCCGATCTTAGTCACAGCGCCGATCGGGATAGCCACTTCCTTGCGGCCCCAAATGTGCCCCTTCTGGAGGAGCACGTGGGTTACATGGTGGCCGCCAGGTTCCACGACTAGCCCCTGGACCTGCCCTATCTCGCCGTCGGTCGCAAGGACGGTCAGTTCGCGGTGTACCGCAACCTCGCCGAATGGGACGGAGTCGACGGTGACCTCCTGCGAGGCTTCCGGTCGGACAAACTGCGCCCAAGGGTATAGAGGCGCCCGGCTCACCTGGTTAGGGTCACCGTCTGGGTGCCCGGTGGGGTCGAGGTCCGGCACGGACTCGGTCTCCTCGGCGGGCCGGAGCGTCTGGAACTCGGCTAGGGTGCAGCGAAGCCGGATCTGGCCCGTCGTAGCGTCCACACGGTCAACAGGAACAAGCCGCCCCGGGCCATGCCGGTGCTTCGGGTCGACTACGAGATGAGTGACCTCCCGAGCGACCGGGTTGACGATTACGCGGCTCACCTGACCGCAGGCTCCATCGGTGCAGCTGGCGTCGGCCCCGATCCTGAACGGCATCGTCTGCGCCATAGCCACCCTCCTCGTTTTCCCTGGACCTTAGCAAGGCCAGCCAGCAATGTCCCGCCGCGTCTCGTGCACAAATGCGTGCACAAATCAGCCTCCGGCCTGCTGGTCCATGTCGTCCAGCATGACCGCCGACAGGCTAGGCACATGCACGGAATCCGCGCCAGGTCGAGCCGCCAGGCGGTTTCTTGCCGACCTCCGATGTGTCCTCCCTGCCGCGGTCAGAAGATGGTCTCTGCTGGGTCGTGTGCCAGAGCGCGGGCGACGGCGGCGAGGGTCACCTGCGGGTGAGCTGCCGCACCGACGGCTGCCCCAGTGTCTGGTACCAGCCGCCGCATAGGCCGGAAGCCGAGGTCACCGGCCGGCCTGGCGGCTAGCCGCGGTGATGTGGCTAACTGCAGCAGAGCTTGGCCTTCGCCTGCTTATCGCCTGAACCCGCCACAGCTGGGTACCACTCCGCTGCCCGAAGCCACGGGGCATTCTTGGTCCTGGCTCGCACCGGTCAACGGTCAGCTTCAAATCATCACTCCAACGTTGCCAGGACGTACTGGGGTTGCCGTCATCGGTAGGTTCGGCTCATGGCTGAGGTGATGGTTGACGAGTATGGGCGGCCCGAACCGCCCCGTCAAGGTGGCGAGGTCGCGACGCTGCTTGGTTTTCTCGACTATCAGCGGGCGACGCTGGAGTGGAAGTGTCGGGGGTTGAGCGATGAACAGTTGCGGGTGGCGCTGCGGCCTTCGTCGATGACGCTAGGCGGGCTGCTCAAGCACCTGGCCTGTGTCGAGGACTCCTGGTTCACTGAGGTGGTGGCCGGTGAACCGGCTCTCGAACCATGGGCCAGTGTGGACTTCCAGGCGGACCCGGAGTGGACCTGGCACAGCGCAGCGTTCGACTCCGGCGAGTACCTGCGGGCTCTGTGGACGGAGGGGGTTAACCGGTCCCGCGCCGCCGTGCGGGCACAGCTCAGCAGGGGTGAAGAGGCGGCGCTAAGCCAGACGCACGCTGACTGGCAGCTCCCGGATGGTGTTTCACTGCGGTGGGTCCTGGTGCACATGATCGAGGAGTACGCGCGACACAACGGGCACGCCGATCTGATACGCGAGTCGATCGACGGGCAAACGGGTGACTGAACGTGGCGTGTCGCCAGTCGAGGACGATCGGCCGTCCGGTCATGGCTGGTGCCCCCAGCGCGGCTGTGTGGCCTGGCGGCTGACGCCGAGGCGGGCGGCGATGTCGGCCCAGGAGTAACCAGGCCGCGACTCGCCGGCAGTGTGATCGCGCCCGCCGTGTCTGCGCTGTCGGCGCGTCACTGGCGGATGTCGAATGCGCAGTCCTGGTCGGTAGCTGCCTAAGGTCGGTGGGGCCTGGCGCGCCAGGCCGGGGCCTCCCCAAGGCCGGAGGCCGGTGCTGGCGCCAGGCCCGCGGCGGCGCTTTCGTCGCCGCCCTCGATAGAAGACCTCATGCCACTTTCGTGGCGCCTGCGGATGGGTGAAACTCGGCGCGAGCATGCCAACGAGCCCCCATGATCGCCAACGGGCGTGTCAGAGGGGCATTGCCCGCGTTGGGCCAGCCGAAGACACCTGCGACGATTCCACGCAGTCACCGGCGAGGCAAGGAGTTTCGTCACAGTACAGAAGAATAATTCGGCAACGCGGAAGTTGTTGGATTCTCAGGTGCGGTAGACATCTCGGCGGTGGGCGGCGGGTTCGGGGAAGGACACCCACACTTCCACCCGCATGGTTGGCCTGCCCGCAACCCGCGAATTAAGAGACAGGCTCGGTCGGTGTCGAAGCCGTCTGAGACGATCGGCGTCTGTCGGATCGAGTGCACCGGCGTTGCTGCTCGCGTTGCTGCTCCGCGCCCATGTGGGCCGGTGACCTCGATGGTTCAGGCAGCCGGGGTCAGGAGGGTGCCCCGATCGACCCTGGACTCGTCGCGGTTGCCGTAGCGCTCGCGCAGCGCCCGCCAGGCCTCCAGCTTCTCCGGGCGCATCCGCTGACCGTCATACAGGTCGTGCATGTAGCAGTGGAGCGCCGTCTCCCCGCCTGGCCCGAGGAACTGCACGGTCAAGACCTCCCGCCCGGGGAACGAGCGGAACGGGTAGGGCCCGCGCACGAAACGGACCCCGGTGATCTCATCGACCCGCACGTCCATCGTCCAGCTCGCCGTGTCGTCGCCGAGTTCGACGTGCCACCAGCGCCGGTCGGCCGGTCCGCGGAACAGCGGCGTTGTCACCCCGGTGAGGTGCGCCGTGCACCAGCCGCCGCCGACGCCGAAGACGAAGACCAGCAGCCCCGACTCCGATAGGTCGGCGATCAGGCGTTCCAGTTCGCTAGCGGGCTCACTGATATCTGCGATCGTGCTCATCTCGCGCTCTTCCTCACCTGAGACGGTGTCGTCAATGGGTGGGAACACGACGCCGCCCAGGATCGATACCCGACAGGCCGCCAGATGACCAGCTTGGAAGGCTGCTCCTGCCAGGGCTGTGACCTGCATGAGCCCAGGTGACCGAGGTTGGCTCTTGACCGTGAACGACCGTGGCTACCGGCGGTTCGCCGCCCCATCGGGCACGCAACGGGCACGGCTTCTCACGCTCTCCCTACGATGGTTCCGTGGCCGATTCGGGTGCTGATCTGTGGTGGCTCAGTTTGGGCGGCAGACCCTTTTGGGCAGGCGCGACGGGCCTGGCCTGATGCCGTGTAGCGAGCTGGCGTTGCCGCTGTAGGTGGTCCTCGGCCAGGCGCCGGCGGCGGAGACAGTCATATGCCCCGCCAGTATCCTGCCAGGGTGAGCGACCACGGATTCTGGGCGGTGCAGAGCCTGGTCACAGAACCGGGCCCCGCTGCGGCCGCGATCGACCAGCTGCCGTCCGACCTCGGCGCGCTCCGTGCGGCGAGTCGGCAGTTGGTGTTCCACTACTGGGCCGACGGCGACTACGCGGCGAATGGCATCGCGCCGGAGCGGATCAGCGAGATCGACGCCTGGAGATCCCCGCCACCCGAGGCTTGCCCCAGCTCCGGCGCAACCTGGTCCGCGATCTCGCCGCCCTGAACAAGACCGAGATGCTGCTCTGGGAGGACTGGGGCGTGCTGGACTCGCACACGGCACCGGGGCCCGACGAGCTGCCGGTCCTGGATGAGCTGGCCACCCTCACCGGGCAGCCCAGCCCGCCGCTGGCCGACCTCTGGTCGGCCTACCGTCGCCCGGAGTTCGTGGTACCAGACACCGTGACCAGCTACAGCCCCGCCCGGACCGATGTCCCGGCGGTCGTCGACGTCAGCGCGGTGGCCCGGCCAGCCAGCTGACCGGCGCTTTGGCAAGGCTGGCGGCGGCGCGACCCGGCGGCATCGCACGCTCAGGCGTGGCTGCCGTCTCATCTGGACCGCGACCTCACGCCGGGCACCCGCGGCGACCCAGCCAGGTGGGAAGGTGTGTCGTCCGTCCGCGAGTGGCCGCGAAAGCCCCCGGGTGACCGCTTGATAGGGCACGCACCGGGCACGCTCACGGCTCGGAGGTGTGGGCTGTGCCGTCTGTGTGCGCTGCAGCGCCGGCGCAGCCGATCGCATGCGACGCGACCGCAGGGAGCGCCCTAGACGCGGTGGCCGCGAGCGGGATAATCGGGCGGCGAGGAAGACGGCCCGTGCAACACCGGCGCTGCTCGCCGAGTGAGTCACCTTGATCTGCATGCCTGCCGGGCGCGGCCCGGCGTGCGCCCGGGCGGGCCTCCCAAGGCAGAGCCCGGGGCGCTGACGCCGGGCCAACGGCGCCGACAGACGCCGCCTTGATAATTAGTACTAACTCGTGTTCCGAGTTACTTGGGAAGGAGACCGAGCGACGGAGGGGCTGCGCGAGAGTGGCTGGTGCGACGGGATGGCCATTGGGGGACTGATTTGGCGGTGATGGCCTGTTGGGGCAGCATCGGCGGTGCTTAGTACACCGCCGATGACCGGAGTGTCCGCCGATGCTGTCGCCTGCGAGCCTACCGATGCCTGCGACGTGGCGGGATCTACTGGAGGAGCTGGCGCCGGTGTTCGAGCGCCGCTCGACGCACCGGCTGTTCGTGGCACTGGCATGCGGGATGATCCTGGATGATCGCAGTACGGTGGTGGCGATCGCGGAGGCCGGCGGGATGGCCGGGAAGTGGCGGCGGGCGTGCTGATTCTTCTCCGGCGCGGTGTGGGACATCGATGAACTGGGCCTGGCGGTGGCCCGGCTGGTCGTGAAGTACCTGGCCGGCGAGGGGGAGCCGGTGGTGGTGCCGTGAGACGGGACGTTCTTTAAGCGCTGGTGGCGCAAGGTCTTCGGGGCCCGGTGGGCCTATGACGGCTGGGCGCAGGGCGGTCAGAAGATCGCGTTCGGGAACACCTGGATAGTCGCGCCGATCGTGCTCCGGCTGCGGTGCTGCTCCTCTCCTGCGGCACTGCCGATCTGTTCCGGCTGTGGCCACGGCAAGGATACCGCCAGCCAGCTAGAACTGGCTGCCGAGATGCTGAAGCTGCTGGCCTGAGCATTCCCCGGCAGCGTACTTCATGTGGTCGGTGATGCCGCATTCCACGGGGAGTCCCTCATCGTGCAACGGACCACCTGGACGACCACGCTGCCGTCCAACGCGGTGCTCTCCGGGCCGAAGCCGCCGCACACCGGCAAGCGCGGCTGGACGAAGGTCAAAGGGGACCGGCTGCCCACTTGCGCGCAGACGGCGGAGCACGCTACCTGGAGCGACGAGATCTCGATGTCTACGGCCAGGACACCGCGGTGCAGGTCGCCTCCGCCTGGGCGCTGTGGCACGGCAGCTTCAAGAGCGCCCCCGGCAGCGTCTTGCTGATCCGCGACCCTGACTCCGGCAAGCCGTATGACCTGGGACTGTTCACCCTCGACACCGAAGCCGGTCCCGCTGCCATCGCCGAACGCTACTCCTGGCGATGGGCGATATAGCTGTCGAATGCGACAGGAAAGCTGATCCTCGGAGTCGGCGACGCCTGCAACCGGGTCGAGAACGCCGTCTGACGCACCGCCTGTTCGGGTTCCTCATCCAGTCCCTGCTGATCTGCCGGTACGACCGCAGTGCCTACAGCCCCGCTGACTTCGACCGGTGGCGAAGGTTGTGCCCGAGAAAGCGCACCAAGACCAGCCCGTCAGCCACCGACATGCTCGCCAGGCTGCGCCGCGAGTTAGTCAGAGCCAGATTTACCGCCATCCGGCCAGGCCAGGACGGCAACGATCAAATCGACATGGAGCCCTGGACTAGCGCAGTGGCGCCGTCTGACTCGGATAAGAGTACTAAGGGTCATTCGGCAATTCGCCGGCTGTGTGGCCGCCAGACCGCCTCGCCGATTGCCGCGGAGCTAATCGCCTGAGCACAGCTTGCACTCCTCGCGGTACCCGTGTGTGCCGGTTAGTACGGAGACATCTCGTCCAGGACACTTCCGCATACTTCTACGATTGACTCGGCGACCGGGAGGTCCGCGCGAACGTTGTCAGGCGTAAGGTCGGGGGTAGTAAACGACGGGTACTCGGATCTGTTTCGCGTTCGACGTATGCGGTCGAACGGCCTCAGGATCGCACCCATGGGCGGGTCAAGCTGAGCAATGACAGCGGAATACGGGGCGATGTGGCCGCCGCGGCTAGTAGGACGCAAGCCTTCGTTCTCCAGGACCGCAGTCAATGCCATGCGGGCAGCGTCGTACAGGCTCTCGTAAGCACGCTTCGGATTGGAATCGAGCAGCAGCTCGGCGCTTGCCAAGTCCTTGCGGGATTGCACGAGGAGCTGGTCAGCGTGCTCGCGGTTAGGAGGCACCCGCTGCAGTTCGCCGCCGGCGATCAGCTTGTCGATCTCCATTCGGCCCTGGTTCCACCTCATGGCGATAGCTCCAGCTTGACGAGGGGACGTTCCCTGATGTGCCGCATGAATGAGTCAGCCGAGTCCGGCGCATCCCAGTACTGCGAGCTAACTCCGCTGATGTTCACTTCTCGCCCGAGGCGCAGCTCTGCCTTGCGAGCCGCGTCGTAAAGATCATCGTCGCTCGCGGTGCCGACGGCGAGCACATCGACGTCGTGCGGGACCGAGCCGGGCTCACCAAGGTACCTAGCCGCCCAAGAGCCGTAAATGTACGCCTGCTCCACTCCCTCTACCGCTGACAGCAGATCCGTGAGAACGGGAAGCGGGCCGTACGTGACCGCTAGCAAATCTGTAAGCGGACGGCTTACCGGACCAGTAGTTACCGCTCTGAGCAATCGCGCTCGGCCTCGCCTAGCCTCGCATACGAGCCCGGCTGTGACCAGGCGGTCTGCCTCAGTGTGCATAACTTTAGGGCTGGCGGAGATCAGCCGCCCCGCCTCAGTAAGGGTGTAGTCCCGGTCGGGATGCAGGTACAGAAGGGCTAGCAGTGCCCCGGTTGCCCGTGACGGCAGCAGCGGCAGCAGCCATGACGGGTTATTTTCCATAGAGGGAAGAATAGTTTCCTCTATGGAACGATAGCAAGCGACAACCCGCAGGGACACCGGATGTCGCGGGGCACCGAACCGTGCACAAACTAGAAGTCAGAGGGCGGTTCTCTGTTCGAGAACAACCCTCTGACCTTGGTAGCGGGGCGGGATTTGAACCCGCGACCTCTGGGTTATGAGCCATACGACGCACGTCTCACTTGTCTATCGCGGTAGGGACCGCCCTTGCGGGCGGCCCCCCGCGCAGATCCCAGCGTGCGCTGCTAACGCACTGGGCTCCTGCCTCGGGTACGAACGCCAAAGCGCACGTCAGGGAAGGGATGCACCACGCGGGCAGGCGGCAGCCACCGGGTCGCCAGGCGGTCCATGCGCTTCCAGTCCAGGCGGGCGCGCTGGCTGCGGCGCTGTAGCGCCTGGTGCCAGTGCCGCGTCACCTGGGTACGGAACGCCGCGACCGCCTTGCGGTTGCCCGGCACGGCGTAGTAGGCGCAATGCCCTCGCACCACGCTGCCCAGCCACCGCCCCTGCTCCGGGACAGGCAGGTGCTGACGCCGCCGCAGCTGGTCCTTGACCTCCGCCAGCTTGGCCCGCACCCGCTTTGAGACCGTGATGCGCCGCACCCAGAAACGGCCGTCCCGCATCTTCGCGCAAATGTGCGTGAAGCCGAGGAAGTCGAACGTCTCCGGTTTCCCGGCGCCCCGCTTCTCCCGGTTCGCGGCGGCGAACCGCCCGAACTCGATCAGCCGCGTCTTGCCGGGGTGCAGCTCCAGCCCGAACTTCGCGAACCGCTCGCGCAGGTCGTGCAGGAACCGGCACGCATCCTGGTAGTCCTCAAAGCCCATGACGAAGTCGTCCGCGAACCGCACGATGATCACATCGCCGTGCGCCACGTGACGCCTCCACCAGTCGGCCCACAGGTCGAGGACATAGTGCAGGTAAATGTTCGCCAGCAACGGGGAAACCGACGCCCCTTGCGGCGAACCCTGCGGAGTCTCCGACCATCTCCCGTCCTCGATGACTCCCGCGGCCAGCCACTTATCGACCAGCCGCAGGACCCGCTTGTCCGCGATCCGGTGCCCGAGGAACTTCCGCAGCCAGTCCCGATCAAGCTGGCCGAAAAAGTCGCGGATATCCGCGTCGAGCACCCAGTTCACCTTCTTCCGCCAGATCCCGACCGACAGCGCATCCAGCGCGTCATGCGGGCCTCGGCCCGGGCGGAACCCGTAGGAGAA
This sequence comes from uncultured Actinomycetota bacterium, assembly GCA_963842265.1. Classification (GTDB taxonomy): domain Bacteria; phylum Actinomycetota; class Actinomycetes; order Streptosporangiales; family Streptosporangiaceae; genus Palsa-504. The sequence continues at coordinate 197,422 of CAWJGE010000026.1, forward strand.
GCCCAGGAAGTCCGTCTCGTACACGGCGTTGAGCACCCCGACGACGGCCCGCTGCAAGATCTTGTCCTCCAGCGCGGTGATGCCGAGCGGCCGCAGCCGCCCGTCCGCCTTCGGGATGTACGCCCGCCGAGACGGCCGCGCCTGGTAGCGCCCGCTGTGCACCCGGTCGTGCAGGTCCCGGAGATTAACCACCAGGTCCTGCCCGTAGTCCGCCCACGTCACCCCGTCCACACCCGGCGAGGCCTTCGGGCTCAAGTCCCGGTAGGCCATCACCAGCCGCTCCAGGCTGACATGGTGCAGCAGCGCCGTGAACCGCGCGTCCTTGTCCCTTCGTGCCACCTCACGCACACGATCCAGCCCGCTTAGCGCGCCTGATCCGGCCCTGTGTCCGGGGCGTGTCGGCCCGTCCGTGTTCCCCTCGGCCAGTCCCCTTCCCTCCGCCGCCTCCGCAGCCGCGGCCTTGTTCGGCGGCTTCGCAGGTAGTACGGGACTGTCTGACTTCCCATGCTCGTGCATCTCAGGCTTACCGCCTCAGCGTTCCCTGAGCGGCCCGCCCGGCGATCAGCCCGGGCGGGCGAGCACGGGATCTCCCGGTTCTCGCGCAGGAGGACTCCGTGCATGCACAGGTTCTCAGACCGCGCGGGGTCCCCCGGCGGCTCGCGCTAGCGCCGCCGGAGATGTGGCCTTCCGCCTCGTGGGACGGCGTCGGCACCCCGAAGTGGTGATTTCGCGGCTCAATAGCCCAGCCTGCACGTACCCCTGTCAACGCTTCACCAGCACCCTCACGGGTACCAGCGCATGACTCGGGGCCATCGTGGATCGCTACTCCTTCGATGTCGGGCGTTCTCATCCCTTTCCTCCTGCCGGTTTATCCCGGCGCACCCCACGTTCCGCCCCATCTCGCTGACCAGGCGAAAGGCCTCGACAGGCGTCGCCGGTGTCTCGCGTCGTCTCCCCCGTCCGACCAGCCTGGTTAGCAAATCCGTTAGCCGATGCGTACTCTGGCCTGCTGCTTTCTGGATCTTCGAGCGTGTAACCGCACGCATCCCATGCCCGCCTGCTAGGCCGTCATTGTCGCCCGACACAACGGGATAGGGTCGAGCGGGCCAGTCATAGGGCACGGTTTTACGGACCATCCCGGCTCGACACAGTGTGGTTACTTTGACCTGGGCGGATGATGCGGCTTGGGTGTTGCCACCCCGGTCGACCTGTTCGGCCACCTGCTTTCTACCATGGCATTGATCTTGAAGTGATGAGTAATCCGGCAGATCAGGTCTGACCTGCCCAACGCGGCGTGTCACGTTGACTTGATCTTGAATTAGTCCTATGACCTAAAGAGAGGATGGGATCCTGGCTACCGGGAAGGGTCATGGCGAGCCTGTACAAGAAGGTCATCAACGGCAGGCCGTACTGGTATCTGCGCGAGATGGGCTGGGTCGACGGCAAGCCCAAGATGATCTCCGAGCGCTACCTGGGCACCGCGGCCGAGATCGAGGCGCTGCTGGACGCCCGCCAGGCCGCGGCCATGCCAGAACGCACCCGGCACCTGGCGTTCGGGGACGTCGCCGCTGTCTGGGGGATGCTCCAGGAACTGGGGGCCGCCGCGATCATCGACGAAGCGGCCGGGCAGCGCCGCGCGGACGCCGGCGCGTCGGCGGGCACCTACCTGGCGCTGGCGGCGCTGAACCGGCTGGTCGCGCCGTGCTCGAAACTCGGGTTCGCGGACTGGTGGAAGATAACCGCCGCGGACCGGTTCACCAAGATCGGTGCCGGCGTGCTGGATCACCGCCGGTTCTGGGATGTGATGCACGCGGTCACCCTGGAGCAGCTGGAGCGAGCGTCGGAGCAGATCGCGGACAGGATCGTGCAGGTGTACGGGGTGGACGTGTCCAGTGTGGCGCTGGACATGACGAACTTCGCCACGTTCATCGCCACCTCCAATGGCAAGGCGCCGATCGCGCAGCGGGGCAAGGCCAAGCAGAAACGCGCCGACCTGCGGCTGATGGGGCTGGGGCTGGTAGTGACCCGGGACGGCGGCATCCTGCTGACCTGGCACGCCTACCCTGGTGACCGGCTGGACGTCACCCAGTTCCCGGACATGATCAGCCAGCTCAAGACCCGGTACGAGCAGGCATGCTCGGCGGCGGGCATGCCCGCCGCGCAGACCGCCGACGTCACGGTGGTCTTCGATGCCGGGCAGAACTCCGAGGCGAACTTTGCCCACCTGGAAAGCACCGGGCTGCACTGGATCGGGTCAGTCCCGGCATCGGACTGCCCGGACCTGACCGCCCTGCCCGCATCCAAACGGACCATCGTGGACCGGGAACGGTTCGGCGGGCTGACCGCCTACGACACCCGCCGCGCCGTCTACGGCGCCGAACGCCGCGCGATCCAGACGCACTCCCCGGAACTGCGCGAGTCCCAGGCCCGCGGGTTCGACGGTAACACCCTCGCCACAGCCGGGATGTAACTCGACGAGCTGACCGCCACTTGGCCCGCGGCAAGACCCGCCGGGCCAGGACAAGGTCCAGGCGGAGATCGAGGACATCACCCGCACGCCCTGGGTGCGGCGGGTCATCCGCTGGGAACTGGCCGGCGACCAGCCCAGGGACCTGCGGCTGACCTGGCGCATCGACCCGGGAGCCCGCAAGGAGCTGGAAGAGGAGATCTTCGGCAAGCCGTGCTGATCACCAGCCACGACGACTGGCCTGTCGCCGAGCTCGTGGCCGGGTACCGCTCCCAGTCCGAGGCGGAGTTCTCGTTCCGGCAGATGAAAGACCCGCACGTGGTGTCATTCTCGCCGATGTACCACTGGACCGAGCACAACATCCGGGTCCACATGAGCACCTGCGTGCTCGCCCTGCAGATCGCTCACCTGATGCGCCGCCGCGCCAGCCTGCACGACCTGGACCTGTCCGTACGCGAACTGGTATCCCAGCTGGCCGGGATCGGCGAGACGGTGCTCGTCTAGCCCTCCACCGGGGGCCGGCGCAAAGTCCGCCGGATGATCACCGAGCTCACCGGCAATCAGCCTTGGCTGCATGAAATCTTCGGACTCGCCCGGTAGGGCACCGCGTAGTTAGGTCATAGGATCGCCAGTGCGAAAATAGTACCCAGCTTGAGGAAATTCCAGGAGGTCTGGGAAATGCTAGTGCTCTTAACCTTTATGTGATTCGAGCCTTGGCTGCTGCGGTCAGTTGATATCGAACTCGTTGCCTTCCGGGTCCTTCATCCCGACCGCGTAGTGGTCCAGCCCTTCCTCGGACAATGCGCCAGTGATGGTGGCGCCCAGGCCGGCCAGCCGACTGGCCTCCGCGTCGACTCGCTTCCTGCGAGTCTCGATCGGGTCCGTCCGCTCGCCACTGGCGTGGATGTCGAGGTGCAGCCGGTTCTTGACCGCCTTGGCATCCGGGACGACATGGAACCAGATGCTCGGCCCGTGGCGCTCCGGGTCGCTGGTCCTGTCCGCCCCGTCGACCAGTTCCTCCTCGGGCACCCCCAGCTCGCGGTAGAAGTCGTTCCAGGTAGCGAATCCAGCCGGGGCCGGCGCGAGCTCATAGCCCAGCGCGGCGGCCCAGAACCGAGCCAGCCGGTCCGGGTCGGCACAGTCGATGACCAACTGAAAGCGGACAGGCACCGGTTTCCTCCCCAGGCCGCTCGGGTAGCTACCGACATCCTGCCAGATGCTTCGCCGCGCGGCGCCAGAGCGTCGGGTCGGCCTGCGGCGCGCTGCGCGCCGCCTTGATAGAAGTGCAAAAGAATAGTTCGGCAACGAGCGAGGTCCGACTGGCACGTCGTGTGCAACTAAGCCAGGCCGTTAAGACGATGCCGGACTCAGCGTCTGCGCGAACTGCTCGGGCAGATGCTGGGGTTGGCTGCATGCTCGTGAGGGGTGGCCCTTCGACACCCAGCCGACGGACTTAAGCCTCTCGTGAACCCGATTCCGGGTGGGCGCGCCGGTGCGGCACGACGACGTTCATGACCCTGACCCGCCTGCTGAACTCCGGGCGTTTGCGCCTCCGGTACGGATCGAGCACCGCTCCCAGCTCCTTGCCCACCCGCTGAAACTCCTCGGCGGTCAGCCAGAGGTCAGCGTTGTTCAAAACGGCGGCATCGCGCCACTCCTCAGGCTCGGCGCGGCCGGCGGAATCGGATCACACCTGTCCCTTCCGTTTGCATGACCACTTGTCACGCAATGTTACCGGCAGACGCGACGCGACTCTGCGCCTTGATTTCTAGGTGCACGTTCACGGCTCCGGAGGCCACCTCTGCCAGCCAGCGAATTCGTGCTACTGCCTGCTCGGATCCGATCGCTCGTCTCTCGGAGGGCCGGGATCATTCCGCGCATATTACGGATCCTGAAAACCGACCAGAAGGCCGTACCCACCTCGTGCCCGATGAGGGGTCATGACGCCAGGTTTATACGAGGTGGTAATACAGAACAATCTGGTTGAGGAAGTAGGTAGCGAGCTGGCAGCCAGCGAGCGCGGCAGGAATCGCTGCCCATGCCGCGATCCGCGACCTGCGCGCGAGCAGCGCCGCGATAAGAATCAAGGCACCCGTTGACCACCAGGCAAGGTTGTGGTTGTCGAAGGCCTGTGCGGTGCGGCGCAGGCAGTCGGACGCCGCGGTTGCCGGCAGGACGTAGCAGAAAGCTCGCCCACTGCTCGCGCCAGCGACCGCCGTCGTGCCAGCGAGCGGCCCTGGTACCATCGGCCACAGCAGCCAGATGAGTACACCAGCCGCTATGCCTGCCAGGTGCCACCAGCTCGCTGGCTCGGCCGCCGATGATGGTACCTGCCACCACTGCACCACAGCGAAGCCGAATACCACTACGACCGGAAGTATCAGGACCAGTACGGCGATCGCTGTAGACATCTGGTTGGCGACGGCGGCGCCTCCGGCCAATTCGGCGATCACCCCGCCGAAGACCACGATCCACCCCGTCAGGCCCGCCTCGAATGGCTGCGTTAGCAGCGGCATCGACCTCGGCGGCTGGTCGTCTTCGGGAAGACGCCGCAACTCCGGCCGATGTCCACGACGCCGGGACCAGTTCATGTCCTTCAGCTTCTCAGAGACAGCATGATGTGGCCTGGATAGGGAAGAGCCTACTGCGCCCTTGACTCACGATAAAGGCCATAATTGCGCGTCATGCCTGGATAAGGACGTGCGGAACGCCGAACCGGACCTGGCGGCGGTGCTGCCCGTGCAGCGGCTTCACCAGCTTCGAGCCGGGAACGTCAGCCTGAACGTACGGCGGGCCCGGCCTTGCCGATGTCGATGCCGCACACCCGGTCCCGGTACAGCGGCTCGTCAGTCACTTCTTCCACGTGTCCTCACCTGACCTCTCCCTCATGGACTGCTAACCTGCCAGGTGGTACCGCCCGGGGAACCGGGGCGAGCGGAGGAATCTGACCCGCGTGCTCGAAGCGACAATGAACGGCCCCTGGGAAGACCGGTTCCCGGCGTCAGGCTGATCCGCGGCCTCAACCGCACCAAGAAGCAAACGACGTCACGGGCGGTACCGCCGCCATTTTTCACGTCGGTACGGCGCCGCGCCAGCGGTACCAAGGGCCTGATCCGTAGGAGTGGGCACATCGTCCGGCATCGTCCATCGCTAGCCGCACGCTGGGCCGACACTCCAGATCTGTCGCCGCGTGTCAATCGTTGGCTGGTGGCTTGGCAGCAGTATTGGCTACAGTTCCGGCCGCGCCCTGCCGGTTCGCCTGCCGGGCCGATGTGATCCGGGCGCCCGTAACGTCATCACTGCGGACCGCGGGGACAAGCCCGCGACAGAGGAGGGAGACGCGGCTGTGGCAATCCAGTTCGACGGCTTTGCGGTCGTGAGATGAGCGGCAAGGTGGTCGTGAACAGGTCGATGTCGCTCGACGGCTTTATCGCCGGTCCCGCTGACGCGATGGACTGGGTCTTCGACTTCGTGGCGCCAGACGAGTTCCCGGAGGTCGCGGCGGCCACCGGCGCCATGCTCGTCGGCCGACGGACCTACGAGGTCGGCAAGGGGATGGAGGCCGACAACCCGAGCGACGTAGGCTACCCCTTCTCCGGACCCGTGTTCGTCCTGACCCACGAGCCGCCGGACCCGCCGGACCCGGCGGTCACATTCCTCACCGGTGACATCGGGCAGGCGGTCGCCACGGCACTGGACGCTGCGGGCGAGAGGAACCTCGAAATCCTCGGTGCTGACGTGGCCGGTCAGTGCCTGCGGCGGGGGCTCGTGGACGAGATCCTGGTGTATGTCCTGCCGGTGCTGCTCGGGGACGGCATCCGGTTCTCCTCCCCGGGTCTCGCGAGGATAGACCTGGAACCGCTCGGCAGCACGCGGTCGGGAGCCGTCACCATCCTTCGCTTCCGCGTCCGGAAGCAGCCATCGGTGTAGTACTGCGGCCCGGCGATCGCGTCGACGAAGTCCTGGTCTCCCCCGTCTTCCTCACCGGCGCTAAAGCGGAAGCAAGAGAGCTGGCTACTACCGATAGGTCACTATCCGTAGTCGCCGGCAATTTGGCAGTAACGGAATCTGAGTTTGACGACATTGCGACCGCGTTCGAGAACTGTCAACTTTCAATGCGACATCATTATCTGACAAGCACTCATCTAGGGACTATTGGTGCTGCGACAACAGGGTCACCTGGCCGGGCAAGCACCCAACGTTCTCCTTCGATAGTGGCGACAGCATCATTGCGATCATCTCGTGCCGAAATTACTCGCCCGGAGACGAGCTCACCCTTCTTTGGAATCGGCAAGCCAAGTGCTGATGCGACATCTGGGTCGTTATCTTGATGCCCTAGAACCAGGATGCCTTCGGGTCTTAGCATAGTTCTTGCACCACCATTGCCGCGGGCGCGCTTCATGAAGTCATCTTGTTGGGCAACAGTAGCCAGTTCGGCACGCCGGATAATCCGGCGCTGCACTAGGCGGAAAAGCTCATTTACCCTAGCCTGGCCATGCTGATTTCCGCGGTTCGCCTTCGCGCCGAAGATCCGATTCCGGTTATCTGCATCTAGGCTGAGAAACAGATTTTCAGCGAGCTTTCTGTTGTCCGGCCACAGTTCGCGAATGTAAGTATAGCTGCTCGCAGAAAGTTGACGTTTGGCATCTCGGTTTGATCTTGCCCGGAGAAGCGACTCGCTGACGCGAATCACGCCTGCATTCCAGGAACTCCGCTGATCGTTTGCAGTGATGAGGAGACAAATGTGATCCATAGCTTCCGGCGGAAGTTCCCAGCCGCCATAGCTCATTGAATATTTACAGTCGACCTCGGCTCCAGCGATACGATAATCTGTCACGATGCCATCCGTGAAGTCAAACTTTCGGTGCAGATTGATCTCTACAAGAGTACCTACATGAGTCTTCTCAGTCTTATGCAGTTGGTCGTAACTCCAACGCCCGGTGTGCTGTCCGTCGTAAATCTGGTCAAGCGTGTCACGCAGGACTTCAGCAACCTGCGCGCCCG
>CAWJGE010000027.1:0-80978 GCA_963842265.1 uncultured Actinomycetota bacterium
GCGTCTCCGGGTGACGCAGCGACGGAGCCATCGACTGCGCCGGGCTCCTTTACCCCGCGACTGGACTGGACCTGAGCCGGCTTGCTGGCCGGCCCCTCGGCCTACAGGCCGGAGCGTTCAGTAAGGCCCTGGTTGGCCACGGCAACTACGACCAGATCGCTCCGGTCCAGAACAGCACCGCGATCGCATCGCGCCTCCGCGGAGCCGAGCTGCGCGGCTACGAAGGCGGGCATCTGTTCCTTGTCCAAGACCCGGCCGCGCTTCCGGAATACCAGGCATTCCTGCAAGCACCGCCTGGGTAGCTGAGCAGCCGACCGGATGCCCGGACCACCAAGTGCGGCGTAACACAGGTGCGCAACCCCACTCACAGGCCAAGGATGCTCGCACATGCCGCCGACAGGGCGGGCGCTGGGCTGCCGCGTTTCTGCTCTGCGTCTGAACGCGTTGCCATGCGGCATACGGTTCGTCGTCCCGGCGGTAACGCCGATCGCGGGTCACGGCGGAGAGGGTGACCGCGCGCCTGCATCGGTGACGGCTGGTGACACGTGGGCAACGCCTCACCACGGTTGAGCGTGCTAAGCCGCCGTTATCTGGCGACTGAGTCGTTTGGTCCGGTACGAGTCTCTGCCGCCCAGAGTTGGGCGTTCTGCGCGCGGTGGGCGTCTCATCCAGCGCGATTGCGGGCTGGTCGGAGTCGGCGATCTGGAGCGCGGACAGCCGCCGGGGGATATGGTCAGCTGCGGACTTGCCGGATTCACGGGCTTGGGCTTGGCTCAGGCTGGCTAACGCGCCGATCTCGTCGAACGGGCAGTTCAGACCCAGCTCCGGAGCTCTCGCCGGTGCCGGGGTCTCGGCGCAGGGCTGCGAGCTGGGTGGCTAACGTGACAGCTCTCGCGAGGTGACCAGCGTCCCTCGAAGTCGGGACCTTTGTCGTGGTGCTGGGGTGTGTTGGTACCCGGTGCGAGGCCTCCCTGCGACTTACCTTTGGCGGTAGGAGACATAAGGAGGCGGGAGCCGTGATCACGGTAAACCTGACGATGGAGGAAGCCCGGGCCGTAGCTGACGCCATACGGGAACTGGTGGAACGTAGTGAGCAGAATGAACTCATCGTCGGCCCGATCGATTGGGATGATCTCCGCACGGCAAGCAGCAAGCTCGCGAAGACGATTGACGATCAAAGTTGACGGCCAAGGTGGCGTGAAGGGAGAGGGGGAATGAGATACGACCTGACCGTGGAAGCAGCGCGGCGTATCTGCGGCGTCGAGTTGAACAACCTCCACGCCGACGTTAGCGGGGCAACCAGGCAAGGGCACCTGGAAGTCCGGCTGGTGCGTATCTGACGGAGGTCAGCGTAACCCGCAGCCTGGTCGATTCGTGGCGGGGGCGATTTGATCACACAACGCCAGAATTGGACACGATGGTGGAATCGCTGAACGCTGAAACCAAGTGGGCAGAAGGCAGGCTATTGCGCTGACCACGAACATTCACCGGGTCTACTGACGCGGCGCGGTGCGTGATCGGACACTCGATCTTGTGATGGGGTCGAGTGGCGGGAGGCGTGATGGCTGAGCCGATGCGGGCGCGGCGGCTGACCGATGAGGAGGGCCGGCGGCTGCTGCAGATCGTGCGTCGGGGGAAGCACGGGTCGGTCCGGGTGCGCCGGGCGATGATCATCATGGCGTCGGCGTCGGCGTCGGCGTCGGGCACGCTGGTGCCGGCGATCGCGCGGCTGGTCGCCGCCGATGAGGACCCGGTGCGGGACGTGATCCACCTGTTCAACGCCAAGGGCCTGGCCGCGCTGGACCCTCGGTGGGCGGGCGGCCGTCCTCGCCTGATCAGCGACGATGACGTCGCGGTGATCGTCGCGGCGGCCAGGACCCGGCCGGAGAAGCTGGGCTGTTCATCATCTTGGACAACCTGTCGGCCAGCAAGACCCCGGCAATCCGGCGCTGGGCCAAGCGAGAAAACGTGGAGTTGCGCTTCACGCCGACGAACGCGTCGTGGGCCAACCCGATCGAGGCGCAATTCGGGTCCTTGCGCACCTTGTCCGCAGTGAATGCCAGCAACGCTGGGGCCGCCCGAGGCCCTGGCCGCAAGCCGCATGACCAACCTGGCAAACGTTCACCGCCAGCGCACCAGGCGGGCGGGTCGCGCGGCGTACCGGCCGCCGGGTACGTTGAGAGGCGGCGACCGTCCACGCCTAACCTCCGGCGACCCGCCCCAGCCGGGTCACCCGACGGAGGCAAAGGGAAGCCAGCCTCTCGGCCGGGGCGTCATTCGTCGATCGTGCGCCCGCCGCAGCGATCGCTGGGGATCCGCGGACGGGACGCGGGAGACGAACATGACCAAGCAGGCCGGTTTCAAGCGGCGCGTGCGCGTCCGGATGGCCAAGACCGGCGAGTCGTACGCGACCGCCCGCAGCAGGCTCCTGGCCGCGCAGCCGGGCACGACGCCGGATGACTCCCCGCTCGACTGGATGCCCGAGGCGCTGCACATCAGCAACGGCGACGCCACCGACGTGCCAGGCACCGGGCTCGCGCGGCGCGTGGTCTACTGGCGCGACATCCTGCACGAGGGGCCGGTGCCCGAGGTGCCGCCGGCCGAGCTGCGCCGGATCAGGGCCGGCTACCTCACCGGCTACCAGAGCGCCGGGCGCGCCGAGATAATCCGCCAGTTCACCGAGCGGGACCAGGCCCTGGAGGCCAACCGCGGCGGGGAGTACGTGCTGTGGTTCGAGGCGGACCTGTACGACCAGCTGCAGATCGCCGAGATCCTCGCCCGCCTGGCCGATCTAGGCGTTCCCGCCGAGCGCATCACCTTGATCTGCATTGGCGAACACGCGGGCATCGCCCGTTTCGGCGGTCTGGGGGAGCTGACCGCCGGGCAGCTGCGCGAACTGCCGCACACGAACGCGTGCGCGCGGCTGACCCCGGCGGCGCTCGAGCTGGCCACCCGCGCGTGGGCGGCCTTCCGCGCGCCCACCCCCGAGGGCCTGGGCGCCATCGCCGCAACACGGCTGGGCGAGCTGCGGTTCCTGGGCGAGGCGTTCGACCGGCTCAGCCAGGAGTATCCGGCGACAAGGGACGGCCTGTCGCTGACCGAGCGGCGGGTGCTAGCTGCGGTCGCCGACGGCGCTCCCGACGCCGGGACGGCCTTCGTGCGGGCCGCGGCGCGGGAGACCCGGCCGTACATGGGAGACACCACGTGCTCTGGCCGGATGGACCGGATGGCGCAGGGGCCGCACCCGCTGCTCCGCCTCGACCCGCCCGGCCGCCCCGCGGAGCGGACGACGGGCGTGCGCCTGACCGATACCGGGGCGCGGGTACTGGCCGGCCAGGCCGACCAGATCGCCCTCAACGGCATCGACCGGTGGATCGGCGGCGTGCACCTGCACGGCCACCAGGTGCCGTGGCGCTGGGACGACGGCACTGAAACCATCATCCACCTCCCCGATAAGACATAGAAACCCAAGGTGGCCTCGGGCACCGACGTTCACCGGGCTACCGTTTATCCCAGCGCCGAGCCGCGCCGTACACCATCTCCCCGACCCGGTGCCATGGGGACCTGCAAGCCGGTGAAGGTTAGTGGTCACCGCACTAGGGTGGCGCCCTCGATGAGGAATGTCGTGACGAAGACCCGGCCCGGCGGCCAGGCCGCAGTACAGCAGACCGCGAGTCCATCTCGCCGGCCGGCCATGCTCGCTGGCGGGTTCCACGAGCAAAGAGTAGCGAGCCAGGGCGGCGAGGACGGCACGCCGCCGGATTAGCAGGGCAGGCAAACCTGGCGGAGCAGCCATCAACATGGACCACCGGCGCTAACGACCGCATCCGCAGAGCGGACCATCTCGTCCTCGGGTCGGTCAAGCTAACTCCGGCGGCCCTTCGGGCGAGTGGATTGGCCCTCGGGCAAGGTCGTCCGGTGCCGCTGAGAGCGTCAGGGGCCCCGGGCTGTCGCAGGGATGCTGCCGGAAACGGTATGCGCGGTGCATGGCCGGGCTTGAGCCGTGCAACCCAGGATCCCCGCAACCCAGGATCCCCGCTTACCTGCTCACGGCGAGTACATCGGTGGCCCGGTGCTCGCCGCTCACCCCTTCGGCCACGATGACGTCGCTTTCGGAGTTGTCCGTACGCAGCGCCACGATCTCCTGGTAAGCGTCTGAGTTGTACCAGGCGCAGGCCCGGCCGCGGTCGGGGAACTCTATGACGATCAGGTGGCCCGGCCAGCTGCCTTCCAGCACCTCGACCTCGCCGCCGTGCACGATGAACCGGCCGCCGAATGGCGCCAGCGTGGCATCGATCCGCTGCAGGTACTCCACGACCGCCGGCCCCATGGTGACCTGGCGCATATGAGCAACGGCATAGGCAGGCATGATCCTCCAGGGTCTTGTCCTGATGGCTAACGTTAGGTACCTCTACCACCCTGGGCGGCTCTGGCCACGCCCGCAATTACCTCTCAGGTCATGCCGGGCTCGTTACCCGCACCGAACAGGTAAGTCCTGCCCGGCAACCGGCATGCCGACCTGACAGCTGCAGATACGCAACCCGGGTCAGGCGCGGCGTCGAGCGCGATCCCGATGACCGGAAATCAATCATCCTGAACTAATGCGACGAAGAGGAAGAGAATCCAGACTTATCCCGGCAAGAGAAGGAATCGAGTAACTGATAATGCTCAGGCTAGGAATCGGGCCCTTCGGCCTTCCGTCACGTATGGCGCCATATCCGGGCCGCGGTCACGGGCTCTCTGCTGCACGTACCTACAGTATATTGAGCGGCCGGATCGTATACCGCATTGCCCGTCCTCCAGGGTGAGCGCTGCCCGGCTCGCTCAGGACTCCTGACCGGACCCCCGGCCCGGGCACGGTCGGCCTCAGGTTCCCTGTGAGCGGTTAAGATCGCCATCGTGAAGCGCGCGATCGATGTCGGGCTGTTCGGTGAGCTGGCCGACCCGCGGGTGGCGGCCCGCCTGGCTGGCCGGGCCGAGGAGCGGGGCTGGGACGGCTTCTTCGTCTGGGATCACATCGCCTACCGCGCGCCGGTGCGGGCCGTAGCCGACCCGTGGGTGGCCCTCGCCGCAGTGGCCTGCGCAACGTCCCGGATGCGGATCGGCGCGCTGGTCACTCCGCTTTCCCGCCGCCGGGTGCACAAGGTGGCTAGGGAGACGACCACGCTGGACCTGCTCAGCTCCGGCCGGCTCATTTTCGGGGCCGGGCTCGGCAGTGCGCGGAACGGCGAGCTTGAGCCGTTCGGGGAGGTGACCGACCCGCGCGAGCGTGCCCGCTTGCTCGATCACGGCCTGGACGCCCTGGTCAGGTACTGGGCTGGGGAGTTCGAGCCGGTCCCGGTGCAGCAGCCGAGGCCTCCGGTGTGGGTGGCGGGGGAGTGGCCGAACCGGCGGCCGGTGCGCCGGGCGCTGCGCTGGGACGGCCTGTTCCCCATCGGCCTGCCCGGCCCCGAGGCGCTGGCCGAGCTGGCCGCCGAGATCCGGGAAGCGCGCCCGGACGGCCTGTTTGACCTGATCACGGAGCTTCCCCCGGACACCGACCTGGGGCCGTGGGAGCAGGCGGGCCTGACTTGGGCGGTCACTTTCTTCGGTCTGCAGCCCACCGAGGCGGGGGTCCGGGCCGTGATCGACGCCGGCCCGGGCTGACCCGGCGTGCGCGGTCGGCAAGACGAGGGCCAGGGGCGCCTCGTCCGAGAAAATGATCGTGAACCTTGACGGCCCGCGCCGTTCATCTCGTCGCTGAGTAGTACCCTTGCGCCCGCGGCCAGCGAGCAGCTGGACGTCCAGCACAGGTGCCGGTCGGCCCATCAGGGTTGAGGCGAGCCCGAAGTCCCGGTCCGAACTGGCGAACGAGCCGGGCACCCGCATCTCGCTTCGGACCGCCCCGGCGGCGCCGAAGCCCGGCTCGGTACCGGCCAGGCCCGGACCAGCCCGCCGGGCCGCTGCCGCCGCACCGACTGGGCGCAGGTTGCGGCCGAGCCAGACAGCGTCGATCACGACGTCATAGTCGCCGTCGAACTCAGCGGCGGCAGACGCCGCGCCCAGGTGCCGGGCCGTGGACGGCCGCCGCGTGCGAAAGGTTGGTGTCCTCGACGCTCCCCGCGCCGTCCGTCAGGGCGAGCAGGCAGAGCACGCCGATGAACCCCGGAGCCGATGACCGCCACCCAGGGCGGGGCCGCCCTAGGCCGTCGCAGCCCGGGCCAGGTTCCAGGCGTGCACGGCAACCGGTAGTGTTCCCCGATCAGCACTCCAGGATCAACACCGCGCCAGAATTGGGTGATCTGCGCGGCCACGCGCATGGCCGGTACAGCTGACCGGCGTCCGATTCTGCCGAAATGAGTAAGTTATTCGCGCGTATATCTATGCACGTTCCAGAATACTCACTCAAGCTTTCTCGACCCTTTTTGCCTATCACAGTGCGGCCTTTCCCATCGTTGTGGTAGGCGATCAGATCGCCGATTCGGCGCGCATGATGAACAGTTATCCGTTGAGGCGCATACGCACACAGATTGTCCAGTTCGGCGTATCGAGGCGCCCTCGCAGGACGCTTCGGTGTGGCCTTGTCGTCCCTCCCCGGTGCGACCCTGCCGATCGGAACCGCATACCCGCGCTGCGTCACCGGCGTGTCCGCCGGTGCCCGGCAGCGATCAGCGCGCGTTCCTGACGCTCCCAGGCCGGGCTGCTGAGCGGGAACCCGTGGATCAGCACCACCGGGCGCCCCGCGCCGTGGTCCTCGTAATACAGGTCGACCGGCGCGGAGTTCTCTTGGCCCACGGTGATATTCGGCATTATCTTCCCCTTTGTCATTCGTGAACTGGCACCGAAGTTTGCCTGGCTGCCGTCCGCCCGCTGGTGCGGGCGGACGGCAGCCAGCCGTGCTGAGCAGGTCGCCGATCACGGCGACGGCGGCCCCGGCGACCTGGGTGGCTTGGCGTGCGTGAAGCGGTGGCCGGCCTGGCGATGGTCAGGCCGGGACGACGTAGGGGAAGTCGCTGGCCCGCCGGTCCTTGGCGACGGCCGGCTTGAGCCCGGAGGGCACCGCGGTATTGGTAACGAGGGACAGCATGGCTTCGGGGGCGTTGTCGGCCCGCGTCCGGCCGTTGCGGGCGGCGAAGCCGTAGACCGCGGGCGTGCCGACCACGTAGGACAGCACGTCGGGGAACAGGTCCCGGGCCACGGTCTGGCCGTAGCCCTCGGGGTCGTCGGAGGTGCCGCTGGCCGCCACCACGGCGGCGATCTGCCCGCCGATGTAGTTGGCCGCGGCGTCGACGTCTTCGGACGGGTGCCGGGTGTTGGAGGGGTCGGAGAAGTCGGTGTCGTCCGGCCAGAAGATCGGCCACATCATCGGGTGCCCGGCGCGGTTGATCTGCCGCCAGCCGCCTGCGTCGGTGGCGAGCTTGGTGGCGCACCACACGCCGGTGCGGGCGCCGGGCCGCAGCTGCGGGTGGGCGTGGGAGACCTCCAGCACGATCGAGTCGACGGTGGTGCCCGCGAAGCTGTCCTGTGCGTGGTGCGGGTCCCACCCGGACAGGTCCGGCGCCGTCCCGGTGGCCACCGCGCCGTTGATGAGGGCCAGCAGCGACAGGTCGATGTAGAACGCGTCGGCGATGCGTCCGGCCCACAGCCGGGTGCCGCCCGCGCTGGCCGTCTCGCCGGTCCGGCCTTCCAGCACCAGCTCGCCAGCCGCGGCGTCCTCGCGTGCCGCCTCGCCGGTCAGGGCGTGCAGCTGAAGGGGCTGCCGCCCCTGGGAGTCGGGTTCGCTGAAGGAGATCCGGTAGGTCAGGGTCTCGAAGTCGGCGCCGTCGAAGTGCACCTTGAACTCATAGCGCGCCTCGGGGTGGAAGCCCGGCTCGGAGTGCAGGCCGGTGACATTGGAGTTGACGTCCATGACGAGCACCGTGCTGCCCTGGCCGGGGAACACGTACAGGTCGTCGATGTACAGCTGGCCGGTCTGAGCCGCCAGCGGCGTGTCGAGGTGATGGGACATTGGGGACATTCCTTTCGTTCCGTGATGTGGGTGTCAGGGTCGCCGTTCGAGGCCACCGCGGGCCTCGATGACTGTTTCGGGCAGATCGGTCATTTGTGGCAGCTTCCTTTCTCATTCGAGTTGACCGGTCGGTAGTCCTCTGACATCGCCGCGCCGGGCGAGGCGGTTGTCATCAGTAGTTCATCGCCTGCCTGCGCAGCTGAATTTGACGTCGCTGATGTCAAGCGTGATGGGGGGTGTAGGAGCGGTCGGCACTGCGGTCCGGGCGGCGGCTGTGGATGCGCCGCTTGGTGGGGACGACGATCCCGTCGAAGGTTCGCTCCGCGTAGGTGTAGTGGGCCGTCGGGGCGAACCCGTTGACCTCGGGCTGGCAGTCCATGCGCCGCTGCATGCCGGTGCCGTCGAAGTAGTACAGCTGTCTCCGGTTGTGGTTCGCCAGCCACGCCGGGAACGTCACCCGGAGCCCGCGCCAGATCTGGCCGTGCTCGGCCCATGGCGCAATCTCCTCGGTCTGCACGCCGCGGTAGGTGAACAGGAACGGCTCTGTGGAGTAGTGCCAGGTGGCGTAGCTGATGAAGCACGCCACCTGCGTGACATCCCACGCCAAGCTGCTGTCCACGCCGGCGAACGAGGCCCGGGGGTCGGTCCGCTCGGCGATGAGCACCCCGTCGCCGTCGGTCACCCGGACATGGCGGGTGTCGTTGACGAACTCGATGACCCGCCCGGCCTGCTCCCCGTCCTGGCGGTGTGGGCGGATCTTCTGCTGCTGGGTGTCGGCGACGACCAGCTCGTCGCCCAGGAAGCCGGGCCGCCCCGTGAACGCCCAGAACGGCCCGCGGACCTGATAGCGCGCGGTGAGGGTCCGGTACCGGTTCCACCGCTGCCGACCGCCGTGCGCGGCGATGACGGACTCGAGCAATATCGCCATGACCTTCCTCCTAATTTAGTACTAAAAACTTATTTTTTAGGAGTACATGATGCGAATTTAGCAGCCTTCGGTCAGCTGCGCAAGTACACTGAGGGAGTGGCAAGGACATACGACGACAGCTGCGTCGTGGCACGAGCGATGGACGCCGCTGGGGACAGGTGGGCCCTGCTGGTGGTGCGCGAGCTCCTGTTCGGGCCCAAGCGCTTCACCGACCTGCACGCCGGCCTGGCCGGGGTCAGCGAGAACGTGCTCTCCGGCCGGCTGCGCGAACTAGAGACCCAGGGGGTGGTGGAACGGGTCCGCCTCGCGCCACCGGCGAACGTGCACGCCTACGCGCTGACCAAGCTAGGCAAGGCCCTGCAGCCCGCCCTCGTGGAGCTGGCGCGATGGGGGGCACTCCTCCCGTATCGCGGCGGGGCCGAACAAAGCCCCACTGCCTTCATGCTCGCCCTCACAGCCTTCTATGCACCACGCTCAGCCGACCACCCGCGATCGCTAGGCATCCGGATCGGCTCGTACGAGTACCGGGTGCAGTACGACGCGCGGGAAATCCGCATCAAGCAGGAGCCGTGCGCGGACGAAGAGGCTTTCATCTCCGGCGACGTGACGTCACTGCGCCGCGTTCTCCTCGGCCGCGACACGCTCACAGAAGCCGTCCGAAGCGGCAGGATCGACGCCCGCGGCGATGAATCGGTCCTGCTTCAGTTCACCACCCTGTTCCCCATACCCACGCTCTAGGCGCAGCGGCGTCCGCATCGCCGTACAACGCGGCACCGGCGCTGGCGACGCCGACATCCTCAAGAATCACACGAGCATTCCCCCGCTGGTGTGGTTCGCGCTGTGGCCGGCCGGCACGCTGACCGCCGTGGTGATCGGCGCCCGCTGGATGCTCCACACGGCGGGTCCACCCGCTGACCCGGTAACACGCAGTCAGGGGCCTGTTGAGCCGCAGAAATTGAATAGTCAGTCAGGGTCTGGTGTCTGCCTGATCACATTCGGCGCGCCTGTAGCTGTAACGCCCGCTCCTTACCTCGCTCAATCGGTCTGCCTTTGCCGGCAGTCAGCCCACTGCGCCAACTGTGCCGCGGAGACATACGGGCTCGCGCAACGCCAGAACGACCCGCTCTGCGCGCTTCAGCTGACGGCCGCCCAGCGTCGCGCAGCCGCCCAGATCGGCGGGTCCGCGCGCGGTTATCAAGGGATGTTCGCTCCGTTGGCCAGCCAGCAGTCCCCAGCCATGGCCCCGACGCGACGCAGCCCGGCCTGTATGTTTATGCATCGCCGCGTTTAGGGTGACCGTCGCTTCTGCCGCGAGCAGGGTTGTCGGCCAGCGACACCTGTGTGCAGGCAGAACCGGACAGGCGGAGCCGGATGCGTGCGCTGTGGCATAGGTTACGGATCTGCCGGTAATTGCTCGGCGCGCACGGTGTTTCCGGACTGAGATCGTGGGTCTGTGACGGTCCGTTGCGCAGCTGGATGTTGTCATCGTCCAGACCGTGACAACCGTGCTCCCGGGGCTGCGCTATTGGGGTGCTGGAGGCATGGGTGGCGGGGCGGCTCGGGAGCCTGCGGAACGCCGGTGTATCAGGCAGGACGGTATCTCCTCTGTTCTAGTTGAGCTGAGGGGATGCCTGGCCGCGAGCGGGGTGGTGTCTGCCTGGCGCGTGCGATGGTTGCCGGTGCGTTCCCGCGCTGGTGTCTTCGTGCAGCCGGTTCCAGGCGGTAGCGCACAACCGGCGGCTGGCGGCATGAGCGTTGCCTTCACCGGGGGGCGGAAGCGGGGATCTTTCATGCGTTCAGTTATCGTCGGGGCGGGGCCGACCGGGCTGTACACCGCGATCGCGCTGGCGCGGCGTGGGCACCAGGTCACGGTGATCGATCGTGATCCCGGGCCTGACGGCGGCCAGTGATGGGACCGCAAGGGCGTGATGCAGTTCCATCACCCGCACTTTTTCCGTCAGCAGGTGGTCGATGAGTTGCTGGCTGAGATGCCCGAGGTCTGGCGCGCCCTGCTGGCGGCCGGGGCCGTCCCGGCCATCCTGCCGGGCCAGTCCGGCGTGCCGGCCGGGCTGCACTGCCGGCGCGTCACCTTCGAGCGGGTCCTGCGAGCAGCCGCCCGGGCCGAGCCCGGGGTGAGGCTGCGCACCGGTCATGTGGATGAGGTGCGCGGTGAGCGGGGGCGCGTCACCGGGGTCAGGGTGGGCGGCCGTCAGGTCGACGCTGACCTGGTCATCGACGCGGGCGGCCGCGGCGGGCGGCTGACCCGGGAGTTGCGGGGACCGGCCGAGGGCGGTGACTGCGGGATCGCTTACGTGTCACGGCAGTACAAGATGCGGCCCGGCGCCGCGGCCGGACCGGTCAACATGCCGTTCGGGGTGATGGTGACGTATCCCGGCTACGTGGTGGCCGTGTTCATCCACGATAACCGGATCCTGTCGGTCCTGATCGCCCGGGCCAGCGCCGACCGTCAGCTGGCGGCGCTGCGGACCCGGGCCGCGTTCGAGCCGCCGCGCGGGCGGTCCCGGCCCTGGCGGCCTGGACCGATCCGGGGCGAGCGCGGCCGATCACCGCGGTCCTGCCGGGCGGGCGGCTGTACAACAGCTACCGGGGGCAGCTGAACGACGCCGGATGTGTCGCGCTGGACGGGCTGGTCTATGCCGGGGATTCGGTGTGCACCACCAACCCGGCGGCCGGGCGGGGGGTGACCACCTCGCTGCTGCAGGCCCGGCAGCTGATCGGCCTGCTGGAAGAGCACGGGCGCGATCTCACCTCCTGCTCGCTGGCGTTCGACCGCTGGTGCGCCCGCCACATCAAGCCCTGGTTCGACGACCATGTTTACTGGGACGCGGACCTGATCCGGCGCTGGTCCGGCCAGGACGTCGACCTGACCCGGCCTCTCCCGCCGGACCTGATCATGGCCGCCGCGCAAGCTGACTCGGAGATAGCCAGGGCCGCCGGGCCCTACCAGGCCATGCTCGCCCTGCCCGGCAGCCTGGACGCCGTCCAGGCCCGGGCCCGGGACATCTACGCAGCCGGCTGGCGCCCGCCTATGCCTCCCGGCCCGACCCGGGATGAACTGGCCGCCCTGGTCACCGCAGCAGCCAGCGCCGGCAGCCACCCGGCCGAGGACGCGGCCTTATCCGCAGCGGCAGCTCCGCCCCCGGCCATGACCAGGCCGCCAGCCGCACCGAGCAGGGCCCGCCACCCTCGTCACCAGCGCATGACAACAAGACCGCTTCTGCAGCCGAGCCCGGCGACGGCCCCGCACGACTCTCCAGACGCAACGGCACGCTGTCACCGGAACAGGCGAGTAACCCTGCCTCGCCCGTATGGGCGCATTTGCCAATGAGCGCACGTCGTGTGCCACACGCTTATGCATCTTCGTTCATGACCCGGAAGCGTCGTTGAGTTAATCTGCAGCCAACCCGATAATTGAGAACAATCAGTTATCGAAGTTCTCTCTGTTTAGATCTTTGCGCATTTCATTAATCATCCTCTCGCGTTTCTTGTTAAATCCAGGAGGCTCATAGTTACCGTCGTTCACCCTATTATACTCATCCCGATTCTTTAGTAGTTTACTCGCCAGTTCGGTCATCATTTCTGTCACGTCACTCGCTAGTGAGCTGACCCGTCCGGATGCGACCAAGCTCACCTCATAGAAGTTTCCCCACAGCAGTGTCATGGCCTGGTTGTAGTGAAGGCGCCCTGGATCAACCTTAAAGTCTTCCGAAGAGGTCGAGACAATCCATAGACTTTCAATTGCCGCATTAAACGCGGCATAAATCCTACGCCTCTCAGCGGTACTGGCGCGCTTATCTTCGGCCTTAATGCTGAGTTGCAGGTCGCGAGACGCAGACCTCGATGCCTGTCTTGCGGACATGATTGACCCGACAATGCCCGCCAAGCCCACCACGCCAGTTATGGCGGCTGGCGCTATTGCTGACCATTCCATGCCAGATCATCCTGCCATAGTGCTCGACACGGCGTTTGGGCATTGATAATTTCCACCAGCGCCAACAGGTATCCGGCTCATGTTTCTGATAGCAATGGGAACGACTGTCTGGGAGATGACGCGGGTTGACCTGCACGCATACACATGGCAACGCGACGCTGCCGCCATTCGCACATGCCGCTGTGGTAGGCAGTTACAGCCCGAGTACGCGGTGGAGGCCCCGGTCGACCTCGCTCATCAGCGATGTCGGCAGGTGGCCTGCAGGGGCCTCCAAGTCGGTCTTGTCGAGGGTCACGAAGGCCGTGACGTTAACCACCGAGTCTTTGGGCAGGCCGGAGACCGCTGCGGGCAGGAACACGTTTCCAGGCATCGCGGCCAGGGCCGTGTTCGATGTGATGACGGCGGCAACGGTGGTGTTCAGCCGGCTGGCGTTGAAAGAGTCGGCCTGGACGACCAGGACGGGGCGCCGCTTGGCGGGCTTGCTGCCGCGCGCCGCGCCGAGATCGGCCCAGCAGATGCTCCCGCGGCTGGTCACCAGTCGTCCTGGCCGGCCAGGTAGCGGCGGCCGGCGGCGGCAGCGGCGGCGTTGGAGTCGTCCTCGCTCGTCTGCAACGCTTCGTTGATCTGCCGGGTGAGCGAGTTTGCGGCGAGCTGGTCCAGGTAACTGCGGGCAGCGCGGGCGAAGAACTCGGACCGGCTGATGCCGAGTTCGGCGGCTTGCCTGGTGGCCTGCTCGTAGGTGTCGTCCGGGAGCGAGATCGCTGTCTTCACACCATCAGTATAACCGGGTATTACCACGGCCGAGACCGCTGAAGCTACCGGGTCGCAGCTCGCACTCTCATGCCGCGAGGAGGATGTCTCGGAATCACCAAAGTGCGCCGGGACTTCTGACCGCTGGGATATAGAGCGTCCAGGTCGCCACGAGCGCATATGAGCCCGCCACCGCCATCAATAACGCGCGGGCCTGCCCGATGCCGGCCCGGCGCGCCCCGAGCGCGAGAAGGGCGGCCGGTCTCCTGATCGCGGTCCGCGGCGCTGCTGGTGAGGTCGAGATGGACGCGGTTCCTGACCGTCCTGGGCTCGGTGACCGGCAGGAAGCACATGCCGGCGGGCGCGTTCTCGCCGGTCCCGATGACGATCTCGTTCTCCCGCCCGGACAGGACCTTCCAGCCCAGGCGCCTGCGTCCAGGACCGGGCCAGGCCGGGCAGGTCGTAAGCGTCAGCGACGATGCGGCGGAGCCAGACGGGCAGGCCGGCCGTATGCGCGGCACGCCGGACCGTATCCCGGGAACCCGCTGTCCTGCCGCGGACGGGCCGCTCACCGGAGGTCACGCCACGCGATGGCGCCCGGATCGTGTGATCAGCCTGATCCCGCGGTAGCCCGCGAACCCAGCCAGCTGAGCACGTGGCCTGACGGGAAGACCATCACGGAGAGCAACCGAATCCTTGCGTACCTGTGCAAAATATCCGCCCCAATTGTCCTCTGGCCGAATGGCCGACCCATGACGCCATCTCTCCCGAGAGCACAGATCCGGGCGATCTGCACGGGTCAGGCCCACTCCCGCCACTCACCGGTTAAAGTGCCATCGTCATACGCCGTTCTCAGCCCGGGCACGTCGCTTGCCACTCGCCGATGTTGAAGCACCAGTTCCAAACGCCATTCTCGGTCCTGGCCCCGCTGACGCGGAGCCTGCTGAAGTAGCGCGTACCGCCGTGCTTCTTGACGTCATAAAGCTTCAGCCTGGCGTGGCCCTCGTTATGGGTGCCGAAGTCGATGACGTACATCGTGGCCGCACCGGCCGCGGTCTTACCGCCCCAGCTCGACCAGTGAGTGCCACGGAACTCGGTGGCCGGCCCGATGGTCAGGTACCACGACGACGGCCGGACCACGCTCTTGACGGGATGCGGGCCGGTGACGGCCGGCTCATAGACCACGACCGGCCGCGTCGCGGCTGAAGCCGGTGCCGCACCGCCCATGACCCCTAGCCCGCATGCCGCGGCCAGAACGACCGCCGTGATGACTCGCTTCATCCTGATCTCCCCTCTCAGCACGCCGCCCCGGGCGGGCGGGTGATCGTCCTCGGCTCAAATCGCGCGGTGTCATACGACGGGGGTGCCGGGAGTGACCCAGCATCCGGTCGTGTTGCCGCACGGGTCCGCGAACCTCTCGGTCCCGGCATACGTGTGACCGCGCCAGGTGAAGCGGAAGGCCAGCCGCGAGAAGTACCGCCTGCCGCCGTGCGTGGCGACGGACGATAGCGTGACCCTCACCTGGGCCTCCCGGCCGATGCCGTTACCCCCCGACCCGGGCTGCGCCCAGCCGATCTGCCCGGTGCCGTGGGCGGAGCCTCGCCCCCAGGCCGACCAGTGCAGTTTCATCAGGACGAAGTCGCCGTCGATCGCCTTCGGCGGGACACCGCTGTGCAGGGCGCCGAGGAACGACGGCCGGGTCAGGTTCTGGTTCCAGCCGAGCCAGTCGTGCACGACCGGCGGCTTCGGCACCGACGCGACAGCGGTGCCCGCGCTCACGGCGAGCAGGCTGGCGGCGAGCGCCGTCGCGAGGATGAGCCTTCTCACGAGGCGCCGCCTATCCAGCCGCCGATCACGAAGCCGCCGGCCCGGGTCACCTTGTAGGTGTACTTAAGGGTGCGGAAGCCACGGCCAGTGATGACCATCCTGGTGAAGTACGGCCCCGGGCGCGCGCCGCCGCGAGACCGGACGCCGGACAGCGTGACCGTGACCTTGTGGTAGTGCTGGTCGGCCTTGGTACAGCACGGGCCGGTGCGCTCGTACTCGGTGGCCTTGCTGGTGACGGCCGTGCTGTGGTTCCAGCGAGCCCAGTGCATGCCGGTGACGGCCGCGGTCCCATCGGCGAAGATGAAGAAGATCTTGGGCTTGACCTGAGGGTAATCCCAGACCGCTCCAGTACCTCCGCCCAGGTTGTACAGGACAGGCAGCGGGGTCGGCTTCGAAGCCGCGGCCGGTGATGCGCTCGCCATGCCAGCCGAGCCGACCAGTAGCGTGGCGGCGAGCGTCAGCGCGAGCAGGATCTTCCTCATGTGTTCGTGTTTCCTTTCGCGCGGGTCCGGTGCCCCTGCAAGGGATAACCGGGCTTCTGTTATGCGCTAGCTCTTAAGGGGTGATGCCGGGCCCAGGCGCGCAGTTGGCGATATTGTTCTGCACCCATGTGCCAGGCCTGGCCGGCGAGGAGAGAAGGAATATCCCGTAGGCAAGCCCCTTCACCGTATAGGTGAAGTCGAGGCAGGTGAAATACCCGCTGGGATTGTATGTTGCCGGCAAGCTGATACTCGTGACAGACCCAGTAGCGTCGGCTGGCGTCCCTTTACCGGGCGCGACGCAGCCGACCGTTGATGTGCTCGCCTCGCAGGTGCCATTGGGCGCGAAATATGCCGCGGTCCAATAGCATTTGCCCGGCGCGCAAAGCTCTTGTGCGGTGGTCACCTGCAGGACGTATTTCACGGTATCGTCGGTGTAGGGGATGGTCCGCGGGTAGTTCTGATAATTGGACTGGTACACGCAGGTCTGGCCAGCGCAGAGCTGAGCCCCAGTGTCGGTGCTCGCACCCGCGGCGCCCGCGCCAGAGACGGCGCTCACGGCCAGCGTGGCCACGAACGCGGCCGTAATCAGGAGGTATTTTTTCATTTCCCCACCCCTTCAGGCCTCCGGCCCACGGCGTGCCGGTCGAGACGCTTCGCCCAGGTGGCGGAGCAGTAAGCCCCAGTGTGTAGCGGGCCGGAGTCTGGCAGCAGGGGCCGGGCGGCCCATCAGGCCGCGCCGGGTGTGGGCCGAACGGCCCATTTATCCGGGGAGGCCGGTCATATGGGGCCAGGGAGGCCAGCCCTCAGGTGGAGTGGACGATCGCTTCGATGCCGGCCTGGAGGGCGTAGCGGATCAGTTCCGGGCGCCGGCGGGCGCCGGTCTTGTCCCGGATCCGCTCCAGGTGCGATCTGACCGTGTTGACCGACAGGAACAGCCGCCCGGCGATCTGGGCGTCGGTCGCCCCCGGCCAGCAGGGAGACGATCTCCCGCTCTCGTTCCGGCAACGGGCCGGCGGAGTCGTCGGCCGTCGCCTGGCCGGCGGCGGGAACGGTGACGGCGGAGGCAAGCCCCGGGACCGGGCCCGGCTGCCGCGGTGGCCAGGGCGATGGCGTCGGCTTGGCTGAGCGAGCGGCCGCCGTGTCGGTAGGCGGCCTCGAACGCGGCCTCGCCCAGCGCGGCGCGCAGACGGGCATGGTCGCGGTCGCGTAGCCCGACTTCGATGGCCGTGTAAGCCCGTCCGGCCTGCTCGTCGGCGAAGCCGTGGAGCGTGGCGGCGACGGCGGGGTCGCTGTCTGCGCCGGCCGCCAGAGCGAGGCCGAGGAGCGCGCCGCGGACCCAGGCCTTCCTCCTAGATATGAACGTCCTCTTCGAACGCTTCAGAGCTCAAATCGAGAAGATCACCACCCCGACCCCGGTCCCAGGCCCGCGTGTTCGAGCTGCTCGGCCCACCCGTCCAGTCAGGCTCACGTAGCCAGAAGCCACACCCTAGGACTAGCGCGTTCCCGTAGGTCAACCCTAGGATGAACGATGGGAGCACGACGTAGAAGAGTGCTCTTCAATTTGCGGACAGGTGACGCGCGCGTGTCAGGCTCCCACGATGAGGGCTGCGCCTGCTGATGGAGCCGACCTCGGGAGCCGGATCCGGCGCACACCGACCTACCTATGAAACCTTCCGGATGAACTGTCGGCGGGGCTATAAAGGCGGGGCTATAAATATGTAACCCGATGACTCTCGGGGGGCAGCCGGGGCGGCGCCGCGGCGCGGTGCCACCCGTGCCCGCTGCGCCGGCTGGCAGCCCGTACAGTCGAGTCGACTGCCGCTTCCGGCCGCCTGGGAGGGAAAGTGACTGATCCGGTTACTGTCGAGCGCGACGGACATGTGCTGCTGATCGGGGTGAACCGGCCGGCGCAGCGTAACGCCTTCGACTTGGCGGTCATCGAGGCGCTGGGCGCGGCGTATGAGACCCTGGGCGCCGACCAGGAGCTACGCGCCGGCGTGCTGTTCGGGCACGGCGATCACTTTTCGGCTGGCCTGGATCTGGCCGAGGTTGGCCCGGTGGTGGCCCGGGACGGCCCTGGCGCCCTGGGCAGCTCGCACCGCTTCGATCCGTTCGGGGTCTGGCGTGACCCGGTGCCCAAGCCGGTGGTGCTGGCCGTCAACGGCATCGCCTATACCCTGTCGATCGAGCTTGCCCTCGCCGCCGATATCGTGGTGGCCGCTGATGACGTGCGCTTCCGCCAGCTGGAGATCGGCCGCGGGATCTTGCCGTTCGGCGGCGCCACCTTCCGCGCACCCGCGCAGCTCGGCTGGGGCAACGCGATGCGCTTCCTGCTCACCGCCGAGGAGTTCGGCGCCGCCGAGGCGCTGCGGACCGGGCTGGTCCAGGAGGTCGTGCCGGCCGGGTCGCACCTCCAGCGGGCGCGGGAACTGGCCCAGCTGATCGCCCGGCAGGCGCCTCTCGGCGTCCAGGGCACGCTGGCCAACGCGCGGGCAGGACGCAGCCACGGCCCAGACGCGGCGCGCGAGCACCTCCTCTCGCTGCTGCCGGGCATCCTGCACAGCCAGGACGCCGCTGAGGGGGTGCGCAGCTTCACCGAGCGACGGCAGGGCCGCTTCACCGGCCACTGACCCGGGCGCCTCCGGGCCGGGCCGCCCCGCAGCCACATCAGCCCTCCAGCCGGGCAACCGGAAGGACCCCAGACCGGCGGCGTAGCTGCCGTCCCGCCCGGCCCCCGCCCGCCGCGCTGCGTATCCCCGGTAGCACGCTGCCGAGGATCCTGTAGGCGATCGCGGGACAGCAGCGGCCGCAGCTGCTCGAATTCCTCGGTCCGGGTCACGCCAGCTCTTCCTTGAAGCCCTGGCGCCATGAGGGGTAGCGCGGCTGCCAGCCGAGCTCCCGCTTGGCCTTGGCGTTGGAGAAGCCGCGCCCCTCGGTCATCATGATCACCGCCATGTCCCCGGCCAGCAGCCGGGCTACCCACTTGGGGATCCGCAGCGGCCGCTTCGCCCCCGCGCACTTAGCCAGGTAAGGCAGCCACTCACTCGCCGGGGCTGGTTCGTCGTCGACGAAATTGAACACGCCGGCCGTCTTCTGCTCCACCGCCAGGACGGTAGCGCTCGCCGCGTCATCGAGATGCACCCAGGATATGTAGCCGGTGCCGCGCCCGACCAGCGGGAACTGCCGCTTGCGCACGAGGCCGGCCCAGTCGTCGATGGCGCCCGGCCCGTACAAGCTGTCGTAGCGCAGGACCGCGCCACTAGCCTTGACGACCACGTCCTCGAGGTGGCGCAGCGCCTCCGCCCCCTTGCGCGCGCTCGCCGGGCCCGGGTCCATCGGGTCCTCCTCGGTCTTCACCCATCCGCCCTCGCGGATGCCGTTAAGGCGCCAAAGCCCTGCGCGACGACATGGGATACGCCGGTCGCCTCGGCTGCGGCCAGCAAGTGATCCGTCCCCTCCGAGCGCAGCCGGATGGTGGTGGCGAAGAAGCGGTCGGCGTGCTTCATATCGGGCTTGCCCGCGTGCGCCGCGGAAAGCGCGGTCATCTGGTGCACGATCACCTCCGGCCTGGCCGTAGCCACCGCCTCGCCGACCGACACCGCGTCCAGCCCGTCCATCACGACCCCGTCTGCGCCCAGCTGCTCCAGCAAGCCCAGCTTGGCCGGGCCCGTCGCCGTCACCTGGTGGCCACGGGCCACCAGCTGCGGCACCAGCCGCCGCCCCAAGGCCCCGCTCCCGCCTGCCACGAACACCCGCACGACCATCACCCTCTTGATTCCGGAACTGACTCTCAACACCGAGACGAGGCAACCCCGGCCCTCCGTGACATCAGGAGCGAAGAGAGTCGGGAGAAACCGACCAGCGCAGCGATCGTGTAATTACCCATCTCGGCCTCTGGCCGTGATGAGCCGATCATAGCGTCATCGTGCCGCGTACCAGCAGTCCAGCGGGATAATCAGCCATCTTGTTCAGGCCGGCTTAGCGCCGGGGCGTGAACTCTCCGACCCTCTGGGCTGACGCTGTACCTCATCGCGCACCCTAATTAACCCGGCAGCTAATTAGCAGCTCCCGTTGTTTTTAACCCAGGAGCCGTCGGACCAGAGCATCCAGTCGGCGTGGCCCGTTGCCGCCTCCGTGAATTCCATGCACGTGGGGTAGTCGACGCCGCCGCCGTCCGAGGACCAGAAGCCGTAGGCGTTCTGGAGGTACTCGATCACCGTCTTCTCGCCGTTGGGAGTTGTCAGGATGGCGAAGTTCAGCTGGACATGCGGCTGCTGAGTCGATCCGTAGGGAGTCGCGGTCCAGCCGGGGTACGGGACCGGCTTCCCGTCGAGCGTGCCGCCGTACTGCTCCGGGATCGTCGCCCCGGTGTCGTACTCGTCGGTGATGACCCCGTAGGGGGTGTGGATCTCGGCCGGGGTCGAGGGCGTGACGTGCGTCAGAGGGCCGCCGTTCCCGGGGTAGATGGCCGGGCCCGGCGGCAGCGAGGTCGCCGCCCCGGCGGCGCCCGCGGCCATGAGCGGCAAGATGGCAGCAGCGGCCAGCGCGCCCGCCATGATGATTCTCTTCAAAAGTCCTCCCCTTGATCGATCCTCCGCTAGGTGGCGGAGCAGTAGACCCAGCGTGCGTCCGGCCGGAGCCTGGCGGCAGGGGCCGGGCGGCCCCATTGAGCGCGCCAGGTGTGGGCCGAACGGCCCATTGACCGCCCGGCGGGTCACATCAGGCCAGGCAGCGGCCGGTTCTCGGTGGAGGGGACGGCCGGGTCGATGCCGGCCTGGATGGCGTAGCGGACCAGTTCGGCCCGCCGGCGGGCGCCGGTCTTGTCCCGGATCCGCTCCAGATGCGATCTCACCGTGTTGACCTACAGGAACAGCCGGCTGGCGATCTGGGCGTCGGTCGCCCCCCGGCCAGCAGCGCCACGATATCCCGCTCTCGTTCCGACAGCGGGCCGGCTGAACCGTCCGCCGTCGCCTGACCGGGGCAGGAACGATAACGGCGGGCGCAGCCCCAGGGTCGGGCTCGGCTGCTGCGGTGGCCAGGGCGATGGCGTCGACTTGGCTGAGCGTGCGGCTGTGCCGGTAGGCGACCTCGAACGCGGCATCGCCCAGCGTGGCACGCAGATGGGCATGGTCGCGGTCGCGCTGCCCCGCCTCTCTTGAGAGAGCCAGGTCGAGGGCCTTCTCGAGGCTGAGTGCCATGCCCTGGGCGTAGGCCCGCTCCAGCTGCTCATCGACCAAGCGCGCGCGCTTGGTCGAGGCTGTCCGGGCGGTAGTGCGCATCGAACTTGTCCCACCGAATGCCCGTCCGGTCCTGAAACGCCTGCGCGGAGCCGTGGAGCACACCAGCAAGGTCCCAGTCGCCTGCATCGCCGGCCACGCACGCCAGGTAAAGGCAGTTGCAGGCCATGCCTCTGCTGTCCCCGTTCCGGCGGCTGATCCGCAGGCTTGCCCTGAACATGGACCGGGCGCCGTTGGGGTCTCCCTCCGCGCGCGCAGCATCAGGCCCAGGTTCGCCGGCACTTCGGCGCTTTCCCATCCGATCTGCCGCGCGGCTTGTGCCGCGGCTTCCAGGTGAGCCCGGGCGACGGGGATGTCGCCGGTGCTCAGGGATCCGTTGGCCGTCGTAGGGTCTTGGGATGAGCGCCGTGCGCTCCTGGCCGAGGCGGCACGCGCCGCGCCGGGCCCGGTGGGGCTGGTCAACTCCGTTCCGGCTCAGTGGGCGCGACTGCTGCTAGCTCAAGGTGATGCGTCGGCGGGGGTCCGTTTCGCGCTCGAGCATGGTCTCGGCCCGGATGACGAGCCGGACTACGCGCGGGAGTCTGATCACCTGCTGCTGGCCCGGGTGCTGCTGGCGCAGGGCCGGCCCGGCCCGGCGCTCGGTTTGATTGACCGGTTGTCCGCGGCGGCGGTCGCCCAGGACCGGGTGGGCAGCATAATCGAGATCGGCGCGCTGCGGGCTGGCGCTGGCGGCTGGCGGTGGGGACGCCGAAGCGGTCACCGCCCTGGCCGGGACGCTGATGCTGGCCTGCCCGCAGGGCTATGTGCGGGTGTTCGCCGATGAGGGCGCGCCGATGGCCGCGCTGCTCGGGCGGCTCGTCGCGGCTCAGCGCACCGGGCCAGGCCGCTGCCGGTGTCCCGCTCGGCTACCTGGTCCGGCTCCAGCGTGCCTTCGACGCCGGCCAGCCCGGGCCTGAGCTCGGCCCCTCCGGCATCGTCGACCCGCTGACCAGCCGTGAGCTGGAAGTGCTGCGGATGCTGGCGAGGGGTAGGTCGAACCAAGCCATCGCCGGCGAGCTCGTGGCCACCCTGGACACGGTCAAGAAGCACGTGGGTCATGTCCTGGGCAAGCTCGGCGCGGCCAACCGCACCGAGGCCGTCGCTCGGGCCCGTGAGCTGAGCCTGATCCCTGACGCCCTGATCCCCTGATGCAGCTCTGATCCCTGACGCAACCCCATTCCACCCGGGACTGCCTGTCGTAGTGCTCATAGGCCGCATTCCGGCATCAACGGCGCGCTAGACCGGTGCGGGCGCTGCGTTCGGTGATGCCCATGCGCAGCCCGATGTCGCGCAGCCGCGTCCAACTCCGTCCTTAATGGTGCATCACATTTCTAGAAAAATATTGCTAGTTGAATATTTCAAGCGTAAGCTGAAGGCACGCATCGGGAAACAGTTGCCGAAGGCTGCGAGACGCCAGGTTCGCCAGGTTCGCGAGGGGCCGACCAGGGTCTCAGCGAACTGGTGCCACTCGTAAAGGAAGTAGTCCTCATGACCGAACCAGCGGCACCGCACGCACCCAAGCCAGGCCCTCTGCACGAGGTCTTTGTGCCCAGGACGTCAATAGCTGTACTGGAGCCGGTCATCGGGACGGAGCGGTACGGGCGGCTGCTTACCGCGGCCGCCCGGTTCCGGGACAGGCTCGGCGAGCGGACCGTCTGGAACGTCAATTCGACCGCGGTCGGCGGCGGGGTCGCTGAGATGCTGCAAGTGCTCGTGGGGTACATCGCGGGCCTGGACATCGCGGTCCGCTGGATGGTGATCGGCGGCGACCCGGAGTTCTTCGCGATCACCAAGAGGCTGCACAATCAGATTCACGGCGTGGCCGGCGGCGGGCCGCTGAGCAGCGCTGACGCCAGCCACTACGGGCAGGTCCTCGCCGCGAATGCGGACGAGTTGCTCAGGAAGGTGCATGCAGGCGATATCGTGCTGCTGCATGACCCGCAGACCGCTGGCCTGGCGGCGCCCCTGGTCCAGGCCGGCGCGCGGGTGGTGTGGCGCTGTCACATCGGCGTGGACTGGCAGAACGACACCACGCGCGCGGCATGGGATTTCCTGCGGCCATATCTGGCATCCGCGGACGGCTTCGTTTTCTCCCGGCGGCAGTACGTGCCGCCGTGGATTCCCCTGGAACAAGCCTGGATCATCCCGCCATCGATCGACCCGTTTTCCGCGAAGAACCAGCAACTCGACGCCGCCACGGTCCAGGCGATCCTGGCCACCATCGGGGTCCTGGACGGCGAGCCCCAGGCACCCGGGCGCTTCGCGCGCCGCGACGGGACGACCAGCGAAGTCATCCGCGCCGGGCTGGTGACGGGCGACGGCAGGCCCGGCCCGGCCGACCCTGTTGTCGTGCAGGTCTCGCGCTGGGACAGGCTCAAGGATATGTCCGGTGTCATGCGCGGCTTCGCCGAGCACGTGATGCCCGGCGGCGCCGGGTACCTGATGCTCGTCGGCCCCATGATGAGCGAGGTTGCCGATGACCCTGAGGGCGCCCTCGTCCTGGCTGAATGCCTGGCGCAGTGGCGGGCCCTGCCCGCTGCCGCCCGCGCGCGGGTGCTGCTGGTGACGTTGCCACTTGATGACGTCGAGGAGAACGCGGCGATGGTCAACGCGATCCAGCGTCATGCGCAGGTGATCGTGCAGAAGAGCGTCGCCGAGGGATTCGGGCTGACCGTGGCCGAGGGGATGTGGAAGGGACGCCCGGTGGTGGGCTCGGCCGTCGGCGGGATCCTGGACCAGATCGCCGACGGCACCGGCGTCCTGCTGCCCGACCCGGCCGATCTGGCCGCGTTCGGATCCCAGGTGCGGCGACTGCTCGACGATCCAGGTGAGGCCGAGCGCACGGGCAAGGCGGGCCAGGAGCGTATTCGCGAGAACTTCGTCGGCGACCGTCACCTGCTGCAGTGGGCACAGCTCATCGACGCCATCATGGCCGATTAGATCGGTGTGTGGCCAGCCACGCCGGCATGTCCGCGGTCCTGGATGACCTGCCCGCGCTGATGTGGCATGCCGAGCTGGGCAGGTCGCTGCCCGACCTGTGGCCGGGCAGCCGCCACCGCGGCGCGCAGCTGAATGACCTGCGCGCGGCCGTCACCCTGTGGGCACCAGGTACGGCCAGCGGGCCTGGCTGCGCCAGCTGGAACCGCCGGCCGGGCGGGCGATGGAAGACGCGCTGCTGCGCACCATCGCGCGGCTGGACGGCACGCCGTTCCCGTCCGCGGCCCGGATCGCCTCCGGGTGGCTGCGCGGGCGGCTCGGACAGTGCAGGTGCCCCTGAAGCCGGACGATGGGCCGGGTGCCGACATCGCCGTCCCCGTGCCATGGTCGCATTAGCGCCTGGTACGGCCAGGTGAAGTGACGTGCTGCTCTAGCCGGCTGCCTGGCCGGCCTCCACCCGGATGATCCTGACCAGTGTGGCGATGTCGTAACGCCGGAACGCGTCCTGGTACCGGGCAAGCTGACCGGCATCGATGTTGCCGGGGTCGCGGGGACCTGATTGCCGGGCAAGCGTCGCCCGTGCCCGCTGCAGCGAGCTGGCGACCGCGGCCGCGCTGGTGCCCAGCACCTGGGCCGCCTCGTCCGACCGCCAGCGAAGGATCTCGCACAGGATCAGGGCCGCCCGCTGGCGGGTCGGCAGCTGGTCGAGCATGGCGGCTAGGGCGAGCCGCACGCCGTCCTGGGTAGCGGCAAGTTCGGCCGGATCGGCGGAGCTTGCCGGGGCTGTTGACACCTCAGCTGACGCCTGCAGGCGCTGCCCGAGCCGGCCCCGCCGCTCCCGTCCGCGCAGCAGATCCAGGCAGGTATTGGCGGCGATCCGGTACAGCCAGGCTCGTACGCTGGAGCGGCCATCGAAGCCCGCCGAGGCACGCCAGGCCCGCAGCATCGTCTCCTGGACGGCGTCGTCCGCCTCGGACGCACCGACTATCCGCTGGCAATAGCCGGTCAGCTCGCGCCGGTGCGGTTCCAGATCGCCGATGCCCACGGGGGCCGCTTTCATGGCACGAGTGTCGGCCGCCGCCGCGCGCGCCGGGCAGTAGGTACCGATGTCGCCAGTCTGTGATGACAAATGCGACCAGCCGGGACTGACATCTGATTCTGGCGGGATCGGGGACCGAGCGGAGACAGCCATGGAACACAGCGCAGGACTAGGACGCGTCGTGAAGTCGCTCAGGTCCCGGGGTTCAGTCATCTCGGGCATCCCTGTCTGCCTTTCTGCTATGGCGGATAGTCGCCGGGGTGGGTGCTCAGTGCCACGCCGAGATCAGCGAGCAGCTGCCGGCCGGTCCGGATGCGCATGGCCGAGGCACGGTCGGGCGCGGCGTAGCGCAGCTCGTCGACCGCGACTCCTGCGCGCCGCAGCAGAGCGGCGTACCGGCCCTCGTCACCCCCGGGATCATGCTCGACCGTCACCGCCGTTGCCGGGGCCACGTCGGCGAGCGAAGGCGGCATCAGCTCCACCGGGCTGGCGCAGACGAGTACCTGCCGGCTGAATGCAGGCCACCTGGCGGCGCGCGCATGCAGCACGACCGCGGCGGCGAGCGTGCCCCCCGGACCGGCCCCCCCGACCAGCAGTTCCCCAGGGTCGGCGCCCAGCCTGGCCGTGTTCTCCGCGGCCCACTCGGCCGCGGTGACCGCGTCGTCCAGGTCCGCCGGATAGGGCCGTCCGCAGGCCACCGCCAGCACCACCAGGCCCGCGCTCGCGCTCAGCTCCCGGCACCAGGTGCCGTCGCCAGCCACCGCCCAGAACACCAGCAGCCGGGCTTGCCGTACCAATGACGGGCCGGGCCAGTAGACGCGCCCCTGTAGCGTCCCGGCCCGGCCTCGCAGCTGCAGCTCGGCCGTGCGGTTCGTCGGCATGCCGCCACGCTCGCATAGTCGCGGGGGCAGAGGGAAAGGCCATTCACGCATGGCAGCGGTGCGCGAATCGCATCACCGCCGGCCGTGCTGGCGAGTGATAATCGAAGGCATGGACGCGGAGGTCATCTCGCTGCCGCAGGCGCCGGACGCGATAGAGCTGCGGCACCTGCGCTCTTTCGTCGCCGTGGCCGACGAGCTCAACTTCGGCCGCGCCGCGGCCCGGCTCTACCTGTCCCAGCCCGCGCTGAGCCGGCAGATCAGCAGCCTGGAACGGCTGGTCGGCTGCGAGCTGCTGCGGCGCTCCACCCACCGGGTGGAGCTCACGCTGGCCGGCGAGGCACTGCTGGGCCGGGCCCGGGAGCTGCTCCAGAGCCTGGATGAGGCGGTGAGCGTGACCCGCTCGCTGGGCGGTGAGCTCCTGGCCCGCGTCAACCGGCACTGGGAGCTTGCCGGGCTCGGCAGCGAGGTAACTGATCCGGGCCAGGATCTGCAAGAGCTGCGCGATGCCGTCGAGGCGCTGCACGCGCAGTTCGAACCGCCACCCGGCATCAGCGTGCGGCCGGTGAACGCCGCAGGAGTGGCGGCGCTGCTGAACAGCCCGGGGCCCGAGGAGCCCGCCACCATCCTGTACCTGCACGGCGGCGGGTACATGACGGGGTCGGCCTTCGGCTACCGGCCGATGACCGGCTGCTTGGCCGACGCCGCCGGGGCCGGCGTCTTGGTCCCTGACTACCGTCTAGCCCCCGAATACCCGTTCCCGGCCGCGGTCGAGGACGCGGTGCGGGCCTACCTGTGGATGCTCGACCAGGGCACCGACGCAGCGCGGGTAACCGTGGCGGGCGACTCAGGCGGGGCCGGACTGGTCCTCTCGCTCCTGCTCACCCTCAGGCATCAGGGTCTGCAGATGCCCGGGGCCGCCGTGCTCCTCTGCCCGTGGACCGACATCAGTACGGCCGACCGTGATGGCCTGCCAGCCGAACTGGACCGGATCCGGCGCATGTCCTCCCAGCACTACCTCGCCGGGCATCCGGCGGACGACCCGGTAGTCTGCCCGCTGAACGCCGACCTGACCGGATTGCCGCCGATGCTGGTCCAGGCTGCCACCGGGGACCCCGTCCTGAATGACGCCACCAGGCTGGTCGATCGCGCCGTGGAGCACGGTGTGGATGCCCGGTTCGAGCTGTTCGCAGTGGACACCCATGACTTCCATATCTTCTGGAGTTTCCTGCCCGAAGCCGCTTCCGCAATGCGGCAGGCTGGCCGCTTCGCCCGCGAGACGCGCCTAGGCTCGGCCAGCGCCAGCGAGGCCACCGGCTGACCTCTGGTGCAAACTGAGACGGACCGTAGCCCAGAGCCACTGGCTCCGCCTGTTCCGGACCCAATCCACCTGGACAACACCGCTCTGCCCGTCTCACTGAATCTGGTCCGGAGCAACGAGGCGCTGCGGCGGGACCAGAATTACTGAGCCAGGGCACCTAGCACAGCCTCTTTCCTCGCTGCCCGTGGCCGGGCACCGTCCGCTAGGGCTGCTGGAGCACCATGGCAGATACCTCAGGGGGCCGGGCCTGCTCCGGGTGGCCTTGGCCGCCGCCGCCCGCCCCGGCAGGCGCGCCTATGTCGGTCCAGCGCCAACATATCGAGCACCGCAACCGCCCGCCTGACTGGCCCGCGCCGCTGCCCTCACCATCGGCCTGAAAGGCCGGCGTAACGACACCTATTTAGGTCGTGGACGCGTCGGTGCCAGTCAGGAGGGCCAGGATCTCGCCGACGGTGCGTTCCCGCCCGTCCGGTTCCGGCAGCGGGAGGTGTGCCTGGATGTGGTAGCGGTTGCGGCGGCCGTTCTTCTCCTTGACCAGGTAGCCGGCCTCCACCAGGTCCGTGATGATGCCGAAGGCGCTGCGTTCGGTGATGTTCAGGCTGGCCGCAATGTCGCGCAGGCGCATCCCCGGGTCATGAGCGACGCACAAGAGGACCCGGGCGTGATAAGTCAGGAAGGTCCAGCTGGTCATCTTGATAAGTTACCAGATTACGGAAAATATTTGCTAGTTTCTCGTTGCGGGTATAGCGTGGCATTAGGCACCGGACGTCAGCCGCCGGCAGCGGCCAGCTTCCCGGGCTACCGGAGGAGCGCATGCACATCGGCGCGGTCATCACGATCGTTGGTGCCCATGACACTCGCAATGCCGCGTCTCGGCCGACCGTGCCGGTGCCTGAAGGACGCTGCCGGGCCAGGATCCTGGCCTGGCGGCGGCGGTGACACGATGAATGCCAGCCACGTCAAGGCCGCGGAGCGGCCGGCCCTGACCCGGTCCCTGGTGCTGCCGCTGGTCATCCCGTCACAGAGCAGCGGCACGGACGCCGCAGGCGGTTCAGTTCGCGTGCACCCGGCGGTGCCCGCAGCGGGGCGGCCGCTATCGGCCGCGCCCCCACCCATTCTCCGCCGCAGCGTTCCGGCCGGCCACTAACCAGCGGTCGCCGAGGATGCTCCGGCGGACCTCCACGTACCAAGGAAAGACACCATGCCCGAACCAGCCGCACCCCACCCGGATCCGAGCCCCGCTAGTACCCGGCCGCGCCCATCCCCTAACGGCGCCGTCCCGCCTAAGCCATCGGTCCCGCCGATGCCATCGGAGGTCACGAATAGTGGCACCGTCCCGCCTAAGCCGTCGGTCCCGCCGATGCCATCGGTCCCGCCGATGCCATCGGAGGTCACGAAGGCGCACACGCGCACACAGCGGCCCGCGGCCGGCGTGTTCCGCACGGCGATGTCGCCGCTGCGCAAGATGATGCGCCGAGCCCCCCGCCATGCGTAGTCCCGGCCTGCGTGCAGGCGGTCCGCGGCCATCAGGGCTTGCCGTGCGCCACCCGGCCTTGTCCCCGCTCACGTGATCGGAGGCGCCGTGACGCATTCCGCGGCTCATGAAGCAAGCCTCAGTCTTACCTCCCGGACAGACCGCGGCGGCTACGTCATCGCCGCGCTCAGCGGGGAACTCGGCATCGCGTCCGCTCCCGCCCTGCGCGAGCAACTCCGCAGCCTGCTCCGCGCCGCCAGCGAGCTGATCATCGACCTGTCCGCGATCGAGCATGCGGACGCCAGCGGCCTTGCGGTCCTGGTAGGCGGCGGACGCCGCGCCCGGCTGCTCGGCGGATCCCTGCGCCTGGCGGCTCCGTCACCCGAGGTAGCCAGGGTCCTGTCAGCCACCGGCATAAACCGGCACCTCGATATCTTTCCCACGGTCCGGGCAGCGATCACCGGCCGGCCAAGGCTGCCCGAAGCGATCTTCCCGCCGGCAGCCGTCCCGGCTCGTGGCCACCGCATCGATGCCGCCATCGGGGGCGTGGCTAAACAATCGGCTAGGCCTGCCACTGACCTAACGACCGCCAGGGCCAGGCCAGGGCAGGCCAGGGCCTGATCAGCTGACTGGAGCGCGAATAGGTGCAACGCCTCAGCAAGGCTCGATCGCAGCGGAAACCGGGTCACACGCACACGCCGACAACAACGAACGTGACCGGGCTACCGGTGAGTATCACCTTGCTCACGCTCCAGGCAGAATCTGCAGGGCCTGCGGCCGCATGATCGAACCCGAGCAGGACGCCCGCCGGATGGGAGAAGCGGACTGGTGCATGACCTCTTCCCGCCATCACCTGCTGACCGCGAATAGACCACCACCACAGGTCATTAGCAGGATTAGAGGCCGAGGGAATTACCGGCGTCAGCGGACCGTTCCCCGCGACTACGCCGCAGCCCGCCCCCGCCGCCTACCACTGCGGCTCAGCACGGCACATCGCCCCCGGCCCTGGCGTGACAACGCTCCTCCTGAGCCCCACCGAACAAGCAGCCCTGTGCCGCCGGCCGTCGGCGGACCCCGCTTTCAGCAAGCCGTACATAGTTAGCGTCCGGAGCGGGGACGCTCCGCCACGTTGTGTAATCATCCTTCACTCCGAGCGAGGGCGCACACTGCCGCCTGGCGCGGATCCCTGCCACCAGGCAATGACCTTCGCGGCAGCATCTGACGCCATGGTGGGCGTCATCCCCCGATAGATCTCGGGCGTCGAAGACGCGATCGATTGAGCCTTGCCGGCCTGCTGAAGGAGTTAACTCGACGGGAGGTCACAGGTCAGCGATATCCGATGAATTTCCGGCCGTGCCGCCGTCGTAACTAGGCAACGCAACGCGACGTTGCCCTTTACGAAACGGGGACCATCATGAACAGCGAAACGACGATCCCTCCGGCGGCCGGCGCTGGGGGCGGCCGTGCGGCGATCCGGCAGACGAGATATGTCTTGACTTTGCGCTCGGGTCCGCCCGATAGTGCTGCTACTGGCAACCGGCAGGCCGGCCAATCTGGGGGATCATCATGAGCCGAGCCCGAGCGATCGTGGCCATCCCTGGCGGACGCCGGACCAAGTGGGCCGTCCTGGTCTTCTGGCTGGTCATTGTGACCGTGACCGGCCCGCTGGCGGGTAAGCTCACCGGCGCGGAGAAGAACGACGCGTCGGCCTGGCTGCCCGCCGCGGCCGAGTCGACCAAGGTGCTGGACGTGCAGTCGCGATTCCAGTCACCGAACATCTTCGCCGCTGTCCTGGTGTATGACCGCCCGTCGGGCGTGACCAGCGCGGACAAGGCGAAGGCGGCGGCGGACGCCCTCCGGTTCCGCGGCGTGCCCAGCGTGGTGCACAGCCAGGTGGCTGGCCCGTTCGTCGCCAGGGACGGCAAGGCCATCGAGACCATCGTCCCGGTCAACCTCGGCTCGAAGGGCTGGAATGGCGCCTCGGACGCCGCGACCACGCTGCGCACCATCGCTCACAGCAACGCGAACGGCCTGGCCGTCCACGTCACCGGCCCGCTGGGCAACGCCGCCGACTCGGCCGATGCGTTCAAGGGCATCGACGGCACCCTGCTGGTCGCCACCCTGGTCGTCGTCATCGGCTTGCTGCTGATCACCTACCGCAGCCCGGTGCTGTGGGTGCTGCCGGTGATCTCGGCCGGCGTCGCGCTGGCCACCGCCCAGGGACTGATCTACCTGCTGGCCAAGCATGGCCTGACCGTCAACGCGCAGAGCGCCGGCATCCTGCTGGTGCTGGTCTTCGGCGCGGGAACCGACTACGCACTGCTGCTGACCGCCAGGTACCGCGAGGAGTTGCGCCGCCACGAGGACCGGCACGAGGCGATGGCCGTCGCGCTGCGGCGGGCCGGCCCCGCCATCGTCGCCAGCGCCGGCACGGTGATCATCAGCCTGCTGACGCTGATCATCGCGGAGCTGAACTCCACCAAGAGCCTGGGGCCCGTGCTGGCGATCGGCGTCGTGGTGGCGCTGCTGGCCATGATGACCCTGTTGCCGGCCCTGCTGGTAATCTTCGGCCGCTGGCTGTTCTGGCCGGTCAAGCCCGCGTACGGCACCGAAGAGCCGACGACGAGGGGATTCTGGGCCCGGGTGGGCCGCCGCATCGCGGTCAGGCCCCGGGTGGTCTGGGTGGTCACGGCGGTGATCCTCGGCGCGATGGCGACGGGCCTGCTCGGCCTGAAGGCCGGCGGCCTTACCACCGCGCAGGGATTCCGGCACACCCCGGACTCGGTGGTCGGGCAGACGGTCGTGGATCAGCACTTCCCGGCCGGCGCCGGACAGCCGGTGGTCGTGATCGGCAACCAGCCGCAGGCGGCGCAGCTGGCCTCGGCACTGCGGGCCACGCCGGGGATTACCAGCGTCGCCGGGCCGTTCAGCGAGGCCGGCCACGCCTACCTGCAGGGCACGCTCACCAGCGCACCGGACAGCCAGGCGGCGTTCAATACCATCGACAAGGTCCGCGCCGCCGTGCACGCGGTGCCCGGCGCAGACGCGCTGGTCGGCGGCAACACGGCGATTAACCTGGACATCGAGCGCGCGTCCGCGCACGACCGCGCGGTGATCATCCCGGTCATCCTGGTCGTGGTGTTCCTCATCCTGGGCCTGCTGCTCCGGGCGCTGATCGCGCCGATCATGCTGATCGCCACCGTGGTGCTGTCGTTCGCGGCGGCGCTGGGCGTGAGCGCGCTGATGTTCGACCACGTGTTCAACTTCGGCGGCGCGGACACCTCGTTCCCGCTGTTCGTCTTCGTGTTCCTCGTCGCCCTGGGGATCGACTACAACATCTTCCTGATGACCCGGGTCCGCGAGGAGGCGGGCAAGCACGGCTCGCGCCGCGGCGCGCTCACCGGGCTGTCGGCCACTGGAGGGGTCATCACCTCGGCCGGTGCCGTGCTGGCGGGCACCTTCGCCGCGCTCGCCACCCTGCCCGTCACCTTCCTGGCCGAGCTTGGCTTCGCCGTAGCGTTCGGTGTGCTGCTGGACACCATCGTGGTCAGATCCGTGCTGGTCACCGCCCTCAACCTGGACCTCGGCCGCTGGGTCTGGTGGCCCAGCAAGCTCAGCCGCCGGTCCACCCCCGAGCCCAACCTGCTCGAGGAGCAGCCTTCGGCCGTGTCCTAGGCACCCGGCCACGGGGCAGCCAGGCGTTCTCTCGCCTGGTTGCCCCCGCTTCGCGTTGGCCGCGGCCGGGGCACCGCGAGGCCACCCTCGCCGGCGGCGCCAGGGCGGCCGGCCCGACCGGCCATGGCCACGCCGGCCAGGCAAGGAACGCGATTGCGTACCTGGACCTGCTAGCGGCGCCGGCGCAGGTGCACGCCGCGGCTGGACCGCCTACCTCAAGACTCCCGGGCCACGCCGCGCCAGTGGACGCCGACGGACGGCAACTCCCAGGTCAAGCAGGCCGCAGCGCTGCTATTTCGCACTGCGACTTGGCTTCGGGACGAAGTGGCCGCCGGTTCAAATCCGGCCACCCCGCCAGGTCAGATGTGGTGCGGTTAAGCCAGGGCCTTAGCCATCCGGTAATTGTGGATGGCCACGCCGCGGATCACCAGGTCCTGTCGTTCCACTTCCGCGAAGCCCTTGCGCTCGAACAGCCGCCGGGCGAGCTCGCTGGCCTCGGTGAACAGGCTCCTGATTCCCTGCTCGCGGGCTGCCGCCTCCACGGCGTCATAAAGCCGCGACGCGATCCCCTGCCCGGCTGCCTCGGGCGCGCAGAACACGCGGTCGATGTGCCCGTCCGGTTCCAGATCGATATAGGCGACGGGGCGGTCATCCGCATTGGCGGCCACGAGAACCAGGCGGCCGTCGCTGGCTTCCCCGTGCGCCCACTCAGCGGTTCTGGGCTCCGGGGCCCAGGCCCTCACCTGGGCGGCCGTGTAATCAGAGAGCGCCACCTGCCGGACTGAGCGGAAGAAGACGTCGGCCAGATCGGCCGCGTCACGCGGATCGTAGGCGCGGATGGTGACTTCCACCCGGCAAATGTAACTGCTGCCGAAGGCGCCGGCAGCCCCGCCGAGGACCGGTGGCCATCAGCTGGGACGTGCCGGGATGAGCCGGGCAGCGCTGCGGCTCGTCCGCTGCTTATCGAGCACGACATGGGGCTGGTGCTGGGCATCTGCGACCGCGTGATCGTGCTCGAGTTCGGCCAGGTGATAGCCGAAGGCCTGCCGGACGCCGTCCGGCAGGACTCGCGTGTCATCGCCGCCTACCTCGGCGGCGGCACGACGAGCGGCAGCGGGACCGACGATGCCGGGACCGACGACGGCGGGATCATGTCCAGCACACTCGCCGAGTTAGCATCGCCAGCGCTCACCGCCATGCTGGCTGATTACCAGAATTTCCTGCTTGAGCGAGCGACCGCCTTCCGCGACTCGAACACCAAAGCGCCCCGGCTGCGTCACGAAAGGTGAGCCGAATCCACCTCAACGTGGCCAGACCTGCCGGGGGCCCGGGATTTGCCGCTTTTCCTTGAATCGCCAGCGTATGGGCGGCTAACTTGGACGAACGGGCTTGGTATGAGCGAGCTTGGCCTATCGCGAGCGGGCTCGGTATGAGCGAGCTTGCCGAATAAACGTCGCGAGTCGGTTGTCCTGGTTTCGGAGACGAGCGTCGTGACCAGTGTCCCGCGTGGAGGAATCATGGCCCCTGCCTCATCAGTTATGACGATGTTGCCGACGAGGAAACCTGAACCGTTTCCGGTGAGTCCTGGCGTGGCACCTGCGGACTCACCGGCGGCCGCACAGCAGGGGGGCCGTCTCCGTCCCTTGGAGGTGGCGCAGTGCTCCCTGTGCGGCATCGCGCTTCCCATCGCGCTGCTGGTACCTGATGGCGGTGACGCGTGCGCTGACATCCGCTGGTACTGCAAGGACGCCACGTCGTGTACCGAACGCTGGACCACGGACCGGCTGCCCGCTCGGTGACGGCGAGCCCAGGAATCGGCCCGGGGGGGCAGTGGCGGTTGCCTCCATGCCGCGTCGAACGCATCCTTATCGCTTCGCTGGCCTTTTCCGCTTACTTTCGGATCTGACTTGTCGAATTTCGCGTCTTGGTGTTTGGGACATCAGCGGTGGCGGGCACGCGGACGTTGCGGTGAATAATCCGGCTAAGCGCCAAAACATGCGCTTTGTCCGGTTGATGCTGGACCGCATCTCGCGCCCGCGGGAATCGGCCGGTTACCGTGCGCCGCGTTTGCCCGGCGGGCGCGGCACTGCTAGCCTTCAGGCTTTCCCTAAGCCAACGGAGGTAAAAGATCTACATGTTGCGCCGAATTTCCCTCGTCGCCGCGTCGGCGGCGATGCTTGCCCTCAGCGCACTGCCGGCATCTGCTGCCACCACGCACATGCAATCCAGCACCCACAAGCTCTCCTTCCCGAGCCTGCACGGTGTCATCGCTTGGGGAAGTTACACCAAGACCAGCAAGGGTGTCCGGCTCTCCGTGTGCGTTGACGACACCGTTAGGGGCGAGTTTGCCGCCGGGGCGGTCGCGCTGGCCTCCAACGCCAGCGGCAAACTGCACACCAACCTGGGCGCCGTGGACATCGGATATCACCAGGCGCTGTGCCGGACCATGACCCTGCGCTACACCGCTCACCTGAAGACCTACACGTTCACCGGGACCAACACCGGGCGGATCGGCAGCAAGAGC
This sequence comes from uncultured Actinomycetota bacterium, assembly GCA_963842265.1. Taxonomy (GTDB): domain Bacteria; phylum Actinomycetota; class Actinomycetes; order Streptosporangiales; family Streptosporangiaceae; genus Palsa-504. Next base: position 35,051 of record CAWJGE010000027.1, read on the forward strand.
AAGATCAAGACCATCTACTAAACGCCGGCGACCCGGGCCGGCCGCGGCGAGCAGCCGCGGCCGGCCGTCCGCTAGTGGGGGATCCCGGAGATAAGGTCACCCGCGCGGGCCAGCACGGAGGTGCGCGGGGACCGGCGCGCGGATTCCAAGCGGTCGGCCGTCCGGTACAGGGCGTACAGGCCGTGCACGCCGGCCCAGCGGGCGGGCTCGGGCTCCCAGGCCGGCGAGCGATGTCCCACCCAGGGCAGGCTGGTCAGCGGGCTGGCCACGCCGCGGACCAGGTTGGCGAGCGTGCGGCCGGCCAGGTTGGCCGCGGCCACCCCGTGGCCCGAGTAGCCGCCGGCCCAGCCGAGGCCGGTGCGCGGGTCCATGGTGACCGTGGCGCACCAGTCCCTCGGCACCCCGAGGACACCGCACCACGCGTGCTCGATGCCGGCCTGCGCCGCGGCCGGAAACATCCGGCGCAGGATCCGGCCGAGCTGCGCGATCGTCGACGGCCCGATCGCGCCGTCATGGTCCAGCCTGGAACCGAAGCGATAGGGGACGCCGCGGCCGCCGAGCGCGATCCGGCCGTCCGGGGTGCGCTGGGCATAGATGTACGCGTGCGCCTCGTCGCTGATCGTCTCGAAGCCGTCCCACCCGATGGTCTTCCAGGCCTCGTCGCTGAGCCGGCCGGTTACGATCATGGAGCTGTTCATCGGCAGCAGCGTCCGGTGTTCGGCGGCCATGTCCGCGGTGAACCCTTCGGTGCACCGCAGGATGTAGGGCGCGCGCACGTCGCCGGCGGGCGTGCGCGCCCGTCCGGAGGAAATCGAGGTCACCGGGGTCGCCTCAGACAGCAGCACCCCGGCCCGGGTGACGGCCTCGGCCAGCCCGGCGACCAGATCCGCCGGCTGAACCCGGGCACAGTGCGGCGAGTAGAGGGCTCCGACTGCCCCTGTCACCCGCAACCGCCCGGCCAGGTCTTCGGCTTCAAGGTACCGAACGATCCCGGAATCATCGCCCCAGGCCCGTTCCTGCGCCAGCCGGCGACGCAGCCGGGCGTCCTGGGCCGCCGACGTGGCGATGGTGAGCGTGCCGCCCTTGACCAGCCCGGCGTCGATCCCTTCGGTGGCACAGACCCTGGCCACCTCGTCGACCGTGTCGCGGAGCTGCCGCTCGAGCTCGCGGACGCCGGCCGGGCCCTGCGGCTGCCTGGCGTAGCGGGCCCGCGACCCCGGCAGCGTAGCCGTCACCCAGCCGCCGTTCCTGCCGGAGGCGCCGAACCCGGCGAAGCCCGCCTCGAGCACGACGATCCGCAGCCCGGGATCGGCCCGCTTGAGGTAGTAGGCGGTCCACAGGCCGGTGTAGCCGGCTCCGACGATGCACACATCGGCCTCGGTGCCGCCCGGCAGCGACGGCCGTCGCGGCGGGATGCCGCGCGCTTGCCACCAGTACGACACGTCCCCGTTGCGCATGGATGAGCCTCCTTGTGGGGCACGCACGACGCTCGTTCGGCATGAATTATCTGAAACATCGCCAAAGGTCGCATCTTAGACCCGGTGATACCAGGTCAGGCGGCACAGGCCGGGGCTTTTCTGATCGCCGGCAGGGTAGCGTCAGGGTATGCGACTTGGGGTGCTTGATGTGGGCTCGAACACGGTGCACTTGCTCGTGGTGGATGCCTACCAGGGGGCGCGGCCGATGCCGGCCTTCTCGCATAAGGCCGAACTCAAGCTCGCCGCTCACCTGCAGGACGGGACCTCGCTGTCCGGGCCGGGCGAGACCAGCCTGCGCAGTGTCGTCGAAGAGGCGCTGCGCATCGCGGAGGACAAGGGGGTCGAGGAGATCATCGCGTTCGCGACCTCGGCCGTCCGGGAGGCCGAGAACGGCGAGCAAGTCCTGGCCAGGATCCGCAAGCAGACCGGTGCGCAGATCAACGTGATGACCGGCAACGAGGAAGCGCGCCTCACCTTCCTCGCCGCCCGGCGCTGGTTCGGCTGGTCCTCGGGACGCCTGCTGGTGATCGACATCGGCGGCGGGTCGCTCGAGGTGGCCACGGGAATCGATGAGGAGCCGGAGGCGATGGCATCGCTGCCGCTCGGCGCCGGGCGGCTCACCAGGGACTGGATCAGCACCGACCCGCCCTCGTCACCGGAGGTGCGCCGCCTGCGCAAGCACGTGCGGGCCGAGATCGCCAGGGAAATGGGGGGCTTGCTGCGGCAAGGTGCCCCCGATCATGTGGTGGGGACCTCGAAGACCTTCCGGCAGCTGGCCAGGATCGCGGGTGCGGCTCCGTCCGGCGAAGGCCCCTACGTCAAGCGCGTGCTGCGGCACTCCGACGTGGCGGCCCTGGCCGAACGGCTGCCGAAGATGAGCCAGGGCGAACGCGCCAAGCTGCCCGGCGTTTCGGCCGGCCGGGTGGCGCAGCTGCCGGCCGGAGCCATCGTGGCCGACGCCATCCTCGACCTGCTGGGCGTGGAGGCGATCGAACTGTGCCCGTGGGCCCTGCGCGAGGGCGTCATCCTGCGGCGCCTGGATTTGCTCGCGCAGGGCCTGGGCGGGTTACCTCCAGCTGGGCGGCGGTCCTAAGTGTCGCTGCCGGGCAGCATACGGATGCCCTCGGTGGGCTCCTCGGTGTCAATGACCGCGGAGCGTGCCGGGGAATGCTGCTTTTCCTGGGGCCGGACCGAGGGGGACTGTGCTGATGAGGAGGATTGGGCCGGCTGAGGCTGGGTTGGCTGGGACTGGGCCGACGGGGGCTGGGCCGGCCCCGGCTCGGCCGACGGGGACTGGCTCGGCTGGGCCGGCCCCGGCTGGGCCGGGCCGACAGACCGGGGCGAGGCCGACGGGGTCGCCTGCGGCGCGGTCGGGCGCGGTCCGCTCGGGGCCGTGGGCCGGCCTGAACCGGCAGCCCCGGTGGACTCGGCGGCCGGGCGTGGTGCGCCGTTGGCCTCGGCCGTGGCGATCGCCTTCGCGGTGGCCTGGTCGACCTCGTCCTCGAGCGACATGCGGGCGGTCTCGACGGCCACGAGGCTGGAGACACCATCCAGGATGTCGGTGAGCCGCTTGATCGTCTCGGAGTGCCTGGTGGACAGCAGGTTCAGGCGGCGCTCTGCGCCATCGTGAATGGCGGTGGCACGCGCCGTCGCCTCGTCAAGCGACTTCTTGGCCTGTGCCTTGGCGCTGGCCAGCGCGCTCTCAGACTTCTTCCTCGCCTCGGTCGTGGTGCGCTCGGCCTCGGTGCGGGCGGCAGTGAGCGTCTTCTCCGCCTCGGCGCGCGCGGATGTGATCGCCCGTTCGGCCTGTTCCTGGGCGGCGGTGAGCATGCGCTCGGCCTGGTCACGCGCCTCGGCGCGGGACTTCTCCGCGTCCGCCTGGGCGTCGTTGCGCTGCCTGGCTATCTCCTCGTGGGCCTTGGACTTCTGGGATCTGGCCTCGTCGTCGGCCAGCTTAAGGATCTGGGCGATGCGCTCACTGACTTCCTCGTGCGCGGGCTTGGCGCCGAGCGCCTGCTGGCGCGCCGTGGCCAGGTCGCGTCTCAGTTCCTCGCCGTCGTCGAGGGCACGGGCCAGCCGCTGCTCTAGGTCGCGGATCTGGCTGCGGCAGCGGGCGATGAACTCGTCCACCTGGCGCCGGCTGTACCCGCGCATCTGCATTTCGAAGGCGTCTTCGTGAACGAGGTTCGGCAGGAGATCACTGTTGTCATTCATGGCTTCCCGAGATCATGTTTGTTTAAGTAGGCGGGAACGGTGTCCGGAGCTAGCGGCGCAAACAGACGCCGGGCCGCCTACGTGATCCGGCGAGACCGCTACCTCTGTAGTATGCGGGCTCGCGGCGGGCCGGACGAGGCGAATGCGCGCATGACTCTTGTCTGTGACCGCTGTGCGCGCAAACCAGACGCCTCAATGTCCGTGTTTATCCCAGTTTATGCCAAAATGGGCGATGTTATGGTTAATGAGATTCTTGCGCAGAGATGCGGATGGGGCTCTTGTGACGCGCCTTACCGGATTGACGGCAACTGCGCGGGGGTTTGGCGGAATCGTTACTGCCTAGCTGGGTAAAACCGCACGTGAAGGTGGTAAGCGAATGGCCCTGATGGGTCATGCGGAGGCGCGGTGTCGGCACGTAACCTGGGGCGCAAGCGAACGGAATCGCGATCAGCGCCGGAGGTGAGCACGATTCCCAGGCAGTTGGACCTTCGTGTCCACGACCGCGTTGCCCTTGACGAGATAGAGCTGTACGCCGAGGTGCTGAGCGCGGTAGCGGCCGCGGACCGGCCGCTGACGGCCGCCGAACTCGACGAAGCGCTGGGGATCGACGCACGCTAGGTCGGCGCAGCTAGCGCGCCAGCTAACGGGACTGTGGCCGGTGCGGCCGGCGGTACATGGCGTCGACCCGGGCGCGGGTGAACCCGAGGGCCTCGTACATCCTGATCGCGGGGACATTGTCCTCGTCGGCGTAGAGCATGGCCTGTGCCACGCCGAGGTCACGCAGGTGATGCAGCCCGGCCAGGGTGAGCGCGCGGCCCAGTCCGCTGCCCTGCTCGGCGGGATCCACGCCCACCACGTAGACCTCCCCGATGCCGGGAGATAGCGGGTCCTGCTCGGCCGGCGGGTGCACCTTGGTCCAGTGGAAACCCGTCATGTGCCCGTCCCTTTCCGCGATGAAGAAGCCCGCCGGGTCGAACCACGGCTCCCGCTCGCGGAGTTCCAGGTCATGCTGGGTCCAGCCGCCCTGTTCGGGGTGCTTGGCGAACGCCCGGCCGTTCAGGCTCAGCCATTCATCCTCGTCCTGGCCGGGAACGAAGGTGCGCAGCGTGCGCCCGGCCGGGAGGGCCGGCCGGGCGAGCGGGTCATGCAGCGGACGGCGCATCTGCCACAAGGCGCGGAAGCGCTCGAATCCCGTCGCCCGGGCCAGCCCGGCGGCCGCGGGCAGGTCGCCGTGCGCCCACAGCCGTAGCGGGTGGCCGCCCGCCGCTGCGGCGAGCTCACCTATCAGGGCCCGGCCGAGCCCCAGGCGCCGGTGGCCCGGGTGGATCACGAGTTCGCCGCTTACGTCAGAGCCCGGATCGGGCGGCAGGGGATCCAGGTAGGCGTAGCCCGCGATCTCGCCGCCCACGGTGAGGACGAAATCATGGCCCGGCTCAGCGTCCGGCCCCAGACGGGCCGAACTGTCGTAACGCAGGTGCAGCAGCACGTGCTCGGACAGCGGCTCCACGCCGTCGGTCAGGCGCGCGGCCCGGACCAGGGCCAGGATGTCGGCGACCTGCGCGGTGCGCGGTACGGTGCTGGTGATCTGCCGTCCGGTCATCGGGCCGCGGTCGCGGTGTGGCCCCTTGAAGCTCTCAGGTCTTGCGTGCTGCTGGCGCGCTCGTCGCCTGCCGCCCGCTCCGTCCGCTGGGGCCGTTCGGCGCCCTGGCCGCGGTCCGTCCGCTCGCCCTTGACCGGCACGAACCGGTAGCCGACGTTACGCACGGTGCCGATCAGGGCCTCGTGCTCGGGGCCGAGCTTGGCCCGCAGTCGCCGGACGTGGACGTCAACCGTGCGGGTGCCGCCGAAGTAGTCGTAGCCCCAGACCTCCTGCAGCAGTTGCGCGCGGGTGAAAACCCGGCCGGGATGCTGGGCGAGGAACTTGAGCAGCTCGAATTCCTTAAAGGTGAGGTCGAGCACTCGGCCGCGCAGCCGGGCCGCGTAGGTGGCCTCGTCGATGGCCAGCTCGCCGGAGCGGATCTCGTCGGGCGCGTCGGCGACCGCGGCGACGGCCCGGCGGCCGATGGCCAGCCTGACCCTGGCCTCCACCTCGGCAGGGCCGGCTGTGTGCAAGATCACGTCATCGACGCCCCACTCGGCGTTGACCGCGGCCAGGCCGCCTTCGGTCACGATCGCGAACAGCGGGCAGTCCAGGCCCGTCGTCTGCAACAGGCGGCAGATGCTCTTCGCGTGCGCGAGCTCGCGCCGGGCGTCCATCAGCACCGCGTCCGCGGGCGGTGCCTCCACCAGGGCAGATGCGTCCGCGGGCAGCACCCGGACTGGGTGCAGCAGGAGCCCGAGAGCGGGCAGCACTTCTGCGGACGGCTCGAGCACGCTGGTGATCAGCAGCAGGTCGCTCACTCGCGGCACCTCCACTCGCTGGTGCGGTCGCACCTCACTACTTGTATAAACAGACAAGGACCCGGGGGCAACAGCGCCCGGGTCCGTTGTAGAGAAGGATATCCCAAATGGCCAAAGTAACAATGCAGTACTGGGCCGCGGCCAGGGAGGCAGCGGGCGTCGAGCATGAATCGGTCGAGGCGGGGACGCTGGCGGAAGCGCTCGAGAAGATCGTGGCCCGGCGCGGGGACGACGGGCGGCTGCGCTCGGTGCTCGCCACGTCTTCCTTTCTGGTGGACGGCGCGGCGGCTGGCCGTAGCATGGCTGCCAACCTGGTCCTTCCGGAGGCGGCCGTCGTCGAGGTGCTCCCCCAGTTCGCCGGCGGCTGAGCTTCGGGGTGGGCATTCTGCTCGTATTACGGCAGACTAGGTGGATAACGCCCTAGTGTGTCCGTACCAACACGTTCCGAAGTCAAATTCCTAGCGGTGCCTCATGAGCCAGCACGGACCTCCCACGCCTCCGAGTTCCCCCGTTCCCGGTGCGGTACCCGGCGATAAGAATTTTCCCGGCCGTTTGAACCGCCAGGTGCCGTCCGACGTTCCAACTAGTGTGCCGAACGCGGGAACCGCGCCCCGCTCAGGGCGAGTGGCAGACGAGGCGTTTGTCAGGGCGCTGTACGCCGAACACGGCGGTGCCCTGCTTCGCTACGCCCTCCACCTCACCGGCGGTGACAGGCAGCGTGCGGAGGATCTAGTGCAGGAAACGATTGTGCGGGCGTGGCGCCATCCCGAGGCGCTGGCCGACCGGCCGGCCAGGCCGTGGCTGTTCGCCGTCGCGCGCAACCTGGCGGTCGATTCCTACCGCGCACGGCAGGCTCGGCCGCCGGAGACAGGGCAGGCGGCACTGGAACTGCTTCCCTCCGATGACGACGCCGACCGGACGCTCGAGTCCTGGGCCGTCGCGGACGCCCTGGCCTCATTGCGGCCGGACCACCGGAGGGTGATCGTCGAGACTTACTACCGTGGGTGCTCGGTAGCCGAGGCCGCAGCTACGCTCGGCATACCGGCAGGTACCGTGAAATCCCGTACGTTTTACGCATTGAAGGCGCTCAAGCTGGCGCTACAGGAACGAGGACTGGCGCCATGACCCCGACCTGGACCTGCGCCGAGGCCAGGCCATCGCTTGGCGTGTACGTGCTCGGTGCCATCGACCCCGCCGAGCGCACCCTGGTCGATGCTCACCTGGTGACCTGCCGGGACTGCCGGGACGAGCTGGCCGGCCTGGCCGGCCTGCCCGCCCTGCTGGCCCGGGTCAACCCGGACGAGATCAGCCGGATCTGTGCCGATGACACCGTGCGCACCAGCACCGACGAGAAGCCGCCGGGCGAACTGATCGGCACGGTGCTCGACCTGGCCGCAGCCAGGCGGCGCCGGACCCGGTGGCGTTTCGCGGCGGCCGCGGCCGCCGTGGTGGCGATCGCGGGAGGCTTGTTCGGCGGCCTGAGCTCCATCGGGACGCGGACCGTGACGGTTCCGGTCTCAGCCGGATCCGGTCACTGGGAAACCGTCCAGACGACGAGCAGGGTCACCGGGGCCAGCGCCGCGATCTCTTACTCGCAGCAGTCCTGGGGCGACGCCTTCCAGGTCCTGGTCCACCACATTTCGGCCGGGACCACGTGCCAGCTGTGGGTCGTCCATCCCGACGGGACGCGGACCCAGGTGGCCGCCTGGACGACGGCTTATGACGAGGGCAAGGTCTGGTACCCGGGCTCGATGCCGAGCACTGCTAAGCCGATAAGCAGCTTCCAGATCACGGCGAACCACAAGGTGCTGCTGACCGCCACGCCCACTTGAACAGCCGCCCAGCTGACGACCGCCACGCCCACCTCGACAACGGCTCAGCAGGCCGCGGGGAATGGATGACGCGTCCCGTGTGCTGTCCATTGGCGTGACTGGCGGGTTGATAGCGCTCGCCGCGGCTCTGGTCGCGGCCAGTTTGCTCGGGCTGACGCTACGCCGCCGGGCCGGGCGGTTCCGCGCCGGGCCAGGTATCCGGGCCGGGCAGCCAACCCCGGCGGAGACGGCCGACGCAACCCGGCCGCCCGCCGGGACCAGGCCGGACGTGCTGACCGAGGCCGACCTAGGCGGCCCCCTCGGCGAGCGGGCCACGCTGCTCCAGTTCTCGACCGCCTTCTGTGCCCCGTGCCGTCCTACCCGGCAGATACTGGGCCAGGTGGCGGGCATGGTGGGCGGCGTGACTCATGTCGAGGTCGACGCGGCCGTACGGCTTGACCTGGTGCGGCGACTGCGGATCAACAGCACGCCCACGGTGCTCGTGCTCGGCCCGGACGGCGCCATCGTCAAGCGGGCCACCGGCCTGCCCCGTAAGGCCGACGTGATCGCCGCGCTGGGCAGCGTGGTCGAGTCCCCCGCGCCCGGGGGCATCGCGCCCGCAGGCGGAGAGTGATCGTGTCGCCTGCCCATGTTCGACCAGGTGGGCCGGCCATGACGGCAATAACTCCGGTCTTGGGAGTGACAGTCCGACTGAGCCCGCATAGCATCAAGTGCGTGATCTCCCGGACAGCGAAGACGCTGACCAAGCGGCGTGCTGTCGATTTCTGCCACGTCGCTACCGCCATCTGTAGGCGGGTCCTGCTGCCCTGATGCCCCGGACTTCCCGGCGCCGTGCTCCTGCGACTGCGGCACCTGCGACCTTCCGGTGAGCTCGGGGCGGTCACTCAACAGGGGAGGAAGCTCGCTCAGTGGCCCCGCTCAGTGGCAGGGAGTTCTGGCATGGAAATCGATCCGCGCGGTCCCCGGTTTGGCGCGGTTATCACCACGGTCGTGCTGGCGGTAGTGCTGGTCACCGGCAGTGCCTGGCTGCTCGCCGCGCAGGTCGCGGTGTTCGCGGTGGGGGCGCTGGCCGGGCTGAGGTACGCGCCTTACGGCCTGCTGTACCGTCGCCTCATCAGGCCGCGGCTCGGGCCGCCCGCCCACACCGAGGCCGAGGCCCCGCCCCGGTTCGCGCAGGCGGTGGGCCTGGTCATCGCCGGCGTGGGGGTCATCTGCCTGGCCGCCGGCGCCACGGTGGCCGGCCTGGTCTTCACCTCGCTCGCGCTGGCCGCGGCGTTCCTCAACGCGGCCTTCGATCTCTGCCTGGGCTGCCAGGTGTATCTGTTCATCCAGCGCAATCTAAGGGTCCGGCCGTCCGCTTAGGGCGTGACCGGAGAAGGAGGTATTTCCACCATGAGCCGATCCGACGTCCTCGTGGACGCCGACTGGGCGGAGGCCCATATCGGTGACCCTGGTGTCGTCATCGTCGAGGTAGACGAGGACACCAGCGCCTACGACAAGGGGCACATCCCGACCGCGATCAAGCTCGACTGGAAGAAGGACCTGCAGGATCCGGTCCGCCGTGACTTCGTGGACAAGACGGGCTTCGAAACGCTGCTGTCCGAGCGGGGCATCTCGAACGACGACACCGTGCTGCTCTACGGCGGCAACAACAACTGGTTCGCCGCCTACGCCTACTGGTACTTCAAGGTGTACGGCCACGACAAGGTTCTGCTGCTCGACGGCGGCCGGAAGAGGTGGGAGCTCGACTCGCGTGAGCTGACCACCGACGTGCCCGAGCGCCCGCGGACCAGCTACACGGCCAAGGAGCAGGACTCCTCGCTGCGCGCGCTGCGCGACGAGGTCGTGGCCGCCATCGGCAAGCGCAACCTGGTCGACGTCCGCTCGCCTGATGAGTTCACGGGCCGGCTGCTGGCGCCGGCGCACCTTCCGCAGGAGCAGGCGCAGCGGGCCGGGCACATCCCGACCGCACGCAACGTGCCCTGGTCCAAGGCCGCGAACGAAGACGGCACGTTCCGCTCCGACGACGAGCTTCGCTCGCTGTACGCCAACGAGGCCGGCCTGGACTTCGGGCGCGACACCATCGCCTACTGCCGGATCGGCGAACGGTCGGCGCACACCTGGTTCGTCCTGCACGAGCTGCTCGACCAGCCCAACGTCAAGAACTACGACGGCTCCTGGACCGAGTACGGCTCGCTGGTCGGCGTGCCGATCGAGATCGGTGACGGACGATGAGCGCCGGCGACGGGTGCGGCGCGCCCGCGGGCGGCGTCAGCGTGAGTGCGGCCACCGGCAGCCAGGCCGTGGTCGAGGGACGAGTAGTGCACGACGGCAGCCCGGTGGGCACCGGTTACGCCCGGCTGCTCGGCACCGGCGATGAGTTCGTGGCCGAGGTCCCGCTGGGAGACGACGGCGGGTTCAGGTTCTTCGCCGCGCCAGGATCGTGGACCCTGCGTGTACTCGCGCCCGGCGGGCTGCGCGCCGAGCGCTCGGTGCAGGCCGACCACGGTCAGGTCACCAAGGTCGACGTCACTATCTAACACCGGTACGTCCGGTCAAGGGCGCGGTCGCCCGTGTCATGCACGGCGGCCGCGCCCGGCCCTATACCCCAGGCTTATGCCATAGCGTGGCTTCCGCGGACGCTGATTGCGGGAGGTCGCTCATGGATCAGATGGAGGCCGTCGGGCTGCCGGGTGCGGTGACGGTGGGCGGCACCGCGCTGCCGCTGGTAGGCCGGGCCCGCGTGTACGCATGCGGAATCACGCCCTATGACGTGACCCACGTGGGTCACGCCGCGTCCTACGTATGGATCGACACGCTCGCCCGGGTCCTGCACGACGGCGGTACCGAGGTGATCATCTGCCGCAACGTCACCGACGTGGACGACGTGCTGGTGGCCGCGGCCGACCGGGCCGGCTCGCCGTACGACCGGTTCGCCGCCATCCAGCAGTTCTATTTCGATCGCGACATGGCCGCGCTCGGAGTCGGCCAGCCCGCCATGCAGCCGCGGGCGCATGCCTACATCGGCCAGGTGATCGCGCTGGCGGCGGGACTGCTCGAGCGCGGGGTGGCGTACGAGCGTGGCGGCCAGGTCTATTTCCGTGGCGCCGAGGTGGCCCGCCTGGCCGTGCCGGATCGCGCGACGGCGCTGCGGCTGGCCAGCGAGTACGGAGATGATCCGGCCGATCCGGGCAAGGACGATCCGTTCGATGTGGCGGTGTGGCGGGCGTCGAACCACGGCGAACCAGGCTGGGCCAGCCCGTGGGGCACGGGCCGGCCAGGCTGGCACGCCGAGTGCGCGGCGATGGCGCTGCACGCGTTCGGCCCGGCGGTTGACGTACAGGCCGGAGGCGGCGATCTGATCTTCCCGCATCACGCCTACCAGGCGGCGCTGGCCGAGGCGTTCACCGGCGTGGCGCCGTTTTCCCGGGCCCGGCTCAACGCCGGCGTGGTCGGAGTGGCGGGGGCGAAGATGGCCAAGTCAACGGGCAACCTGGTGCTGGTCAGCGAGCTGCTCAAGGAGTACTCCGCCGCCGCCGTGCGGATGCTGATCCTGGACCGCCGCTGGGGCCAGGCCTGGGATTTCAGCATGGCGGGCCTGGATGCGGCGGGCGCCAGGCTCGAGCGCCTGCAGGCGGCCGCCGGCCGGCCGGAACGCGGCGTGGCCGGAAGCTCGGGCACGGCGGTGGCCGCGATGCGGGCGGCGCTGGCCCACGACCTCGACGTTCCCGCCGCGCTGAACATCGCCGAGGACGGCGGCGGCCAGGCCGCCCGTTCCCTCGGCTCGATGCTCGGCCTGTGGTAACTCAGACCTCCCGGAAAGGGACCTGGCGTTAAGGGCGGGGCCGCGCGGGCCCCTCTCGGTGCCGTCGCCGCTTCCGCCTCCCGGATATCTGGTTTTGCCAGGTGTCACATCGCCGGTTACCCGCAGCAGGCACCGGAAGAGGCGGCGTCTTCGCTGGTCGCCTGAGGGCCGCCGCAGCACTGCGTGGCCTGCCCGGGCGGGTTGGCGTCCCGCTCGGCCTGGACCGCCTCCCAGCGCTGCCCGCCGTCTTGGCCCCAGAAGGTGGGGCTGTCCTGCAGGACGGTGTAGATCTCCCACCGCTCGCCACCGGGGGCGCCGGTGACCCAGAACTTGTCCTGCCGGGCGTAACAGCAGGTCGTGTCCCGCTCCTCGACCGCGGCCAGGCCCGCTTCGGCGAGCCGGGTCTGCTCGGCCTCGACGGCAGCGGTGGTGTCGACTTCCACGCCGAGGTGGTTCAGGGTGCCGCCCTGGCCGGGGTTCTCCAGCAGGACGAGCTTGAGCGGCGGCTCAGTGATGGCGAAGTTGGCGTAGCCGGGCCTGCGCTTGGCGGGCTCGGTGCCGAACAGCTTGGCGTAGAAGCTGACGGCCTCGTCGATGTCGTTGACGTTCAGCGCGAGCTGCACCCGGGACATAGCGGCCTCCGAAGGACATTGACGCCTGTCTATTTCATGTCTGCAAGCAAGCTTGCCCTAAGACATCGATCTATGTCAATATAGATGCGTGTCTAATTTCCTCACGGTAATCAGCCCGGCGGAGTCGGCGGCCTGCTGCGCGCCGCTGACCGCCGCGCCGCTGACCGTTGAGCAGGCCGAGCAGGTCGCGCCGCTGCTGAAGGCGCTGGCCGACCCGGTCCGGCTGCGGCTGATGTCCCTGATCGCATCGCACGAGGGCAGCGAAGCGTGCGTGTGCGACCTGAACGACGCGTTCGACCTGTCCCAGCCGACCATCAGCCACCACCTGAAGGTGCTGCACGAGGCCGGGCTGGTCGATCGGCACAAGCGCGGGGTGTGGGTGTACTACCGCGCCCGCCCGCAGGCGCTGGCCGCCCTCGGCGCCCTGATCGGCTGCTGACCGTCGCGGTAGCCGCCGGACCCGGGCTTCCCTTCCGCTGGCGCGACGTCGTGGTCATCGAGCGCTGCAGCCCGGTCGTGTGACCACGCCGCGAGGTACAGTCCCGCAGTCAGTGCGGGGGCAGGCCAGGAGGTCAGCGGGCCGCGGCTAGGCGCGGTGCGAGACGCTCGACGCGATGACTGAGCTCGGCCAGCGCCGCGTCGAAGCTGGCGGGATCGCCGGCCGGGACCGGGTCGGGGACGGACCAGTGCACGACGGCCTGGCGGCCCAGTTCCTCGCGGGCCAGGTCGCACACGGTGATGATGAGGTCGCCGTCTTGCCGGACGTCGCTGATGTGGCGGGGCCGCAGGCGGCGCATCGGCAGGCAGTGGCGCCTGGCGGCGGCGATGGCGCCCGGCGCGATCCGCGCGGCGGGGTTGGTGCCGGCCGAGGCGGCGGGGACGGTGCTGGCGCGACGCCACAGCGCGGCGGCTAGGTGGGAGCGGGCGGAGTTGGCGGTGCACACGAACAGCACCCGCCCGGCCGTCCGCGCCGCGGGGCGGGTCAGCGACTCCAGCGCGCCGGGGATGAGCTGGAGATAGGTGCGGCGACGGTCGCCGTCGGAACGGCGGCGGGTGAGGAGCCCGGCCTGCTCCAGCACGTGCAGGTGGTGCGCGAGCAGGTTCGACGGCATCGCGAGCATGGCCGCCAGTTCCGACGGGGACGTGTCGCCGACGCCGAGGGTGTCGACGATGTGCAGCCGGGCCGGGTCGGCCAGCGCCGCGTGCACCGCGGCCCTCTCCGCCACTCCAGGTATTAGCTCAATATTCATTGACTCAATCTTGACTGAGCTAACTAGGTCCGTCAAGATGGGTACCGTGAGCAGCACGCCTATCACGTTGTGGCGCCGGGTGGTCGCGGAGTTCCTCGGCAGCGGGTTCCTGGCCGCGGTGGTGATCGGTTCGGGGATCGCCGCGCAGCGGCTGTCGCCGGGTGAGACCGGCCTGGAGCTGCTGGAGAACGCGGCGGCGACGGCGGCCGGGCTGTTCGCGATCATCTTGATGTTCGGCCCGGTCTCCGGCGGTCACTTCAACCCGGTGGTGTCCTTCGTTGATGCGGCCTTCGGCGGGCTGTCCTGGCGCGACGCCGCGGCCTATCTGCCCGCGCAGGTCACCGGCTGCATCGGCGGGGCGGTGCTGGCCAACCTGATGTTCGCTCTGCCCGCGGTCAGCATCTCGGCCAAGCACCGGGCCACCCCCGCCCATTTCCTGTCGGAGGTCATCGCCACTCTCGGGCTCCTGCTGGTGATCTTCGCGCTGGCCCGGTCCGGGCGCAGCCGGTCGGCGCCGGCGGCTGTGGGCGCCTATATCGGCGCGGCGTATTTCTTCACCTCCTCGACCAGCTTCGCCAATCCCGCCATCACCATCGGCCGGATGTTCTCCGACACCTTCGCCGGCATCGCCCCGTCGTCGGTGCCGAGCTTCATCGCCGCGCAGGTCATCGGCGGCGTACTGGCGGCCGGGGTCATCAAGGCGCTGTATCCCGCCATCACGCCGGCGGAGGCCGCCGACATCATCTTCCCCCACCACGGCGACGCCGGACGGGCGGCAGCCCGCGCAGCGTACGACGGCGCATCGCCGTCTGCGGACCGGCCGCCTGGTCCGGTCCAGTCCCCTTCATGAGGTAAACCAGACGGGAGCCTGCCATGCATCTGGTCATGATCGGCGGCAGCGACGCCGGGATCAGCGCGGCGCTGCGGGCCCGCGAACTCGACCCGGGCACAGATGTCACGGTGGTTGTCGCGGACGCCTACCCGAACTTCTCCATCTGCGGCATCCCCTACTACGTCTCCGGCGAGGTGCCCCACTGGCGCAACCTGGCCCACCGCAGCATCGCCGACCTGGAAGCGACCGGAATGTCGCTGCGGCTGGACACCACCGCCTGCCGGATCGACGTCCCCGGCCGCAAGCTCCTGATCACTACCACCGGGGGCGGCGAGGAACTGCTCGGTTACGATAAGCTCGTCGTCGGCACCGGCGCCATCCCGGTCCGGCCCTCGATCCGCGGCCTGGCCGGACCCGCTGCCCTGGGCCCCGGCGACGGGGTACACCTGCTGCACTCGATGGGCGACACCTTCGCCGTCATGCGGACCCTGGAACATGGCGCGCCGGCCAGCGCGGTCATCGTCGGCGCCGGGTACATCGGCCTGGAGATGGCCGATGCCCTGACCGTCCGCGGGCTGGCGGTCACCCAGATGGAACAGCTTGCCGAGGTGCTGCCCACCGTCGACCCGCAGCTGGGCGCGCTGGTCCACGCCGAACTGGCCGCTCGCGGCGTGGAGGTGCTGACCGGCACCACCGTCCACGCGGTCACCCGCGCTGCGGCAGGCCAGGCCGGGCGGCTGCAGGTCCAGGCCACCGCCCCCGACGGCTCGGCCGTGACCCGCGGGACTGACATGGTGCTAGTCGTAGTCGGCGTCCGCCCCGAGACCACCCTCGCCGCCGGCGCCGGGGCGGCGCTCGGCGTCAAGGGCGCGATCGCGGTCGACCCCGGCATGCGGACCAGCCTGCCCGATGTGTTCGCCGCCGGGGACTGCGTGATCACCCATCACCGGCTGCTCGGCGAGACGTACCTGCCGCTGGGCACCACCGCGCACAAGCAGGGCCGGGTCGCGGGCGAGAACGTGCTCGGCGGGAACCGGCAGTTCGCGGGCAGCCTGGGCACCCAGGTGGTGAAGATCTTCGACCAGGCTGCCGCCCGGACCGGGCTGCGGGACCATGAAGCCAAGGAGGCCGGGTTCGACCCGGTCACCGTCGGCTCCGAGGCCGATGACCACAAGGCCTACTACCCCGGCAGCCACCGCATCACGATGCGGGTCACCGGCGACCGCGCGACCGGGCGGCTACTGGGCCTGCAGTTGTTCGGGCACCGGCACGCCGAGATCGCCAAGCGCATCGACATCGCCGCCACCGCGATCTACAACAACATGACCGTCGACGCCGTCAGCGACCTTGACCTGTCTTACACCCCGCCGCTCGGCAGCCCCTGGGAAGCAGTCCAGATGGGCGCCCAGGCCTGGGTCCGGGCCACCCAGCGGCGCTAACCCGCCCCGGACCTTCAGCAGAGGAACAACCATGTATATGGCAAGCCTACCGTCCGGCGGGGCGCCTCGGTAAATACGGGTGGGGGTATCGGTCGGCCGGGGTTGCCTAGCCGGGTGAGCACGGGGCACTATGGGTCCCTGGCTGGTCCGTCAGGCCGGGAACGCTGCCGCACGGGTGGAAGTCGCCGGTGCGCGGGTCCTGGCGGTAGGGTATCGGCGGCGGATCCCCTCCGGCTATCAGTGCCACCGCGTCGAGCAGCCGGGTGATGTCACTACCTCTGATGTTGAGACCGGCGCTGGCCCGGACGGCTCCGGGCATCGCGCTGCGGTCGCCGTGGCGTACCTCATCCCGGTAACGGAGCACCTGCTCGCGGCTGAGGCCCAGGAGGCGCATCAGGTAGGGATGTGCGCAGAAGCAGCCATGCCGTACGCCGATCGCTTCCTCGGCCGCCAGCCGGGCAGCCACCAGCGCGTGTGGCACCCCCTCGACGGTGAAGGTAGCGACCGGCAGTGTCTCGGTATCCGCGTCGGGCCCGAGCAGGCGGACACCGGGAATCGAGGCCAGGCCTTGCCGCAACGAGCGCGCGATCTGGCGCTCGTGGCCTATGAGCGCGGGCCAGCCGATACCAGTCAGCGTGCTGATCGCGGCGTGCAGGGCCACGGCGCCGACGACGTTGGGGGATCCGGCTTCCTCCCGCTCGGGCGGGTCGGTCCACAGCACCTCGTCGAGGTCAACGAGGTCGACGGCACCGCCCCCGGCCAGGAAGGGATCCCCGTCGGAGAAGGCGCTTCTCGGGCCAATGAGCACTCCGGCGCCGAACGGCGCGTACATCTTGTGGCCGCTCCAGGCGAGGAAGTCGGCGTCGGCGGGAAGCGGCCGGTGCGGAGTCAGCTGCGCCGCGTCCACGGCCACCGGAATGGCCCGGTCCTGGGCGGCCGCGATGATCTCGGCCAGCGGCGGCATCCAGCCGGTGATGTTAGAGGCCCCGGTGATGGCGAGGAGCCGGGGTGCGGGGGGCTGATCGAGCGCCGCGACCACATCGTCGGCATCGAAGGTGCCGTCCCGGCCGCATTCGACATAGCGGCAGGTCGCGACCCGGGACCAGGGCAGCAGGTTGGCGTGGTGCTCCACCACGGTGGTGACCACAACATCGTCCCGGGCCAGCCGGAGGCGGTACGCCAGGTGGTTGATTGCTTCGGTGGTGTTGCGGCAGATGATCGCCACGTCGTCGCCCCAGCCGCCGGGTCGGCCGGTCCGCCCGGCGAAGGCAAGAGCGGCCGAGCGGGCCTCCTCGTAGGCGCCGGTGGCCACCTGGGACTTGTGGCCCGCGCCGCGGTGGACGCTGGAATACCAGGGCAGGAACTCCTCCACCCGGGCCAGCACCGGCCCCAGCGCCGACGTTGACGCCGCCGCGTCCAGTGACAGGTAGGGACGCTGCGCGCCGTCCGCGCACGCCACCGGGATCCCGTCGCCGACCAGAGGCACCGGCGGTGTCGTGATCTGCTGCGTATCTGTCGTCACGTTTCCTCCCGGGGATCGCGTTGCCGTCCGGCTTCAGCAGCAAGGCGACTGCGAGTATCTTCGCTGGCTGGCGCCGCCCCGGGAGCCAGGAGAAGGAGCCAGGAGAAGGAGCCAGGAGAAGGAGCCAGGAGAAACAGCCCCGGCCGAAGGTCAGTGACCGGCGTCAAATACCGGCATCAGGCCAGGGAGAGGAAGAGCCTTTCGAGCTGGGCGCGGTCGGTGCCGGCCGTACCGTTACCCTCCTTCTCCTCCAGCGCGCACTGCTGGAGGCCGGTCGCGATGATCTTGAAGCCGGCCCGGTCCAGTGCCCGGGACGCCGCGGCCAGCTGAGTCACCACATCGGCGCAGTCCCGGCCCTCTTCGATCATCTTGATGACCCCGCCGACCTGGCCCTGGGCGCGTCGCAGCCGCTTGATCACGTCGGCCATCGTCTGACTGTCCACGTCCACGGCCACTCCCTGGCTCCCGGGGCCGGATCCATCATGACCCAGCAATACCCTCAGGGGTATCATAGCAAAGACCGGTGTGCCGGGCGGCGGGCCCGTCGCAAGGGCTTGTATCCTCCGTCCCCGCCGCGGTCATGGCGAGGATCCGGGCGGTGTGGCTAGCCCGGTGCGCCCACCAGGCCTGGACGACATCACCTGCCCGCGAGCCGCCGTCCGGCCCGGCCGCCCGGGTGGCATGCCGCCGGGACCAGCGCGCGGCCTCGCCGGCGAGCCAGCTCACCGTGCCGGCCGGAGCCTGTTCGAGCAGGGCGCGCAGGGCGAAGCGCCGTTCGCCGATCCGGTGGCCCGCGCCCGCCGCCTCGGCGCCCGCGGCCAGGCTGCGCCGGGTGAGGATGAAGCCGCTCCGGACCGGGGTGGTGAGCACGGACAGCAGGGCGTCCAGGCCGTCGGCGGCCGGGACCGGTTCCGGCGCGGCGCGTAGGGCCAGCGGCAGCCACCCGCCAGGGTGAGCGCCGCGCTCGGCCAGCAGCGCCCGCCCGGCCAGGCGCGCCCAGGGCGCCACGCCGGGAGCCTGCAGATCGGTGACGGCGTCCAGGTAACCGGGCAGCCAGGACCACAGGTGCTCCCAGAACAGCGCCTGACGGGCCCGGGTGAGCGCGTCGGCGGTCGCGGCGGTGCGAGTGTCGCCGGCTGCCTCGCCGAGCGATGCGTACAAGCCGAGCAGGGCGGCTAGGTGGTCCGGCTCCGAGGGCGGCGCCAGGCCGATGGCCCGCCAGAACCCGGCGGCCAGGTCGGCGGCATCGCCGCCGAGGCCGCCCTCGGCGCCCAGGTACACCGAAGCGTAGGGCGGGCAGTTGAGGACGAACACCTCGGTGTGCTCAGCGTTGCCCGGCCCCGCCCAGCCGAGCGCGGCGCATGCCGTCCTGGCGTCGGCGGGGTCGCCGGCCACCGCACCCAGGGCGCGGAACAGTTCCCATCGTTCCGCCGCCGGGGGCGCGGCCGCCTCGGTCACGAGCGTGTTCCCGTCTGGTCGGCCCCGGCCGGGAGCACGAACGCCGCGGCGGCCGGCTTGAGCGGGCGCATCAGCCAGCGCGGGCGCCGGGTGCCGTCGGGGGAGACCTGCCCGGCCGGCCGGGTCTGGCGCAGCCAGCGCTGGTAGACCTCGTGCGCACGGCTGGTGTCGACCGCGATGTCGCCGTGGCGGTCGCCGGGGGCGGCGGGGCGGACCCGGACGGCCTGGTGCCAGCAGTGCATACCGGAGATCGGGTCCGGGTGGACGCTGAACGTCAGGTTCTGGTGGACACCGGTGTCGTTCCACCAGATCCGCCGGCTGTCCGGGTCGGCCGACGGATACGGGCCGGCGACGCGCCGTTCCATCCGCCAGCCGTCGCTGCCGCGGTCCAGGCCGACGGTAGCCATCATGCCCCCTGCTCCGCGTGGGCTCGAAGGGCTCGAAGGGGTCGATGGGTCGGCGTCCAGTCGCCACCGGCCCATGTGGTGGCTGCACGCGACCACTCCCGGCCGGATCCCCTCGGTGATCCAGGCCTTCGCGACGAAGTAGCCGATCTCGGTGTCCACCCGCACCAGGTCACCGGTGCGGCCGATGCCGAACCGGTCCGCGTCGGCCGGGTGGATCCAGACCGGGTTGGTGTGCGCGAGCTCATCCAGCCATTTGGCGTTCGCCGAGCGGGTATGGATCTGGGTCGGCAGCCGAAACGTGGACAGCAGCACCACCTGGTCCGCCGCCAGCCGCGAGGGGTGCACGTGGCTGCGGATGTAGCCGGGCAGCGCGTGCTCCGGCCAGCCCCACGCCGCCAGCGTCGAGGACCAGAACTCCAGCCGCCCCGACGGTGTCGGGAAGCCCCGGCGGACCACCCCGTCCACCATGACCCCGGCCGCCCGGCGGCCCGTCTCGTCGGGTGAAGGCGCTCCGGCTGGCACGATGTTGGTGCTCGGCGCGGGCGCGGCCGAGGTGTACACCCGCCCGGACGGGCTCACGTGCAGATCGGAAAGCTCGGCGGCCGGCACCTCCTGCTCGTGCTGGGCGCCCTGGCCGCGGCTGATCTCGAACGCGCCGTAGCGGCGCATCCAGGCCAGCGGCGACAAGCCCTCGGCGGCGGCGCGTTCGGGCAGGCCGGGCACGGAGTGGGCGAACATCCAGCCGTAGTACTCGTCCACCGTGAGCTTGCTGCCCGGGCGCGCACGCGACTCGTGGTACTGGCGGATACCGAGCGAGCCGTCCGGGTCGATGCGCCAGGACAGCTCGATCCAGAACTCGTTCTCCTCCCACACCTCACCGGGGTTCACCTGCCTGGTGTCGGTCACCGGTTCGCCCAGCCGGGACCGCGCGGCCCGCAGCACCGGCTGCCTGAACCCGACCCACTGGCCGTCGTACTGTTCGTAGGAGTGGGTGTCGTGCCGTTCGGAGCCGTGCCCCATGGGCAGCACGTAGTCGGCGAACCAGGCGGACTCGTTCCAGGTCGGGGTCAGCGCGACGAAGCAGCCGACCTTGGCCTCGTCACACAGGATCTCCATCCACGAGAGCCCGTCGGGGTTGGTCCACACCGGGTTGTAGACGCGGATGAAGTAGGTGTCCAGCCGTCCGCGGCCGTCCTTGAGGAAGTGCGGCAGCAGGAACGACATCTCGTTCTGGGCCAGCGGATACTCCATCGGCCAGGAGAGCTCCTGCCACACGCCCGGATGCGGCGGCACATGGATCGGGCGCGGCACGAACTTGTTCCACGCGTTGGGGAACGTGCCGCCCTCCGTGGCCACCGCGCCGAGCAGCGCGGAGATGAGGAACAGCGTGCGGGACACCTGCCAGCCGCCGAGATTCCCCGCGGCCGCCGACCGCCAGGAGTGGCAGGAGAAGCGGCTCCCCGCGCCGGCCACCACCGCGGCGACCTCCGCGAGCAGCGAAGCGTCGAGGCCCGATTCGGCCGCGGCGAAGCCGAACGTGAAGTCGGCGTACAGCCCGGCCAGGATCTCCTCGAACGCCTCGAAGGTGACGGGCGTGCCCGGATGGCACTGGGTGAGGTACTCGGCCCAGTTCCACCAGCGGCGCACGAAGTCGCGGTCGTAGCGGCGCGTCTGGATCAGGTGGTTGGCGACGGCCAGGTTGATGGCGGCCTCGCTGCCCGGCTGGGGGGACAGCCAGTAGTCCGCGTGGGTGGCGGTGTTGGAGAGCCGGGTGTCCAGCACTATGACCTTGGCGCCGTTGGCCCGGGCCTCGGTGATCCGCTGCGCGTGCGGGTTGAAGTAGTGGCCGCTCTCCAGGTGGGCGCTGATCAGGTAGATGACCGTGGCGTGGGCGTAGTCCGGGCTGGGCCGGTCGATGCCCATCCAGAACTGGAAGCCGGTCCGGCCGCCGCTGGAGCAGACGTTGGTGTGCGAGTTGTGGCCGTCGACGCCCCAGCTGGCCAGCACCCGTTCGGTGTACCCGTCTTCGCCCGGCCGCCCGAGGTGCACCATGATCTCATTGCGCCGGTTCTCGGTGATCGCGGCCCGGATCCGGGCCGCGAGCGCGTCGAGCGCCTCGTCCCAGCTGACCTGCTCCCACCGGCCGCTGCCCCGCGGGCCGGAGCGTTTCATCGGGTACAGGATCCGGTCCGGGTCGGTGACCTGGTTGATCGTCGCCGGGCCCTTGGCGCAGTTGCGGCCGCGCGAGCCGGGATGCTCCGGGTTGCCCTCGAACTTGCGCACCTGCCCGGTTTCCCGGTCCACGTAGGCGAGCAGCCCGCACGCGGACTCGCAGTTGAAGCAGGTGGTGGGGACGAGCATGTAGTGCCGCTCCGCGCGGGCGGGCCAGGCCCGGGAAGACAGCTCTACCCAGTCGTCCCAGCGTTCCCTGGGCGGGAACGCGGCCAGGTGCACCCGGCTCGCCCCCTGGTAAAAGGTCTCCCCACGGGCCTGCGTCGCGGCCCGGGCGGCCGATACCCGCCGCCCGAGCTCGTCCAGGGGTATGTCCTCGGGGGTCCCCACGGAATCGGCCTCCCAGTCAGGTGAGCAGAGCTAGGCGAGCGGTACGGACTGGCCGGCCTGCACGTAGGCGTGCTCGTAGGCGAGCAGCCCGGCCAGCGCGAGCGGGGTGGCCAGGGTCCCGATCCAGGGCGCCGCGACGGCGCCCGCGATCAAGAGCATGCCAATGCCGAACGGGTGCCGGTGCCTGCCCCGCGTCAGCTCGTGCACCGCCAGGCGGACGTGGGCGGTGACGTGCGGCAACGTGATCTCACCGGCGACCAGCGCCAGGTGGGCCGCGGCGGCGCTGGCCACGATCACCTCGTCGGCGGTCACCGGCCGGCCCGGCGCCAGCCACGCCAGCAGCGGCAGCATGGCCGCGCCGCCCGCCAGCGCCGCCTGCACGGCCAGGTGCGGGGCCAGCAGCGGGCTCTGCCACATATCGCGCGCCTTGGCCTGCGCGAACAGGTACGCGGTGTAGACGGCGGTGGCGGCGGCCAGCGGCAGTCCCAGGCCGCCCACGACCTGCCGGGCCGCGGTGGCGCCCGCCAGGGCCGCGGCCAGGTACAGGGCCACGGCCCCGCCGTAGCCGCCGATGATGACCGACCCGCGGACCAGCCAGCTCCGCCAGTGATGCCGGGTGAAGATCAGGTAGAACCGCAGCGGATGCTTGAGATCGGCGATCAGCAGCGCGCCGGTCGCCGCCAGGAACGCCAGCGCCAGCACCGGCGCGGCCCAGCGCACCGCGTCGTTCCCCCAGCCGAGGAGGCCGGCGAAGGCGAGCGCGACCGGCACCGCGAAGCCGCCGGCGGCGATGGATTTGGTCCAGGTGTACAGGCTGACCCGCCAGCCCCACGGTGCGGTGTGCGGCACGTCATAGGACAGCAGCGCGGCGGCGGAGGAGACCGGCCGGCCCGGGTGACCCGACCCCGACGTTATGAGCT
Organism: uncultured Actinomycetota bacterium; assembly: GCA_963842265.1. Classification (GTDB taxonomy): domain Bacteria; phylum Actinomycetota; class Actinomycetes; order Streptosporangiales; family Streptosporangiaceae; genus Palsa-504. The sequence goes on from CAWJGE010000027.1 coordinate 57,802, forward strand.
GCGGATCCGGCGCGCCCTGGGTGGCCCAGGCGAACAGCCCGCCGTCGGGCCGGCGGGCCGCCAGCGGGTCCAGCGTCGCGGCGTGCGCGCCCTTGTAGAAGACGCCGGGCCGGGTGTCCTTCTCGGGTTTGCGGACCTGGACCGCCTCGCGGTTGATCATCTGCGCGGCCTTCGACCCAGGGTCGTTCAGGTCGCCGACCAGGATCGCCTCGGTGGGGCAGACGGTGACGCAGGCCGGCTCCAGGCCCACGTCCAGACGATGCGCGCACAGGTTGCACTTCTCCGCAGAGTGATCCTCGGGGTTGATGAAGATCGCGTCGTACGGGCAGGCGGCCATGCAGGCCTTGCAGCCGATGCAGATGCTCTTGTCGAAGTCGACGATGCCGTCCTCGCGCCGGTACATGGCCCGGGTCGGGCACGCCGCCACGCACGGCGCGTCCTCGCACTGGTTGCACCTGGTCACCTGGAACGCGCGGCGCACCTGCGGGAACACCCCGACGTCCACGGACTTGACGTAGGTCCGGGTCACCCCGACCGGCACCTCGTTCTCGCTCTTGCACGCGGTGGTGCACGCATGGCACCCGATGCACTTGCTCTGGTCAAGCACCTTGACCCAGCGCGGCGGCGGTAGGTCGGAAACGGCCATACACCACCGTAAGCCGACCTGGGCGCAGCTCGATAGCCTGCGCGTTTTTGTATAAGTACAAGGGGAACTTGTAGGTCAACCGAACTCGGCAGGTAGTTGCGCTGCTGGCCGGTAAGCCATACATTTGATCTATACCCCCTAGGGTATTTCCTCCTAAAGCGGCGGGGAAGGGGCACAAGTCATGAGCACCGCGGCAGGATCCGGGGTCGAGGTCGTGGCCATTGACACCCCCGCGCTGGGCGACCGGAGTTACCTCGCGCATGACGGGGAGGTCGCCCTGGTCATCGACCCGCAGCGGGACATCGACCGGGTGCTGGCCCTGGCCGCGACCCGCGGGGTGCGGATCACCCACGTCTTCGAGACCCACCTGCACAACGACTATGTGACCGGCGGGCTGGCGCTGGCGCTCGCCACCGGGGCGGCTTACCACGTCAACGCGGCCGATGATGTGGCCTTTGACCGTAGGCCGGTCGCCGACGGCGACCTCATCGAGGTCAGCCCGGTGATGCGGGTCCGGGTGCTGGCCACCCCGGGTCACACCTTCACCCACCTGTCGTACCTGCTGGAAGCGGCCGGTCACGCGCACGCGGTGTTCACCGGCGGGTCGCTGCTTTACGGCTCGACCGGGCGGCCGGACCTGCTCGGCCGCGTCCACGCGGGGGAACTAGCGCACGCCCAGTTCGCCTCGGCGCGCCGCCTGGCCGCCGAGCTGCCGGAGGACCTGAAGGTTTATCCCACCCATGGGTTCGGCAGCTTCTGCTCGGCGAGCCAGTCCGAGGGCACCTCCTCGACGATCGGGCGAGAGCGGCAAGTCAACCCGGTGCTCATCCTGGCGGAGGACCGCTACGTGAGCGAGCTCCTCGCCGGGCTCGACGTCTACCCCGCCTACTACGCGCACATGGGCCCGGCCAACGCGGCCGGCCCTTCGGGTGCGGACCTGTCCCCGCCGCGCCCTGCGGACGCCGCCGCGCTGAGGCGGCGCATCGACGCGGGAGAGTGGGTGGTGGACCTGCGGGCCCGCCGGGCCTTCGCCGCCGGGCACGTGGCCGGGACCCTGAGCTTCGACCTGGACGGCAGCTTCGCCACCTACCTGGGCTGGCTGATCCCCTGGGGTACGCCGCTGACCCTGCTGGGCCATACTCCCGAGCAGGTCGCCGAGGCCCAGCGCGAGCTGGTGCGGATCGGCATCGACCGCCCCGCCGCGGCCGCTGCCGGGCAGCCGGGTGAGTGGGCCGGCGACCGGCCCCTGCGCAGCTACCCTGTCGCGGACTTCGCTGCCCTGGAATCGGTTCGCCGGCACCGGCCGGTGGTCATCCTGGACGTCCGTCGCGACTCCGAATGGGACACCTCCCACATCAGCGGCGCCATCCACATTCCCCTGCATCAGCTGCCCACCCGCCTGGCCGAGGTACCCGCGGGCGAGGTCTGGGTGCACTGCGAGGCGGGATACCGCGCCTCGGTCGCCGCCTCGTTCCTCGACGCCGCGGACCGGACGGTCGTCGCCGTCGACGACGAGTACGACCGGGCGGCCCGCGCGGGCCTGCCGATAGCCGGTCACCTGGCGCACGCGGCGGCGAGATAACAGTCCCTGACGTTCGACCAGCCGGAAGGATGCCATGAGCGTGGGCTCGGCCCTCAGGAACATCTTCAGCAAGCCCTACGCCACCGTGTCGGCCGCGCCGGGCAGGCCGCCAGTTCCTAGCGGGTCACCCGCGCGTCCAGCGGTCACAGGTGGCCGCCTGAATGAGCAGCGCCGCGGCGAGCTGTCGCGCCTCGTCGGCGGTGAGCCCGGCCCAGGCGCCGTCCCCGGTATCAGTCGACGCACTAATGCCAAGGCTGACGCGCTGGGCCGGATGGGCGCCGCCGCCAAGGGCGAGATGGCCTATCTGGATCTCCCGGCCGCACGTGGTCCAGACGCTGACATGATGACCGACGGGGATAGTGCTCATAATGCCCCTCACGGAGTACGGTTCTGCTTCGCATACCCCGACTCGTATAACGAGGGTGGTCGGCAGGTATTCCGCGCCTAGGACGGGATTCCCGGGAGTGCCGCACCTCGCAGCCGCTTTTTACCGCGGCTTGTGGTTAGTCCGGGTCAACTGAAAGACCAGCCAGGCGTCCAGTAGGCTTTGAGCGTGGTAGAGCACCGGCAGGAATTTGAGCGTGAGCTGGAGGCTATCGAAGCCAAAGTCATCGAACTGTTCGCCATGGTCGCCGAGGATCTGCCTGGCGCGACCGAAGCCCTTCTGACCGGCAACGCCGAGGTACTTCGGGTCCTGACCGAACGCGAACAGGTCATCGACGCCCTCTACCCGGAGATCGAGGAACTGGTCAACCGGGAGATCCTGCTCCAGGCACCCGTCGCTTCAGACCTGCGCTTCCTGCTGTCCGTGCTACGAATCGTGCCCGAGCTTGAGCGCTCCCACGACCTGGTCCTGCAGATCGCCTCCCGGGCCAACCACATCCTCGGCGAAGACCTTTCGCCGCGCGCCCGAGGGCTCGTCGAGCGAATGGGGAAGCTCGCATCCGAGATGTGGCGCCAGTCGGTGGACTCCTGGTACCAGCGCGACCGTTCCGTCGCGTTGGTGCTAGAAGGCCGTGACGACGAGATGGACGAGTTGCACGGCAGCCTGCTCGCCGAGCTTGCCTCGGGAAGCATGACGCTACCGGTGACGATGGAGATGACGCTGGTAGCGCGCTTCTACGAGCGTCTTGGCGACCACGCCGTCAACATCGCCCGCCGCGTGATCTACCTGGCCGGATCGGCCTCGGACTAGAAAGGTCCTGCGTCCCGCCTACTCGAGACCCCCAGCCTTTCTTTGCCTGGTCTTCGGGGTCATCCTTTAAATCAGGTGAATCAGAATTGATCAGGGAGCTGAGGAGAAAGCGATGTCCGGAATAATTGTCGGGGTGGACGGCTCGGACCATTCTCGGCTTGCCCTGGCCTGGGCGCTGCGGGAGGCCGTGCAGCACCATGCCCCGCTGACCGTCATGACCGTTCGCCCGGCCCCGGTTCGCCCGGCCACCAGGATTTTCTGGGCCGAGCCTGACCTGCCTGACAACAGCTATGACCCCGAGTCCGCGCGGAGGGCGCTGCAGGGGTTCGTCGATCAGGTCACGAGCGGAATCGTCGAGACGATGCCCGAGATCACCGTGCGCGTGGCCATGGGGGATGCCGCGGAGGAACTCGTCAAGGCCTCGCGTGACGCCGACCTGCTCGTCGTGGGGTCCCGCGGCAGCGGGGGTTTCGCCAAGCTTCTGGTGGGGTCGGTGAGCAGCCAGGTCACCCACCACGCGGCTTGTCCCGTGGTAATCGTGCCCGGGAGTCGCTAGTGGCATGCAGCCGCAGCTTGCAGCCGCCGGTGCAGGCAAGCGGCCCGGTAGTAGGTCAGGGCCGAGTGGATCTTGACGGCGGGGTGGCGCCGAGGTCCTCTTCGCGGTCGTGGGTGGCCACGGCGTCGCTGGCCGGGTCACCAAAGCAAGACCGGACCTGCACGCCAGGCCCGGCGGCGTCGGCCAGTATCCGGGCGACCTTGGGCTGGGTCTGGGCGTAAGGGTAGCCGAAGCATCAGCGCGGGTGGCGCACGCGGGGAACGGCTAGGAGCCGGGCGGCAGGTGCGCCTTCGGGTCGGCGGAAGGTCAGGCTGGCGTATGTCGGGCATGGCGACGCCCCGGTGCCTAGCGTCACCGGGGCGTCATCCCTCAGCCCGTTGCGCGAGGTCCGCCAGGATCATCAGGGCAACGGGAAGCCGGGTCGCTCGTCAGGCCTACGGGCGGTGCGCTGGGCAAGCTCAGTGTCGATGGCGCTCATGTGCGCCAGGATCGGCACGTGGGCAGGTGAGTCCGGCCTGACCAGGGCCAGGTTTGCCGCCAGCTCGCGCTTGGCGCGCTCAAGCTCGTTCGCCGTCAGCCTGCTGACGTCGTGGTCACGCATTGGCGGCTAGCCTGGCGCGGTCGTCCTGCTCGGCTAGCACCTCGTCAAGTTTGCGGCGCAGGTCAGCTTGTACTGGGGCATCGGGGGCAACGACTTTGATGGCGTGTTCAAGCTCGCGCCGGTAGTCGCGCAGCTCGTAAGTGGTCAGGGCCGGGAGCGGGTGACGGGGCTGGTCTGGCATGGAAGCGGTCCTCACGGGCGTGTGATCAGCCGCGGCGATGTTCACTGGGCCGGGTGCGGCGATCCGGCAGGTACGGGCCGGACGCTATAGTCGTCGATGATGGCGTCGCGTAGTTTGGCGGGTGTGGTCGCGCTGAGGATCTGGCCGTCGTCAAGGCGCTTGGCGCGGTACGACTGCGCTGTCTCGGCGCTGTAGGTGATCTCGTAGGCTTCGTCCCAGTGATAGCGCAGGCCGTCGAGCGTCTTGCTGGCGTGGCGGGCTTCAGCTTCGTTCATGGGCGTCTACCCCTGCGTGAGCGTGATCAGCTGGGACACGTTGACGCTACGGAGTGCCGGACGCTGCGGGCAATGGCACTTTTAGCGGGGCGGGCAGGTAAGTGCCACGAATGGTTACAGGTCCAGCCGGATGGCGGCAGCTAGCTGGCGCATTTCCGCTGTCAGCGTCCGCCGGTGATGGATGATCTGCCCGAGGAGGTCGCGTGTCATCCGCTGTTCGGCGAGCCACGGTCCGGCGTCGCTGTTGAGGGCGCAGAGGATGCTGAACGCGTCGTCGTAGTGTCTTAGCTTCAGGTGAGCGGCGCTGACATCAAGTAGGTGCCGGTTGCGGTTGTCGCTGGTCGGCCGCAGGTCGGGGGGGACATGCCGGGTCAGCCGCAGGGCGATGTCAGGCCGCCCTTCCACGACGGCGTTTTCGACCCGTTTCATCGCGACGGTGGCAGGCCCGAATGTCGTCCAGTACATCTGGTAGCCACCGCGCTCGCGGCCGGTGGCCACGGCGGCCGCTTCGGCTAGGCGCATCATGTCGGCGGCCTCGCCGGGCCGGTTGTCGCGGATCGCGGCGGCGGAGCCGCGGAGCAGCAGCCAGCCCCAGACGGACATTTCGCGCACGGTGGCGGTGGAGAGCCTGGGCTCCACGCGGTCGGCCCAGTCGGCGGCCATGGCGCGGACTTGCCCGAACTGCGAGTCTAGGAGCAGGAGCCAGCACATGGTGATCACAGCGGATGCAGCGTCCAGGACGCTGCCGGTGTTCTCTGCGTCGGTGACAGACCGGTCCAGTGCGATGCGGGCGGCGTCACGCTGGCGGGTCTGCACCATGATCGATCCGGCGAGCTGGAGGATGCGGGACCGCAGCAGCGGGGGCGCGTCCTCACCGTCGGCGAGCAGGCCGGGCAGGACGCGGGCGAGCTGGCCATACCGATTGTCGTGATACAGCTTCACGGCGGCGAGCAGGGCGTCGGTCAGTCCCCGTTCGGTGACGGGCTCCAGGGTGTCCCTGCGCTCTGGATGGGTGATGGCCTCGCGTGCCGGTGCCCAGATGGCACCGTTAGTCGGCAGCTGCTCGGCCGGGGCCTGGGCAAGGAGCACGCTGGTGCGTATGTCCATGGCCACAGCGAGCTTGCGCAGGGTTTCGACACGCGCGTCTGGGCGTTCGCCCTGCTCTAGCTTGCGGATCAGGGACAGGGAGATGCCGGAGAGTTCTGCCAGCTCGTGCTGGCTCAGTCCGCAGCGCTTGCGGGCATTGCGTATCCGGTCACCGATCTGGCCCGGCTGCTCAGTCATAGGTCGTGTGCCTCAGTGCTCGGGTTCCAACAACCCTAGGATAGGCGTGAACCGTGGGCAGGCTCGGGCTCCGGGCTGGCGGTCGAGCCTGGTCCAGCCGCGCGGCGGCTGCCCCTCTCATGAAGATGATGATCTCCGCTGGCCCTGGTGCCCGGGCGTGGACAGGGCGTGTGAGGGGGTGCCGGGTTCTGCTGGTGGCGGGGCGGGAATCCGCAGCAGCCGGGGTGCCCATGCTGGTAGCCACCAGTTCCATGTCCCGAACACCGCGACTAGGGCGGGGACCAGGAGGGCGCGGACGACGGTGGCGTCGAGCAGTATCCCGGCGCCCAGCGCGGTGGCCATCACCTTGAGGTCGGTTTCGGGGCCGGTGGACAGGGCGGCGAAGGCGAGGAACAGGATGAGGGCGGCGCCGGTGACCAGCCGCCCGGTGCGGCCGATGCCCTCGATGATGCCGGTGCTGGTGGAGCCGGTGCGGTCGCGTTCCTCCCGGATCCGGCTGAGGATGAAGACCTCATAGTCCATGGACAGGCCGTACAGGAACGCGAAGGCGATCAGCGGCACCCAGTTGGTGATGGCGCCGGTGGCGGGCAGGCCCCAGATTGCGCGGGAGCCGTGGACGTACTGCCAGACCAGCACGATCACTCCGTAGGTGGCGCTGACCGAGGCCAGGTTGAGCACGACGGCCTTGACCGGCAGCAGCAGCGACCGAAACGCGCGGGTGAGCAGGATGATGGTGATCGCGGCAAGCGCGAGGATAAGGAACGGGAACCGGGCGTAGAAGGCGTGGTTCTCATCGAGCAGCAGGGCGCCTGGCCCGCAGACCAGGACGCCGTGGGGCACGGCGGTACGGATGGCGGCCAGGGTGGCGGCGCCGTGGGGGGTGGACGGCTCGGTAGTGGGCTGGACGCTGACCAGCGCGGTTCCGTCACGTCGCCAGGCGGGGCCGGAAGGAGCGGTGGCGGCGCGCACGCCAGGCAACTGCGACAGCCGCCGGGCGAGCTGGGTGGGATCGGTGCCGACGGGGGCAAGGACCTCGACCGGGTCGAGGACGCCGGGCGGCACGCCGGCATGTTCGAGGGCGCGCAGTGCCTGGGCGGCGGGGGTGGTGGTGCCCAGCGCGCTGGCGGCGGGCTCGCTGATCTTGATGCCGGACGCGGCGGCGCCGAGCGCGGCGAGCACCGCGACCGCCGCCGGGGACGCGGGACAGCTGCTAGACGGCTACCTGGCCGAGGTCGCCGCCAGGCTGCCCGGACCGGCACGGGCACGGGCCGACATCATCGCCGAACTCCGCGCCAGGCTCCTAGACGCTACCGACGCCTACCGCGACGCCGGGCTGCCCGCTACCAGTGCCGCCGTCTTGGCTATCCGCGAGTTCGGCGACCCGGCCCTGGTCGCCGCCGCGTTCCGGCCCGGGCTGGCCCTCAGCCAGGCGCGCCGCGTCGCGCTCACCTTGCTAGCGACCGGCCCGCTGATCGGCCTGCTGTGGGCAGCCACCGCCGTGGCCAGCCACATCGGCATCCGGCACGCCCCGCCCTGGCAGTGGGCCGGCGCGCCACCCGGATCGCTGGAGGCCTTCCCGCTGGCCGCCGCCATAGTGATAGCCGTGTGGACCGCGCTGTTCACCATCGCCGCCACTGGCCGGGCCACCCGATGGCTTCCCGACCGCCCCCGGCTGGCCCCCGGCACCGCGGCCATCGCCGGCCTTGGCGCCGCCACCGCCGACCTGGCCCTGTTCGTGCTGCTCGCCAGCCAGCTAGCTGCCGCGCCCAGCACGCTTTCGCCCGTGCCCGCCGCCGCAGCCCTCGCCAGCCTGACACGCCTCACTCTCGCCGGACGAGCCGCACGCCGCTGCCTCACCGCCCGCACCGTACTCGCCTGATGAGCACCATTCGCCGGCTCGCAGCCCGGCCCGGCGGGCGAAGGCAGGACTCACGGCCGGTGCACAGGTGACCAACGGCCCGGTCGCCGCGTGCCCCGCGGGGCATACCGTCGCAGTGTGGATACTTCAACGGTTATTGCATCGAGCCCGGTTGAACTGACGGCCCGCCTTGCCGCGCTGGCCGACCCGGTGCGGCTGCGCATCGTCGGGGTGCTGGCCGGGGGCGGCCGGTGCGTGTGCGACCTGCAGGAGAAGGTGCCTGTGGCTGCGAACCTGCTGTCCTACCACCTTCGCGTGCTGCGCGACGCGGGCCTGGTGGCCGCGGCCCGCCGGGGGCGCTGGATCGACTACCGCCTCGACGGTGACGGGTTCGTCGCTTTGTGGGCACAGGCGTCCGCGGCAGGCGTGCCGCTGCCCGGCGATCGCGTCAGCGCCGCGTGGCGCGGGCCCTGTTGCGATGAGGAGGAGCGGTGACCAGCGCCAAGACTGGCTGGACCGGCGCTGCGGCCGGCGCGGGTGAGCAGCGGCCGGTGATGGCCGGGCTGCCGGTGCTGGACCGGTTCCTGCCGGTGTGGATCGGGGCGGCGATGGCCGCCGGGCTGCTGCTCGGCCGCCTGGTCCCGGGCCTGAACAGCGCGCTGAACCGGGTCGCGATCCATGGCACGAGCCTGCCGATCGCACTCGGGTTGCTGCTGATGATGTACCCGGTGCTGGCCAAGGTCCGCTATAGCGAGATCGGGCGGATCACCGCCGACCGGCGGATGATGACCGTCTCGCTGCTGCTCAACTGGGTGATCGGCCCGGCGGTTATGTTCGCGCTGGCCTGGCTGCTGCTGGCGGATCAGCCCGCGTACCGGACCGGGGTGATCCTGGTCGGGCTGGCCCGGTGCATCGCAATGGTGCTGATCTGGACTGACCTGGCGTGCGGCGACCGGGAAATGGCCACGGTGCTCGTCGCGCTGAATGCGGTCTTCCAGGTCCTGCTGTACGCCGCGCTGGGCTTCTTCTACCTGCAAGTGCTGCCCGGCTGGCTCGGCCTGCAGACTGCCAGCCTGCACGTGTCCATCGCCGAGATCGCCGGCACGGTGGCCGTGTTTCTCGGCATTCCGCTGGTGGCCGGTTACCTGACCCGCACCATCGGCGAGCGAGCCAGGGGCCGGGACTGGTACGAATCCCGGTTCCTGCCCAGGATCGGGCCGGTGGCGCTGTACGGGCTGCTGTTCACCATCGTGATCCTGTTCGCCCTGCAGGGCAAGAAGATCACCTCCGAGCCGCTCGACGTCGTCCGGATCGCGCTGCCGCTGCTGGCCTACTTCGCCATCATGTGGTTCGCCGGGTTCGCCATCGGCCGCCGGCTGCACCTGTCCTACCCGCGCACCGCCGCGCTGGCGTTCTCCGCGGCCAGCAACGACTTCGAGCTGGCGATCGCGGTCGCGATCGGCGTGTTCGGGGTGACGAGCGGCCAGGCACTCGCCGGCGTCGTCGGGCCGCTCATCGAGGTGCCCGTCATGGTCGCGCTGGTCTACGTCGCGTTGTGGGCCCGCCGCCGCTTCTACCCATCCGAGGAGGCCGCGCCATGAACTGCTTTGACTGCGCAGCGCTCGGCGACCACGTCGATGCCGTCGCCATCTGCGCCGACTGCGGCGCCGCCGTCTGCCACGACCACGCGCACGTCACCGCCCGCTGGCTGACCCGCACCATGGTGATCAACCGCGTCGTCGCCGTCGAGCCCCCCGCCCGCACCATCCGCTGCGGCATCTGCCAGGCAGCCCGCGACGCCGCGCCGGCCACCGGCTACGCGGCGGCAGGCTGAGCAACGGCACAAAGCCACGCCCGGTCAGCGCCGGGGCTGGCCAGGGTCCCGGCGCGTACCGGGCAGCAGGCCGCGCGCCTGGCTTCGTCGCGGTTGCGGCGGGCCGTTGTGGTGCAGTGCGTCCAGGTAGCGGCGGATCATGGGGTGCGGGCGCAGACGGCCTTGCCGGAGAGCAGCTAGAGCTGACCGGCAGGCAAGCCCCGGGACTTCACCGGTACCCGCGCTGCCACGCTGAGACCTCCGCTAGGCAACGGGCCGCTGCAGCAAATGGCACATTTCTCATCGGCGGCCGGGAGGGCAAGGTCACCTGCCCAGGCACGCGGTCTTGGACCCTAGCTTGTCGTGCTCAGCACAGCCGAGAGCGCGTTCAAGGCCTCAGGGACGAGGGCGTAGTACGCCCACACGCCGCGCTTGTCGCGGGTGAAGATCCCGGCCTCGACCAGGACCTTGAGGTGGTGGGAGATGGTGGGCTGGGTCAGGCCGAGCGGCTCGGTGAGGTCGCAGACGCAGGCCTCGCCGTCTTCGCGGGCGGCGACCAGGGAAACCAGGCGCAGCCGGGTGGGTTCGGCCAGGGCTTTCAGCATGCGGGCGAGGCCGGTGGCCTGATCGGCGGTGATCGGCTCGCGCAGCAGCGGCGCGCAGCACGTGCCGGCCAGCGGGAGGGCTGGCCGGTCCTGGATGCTGGCGGAGGTGCTCACCTGGCCAGTATATCCGCCAGGCATTGACAATAGTCTATCTTTCAGGCAGAGTAGGAATCGACAGTCATCTATGTCTAGGGGTGATCGTGATGAGCGACCAGGCAAGCGGAGGCCTGCGTGAAGAGGTCCGGGCCCGGTACGCGGAGGCGGCCCGCACGGTCCTGGAGCCGGAGGCCGGCGTGGCTGCCTCGTGCTGCGGCAGCTCGGCCACGGACTCATGCCGCGGACTGGGATCGGCGGCGGAGGCGGTCGGCGGTTTCAGTGAGGGTCTGTATCGGGAGGGAGAGACCGACGGGTTGCCTCAGGAGGCGGTCCTGGCCAGCCTGGGCTGCGGCAATCCGCTCGCGGTCGCGGACTTGCACGAGGGTGAGCGGGTGCTGGACCTGGGCTCCGGCGGCGGCATCGACGTGCTGCTGTCGGCCCGGCGGGTCGGCCCGTCCGGGTTCGCCTATGGCGTGGACATGACCGACGAGATGCTGACCTTGGCCCGCGCCAACGCCGCCGAGGCCGGCACGGCGAACGTGGAGTTCCTCAAGGGCGAGATCGAGGCCCTGCCGCTGCCCGGCGCGTCGGTTGACGTGGTGATCTCCAACTGCGTGATCAACCTGTCCACCGACAAGCCCGCGGTGCTCGCCGAGATGTTCCGCGTGCTGGTCCCGGGCGGGCGGATCGGCATCACTGACGTGGTCGCCGAGGACCACCTCACGGCCGCCGACCGCGCCGCCGCCGGCTCGTACGTCGGCTGCATCGCCGGCGCCCTGTCCCGCGCTGAATACATCGACGGGCTCGCCGCGGCCGGGTTCGCGGACGCGTCGGTCACCTTCACCCACGAGGCAGCCCCGGGCATGCACTCGGCGATCATCCGGGCCGCCAAGCCCGCCACCGCATAACGGGCGAGCCCAGCCCGGGCCGCTGGCCGGGCTCACCGGCCGCCGCCTGCTGTCCTGGCCGGGCCTTCAGGTGCCGCCGAGGGCCTCGCGGACCGCGGCCAGGCGCCCCGGGGACGATCTGCCACCAGGTCCCACTTGCCGCGCTCGCCGCTATCGCGCCGTCCCCGGCCGGTTGCGCGGGCAGGCGACCGGGTCAGGAGACGGCCGCCAGGCGTGGTGCCAGGCGCCCGACGCGATCGGCTAGCTGAGCCAGTGCCGCGTCGAAGCTGTCCGGGTCGCCGGCCGGCACCGGGTCCGGGATGGACCAGTGCACCGCCGTGGCCTCGGCGAGTTCCTCATGGGCCAGGTCGCAGACCGTGACTACGAGGTCGCCGTGGTGCCGGACGTCGCTGATGTGGCGGGGCCGCAGCCGGGGCAGCGCCAGGCGGTGGCGTCCGGCGGCGGCGATGGCGCCGGGGTCGATCGCCGAGGCCGGATGCGTGCCGGCCGATACCGCCGGGACGGTGCTGGCCTGGCGCCACAGCGCGGCGGCCAGGTGCGAGCGCGCGGAGTTGGCGGTGCATACGAACAGCACCCGCAGCGCCGCGCGGGCCGGCGGGGGGGCCAGCGAGTCCAGGGCGCCGGGGATCAGCTGCAGGTAGGTGCGGCGGCGGTCGGCTTCGGAGCGGCGGCGGGTGATGATCCCGGCTTGTCCCAGCACGTGCAGGTGGTGCGCGAGGAGGTTGGATGGCATGGCCAGCATGGCGGCCAGCTCGGAGGGGGACGCGTCCCCCGTGAGCAGCGTGTCGGTGATCTGCAGCCGGGCCGGGTCGGCGAGCGCGGCGTGCAGGACGGCACGCCGGGCCAGGCCTGAGGTTCGATCAGGAAACATTGAGTCAATCTTGACTGAGCTATCTTCCTCTGTCAAGATGGCGGCGTGATCAGTGCACCCGTCCTGCTGTGGCGTCGTCTGGCCGCCGAGTTCCTGGGCAGCGCGTTCCTGGCCGCGGTGGTGATCGGCTCGGGGATCGCGGCGCAGCGCCTGTCGCCAGGCCAGACCGGGCTGGAGCTACTGGAGAACGCGGCGGCGACGGCGGCCGGGCTGTTCGCGATCATCTTGATGTTCGGCCCGGTCTCCGGCGGTCATTTCAACCCGGTGGTATCCTTCGCCGATGCCTTCTTCGGCGGGCTGCGCTGGCGCGAGGCCGCAGCGTACCTCCCGGCGCAGGTGGCCGGTTGCATCGCCGGGGCGGTGATCGCGAACCTGATGTTCGCCCTGCCTGCGGTCAGCATCTCGGCTAAGCACCGGGCCGCGCCCAGCCACTTCCTGTCCGAGGTCATCGCCACGCTCGGGCTGCTGCTGGTGATCTTCGCGCTGGCCAGGTCCGGGCGCGGCGGGTCCGCCCCGGCCGCGGTGGGCGCCTATATCGGCGCGGCGTACTGGTTCACCTCCTCGACCAGCTTCGCCAACCCCGCCATCACCATCGGCCGGATGTTCTCGAACACCTTCGCGGGCATCGCCCCGTCCTCGGTGCCGCCCTTCATCGGCGCGCAGATCCTCGGCGGCATCCTGGCCGCCGCGGTGATCAAGGCACTGTACCCCGCCATCACGCCGGCCGACGCCGCCGACATCATCGTTCCCCACAGCGCCGGGCGGGCGCGCTCCCGGGCTGGGTACGACGGCGCCTCGCCGAGCCCGGACCGGCCGCCCGGCCCGGTCCAGTCTCTTTGAGCAGACAACCAGAGGGAGCCCTGCCATGCACCTGGTCATGATCGGCGGCAGCGACGCCGGGATCAGCGCCGCCCTGCGGGCCCGCGAGCTCGACCCGGCCGCCGAGGTTACCGTGGTCCTTGAGGACGCCTACCCGAACTTCTCGATCTGCGGCATCCCTTACTACGTCTCCGGTGAGGTCACCCATTGGCGCAACCTGGCCCACCGCACCGTCGCCGACCTGGAGGCTGTTGGGATGCGGCTGCGGCTGGACACCACCGCCCGCCGCATCGACGTTGCTGGCCGCAAGCTCCTGGTCACCTCCCCAGGCGGCGGTGAGGAACTGCTCGGCTACGATAAGCTCATCGTCGGCACTGGCGCGGTCCCGGTCCGCCCCCCGATCCGCGGCCTGGCCGGGCCCGGCGCCCTGGGCCCTGGCGATGGGGTGCACCTGCTGCACTCGATGGGCGACACCTTCGCCGTCATGCGGACCCTGGAGCAGGCCGCACCTGCCAGCGCGGTCATCGTCGGCGCCGGGTACATCGGCCTGGAGATGGCCGACGCGCTGACCGTCCGCGGGCTGGCGGTCACCCAGCTGGAACAGCTGCCCGAGGTGCTGCCCACCGTTGACCCGGAGCTGGGCGCCCTGGTCCATGCCGAGCTGGCCGCCCGCGGCGTCGAGGTGCTGACCGGTACCACCGTCCAGGCCATCAGCAAGGCCCCGCCCGGCCAGGCCGGGCGGCTGCACGTCCAGGCCGCTACGGCCGAGGGCACGGCCATCACTCGCGCGGCGGACATGGTACTGGTCGTGACCGGGGTGCGGCCCGAGACCAGTCTGGCCGGCGACGCCGGGGCCACGCTCGGCCCGAGGGGCGCGATCGCGGTCGACCCGATGATGCGGACCAATCTGCCGGACGTGTTCGCGGCCGGGGACTGCGTCATCACCCATCACCGGCTGCTCGGGGTGACTTACCTGCCGCTGGGCACCACCGCGCACAAGCAGGGCCGGGTCGCCGGGGAGAACGCGCTCGGCGGGAACCGGCAGTTCGCGGGCAGCCTGGGCACCCAGGTGGTGAAGATCTTCGACCAGGCCGCCGCCCGGACCGGGCTGCGCGACCATGAAGCCACAGCGGCCGGGTTTGACCCGGTCACGGTCGGATCCGAGGCCGATGACCACAAGGCCTACTACCCCGGCAGCCACCGCATCACGATGCGGGTCACCGGCGACCGCGGCACCGGCCAGCTGCTGGGCGTGCAGCTGTTCGGGCACCGGCACGCCGAGATCGCCAAGCGCATCGACATCGCCGCCACCGCGATCTACCACGGCATGACCGTCGACGCGATCAGCGACCTCGACCTGTCCTACACCCCGCCGCTCGGCAGCCCCTGGGAAGCGGTCCAGATGGGCGCCCAGGCCTGGGTCCGGGAAACCCAGCGGCGCTAGCCCGCACCGGATCTTCAAGCAGAGGAACAGCCATGTCAGGGCACAACAGAGGGCCCGGCCCTCAGCCACACCACACACGGCACCCCGCCATCAGGGCAGCCGCCGCCGCGATCATCCTCCTCGCCCTCGGCGCCTGCAGCAGCACGACCACCACGCCCGGCACGAGCACCACGGCCACGGCCATCCCCAGCGGCGGGCCGGGCACCCTCACCGGGGCGGGGTCGACGTACGTCGCCCCGTTCTTCGCCCTGGCCTTCGCCCGATACCATCAGCAGCACCCCGCGGTCACCGTGAGCTATTCCGCCGTGGGCAGCAGCGCGGGCATCGCCGCGATCAGCGCCCGGCAGGTCGACTTCGGCGCCTCCGACGTGCCCATGAACGCCAGCGAGCTAACAGCCGCCAAAGGAGGCCCCATCACCCAAGTGCCCGACGCGCTGGGCGCCGAAGGCGTGGCCTACAACCTGGACCTCCCGGCAGGAGCCCGGCTGCGCCTGACCGGCCCGGTCCTCGCGGCTATTTTCCTCGGCCAGATCACGCACTGGAACGACCCGGCCATCACCGCCCTCAACCCCGGCCTGACCCTCCCGGCCGCGTCGATCGCCGTCGTGCACCGCTCCGACGGCAGCGGCACCACCTACATCTTCAGCAACTACCTGTCCAGCGTCGACCCCACCTGGGCGGCCAAGGTCGGCACCGGCAAGACGCTGAAGTGGCCGGCCGGGGAGGGCGCCGAAGGCAACGGCAGCGTGACCGCCACGGTGTTCCGCACCCCCTTCTCCATCGGCTACGTCGAGCAGGCCTATTCCCAGGGCCTGGTGCTGCCGTTCGCCGCCATCCGCAACCAGGCCGGAAACTACGTCCTGCCGTCCACCGCGACCATCGCCGCCGCCGCCGCCCAAAAACCCGACATCACCCCGACCAGCTTCTCCATCGTCAACCAGCCCGGCGCCAGCAGCTATCCCATCAGCGGGTACAGCTGGGCGCTGATCTACACCCGCCAGCCCGGCCAGGCCCGCGGGCAGGCGCTGGTCACCATGCTCAACTGGCTCACCCACGACGGCCAGGCCTACGCCGCCGCGAACCTCTACGTGCCCCTGCCAGCCCAGGTCCGGCAACTCGCCCTCACCATGCTCCAGCAGGTCACCGGGCCCGACGGCAAGCTGCTCACCGGCTGACCGCGGCCTCCATGCTCGTCATGCCGCTGCTCCCGGCGACCAAGCTGCCCACCGGCTGGGCACCCGGCCCCGGGCGGCAGCAGGGCGGAGACTGCCCGGTCATCGAGCCGCACGCGGCCGCCACCCGCTAGTCCTTCCGCGCTGGGTGGTCAGGCGCTGGCAAGCCACGGCGCGGCATTGCTCAGCGCAGGACCCGCACCCCTGCGCACAGGCCCTGCACTCCTCGACGTTGAAGCGCTCGCATTCGGCGGCGCAGGCGTCGCAGACGTCCGCGCACAGCTGGCACAGGCCGGCCCAGGCGAGGCCGCGGGCGACTCAGCCCAGATCGTCGGCCGCGTACGCCAGCCGGACGACAGCGACTCAATCACGTGAGGCTGCTCCCGTGATACATGGGTCATCCCTCCAGGTCGGCGGCGGGCTCAGGCCCGCCGGCACTGCCGTGGGCACGCGGGGCCGGATGGCGGTATGGCAGGACGGCCAGGCCGCGACGACGGGAGGCAGGCCTGCCAAAGGCGCGGGGGATGTCGTCCGTCAGCGGGGCCGGGTACGGTGTTGCCGGGCTGGCGGGCGGCGGTCGCCATGACTGCCAGGCCAGACCCTGCGGTGGATGCCCTGGCCGCTTTGGCGTAGCGCCCGCGAGCGGTTTCGCGGATGCCGGTGCTCAGCTCAGCCATGCAGAAAGCTCCGTCAGGGCGCCGGGGATGACGTAGTAGTAGGCCCAGAGCCCTTGGCGCTCAGAGCCGACCAGGCCGGCCTGGCGCAGCACCTTGAGGTGATGGGAGACGGTGGGCTGGGAGAGATCGAAGAGCGGCACCAGCTCGCACACGCAGACCTTCCCGGCGTGCTTGCGCAGCACGTCGATGAGCTGCAGGCGGACGGGGTCGCCGAGGGCCCTGGCGACCGCGGCCATGCGGACCGCCTTCTCGGGCTGGACATCGGGATAGATGGTCGGCTCACAGCGGGGCTCCCCGGCCGGGCGCTTGCTCTTCGGAGTTAGCTCTAGTTCCATGGCTATACGCCTGCCAATCTCATGGGCATGTGATCTGCAGCTCCGAGCCCGACCCTGGCGGGCGCGTCGCGGATCCAGGCGACCAGCGGCGCGATCACCGCCCGGGCGTCGTCGCTGACGCCCCGCAGGGTGTTGGAGGCGAAGGTGCGCTGGTGTTCCAGTCCGAGGTAGACCAGGCCGACGTGTCTGCCGGAGATGCCGCGGACCTGGACCGGGGTCCCGTCTGGCTCGAGGGCGCCCAGCTCGCGCAGGTACTCCAAGCTGGGCCGGTATCCGGTGGCCAGGATGACCGCGTCGACCGGCTCGCGGCGGCCGTCGCTCCAGACCACCTTGTCTCCGTCCAATTCGATGAACATCGGGCGCCGGTCAACGCGGCCATCAGCGAGGGTCTGCTGAAACCCGACGCTGTCGGTGACCACGCTGCCGCCGGTGATCTTGCTCAGCCATTCGGCCGGCAGGGTGTCAAAGCCGGTCTTCCGCAACCAGTAGTGGACGTCCTGGCCGCCCAGCCGCTGCGGGATGAACCGCACCGGATGGCGGGTGGCAAGCGTGACCGTCGCGACCGGCGCGAGCTCGTTGGCGACCTGCGCGGCGGAATCGCCCGCGCCGACGACGATCACCCGCCGGCCGACGTACGGCGCCGGGTTGCGGTAGCCGGCGACGTGCGACAGCTCGCCGGTGAAGGCCTCCTCGCCCGGGAAAACCGGGCGGTAGGGGTTTGAGAACGATCCGCTTGCAGCCACGATGCCTGATGCGCGCAGTGCCCGTCCGCCTTCGGTGAAGACGATGAACTCCCTGCCGTCCTGCCGGATGGTCTGCACGCGGGTGCTGGTCTGGATCTCGACGTCGAGCCGGGCGGCATAGTCCTCGAGGTAGCCGGCTACCTCATCGCGCCCCGGGTAGCGATCCGGCGCGCCGGGGAACGGCAACCCCCGCATTGAGCTGTATCCCGCCGGCGAGAACAAGCGCAGGCTGTCGTAGTAGCGCGGCCACGATCCGGCGGGGCGATCGCTGGCCTCGAGGACCACCGTCGGCATGCGCAGCGCGCGCAGCGCGCGGGCTGCCGCCAGGCCCGACTGTCCGCCGCCGACCACGATCACGGGGGCGGCGAAGCCTGGCGCAGGATTCGAATCGAAGCTCATGCATATACGTATATCGATTAAATCGACATCTGTCAATGCAATGGCGGGAACGCTACCTGCGGGCGGCCGACCGCTGTTCTACGCCGGCTGCGCGTCTCCGAACTGGTGGCCCTCGACGTGGAGGACGTGCCGCTGCCGGCCCGCAAGGGCAAGGTGATCGCCTGCCTGGCCTAGCCCGGGGCTGCCGATCCGCAGCCTTGAACCCATGTCCAGCCGGACCTCTTCGCAAGGCCGCATGTGCTGCCAGAACAGCGGGGTCAGCCCCCTGCGGTCCTCGGGGGTGAGCAGCGCGACCAGGTCTTGCCGGACAGGACGTCCCGGAGCATCAGGGTGTTGACGAACACGAGGGCCGCTTGCAGGATCCGCAGGCACAGCGCGGTCATCTCCAACTCTTCCCGCCGGTTGGTCGGATCTCCCCGCCGCGGTCGTAGCAGATCACCGCGTTGGCGCCATTCCAGGCCTCGGCCACGTCCAGGCCCTCCTCGATCTCCCGCTGCAGGTCCCGGTCGCGCAGATAACGGGCGACGAAGATGGTCCGCTGCGCGCGGCCGATCTCCAGCATCGCCTGGTAGGCCGGGTGCGTGGCGGAGCGGGTGAACCGGGACAGGACCGCCTCGGTGGATGCGGTGCCGTCCCTGATTGCGGTCGCGTACTTGATGACCTGGTGGTAGTTCGCGTCGATCAGGTCCCAGCGAATCGGCCCGGTTAGCGCCGGCGCCAGCCGCGGGTAGCCACCCGGATCCCCGGCGGCCGCCGGTACAGCCGCACCTTGTTAATCCGCTTGATGCGCGGCAGCAGGTCGACGTCAAGCAGCCGGGTGATGCCGAACCCGATCTCGGCCGTGGGTGTCGGTGTAGTTGCCCTCCACGGTCATGGCGGTCCAGTTGCCGCGCTTGTCGCCTTCGGTCGGCGCGGCCCTGACCGCCAGGGAAGTCGCCGACAGAGCCGTGCGATCATACTGACCGGCCCTCACGCGGCGGCTGAGAGTCGCTCGGCTCAGCCCATCCGGCCGGTGACGTAAGCCTGGGTGCGGCTGTCGCGCGGGTTCTGGAAAATGTTCTCGGTCCGGTCGTACTCGACCAGCACGCCCGTACGGGTGTCGCTCTTCTCGTTGCGGAGCACGGAGAAAAAGGCCGTGCGGTCGCTGACCCGCGTGGCCTGTTGCATGTTGTGCGTGACGATGACGATGGTGTACCGCTGCTTGATGTCCCGCATCAGGTCCTCGATGGCGCCGGTCGCGATCGGGTCGAGCGCCGAGCAAGGCTCGTCCATGAGGACGACGTCCGGCTCGACGGCGAGCGTGCGGGCGATGCACAGCCGCTGCGCCTGCCCGCCGGACAGGCTCAGGCCCGACGTCTTCAGGCGGTTCTTGACCTCATCCCACAGCGCGGCCTGACGCAGCGAGCGCTCGACGATCTCGTTCAGCTTGCCCTTGTTACGCTCGCCGTTGATGCGCGGCCCGTAGGCGATGTTGTCGTAGATCGACTTAGGAAACGGGTTCGGCTTCTGGAAGACCATGCCGATTCGCCGCCGCACAGCGGTCGCCGAGACATTCTTGTCGTACAGCGATGCCCCGCGGTAGTGTACGTCACCCTCGACACGAGCAGTCGGTATGAGGTCGTTCATACGGTTCAGCGTCCGCAGCACCGTCGTCTTGCCGCACCCGGACGGGCCGATGAACGCCGTGATCTCGTTCTGGTAGATGCTCAGCGAGACGTCCGTGACGGCCCGGAAGGAGCCGTAGTAGATCGAGACGTTCTTCGTATTGAAGAGGGTGCACCCGTCCCGACGCGCTAGGCGTATCGGAGACCGGGGCTCGCGTCTGACCCGCGGCTGTAGGGCCGCAGGCTTGGG
The DNA here is from genome assembly GCA_963842265.1 of uncultured Actinomycetota bacterium. Lineage (GTDB taxonomy): Bacteria > Actinomycetota > Actinomycetes > Streptosporangiales > Streptosporangiaceae > Palsa-504. The sequence continues at coordinate 77,716 of CAWJGE010000027.1, forward strand.
CAGCGAATAGTGGCGACGTTCTGCTCAGACTGTTCCATGACCTTCCTAGCGAGAGTACCTGGCGAATCGGGCGGTGACGAGGCGGGCCACGATCATGAGGATGAAGCATAGGGCGATCAGGGTGAGCGCCGCGCCCCAGCCGCGGTCCTGCGCGCCAACGTACGGCTGGTTCGCGTTCGCGAAGATCTGCGAGGGCAGCGCCGTGTTGGCGCCGCTGAACACATTCTTGTTCGCCGAGGCCGCCGCGCCGATGCAGAAGAGCAGCGGCGCCGTCTCTCCTGCGGCCCGGGCGACGGCGAGCAGCGCGCCGCTGACGATCCCGCCGATCGCCGCGGGCAGTACCACGGTCACCGTCACGCGGGCCTTGGTGGCGCCGAGGGCATAGCTGCCTTCGCGCAGCGAGTTCGGCACCAGCCGCAGCATCTCATAGCTGGAGCGGATCACGATCGGCAGCATCAGGCAGGCCAGGGCGAAGGCGCCGGCCAGGCCGGACAAGCCGAAGTGCAGCACCCAGATCGTGAAGATGAACAGGCCCATGATGATCGAGGGCACGCCGGTCATCACGTCGCTCATGAACCCGATGAGCGCCGCGAGCCAGTTCTTGCCGCCGTATTCGTTGAGGTAGACCGCGCCGAGGATGCCGAGCGGCACGGCTATGACCGTGGCCAGCACGGTGATCTCGATCGTGCCGAGCACCGCGGGCCCCATCCCGCCCACGCCCGCGGGCGCGACGATCGACGGGATCGGGCCGCCGGTCAGGAAGGACCAGCTGATGATCGAGGCGCCCTTGGCGATCACGGTGAACAGGACGAACCCCAGCGGGATGATCACGAGGATGAACGAGACCACCATCAGGCTGGTCATGATGCGGTTCTTGGTGCGCCGCCAGCCCTTCGCCTCTCGCAGGTCGGGTTGCTGCGGTTCAGCGGTGACGACAGCCATCAGGCACCCCGCTTCCGCCGGGCGTTGCGTTCCACGATCCCCCGGGCTAGGACGTTGATGATGATCGTGAAGACGAACAGGAGCACGCCGATCCCCATCAGCGCGGCGCGGGACAGGCCGAAGGCCTCGCCGAACTGGTTCGCGATGACCGCGGGCATGTTGTAGCCGGGGGCGAACAGGTGCGAGGTGATCATGGGCGAGGAGCCGATGACCAGCGCGACCGCGATCGTCTCGCCCATGGCCCGGCCCAGCCCGAGCAGCACCGCCCCGACGACGCCGCCCTGGCTGTGCGGCAAGACGGCGCCGCGGATCATCTCCCACCGGGTGGCGCCCAGCGCGTACGCGCCCTCCTTGTCGATGGTCGGCACGGTCGCGATGACCTCGCGCGACAGCGAGGTCACGATCGGCGTGATCATGAAGGCCAGGATGATGCCGGCGGTGAAGAACGAGGCCCCGCTCACCGGCTGCCCGAACAGCGAGCCGAGCACCGGCACGCCGTTGACGCCGGCGGCGATGTCGGTGTAGATGTGCTGCAGCCACGGTGCGAATACCAGGATGCCCCACAGGCCCCAGACCACCGACGGGACCACGGCCAGCAGGTCGACCACGTACACGATCGGCCGTGCCCACCGGTACGGCACGACCTCGGTCAGCAGCAGGGCGATGCCCACGCTGACCGGGACGGCCATGACGAGCGCGATCACCGCCGTGATGGCCGTGCCGTAAATGAAGGCCAGCGCGCCGTACTGGTTGGCCGCGGGGTTCCAGTTGTTCGTGAAGATCTTCCAGCCCTCGGTGGAGAACCACGACGAGGCCTGCTGGCTGGTCGTGACCGCGATCAGGACCAGGATCACCAGCACCAGCAGGCCGCACGCGAGCGCGAGGATCGGAAGCTGCGGTCGCCGAGCGGCCGCCGCTCTGACAGGGCGCGGGCGGATCCGGCCGGGGTGGCCGGATCCGCCCGCGTAATAGTGCTCACGACGGCGAGCCATCTGATCTGCCTGCGCCACGTCAACCCTCTTCGCTAGATGGTGATCTTGCTCAGCTGCGCCTGGGCCATCTGCTGCAGGCTAGACGGCAGCGGCGCGTAACCCAGGTTGCCCAGCAGCTGCTGGCCGGCCCCGATCAGGTAGCCAATGTAGGCCTTGAGCATCGCCGCGTCGTTCGCGTTCGGCTGCGTCGCGTAGACCAGGACCCACGACTGGTAGGTGATCGGGTACGAGCCTGAGCGTTCGGCGAATCAGACCGCGTGGAACGTCAGGTTCGGCGCGACGGTGAGCCGGCTCCCGGCCGCCGAGGCCGCCGACAGGCGAGGGCGCGACGTAGCTGCCGGAGTAGTTCTTGATCGAGGCGAAGGTCAGCCCGGAGGCCTTGGCGTCGGAGTAGTCCACGTAGCCGATGGCCCCTGGGGTGGACTTGATGATCTGACGCGACCCCGCCGTTGCCGTTGCCGGCGCGGGCGGTGGAGGGCCATTTGATGGTCGAGCTGGTGCCGAGCGTCCATCGCGTCCCCTGTGGCATCGACCAGGAACTGGGAGAAGTTCTGCGTGGTGCCCGAGGAGTCGGAGCGGACTGCGATGGTGATCGGGGTGCTGGGCAGGGTAACCCCGGGGTTGTCCGCCGCGATCGCCGAGTTGTTCCACGTCGTGATCTTGGCCGGAGAAGATGCTCCGCGAGGACCGGCGCCGACAGCTGCACGGCTCGCTGAGGCCGGACAGGTTGTACGAGACCGTGACCGGGGCGATCAAGACGGGGAAGTACAGCACCGTCTTGCCGTTGAAGTTCGCCTCCTGGGAGGCCGGGATCGGCGAGTCCGAGGCCGCGTAGTTGACAACCCCCGAGGCCAGATCCGTGCGTCCCTTGCCCGAACCGCCGGCGCCGTAGTTGACCGTCATGCCGGACTGGACCGACTTGAAGGCCGAGATGGCCGCCTGCTGGTAGATGAGCTGGAGCGTCGATCCGCTCCCGTTGAGCGTGCCGCTGAGGGCGGCGCTCGACGAGGACGAGCCGCTGCTCGACGAGCTGCTGCCGCCGCTCGCCGGGGTGGACGAGGAACTCGACGAGGAGCATGCGGCGAGGGCCAGGGCTGTCGCCACGGCGGCAGCTCCCACCGTCGCGACCCGCCGTCTGCGTCCAAGTGGCATATCAGGTACTCCTTATGGTTTTTATATGTTTCCTCGGCCGCATGAGCAGCCCCGACAGCCGGTCAGCGTGCAAACCGTAGCGTGCCAGTACAGTTTGCCGGCGTCGGTGGTACCTGCGGGCAAACGGTAGGTGGACAGATGTGGGCCAGAAGGTTAAGTTCTGGTGTCCAGGGTCGA
>CAWJGE010000028.1:0-444905 GCA_963842265.1 uncultured Actinomycetota bacterium
TGCGCGTGATCGCCCGTACTCCCCGGTGCGCTGTGCCCACGCTGGCCCACGGTGCCCTGCCCTGTGACGCCGAGGCCCTCCGGGTGCTGGCCCGGCACAACCGGGTCACGCCGCTGGCCGGGCTCGCTCCTGAGCCGTGCGCCGGCGTCTACGCCGAGGTGCTGCGCCCTGGCCGGATCCACGTCGGCGACGCGGTCCGGGTCAGGGCGGCGTCTCGGACCCCACCGCGCTAGCCGCGGCCCGGCGGATCGTCTCCGCGCCGCCCAACAAGGCCCGCCGCCACGGCGCAACGCCCTCGATCTCGATTTCCAGCGAGAAGCTCAGGAACGTCCTGATCACCACGATCAGCCCGAGCACGTAGACATTCTGCAGGGTGGGCGCGACCGCGACGGTGCGAATCAGGTCGGCGGCGACCAGGACCTCCAGCCCGAGCAGCAGGGTCCCGGCGAATGCCTGGCGCAGGACCAGGTAAGCCGTGGACGACCACCCGGACCGCCGCGTGGCCATCGCCCCCAGCACGAAGGACCAGATCACGCCGACGACCAGGATGGCGACTCCCAGTGCCTCGAAACCCTGGGCCACGTGATCCATCAGCTCGTTGAACGTCCCAGCCGACGCCTCGGGTGCGGCCGCAGTGAGGATCACGTGCACCTGCCGACTGTAGTGCGGCCCCGCCGGGAGGACCTCACCCCCAACGGGTGAAACCCGGCGGCCCAAGCTGTCACTGGCTGTGCAACTCAGCCCAGACGACCTTGCCGGGCCAGCCGGGGACGGTCTGCCAGCTCCAGCGGTCGCATTGCGCCGCGACCAGCATCAGGCCGCGCCCGCTCTCGTCGTCGGGCCCGGGGTGCGCGGCCGCGGGCGCGCCCGGGATGCCGTCCCAGACCTCGATCAGGAGCCTGATGTGGTCGCTGGCCATCCGCAGGACCACGACCGGCAGCCCAGACGCGTCGTAACGAGGCCTGCCGTCGGGACCCGTCGAAGCCCGGACGGCATTGGTGACCAGTTCGCTGACGATGAGCTCGGCGGCCTCGGCCAGGTCATCGAGGCCCCATTCGGTCAGCACGGCGCGGGCGTGCAGGCGTGCGCACGGCGTAGCACCCGGCAGGGCTCCCAGCGGCAGGGAAGTCGACAACGGCCATGAAGCCGACATACCTGGCGGATCCGCAACGGCGTCCGCCCAGGTCACGACGCTGCCCTCGCCCATGGTCCGGGGTCCCCCCCTTTCTGCTTCCAGTGTGCCTGCTGACAGTCTTGCGAGGTGAGAGAATCGTTGGTTACATCGCTCTTACGATTCTCATAAGGGCGCCATTCAGGCAAAACGACACGCCGATGGCCTGAGAATTGCCCGGTCCGGGACGGCATCAGCTGTGGAAGCGGCGGTGCAGTTCGCGGACCTGCTCGTCGAGGCCCGGTACCGGGCCCTGCACTTCCAGTCCCGGGGCAATCTGGCTGACCGCCAGCGCGCGCACCGGAGACGAAGGTACTCCCAGCTCGGCGAGCCACGCCATCAGCTGCTCAGACGAGCTCACGTATACGATGCGGCCGAGTCCCACCCAGGCGTGTGCCGCCGAGCACATCGGGCAGTGCTCCCCCGAGGTGAAGACGGTGGCGGCGGCCCGGTCAGCCGCCGTCATGTTGGCCGCGGCCCAGCGGGCCAGCTCGAACTCCGGATGGCGGGTCGCATCGCCCATGGTGTTCTCGCGGTTGCGATCCTCCGACAGGGCCCGGCCGTCCGCCGCTACGAGCACCGAACCGAACGGGAAGTCCCCGGCGTCCACGGCCTCGGCCGCCAGCTCCACGCAGCGGCGCAGGTGCGGCAGGTCTTCCGGGGCGACGCCGCCCGGACTACCGTCCGCAGGCTCGGTATGTGTCACCTCAGCTCCGTTCGGGATCAATGTCTTTTGGTTCTTGCTGGTTCCAGCGCTCGGCTACGGTCGCCAGCGCCTGCCACGCCGTCTCCGGATGCGCCGTTTCCTGGTGATCGCCGTTGAACGGGTCGAGTACCACGGTGCCGGCGCCGAGCGAGCGCAGCTGGCCGAGGTCCTCGGTGATCTGGTCGATCGTGCCGTGACCGGCCAGCCGGGCGTCACCGGTGATGGGCGCCTGGGTCAGGCGCAGCGCGATGCGCGGCATCAGCGCGGGCTGCGGCCGCTGCTGCTCGGCGGCGCTGGCCGCTAGGCGGTTCGCCGCCTCGGCCATCCAGCCAGGGGTGAACCGCAGCGGGTGCCAGGCGTCGCCCATCCGGACGGCCCGGCGGAGCGCCGCGTCGCTGTTGCCGCCGATCCAGACCGGGATCTGCCCGCTCCGGTAGTCCCCGTCGTCCTGCCAGGCGGCCCGGATCGCGAGCAGGTGCTCATCGGTCAGCCGGCCGCGCTCGCGGAACGGGACGCCGAGGGCGTCGAACTCCTGCCGGAACCCGCCGACGCCGACGCCGAGGACCAGCCGGCCGCCGCTGAGGTCGTTGAGGTTGGCGGCCATCCTGGCGATCAGCAGCGGATGCCGGTAGGGCACGACGATCACCGTGGTGCCGAGCCGGACCCGGCGGGTGACGCCCGCCAGCCAGGACAGCGTGGTGAACGGCTCGTAGAACGGCGCCGGGTACTGCTCCGCGACGTCGGGCGTGACCGCGATGTGGTCGGACATCATCAGCAGGTCGAAGCCGAGGCCTTCCACCGTCAGGGCCCAGCGCCGCAACACGTCCGGATTGGTGCCTGGACCGAAGTTCGGCACGTTTACGCCTAGTCGCACCGGCACAACCTATCGAGCGATAATGCTGGCGCCTGGATCGGGGCGGTATGCTTGAAGGTGTGAACACTTACGGACGACAGGTGATGATGCCCCGCGCGCGGGGCCACTGACGCGTCCGGACATTTCGTTTCCGAGGCCCTGCGACGGGGCCTCGACGTGTATAGGCGCTCGGAGCCCCCTGAAGGAGGCTGCGATGACCGCGCCGCATACCTATGTCACCACCACGATTCCCTACGTGAACGCGCACCCGCACATGGGGCACGTGCTCGAGTTCGTGCAGGCCGACGTGCTGGCTCGTTTCCGTCGCGGGCGCGGCGAGGCCGTAAGGTTCCAGGCCGGCACCGACGACAACTCGCTGAAGAACGTGCTCGCCGCGCAGGCGGCCGGGGTCGAGGTGCGGGAGTTCGTCGACCGCAACGCCGAAGCGTTCGTGGCGCTGGGCGACGCGCTGTCGCTGAGCATCGACGACGTCATCCGCACCAGCCGCGACCCCCGGCACCGGCCCGGCGTCGAACGGTTCTGGCGGGCCTGCTCGGCGGACCTGTACCGCCGGCGGTACGAAGGCTTGTACTGCACCGGCTGCGAGCAGTTCTACGCGGCCGCCGACCTGCGTGACGGACGCTGTCCCGAGCACGAGGCCGTACCGCAGCAGGTCACCGAGGAGAACTGGTTCTTCCGCCTGTCCCGGTACGCCGGACCGTTGCGAGCGGCGATCACCACCGGACGGCTGCGTATCGAGCCCGCCGGCCGCCGCAACGAAGTGCTCGCGTTCATCGACGGCGGCCTGGAGGACTTCTCGGTGTCGCGGCCCGCGATGAGGGCCGGCGGCTGGGGCATTCCCGTGCCCGGCGACCCCGGCCAGGTGATCTACGTGTGGTTCGACGCCCTGTGCAACTACGTCACCGCGCTGGGCTACGGCCATGACGGCGACGCCTACCGGCGCTGGTGGGCCGGTGAAGGAGAACGCATCCACCTGCTCGGCAAGGGCGTACTGCGGTTTCACGCCGTCTACTGGCCGGCCATGCTGCTGTCGTCGGGTCAGCCGCTGCCCACCGGCATCTTCGTGCACGACTACCTGACCGCGGGCGGCCGGAAGATCAGCAAGTCCGCCGCCGTGCCCAGCGCGGAACCCGCCGCGCTGGCCGCCGAGTACGGCGCCGACGCCGTGCGCTGGTGGCTGCTCCGCGAAGTGCCGCGGGTGGGCGACGCGGACTTCACCGTCGGCCGGCTGATCGCCCGGGCCGACGGTGAACTGGCCAACGGCCTGGGCAACCTGGTCAACCGCGCGGCCGCCATGATCGGCAAGTACCGCGACGGCCGTGTTCGGCCTGGATCCGGGATAGCCGGCGGGGAGGAGGTTGAGGCGGCGTGCCGCCAGGCGGACGACGCGATCGGCGCGGCGCTCGCGGATTTCGACTTCCGGCAGGCCACGGCGGCGGTCTGGGCCATCGCGGCTGAGGCGAACCGGTTCGTGAACCGGGTCCGCCCCTGGGAGCTGGCTAAGGCCGAACGGACGGGGGATCTCGCGGCCGGGGAGCGGCTCGACGCGGTGCTCGGCGTGCTGCTGGATGCCTGTTCGGTGCTTGGCCGGGTGCTCACGCCGTTCCTGCCTGACGCGGCCGCGCGTATCACCCTTCAGTGCACCCCCGGCCGCGACGGACGGCTGCCGAGCCCGTCCCCGGTGTTCCGGCGGTTGTCAGCGGCGGCGGCCGGGTTCCAGGCCAGTGAGCCGCAGCAGGAGTAGCAGCACGAATGCGCCTATGACCGACCCGATGAGGCCCGTCGCGTGGAAGCTGTGAACGCTCAGCGTGTGGTGCTCAACGAGGTTCTCGAGGAATCCGCCGATAAAAGAGCCGACGATGCCGACGACGATGGTGCCGAAGATTCCGATAGGGTCCCGGCCGGGGAGAAGCAGCCGCGCGATGGCGCCGACGATCAGTCCGACGATCAGGAGCCAGATGATGAAGATAACCATGCCGGTAACGTTCCCTCCCTCCGGCTTTCATGTGTCGCGGGCGGAATCGTAATAAAAACGGCGCGGGGAGTCCTAACCGGCAAGCTCGCGTTCCAGCGGGGTACGGAAACGCGGGGTGACCGGGCCGGCGCCGATCCAATCGCCGAGCCGCCGGGCTTCGGCGGCGATCGCCGCCGAAGCCTCGGCGCCGATGTCCTCGAGCAGCCGGACCACTATCTCGCCGTCCTTGCGCTGGGCCCAGCCGCCGACGATCCGGCCGTCCCACCAGGCCGTGGGGCCGATGTTCCCCGACCGGTCGAACAATGCCGCCGCGTGCCCGCCGACGTACCAGGCCCGTTCGCGCCAGCCCATCGGGGTGGGGTCGAGGGCGGGCAGCAGCGCTGCCCGCTGGCCCGTGTCGTGGACCGGCGTGGCGGCAAAGTCGTCGGCGGTGAGCATGATGCCCGGCGCGCCGTCGAGGTCCACCTCGGTGACCTCCAGCTGGCTGAGTACCTGCTTGACCTGCCCTGCGGTCCAGCCCGTCCACCACTGCAGGTCGGAGACCAGCGCCGGGCCGAACGCCAGCAGCCATCGGCGCGCCAGCTCAGCCCGCGCGTCAGCTGCCGTCAGATCCGCCTGATGGCGGGCAACGGACCAGGCGAACTGGGTAGAGGTCCAGCCTCCGCGCGGGCGGCCGCGTACGATCAGCCCTTCGGCGGACAGCAGGGTGAGCAGCCTGTTGGTCAGGTTCACCGCGCCGCCGTAGGGATTGTCCGCGGCGGCCACGATCTGTGTGCGCAGCCGCGGCTCGGATGCGGCCAGTTCCGCCCCGGTCGCGGAGCCTCGCTCGGCCAGCGCGCGCACGGTGGCCTCCCCGACATCCTTGAGCCAGGTCGCCGCGTCCGGGGCGATGCCCGCTTCCCGCACGACCTGTGTGAGCTGTCTGCGCAGGCGTTCGGCGATCTGGTCGGTGCAGGCGGCCTGGATCACCGGGGCCAGGAGGGCGGGCACCACGAATACGGTCCGGCGCATGCCTAGCATCCGTACCAGCGAGCACTCTTCGTACAGCGCGTGCTCGATGGCGGCTCGGCCGGCGGAGATCTGGCCGGCGCCCGGCGGGCTCGTGCGGGCCCAAGCGGACAGATAGACCGAGGCGGGGTCGGTGCCGTGCAAGGCGACGATATCCGTCACGGCGTCGGTAACGGTGCGGGCCCGCTCCGCCAGGTGGTGCCGGACCGCCAGCCGTGCCCGCCGCTCGGCCACGCTGACTGGCCGAGTTCCGCTTCCCATGACGACGACCCTAGTACGGTCGGATCGTGACCAGCTTCCGCCACCCAGGTGCCGTGCTCACCGACCGCTTCTTCAGCGTCCCGCTCGACCACCAGCGGCCGGACGGCGAGCAGATCGAGGTGTTCGCCCGGGAGGTCGTGGCCGCCGACAAGGCCGATGCGGACCTGCCCTGGCTGCTGTTCCTGCAGGGCGGTCCCGGGTTCGGGGCGCAGCGGCCTGAAGGCAGGGAATCCTGGCTGGACCGCGCGCTCAACGATTACCGGGTGCTGCTGCTCGACCAGCGCGGCACGGGCCGGTCCTGCCCGGCGAACCGCCGGACCTTGGCCCGTCTCGCTCCGCAGGCCCAGGCCGACTACCTGACGCACTTCCGGGCCGACAGCATCGTGCTCGACGCCGAACTGATCAGGCGCGAGCTGACCGACGAGCCGTGGAGTGTGCTCGGGCAAAGTTTCGGCGGCATGTGTACCGTCACCTACCTGTCGTTCGCGCCGCACGGCATCCGGGAGGCGTTCATCACCGGCGGGCTGCCCGGACTCAGCGTGACCGCCGACGACATCTACCGGCGCACCTACCGCACCGTGGCCGCCAAGAACGCCGCGCACTACGAGCGATACCCAGACGACGTGGCCCAGGCCCGCCGGGTGGCCGAGTACCTGGCGACCCGCGACGTCCGGCTGCCGGACGGCGCGCCGCTTTCCGTGGCGGCGTTCCAGTCGGCGGGCGCCATGCTCGGGCAGAGCGGCGGCAGCCACGCGCTGCATTACCTGCTCGAGGATCCGTTCGCCGGCGACGAGCTTTCCGATGCCTTCCTGTACGCCATGATGAACGAGCTCAGCTTCGCCACCGGGCCGCTGTACGCACTCCTGCACGAGGCGGCGTACGCTCAAGGGTGCGCGACACGGTGGTCCGCGCAGCGGATCAGGGCGGAGTTCCGGGAGTTCGACCCGCTGGTTTCTGGGTCCGATCCGCTGTACTTCACCGGCGAGATGATCTACCCGTGGATGATCGACGCAGACCCGGTGCTGCGCCCGCTGCGGGCGGCCGCCGACATCCTGGCCGAACGAGATGACTGGCCGCCTCTGTACGACTCCACGCGGCTGGCGGCTAATGAGGTACCGGTGGCCGCCGCCGTCTACTACAACGACATGTACGTGGATCGCGAGCTCTCCATGCAGACCACCCGGGCCATCCGCGGCCTGCAAGCCTGGGTGACCAGCGAGTACGAGCACGATGGCCTGCGGGTCAGCAACGGCGCCGTGCTTGACCGCCTGATCGGCATGGCCCGCGGCGACATCTAAACGTTTTCTGTCGGGAGCGCCGCGCGCTCGTCAGGGGTGCGGGGAACGCCCTAGGGTGAAACCGTGCGCGGTATATCCGGCTTGCTCACCCGCCACGGCGTCATCCTCGCGGTAGCGGCCATGGCCGCCGCAGTGACGGGCGGTGGTGCGGCCCTCGCCCTCACGACGTCCACCCCGTCGCACATCGCATCCATGTCCACGGCCGGGCGGACCAGTGCCGCGCTCAAGGTCACCAGCGGGACGCCAGTTCTCGAGATCAGCGTCGGCAAGCTCGGCGGCACCCTGCTGCGGGTCTGGACGCCGGCTGATGCTCCGGTCCGGCCGGTACTTTCCGGCTCCAGACTGATCGTGCTCTCCCTCGCCAGCGCCGGCCCTGGCCGGGGCTCCGGCTACGCGGTGAAGGTGGTGCTCAACTCGGCCGTCACGTGGAGCCTGGACCTGGCGGGCGGTACCCAGCGCACCGAAGCCGACCTGCGCGGCGGCAAGGTGGGCGGGATCGCCGTGACGGCGGGTTCTGACATCCTGGACGTGAGCCTGCCCAAACCCGCCGGGACGCTGCCTTTCCTGCTCGCCGGCGGGGCGAGCCAGTTCCTGCTCAGCCTGCCCGGCGGCGTGCCCGCCCAGGTGACGGTGGGCGGCGGCGCTGCCTTCGTGTCGGTCGACGGCCAGAACCTGACAGGGGTCGCGGGCGGCACGGTACTGACCCCGCCCGACTGGGCCACCGCCAAGTCCCGGTTCTACGTCGACGCCACCTCCGGGTTTTCCCGCCTGACGGTCAGCCGCTGGCATCCCGCCGGTTCCTAGCCCCGGCCCCAGGGGGGATGGGGCCAGCATGCTTGGATTGACCGGGACCTAAATCGTCCGACAGCGGCGCCAGCGGAGGTAGTGCGTGGAGATCGGGATCGGCTTGCCCAACACGGTGCCGGGGACCGAGGGCAGGAGGCTCATCGACTGGGCCAAGAACGCGGAGAAAGCCGGCTTCAGCACGCTCGGCACGATCGGCCGGATCGTGTACCAGAACTACGAGGAAATAGTCGCCCTGTCCGCCGCCGCCGCGGTCACCAGCCGGATCCGGCTGACCACCAGCGTGCTGCTGGCGCCGCTGTACTCCAATACCGCCCTGTTCGCCAAGCAGGCGGCCTCGCTCGACCGGCTGTCCGGCGGGCGCCTGGTGCTCGGCCTCGGACTCGGCGGGCGTGACGATGACTTCACCGCTAGTGCGCTGCCGACCACGGGCAAGGGGCGCCGCCTGGACCAGCAGCTGACCGAGATGAAGCGGATCTGGTCCGGTGAGAGGTACGGCTACGCCGGCGCGATCGGCCCCGAACCGGTGCGGCGCGGCGGCCCCGAGCTGATCCTCGGCGGCTCGGCCGAAGCCAGCTTCCGGCGGGTGGCCCTGCTCGGCGACGGCTGGATCATGGGCGGCGGCACGCCGGACATGTTCGCCCAGGCCGCGGCCAGCGTCGACAAGGCGTGGCAGGAGGCGGGCCGCCCGGGGAAACCGCGCAAGCTCTCGCTCGCCTACTTCGCACTCGGGCCTGAGGCCCGTAACCACGCGGACAACTACCTCCTGCACTACTACAACTGGCTCGGCGATGTCGCCAGGCAGATCGCGGCAGGCGCCGCCGTAACCGCCGAGATGGCCAAGGACTACGCCGCCGCCTTCGCCTCGGTCGGCTGTGACGAGCTCATCTTCGTCCCGACCACCGCCTCGCCCGACCAGATCGGCCTGCTCGCCAACGCCGTCCTATAGCGTGGATGCGTCCGCCGCGACGGGAATACCCGGCCGCGGGACGCTGTTGCCGCAGGCGTGACGGGACAGCCGCAAGAAGACGTGCAGTTCTGGTTTGATCCGCTATGCCCATGGGCCTGGATCACCTCCCGCTGGATGCTGGAGGTGGAGAAGGTCCGGCCGGTGCGCGTCGACTGGCGGATCATGTCGCTGGCCTACCTGAACCTGGTCCAGCACGAGGGCAAGGGCCTGACCGAGGATTACCTGGAACGGATGAGCCGCGCCTGGGGACCGATACGGGTCTGCGCGGCCGCCGCCCAGCACAGCGGCCCCGGCGTACTCGGGCCGCTGTACACCGCCATCGGCACGCGGTTCCACGTCCAGGGACGCCGGGAGGATCCGGAGGTGATCCCGGAGGCCCTGGCCGAGGCGGGCTTGCCCGCTTCGCTGGCCAGCGCGGCCGAGAGCACCGAATTCGATCAGCTGATCAAGGACTCGCACAACGAGGCGTTCGATGACGTCGGATTGGACGTGGGCACCCCGGTGATCCGCATCCAGGGCAACGCCATCTTCGGCCCCGTCGTCACGCCCGCGCCCCGCGGTGAGGCCGCCGGCCGGCTGTGGGACGGGGTAGCCCTGGTGACCGGGACAGACGGCTTCTTCGAGCTCAAGCGGAGCAGGGATCGTAAGCCTTCGTTCGACTGACCAGGCCTGGGCTGTAGCCAACTGAGGCCACCCGCAGGCGCGGTGGAAGTTCCGTCGAATCAAGCACCACGGTCCGTTCGGTGTAAAAAAGATCTTTCGTGTGTTACTTCTTGGCACACGAACGTTTGCCGCGACTCGAGGTGATGTGATGTCGGATCGTCCGTTTGAGCTCGCCTGGACACCCGAGGGCATGGTGGCGCGGGTCCGGCTGCGAGGCCGCTCGGTGCTCACGTCGGCGATGCTGAACCGGGGCACCGCGTTCACGCTGGCCGAACGGGAGGCGCTGGGGCTAACCGGCCTGCTACCCGACGGCGTGTCGACGATCGAGGGGCAGCTGCACCGGGTCCGCGCGCAGTACCTGCGCCAGCCCGACGACCTGGCCAAGAACATCTTTCTCGGCCACGTGCGGGACCGCAACGAGGTGCTGTTCTACCGGCTGCTGACCGAGCACATCTCCGAGATGCTGCCGATCGTGTACACCCCGACGGTGGGGACCGTGATCGAGCGGTACAGCCTGGAGTTCGGCCGTCCGCGCGGGGTGTACCTGTCGGTGGATCATCCCGACCAGGTAGAGACGGCCTTCCGCAATTACGGCCTGGGTCCCGATGACGTGGACCTGATCGTGGCCACCGACTCGGAGGGCATCCTGGGCATCGGTGACTGGGGCGTGGGCGGCATCGCGATCGCGGTCGGGAAGCTGGCCGTCTACACTGCGGCGGCCGGCCTGCACCCCCGCCGCATCATCCCGGTCGTGCTGGACACCGGAACCGACAACCAGGGCCTGCTGGGCGAGGAGATGTACCTGGGCATCCGGAACCCGCGGGTGCGGGGCGAACGGTATGACGAGCTGATCGAGGCCTACGTCAGCACCGCCACCCGGCTGTTCCCGAACGCCTTGCTGCACTGGGAGGATTTCGGCGCCGCCAACGCCCATCGCATTCTGATGAAGTACGCCGGTACCTGCTGCACCTTCAACGACGACATCCAGGGCACCGCCGCCGTGGTGCTGGCCGCCGCGGTGGGCGCGGTCCGGGCCACCGGGACCCGGATGCGCGATCAGACGGTGGTGATCCACGGGGCCGGCACCGCCGGGGTGGGGATCGCGGATGCGCTGCGTCAGGTCATGATCGACGAGGGCCTCAGCCCGGACGAGGCCACCGCACGGTTCTACGCGCTGGGCAGCAAGGGCCTACTGACCAGCGACTATCCCGGGAAGTTGCGGGACTTCCAGGTGCCTTACGCACGGCCGGCCGCCGAGGTTTCCGGCTGGCAGCACGACCAGGACGGCCGCATCGGCCTCGCCGAAGTAGTGATGCGCATCCGGCCCACCACGCTGATCGGGACCTCGACCCAGCCCGGTGCCTTCTCCGAGGCGATCGTCACGGAGATGGCGGCCCACGTCGACCGGCCGATCATCATGCCGCTGTCCAACCCGACTTCGCACTCCGAGGCCCAGGCCGCTGACCTGATCGCCTGGACCGGCGGCCGGGCGCTGATCGCGACCGGCAGTCCGTTCCCGCCGGTGGACTATAACGGAGTCGAGTACCAGGTGGCCCAGGCCAACAACGCGCTCATCTTCCCCGGCCTCGGGCTCGGAGTCACCGTCAGCCGGGCCCGCCGCGTCAGCGACGGCATGCTGGCCGCGGCGGCCCACGCGCTGGCCGGGCTGACCGACGCCGCCACGCCGGGCGCCGCCGTGCTGCCCCCGGTCACCAGCCTGCGCGAGGTGTCCGCCGCGGTCGCGGAAGCCGTCGCCCGGGCCGCCCACGCCGAGGGACTGTCCGACGTGCCGCTCGATGACCTGCCCGCGCGGCTGCGCCAGGCCATATGGGAGCCCGCCTACCCCAAGGTGGAGGCCATCTGACGGCTTGACCCGCGCTCATCCCGCCGCCGTGAGGCTGCGCAGCAGCTTCCTGTCGAAGATTTCAGGCGCCGAGAGCCAGGAAGGAGTGCGCCGTCGCCTCGGCGAGCGGATCGTCGTCGGCCGCCCGGCGTGCGGCCAGAAGCGCTTCGGGGAGCATGGCACCTCGTTGCAGAGCGTCGTGCAGAGCCAGCATGATAGGCACCGCGGCGATGTCGTTGACGGGCAGGATGCTGGCTACGATTCCGGCCGCGCCGAGCGGGATCAGGCTGCTGACCAGGCCCAGGAGCTCGTCGGCGCCTACCGGCGCGGCGACTCCGGAGTCGCAGCCAGCCAGGACCATCTGGTACGGCGCGCGGCCCAGGCGCTCGAAGTCGTGCACGATCAGCGGCCCGTCGTCGAGCAGGATGGACGAGAACATGGGGTTGTCAGCCCGGAACGTGCCGTGGGCCGCGATGTGCGCCAGCCATGCGCCGTCCAGGGCGGTGAGCACCCGGCCGGCCGTCGCGGTGCCGTGGCCGAGCAGCACGGCCCCGGGATAGCGAGAGCGCAGTGGCTCGACCTCCGCGCCCTTGGTGGCCAGCCCGGGTCCGGTGACGAGGGCGACGCGCCGCGGGGACGGCGGCCGCATGCCACGTGCCCGCAGCCAGGTCGACGCGGATGGCGCCACGGTCACGACGCGATCGCGCAACGACGGCATGAGCGTCCACGGCACCGCCCGGAGCCGGCCCGGCGGTATCACCACGACCGGGCCGTCCCCGAGTTCGGCGGCCGCGCCGCCGAGCAGCGAGGCCTCGAGCCTGGCGCCTCGGTGCTTCAGCAGGAGCTCGTCGCCGGGTTGCCGGCGACCACGGGTGAGGCGGCGTAGCGCGAAGCGGCTCATCTGGACCTCGCGTTCGGGAACGCTGCCCACCGTGTGCAGGCGGACCCGCCGGCCCGCGACCACGACCACGTGCAGCTCGCTGTCCACCGTGACGAGTTCGATCAGCGTGTTCGGGCCGAGCTCGGCGAAGATCTCGTCCAGGTCGAACTGGCCTTCCCCGGGCTTGTGGCTGCCGGGCAGCCTGCGCGTGCGGGCCTGGACCGCCGCCTCGAGCCGCCGCCGCTCGCGCTCCAGGGCGTTCCGGCGCGAGGCGGCCATCTCGGTCGCCCTGAGGAGCCGGCTCACGCCGCGCAGCGCTTCGAGCTCGGCCACTAGGGTCTTGTCCTCCCCGGACGATGTGCTCCGGGCGGCCAGCGCGGTCGCCCGCCATCGCTCGCTCCAGAACAGCAGCCGACGGACGTCGCCCCGCCGGAGCGCGTCACGCTGGGCCAGCGTGGCGAGCTCGGCACCGTGCGCCGTGCCGTACGCGCGCAACTCGGTGGCCCCGAGCCGCATCTGATGCTCCTCGAGGGCGTCGAGCCCGCGGGAGCAGGCCATGACGGTGGCCCGGGGGTTGCCTCGCGCGTCGGCCTGGAGGGCCCGGGCCAGCCAGGCGACGCTCCGGGGCAGCGGCGGCCCGCGGCGTCGCGACGTCGCGGCGCGCTCGAGGTGCGGGTCGGCTTGGGCCACGCTGCCCCGGCTCAAGGCGATGCGCCCGGCGAGCAGGTGCGCCTGCATCGCCTCGTCGGCCCGGGACGCCTCAAGATCGGCGGCGACCTGCTCGGAATACCGGAACAAGGCAGCGGAACGCTCCCCGGCCGCGAACCTCGCTTGGGCATGCACGAGACCTGCGCGTGCCTCCCAAAGGGCCCGCGCCTGCGCACGGAACAGGCGACGAGCCTGACCTGCCCGTTCCTTTGCATTGGCGGGGTTACCCGCGGCCAGGGCGACGGTGGCGGCCGCGAACAGCAGCTCCGCCTTCCTATACGCTATACCTCCCCCTGGAGGCAGCCGGCTGAGCGCTGCGTCAGTCTCCTGCGCCGCTTCCCCGGCCAGCCCGGCGGCCAGTAGCGTCCAGCAGCGGTCGATGGCCAGGTCGGGAAGGGTCTCGCCGAGTGTGTCGTAACGGTTCCCCGCTTCGTCCAGATAGGCAAGCGCCTGCGGAAGGTCGCCCCTGGCCAGCGCCAGCAGTCCGAGACTGTGCCGGGCCTTGGCGTACTCGAACTCCTGTCCGTTGGCCGCGAACAGCTCCTCGGCCCGGACGTAGTCCGCGCCGGCGCGGCCGGGGAGGCCGAGTGCGAGGAAGATGTCAGCCCGGTGGATCAGCGACCGCGCCTCCCACACCGTGTCGCCTGCCCGGCGGAAATAGGGCAGTGCCCGGCTGAGGTCCTGATGTGCCTCGCGGAAGCGGCCGAGGTCCCGCAAGACAGAGGCGCGCCGCATGAGTACGCGACCGGTCAGGTCGCCGCGCGCGGCCTCCACCGCCCGGTTCAGCAGGGCCAGCCCCTGCTGACTGCGGCCTGTCCACGCGAGGGCCGCTCCCAGGGTCGCCTGCACGTCAACCTCGCGCTCGGGCAGGCCTGACGCGCGGGCCAGCCTCACCCCCGTCCTCAGCTCGAGGATCGCGCTCCGGAGATCCCCGCGATCGCGCAATACGATTCCAATCGCCTGGTGAGCTAGCGAGGCGTCATACGCGCTGGCCCGACCGGCCAGCAGGGCACGTGCGGCGAGCAGAGCGTCCTTCGGACGTGATAGAGCAAGCGGCAGGAGCTGGGCCGGGTCGGACGACAGGTTTCCTGTATCAGGATCTTCCGGCGTCACTCCGATAATGCTAGACAGTTCCCCACACCAAACAAAGGAAAGGGGGGTCCGGATGACTAGCAATGACGAACTGCGGAGCCGTCTGCACGCGCAAATCAACCTGATCTTGTCCGGGATTCCTGATGTTGTGGATGGCCTGGAAGGGGCGGCGGCCTATCCGGGCAACTGGGCAGAACGAGGCGAGGTGGATTACCACCATCGCGACCGTACCCTGCTGGTTCGCGACGCCGACGTCGATCGTGTCAGGGCTCTGGTGTCCAGCGTCCCCGTGATGCACGGTAACAACCTACGCGGCCTAACCCGGCTGGAGTTCGCCGCAGACGAGGGCCGGAGCACGGAGGAGGTCTGCGCCGCGGTCGACCGGACTCTCGGTGAGGGTGTGGCGACACCGGATCACATCCTCTACGTCTGCCCCACCAGCACCTGTCCGGCGACGGAGCCGGAGGTGGTTCCGGCCGGCGCGGTGCCGGACCCGGCCGTGTCCACTGAACCGCGCGACGGCGCAGGCGTGCTCGTGGCGGTTCTCGACAGCGGCCTGCTCCCGGGTGCGGATGCCGAGCACGCATGGCTGGAAGGTGTCGAGGGCGAGAAGGAGAACCCCATCGGGGGCTATCCGCCTCGCATCCTTCCCTACGCGGGCCACGGGACGTTCGTCGCCGGCGTCGCGCGGGCTATTGCGCCCAGAGCCGATGTGTGGGTGGGCAGGACTTTCGTCAAAATGGGTGCGATTTACGAGTCCAACCTGGTCAGGCAATTGACCGACGTGCTCAAGATGGGCGCCGAGGTCATCTCGCTCTCGTTCGGCACCAACAGCCGAAATGACATCCCGCCGCTGGGCTTCGAGATCGTTGAAGAACGGCTCCGAAGCTATGCCGGAACAGTACTTGTGGCAGCGGCGGGGAACGACTCATCCAGGCGCCCGTTCTGGCCGGCCGCCTATCCCTGGGCCGTCGGCGTGGGCGCGCTGCGCGCTGACCAGCAGGCTAGGGCGTCATTCAGCAACTACGGGCCGTGGGTTGACGTCTTCGCCCCTGGTGAGGGCCTGGTCAACGCCTTCGCCAAGGGGCGTTACCTGTGCACCGAGCCACCGAACGCGGGCCAGTGGCGAGACTTCGACGGCATGGCCCGCTGGAGCGGGACGTCGTTCTCGACGCCGCTGGTCGCGGGGCTCATCGCGGCCCGCATGTCCGAAACCGGCGAGAACGGCCCTCAGGCGGCGAAGGCGCTACTGGCTAAGGCCCGCGGCCAGGCCATGCGCGGCGTCGGGCCGGTGATTTTCCCTGGGCAGGCTTACCCCTGATAGCCGTGAGGGGCCGGGGTGCCCGTCATTTAGCCAGGCCGGAGACGAGGTTGATCGACGTTGCGATGATGACGGCCACCAGCGGGAACGACATCAAGGCGTGCCGCAGTGCCGTCCGCCGGATCGGCTTGGCCTTGATGTCGGTGTCGGAGACCTGGAACGTCATGCCGATCGTGAACGCCAGGTAAGCGAAGTCGCTGTATTCCGGGGGGTCGGCTTCGTTGAAGTCGATCCCGCCGGGCTCGCCTGAGTAGTACAGGCGCGCATATCTGAGGGTGAACACCGTGTGCACGAGGGTCCAGGACACGAAGACCGAGGCGAATGCCAAACCGGCCTCCATGTACTTCAAGTCCCCGCTGGCGGAGCCTGCCCTGAACAGCACCGCCCCAACGGCGATCAGGCTGGCGATCGCCGCGCCGAGCAGGATGAGGCTAGCCAGCTCGCGATTGGGCTCATCACGCGTGGCGTGGCTTGCCGTCGCCTTCGCGTCCAGCCGCCATACGGCGGACCACACCCAGCCGCAGAAGACCAGGGCCAGGATGTCCCACCCGATCAGGGGCGCGGTCCGGCCGGCGCCCGCCGCTGCGGCGGCCGCACCGCAAGCGACCGCGGCACCGAACGACACAAGCAGCTTCATCCCGGCCGACGCGGGGTCGCGGGGGACGTCTTCATGGTCTGCGGATGGCATGGGAATCAGGATGGCAGGCCATCGCGCTCAGCGCATTATGGCGGCCGGATAGCAAAGCGAAGCGGCGGGGCGCAAGCGCGCCCCGCCGCGATGCACGACGGTCAGATGGGCTGGACGCTGTCAGCCTGGGGACCCTTGGTGCCCTGGCTGGCGGTGTACTCCACCCGCTGGTTGTCCTGGAGGCTGCGGTAACCGTCAGCCTGAATCACCGAGTGGTGAACGAAGACGTCGCTCGTTCCGTCGTCAGGGGCGATGAAACCATAGCCCTTGTCGGCGTTGAACCACTTGACTGTACCCTGAGCCATTTTTGCGCTTTCTCCTACTGGAACGATCTTCGGGATCCACACGTGTGGATCCTGGACTACGGCGACCGCCTGTATTCAAAAGCCGGACTCTGGAAATCCGCGGCGCCCGCTGTCAGAACTTCGCAGGCGCTTTGACACACAACGAACTTCCACTACAAACCAGAATGACCCAACACTACCACGCCCGTCCTACCGCGTTGGCCCAACGCCCGGTTCTGCCTGCGCCTGCCGCGCCCGGCGGTGTGCGATAATGGAGCTGGGTTCAGGGCATTTCGAACGCTGGCAGTAACGTCGGCGCCGTCTTCGGCCCGGCGAGCCCGGCGCATGATGCGCTGGGGATGGGGCGGCCGAGGTGTTCGGCTTCAAGGTTATCAATCAGTACGAAAAAGGCATTGTCTTTCGTTTCGGCAAAATGCTGCCCGACCTACGTCAACCGGGGCTGACCTGGGTTAACCCGGTGAGCGACCGGCTGCGCAAGGTC
Source organism: uncultured Actinomycetota bacterium (assembly GCA_963842265.1). Classification (GTDB taxonomy): domain Bacteria; phylum Actinomycetota; class Actinomycetes; order Streptosporangiales; family Streptosporangiaceae; genus Palsa-504. Next base: position 17,049 of record CAWJGE010000028.1, read on the forward strand.
AACATGCAGATCATCGTGGCGGCCGTGCCCGGCCAGGAGGGCATCACCCGCGACAACGTAACGGTACGGGTGGATGCAGTCGTCTACTACCGGGTCATCGACCCGGTCAAGGCGCTCATCAACGTGCAGGACTACACCTTCGCGGTGTCCCAGGTCGCCCAGACATCGCTGCGATCGGTGATCGGCCACAGCGACCTGGACCAGCTGCTGTCCGAGCGGGACAAGATCAACGCCAAGCTCAAGGAGGTCATTGACGCCCCCACCGAGGAACCCTGGGGTATCCGGGTGGAGCGGGTCGAGGTCAAGGACATCTCCTTGCCAGAATCGATGAAGCGATCGATGTCCCGCCAGGCCGAAGCCGAGCGCGAACGCCGGGCCCGGATCATCTCGGCCGACGGCGAATACCAGGCGTCCAAGAAGCTGGCGCAGGCCGCCACCGTCATGTCCGCCGACCCGGCCGCCCTGCAGCTCCGGCTCCTGCAAACCGTCGTCGAGGTCGCCGCCGAGAAGAACAGCACTCTAGTCATGCCCATCCCGGTGGAACTGCTGCGCTTCTTTGATCGCAGCGCCCAGCCCGCCGCCCTGGCGCGGCCGCAGGCCGTCGAAGCGCGCGACACCGACAGCCCGCCGGCCATCCCCGCGAAACCCGTGCTCACCATCCCCGCGGCCCTGCCCGTCGGCGCCCCCGTCCCCAATTAGTCCGAACGGGCCCTTGTGCCTGAAATTCAGGCTGCGGGAAGGCTTTACCCCCGGCCAGCCTGCGTGACCTGCGGCCCCACCTGGCGGCGAAGCTGGCCGCGGGAGGCCTCGTGAAAGCCGTGCGTGGACAGCCAGTTCCTGATCCACGCACCGTCCGGATGGGTCTCGGGGACGACGTTGTAGATGTAGTTCAGGCCCCGCGCGGCGGCCTCGTCCTCCAGGTGCTCCAGGATGAAGGCGCCCACGCCCCGGCCGCGGCATCCGGGCGCGACGACGAAGGTGATGCGGGCGTCGCCCCACTCGGAGTCGAGCCAGCCGTATCCGGCGACTTCGCCGCCGTCAGTCACCCGCCACCATTCGTTCGCGACAGGCTCGCCGGGCGAGGGCGTGGCCAGGCCCGCCGCGGCCAGCTCGGCCGGGCCGAGAACCCGCTGCTTGTCGGCATCCCAGCGGGGTGAGTTCTCCTTGGTCCAGGTCAGCGTCATGACTTCTCCCTTAGGTCCCCTCCGGTGCTGACCCGCCCAAGCCGGTCAAAGCGCCACCTTGTCCGTAGCGGCTTGCAGGATCGTGGCGGCCTGAGCCCGCAGCTCTACCCGGCGGATCTTGCCGGTGGCCGTCGTCGGGTACTCGGTCACGAATACGATCCGGCGGGGCCGCTTGAAGGACGGCAGACCGGTGCGGCAGAACCCGATCAGGGTTTCCTCGTCGGCCAGGCCGCCGGGATTGAGCTGGACGAACGCGACCGGCTTCTCCAGGCCGTCGGCGTCCGCCGCAGCGACCACCACCGCCTGGGCCACATCGGCGTGGTCGAGCAGGCGCGACTCCACCTCGGCCGGCGCGACCCAGATGCCGCTGGCCTTGAGCATGTCGCCGGTCCGCCCTAGGCAGGCGTAGTACCCGTCGGCGTCCACCACGTAGGTGTCGCCGGTGCGCAGCCACTCTCCCTGGAACACCTGGCGTGAGGCGCCGTACCGCGACCAGTACCCGGTCGCGGCAGAATCGCCCCGCACGAACAGGGTGCCCGGCGTGCCCGGCGGGACCTCGAGCCCGTCCTCGCCCAGCACGCGCAGGTCGTAACCGGGCACGGCCACCCCGGTCGTCCCCGGCTTGACCTGCCCCGACCGGTTGGACAGGAAGATGTGCAGCATCTCGGTCATGCCGATGCCGTCGAGGATGTCGACGCCGAAGTGCGAGGTCCACCGCTGGTACAGGGCGGCCGGGAGAGCCTCCCCCGCCGAGGCGGCCAGGCGCACCCCGGCCAGGGCATCCGCGGGCAGGCCGGCTCGCAGCATGTTCGAGAAGAACGTAGGGCCGGCGAAGAACAGGGTCGCGGCGTAGGACCCGGCCCGTTCGGTCATGATCTCTGGTCGCGACGAGCTGGGCTCGAGTACGGCGGCCGCCCCGACGGAGAGCGGGAAGAGCACGCTGTTTCCCAGCCCGTAGGCGAAGAAGGCCTTGGCCGCGGACAGGCACCGGTCGTCCGGCGTGATCCCGAGCACCTGGGTGCCATAGGTCTCGCACACCACCCGGACCGAACCATGCCGGTGCATCGCGCCCTTGGGCGTGCCGGTGGTTCCCGAGGTGTACAGCCAGAAGGCCGGAGAGTCCGCGGTGGTCGGGTAGATCTCGTCCGAGCCCGCGGGCAGGCGGCTCAGCGCCGCCGTGGTCCGGCCGGCCACCGCCGTGGCCGTCTGGGCGGCATCGTCGGTCACCACGGCCATGACTTGGCCGCTGCCCGGGTAGCCGAGGGCGCCGGTCACCAGGTCCAGGTACTGGGCGCTGACCGCGACGATCCGGGCCCGGGAGTCGGCCACGATCTCGGCGATGCCGGCCGGGCGCAGCATGGTCGAGATCGGCACCGGCACCGCGCCGGTCCGCATGGCTGCGAGATACACGATCACGAACTCGGGCGAGTCCGCCATCACCATGACCACCCGCTGCTCGGCCTGCAGTCCGAGCCCCCGCAGGCCGCGGGCGGCGTGGCCGACCCGCTCCGCGAGCTCGGCGTAGCTGAGGTCGCCCGCGACCCCGGTCAGCGCGAGCCGGTCACCGCGTCCCGCGCGGACGTGCCGGTCCAGCAGGTAGTCGCACGCGTTGAAGGGCTCGCCGCTGGAAGGCACCGTGCTGGACGGGACTGGGCGGCCCGGTTCCGGTGTCACTGGAGCGCCCTCCTAGATCAGGTGGACGTAGTCATAGTCGAACGGCTGTCCGTTGATGCCGTTCTTGGGCGGGGCGATCCAGGCGGCGATCTTGCCCCGCTCGTGTACCGGCTGCATCAGCGACCGCACGTAGGTCTTGTCCACGTCGGTCGGCAGCCACCCGCCGCTGCGGCGCTGCCATTCCTCCGCCGGGAGCTGCTCGCCGTCCGGGGTGGCCTCGACCGCGGCGAACGCGCCAACCTTGCGGTTGAAGGCGATGTGCGGCAGCTTGAGCCGCTGCTTCACGCCCCCCTCCTCCAGGATGCGGTTCCACCGCTTGACGCCGCCCTGGCAGTCGGAGATGTACTCGCGCCGCAGGTCGGTGTTGAGCCCGACCAGCGCGGAGACCTCGGTCTGCCCGATGCTCAGCTCGCCAGTCCCGGCGTCCTGCGAAAGCGCGTCCACCATCATCGAGTCGCTGGCGAGCTTGTGGTCGTCCCGGCGCCGGTCTTCCAGCCAGCGGCCCTTGAGCCCGGCGGTGTAGTAGTTGGCCACGTTCGTCGAGGTCTCGCCGCCGAACAAGTCGAGCGACACCGAGTAGTGGAAGTTCAGGTACTTCTGGATCACCGGCAGCGGGATCGCGCCAAGGCCGGCCACGTCGTCGCTGTCATGCTCGCGCATCACCTCGACGGTGCGCTGCACGATCCGGTCGATGCCGGTGGTGCCCACCATCATGTGGTGCGCCTCTTCCTTGAGCATGAACTCACACGTGCGCGACAGCGGGTCGAACGCCGACTCCTTCAGCGTGCCGAGCTGGTACTTGCCGTCCCGGTCGGTGAAGTAGGTGAACATGTAGAACGACAGCCAGTCCGGGGTCTCCTCGTTGAACGCGCCCAGGATCCGGGGCGAGTCGAGGCTGCCCGAGTTGCGGTGCAGCAGTTCCTCGGCCTCCTCCCGGCCCTCCCGGCCGAAGTAGGCGTGCAGCAGGTAGACCATCGCCCACAGGTGCCGCCCCTCCTCGACGTTCACCTGGAACAGGTTCCGCAGGTCGTACAGGCTCGGCGCGGTGGCGCCCAGATTGCGCTGCTGTTCCACCGAGGCCGGCTCGGTGTCGCCCTGGATCACGATCAGCCGCTGCAGCTCTGACCGGTACTCCCCCGGCACCTTGTCCCACACCGGCTCGCCCTTGTGCTCGCCGAAACCGACCCGCCGGCCAGGATCGCGCTCGGCCAGGAAGATGCCCCAGCGGTATTCCGGCATGGGGACGTGCCCGAACTGGGCCCATCCCTCACGGCCGACGTTGACCGCGGTACGCAGGTAGACGTCCTGGGTCGGCAGCGTCGGGCCCATAGTCTGCCACCAGTTCAGGAAGTTCGGCTGCCAGGACTCCAGCGCCCGCTGCAGCCGCCGGTCCTCGTGCAAGTTGACGTTGTTCGGGATCTTCTCGGTGTAGTCGGCGGTGACCGTCATGGTTCAGACTCGCTTCCGGTCGAAGACGGCCCGCTGCCCGGTGCCGAACCGGCGCAGGGCGCCGTCCGGGCCCGATGCGTTGGGCCGGTTGAATATCCAGTTCTGCCAGGCGGATAGCCGGCCGAAGATCTTCGTTTCCATGGTCTCCGGGCCCGCGAACCGGTAGTTGGCCTCCAGGCCGGTGAGCGCGTCGGGGCTGAAGCTGGCCCGCTCCTCGGTCGCGATCCGGATTTCCTCGTCCCAGTCGATGTCATCCGGCGCGAAGGTAATCAGGCCGAGGTCAGCCGCGTCCTCGGCTTCCAGCGGAGCGCCCAGGCGCTTGCTGGCCGCCTCGTAGCCGGCCTCGTCGCCCCAGAAACGGGTCTGCAGGCGGGTCAGCCCGTTGCTCATGGTCAGCGGCCCGGCGTTGATGTCCCCCAGGGTGATGGTCGCGGGCGCGGCATCGGGATCGCCCGTGTTTGGATCGGCTGCCTGGAACACCCCGGCCAGCTGGAACGACCGGTCGGCGGCCAGGGCGAGCTCGAGCAGCGAACCGGCGAAGCAGCTGTGCGGCTCGATGACCGCGATCAGGCTGCGGCTGGTTACGTCCAGCCGCCGCAGGGTGCGCTTGAGGTAGTGCAGGACTTCGTTGGCGAACCAGTCGCCGGTGTTGGCGAGCAGGAAGTCGTCGTAGGCGAGCACTTTAGCTGGGTCTCCCTCGGTGCGGAAGACCCAGGTCCCGAGCTCGGTCTCGTTGGTGCGCAGGTCCAGGATCAGGTCGTCGAGCTCGCGCGTCACCGCCAGCGGCCAGAAGTCCGCGCCCTGGGCCGTCGCCTCGGCCATGTCGGCGGGTGGGTCGGTCTGCGGGCCTTTTATGGTGATGTCGACGCTGCCCGCGTCGCGGTCGAGCCTGGCCGAAATGTGCTCGTACCTGATCATGTCCTCGTCGCGGGTCTTGGCGAGCGGGGTCAGCGCGAGTCCGGCCGCGCCTTCCGGGCGGTCCGACCGCCCGGCCAGCTCGGCGGCCCGTTCCGCCACGGTCTGGTCCCACCGGGGCCGCGGCACGGCCTCGTCGACCAGCCGCCACTGGACGGCCTTCTTGCCGCCGACGCCTTCCGGCCGGGTGGAGAAGTAGTCGGCCAGGTCCCGCCGTACGTGCCGCTTGTCGGACACCCGGGTCAGCCCGCCGGTGCCGGGCAGCACGCCGAGCAGCGGCAGTTCGGGCAGGGACACCGCCGATGACCGGTCGTCGACCAGCATGATGTGCTCGCAGGCCAGCGCCAGCTCGTACCCGCCGCCCGAGGCGGTGCCGTTGACGGCGGCCAGGTAGGTCTGGCCCGAGTTGGCGGTGGCGTCCTCGATGCCGTTCCTGGTCTCGTTGGTGAACTTGCAGAAGTTCACCTTCCAGCCGTGCGCGGAAGCCGCCAGCATGCGGATGTTCGCGCCGGCGCAGAAGATCTTCGGCTTGCCGCTGGTGATCACGACCGCGCGCACTTCGGGATGCTCGAAACGCAGCCGCTGCACCGCGTCGTACAGCTCGATGTCGACGCCGAGGTCGTAGGAGTTCAGCTTCAGCTCGTAGCCCGGCACCAGGCCGCCCTGCTCGTCGACGTCCATCACCAGGGTCGCGACCGGGCCGTCACATGAGACCCGCCAGTGCTTGTAGCGGTCGGGGCTGACCTGGAACTCGATCCGTTCTTCCGTCATTGGCAGATTCCTCCTGCTGAGCCCGCTGGCCGGTTATTTATACTCTACAAAACTTGAGTTGAACGTCAAGACTTCGTAGTATTTCGTAGTATTTTGCTTGCGGATTATCCGAGACCGAGAGAGACGATGACCGAGACCACGCCACCCGCCCCGGTGCCGGCCCTGCTCCGGCGGCATGCCGCAGGCGCGGAGAGCGCCCGCAGCGTGCTGTTCACCGTGCTCGGCGAACTGGTGCTGCCCACCGGCGGCGAGGCCTGGACGTCGGCGTTCATCGACGTGTTCGGCCGGCTGGGCGTGGAGGAGAAGGCGGCCAGGCAGGCCCTGATGCGTACGGCGGCCGACAACTGGCTGAGCTCCGAGCGCGTCGGCCGGCGCACGGTCTGGCGCCTCACCCCGGCCGCCGAGCGGCTGCTGCGGGACGGCACCGAGCGGATCTTCGGTTTCACGGCGGTCGCCGCGGACTGGGACGGACAGTGGACGATCGTGATCGCGCGGACCCCGGAGACGGAGCGCGCCGCCCGGCACGTGCTCAGGACGCGGCTGCGCTGGGCCGGGTTCGGCAGCGTCATGCCCGGCGTCTGGCTGAGCCCGCGCAGCGACCGGGGCGGTGAGGTGCGGCGGATCCTGGATGAGGCCCAGTTGCCGGACGGCTACCTTTTCACGGCCGAGTACCAGGGCGGCACCTCGGTGGGCGCGATGGTCGGCCATGCCTGGGACCTGGCCGAACTGGCTCGCGAGTACGACGAGTTCACTGCGGCGTTCAGCGGGGACGTCAGCCCCGATCCGCTCGTCCGGGTCATCGACCTGGTGCACGCCTGGCGCCGGTTCCCGTGGATCGACCCCGGCCTGCCGGCTCAGTTCCTGCCTGCACCCTGGAGCGGCACCGCGGCCGCCGAGTTGTTCGCCCGGCGGCACGCGCAGTGGGCCGACGACGCGATCGCCGAGTGGAAGCAGCTTCTGGCCAGGACGTGACCCGTGCCGCAGGACCTGCGGGAAGCCGTTGCGGAAATCTAGGGAGCGCCACGGAAACCTGGGGAATCGCTCCCGATCTCCGTGCCGGGCCCCGAGGCCAGGGATCAGTGCAGGCCGTTCCGGAGGGCGGTCACCCGCGTGACGGCAGCGTCGAAGGCGGCCGCGTCCAGCTGCCCGCTGTCCAGGGCGCTGGCCAGCAAGTTGGTAGCCGAGGCGACTGCGTAGCTCACCCTGGATCACGGCCGAGGACAGCCCGGCCGGGTGGGCGGCGTCCAGCGCCGGGTAGATCGCCCACGACGCCATGATGAGCTTGACCCCGGCGGCGATGGCGGCTGGATACGGCGCCTCGTCCTTGGCCCGCAGCCCGGACAGCGACACGTTCTGGGTGACCGGGCCGGTGTCGGTATTCTGCGATTTCGTAGCCGAACCCAGGCCTGGGAAGTGCTTCGCCGTGGCCGCCACGCCGGCCTGCTGCTGGGCCGTGATGAAGGCCTGCCCGCAGGCGGTCACCGTCGAGGCGTTGTTGCTGTAGGAACGCTGGTACTGGTCAATGAAGTTGCCGGACTTGTAGTAGACGTCGAGGACGGGCGCCAGATTGACGTTCATGCCGACGCCGGCCAGGTTCTGCCCGGCCCCGGTTCCCACCTGACTCGCCGCCGCGGCCGGGTTCGAGGACGCCCCGACCTGCTTTTCCGACATCGCCGGGGCGCCGGGCAGCCGCCGGACCAGGCCACCCTCCTGATCGGTCATCAGCAGCAGCGGCGAGGACACCGGGCTTTGCTGCTGCGCCTGGCGCAGCTGCCGGATCACCGACGCGATCTGCGCTTCGCTCGAGATGTTCCCGCCGAAGAAGATCACCCCGGCGGCCTGACCCGCGCTGATCTGCTGCAGCAGGGCCGCCGGCACGGTCAGCCCCGGATAGGAGAAGACCACCCGCTGACCGACCAGCTAAGCAGAGGTCAGCGCGGAGTGAGCCTTCGTGACCCGGGTCCGGGACCAGGCGCCGGCCAGCGGCACCGCCGCCCCCAGCGCCAGCATTTTCTTCAGCGCGCCACGGCGGCCGTCATCCACGGTTGTCCCCATCCGGCCTGCGACAGTGCTGGCCTCGTCCAGCTGAGGTTCTGCCCGCCAAGACTTCCAGTCATCCCCGGAACCAGCATCATCGCCAGGCACACCGGGACGCTGCTACCACCCAGGATCACGCACCGGCGATCCCGCTATCCAGCCGATGGACGTGAGCTGCTAAATAGCGGCGATGATGCAAAACGGGTGCCCCCCGGGGTCGGCGTAGACCCGCAGCGGCTCCTCCGGGTCATCCGAGCGGTCCTCGAGCAGCCGGGCGCCGAGCGCAAGCGCTCGCTCATGCGCGACGTCGAGGTCAGCCACGGTGGGCACCGTGGCATCCAGGTGCAACTGCTGCGGGACCGGCCCGTCCGGCCAGGTTGCCCCGGGCAGCTCCCCGACCTTCTGGAACGCCAGCGCCGCACCGCCCGCCGGGCTCGTCAATATCAGCCAGTCCTGTCCTCTCGGATCTGGCTGGCCGGGCCCGGGCGGCTCGTCGCCCGGGTGGTACCGCAGGCCGAACAGCTCCCGGTAGAACTCGGCCAGGCGCCGCGGATCGGTGGTGTCCAGGACCGTCTGCCGGATGACCGGGAACCCCTGCTCATTGTCCACACCGCCACAGTAGGCGCGGGTGCGGCCAATCAAGCTCCGCCCTCGACCCGCCGGGCACATCAGCAAACAACGCCAAGCATGGAATCCGGGCCTGTCAAAGCCCGGCAGCGCGCGTCCAGCGGATGCCGGCAAATCCTTCAAGGCGGTGCCGACTTCGCGGCCCGGCTCAATAGCTACCGGCGATGGGGCAGCGGCGGATTGGCGCATAATGTCGCTGGCCGAATTGCCGCCTCTTGCGGCCGAGGTTGCGCCAGCACGGCTTGCACAGCGCGAGGGCGACGGGACGGGTGAGCTGAGCGGGCACGCCACAACTCCTACCGGGTGAAAACCCAGCGACCACGGAACACGCCATGGCGGCCCGGCCATCATCAAGCTGGTTAACCTCAGTCCACTTTCCCTCGCATCACGATCAACTTTTGGCTACGTGGCATTGGGGCTTGACCTGGGGAGACAACTAGTAAGGCAGCCGCACTTGGCACCGTGAGCTGGGCGAGAGGGCTGGTGTGGTTGATGTGACCTTGTTACCGGATGGGCCGATGTGAGCGCCCCTCTCCGCCGCCTCGTGATCATGCCTGTGTGACCTGACTTGGGCCACGATTTGGCCTTGATCCGTTGTTCAACGCGCTGACCTGCGGGTTGACTGTTCACGATCGCTGAAGTTCCGCGCTGATCCAGCCGGCGAGTAAGACGTCGCCACATCCCATGGTGATGACAGCAAAGGGCTCCGGCTGATGGCACGTGCTGGTCACGACTACGGCGTATGCTCCGCGCCATGACTGTCGATGTGACCGTGAAGACCGTCGAAGCGACGCCGACGGCGGTGGTAGCAGCGGCGGCGACGTGGGCGGAGTTCCCGAAGATGTGGGGACCGATGCTGGACAAGGTCTGGAGCTTCCTCCGGGGCGACGCCCGGAGGGGCTCTACCAGCAGGGGCACAACATCATGCTCTACAAGGACCACGTCCCCAACGTCGAAGTCGGCGTCCAGGTAAGCGGCTCATTCGATCCCGCCGGTCGTGTTGTCGCGTCAACGCTTCCGGGCGGGCTCGTCGCCACCGCGACCCACACTGGCGCGATCGCCAAGATCGGCGACACTCATCAGGCGGTGTGCGTGTGGAGCAAGGCGAACGGGTACCGGCTGGCCGGCCCTCGCTGGGAGATCTACGGCGATCCCGACCCGTCGACGGCGACTTCGATGTGGCCGTGTTCTGGTCGCTGGTGGCGCCGTAACCTGGACATTTCCGGGATTTGGGTGGCGCGGTCTCCTCGGCAATGAGCACTCCGGTAGCCCTGCTAGGGCGGGAATCGCCTACCGCGGCTGAACGCGCGCCAACTGATTGACCCTCTCCTCAGACCCGGGCCCTGGCCGGGCTGACGAGCTACATCACCAGCCACTGTGACGGTGCCAAGACCACCCTGCTTTCGGCGTACCTGATCAGCCCGATCCGGTTCGTCTTCGCCGACGGCGGCTTCGCCGGCAAGCTCGTCGACCGGGCCGCGCCATCCTCGCCACCGCGGTGCACGTCGTGCGCAAACCCGAAGGCCAGCACGGCTTCGCCGTCATTCCACGCCGCTGGTGCGTCGAGCGCACCCTGGCCTGGCTCACCGCCCACCGCCGCCTCGCCCGCGACAACGAACGCGACCCCGCCACCTCCGAAGCCATGATCCGCTGGGCCGCGATCAACACCATGACCAGCCGCATCGCCCAGGCGAACCCGCCACACGGCAACAACGCTGGCACTGGCCCGACGAATCATGACCGCGTCTCAAACACGCGCTAAGAGGAACGACCAGTCTCGCCAGGAGACCCATTGACAAAAGATTCTTTTACGTAAAGACTGATTTTCGTCATGAGAGACGTCGTCTACCTCGACCAGATCGAGCAGGCTGAGGTCCTGCTCAAGCCGCAGCGGATCGAAGTGCTGCGGCAGCTCGCCGAGCCCCGGTCGTGCACCGAGGTGGCGGTCGAGCTCGACCAGACCCCGCAGCGGGTCTACTACCACGTGAAGCGCCTGCTGGAGGCCGGCCTAGTGCGCCAGGTGGCCGAGCGCCGGGTGCGCGGGATCCACGAGGGGATCTACCAAGCGGCCGGCCGGTCCTACTGGCTGTCCCCGGGCTTGGTGGGCCGGATCGGGCTGCGCCAGACCCGCGACCGGCTCAGCCTGGGCTACCTGGTCGACCTGATGGAGGACGTCCAGGCGGACGTCGCCGCGCTCGACCTCACCCGGCAGGACCTGCCTTCGATCGGCGTGTCCGGAGACATCCGGGTGCGCCCGGAGCAGCGCAAGGCGTTCCTCGACGAGCTGCAGCAGACGCTGCAGGACCTGTTCGCCCGCTACGGCGGTGCCGAGGGCGAGGCGTTCCGCCTGGCCGTCGCCTGCTATCCGAAGGGAGATCCCGATGACCGAGCCTGACCTGCGCTTGCGCGCGGTCGTTCCGGCCCCACCGAAGGTCGTGTACGAGGCGCTGACCGACCCGGCCGCGCTGCGCGTGTGGCTGGCCGAGCACGCCGACGTCGACCTGCCCGGCAAGTACGAGTTCTGGGGCCGCTTCACGCCGGACGGCGCTAAGCCGCACCAGCGCGTGCTGCATGTGGACGAGCGCACCATCCGGTTCGCCTGGACCGTCGACGGTGTCGAGTCCACGGTGCAGTTCGAGCTGGCCGAGGACGAAGGCGGCACGCTGGTGACGCTGAGCCAGAGCGACCTGCCGAGTTTCGCGGAGGTGCTGGCCGACACGGCCGGTGCCCGTGGCGCGCTGCAGACGTTCTGGTCGCTGGCGATCGCCAACCTGGCGGACTATCTGGCCGGCCGTGAGCTGACGCCCAAGTGCGACTTCACGTCGAACGAGTTGCATGCTTCCGTGGTGATCGACGCGGCACCGGACGAGGTGTTCGACTCGATGACCCAGCCGGAGCAATTCCACCGGTGGTTCGGCGCCAACGTGGACATCGAGCCCTATGTGGGCGGCCGCTTCGCGATGGGCGGGTTCGAACTGGACCCCGGCGGGGCCAGGTTCGTCGAGTTCGAGCCGGGCCGCAAGGCGACGCTGCGGTTCGCCGACGGCATGACCGACAGCTGGGAGCTGGAAGGCTCGGACGGCAAGACCCGGCTCACCGTGGTGCAGAGCGGGTTCGACCCCGCCAACCCGCCGTACCCGGGCTGGACCGGCTGGCTGGGCGGCCTCGCCGCGCTGCGGCGCTACCACGAACTCCCCCAGTGGCGCTCGATCTGGCGCCAGATCGAGATCGCCGGGGTACCCGAGGGCATGTTCAGCATCGACCAATGAGATGAGCGCCCCGGAACGCGTTCCGGGGCGCTCATCAACAACAGCTCACGGCTCGACGATGGCATCGTCGGCCCCTGGTTCATCGACGCGTTCCGGGCCGCCGCCACCGCCAGGAGGATCTCGCTTCACTATGTGATCCTGCGCCCAGACCACCTCTCTCAGCCGGGCGGTCAGCCGAACCGATCATCCGCTGACCAACCCCGATCCCGTCCGTTCGCTGCACCGCCAGTTCACTGACATCGGCACATACGAAAGACACGTCCTGGATTCTTCACGGCTCAGTCCGCCAGCCACAGCCGTCGCCGTCCAGCGCGGCCTGGCCGAAGGAACCTACTACCTCTCACTGGACTCCAGTGACCGGACTTAAATCTGGATGATCTTCTCGGCTAAGCAACTCGTCGATCGCGGCCGAGCGCGCCTTCATGTGCTCCGCGGGCGGCGTGAACCCGTTGCCTCGTGTCCGACGGCGGATGAGTCGCCGCTGCTCGGGCGTCGGCCCGTACCCGGTCAGCATGTGACGCCGGGCCGAGGTGCACCACCACCGGGTAGCCGCGGTCGACACCGGGTTGATAGCCGCGCGTACCTGACGCCCGATCCGATTCATCCTGCCTCCGCTTGAACCCGTCCCCCTGCACCATCCGTCCGCCGATCGCAGCGAAGAAGCGAACCTGCGCCGACGATCGCGGTCGGTGCCGCCCAGCATGAAATACCCAGCGCTAGCCCGGTGTGGCTGCTGTTCCGGGCTGCCCGGTGCACAGGTCCTCAAGTCGTTCCAGCGTCCAGTGCATGCTCTCGACCCAGATATTGCCGCTGTCGATATCCACGCGCTCGTCTTCCGGCACCCGGGAACAGTCGAAGATCTCGGTGACGATCGTCGCGTATGCGCCATCGGGAGTGAGCTCGAAGGACCACCGCTGCCCCCAGCGGGCCGACCGCGAAGCCTCCGGGTCGGCATTGGGGTGCCCGCGCCCCGCCTCCGGCTCCCAGCCGATACGCCGGTCCGGTTCGTACTCCACGACGTGGTTGTTCATCTCGTACTCGCCTAGCTCGGTGAAGTACATCTTCATCACGAAGACGTCCCCCACGCCCGAGATCCTCGAGCCGGAAACGACTCCCTGCAACATCCCGGAGCCATCGAGATCTCGATGCCTGTCCGGGTCCGCCAGGACCTGGAATATCACATTCGCTGGTGCGCCGATCCGCCGCGAGACGGTCACCGGCTCGTACTCCCGTCCCGCCATGATCGCACCTCCTTCGGTAATGGTCCCGCTTAGGCAACGGTTGCGGCGCTGCGTTCCGCTGGCGTTAGTCAACGCACGCGGCTTGTGCGGCTCCGGCCAGGGTGGGCTGCTGCATGAGCTCGTCCGGAGCGGGCGCCGCTACTGGGCGCTGCGGGCGCAGGACGGTGGCGGCGACCGCGATGGCCGCTATTACCAGGCCGAAGGCGATCCAGAAGGCCAGGTGGTAGCCGTCGGTCAGCGCCGACCGGCAGGTTGACGAAGAAGATCCAGTGCCAGTTCAGCACCTGGGTGAGGATACCCCCGGCCAGCAGGCCCACCGCCGCGCCTGCGGAGGCGACGAAGGCGAACACGCCAATCGCCTTGGCCTGCTCCCTGCGTTCGGAAAACATGGTCACGATCATGCCGAGGATTACCGCGGAGGTCGCAGCGCCGCCCATCCCCTGCAGGAATCGCGCCGCGACCAGCATCTCCCGGTTCCCCGCCAGCCCGCACAACAGCGACGCGGCGGTGAAGGTGGCCAGGCCGGCCAGGAAGACGTTCCTTCGCCCGGCCATGTCGCCGAGTCGCCCGGCCAGCAACAGCAGCCCGGCGAAGGCGATCAGGTAAGCGTTGACCACCCAGGCCAGGCCCGCCTGCGAGAAGCCGAGATCGGCCTGGATGGACGGCAGCGCCACGTTGACGATGGTCATATCCAGCACGATCATCAGCATCCCCGTACACAGCACCACCAGGGCGATCCAGCGATTACGGTCACGCACCGGTCCTTCTCCCTTCACTGGCCTTCAGCCTGTTCCCACGAATCAGGACTAGGCCAGGGAGGGAAAATCATCGGCGCAAGGCCGGGTCAGGCCGCCGAACTGGCCCGCACCACCAGGTGCGTAGGCAGTCGCTGGTCCAGCGGGGCGGTCCGGTTGGTCAGCGTGCGCACTGCCAGGGCGGCCAGCTTCTCCACTGGCTGGTGCACCGTCGACAGGGCGGGTGTCGTCATCCAGGCCGGGGGCGAGTCGTCGAAGCCAACCAGGGCGACGTCGTCCGGGACGCGGCGGCCGCTTTCGATCAGGACCTGCAGGACGGCCGTGGCCATCAGGTCAGATGCGACGACGATGGCGTCGAGGTCCGGTGCGGCCTCGAGCAGCCGCCGGGCGGCTCGCGCGGCTCCCGGCCGGGTGAAGTCGGCGGTAAGCCTGAGCTCGCCCAATCCCGCGGCACGAACAGACGACTGGTAGCCGGCCAGGCGCTCGCGGGAGCAGGGGTTACGTCGCGGCCCGGAGATCATCGCGATGCGGCGGCGGCCCTGGGCGAGCAGGTGCTCGACCGCGGCCGACACGCCCGCCTCGTTCTCCGGGTCCACGCTCGGCACCGCGGGCGCGACGGCGCCCATCGAGACGACCGGCCGGCTCAAGCCGCTGATGAACGTCGCCTCCTCCGCACCGGCGTTGACCAGGATGGCGCCCATATGGCGCTGGCTGCCGCCGAACGGGGGGAGCCCGGCCAGCGATCGCAACGAGGCGACGTGGACGGAAAGTGATAGGCCGTACCGCGCCGTCTCCTCGTGTGCCCCGGCGATGACCCTGGCGTAGTACGGGTCGCTGGCGAAGTCGCGGCGATCGGTCACGGCGACGGCCAGCACGACTTCGTCGCCCGTCCCGCCCGCTAGCTGGCGCGCGGCCGGATCCGCTGCCCAGCCGGTCGCCGCTATCGCCTGTTGGACGCGCAGCCTGGTGGCCTCCCGCACCCGGCCGCGGCCCGAGACCACGCGGGAAACGGTGGCTATGGACACGCCCGCACGGCCGGCTACCTCGGTGATGGTCGGCGGCCTTTCCCCGTGCCGCCTGTCCGCTCCAGCCGATTCCGCCGTCATAAGCAATGACAATAAGCCGGGCTCCGACGAGCCAGCGAGCGAGGCGTGGTCATACGAGCGTCACATCCTGATGAGCGGGTTCACGACGGCTGGGCTCCGGCAATTGGGCCGGATCGTCGAACAGCGGGCATTGATGCAGGCTCGGGCACTCGCAGGCCGCAGCGCTCTCCAGCCAGCCGCGGACGATCTCGGTGCGCTCGATCAGGGCGGTGATTTCCGGCAGCTTCCTGGCGGCCACCTCGCGGAGCCGTTCGGTCGCCGCCTGGTCATCGGGCGAAGCGGACAGCAGCGCCCTGATCTCATCGAGGGTGAGCCCGGCCCGCTGCCCGGTCTCAATCACCGCGAGCGTACGCACGGCGTCCGGGCCGTAAACGCGCCGTCCGCCCACCCGGGGCGCCGGGGGCAGCAGCCCGATCTGCTCGTAGTACCGGATCGAGGACGGCCGCCTGCCCGCCAGGGCGGCTACCGCGCCGATGGTCAGGGCAGGCTCGGGGGTTGACATCAAGCCGACTTTAACAGCGACCCTGACAGAAGAGGAGGTATGTCATGGCCAAGACCACCCCGGTCGCCTGCGCTCTCACCGCGGCCGGCCTCGCCGCCCAGGGCAAACGCTGGGCGCAGCTCATCGCCCGGGCGATGACCGAGCGTGCCGAGACCGCGGACGGCGTGCGGCTCCGCTTTCGTGCCGAGGACGAGGAAGAACTGCGCGCCCTGGTCGCCGTGGAGAACGAGTGCTGCTCGTGGGCCACCTGGACGGTGGGGCGGGACGCCGGCACGTTCGTGCTCGACGTCCGCTCCACCGGTGAGGGCATCGCTACTTTGCACGGGATGTTCGCGCCGGCATCAGCCGGGTGAGCGCGGCCACCACTAGGAGCAGGGCGCCCATCTGGAGCACGCTGCGCTCAAAGGCGGGGCCGTACCCGTGACCGAGAGCGCCGAAGAACAGCAGGCCGGGTGACGGCCACCCCCGATGGAGTTGCCGACCTGCTGGGCGGTGGACAGCGCTCCGGACACCGAACCCGCGGTAGCTGGTAGAAGCGCAGCGCCTTGACGCTGAGGTGCGTCATCCGGGAGAAGTCGCCGATCGGTACCAGGACGCTCATGAGACAGGCTCACCCCCTTCAGGGCGATCATCATGGCCGTGATCCTCAGCCCTCCCCTAGCGGGAGAGTCAACCGCGAGGCGGAATGGGCAGCGGGCGCGGCGGGACCGGGGCGGAGTGCACGATCGAGGTGGTGGTGCGGCCGTGCGGCGTGAACAGGTCCAGGATCGGCTCCAGGTCGTCGACGGAACCCAGGTAGACAGTCATGAAGTAGCAGTCCTCACCGGTGATCCGGTAGCACTCGGTGACGTTCGGACACTCGGCCGCGATGCCGGGGATCAGGCCGGCGTGGGCGTGTGCTCCTCGGTGATCCCCTACGTGACCGATCAGCTGGCCATGGCGCGACTGCCGCGGGCCACGTTCTCGCTCATGCTGGCGCTGCTGCCGGCGTTCGCGACCATCATCGGCGCCGTCGTGCTGCGCCAGTTCCCTACCGTCCAAGACGTCGTGGGCATCACCCTGGTAGTACTCGGTGTCGCGATTCACCAGCAGAGCAATAACCAGCAAGGCTAGTCAGCAGGGCAACGAAAGGGCTTGACGTGGACTACGCAAGGCTAGGGTCGGCCGGGCTCAAGGTCTCCCGGATCTGCCTGGGCATGATGAGCTACGGCAGCCAGGCCGAACGCGCCTGGCACCTCGACGAGGCGGCGGCCGAGCCGATCGTCAAGGCCGCGGTCGACGGCGGCATCACGTTCTTCGACACGGCCGACACCTACTCCGGCGGCGTGAGCGAGCAGATCACCGGCCGCCTGCTGGGCAGGCTCTTCGACCGCCGCGAGGACTACGTGCTGGCCACCAAGGTCTACTTCCCGATGGGCCCGGGCATCAACGACCGGGGCCTGTCGCGCAAGCACGTGCTGGCCGCGATCGACGCGTCGCTGCGGCGGCTCGGGACCGACTACGTGGACCTGTACCAGATCCACCGGTGGGACTACGACACGCCGATCGAGGAGACGATGGAGGCGCTGTACGAGGTGGTCAAGGCGGGCAAGGCCCGCTACATCGGCGCGAGCAGCATGTTCGCGTGGCAGTTCGCCAAGGCCCAGCAGGTGGCTGAACGGAACGGCTGGAGCAGGTTCGTGTCCATGCAGGACCACTACAACCTGATGTACCGGGAGGAGGAACGGGAGATGCTCCCACTCTGCGCCGACCAGGGTGTCGGCGTCCTGCCGTACAGCCCGCTCGCCCGCGGCATGCTGGCCGGCAACCGGAACCGCCAGGGCGAGCGCCGGACCTCCCGGGCCGGAGACGACCCGCTGTCGGACGAGCGGTACCGCACCGACGCCGACTTCGACGTGGCGGACCGGCTGGCGGAAGTCGCGGCGGACCGGGGAGCGCCCCCGGCTCAGGTCGCGCTGGCCTGGCTGCTCAGCCGTCCCGGCGTGATCGCGCCCATCGTCGGCGCCACCAGGCTCGGGCACATCACCGACGCCCTGGCCGCCAGCCAGCTCACGCTGACCGAGGAAGAGGTACGCCGCCTCGAGGAGCCCTACATCCCCCACCCCGTCCTCGGCCACGGCTAGGGGCGGATGGGGGCGCAGCGGCTCCGGGCCCCGGCTGGGGAGTAGCCTGCGGGGTGGCGGATCGCGAGGCGCGCAGGCTGTGGTTCGGATCTGTGGACGTGCCGATGATCTGCCGGTGCCTGCGCAGCACGCGCCTGCCCGGGCACCGGCCCGCGCCGGGCTAGCACGTCGTCGCAACCTGCCGGTAGAGCTCGGCGCAAGCCTGCGTGCCGCGGAAGAGGTTCGGCAGGTAAAGACGCTCGTTGGGTGCGTGCGCGCCGTCGTCCGGCAGCCCGAAGCCGAAAAGCGCGATATCGATGCCGCGGGCCGCGGCGAGCGTGCTGACGAACGGGATGGACCCCCCGGACGGCAGCAGCACGGGATCACGGCCGAACGCGCCGCGGCATGCCGCGCGGACCGCGCGGATCACCGGCGAGCGCCGGTCGAGGTCGTAAGGGGGGCAGCGGTCGCCGGCCTGCAGCCGCCCGCGCACCCCTGGCGGCATGCGGGAAAGCAGATGCCGCCTGAGACGTTCCGTGACCACGTCGGGATCCTGGTCCGCGACGAGCCGGACGTTGATATCGGCGGCCGCCGAAGCGGGCACCACGGTCCGGCCCTTTCCGGAGGTGACCAGGTCGGTCACCACGACGGCGGGGCGGCGGGTAATGCGTTCGAACGCGGAGAAGCCCGGTTCTCCGTGACCGGCGACCCCTCCGGTCAGCGCGAGCATCGCCTCGTCGGAGGGGCCGGCCCGGGCCAGGTAATCACGTTCCCCGCCGGAGGGCATGCGGACCCGGTCGTAGAAACCCCGCACCGCTACCCGGCCCGTCTTGTCGTGCAGGCTGGCCAGGAGCCGGGCCAGGGCCTCGGCCGGGTTGGCCACCGCACCGCCGAGGGCCCCGGCGTGCAGGTCCGTCGCCGGCCCGCGTATCTCCAGACGGGTGCGCAGCGCACCGCGCAGCCCGGTGATCAGGACGGGAACATCCGGTGCCAGCATCCACGTGTCGGACACCAGCCCGACGTCGGCCGCCAGCGGGGGCCACCCGTGAACGGCCGCGCCGACCAGCGTGGGACTTCCGATTTCCTCCTCCCCGTCGAGGACCAGCCGGAGGTTGACCGGCAGCCTCCCGGTGGTCGCCAGCCACGCCTCGATGGCAGCGAGGTGTGCCATGAGCTGGCCTTTGTCGTCGCTCGCGCCGCGGCCGTACAGATACTGGCCGTTCTGGGCCGGCCGGAACGGGCTGGTACGCCAGGCGCTTTGCGGCCCGGCGGGCTGGACGTCGTAGTGTCCGTACACCAGGACGGTGGGGCGTCCCGGGCTGCCTGCCCAGGCGGCGGTGACGACGGGGGCGGCCCGGCCCCGCCAGACCCGGACGTCTCGCAGGCCGATTCGCCGCAATGTGCGGGCCAGCCAGGCGGCGCAGTCGGTCAGGTCGCCGCGGTGACGGGGATCGGCGCTGACCGTCGGGTAACCGA
Source organism: uncultured Actinomycetota bacterium (assembly GCA_963842265.1). Lineage (GTDB taxonomy): Bacteria > Actinomycetota > Actinomycetes > Streptosporangiales > Streptosporangiaceae > Palsa-504. Next base: position 36,157 of record CAWJGE010000028.1, read on the forward strand.
GAAACCTGACCAGGCGCTGGAGGGTGGCCTCCTGATGTGACCGGGCGTAACGGAGGACCGCGCTGATGGTCAACTGAGATGGGCCCGTCAGCTGACAGCCGACGCGGAGCTCATGGCCGGCTTCCGTTCGGCGCCGGGATCCGGCCTCGCGTTCCCCCGGCACGCGCCGTCGGGGGCATCGGCTGACGTCGTACCGGCGGCGGCGCGACGCGCTCGCCGCCTCCGGCCGGCAGCGTGGAGCGGTCCCACGGAAGCACCCGGCGGTCCTCCTGACGCACGGCCACCCCGAGCGACTGCGCGCTGGTCAGCCACTCCTCCGCGTACTCGGCGATCTCCAGCAGCAGCGTCTCGAACTGGGTGCGCTGGGTCTGCAGGACGTGCGGCTGAGCCAGCCAGCGGAATAGCTCGCGGCCGGCTATCGCCATCCGCTGCCGCGGAGACGTCACCAGGCGCTCGCCGTAGTACTGGGCCAGGATGATTTCTATGACGTCCCACGCCGTGTCGGCCCCGAAGATCCGCTTGATGTCCTCCGAACCCAGGATCCGGTACGCCTCGTCGAGCAATTGCATGACTTCGACGCGGAGCACGTTGACATGGCCGTACGAGGTGAATTTCAGGTTATTGCGCAGATCCAGGCCGGCCCGGCGGACGACGGCGATGCTGCCGAAACTCGGGTCGTAAGCCCGGTCCCGCATGACATCGGAGATCCGCTTGTCCCGCCAGAACAGCGCGACCTGGTTGGCAAAATGAGCGAACAGGCCGTGGAAATCGCTGTTGGCCCGGGACCCGGCGGGTACCGGCGCCCGGCCGTACCCGAAGGCCCGGCGATAGGCCGCCAGCCGGTCACGTCCGGTGTACCGCAGGACCTCGCGCCGGTCGAACTGGTACAGCGCGTAGGCGCCTGACCCGCTGGACAGGTAGACGGCACCGGCCCGGAACAGTTCCTGCAGCTTCTGTATCGCGCGGAAGATGCCGATCCGCTCGTGCTGGTAGATGTAGTACAGGTCGCCCATGGCGATGAGGCGCTCGGACGAGACCGTCTCGTCGTAGGGCGTGATGGCCTGCGGGAGCCTGGTCTGGCCGAGAGCGCTTGCCGCCTCCGGCCCGACCCCCACCAGTTGCGCGAGCCCCTTGTCCGGCGGCGGCGGCACCGCCATGTCGGCGTCCACCGCATTCTGCAGCAGGTCGTCGATCTGCTTGACCAGGACGTCGGCCAGCTGCGGATCTGACACGAGCCGCGACGACAGGCGGTCGGCGACCGTCTCCTCCAAGGCCGCGACCCGGTCGAGGAACGCCGCCCAACCCGATATCGCTGCTGACTCCGCGGGAACGGGAAATTGCGAGAATGGTGGCTCTGGGCTACCCGAATAAAACAATCGCATCGGTCCTGGATATCAGTTCCTGGACAGTAGCCTCCCATCTGCGGCGGGTCTTCATGAAACTCCAGGTCTCGTCCCGCGCGGCCATGATAACGCGGCTTTTCGATACGGGCCTCATCACGCTGCAATCATCAGTCAGCGAGTCGGCTGCCGAGACCATGGAATCCGCAGCAGAGGTTGACAGGCGGCGAGGAGACAGATTCGTCGGCTCCAGCCCGGTTTTATCTACCGTTCCGGCGTAATCCAGAATGCGTTTGATCAGCCGCGCAGGCCGCGATCGATAAAGCGGATCATCCAGTCGAAGCTCTGGTCGGGGTCCGCGTCCCACTGAAAGCCGTTCGAGGCTTGAGCCGGGTCAGGCGTCGGCGGGACCCAGGTAACGGAGCACGGCCAGAACGCGGCGGTTGTCACTCTCGTCCTGAGGAAGGCCGAGCTTGCTGAAGATGCTGGCCACGTGCTTTTCCACCGCGCCGCCCGAGACCACGAGCTCGGCGGCGATCCCGGCGTTCGACCGGCCCTCGGCCATCAGCGCCAGCACCTGGCGTTCCCGTGGGGTCAGCGTGGCCAGGCCGCCCCGCTGCCTGCTGGCCCGGAACAGCTGGCTGACCACCTCCGGGTCAAGCGCGGTGCCGCCGTCGGCCACCCGCTGCAGCGCCGCGCTGAACTCGGCCACGTTCGCGACCCGGTCCTTGAGCAGGTAGCCGACGCCGGCCGCGCCGCCCTCGAGCAGCTGCGCGCTGTAGGACGTCTCGATGTACTGCGAGAACATCAGCACCCCGGTACCGGGATGCTGGTGCCGCAGCTGCAGCGCGGCACGCAGGCCCTCGTCGGTGTGGGTGGGCGGCATCCGGATGTCCACCACGGCGACGTCCGGGCGGTGTTCGGCCACCGCGGCCAGCAGCGCGTCGCCGTCGGACACCGCCGCGCAGATCGCGTGGCCGCGATCCTCGAGCAGCCGGGTCAGGCCCTCCCGCAGCAGCGCGGCGTCCTCCGCGATCACGACCCGCATCAATGTCCTCTCAGGCTCGCTGTGTCTTTCAGGCACGAAGGGGCAGCTCGACGGTCACCGTCGTCGGGCCGCCCGCCGGGCTGACTACGTCGATCCGGCCGTCTACCGTGGATACGCGCTGCGCCAGTCCGGCGAGGCCGCTCCCCCGCGCCGCGTCCGCGCCGCCGATGCCGTCGTCGCTGACTTCGAGGCGTAGCACCCCGGTCCGTTCGGTATAGATCTTGATCTTGATCTGGTTGGCGTAGCTGTGCTTGGTGGCGTTGGCAATCAGCTCGGCCGCGCAGAAGTAGGCGATGGTCTCGATCGCGGGCGCCGGACGCGGGTCGACGTCGGCGGTGACCGACGCCGGGATCGCGCTGCTGGTGGCCAGCGTGGCCAACGCGCTGGCCAGGCCGCTGTCCAGCACCGGCGGGTGGATGCCGCGGGCCAGGTCACGCAGGTCGGCCAGGGCGTCCACCGCGTTGCGGTGCGCGGCGTCGATGAGTTCCCTGACGGTGGCGCCGTCGTCACCGTCCAGCTTCTCCCGGGCCATGCCCAGGTTCATGGCCAGCGCGGCCAGCCGCATCTGGGCGCCGTCGTGCAGGTCCCGCTCGACCCGGCGCAGCGCCGCGGCCGAGTCCTCCACCGCCAGCGTCCTGGTCCGCTCGAGCTCGCTGACCCGCTCGGCCATGCTGCTCGGCCCGAGCAGGCCGCGAATCAGCGCGCGATCTCCCGCGTTGATCGCGCGGGCCAGCCAGGCCGCGGCCACCACGCAGGCCGCGCCGGCGATGGCCGCCGGGAAGGTGCCCGGCCAGCTGGAAACCTCAACTTTCCCACCGAACGGTACCGGCACCACGGCCACCAGCGGAGATAGATTCGCTCCCGAGCCATTGCGGAACAGCAGCCAGGCCACTGGATAGCTCAGGTCGACCAGGCCGAAGACCGTGAGCACGATCGCGTAAAGCTGCACGGCTGCGACCGGCAGCTTGATCAGGCTGTACCAGACGCCCCGCCAGGCGGCCCGGTCCCGCAGCCGCCGGTCGAGCCGGCCCAGGAGGCCGGTGCCCGGCTGGAAGCGCGGCGGTGCCTCGACCTGGTGGCCGAGGAGCCAATTGAGCAAGCGGCGGTGCAGCGAGCCGAGCCTGCGCGACACCCGCAGCGCCACGGTGAGCAGTAGCAGGCCGATGACGGTGCCGATGATGGACACGGAAACGGTGAAGCCAATGGCCAGCAGCACCAGGGTGAGCCAGAATCCGACCAGCCCCGCCAGCCCGCCGAGGCTGCAGTACAGCAGCTCGCGACGTGTCCGGCGGGCGAGCGGGGCACCCAGGATGATGGCCGCCCCCCGCCGGATCTCCTCTTCCATGAGCCTTATTGTCCTCGCTACGCGTCGCGGCAGGCCAGCACCCAGCTGCCTACGGTCGCGGGCGTCATGCGTCCCGCCGTGCGAACAGCCAGCTGCCTACGGTCGCGGGCGTCATGCGTCCCGCCGTGCGAACAGCCAGCTGCCTACGGTCGCGGGCGTCATGCGTCCCGCCGTGCGAACAGCCAGCTGCCTATGGTCGCGGGCGTCATGCGTCCCGCCGTGCGAACAGCCAGCTGCCTATGGTCGCGGGCGTCATGCGTCCCGCCGGGTGAGCAGCCAGCTGCCTACGGCCAGGGCGGTCACGGCGTAAAAACAGAGCATGCCGAACCCAAGGCCGGGTGACAGGGTGTGCGACTGCGGCTTGACCGCGGTTAGCGAGTTCTCGGCGATCAGCATGGGCATGAACTGGCCGACCGAGTTCTGGATCGAATAGCCCAGCGGAACCAGGATCAGCGGGAGCACGAACAAGATCCCGGCCACGGCGCAGATCGCGCCTGCGGTGTGCCGGATGATGGCGCCGAGCCCGAGGCCGATCAGCGCGATCAGGCCTGGGTACGCCCCGGCCATCAGCACCGCGCGCAGCACGCCCGGCTGGCCGAGCGTGGCGTGCGGGACCGGGGACCTCAGCACGACCTCGCCGATGGCGAAGGCGGCGAAGGCGAGGATCTCCCCCGCGACCAGCGTGACCGCGCCGAGCACGCCTGCCTTGGCCGCGACCAGCAACGGTCGACGGGGCACCGCGGCGAGCGTGGCGCGGATCATCCCGGAGGAGAATTCGGTGGTGATCACCAGCGCGCCCAAGACGCCAAACGCGAGCTGGCCGATCGCGAGCCCGGAGAAGCTGTTGTTGGTCGGGTCGAAGGACGCCCGGTCCGCGGCAGACATCGTGGCCCAGTGCTGGTGGGCCATGACCAGGATAGCCAGCCCGATCATGCTGGCTGCGAAGACGACCAAAACCCAGGCGGTGGACCGGACGCTGCGCAGCTTGAGCCACTCCATCCGGGCCACCGAACGGTATCCGTAGCCGCTCGCGGTCCGGGTGCGGGTCAGTATGGCAGTGGTCATGACAGGCTCCCCTGGTACGCGATGCTGGTCGCGGAGTACTCGGTGCTGCCCTCGGTCAGCTGGAAGAACGCTTCTTCGAGGGAGTTGCTGCGGGCGGAGAGTTCAGCCACGGTGGTCTGCGCGAGCAGGCGGCCCTGGCCGATGACGATGAGATGGTCGGCGGTCTGCGCCACCTCGCTGATCAGGTGGCTGGAGACCAGCACGGTACGGCCGTGCGCGGCCAGGTTCTTCAGCAGGTTGCGGATCCACCGGATCCCCTCGGGGTCCAGGCCGTTGACCGGTTCGTCGAGCAGCAGCACCGCCGGGTCGCCGAGCAGCGCGGCGGCGATGCCCAGCCGCTGGGCCATGCCTAGGGAGAACTTGCCCGCACGCCGGTCGGCCGCCTTCTCCATCCCGGTGATCTCGAGCACGTCGTTGATCCGGCGGCGCGGGATGCCGTTGCTGGCGGCCAGCGCGGCCAGGTGGGAACGGGCGGAGCGCCCGGGGTGGAACGCCTTGGACCCAGAAACCTCCAGCAGCGCGCCGACCTCGCGCAGCGGGCTGCGCAGGTCGCGGTAGTTCTCCCCGTTGATCCGCACGGTTCCGGCGTCTGGGCGGTCCAGGCCGAGCATCATCCGCATCGTGGTGGACTTGCCCGCGCCGTTCGGGCCGAGGAACCCAGTCACCGTGCCCGGCCGGACATCGAAGCTGAGGTTGTCCACGGCGGTCGTGGAGCCGTAGCGCTTGACCAGGCCGCGTGCCTCGATCATGAGAAAGCCTCCAGTAGATCTGGCGTGCCCGGCCCCCGTCAGGCGGGCATGCTCGGCTGCGTGTGGTGTTCACGCTACGGACACCGCAATCCGCAGGGAACGCGGCCAACACCCCTCTTGGGGGTGGGGTTTCCCCCCGCACGGCTGGCGGCTTATCCTCAGGTGGGCTTTTTTGGGGTCGGTTATGTCGCCATCGGGGTGTGTCTTCATGCGGGTGGTCATCGCCGGAGCGGGTATCGGCGGGCTTGCCACGGCATTGTCCTTGCACCCGGCCGGGATCGACGCGACCGTGATCGACTCGGCGGCCGCCCTGCGGCCGCTCGGCGTGGGCATCAACCTGATGCCGCACGCGGTCCGCGAGCTGACCGAGCTCGGCCTGGGCGACGAGCTTGAAGCGAGCGGCATCCCCACCGCGGAGATGGTGCACTTCGACCGGCACGGCAACCGGATCTGGGGCTTCGCTAGCGGCCGGAACATCGGCTACCGCTGGCCGCAGTACTCGATCCACCGCGGCGAGCTGCAGATGATCCTGCTCGCCGCGGTCCAGGCTCGGCTCGGGCCGCAAGCCGTCCGGGCCGGCACCGCCTTTACTGGTTTCTCTGAGTCTTCGTCCGAGGTGACGGTGCAGGTCCGCGACCGATCGAGCGGGGTCATCTCGTCACTGCGGGCCGACGTGCTCGTCGGCGCGGACGGACTGTACTCGGCCGTCCGCGCCCAGCTGCATCCGGGCGAGCCGCCGCCGCGCTGGGGCGGCATCATGATGTGGCGCGGGGTGACGCAGGGCGCGCCGTTCCTGACCGGGCGCACGGTCGCGGTCGCGGGCGCCAACGCGGCGCTGAAGTTTGTCGCCTACCCGATCTCGCGGCCGGCCGAACGGCAGGGCCAGGCACTGCTCAACTGGGTGGCCGAGGTCATGCTGCCCCCTTCGCCGGGCCAGGAGGACACCGCCGACTGGAACCGGACAGGACGCGTCGAGGACGTGCTGCCGTGGTTCGCGGACTGGAAGTTCGGCTGGCTGGACGTGCCCGCACTGATCACCAGGGCGCCGCAGATCCTGGAGTACCCGATGGTGGACCGCGACCCGCTGCCGTCCTGGGGTGCGGGCCGCGTCACGCTGCTCGGCGACGCGGCCCATCCGATGTACCCGATCGGGGCCAACGGCGGCTCCCAGGCAGTGGTGGACGCGCGGGTGCTCGCCTGGTCGCTGGCCCGTGCCGCGACTCCGGCCGAGGGCCTGGCCGCCTACGAGGCGGCCCGGCGGGCCACCGTGAACGCGATCGTGCTGGCCTGCCGCGACATGCCGGCCGACCGCCTCCTGCAGACGGTGAGCACGCGGGCGCCGGACGGCTTCGACCGGATCGAGGACGTACTGAGCGCAGCCGAACTGGCCGCGTTCGACCGGGCCTACCGGGCGACCACCTTGCCCGACGTGGCCGCGCTCAACGCCCGTCCGTCGCTGGCGCCGTGACAGGCGGGGCCGCGGTGCGCGCACGCTGGACCGCGGTACGCGCTATTACCAGTGGTGCGTCGTGGCATAGGAATGGTTGACGATGATCTCGGTATCCTCCGGCGGCTGGTAGACCGACTGGACCGCGACCCGGCCCGGACCCCACAGCCTGACCCAGATGCTGCGGTAGCTCCACCGGCTGTGCCAGAAGGCGAAACCCATGTTCCTTGGGTACTCCAGGTGCAGCGCCATCCGCACCGTCACGTCCCGGTACAGCAGGGAACTGGGCTGGATCAACATGGTCTGGCCCTGCTGAAGGTCCCGGATGAAGACGTTTCCCGGCGCGTGCAGCAGCAGCAGCCCGGGTGCCCCCTGCGCGCCGAACACGTCGCCGTACTGCCCCATCGGGTAGTGCATCTCGCGGTCATCGGAGTCCTGGCCCGTCTCGTACCAGATGTCCGACGGGTACCAGTCGTACTTGATGTTGCCCGTGGCGCATAGAAAGCGGTGCTCGCGGACCCAGATCTGCTGCCCGTGCTGCATCGGCAGGGCCACGACCTCGCCCGCGTGGTTGTCGGACAGCGCTAGGTGCCCCGGACCGCGGCCCTCCACCATGACCAGCGGCATCCCGGCCATCTTGCGGTTCCACGCGCCGCGCATCGGCATGTTGGTCAGCCTGGTCTGCGCCTCGGTCCACAGCAGCACGTGGTGGGAGAAGTAGATCCAGTCGTCGGGCGCGAGGTTGAACTCCGCGACCGGGACGGTGGTCCCCGCGATCTGGCAGTGGGACTGGCCGAACTGGAGCCGCGCCATGTCCTTGATCGGCGGCTGCTCGACCCAGCCGGAGTCACTGACCGAGGACCTGATGTCGACCGGCGCCCCGCACAGCGGGCAGGTGGGCGAGTTAGGGTCGCTCGGCTGCCTGCAGTACCGGCAGATGTAGGTGTTCATGGAGGACTCAGTCCGCGTGGTGGTGGACGTACATGGACTGGATGCCGACCCGGCCGGGCCCGGTCATCTCGGCGAGGTACATGCCGTGTCGCAGCATCCCGGTCTTCAGCGGCATCTGCGCAGCCTGCATCTGCACGGTGGAGTCCTTGTACAAGAACCCGCCCGGCTCGACCAGGATCTTCTCGCCCGGCCGCAGCGTCCGCTCGAGCACGTCGCCGTTCCCGTGCAGCATCAGCATGCCCGGGTAGCCGGCCGTGACGAACCGGTCTATGTACATGCCGTTGCCGCCGTGCAGCAGGTTGACCAGGCCCTTGATCCGGATGAAGGAATACTGGACGCTGTGCGAGGCCACCAGGAAGGCGTGCTCGCGGACGTCCAGCTCCATGCCGGGGTGCAGGGGCAGCACGACGAGCTCGCCTGGCGCGTTGCGGGAGAACGCGATGCGGCCCGGGCCGTTGGCTACGGTCACGATGTGCGGCATGCCGCCGATCGAGCGCTTCATCCCGCCGCCTGTGTTCAGCGACGAGAGCGGGACGGTCTCGTCCTTCCACAGCAGCACATGATGCTCGAAGTAGACGCCGTCCTGCGGATGGAGGCTGATCTCCGCGACCGGGACGAGCTCGCCCTCGACCTGGCAGGTGCTGCCGGAGAACTGGAACTCGGTCATGTCCCGCAGCCGGGGCGCCTCGCGCCAGCCGGAGTCGCTGACCTTGTCCTTCACGTCGAGCGGAGCGCCGCACATCTGGCAGCTTGTGGTGCCCGGCTGGTTCTGGGCGTGGCACCACTGGCACTGAATCATTTCCACGCTCGGAAGATAGCAGTAAAGGACCTCTGACAACGCCTTATGCCGTAATCGCGAGAGCCTGTATCGTTCTCCCATGGCACTGCTCGGGCGGGAATTCATCGCCGTACCTGACGACCGCAAAGGTCAGATCGTCTTCAAATGGCCGGACATCACCATCCGTCGTTACACGCGTGCGATCGTCAACGCGGACGAGATGGCGATGTTCGTCAACACCGGGCAGGTCGTGCAGACCCTTGGCCCCGGCCGACACCAGATCGACGCCAACGAGCTGCCAGGGCTCGGCGCGGTCATCGACGCCGTCACGGGCGGGAACGCCTACCGGGCCGAGCTGTACTTCGTGGGCACCCGCGAGTACACCGGCTTCAAGTTCGGCGGCCGGGTCGACGACGTTCAGGACCCGCGGACCGGGCTGGTAGTGACGCTGCGCGTGTTCGGCGACTACGCGCTGCACGTGGCCGACCCGGTGCGGCTGGTGACCAACCTGACCTCCACCGTAGACGTCACCGATAACGAGCGGATCGCCGGCTGGGTCAGCGACCAGCTGCTGAAGGTGCTGCGAACCCATGTCACCACGCAGATCATCCGCAACGGGTGGCCGATCCTGGGGCTGATGGCGTACTCAGCGGAGATCGAGCAGGCGACCATCGATGCGGCCAACGGCCAGCTGGTCGCCTACGGCGTGCAGCTGACCCGGATGGGCAACTTCGACGTCAACCTCTCCCCCGAGGACGAGAAGCAGCTCAAGCAGCTGGCCAAGGACACGAGCTACTCCCAGCTGGCCGGCGGCTTCCAGAACTACGCTCAGGGCGAGATGGCGCTCGGCGCGGGCCAGGGCATGGCCCAGGGCGGCGCCGGGGTCGACGGGGCGTTCCTCGGGGCCGGGTTCGGTCTGGCCAGCGCGTTCGGTGCCCAGCAGGCGGCGGCGCAGCAGGGCATGCCGCCGTACGGCGGCCAGCAGTATGGCGGCCAGCCCCCGCAGGGCGGCCAGCCCCCGCAGGGCGGCCAGCCCCCGCAGGGCGGCCAGCCCCCGCAGGGCGGGCCCTACGGCCAGGGCGCACCGCCCCAGCAGCCGGCCCCGGCGCCGCCCGCGGCCGGTCCGGTGTGCGCCTCGTGCCAGGCCCCCAACCCGGCAGGCGCACGGTTCTGCATGGGCTGCGGCCAGCAGCTCACGCCCGCCGTCCAGCACTGCACCGAATGCGGCACCGAGCTCCCGGCCGGCGCCCACTTCTGCTCTGGCTGCGGCACCCGAGTCGGAGGCTAGGGGAGTCCTGACTTACCCGGCAGGGACCTGAACGGCGAGCAAGACGATGTCGTCGCGCGAGGAAGGCCCGGCGACCTCGCCGAGGAGCACCTGGAGTAGTTCTTCGAGCGGCTGGCCCGCGGGCGCCGTGGCCAGGATCGCGGCGGCGCGGTCGATGGCGGCGCTGGTGTCTGTCCCGCGCTGCTCGATCAGGCCGTCGGTGTAGAGCAAGAGCGTGCTGCCGGGAGCCAGGATCCGCTGCCAGTCCGTGCGGTCGTTGTCCGGCAGGCCGGGCCACAGCAGCAGCTCGTGCTCGTTCAGTCGTTCGGTCCGGCCGTCGGGATGGGCCAGCAGCGGGGGCGGATGCCCCGCGTTGGTCCAGGTCAGTTGCCAGCCGTCACCGGCGCCCAGCGGACGCAGGTGAGCGTGGACCAGCGTACCGGTGGCATCCAGGCACACAGCGTGGCAGGCATCTTCCACGGCGGTCACGGCCGAGGCGGGACCCAGGCTCTGGTGATCGAGATCCGCCTGGCGCAACATACTACGGACTTGTCCCATGATCGCGGCGGCGTGCATGTCGTGACCGGTGATGTCGCCGACCGTCACCGCCAGCGATGACAGTCGGCCCGTATCATCAGGCCGCGACCGGAGGGGATAGGCGTCATACCAGTCGCCACCGACCAGGTCGGCACGGGCCGCGGGGCGGTACAGGGCGGCCAGCCTCAGGCCCGGGGTGGCGGGCAGGTCGGTCAGCATGGCCTGCTGCAGCTGGCGAGCCACCGTAATCCGCTCGTCCAGGTACAGGGCACGCTCGATCGCGCGCCCGGTATATCCGGCGATCGTGGCCAGGATCGCCCGTTCGCCCACGTCAATCTGATACGGGCTCTCCCAGGCCAGGATCAAGGCGCCCAGGGTGCGCCGGGTGCCGGGGATCGGCACGCACACCGCCGTCGTCAGCCCGGACGCGTCGAACGTAGCGGCGGCGTCCGGCTCGAAGTCGCGCTCCATGGCAGCATGATCGGCTATGACGATCATCTGCCCCTGACGGACCGCCAGGGCGCTCGGCCGGGCGCTGTTCAGCGGGAAGACCGGGTCGATGATCTCGGCCGGGTAGCTGATCCCGGGGTCGGGCAGCCGCCGCAACTGTTCCCCGTCTACCAGCGCCAGCCCGATGTAGGCGGGTTTGAGACCGCCGGTAACCAGATCCCGCACCTTCATCCGGACATCGGCCAGGCTCGAGGTATCGGCCAGCTCCTCGGCGGCTCGCAGCGTTAGCTTCGAGCGTTCCAGCGCCACGTGTGCTTGCCAGGACACCATACGGAGCCGCAGATCCGCGCTGCAGGCTTCGGCCAGGTCGGCCAGATCGGCGAGTTCCTGAGGGGACCAGGATCGCGGCCGGGTATCGATCGCGCACAGTGACCCCAGTACGTGACCTTGGCCGTCCGCCAGCGGCATCCCGGCGTAGGCGATCACCCCAAGGTCGCCGATGGCCAGGTTGTCGCAGGTCCGCTCGTCCTCGCGGGCGTCGGGCAGGATCAGCGGGCTGCCGGTAGCCGTCACGTGCTGGCACATCGAGTGCGACAGCGGGGTCTGCCGGCTGGTGGCCCACGGTTCGGCCAACCCGACCATGCCCGGGAACACCTGCCGGTCCTTCTCCACCAGCGAGACCAGCGCGACGGGCACTCGCAGCGTGCTGGCCACCAGGCGGGCTAGGCGCTCCATGCCCTCGTCCGCGGCCGGCCCCAGCCCCACCTGCCGCAGTGCTGCCAGCCGCGCCGGAGAGGACAGGACACTAGCGTCCGCGCTCACCAGCACAGGAATCCCCCCGGTCCTAGCCAAACTAACCATCCACCTGCCAAGTTGCTCACGTGACCAACGGAGTCATTATGCGCTATCGGCTCTCTCAAGCCGACCACATCCAGCCTGGTAAAGCGGGCCGATCCAGTCTGGTAACACGCGGGACCAGGTTGACCCGCCGATCTCAACCCTGGTTCGACCCTGGGTACGACGTCCTGGTACCGCACTCATCACTATCTTCGTACTACCGGCAGCGGATGAGTTGCTGCCGATCGCGGCGGCTCATACCGGCGACACACGCAGAATCAACCCGCTGGTCGATGCGCGGGGCGCGGATCCGGGCCATGCTTCAAGGGTCCGGTCAGGCTTCGGGGGTCCCGTCAGGATGGCGAGGAAAATATGACGCTCAAAGATGCGGAATCGGCCAACGGCACGCAGACCGCGCCGGCCGCGCATGCAGTAGATCTGCGCAAGAAGTACGGAGCTGGGCAGGCTGCGGTGCATGCCCTGGCCGGTATCAACGTGACCTTCGAGCGCGGCCGGTTCACGGCCGTCATGGGCCCGTCTGGCTCAGGGAAGTCGACGCTGATGCATTGCATGGCGGGCCTGGACCGGCCGACGTCGGGGCAGACGTTCGTGGGCGAGGAGGACATCGGGAGCCTTGATGACGCCGGGCTCACCCAGCTGCGGCGTGACCGCATCGGGTTCGTATTCCAGTCCTTCAACCTCATCCCGACGCTGACCGCGGCCGAGAACATCACCCTGCCTGCCGCCCTGGCGGGCACCAAGGTCAACCGGGAGTGGCTCGATTACCTGGTAGAACAGCTGGGTATCGGCGACCGGCTGACGCACCGTCCCAGTGAGCTGTCGGGCGGCCAGCAGCAACGTGTCGCGTGCGCCCGGGCGCTGATCAACAAGCCGGACCTCGTCTTCGCCGACGAGCCCACGGGCAACCTGGACTCCAATGCCTCCGCGGAACTGCTGGCGTTCCTGCGGCGGTCGGTGACCGAGCTGGGCCAGTCGATCGTCATGGTCACTCACGACCCTCGGGGGGCCGCGTACGCGGACCGGGTCGTCTTCCTGGCCGACGGGACCGTGGTCGGCGAGCTCGACAAGCCGACCGCTGACTCGGTCCTGGAGCAGATGCGGACCCTGGGCGCCTGACATGAGAAACGTGACCATCAAGGGCCTGCTGGCCCACAAGCTCCGGCTGGCGCTTACCGCGCTGGCGATCGTGCTCGGAGTCACCTTCATCTCGGGGACATTCGTCCTCACCGACACCCTGAACAACACATTCACGGTGCTGTTCGGCAACATCTACCAGAAAATTGACTTCCAGGTCCGCGGGGTCGCGCAGCTGGGCAGCGGCGCAAACGCAACGCGCAACGAGCTGCCCGAGTCGCTGCTGGCCACGGTCCGCGGCGTGCCCGGCGTCCAGGCCGCTCAGGGCCAGGTCGGGGGCTACGCCCAGTTCGTGGCCCAGGACGGCAAGGCGATCCAGACCGGCGGCGCGCCGACCCTCGGCGTCAGCTTCGATCCGGATCAGCAGATCTCCAGCCTGCACCTAGTCGCGGGCGGCCCGCCGGTGACCGCCGATGACGTGGTGATGGACGCCGGGACGGCGCAGAAGTACGGATTCACCGTGGGGCAGCGGGTCCGCATCCTGTTTGCCGGACCTCCCCGGACGTTTACCATCACCGGCATTGCCCAGTTCGGGTCGGCGAACAACCTCGCCGGAGCGACCCTGGCCGCGTTCACGCTCCCGACCGCGCAGGCCGTCCTCCAGGAAGTGGGGCACCTGGATGACATCACCGTGGTGGCCGCCCCGGGGGCCAGCAAGCCCGCGGTCCAGCGGGACATCGCCAGGGTACTTCCGCCCGGGGTCGAGGTGGTCACCGGGCAGACCGTGGTGAACGAGCAAACGAGCTCGGTCAGCCAGGCGCTTTCGTTCTTCTCCACGGCCCTTCTCGTCTTCGCGTTCATCTCCCTGTTCGTCGGCGGGTTCACCATCTTCAACACGTTCTCGATCATCGTCGGGCAGCGGACGCGCGAGCTGGCTCTGCTGCGGATCGTCGGGGCGAGCCGCCGCCAGGTGTTCCGTTCCGTGCTCGCCGAGGCGGCCATCGTGGGACTCGTCTCCTCGGCGATCGGCCTCGGCCTCGGCGTGCTGGCCGCGCTGGGCCTAGAGGCGCTCCTGCGCGGGTTCGGGATTACGCTGCCGACGGGATCGCTGGTGTTCGAGCCGCGTACCGTCTTGGTCGGGCTCGCCGTCGGCGTCGGCGTGACGGTGGTGGCCGCGGTCGGCCCGGCCCGCAATGCCGTGCGCATCCCCCCGGTCGCCGCGCTCGATGATCGTCAGTCCGGCCCCGGCGTCTCGATGCGGCGCCGGTTCATCTGGGGTACGGCCGTGGCCCTGGTCGGCGTAGTCCTGCTGGCCATCGGGCTGGCCAAGCCGGCCATCGCGCTCGTGGGGGCGGGCGCGGTCGGCATCTTCGTCGGTGTCGCCATGCTTTCCCCGGCGATCGCGCGCCCGCTGTCGAGCGTGATCGGCCGTCCGCTGGCCCGGGTGCTCGGGGAACCTGGCAAGCTCGGGCGGGAGAATTCCATGCGCAGTCCCCGGCGCACCGCCCAGACCGCCTCGGCGCTCATGGTCGGTCTCGCCCTGGTCGCCGCGATGTCGGTGTTCGGCGCCTCGCTGTCCAGGTCGGCCACGAGCAGCGTGGACCAGGCGATCAGCGCCGATCTCATCGTGAGCACGGCTAGCGGGTCGGGGCAACTCAGCCAGTCGGTGCCGGCCACGGCGTCGGCCGTGCCTGGTGTCACCGCGGCGACCACCGTCTACCGGTCACAGTTCGAGGTGCAGAATTCGCTGGCCACGCTCACCGGGGTGTCGACACAGCACCTGGCCGACACGCTCATCCTGCGGATGACGGCGGGCAGCCCGGCCGCCCTTGCCCAAGGCGAACTGCTCATCGACTCCACGACCGCGAAATCGAAGCATCTTGCGGTCGGCGACACGGTCCCGGTGAAGTTCGCCGAGACCGGTTCTTCCACCCTGCGTGTCGGCGGCATATACGAGGCGAACGCCCTGATCGGCAGCTACCTGGTCGGTGCCCCGTTCTTCCTGTCCCACTTCAGCAACCCGTCTTTGGGTGCGCTCCTGCTGCGTACCAACGGCAGCGGCGCCGTGGATACGGCCGTCACGCACGCCCTGGCCCCCTATCCGAACCTGCAGGTCCAGACCAGGGCCCAGTTCGAGCAAGCCCAGACGGCCAGCGTCAACCAGATTCTCGGGCTGGTCTACGCCCTGCTCGCCCTGGCCGTGCTCATCGCGCTGATCGGGATCGTGAACACGCTCATGCTCTCGGTGTTCGAGCGCACCCGCGAGATCGGCCTGCTCCGGGCGGTCGGCATGAAGCGGCGCCAGGTCCGGACGATGATCCGGTCAGAAGCGGTGATCCTGGCGATCTTCGGCGCCATCATCGGGATCATCATCGGCACCGGCATGGGCATCGCGCTGGTGTCGTCGTTGAAACAGCAGGGCATCACTGACACCGTGGTGCCGGTGTCCCGCCTCGTGGAGTTCCTCGTGCTCGCTGCCTTGCTCGGGCTGATTGCCGCCAGCTGGCCCGCCCGCCGGGCGGCCAAGCTGGACGTGCTCGCAGCCATCGCCGCCGAGTTACGTCCGGGTCCAGCCGGGCCGCGGCCTCCCTGATTCGCGGAGCCGATACAGAAAGCAGCAGGTCACGGACCATTGGTGCTTCTTGGGAACTACTGTTCGTGCCAATGAACTGGCGCATGACGCCGAGTCCGCCGGTGGCGGCGACCGTGCCCGACTGCGGCTGGAGATCCCCGGCCACCAGCCGGAGCAGCGTGGTCTTGCCGGCGCCGTTCGGCCCGACCAGGGCGGCGGTGATCCCGTCGCCGATACGGAAGCTCACGTCATCGAGCAGTGTCCGCCCGTCCGGCAGAACATGGCTGACATGCGCCACCTCGACATGCCCCGATGAGCTCACCCCCGGACAATAGCGGCGAGCCGCGGCGCCGACAACGCTAGTTATCTGCGCTAGTTATCTGGGCTAGGCCGACGGTGGCTTGCGGCTGGTGACACCGAGACGCGGGTCGCCGGTCCTTGGCAGCTGCTCCCGTTCGTCGTATCAATGACTATTCCCGTGCCGGTCCCGTGCCTGCCCGGGTTCCTGTCGCCGGAAGCAGAGGAAGGTCTGGACATGAGCTGGTCGTCGAAGAGTGTCGACTTCATCACCTTGTTCGTCGAGGATCTCGCGCGATCGAAGTCGTTTTACCAGGACGTCTTCGGCCTGCCGCTGATCTACGAGGACGAGAACTCTGCGGTGTTCCGCTTCGCGAACACGGGCATCAACCTGCTCAGGGTCACCGCGGCCCATGACCTCATTAAGCCCGGAGGTGTCGCCAGCCGCGATGCTGGATCGCGGCTGCAGTTCACCATCGACGTGGACGATGTCGATGCGGTGTGCGCGGAGCTGACCGGGCACGGAGTGGAGCTACTCAACGGCCCGGTGAACCGGCCGTGGGGAGTGCGGACGGCCAGCTTCACCGATCCCGGCGGTCATATCTGGGAGATCGCCCAAGACCTGCCCGGGGGCGACGGCTCTTAGCCTGGATCCACCGATGATATTGAAGGCTGGCAGCCGTTCTCCCAGGTCAGACCCCCGTTATCCCTTCCAGGAAGCTGCACTTACCAGGTGCAGCCGTCAACAGCGTCAATCAGGCGCTGGACCTGCTTAAACACCGATAAGCCTGGAAAGGCGTCGGTAGATCGAGGCTTAGCGGGTTTAGCACTCATCTGAGCTTCTCCTGCGTGTGGCCAGGCTCGTGGAATTGCCTTGGCCGGGCAAGTGAACCTCCCGTCACCGCGAACCTTGCCAGGCTCACGGAGATCCCGTCACCCATTCGATTGGTGTCAACGAATCTGCTCACGGCTAGCCGTTACTTCTGGTATTTCTCGTCACACCCGTCACGCGTCCGTGGTCTGCTGGCCACCCGGGTAGGCGCACCGATGTGACATCGAGGCGGTCCTGACCGCACCGATGTGACATTGGTGCGCTTGCGCGCCGCTGTGCCGAGCGGACTCCGGGTTCCCTGCGGGCACTGAAACCCGGGAATTTCGGCCTGGATGGCGGGAAGGCGCAAATACCTGAAATAAGAATGCCGGGACAATCTCATGTTCTTTATCGCAAAGTCGGGCGCTGTTATTAACGGCTCAGGAAACTGGCGCTGGCTTAGCTGAGGGTTTGGCAATATATGTAAGCGTGCGTCGGCCACCGGAGCCGGCCGCTTCATACTGACTCCGGAAGGCCTGGGCCTGCCCGGGGCCTGCCCGCCGCGGACCGCTGGCACAGCCGGGTGAGTCAAAACCCGGAATGAAATCGAGCCCGGCCGGGCTGTTCGATGGCATGAGCATCGAACTGGGCAAGGTCGGTATCTGGCGCCACTCCTCGGGGCTCACCCCGGAGGTAGTGACCGAGGTGGAGGCCCTGGGTTACGGGGCCATCTGGGTGGGCGGCTCGCCGCCCGGCGATCTCGGTGTCGTCGACCAGCTGCTGGACACGACGGACCACATCGCGGTGGCGACCGGGATCGTCAACGTGTGGAAGGATGGCGCCGCGACCGTGGGCGCTTCTTACCACCGCATCACAGCCAGGCATCCAGGTCGCTTCCTGCTCGGCATCGGCATCGGGCATCCCGAAGCCACTCAGGAGTATCAGCAGCCCTACGCCAGGCTCGTCAGCTACCTAGACGAGCTCGATGACCTCAAGGTCCCGGCCGGGGGCCGGGTACTGGCCGCCCTCGGCCCGAAGGTGCTGAGGCTGGCAGCTGAGCGGGCCGCGGGCGCGCACCCCTACCTGGTCACGCCGGAGCATACCCGCATGGCCCGGCAGATCCTGGGCGACGGGCCGCTGCTCGCCCCAGAACAGAAGGTGGTGCTGGATCCCGACCCGGAGCGGGCCCGGGCCATCGGCAGGCCGCGCGTGCAGAATCCGTATCTGGGCCTGACCAATTACCTCAGCAACCTGCGCAGGCTCGGCTGGACCGATGCCGACTTCGCCGACGGCGGCAGCGATGCGCTGATTGACGCGCTTGCCGTACATGGCGATGCCGCGGCGATTGCCCGCGGTGTCACCGCGCACCTGGACGCGGGCGCGGACCACGTGGCGGTGCAGGTCCTCAACCCCGATCCCCTGCCCGCGCTGCGTGCGCTGGCAGGCCAACTTCACCTGGCCCGCCGCTGACGGCGGCCAGTCGGGGACGCCCGTAATACGCGTTTGCCTGAGCGGTACCGGCGCTGCGATGATTGGCACTATCATGCCAGCGCCAATTAGGTCCGTGATGGCTGGTTCGGGAGGCATAGGCGCGATCGCCCTGGCGGATCTGCTCGGCCACTGGCCGTCCGCAGAAGGCCCGCTATACCGCCTGCTCGCAGCCCGGATCGCCCGGCTGGCCGATACCGGCGAACTGCCCGCGGGCCTGCGCCTGCCCCCCGAACGCGACCTAGCCGCCATCCTGTCGGTGAGCAGGAACACGGTGGCCGCCGCCTATCAGGTGCTGCGCGACGAGGGCATGGCGGAAAGTCGCCAGGGAGCCGGCACCTGCATCGTCCCGCACCGAACGACACCGGCTGCGGTGCACCGGGCCAACGGCTTCTTCGCCGGCCTGCTCGAGACCTCCGCGCTCGACGCGGACCTCACCCTGGCCGTGGTGGACTGCGCGCCGCAGGTAGCGGCCGCGCTGGCCGACCCGGCGTCCGTCCTGGACCGGGCCGGGCGCCTGGCGGCGATCAGCACCAGCGGGTACTTCCCGCACGGGCTGCCCATGCTGCGTGCCGCCATCGCCAGCCATCTGACCGGCCGTCTCGGCCTGGCTGCCGACCCCGCGCAGGTGATCGTCACGACCGGCGGCCAGCAGGCCCTGGACCTGCTCATCCGGTGCGAGGTGCTGCCTGGCCAGCCGGTCGCCGTCGAGGATCCCACGTTCCCCGGCGTGCTCGACGCGCTGCACCGGGCCGGCGCCCGGGTGATCGGGATGCCGGCCGGTGCCGGCCTGGACCCGGAGCGGCTGGAGCATGTGGTCCGTACGCACCGCCCGGCGATGGCCTACCTGATTCCCACCCATCACAACCCGACCGGCCTGGTCATGACGGCCGGGCACCGCCGTCGCGTGGCGGAACTCGCCGCCGCCCATCCGGGCACGCTGTTCGTCGATGACATGACGCTCACCGAGCTGCCGCTCGGTGAGCACCCGCCGCCACCCCCGCTGGCCGCGTTCGGCCCTCGGCAGCCGAACCTGGTCAGCGTCGGGTCGCTGTCCAAGCTGTACTGGGGCGGGTTGCGGACCGGCTGGATCAGCGCCAGCGCAGGCCTGATCGCCCGGCTGGGCGCGGCCAAGGCCGCCGCCGACCTGGGCAGCGCCGCCTTCCCGCAGGCGGTCACGGCCGCACTGCTGAGCGACAAGCACGACAACATCGTCAAGTGGCGCGGTGAGTGGCTGCGGGCCAGGTACGACGCGATGACCGGGGCGCTGCGGGCCGCCTTGCCGGAGTGGACCTGGCCCGAGCCTGACGGCGGCCTCACCTTGTGGATCCGCCTCCCCCGGCTCGCAGCACCCGGTCCGGCCGACAGTGGTGCATTCGCCCAGGCCGCGCTCAGGCACAGGGTCGCCGTGGTCCCCGGCCGGCTGCTGAGTGCCACCGCTGGCGGAGTCAGCGGGAGCGGCAGTCAGGCGGGTGAGTACCTGCGCCTGGCCTTCACCCAGCCGCCGGACGTCCTGGCCAGGTCGGCCGTGGCGCTGGCGGCCGCCAGCGGCGGCCGCGGGCCGTCAAGAGCAGCACGCTAGAACCACGCGGCTACAGCAGAGCCGTACCGATCAGCCCGTTCCTGGTGACCAGGGCGGCGAGTTCTTGGGTCCCGCCGGTCCCGGCCGGCCGGGCCGGAAGCACCATGTAGCGGGCCTCCGAGGTCGAGTCCCACACCGAGATCTCCACGTCATCGGGCAACGTCAGGCCGAACTCGGCGAGCACCACGCGTGCCTCCCGCACTGTCCGCGATCGGTAGGCGAAGCTCTTGTACCAGCCCGGCGAGGGGCCGAGCAACGACACCGGGTAGCAGGAGCACAGCGTGCAGACGATGACGTGATGCGTGGTCTCGGTGTTCGCGACGACCCGCAGCTGGTAGCCCAGCCGGTCGAAACCCAGCTCCGCGGCGGCCGCGGTGCCGTCGGACAGCAGCAGGTCACGGTACCGCGGATCGGTCCAGGCGCGGGCGACCATCCGGGCGCCGTTCACCGGCGAGGCTTTCGTATACAGCCGGGTCAGGAACTCGTCGATCTCGTCGTCGCTGGTCAGCCCCGCCGCGATCAGCCGCTCCTCGAGCCGGCGCGCCCGCGCGGCGGCCGGCAGGTCGTCATGGCCGGTCAAGGTAGGACTCCCACAGGTCGACGGTCACGGTGTGGTCGCCGCTCCCCCATAGATCGGCGGCGGAAAAGCGGACCGCGTAACAAGTCTCGACCCGCGGCGGGTCGATGCCGCGGGCGCTGTCGTCGGGCACCGGCCAGCGGCCGAGGGCCGCGACGATCACCCCGGTGTGCCCGCGCACGTACCGCGGCACCCGGGTGTGATGGTCCGGGTCGCCAGTCCGCACGCGGACCGTGCTGCCCGCCGGGTAGCTCACGGCGCTGTGCCCATCTCCGGGCCCATCTCCGGGCCCATCTCCGGGCCCATCTCCGGGCCCATCTCGGTGACGAGCATCTCGATCGCGCCGAGCCAGCGCTCGTAGTACGACGCCGCCAGGTATTCCTCCGGCGGCAGCCGTTCGATCGCATCGCGCAGCTCGTCGCTGTTGAACACGCCACGCCGTCGCAGCATCGTGGCCAGCGCGTACACCCGCGCCTCCCAGTCGGCGGCGAACGGGGGCACGCCATCCTCGCCGACCGGCACCGGCCCGAACCCGGTCTGACCGCCCATATCATGAACTCGGCTCACGTTCGTGACCTTAACAGTCACATCGTTATTTATCCCGAACGGGCGTGGTGCGTGCCCCGGCGACCGCCGCACGCGCCCGCTCCGGGGTTCCTTCTTGGCGGACCAGCCTGGATGTTACTTATTGCTGTATGACAACAAACAGCGAACTCCGCAGCAGGCAGTGGTTCGGTGCGACGGGCCGGACCGGGATGGCCCACCGGTCCTGGATGCGCAGCCAGGGGTTCACGACCGAGGTCTTCGACGGCCGCCCGGTCATCGGCATCGCGACCACCTGGTCGGAGCTGGCACCGTGCAACGCCCACCTGCACCGGGTGGCCGAGTCGGTCAAGCGCGGGGTCTGGCAGGCGGGCGGGTTCCCGCTCGAGTTCCCCGCCATGGCGCTGGGCGAGACGCTGCTGCGCCCCACAGCCATGCTGTACCGGAACCTGCTGGCGATGGAGGCCGAGGAGCTGATGCGGGCCAACCCGCTGGACGGAGTGGTGCTGCTGTCCGGATGCGATAAGACCACGCCCGGGCTGCTGATGGCCGCGGCCAGCGTGGACCTGCCCGCGGTGATGGTCACCGGCGGCCCCATGCTCAGCGGCAAGTACCAGGGCGCCGACGTGGGCTCGGGCACGGCAGTGTGGCGGTTTGAGGAAGACCTGGTGGCCGGGCGGATGACCCAGGAGGAATGCGCGTTCGCCGAAGGCTGCATGGCCAGGTCCAACGGTCACTGCATGACGATGGGGACCGCGTCCACGATGGCCGCGATGGCCGAGGCGCTCGGCATGCAGCTGCCGTACTCGGCGACCTGGCCCGCGGTGGACGCGCGCCGGTACGAGACCGCGCAGCGGGCCGGGCAAGTGATCGTCGGCCTGGTGCGCAGGGATTTGCGCCCTTCGGCCATCATGAGCAGGGCGGCGTTCGAGAACGCGATCCGGGTCAACGCGGCGATCGGCGGGTCGACGAACGCGGTGATCCACCTGCTCGCCATCGCCGGGCGCCTCGGGGTGCCGCTGACGCTCGACGACTTCGACGTGCTGGCCCGGGACGTGCCGACCCTGGTGAACCTGCAGCCGAGCGGCAAGTACCTGATGGAGGACTTCTGCTACGCCGGGGGCTTGCCTGCGGTGATCCGCGAGCTAGACGAGACCGGCCTGCTGAACTCGGGCGCGATGACGGTGACCGGGGCCGGGATCGGCGCGAACGTGGCGGCCGCGCCATGCTGGAACCGCGAGGTCATCCAGACAGTGGCGGACCCGTTCCAGCCGACCGGGACCGGCACCGCGGTGCTGCGCGGCAACCTTGCCCCGGACGGCGCGGTGATCAAGCAGTCCGCCTCGTCACCGCACCTGCTCAAGCACCGGGGGCGGGCGCTGGTCTTCGACTCGCCGGCGGCCTACTACGCTGTGTCGAACGATCCCGAGCTCGACGTGGACGAGGACACCGTGCTCGTCATCCGGTACTGCGGACCGCGCGGCTACCCCGGCATGCCGGAGGTGTCCAACGTGGCGCTGCCGAAGAAGCTGCTGCTCCGCGGCGTCCGCGACATGGTGCGGATCTGCGACGGCCGGATGTCGGGCACCGCCTACGGCACTGTCGTCCTGCACGTGGCCCCGGAGGCCGCGGCCGGCGGCCCGCTGGCTCTGGTCCGGACCGGTGACCGGATCACCCTTGACGTACCAGGCCGGACGCTGACGCTGGAGGTCGCCGACGACGAGCTGGCCCGCCGCCGGGCCGGCTGGCAGCCGCCCGCGCCGTCGGCCATCCGGGGCTGGACCCGCCTGTACAACGACCATGTCCTGCAGGCGGACACGGGAGCTGACATGGACTTCCTCGTCGGCGCCAGCGGACATGAGGTACCACGCGAGTCGCATTAGGTTCAACCGGCGGGAGCCCGCCGCCGTCTCAAGGGTCGTGAAGGCACTGAGGCGGCTCGATGTCCCGGTTGGCTGCCGGGCCAGGTAGTGTTCACCCCTGCCCATTTCCCGACTACCCCTCAGGCAGGAGCACGTGGAAAGCGTCGTCCTACTGGATGAAGCCGGCTATGCCATCGGCACGGCGGACAAGACCGCCGTGCATCACGTTCAGACGCCGCTGCACCTGGCGTTCTCCTGCTACCTGTTCAACGAGGCCGGCCAGTTCCTCCTCACCAGGCGGGCCAGGTCGAAGCGCACCTGGCCGGGCGTGTGGACCAATACCTGCTGCGGGCACCCGCTGCCCGACGAGTCGATATCCGGCAGCGTGCTCCGGCGACTGCGGGAAGAACTCGGGATTAGCGCGGCCAAGCTCACGCTGGTCCTGCCCAGGTTCCGGTATCAGGCGCAGATGGTCAACGGCGTGATGGAAAACGAGGTCTGCCCCGTATACGCGGCGTACACCGACGTTCCGCCCGATCCTGACCCGGAGGAAGTCGCAGCGGCCAGGTGGGTGGACTGGGACGAATTCTGTCACGCGGTGGGCACCGGCCAGCAGCCCGTCTCGCCGTGGTGCGCCATGCAGCTCCGCGAGCTCGCCGCCCTCGGCTCGCGCCCGCTGGACTGGGACCCGGCCGACGCGGCCGACCTGCCGCCTGCGGTGCTCGGCTGAGCTTCCACAAGCTCCCGCAGCGGAGTTTCCCCAGGCCCGCATGGCACGTCAACACGCCTTCAACAGGGTTGTCCACACCAGTGGGTTCAGGCGGTGCCGGCATCACCGGATGGGCCGCGCGGGGCCAGCCCGCGCGCTAGGAGCTCGAGCACGTCGTCGAGAACGTCTTCGGGGACGCGGCCGCCGGCCGTCCAGTCGGCCCAGCGCATGCCCACGAAGTTGCCGATGCCAGTGTAGGCGAACGCGATGACCTCGGGATCGTAGTGCGCGTCAACCTCGTGGGCCATCTGGGCGGCCCGCACGCCGCGCGCGTAACCCCGCGCCAGGTGCTCGTAGTACTCACGGAACAGGCCGGGATCGATGAACTCGGACTCGCGGACGATGCGGTCGATCCAGGGGCGCTGGGACAGCATGTCGAAGTACGCCCGGAAGGACGCGCGCTCCATGGCCCGCTGGCCGCCCTCGGTGTGCTCGAGGGCGGCCTTCATAGCCTGTCTCAGGTCGGTGTTGATCGCCCGGACCACGGCGGCGAAGATCTCCGCCTTGGAGCCGAAATACGAGTAGAAGCTGCCGGTGGCCATCCCGGCCCGGGCACAGATGTCGGCGACCGTCGTCCGGTGGTAGCTGCGCTCACCGAACAGTTCCTCGGCCGCGGTCAGCAGTGCCTGCCCGGGGGGACGACCCCCCGGAACCCCCCGCGTACGGGGGGGCTGCCCGCCCCCCCGTACCCCCCGGGGGCTCGTATCGGCTGTCATCCGGCTGATCCCTGCTTCATCCAGTGTGGATGGCCGACGAGGCGTCAGGGTGACGGAATGCCACTCGCTGGCGCCTGCTGTTGGGTTCCCGTAAAGCTGGTGATGGCACCGGACGCGGACGTGTCCGTGGTCAGTACCGATCCCTGCTGCACTAGCTGACCATTCTGGATAACACCGATGTAGGCGCCGGTGATGCCCGAATGATCACTGGAAGAATACGCGTACGGTGCCACCGCGGGTCCCTGAGGCAGCCCGTTCTGGATCGCCGAGGCCAGGTCCGCCCGAGTCGGGTTCCGGCCGGCCTTGAACATGGCCTGCACGAACGTGTAGCCGACGGCCTCGCCGTAGAGGACGTTGCCGTCAAACGGCGCCTTCGGGTCGTACTGGTCGTGCACCTTCTTGAACAGCGCGATCCAGCTGTTGTTCGAGGAGCCGAGGCTGGGCAGGTAGCCGTCGCTGATGATCCCGTTGATGAGCTGGTCGCCGTTGACCGTCGCGCCGCCCTGCTTGGCATACGCCTCCAGCAGGCCGGACAGGGTGATCGGGTCCTCGCCCACGTTGCTGACCACCATGGCCGGGCTGAAGCCCAGCTTGAGGGAGTTCAGCTTGAGCAGCGCGGTGAACGCCGGGATGGAGAACGAGACGACGACCTGGGCACCGGAGGCGCGTAGCGCGGCGACCTGGGGGGCGATGTTGACGTTGGTCGGGTCGTAGCTCTGCTTGCTGACCACCATCGAGGCCGGGATCTCGTCGGACAGGCCCTTGACCCCGTCCTGGCCGAACTCGTCGTTCTGGTAGAAGAAGCCGATCTTCTTGCCCGCGAAGTGCTGCTTCACGTACTGGCCGAGGATCTTCCCCTCGCGCACGTAGTCGATCTGCCAGCCGAACGTCTCCGGGTACGTCGTGGGATTGTTCCAGCACGTGCAGCCGGACGCGACGAACACGTCAGGGACCTTCTGCGCGTTGAGGAAGCTGATCGCGGCCAGGTGGGTGGGCGTGCCGAGGCCGTCGAACACGGCGTACACGCTGTCCTGCAGCACCAGCTGGCGGACTACCGAGGCCGTGGTGGTGGGGTTGTAGGCGTCGTTGAGGTACTTGTAGACGATCTTGCGTCCGTACACCCCGCCGTGCGCGTTGACGTAGGCGAAGTACGCGGCCGACGCGGGCGCAATCTCGCTGTAGCCGGGGGCGGCGGGCCCGGTGAGCGGCTGGTGGCTGCCGATGAGGATCTGGGTCGCGGTGATGCCGGGCGCGGACGCGGTCAGGGCCGCGTTCGAACTGCTCGAGCCCGAACTGCTCGAGCCCGCGCCTGGGCTGGAGCTGGAACTGGACGAGCAAGCGGCGGCGGTGAATGTGGCGACGGTCATGATGGCCGCGACCTGCCAGCGAAGCCGGGGAGTTCTTCGTTTCATGAAGTGCCTTCTTTCTCATGTTGGCTGGCCGGCCTTTCGTCGGCCGGCGGCGTGACGTGAGGCGCGGGCGAATCGCGCGAGGTACGTGTCTTCGGCTCGGGGCCGGTGAACAGGGCGAGGAGTCGCATCAGGCCGCCCTGGATCCCCTGCGGGAAGGCGAGCATGACGAGGATGAGGACCACGCCGTAGACGACTATCGGGATGTTGGAGCCGGCCGAACTGGACAGGCCGTGGCTAGTGGCCACGTCAGTGACATAGGTGGGCACGAGGACGATCAGGAGGCTTCCCCACAGCGCGCCCGGCAGGCTGCCCAGGCCGCCGATCACGGCCGCGGTCAGCAGCCCGATGGACAGCGTGATCGTGAAGGCGCCCGGTGCGACCAAGCTGGTCACGATGGCCAGCAGCGAGCCGGCCAGCCCGGCGCAGATGGCGCTCACGACGAAGGCGAGGACGCGTGTCACGGCGACATTCACGCCGTCGAGCGCCGCCGCCACTTCATCATCGCGTACGGCGCGCCAGTTGCGGCCGATCCTGCTGTAGCACAGGTTCGCCAGCAGGACGAGGGTGGCTAGCGCCACTACGGTGCTAACCCAGGCCTGCCATCTGGTCAGCGGGAAGGCCGCCCCGAGGAAGGCCGGTGCGGTGAAGGTGACATTCAGGCCCTGGTCGCCGCCGAAGATCCCCTGATACGCAGCCGCCAGCGAAGGCAGCGCGACGCCGAGCATGAGGGTGGCGCCCGCCAGGTACGGGCCGCGCAGCCTGGCCGCGGCCACGCCTACGATCCCCCCGGCTACCGCCGTGACGATAGCGGATGCCACCAGCCCGGCGATGAAGGGCCAGTCGAGGTGCAACAGCAACAGCGCCGTCGTGTAACCGCCGATGGCCATGAACGCCCCGTTGCCCAGTGAGATCTGGCCGCTGAGCCCGGTCAGCACGGTGAGCCCGGCCACGGCCGTGACCTCGATCGCGACCTCGGCGATCTGGTAGTCGCGGAACGTATTCAGCTTGACGGACAGGAACCAGACGATCAGCGCCGTCACGACGGCGACACCGAGCCTGCGGGGCAGCGTCTGCATGGTCACACCCGCCGGACCGCAGTAGCGGAGAACAGGCCGTCGGGCCGGACCATCAGCACCACGATGAGAATGCCGAGGGCCACCATCGGCACTAGGTTGGCGCCGGAGTGCAGGTAGCCGCCCGCGTAGCTGAGCGCGATCCCGAGCAGTAGCCCGCCGGCCACCGCGCCGAACGGGCTGTCCAGGCCGCCGATCACCGCCGCGGTGAAGCCGTACACGAAGATCGTGTCCATGCTGTTCGGGTACAGGAACGTCGACGGCGAGACGAGCACGCCCGCGAGCGCTCCGAGCAGGCTCGCTAGCGCCCATCCGACGGTGAGCACCCGCGCTACCCGGATGCCTGACAGGCGGGCGATCGTGGTGTTGAACGCCGCCGCGCGCATGCGCAGCCCGGCCGAGGTGTACTTGAACGCCGCGGCCAGCGCCAGCGTGGTGACCAGTACCGCGGCCACGACGAAGACGTCGTAGCGGGACACGCCTAGTGGCGTCGTGCCCACCTTCAGCCCAGTGATCGAGAACGCCGCGGGGAACGACCGGTACTGCCCCCCGTAGAAGATGCCGGCCAGCCCCTCAAGGAGGGTGAGCAGCCCGATCGTCACGATCACCGCGTTGAGCGGCGGCTTGTTCAAGGTCGGCCGGATGACGGTCAGCTGGCACACCGCGCCGAGCACGGCGCCGGTCGCGAGCGCGACCACGAACCCGGCCCAGTACGAGCCGGTGCGGTAGATGACCTCGATCGCCACGTAGGTGGTGAACATGGCCATCCCGCCCTGCGCGTAGTTCAGCAGCCTGGTACCCCGCCAGATCAGCACCAGCGACAGTGCCACTACGGCGTAGATCATCCCGAAGCTGACTCCGCTGAGCGTGAACTGAAGGAACTCGACCACCGGCATGCTCTCCTATGAGTGGTTAGAACCCGAGGTAGTGGTGACGCAGGGCCACGTCAGCAGCGAGCGTCGCGGCGTCCGCGGAGGCGACGACCCGGCCCAGGTTGAGCACCACGCCGTGGTCCGCGATCGCGAGCGCGCCGCGCGCGTTCTGCTCGACCAGGATGATGGTGATGCCATGCTCCCGGCTGAGCCGGACCACCAGGTCCATGACCTGCGTCATGACCCGGGGCGCGAGGCCGAGCGAGGGCTCGTCGAGCAGCAGCACGCGCGGCCGCGCTAGCAGTGCCCGCGCGATGACCAGCATCTGCCGCTCGCCGCCGGACAGCGTGGCGGCCAGCTTGCGTCGGCGGTCGGCCAGCGGCGAGAAGCGCTGGTAGGCCTCGTCGAGCGCGGCGGTCCGCTCGGCTCGTGAGGGCCGGCGCCCCGAGGTCCGGCTCAGCGGGCCTGGCCAGGACATCATTCCCACCCGCAGGTTCTCCTCGACGGTGAGCTCAGGAATGACCCCCTGCCCCTCCGGGACGTGCGCGATCCCGGCCCTGACGATCTGCTCGGGGCTGCGGCCGGCCAGGTCGGCGCCGTCCAGCAGGACCCGGCCGCGGCGGGGCTTGACCATGCCGCTGACCGCGCGCAGCAGCGTCGTCTTGCCCGCGCCGTTCGCGCCGAGTACCGCCGTGATGGCGGCCGTCCCTGCAGCGATACTGACCCCGTCCAGCGCGATGACCCCGCCATATCCCGCGACGAGATCCTCGACGGCCAGCGCCGGGGACCCGTCCGGCTGGGCAGCCGCGCTACTCATCGGCGGGACCCTCCTTCGCGTGGCCCTCGGCGGCTGGCGCCTGATCGTTGAGGGTGCCGAGGTAGGCGGCAGTCACGGCGGGATTGTCCTGAACCTGCTGCGGCGTGCCCGTGGCGATCACCCGGCCGAAATCGAGGACCACGAGCGAGTCGCAGACGGACATCATCAGGTCCATGTGGTGCTCCACCACGATCAGGGATCCCTCGTTGGCCAGGTCGCGGATCAGGCCGCCGAGCTCGGCCAGTTCGCTCTCGTCCAGGCCGCTCGCCGGCTCGTCGAGCAGGATCAGCCCTGGCCTGGCCACCAGCGCGCGGGCCAGCGCGACCCTCTTGCGCATGCCGTAGGACAGCTCACCGGGCCTAGCCTGCGCCACCTGCGCGGCACCGACCCGGTCCAGGGCCGCTATGGCCTCCTCGCGCAGCTTGCGCTCGTCGCGGACGGCTCGCGGCAGCGACAATAGGGCGGACCAGAATCCGGCCGAGGCACGGCTGGTCGCGCCGACCATGACATTCTCGAGCGCGGTCAGCCCGCCGTACAGGCCGACCCCCTGCAGGGTCCTGGCCACGCCGAGGCCGGCCAGCCGGTGCGGCCTGACATCGTGCTGGCGGCCGCCGAGCAGCACCTCGCCGGCGTCGGGCCGGATGAAGCCGCACAGCACGTTCAGCAGCGTGGTCTTGCCCGCCCCGTTCGGGCCGATGACGCCCAGGACATGCCGGGGCGGGACGGCGAGCGAGACCGCGTCAAGCGCGGTCAGCCCGCCGAAACGGACGGTCACGCCCTGCACTTCAAGTACTGAACCCGAATTCATGGCTCTTTTCCCTCGCCATGGTGAGCAGGAGGTTCCGGCATGAATCCTCATTCAAGGCTGGTCCGCAGGACCCGGGCAAGCCCTCGGGTCAGAGTTGGCATCGATTCGTAACTGAACCGAAACACGAGCAGTGGTCGCGGGGATGCCTCAGGCCGAGCACCGCCTGAGGTCTCAGCCGTGTGCTTAGGCTTTCTGGATCACGCTGACCTCAGGAGCTTCCTTGACTGCCTGACGCCGCTCGCTCACGGTTCAGGGTTGAGCCCGAGCAGGCGGACCGCGTTGTGCTTGAGGATCTTGGGACGCACCTCCGGCTTGACCTCGAGCAGCTCGAAATCACGCAGCCAGCGCTCCGGAGTCAGCAGCGGGTAGTCGGTGCCGAACAGCACCTTGTCCTGCAGCAGTGAGCTGGCCGCGCGGACCAGCTGAGGCGGGAAGTACTTGGGTGACCAACCCGACAGGTCGATGTACACGTTGGCCTTGTGAGTGGCGATCGAGATCGCCTCGTCCTGCCAGGGCACCGACGGGTGCGCCAGGATGACCGGCATGCCGGGGAAATCGGCAGCCACGTCGTCGAGCAGCATCGGATTCGACAGCCGCAGCTTGATTCCCCGTCCTCCCGGCAGGCCGGCCCCGATCCCGGTCTGGCCCGTGTGGAACACCGCAGGCAGCCCCGCCTCTTCGATCACCGCGTACAGCGGGTAGTAGCTCCTGTCGTCTGGCGAGAAGCCCTGCAGGCTGGGATGGAACTTGAAGCCGCGTACGCCGTGATCGGCGATCAGCCGCCGGGCGCGGCGGACGGCCTGCTCACCGCCTAGCGGATCCACCGAACCGAACGGGATAAGCACGTCGGCGTGGGCGGCGGCCCGGTCGGCCATCTCCTCGCTGGACAGCCCCGGATGGCCGGTCGCAGTGCTGGCGTCCACTGTGAACACCACGGCGGCCAGCTGACGCTGCCGGTAGTAGTCCGCGATCTGCTCAACCGTCGGCGCCCGGTCGTTGTCGGCCTTGAAGTACTTCGCCGACGCGGCCAGCAGCTCGTCGTCCAGCGACAGCTGCCCGCGCCCATCGGACTCGACGTGCACATGCACGTCGATCCCCTGCAGAGCGGAAAGGTCGAGGCCAGGCATTTGAAGACACCTTATACGCCAGGCCGACGCGCTGCCCGGCCAGCGTGGCTGGGCAGCATTTCCCGCGGCCGCATTTGTGCGGTCACCACATTGCCTGTACGGCCCGGCTTGTGGCACCGTCTGCGATGTGGAGCCGCAACGCCAGGTTCACGAAGGCGACCTGCTGTGGACGCCGGGACCTGACCGCGTCAGCCGCGCCAACGTCACCGGGTTCGCCCGGTGGCTCGCCCGAGAGCACGGGCTTGACTTCGCCGGCTACGACGCGCTGTGGCACTGGTCGGTGACCGACCTTGACGGGTTCTGGCAGGCGGTCTGGGACTACTGCGGCATCGAGGCCTCGGTCCGGCCCACGGCGGTCCTCGGTGCCAGGA
This sequence comes from uncultured Actinomycetota bacterium, assembly GCA_963842265.1. GTDB lineage: Bacteria > Actinomycetota > Actinomycetes > Streptosporangiales > Streptosporangiaceae > Palsa-504. The sequence continues at coordinate 66,763 of CAWJGE010000028.1, forward strand.
CCATGCCCGGCGCGGACTGGTTCCCCGGGGCCAGGCTGAACTACGCGCAACATGTGCTGCGCCGCGAACGGCCCGGCGAGGATGCCCTGTACTACCAGTCGGAAACGACGCCGCTCGCCAGGCTGGCCTGGCCGGATCTCGGGAACGGCGTCCGCGTCCTGGCGACCCGGCTGCGCGCCATGGGAATCCGCCCCGGCGACCGGGTGGCCTCCTGCATGCCGAACATCCCGCAGACGGTGATCGCCATGCTGGCCACCACCAGCATCGGTGCCGTCTGGACCAGCTGCTCCCCCGACTTCGGCTGGCGGGGAGTCAGCGACAGGTTCGGGCAGCTGGCGCCTAAGGTTCTGTTCTGCGTGGACAGCTACCGCTACGGCGGCCGGGACTACGACCGAAGCGCCGAGATGGAGCAGATCATCGCGCTCCTGCCCGGCCTCGAGCAGGTGATCCACGTACCGGGACCGGCCGGCCAGGCGATCACCGGGGAGCCCCGGGCACAGGCCTGGGACGAGATCATGGACCACCCGCCCGTGTCCGCCGCGGAGTTCGAGTTCGAGCAGGTGCCGTTCGGCCATCCGCTGTGGATCTTGTTCTCCTCCGGCACCACCGGGCTGCCGAAGGCGATCGCCCACAGCCACGGCGGCATCCTCATCGAGCAGCTGAAGCTGCAGGCGTTCCATATGGACCTGCGGCCTGGCGACCGGCTGTTCTTCCACACCACCACGGGCTGGATGATGTGGAACTTCCTGGTCAGCTCGCTCTTGCTGGGGGTGCGGCCATTGCTCTACGACGGGAACCCCGCTTACCCGGACCCCGGCGTGCTGTGGGAGATGGCGCAGAACGCGAAGGTGACCCTGTTCGGCGCGAGCCCGGCCTATGTCGATATGCTGTCGAGGGCAGGCCTGGTGCCCGCGGAGAAGTACGACCTGTCCGCGCTGGACGCGGTCATGCTGGCCGGCTCACCGGTGTCGGCGGAGTGCGGCGGCTGGTTCTACCGCAATGTCAAGCCCGACCTGTGGCTGTGCACCGGCAGCGGCGGAACCGACATCTGCAGCGGGTTCGTCGGCGGGATGCCCACGCTGCCCGTCTACGCGGGCGAGATCCAGGCCCGTCACCTGGGCGTCTCTGCGTACGCGTTCAACGACCAAGGCGAGCCCGTCACCGGCCAGGTCGGCGAGATGGTGATCACCCAGCCGATGCCGTCGATGCCGGTCTGCCTGTGGAACGACGACGGCGGCGAACTGTACCGGCGGACCTACTTCGCCGACTTTCCCGGAATCTGGCGGCAGGGAGACTTCTTCAAGGTCAACGAGCGCGGCGGCTGCTTCGTGCTCGGCCGCAGCGACGCGACCCTGAATCGGTACGGCGTCCGCATCGGCACCGCGGAGATCTATGCCGCGCTCGAGTCCGTCGAGGAGGTCGCGGACGCGCTGATCGTCAACCTGGACCTGCCAGGCGGCGGTTTCTACATGCCGCTGTTCGTCACCCTGACCGAGGGAGCCGTCCTCGACGACGCGCTCCGCCGCAAGATCAGCGACCGGCTCCGGACCCAGTACACGGCGCGGCATCTCCCGGATCAGATCATCGCGGTGCCCGCGATCCCGGCCACCCTGACCGGCAAGAAGATGGAGGTGCCGGTCCGCAAGATCCTGCTGGGAGCCAGGCCGGACGATGCCGCCAACCGCAACGCCATGGCGAACCCGCAGGCGCTGGACGCCTTCGCCCGCTATGCGAGCACCCAGCAGGACTACCGCCTCTAGGGGGTCAGTCGCGGGCGCCCGGCCGGACGTAGCCGAAGAACCCGCGGCGCTTGATGAGCTCGGCGACCTGCTCGGGGACCATGGTCTCCCAGGTATCGTCGCTGGCGGCGATCCGCCGCAGCACGTCACGGCTGAAGATCGGCAGGTACTCGGGACGGTAGTTGTCCAGGTTGACGAAGCTGCCCCGGCCGGCCGAAATCCTTACTGCTCGGGACCGGCTCATCGGTCACCGGGCAGCGCCTAGGCGGGCACGGCTACTGCCTCGATGACCAGGTCCACCGCCCGCCCGACCATGCCCTTTTTCTTCGTCACCCCGAAGCTCGTGCGGTCTACGCGGGCGGTGGCCCGGAACCGGGCGCCGCCGGCTTCCAGCCGGATGTCGGCGAGCCGGATTTCGGCCGGTACGGTGGTCCCGTGCGCGGTCACCGATCCCGGCACCACCCAGCCGCCGCCGTCGCTGCGGGCGCCCTGGCCGGTGAAGGTGATCTCCGGGTAGGCCTTGGCGTCCAGCAGGGCGGCCGAGACGACATCGGTGTCCCGGGTGGCGTTGCCCGAGGCGAAGCTGCCCGCCTCGATGCTGGCCTGGACGCTCGAGGCGGCTGGGTCGGCCGCGATGCTGACCTGCCCGGACCGCAGCCTGAAGGTGCCGTGCACGGTCAGCAGGCCGAACATGGCCTTGACGTCGGCGCGGATGGTGGTGCGTTCGGGGTCCAGCGCGTAGGTGCCAGGCGGCGGCGCGTCGGGCGCGTGCTCTGTCATGATCGTTCCCTCCGTATCGGATGTCTTCGGTATACCATCAGGGTCTCATCACGGGTTCAGGGGCGGCATCGGCATTCCGGACATGAATCGTGACCCGATGGTTGATTGCCCGGATCGGCCGGACGGCGGAAGCGGCGTCCACCTCATGGGCAGTGATGACGCTACGCTCAGCTTTCATGGCGGCAGATCAGGCGGTGACCTCCCGGTATCGCAAGGTGGCCGAGGACATCAAGGCGGTCATCGCGCCGAACGCGGCGCGCTCATCCCGCGGGTGCGACGACGCTGGGCCAGTCCCCGGAGCCGGGACCAAGGCGCCGTATCTTGGCTAGACAAGTCGGAATGATGGCTAGCCAAGACAAACGGGAGCTAGCCAGCCGGTGGCGGGCGAGCATCCGTTAGCGGTCAGCTTGTGAGCCGTGGCTGGCCTATGGTCGGCAGCCAGCCAGGTGGTTAGGATGTGCGCTCAGCGACGTACCTCCGCTCCTATCGGGGGAAGCAGAGCGTCATAACCGTGGGCAAGGCCATGACGAGTCAGCAGGGCGGAGCGAAGCACGGCGTCGCGGGGCAGGGCGCCGCGGGGCAGCCGGCGGGAATCCGTGACGTGGCCCGGCTGGCCGGCGTATCGGTCGCCTCGGTGAGCTTCGCGCTCAACGGGCAGCCCGGCGTCGCGGAAGAAACCCGCCGGCGGATCCTGGCCGCCGCGGCTGAGCTCGGCTACCGCGCCAACCCGCAGGCCCAGGCGCTGCGGCGCGGACGCACCACTACCTACGGCCTGGTCATCCGCAACTTCAGCAATCCGTTCTTCCTCGAGGTGCTGACCGGGGCCGAGCAGGCGGCGAGCGAGGCCGGGGCCACCTTGCGGCTACTGGACTCGCACTACTCGGTGGAACGTGAGCGCCTGCTGGTGCGGGAAATGGCCGCCCAGCGCCTGGCCGGGCTGGCCATCGCCCCCGTCGGCAAGGGCGAGTCGGTGCGGCTCTGGCAGGAGTTGCGCCCCGGCACCCCGGTGGTAGCGCTGAACGCGGCCGTGGAGGACGCCGCCGGCGTGTTCCGGGTGTACCCCGACAACGCGGCCGGTGTCGAACTGGCGATGCGACGCCTGGCCGAGCTCGGGCACTCCTGCGCCGCGTTCCTGTCCGCGCCGCGCGGCCTGGTGGCCGACCCGGATCGCCTGCGGCACTTCCGGCGGCTGGCCCGCGAGTTCGGCGTCGAGCCGGTCGTCATGCGGTCGCCCCTCACGATCATCGATGTGCGCAAGGCATCCGGGACGCTGCTGGCGCGCCAGGCCGCCCCCACCGCGGTCATCACGAACTCCGACTACACGGCGCTCGGCATCTACAAGACCGCCCGGGACCTGTCCCTGCGGATCGGCCCGGATGTGTCCGTCATCGGACACGACGACCTGCCGACCTCCGAACTGCTCGACCCGCCGCTGGCGACGATCAAGCTGGACGGCAGGGAAATGGGCCGGGCGCTGATGGCGCGGCTGCTCGACGGCGATCGCCTCGGCGACTACGTCGCTCCGGTTGAACTGGTCGAACGCGCCTCCCTGCAGGCGCCTCAACTTCCCGTTAACCCGGTATTCACCCGGCTCAGTGCGGCAACTCGGTAACGTCCCTTGACACCCTCGCGGCGGGTGTGTGAGCATTCGAACGCTAAACGTTTTAGGTGCGTTTATCCTGCACTCTTAGCTGGGGGAGAGGTGGGTCGGCAAACCGTTTTGGTACCGCCGCCCGGGCCCCTTTCGGGCAGCCGCAATCCACTTCGGGGATAGGGAAGCTTTCAGGAGGCACTGGTGAGATCCTCATATCGATTCGCGCTTGCGGGCGTCGCCGCTGCGGCGTTGCTCGCGGCCGGCTGCTCGTCGTCGAGTTCCTCGGCAAGTTCGAGCGGCAGCAGCACCAACTGGGCGACGGAGACCTCCGCCTCGTCCGGCGGCGGCCTGAACGCGCTGGTCGCGGCGGCCAAGAAGGAAGGCACGCTCAACGTCATCGCCCTGCCGCCCACGTGGGCGAATTACGGCGCCATCATTTCGGCCTTCACCGCCAAGTACGGCATCAAGGTCAATTCCGCGAATCCGACCGGTACCAGCCAGGACGAGGTCAACGCGGTGAAGCAGGAGAATGGCACCGCTGCGGCGCCCGACGTCCTGGACATCGGCATGGCCGTCGCCACGGCCAACACGAGCCTGTTCGCACCCTATGAGGTCAGCACCTGGAGCAGCATCCCCACTGCCCAGAAGGCGCCGAACGGCGTGTGGGTTCAGGACTACGGCGGCTACATGGCGGTCGGGTACTCAAGCAAGTTCGGCACGATCACCTCGCTCAGCCAGTTGCTCGGCCCGAAGTTCAAGAACGCGGTCGCGCTGAACGGCAACCCGACGGCGGCCAACGCCGCGCTGAACGGCGTGATGATGGCCAACCTCGTGGAGGGCGGGACGGCCAGCGACATCTCGAAGGGCGTGAACTTCTTCCATCAGCTCAAGGCGGCAGGCAACTTCTCTCCGGTATCGGCCACCGGCGCCACGATCAAGGCGGGCACCACCCCCGTCGTGTTCAACTGGGATTACCTCAACCTCCCCAGCTACGTGGGAGTGTCGAACTGGAAGGTATTCGTTCCCTCGAACGCCGTTCTGGGCGGGTACTACGCGCAGGCCATCAACAAGAACGCACCGCACCCGGCGGCGGCCCGGCTGTGGGAGGAGTTCCTCTACTCACAGGCCGTGTCGGGCGGACAGAACCTCTGGCTCGAGGGTGGTGCCAGGCCGGTGGAGCAGGCGGCTATGAACTCCAATGGCTCCCTTAATAGTGCGGCGGCCGCGAAGCTGCCGGCGGTCTCCGGGACACCGGTGTTCCTCACCCAGTCACAGTCGACCGACGCCGCCAACTATCTGGCAGCGAACTGGTCGAAGGCCATCGGCTAGCGAAAGAACGTGGCCGTCACTGCGACGAACCAAGCCGGCGCCCGGCCCGGGAGGGCCGGGCGCCGGCTTGGAATACCCGCCGTGGTCGGCACCGTGCCTTTCCTCGCCTATGTCGGGGTCTTCCTGCTGTTGCCGACCGGGATCGTGCTGTATCACGCCTTCCAGAATTCCAGCGGCGGGTTTTCGCTGTCTGGCCTCAAGCTGCTTGGCAACTCGACTGTGCGCGGCTTCTTCGTCGGATCGGTGGAGCTGTCCGGGGTGACGGCGGTAATCGGGGCCGTGCTCGGCGCGATCCTGGCGTATGCCGTGGCCTCCGGCGATCCAGCGGGCGCGGTGCGCCGGCTGTACCTGGCAGGCTCGGGGGTGCTCGCTCAGTTCGGCGGGGTCACGCTGGCCTTCGCCTTCCTGGCCACGGTTGGCCCGACCACCGGCCTGCTCATTCACGCCGGCTGGTTCTACGACTTCCCGCAGGGCATCGCGCTGATATACGTGTACTTCCAGATACCCCTGATGGTCCTCGTCTTCCTGCCAGCGATCGACGGGCTGAAGGCCCAGTGGCGGGAGGCTTGCGAGAACTTGGGCGGATCAGCGTGGCAGTACTGGCGTCATGTCGGAGGCCCGCTGCTCGCGCCGGCTTTCTCCGGTGCGACACTGCTGCTGTTCGCCAACGCGCTGTCGGCCTTCGCGACGATCCAGGCCTGGGAGAACCAGGTCGCGTACACGGTGCCGCAGCAGATCAGCACGGCCCTGTCCAGCGAGGTAGGACTCAACAATGCTAACGAGGCCTCTGTGCTCGCGCTTGGCATGGTGATCATGGTGGTCATCGTCATGACTTGCTACGCGTTGCTGCAGCGCCGGGCGGCGCGATGGCTGCGGTAACATCCATGGGCGAGTCGCCGCTGGCTGCTCCCCCCAAGGCACCTCGCGGCATGCAGGCCGGACGGCGCAGGCGGCTCAATCTGTTCCGCTACCTGGTCTTCACGGTATTCGGGCTGTTTTTCGTCGTACCGCTGCTGGCCATGATCCGGTTCTCCCTCGAGGGGAGCACGCCCGGCAGTTGGTCGGTAGCCGCATGGCAGCAGATTGTCTCCTACCCAGGGCCGCCACCATTGATCAGCGCCATCGAGATCACCCTCGAGCTGGCGGTCATAAGCTGCCTGGTGATCCTGGTACTGCTGGTACCGACCATGATCTGGATCCGGCTGCGGGTGCAGTGGTTCAGCAGGACCTTCGAGTTCCTCTGCCTGTTGCCGCTCACGATCCCCGCGATCGTCCTGGTCGTCGGCTTGGCCCCGATCTATAACTTCATCAGGCACCACCAGCTATCCGCGCTGCAGCTGTTCTGGGTCTACGTGGTCCTGGCGCTGCCGTACGCCTACCGGGCGCTATCCGCCGGGCTGACCGCGATCGACGTAACGGTCTTGTCCGAGGCCGCCCGCAGCCTCGGCGCGAGCTGGTATACGGTAATCGTCCGGGTGATCGCGCCGAACATGTGGCAGGCAATCTTGAATGCGCTGCTGCTGACGTCGGCCCTGGTGCTGGGCGAGTTCACCATTGCCTACCTCCTGCTCTACAACAACCTGCAGGTGAACTTGTACTTCATCAGCCGGGCTACGTCGAATGCCGGAGTAATCTTCTCCACCTCGGCGGCTGCCCTGTTGTTCGCCTTTGTCCTGCTGCTGATCCTGTCCTACGTCGGCCGACGCCGCCGCGCCCGGGGATGAGGTACCGAACGTGACTTCGCCGATGACCAGAACGCAGGGCGGGGTGGCCAGGTCGGCCGTTGAGGTGCGTATGGCGGGACTGCGCCGCGAGTACGGCCCAGTCGTCGCGCTGGACGGGCTTGATCTGACCGTGCAGCCCGGCGAGCTTGTCGCGTTGCTCGGCCCGTCGGGCTGTGGTAAGACCACCACGCTGCGCCTGCTCGCCGGGCTCGAGGACGCCGACGCGGGCCAGATCACTGTCGACGGCCGGGACATCACGCGCCTCCCAGCCAGCAAGCGTGACATGGGGATGGTATTCCAGGCCTACTCGCTGTTCCCGCACATGACGGTGCGGCAGAACGTGGCCTTCGGCCTGCGGCTGCGCCGGATCGGCGCGGCGCAGCGGGACAAGCGCGCGATAGAGATGCTTGACCTGGTCGGGCTCTCCACGCAGGCGGACCGGTATCCGCACCAGATCTCCGGCGGACAGCAGCAGCGTGTTGCCCTGGCCCGCGCCCTGGCCATCGAGCCGCAGGTGCTGCTGCTTGACGAGCCGCTGTCGGCGCTGGATGCCAAGGTCCGGGCGCAGCTGCGGGACCAGATCCGCCGGATCCAGCTCGAGGTGGGCATCACCACACTGTTCGTCACCCACGATCAGGAGGAGGCGCTGGCCATCGCGGACCGGGTCGGCGTCATGCGGGACGGCCGTCTCGAGCAACTCGCGCCGCCCACCGAGGTCTACTCCCGCCCGGCGACGTCGTTCGTGGCCGAGTTCGTCGGCCTGAGCAACCGGCTGACCGGTGAGGTCCGGGGCGGCGAGGTAACTGTCCGCGGCCGCACACTACCGCTGGTGGAACAAGATGTGCCTGACGGCCAAGTGGTGGCCCTGGTGCGGCCGGAAGCGGTGACCTTGGCATCCCACACCACACTGGAGTCCGGCCCGCTGGTCGGCACGGTGATCGCCGTCACCTTCCTCGGCGCGACCAGCCGGGTCACCGTAGATCTCGGCGACACCACGATCCTGGCTCAGCTCTCGACCTCCGACGCGACCGCGCTGCCCGCGGGCAGTCGCGTCGCGCTGACCATCCGCCCCGACCCGGTCCTGGTTTCAGCCAGCTCGGAATCGGCCGCCGCGGCCGATGAAGAGGCGTGAGCGAGCCGAAGAGGCGAGCGTGAGCGGCAGGCATCCACCACTGACAACCCATCGCCGGCTCGGTCACGGAGCGGTTCTCAGGCATGGGCTTTCGGCCCCGTACCGTGCGGTCGAGATCGGTGCAGGCGAGCCGCATCTCATCCGTGATGACTTCGGCGCAGGGGGGGCCGAGTCCGCGGTCGGCCCGGGCCGTCCGCTCCTGTGTCTGGTCCACATCACCGATCTGCAGCTCGCTGACGTCCAGTCGCCGACACGGTTCGAGTTTCTCAACGCCAACTTCGCGGACCGCAGGTACGCCGGCCTCATTCCCGTGCAGCGCCCTCAGGAGGCGCTCACGGTGCACGCCGTCGATGCAACTATCCGCACGCTCGGCGGGGTACCCGGCCCGGCGACCGGACTGCCGATGCAGCTGGCCGTCACCACGGGCGACGCGATCGACAACGCGCAGTGGAACGAACTGCAGGCGTTCCTCGCCCTGTTCGACGGCGGGCGGGTGTCCCCGGACTCCGGCGGCCCGGACTATGAGGGAGTGCAGGCGCCGGACTGGCCGGGTGACATCTTCTGGCGGCCGGACGGACCGGGCGCCGAGGGACCCGACTTCTTCCGGCGCGAATTCGGTTTCCCGCACCACCCGGGCCTGCTGCAGCGTGCGCTGCGCGACTTCTCCGCCACCGGCCTGAACATCCCCTGGCTGTCCTGCTTCGGCAACCACGAGGCGCTCAACCAGGGTGTAGGTACCCAGACGCCAGGGCTGGCCGCCGCGTTGACCGGCGGCCAGAAGCCAACCGGCCTGCCGGAGGACTTTCATCACGACCGGGCGCTCGATCTGTTCACCGAGCGTCCCGAGGCGTTCATGGCCGGCCCGCTCCGTCCGGTAACGCCGGATCCGTTCCGCCGCCCGATCAGCAGGCGGGACTTCGTCGATGCTCACCTGCGGGCCGGCTCACGGCCGTTCGGGCACGGATTTACCGAACGGAACCGGCTCGAAGGGACTGCGTACTACGTCTACGACACGCCAGCGGTGCGCTTCATCGCCCTCGACACTAACTGCCTGGCCGGCGGCGCGTCCGGGTGCCTGGACGGCAAGCAGGCGCGATGGCTGCAAACCAAGCTGGCGGAGGTGCATTCGGCTTACCGGGGCCCGGATGGCAGCGACGTCCGGACCGGCCACGACGACCGGCTGGTGATCGTGTTCTCGCACCACGGCACCGACACGCTGGACAACACCCGCGGCGGCCACGCCGGGCCGGACGGCGAGCCGTTGCTCGGCGCCGACCTGGTGACCTTGCTGCACCGGTTCCCCAATGTGGTCTTGTGGCTGAACGGCCATACGCACACGAACACGATCCGCCCGCGCCCCGATCCCGCCGACCTGAAACGCGGGTTCTGGGAGGTGACCACCTGCGCGGTGGTGGACTGGCCCTGCCAGACCCGGGTGGTCGAACTGCTCGACCACGGCGAGTACCTGTCCATCGTGACCACGATGGTGGATCACGACACGCCGCTGGCACCGTCCGTTGCCCTGGAAACCTCCGATGACCTCGCCGCGCTCCACCGTGAGCTCGCGGCCAACGTTCCGTGGGACGTCAGCGTCATGGCCGGCACCGCCGGCGACCGGAATGTGGAGCTGCGCGTCGTCCCGCCCTTCCCGCTCAAGCATCTGCCCTGAGTTTGACGCGCACCGCCTGCAGGTCCGCCGCGCTGAAGCCGTGATCGGCCAGCCATGAGGCTACGCCGCCGTAGCGCGCGTCCATCTGCTCGAGGAACGCCGTCATGGTTTCGGGCCGCGGCCGGTGCAGATCGGCTGGCTTGCTGTTGATATCGCGGGCGTATAGGCGCGACCTGCGCAGCCGGGCCATGATCGCCTCGGTGCGCTCTCCAGTGGCTGCGTAGTCGGCGACGATGGCCTGCGCGGGAACACCGGCCACGGTGAGCGCGAGCGCTACTACCACGCCGGTCCTGTCCTTGCCGGCGGCGCAGTGGACCAGCGCCGCGCCCTCGGCGTATGCGATGCTGCGCAGCGCCCCTACCACCTGATCCGGGCGGTCTTCCAGGTAGCCCAGGTAGTGCCCGCAGACGGGATCGCGCGGGTATCTGGACTTGTCCTGCCGGTCCCTGGCGAGCAACGCGTCGGCGATCACGTCGGTGCTGGTGCCCACTTCGGGCAGTACCGGGTGGTGAACGTGCCGCACGCCCGTGACGGCGTCCAGCGGCGCTGGGCCCTCGGCGGCCAGCTCATTGGAGCTGCGCAAGTCGACCACGGTGGTCACGCCGATATCGCGGACTAGCTTGGCGACGTCGGCCGCCGACAGTTCCTGCAGGTTGTCCGCGCGCAGCAACCTAGCCCTGGCGGTCTTCTGCCCGTCCTCGGTGGGCAGGTCGCCCAGATCGCGCACGTTTACCGCACCCTCAAGCTCAATCCATGCCATGACAACACCTTGGCAGACCCGCTCCGCAGACGCGGACCTGGCCGTGGCCGGACCGCGACCCAGCCGTGCCCTTAGCAACGGTTTGCCGTCAGGTGGGGTGACGTGGTTGGCTTGCGACCCGCCCAACCTGGGGCATACTTGAGTCAACCATGACGCCGCCCAGAACCCCTGCGGCCCGCCGCAAGGTCGATGCTGACCCCGCACCTTCCTGGTTAACAGCAGGAAGAGGCCCTCTGCCAGCAGCCGGCTCGAGCCTGTTTGCTGCTGCTGAGTGGGAGTCCTCATGACGTGGCTCTGGTACGTCCCTTTTCCCGTAATTCGCCGTACATCGCCGTACATCGCCGTTCTCGCCATGCCGCCGTCCTGCGCCGGAGCGCCGCTGATGAGCGGCCGGGTCATGATCGAGGTGGAGTCAGCCTCCGGGGTGACCACGATCTTCATCAGGGGTGAGCTTGACCTGGTGACTATGCCGTTCCTCGCCGAGCAGCTAACGCTGGTCGCGCGGGACAAGCCGGGCCGGCTCCTCTTCGACCTAGCCGGGACGAGCTTCCTGGACTGCGGTTCGGCGCGGCTTATCACCGGGGCCGGGGAGTGGCTGCCGGAGGGCCGGCGGCCGGTCATCCGCCGCCCAGCCCCTGCCGTCCGCCGAATCCTCAAGCTCACCGGTCTCGACGCTTGCTGCGAAATAGAAGGGTAAGTCGCGGGTAGTATCCGGACCTGGCCCTTCGCGGAAGCTATGGAAGATGCGGGAGTGGGCAGATGAGCGTCTCGATACATGACGTGCGACACGCGTTGAACGAGCTCGGCAAACTACGCTTCGGCGAGATGCGGGTCGAGGAGGCAATGCACCACATCGTCCAGACCACTCACACGATCTTCGCCGTGGACGGCGCCTGCTTGATGCTGGCCGACGTGGATCACCACCTGCTGAACGCCGCAGTGTCCGACGACCGCATGCGCCACCTAGAAGAGCTGCAGATTCGCCATCAGGAAGGCCCATGCATCGCGGCCTTCGAGGACAAGGAACTGATCAGGGCCGAAGACCTGGCACGGGACGACAGGTGGCCGTCGTTCAGTCAGCACGCGGTCGCCCGCGGGGTCCGGGCCGTGCTGGCCAGCCCCATCCCTTATAACCAGGACGCGGTGGGCGTGGTGGCGGTGTTGTCGGAAGACCGCCGTCCCTGGTCGGCCGAGGCCGAGCTCGCGCTGCTCGCCTTCACCGATCTGGCCGCGCTGCTTATCGCCAGCATGCTGCTCGGCGAACAGCAGACCGAACTTGCCGCCCAGCTGCAGTCAGCGCTGAATTCCCGGGCCATCATCGAGCAGGCCAAGGGCGTCCTCATCGGCCGGCAAGGCCTTACCGCCCACGCCGCCTACGCGCAGCTCAGAGCGCAGGCACGAGCCGAACGCCGCAAGCTCGCGATCGTGTCGGCCGAAGTGGTGCGCAACGCGATCCGGTTGGACCACGGAGCCGTCCGCGGTCGCCGCCCTGGAGGCGCACGGCAGGCTGCTCGGGCGAATCCAGGATGCCGCCGCCTCGGGCAACCCGGATGCTTCGCTCGGCGCGACGGCACTCGCCCGCCTGCTCGGGCACGCGGAGTCGATGCCGATCGATCTCGGCCGCTTGGAGGAGCGAGCCGACTCCGAGCGCGACCGGCTTCGCACCAGACTCCATGAGGCGTGCGAGCGATTGTCGCCGGGGGTGACGCCGTCGCGGCTCGTACCGGAGCTCCTCCGAGACCACCCTGGTGAAGAGGGGATCTATGCCGCCGCCCGGGAGACGATCGACGAGGCCACGGCCTTCGTGATCGACAACGACCTCCTGCCGCCTCCGGGCGGCGCTTGCGAGGTCGGCCCGGCTCCCCCGTCCCGGCGATGGGCTGCGGCCATGATGTACTGGACCGGGCCCTTCGAGGACGACGCCCCGGCTCGCTCCTACGTCAGCCCGCCCGACGAGTCCTGGGACGAGGAGGCCAAGCACGAGTGGCTGGCCGTCTTCAGCGCCACCATGGGACCCGCTGTCACGGTACACGAGGTCACGCCCGGTCACTTCGCCCACGGCCGGATGCTCCGCCAGCTCGTCCGGGGAGACGTGAGGCGCAGCCTGTTCTCGGAGGCGTTCGTCGAGGGATGGGCCCACTACGCCCAGGAGCTGATGGTCGACCAGGGGTTCAGGGCAGACGACCCCCGATTCGCCATCGGCGTCTACCTCGACGCCCTCGTCGGGGTGACCGGACTCGCCTCCGCCCTCGGCATCCATCAGGGGACGATGACCGTGGACGACGCCACGGCGCGCTTCGAGGCTGACGCCTTCCTGCTCGGCCCGGCGGCCAGGAGCGAAGCGACGAGGGCTACCTACGACCCCACCTACGGGCGCTACACGTGGGGCAAGCTCGAGATCATGTCGCTTCGGGACGAGGCTCTAGCCGCCTGGGGTACGAAATTCTCGCTCCGGCGCTTCCATGAAGCCCTCCTCACCCTCGGAGCACCGCCGCTCGGCACGATGGGCGACGCCCTCATCGCTTAGCCCAGTCCATTCCCCTGGGCCGGCCGCCGGATCAGACGGGCTTCGGCGGGCCGTTCCCACGACCTCCTGTTCGCCATCGGTGCTGGCGAGACCTATCTAGTTACGACGTTACGACAAGTCTAGTTACGACAGGTTTAACAGCCGCGATTTATGGCAGAAAGACCGGCAGCGTAACGACGCCGCCTAGAGTCCTGCGGCTGCCCGTCACGCCAGGGTGCCTGTCACCGCGCCTCTGATATCGCATCGGAGTGCTCCCCCTGGACAGCGTCTGGCTGAATTCCGAGTCCGCCATCGTGCGGCTAGGGGAGATCATGATTGCCATCGGAATCATCCTGCTGATTATCGGCTTCGTCACAAAGATCGCGATCGTATGGACAATCGGGATCATCGTCCTCGTCCTCGGCCTCATAGCCTTGCTGCTGGGTACGACCGGTCACGCCATCGGCGGACGGCGACACTACTGGTGAGGCAGCCGCGTGCTGGGGGCACGGCGTTCCGTGACCCCCGCCACGCCAGTAAGCAGTCCGTAAGCCGGGCTGGTCAGCAGTCGGTGAGCCGGACTGGGAGACGCTAGCGGCGGCGGACCCAGACGCTCCCTATACCGGCCTGATGCAAGGCCAGGCATGCCAAGCCGATGAGGATCAGGTCGGTTACGGAAAACCATGCGTTGGTAGCGGTGCCAGTAGCATTGATAATCCAGGCTATGGCGAACAGGATCGCCGCGACGATGGCAAGCATGCCGTTACTGCTTCCGTACGGAGCCGACACACTCGGCACCGGCGGCCCGCAGTCCAGTAACCAGCAGTCCGTCGACCTGACCGCCACTTTGCTGAAGTACCCCGGTGGCAAGTTCCTCGTGATCGTGATCGGCCTCGCTCTCATCGGCGGCGGCATCTACCTGGCTTATGAGGCATGGAAAGAGAAGTTCCGCCGTGACATGGAGCTCGGGCAGATGCGGGCGCGCACCCGCCGCATCGTGGAATGGCTCGGCAAGTTCGGCGGCGTAGCACGGGGGGCCGTGTTCGTCACCGCGGGTATCTTCCTCGTCGTCGCCGCCGTCGAGGCCAAGCCACGGCAGGCCAAGGGAATCGACTCCTCACTGCGGGTCCTGGCGTCGACGCCCCTGGGGCCGTGGCTCCTGGTTCTGGTCGCGATCGGGCTCATCATGTTCGGCCTCTTCTCGTGCTGCCAGGCCAAGTGGCGGCGCCTGTAAGACCGGGCTCTCACACCTCGTACTGAGAGGCCTGGAGGGTGAACAACTCGGCGTACTGGCCGCCGAGCGCGAGCAGGTCGGCGTGCCCGCCCTGCTCAATGACCCGGCCATCCCGCAAGACGTAGATCCGGTCCGCATGCTTGACGCTGGCCAGACGATGCGTAATCAGCAGCACGGCGCGGCCCGCGGCGTACCCGCGAATAGAGCTGAACAAGGCATATTCAGCACGTGCGTCGAGGGCTGCGGTGGGCTCGTCCATGATCAGTAGTCGCGCTGACCGGTAGAACCCGCGCGCCGCGGCGATCCGCTGCCACTGGCCCCCGGACAGCTCGGCCCCGTCCTTGAAGTGGCGATCAAGCAGGGTGTCGTAGCCATGCGGCAGCTTCTCGATCACCGTATCGGCCCCGGATGCCTCCGCCGCCTGGGTCAGCGCAGCCGGATCCGCATCGCGGCCCATGGCGATGTTGTGACGGACGGTCAGCGGCCAGTTGGCGTGGTCCTGGGCGATGACCGCGATCTGTTCCCGCAGCGGCTCGGTGTCGACATCGCCGACGGCGGTCCGATCCCAGTACACGCTGCCGCTGTCGGGCCGGTACAGGCCAGCCAGGATCTTCGCCAGCGTGGTCTTTCCCGAACCGTTCTCGCCCACCAGGGCGACGACCTCGCCGCGGCTGATCTCGACGCTGACGTCGCGCAGGGCCGGGTCGCTGGCGCCGGGATAGGTGAAGGTGACGGCGTCCGTGGTGATCCGGTCGAAGCCCGTCGGGGCGTCCTTACCGCCTGGCGGCGGTATCCGCGCGGCCGCGTCAGCGCAGAAAGCCAGGTAGTCGGAGAAATACAGGCCTTCCTCGTAACACTGATTCACCGCGAAGAGGAGTGTGTTCAGGGATGCTTGAGCGGACCGGATCGCCAGTACCGCGGTACCGGCCACGGCCAGTGGCAAGGCGCCGACGGCTAGCATGATCCCGAGCGCCACGTAGACCCCCGCAGTCGCGACGCCTCCCGCCACCTGTGCGGTAACCCGGGTCATAGCCTGGCGGCTAGCCGCCTTCATCTGGGCGTCCCGTGCGTACGCAGCCAGGCGGGCGACCCGGGCCAGCATGAAATGCCTCAGCGTGAACGAGCGCATCTCGGCCGCCGTGCGGCGTTCGGCCATCAGGTCGCTCAGTATCCATTTCCTGCGGTGGCTGTCCGCCAGCGCGAAGTTCGTGATGTATCCGATCCTGGCCGCGCGTATCGCCGCCCAGCCGCCAGGAAGCTCCGCGGCCAGCAGCAGGACCAGCAGGATGGGCTGAAGCACGGCGACCACCAGCGCCGCCGAGGCGATCCCGGCGGCTCCGGTCACG
This sequence comes from uncultured Actinomycetota bacterium, assembly GCA_963842265.1. GTDB lineage: Bacteria > Actinomycetota > Actinomycetes > Streptosporangiales > Streptosporangiaceae > Palsa-504. The sequence continues at coordinate 82,576 of CAWJGE010000028.1, forward strand.
CAGTCGAGCACGTTGGTCACGACCTGCGAGGCAGAGTACAAGCCGCGGTCCCGGGCGCGCTGCATGGCATCGTAAAACTCCGCGTCGTCGAAGGCTGCCAACTCGACCCGGGTAGTAAGGTCGAGCAACCGGATCTCCACCACCCGGTCCACCTGCGGATGGAGCCTGGACTGGGCCCAGCCCGCCGCGGCCTGCAGGCCTCCCCTCGCCGCCACGGCCGCGGCGACCAGGACCAGCGAGGGCAGCGCAGCGCGGACCCGCTGCGGCGTCGGGCCCGCCGCGAATAGCGCCTCGAGCACGCCAGTCGTAGCCAGCAGGGCGAAGCCGGTGAGGATTCCGGAGACCAGGTTCAGCCCGATCGTCGCAACGGTGTCGCGCCGGTTCGCCTCCCAGCCCAGCCGGATGGCCTGGCCGATGAGCCCGGGCAACTGCCGGGCGATCGAACCGAAGCCGGTCTCGGCGAGACGCTTGTCATGGGCCTGCCAGTACGACGCGGCCAGCTCGGCCGTGAGCTCGTCAGCCTCGGACTCGGGTTCGGCCAGAACCGTTTGATCCGGACGATGCCGGCTAGCCATGATCCGCAACGCACCAGCTCCCTCCGCTCGGCCGCGGCGGATGGCGAGCCGCAGCGCGTACCCGAGAGCATCAGTGACCTCTCTTCATCGCCGTCTCACGTGCGGGTGCACCGGATCCCTTACCGGATCCCTTACCGGATCCCTTACCGGATCCCTTACCGGATCCCTTACCGGAAACGGCGGTAACGGGCGGGTATCGGACGGCCCGGGTGCCCCGGACGGTCGATTGGCTCCGCCCCAGCCGGTTCGCCGTCGCCCGAGCCTACGCCGAGAAGCGAACGGGTGAGCGCGTGACGTTCGGAGTTCATCTCGGCCAGCACCTCAGCGAAGTGAGCGTCGCGCAGGACGGGCGGACGTTCGCCTGCCCGCAGTGACGCCAGGACGGTACGCCTGATCATTTCCTTGACGAAGGACGCGGTGACGCCTTCGGTACCCGCCACCACTGGATCCAGATCCGCGTCCAGGGTCAGGTCGCGCACGTAGACGTGGAGCAGGCGCTCACGGCAGGCGGCGTCGGGTCGCGGAATCTCGACCGCCAGGTCGACCCGGCCGGGGCGGTCCGCCAGCGCGGTCTCGAGAATGTCCGCCCGGTTGGTTGTCAGCACGAAGGTGACGTCGGCGTCCGCGCCAACCCCGTCCATGGCGTCCAGCAGAGAAAACAGCAGCGGGTTTCCGTCCGGCGTGTAGTCCCGGTCCGTGGCGACGAGATCGACGTCTTCCAGGACCACCATGGACGGCTGCAGACGCCGGGCCAGGGCGGCGGCCTGGTCGATGAACCGGATGGATCGGCCGGTGAGCAGGATGACCGTGCTGTCGGCCAGGCGCCCGGTCAGATAGCGCACGGTATGCGTCTTGCCGGTTCCAGGCGGCCCGTGCAGGAGCAGGCCGCGCTTGAGATGCTGGCCGGCGCTGAGCAGTTCCTGTGACCAGTCGGCGATGCCGATAATGTGCTGTTCGATGGTCTCGAGCACGCCGTCGGGCAGGACCACGTCCCGGGCCGTGACTGCCGGCCTGGGCAGGAACGAGACCAGCTCGTTGCCGTGATGCTCGCTCTCGGTGAAGCTGAGTACCTGCCCGCGGAACGCGTCGTGGACGCGCATCAGCCGCTCGATCTCGGCGCGCGTCGTGGCGGCCGCTGACCGGTCCGCGGCGAGTATCTCGAGGCTGCACAAGGGCGGCCCGAACTGGCTTTCGTCGCGGACCCCGATCACGACCGGAACGCCGTCCGGTGCCGTCGCCGTCACCAGGCCGAACGTGACGACCTCGGTGTTCTCCTCCGGCCCGATGGCGACAGTACCGTAGCTAGCCGCCGCTATACCGGCCTCACTAGGGCCGCTGGCGACGCTCGTGACCCCGACTCGGCGTCGTCCCATGCCCATGACCCGGACGGCGCCCAGGTGCTCGGGTGCGCTGATCAGCGACAGCATGTTCTCGTGCGGGCGCTGCCCTGCTCCCGGCGCGGAGAACCATTCCCCGTCGTTGTGCTGGGCTGCGAGGAACGCGTCGATCCCCCGCTGGATGTTCACGTGTTCCCACTTCGGGAACCGCTCGGCCACCGACACCACGGAGCTCAGCTCGCAGCCGAGGTGCCCGGTGACCCGGAGCGCCAACTCGGAGGGCCCGGCGTCCTCGGACAGCGTCCTGACCCCGATCTCGAGCAGCAGACGGAGGTTGCGCGCCAGCCCGCGGAGATCCTCGGTCTCCGGCGGCGGAACAGGAGGGGTACTCACCCGGTCCACAATGCCCCAGTGCGCGGAGGGTGCCAAGGGGTTATCACCAGGTGCGAGACGCCGTTCGGCCCTCCGATAGCAGCCGTCACCAAAGTGATGTCTGAATTCCTTGCGTTGCGCAACCATCGATGGCAATGTTCGAGGAATGATCCCCTGCGGACAGCTGGCCCTCGCCAGGTTCGCACAGGATCTGGCCGAGCCAGCCGATTCTGGGGAGGACATGGCGGTGGTGGCTCCTTCGGTGCCGTACAGGTTCGCGTCACCGCTCAGCCGGGAGGCCGCGGACGAGCTCAGCCTGCCGTCAGGGATGTTCGCGGTTGCCGCCGTTAAGGCCACCAGCGTCTCCATCGAGATCCCCAAGGCCAGCTGATCTCGACCCGCGAAGATCCAACCAAGGAGTTAAATGCGCCGTTTCGCTGTCGCCATAGCCGTGCTGTCGGCAATCGCCGTCGCGGGCTGCTCTAGCAGCAGTTCTTCAAGCTCGGCTTCAAGCCCGGCTTCAAGCGCGACTAGTTCGTCCGCACCGGCCGCGAGCAGTTCGGCCATGCCGACCGGGACGATCACCGTATTCGCAGCGTCATCCCTGATGGGGACCTTCACTCAGCTCGGGAAGCAATTCGAGGCCGCCCATCCAGGGGATACGGTGAAGTTCAGCTTCGGGGCGAGTTCCACCTTGGCGACCCAAATCACCAATGGCGCGCCGGCTGACGTGTTCGCCTCGGCAGCGCCGGCGAACATGGACACGGTGGTCAAGGCGGGTGATGCGGCCAACCCGCAGGATTTTGCCAAGAACACCGCGGAAGTCGCCGTCCCGCCGAGTAACCCTGCGAAAGTGACATCCGTCAACGACCTGGCGAAGTCGTCCGTCAAGGTAGCGTTGTGCCAGCCAAAGGTACCCTGCGGGGTCGTGGCGGCGGGGGTATTCAAGAACGCCGGGATCACAGTCAAGCCGGTCACGCTCCAGCCGGACGTGAAGTCGGTGCTGACCCAGGTTGAACTCGGCAACGTCGACGCGGGCATGGTTTACGTGACGGATGTTAAGGCGGCCGGGGCCAAGGTCAAGGGCGTGACGATCCCGGCCAGCGAGAACGCCTCGACGCTCTACCCGATCGCTACCATCAGCAGCAGCAAGTACTCGTCCATCGCCCAGGCCTTCGTCGCTTACGTGTTGTCACCTGCGGGCCAGCAGGTACTCACCGCCGCAGGCTTTGAGAAGCCCTGACCTAGCATCCGGAGCTGCCGTGGTCACGCGCGCCGCGCCATCGCGCCTGACAGCCCATGAACGTGCCAGGCGGGCCGCGCGGGGCGATGCTTCGCGGTCAGTGCCGGCACCCTTGCTGGTGCCGGCACTGATCGCGGTCAGTTTCCTGGTGCTGCCCCTGGCCGGGCTGCTGATCCGCGCCCCCTGGAGCAGTCTCGGGGCAGCCCTGAGCGGGTCCGATGCGACCCAGGCCCTGGCTCTTTCCCTGTGGACCGCATCCGCGACCACGGCGATCTCACTGGTCATCGGGGTGCCGCTGGCGTGGGTGCTGGCCCGGAGCAGCTTCCCTGGCCAGCGGCTCCTGCGTGCCCTGGTGACGCTGCCACTCGTGCTCCCGCCAGTGGTCGGCGGGGTCGCGCTGCTGCTGGCGTTCGGGCGAACCGGGTTTATCGGCCGATATCTGGACTCCTGGTTCGGGCTGACGATCCCGTTCACTCCGCTGGCCGTCGTCATGGCCCAGACCTTCGTCGCCATGCCGTTCCTTATCATCACTGTCGAGGGAGCGCTGCGATCCGCAGATCAGGGTTTCGAGGAAGCAGCGGCCACGCTGGGCGCGAAACGGATGACCGTGTTCCGCCGGATCACCGTGCCCATGATCGCTCCTTCCCTGGGGGCAGGTGCGGTGTTGTGCTGGGCGCGGGCTCTGGGCGAATTCGGTGCGACGATTACCTTCGCCGGCAGCTTCCCCGGCCAGACGGAGACGATGCCCATCGCCGTGTACTACGCCCTGGAGAATGACCCGGACGCGGCGATCGCGCTCAGCCTGGTGCTGCTGCTGGTTTCCATCGTCGTGCTGGTCTCCCTGCGCGATCGCTGGCTGCGGCGCGGCGGCTCCCTCATTTGACATCCTCCCCCGCCTGAAGGAGGGGATTCCAGCTGCTACGCCGGTTGGAGCAGCAGTTGAGGTTCGCGGTTCACGGGCCGGGTAACCCCGTCGCCTCCCCGCCAGTGAAGGAGCGCATGGACGCGGGCATTGGGCACGCCTCTCGACTACCTTCTGGCCCTTTGTGAGCGGCGGGCGGCCAGGTCGCAGTCGCTGGGCGGGGCCGAGCCCGCGATGTCCCCGATCCGGATCAGCGTACTGAATAATAGCCGCGTGACGGCATTCACTCCCGGTTGCAGTCAGTTATGGGGCCCGAAGAGGGCATTCAGGTAGTGAGAGACGCTTCCCTGCTCGATGCCGCGGAACGACGACGGCGGGCGCGCCGCCCATATGCCAGGGCAGAAATGCTGGATCCATTCGAACCCTATGTGGCCGATGATCGCAGTCCTGTCCGACAGGCCCTCTTTCCCGTAGAGTATCTCGCTCACGAGATAACTGGCTGCGTGCTTCAGGATTCTCAGATCGAGAGTAAAGTTCTGCACTCCCTCTGCGTACAAGGTGTTGATGAACCCGAGGGCGAGGATTCCCTTGCCAGTCTTCCGCGGCGTGACTTCCTCCACCATCGGCGAGAAGTACGGGACAAGTGGCTCACCGAAGTAGCCAGGCAGCATCTGCCAGCTGTACCAGTGCCTGGGCGTGAGCTGGAGTTTCGGGTTCACCGTAGTCACCCGCTCCTCTTGTCGCGCTATGCCTGTCATCAGGCATTCTGGCGTGACGCCCGTGCTGTGCACCCGAGCACCACGGATGTCCGGGGTCCCGGTAAGGCACGGCAGCGATCAAGTTCGCAGAACCTCCAGATCCGGATGGCCCGTCCGACGATCAGCGCAAGGCTAACGCCCCCATGCATAGCTTGGGCGGGTCGGCGCGCGCTCTTCCGGACCGCGCCCGTCACTCAGCGTCACACTGGTGATCGGCATCACCTCAAGGCCGACCTTCGATCCAGCCCCGTCGGACATGCTGGAGCAGATGCGCGAGCATACATGACCGGATGTTGGCGCTGCACTGCGGTCAGCCGAGCAGCCCGCGTTTGTAGGCGGTGGCGACGGCGGATGCCCGGTCGCGGACGCCGAGCTTGGTGTAGATGTGCAGCAGGTGGGTCTTGATCGTGGTCTCGCTGACCAGCAGCTTGCGGGCGGCCGCCTGGTTGGTGGCGCCGTCGGCGACCAGCCGCAGCACCTCGATCTCCCGCGGGCTGAGCGCGTCGGGACCGCGGTCACCGGCCAGATCGATCAGGGCGCCGGCCACCGAGGGAGCGAGCACGGACTTTCCGGCGTACGCGGCACGCACGGCGCGGATCAGCTCGTCCCGGGGCGCGTCCTTGAGCAGGTACCCGGTGGCGCCGGCCTTGATGGCGGGCAGCACGTCCCGGTCGGTGTCGTAGGTGGTGAGGATGAGCACCCGGGCCGGGTGCCCCAGCTCCCGCAGCCGGGTGATGGCCTCAACGCCGCCCATGGTGGGCATCCGCAGGTCCATCAGGATGACGTCGGCCTCGACCCGTTGGGCCAGCCGGACGGCCTCGGCCCCGTCGCCGGCCTCGCCGACGACCTCGAAGCCGGGGTCGTCGCTGAACACGCCGCGCAGCCCGTCCCGCATGATCGGGTGGTCATCGACGATCAGCAGCCGGATGGCGCTCATCGGCTGGCTCCTTCCCCAGGCCCCGCCAGCGGCACCGACGCGTTGAGAATAGTCCCGGAGCCCGGGGACGACTCGACGGTCAGCGTCCCGCCGACCCGGCTCAGCCGCTGCTGCATGCCGACCAGGCCATACCCGTCGGTCGCGGCACTGGCGTCGAAGCCGGTTCCGTCGTCGGCCACGTCGAGCAGCAGGGTATCGCCGAGGTAGGTCAAGGTGATCTGCACCTTGGTCGCTTGAGCGTGCTTGGCCACGTTGGACAGCGCCTCCTGGGCGGCGCGGAACACGGCCGCCTCGGTGTCGGGGCCGGCCCGGAGGACGGTGCCGGTCGTTTCGAGGTCGGCGGCGATCATCGATCCCTGCGACCAGCTGCGCGCCAGCGTGCCGATCGCTTCGGGCAAGCTGGCCTCCTCGAGCTGCTCGGGACGAAGCGCGCGCACCGAGCGCCGGGCCTCGGTGAGGTTGGCGCGGGCCAGGGCCCGGGCCTGGGCGACGTGGCGGGGCCAGGTGTCCGGGTGGTTCCGGGTGTGCTCGGCCGCTTCGAGCTGGGCGATGATCCCGGTGAGGCCCTGGGCCAGGGTGTCGTGGATCTCGCCGGCCAGGCGCTGCCGCTCCTCGACGATGCCCGCCTCCCGGGCTTGGGCCACCAGCTGGGCGTGCAGTTCGGCATTCTCTGCCATGGAGGCTTCCAGCCGGCGGTTCGCCTCGGCCAGTTCGCTGATCATCCGGCCGCGCTCTTGATTCTGCTCCAGCACCCGGTTGGTGATGCTGGCCGAGTTCAAGGTCAGCGCCAACAGCACCCCGGCCACTACCAGGTAGGTAACCGTCTGCCCCGCGTTCCCCGACGGGTAGCCGCCGGCCATCGCCGCGGACACCACCAGCGCGGTGGCTGCGAAGCCGACGGTCCGCCACCGGCTGTCCAACCCGTACGCGAGCAGGAACCCGATATAGGCGAATATCCCATAGGGAAGGCTCACCCAGACCAGGAACCCGGCCAGCGCGGTGTGTACCGCGAACACCGTGAGCCGCCACCCGGTGGAGGCGTCCGGGCGGACCCGCGCCGTCACGACAGCCCACCAGACGGCCGTAGCGGCCAGCGCAGGGAGGCCGAGCTCGAACCGCGCCCACGTGTGCTGCCTGTCGGTTACGAACAGGGCGACCACCGTGGACACCAGCAGCAGCGGCATCGGCAGCAGCCGCCGCATCCGGTCCATGCGCGCCTGCCACGGGTCGTCGATGGCGGCCTCAGGCATGTTTCCCATCGTGTCACCCGCCCGGAACCCGGCTGATCACGGCCGCGTCCCAGGCCGGTACCGGATGCTGACCATGCCTGGCTCCCAGCGGGTCTGCGCCGCCAGCCCCCTGCGGCTGGCGGCGCATCCGGCGTTCACTTGGCAGCGAACAGCGACCGCAGGTGGCTGCCGTTCACGAGCACCGCGACGCCGATCATGAGGAGGCCGGCGACACCTTGCTCGGCCTTCATCCACAGCGGGAAGCTGCCCGGCAGCGCGATGATGACCGCGATGGTCACCACGACGACGGCCGAGATGACCCGGAGCCGCCGGTACGCACTGCGGGAGCCGCGGGCCGCGCGTACGGTGACGGCGAAGGCCACCAGGGCGCTGGCGGCGACGATGATGCCGTGCGTCCAGACGGCGGAGTTCACCTCCGCGGAGTGGTGGCGCAGCAGCACGATCGCCACCACGGCCAGGGCGCTGATGCCCAGGTAGCCGCCGACCAGCAGCTTGATCTTGCGGAAGGCCGCGGCGGTGCGCGGGTGGTCGAGAGCCGCGGCTGGAGTGGATGTGCGCAGGGTGGTCATGGTGATCGTTTCCTTTGCTGGCTGGCTTGCCTGGGTATCGCCGGGCGGAGGGGTTTCCCTCGTCACCGGCTATGTCAAGGATTCGTCACCAGTGGTCCAGGGCACATCGACCGGCCAGGCGCGGTTGGCCGCCGCATCGGGCAATGGCCGCATCCACCGATCAGAGGATGCCCGGCACGGCGGGCCGCGGAGCAAGCTCCGCGAGCAGCTACGGCGTATTTCTTGGATCATGGTGGGTCGCGGAGCCAGATCCTGATGGAAGCGACGTCTACCGTGCCCTGGTAGATGCGTTCGCGCTTGTCCTACTGGGTCGCCACCGCGCGGAATTGCTTGAGCTTGCTGAAACAGCGTTCGACGCTGCTGCGCTCTTTGTAACGGCCGGGGTCGAAGCCCGGCGGGCGGCCGCCGTTGCGGCCGCGCTTGCGCCGGGCGGCTTGCTGGTCTTTCTTGACCGGGATGACCGCCTGGATACCACGACGGCGCAGGTAGGCACGGTTGGCTGCCGAGGAGTATGCCTTGTCGCCCATGGCGCGCCCCGGCCGGGTCCGCGGATGGCCGACGCCACGGCGGGCGATGCGGATCTGGTCCATCAGCGGGATGAACCGCGGGCAGTCGCCGTGCTGGCTAGGGCTGATGATCCGGGTGATGGGCCGGCAACGCCGGTCGGCGAGCAGGTGAATCTTGGTGGTCAGCCCGCCCCGGGACCGGCCCAGGGCCTCCCGGCCCGGTGCGCCGCGCAGATTCTTGTCATTCGATGCCGCCCCCCGTGTCCAGGACCGCCGCTACGGCGTGGCGGGCACCGGCCGCATGCTGGTACGCCCGCACCACGGTCGAATCAGCGCTGACCGTCCAGTCCGGGCCCCCCGCCTCATCGGCCCCGGCCCGCAGCCGGTCCAGGATCTGCGCCCAGGTACCGTCACATGACCAGCGGCGATGCCGTTTATACACCGTCAGCCAGTGCCCGTACTCACCCGGCAGATCCCGCCACGGGCAGCCCGTCCGGGTCCGGAACAAGATCCCGTTGACCGTCCGGCGGTGGTCAGCCCACCGGCCGCCCGGCCAGGGCTGGGCGGCAGCAGCGGCTCCAGCCGCTCCCACTCCTCATCTGCAAGATCATGCCGAGTAATCACAGGACTGTGATTTACCGCAATCAGGGCCCAAGATCCAGGAAACACGCCCTAGGAGCCTGCTGAAAATCTACAGCTAGTGACATATTTACCTGTTCGGTGTTCGAATGTCATGATTGTCTCATGCAGGGTTTGGAGCGGATAGACGAGCAGCTCACCGACACGGAGGCGCTGGCCGGGCACCTGGTCCCGGCGGGCAGCATGTTCGCGTTCCTGGCCGCGCACCGGGCCGGGCTGTTCCCCGATGCCGGGTACGCGGATCTGTTCGCCCCGCCGGGGGTGGGCCGGCCGTCGCTGCCGGCCACGCGGATGGCGGCGATCATGACGCTGCAGGCGCTGCATGACTACTCCGACCGGGAGACCGCCGAGGCGGTCCGGTTCGACGTGCGGTGGAAGGTGGCCATCGGCGTGCGAGAGGAGTCGGACCCGTGGGTCCCGGGCAGGCCGGTTTCCGGCCTGCCCGGGACTGGGGTGTCACAAGCGCGTCAGCGGTTCCCGCCGGGCTCGCCGACCGGACCGCCTATCCGCCCGGGATGGCGGGGCCAGCCCGCCGCGGCGGATCCGGACCCCGCCGACCAGCGAGAACGCGCGGATGTGGACCGTCGGCGCGCCTGGGCCGGGCGTCGGCCCGCCCTCGACTCTGGTGCCGCCGATCAGGCTGAAGCCTGACGCCTCGACCCGGATCCCTGCGGGGACCCTGACCCGTACCCCGCCCACCAGCGACACCTTGGTCAGGGTGACCTCCGGGGCGGCCAGCTCTGCCTGGCTCAGGTCAAGCCGGGTGCCGCCGATGAGGCTGATCACGATGACATGGCGGTCCATTCGCCACGGCCCGTAGACCCTCAGGCCGCCGATCGGCGAAACATGCCAGGAGGGCCCCGCCTGGGCACGCTCGGCGACGGCGGTCCCGGCCACGCCGGCGCCCGCAGGAAGGTCCGCCACGAGATGGTCAAGCTCGCCCCGGGTCCGGGCCGTGGTGGCGCGCTCCATCCGCTGGCTGAACTCCTCCAGCGTCAGCCGCCCCTCCCCCGTGGCCGCGCTCAGCCGTTCGGCGGTCGCGTCCCGCTCGGCGTCCGATGCCCGGATACCCTCGGCTGGCTTGCCGTCGCCTGCGGTGCCGACCATCGCTGCCTCCGCCCGTGAAGCTGTGCTTGCCTGCGACCACTTTAGAGGCCGGCAGGTGCGCCGGGCAGCTGCGGAATCTCGAATCGGCGCCACCAATCATTACCCTGCCGTCCCGGCAGTGCCGATCACTGAAAGGCCGACTGCGGCAAATCCCGCACCAGCCGCAGACCCGGCTTAAAGTTGAGGGTCTATGCCATTGTTCAACGTTACGGTGAGAGAGCACGCGTACACCGGGCGGTTCTATGGCGACGTCGTGTCGGCTGGGTCCTTCGAAGAGGCGCTGCAACTGGCCGCCGAGCGGGCCACCGCGCCCCGGCCGCCGCCTGGTTCCGAGCCGCAGCCAGGGTTCAACGTCGCGGTGAGAGAGCACGCATACCCCGGGCGGTTCTATGACGACGTCGTGCCGGCCGGGTCCTTCGAAGAGGCGCTGCAACCCGCCGCCGAGCGGGCCACCGCGCCCCGGCCGCCGCCTGGTTCCGAGCCGCAGCCAGGGTTCAACGTCGTGGTGAGAGAGCACGCATACCCCGGGCGGTTCTATGACGACGTCGTGCCGGCCGGGTCCTTCGAAGAGGCGCTGCAACTGGCCGCCGAGCGGGCCACCGCGCCCCGGCCGCCGCCTGGTTCCGAGCCGCAGCCAGACGCCGCGAATCGCCCGAGGTGTGCCGATGTGTGGGTCTACGCCCTGTTGCACTGCGAGCTGGCGGAGGGACACGATCCGCCGCACATGGCGATCGCACGCGGGTACCGGCGTCCGATGAGGTGGGTGAGGGACGATCGCGGCCTCGCCCACGCATTTCCGGAGCCAGCCGCCGGCCCTCCCGTGATCCCCTCGATCACGCAGCCGCCGCCCGCTCCGGAAGGGAAATTTCCCCAGGTAACGCTCACGGGAGGCGACGGGTAAGTGCCGGCGCACCACGTATGGCAGGCCAGTCTCTGCTGCCAGCCGCTGGCGAGCAGCGATTCGATCTTGGCGACGTTGAGGATCAATTGACGCCAGTGCCCTTGCCGGCAACACGCCGACTTCCTGCCAGCCTCTCGCGTGCCGCCCGCCGGTCAGATTCGCGTGGGCGAGTTCGCACACCAGGACCACCCCTGGGACGACGATCCAGGACCGCCGTGTTTCAGCCAGCGGTGGCGGGCACCTCGCCCGACGCCGATCTCCAGACCGGTCATGCCGTACCGTCTCGACTAGGTGGACAACACGTTGCATCAGCAGATGACGTCACGCTGAGTGATAGAGAAAGTCACGGAGAACGCCCACCGAGCCGCCGATATGCACGATCTCAACACTCCGTTCGCCGATCATCTCGGGCGCGCAGAAGGATCGATCTGGCGCGACGCTACCTCCGTAAGCGCGGAGATGCGGGGGTGAGCTTCGGCAGGATCAGTCGTGGCGGCTGACTGACTAGATCGATTGCAGCCCGGCCGATGGCACGCTAGCTGCCCGGATTCCACGGCAGCCGGTAGGCGCGGTAGGTTCCCGCGCCGTCGGGGAGCTTGGCGTTGAACAGCAGCTTTCCTGACGGGCTGAACTCGGAGAAGTATGACAGCCCGCCCCAGCTGACGAACAGGTCGCCGTTCTTGGTCGTCTGCGCGCTGCCGGTCGCGTCCGCCGTCAGGCCCTCCGGCTGGTTCACGGACTTGATCAGCGTCGCCGTGCCGGCGGCCAGGTCCAGGCTGATCGTGACCGCGCGGCTGGACGAGTACAGGGCCGACTGCCCGTCCGACTCGTTGTCGAAGACCGTGTACACGCCGCTGCCGAGCGCCTCGGGGTCGTGCTGGAACGCGAAGATCTCGCCGGCGCTGTCCAGCTTCTGGCTGGGCGCGGCCTTGATGGCGAACGTGCTGTGCTTGCCGCCGAGCTGCCATATCATCGCCCCGGTGCGGAGGTTCACCTTGTAGATGGTCCAGGTGAAGCGCGAGCTGATCAGCAGGTTGCCGTCGGTGTCGAGGTGGACGGCGTTGATGTGGAACCAGTCCCACGGCTGGCCGGGCTGCGGCATCGGCGCGTGGCTGTCGCTGTAGGGCACGTGGCCGGCGCTGTCCCACTGGAACAGCAGTTTGCCGGTCTTGATGTCGATCTCCTGCACGACGCCGTCCATGACCTGCTGGTGCGCGGACAGGCCGAGCGAGGTCAGGTTAGCGGTGCCGGGCGTATCAGCGAGGATCAGCGCGGTGTTCCACGGCGTGATCATGAACTCGTGGAAGTCGGGCAGATACCCGTTCGCCGGCTTGACGGTGGCGATCTGCTGGTAGCGGGCGTTGTAGATAACGTCCTCGCCGCCGGTGCTGCTGTCCTGAAACCAGGTCAGCACCGGCTTGCCCAGGTAGGTCTGGGTGCGGAAGTCGGTGGCCATCGTGTTCGCCGGCAGCCGGTGGAACCAGAGCACCTTGCCGGTGATGCTGACGATCTCCGGGCCGGTGCCGTACTGGCCGCCGCTCTGCGGGGCCAGGAAGATGTCGCCGTTGCCGTTGTCCGCGCCCTTGGTCAGCACCGTGACCGCAGGTGCTGGCGTGCTCGATGTCGATGTCGATGTCGATGTCGCTGCCGGTCCGGACGAGCACGACACGACCGCGGCGCACAGCGCGGCAGTCGCCAGTGCCGCGGCCACCTTGAACTTCACGAGAACCTCCGAGACAATCCGCCGCCTCGCCGGAAACTCCCTCACGCCCTATAACGAGCAACTCACCCCGCCGTTCCCGCTATGCGGCGACCAGTTATCGCCGGCGTCGTGAGCGGGCATGTTGTGGTGATCGGCGGTGGACGGGGTCACCTCCGTCATCCGCTGGTTCACCGACGGCCGGAACGACCGCTGCGAGCCATTCACCTGGACCAAGCCCGCCGGCGAGATCCTCGCCAAAGCCATCCGTAAGGAAACGTCATTAACGTGACGTCAGGGACCCTATCGAGTATTCTCACGTCGCTGTTCTTACTCGCTGGTGGCTGCAACCTCTGCAGCGCTGCTGCTGCTGCTGTACTGACCAAGTGCGGCACACCGAACGGATCGATCCGTACGCGTTCAACCGGGCGGCCAGTGCAGATTTAGCAAGCAAATCTCGCCCGGCGCGTCGCATGGCCTCTGCTCGTCCGCTTCCATTGAGGCCGCCGGGTACTACCCAGCCCGTCTTGTCCGGCGGCTTGAGTGCGTCAGCTGGCCGGGATGGCCACGATCGCTGACTCGATGCGGGCGAGGGCCACTGCCGGCTCCGGGCGGAAGCCTGCCTCGGCGAGCAGCCGCGCGTACTCCGGCTCGGTGCGCCCGCCGCCCGGGAGGATGGTGATCAGCCGGATGTCCAGGTCCTTCGCGAGGTGCGGCGAGTCGTCGTCGGGAATGATCGCCTCGACTAGCAGCAGCTGGCCATCTTCGGGGATCGCGGCGCGGACGGCGCGCAGGATGGCGAGTGCCTGCTCGTCATTCCAGTTGTGAATGATGTGCGCCAGCAGGTAGCCGCCGGCGCCTGGCGGCAGCGGGTCGGCGAAGAAGTCGCAGCCCACGACGTCGCAGCGGTCGGCGAGGCCATTGGCGGCCAGCTGGGCCCTGGCCCCGGGAAGGGCCCGGTCGAGCTCGGTCAGGATGCCGCGGACGCCGGGGTGTGCCTGCAGGATGGCGGTGATGAACCCGCCGTGCCCGCCGCCGACATCGACCACGGTGCCCAGCTTGGCGAAGTCGATCGCCTGCGCCAGCGCGCTGGCGGCCGGGGCGTCATTGCCCTTCACCAGGGCGTCGAACCCGGCGGCGGTCGCCGGCCGCGTCGCGAGGTAGCCGTACAGGCCGCCGTATCTGTCGATGAGGGGCGCCTTACCGCTGCGGATCGTCTCGGTGAGCTCGCCGAGGGCGTTCCATATCCCGGGATCGGCGTTGAACCGGAAGCCGGGGCCATCGCCATCCTGCATCGCGCGATCGGCGTCGACGGGTGGGGCTGGCTGCTGACCGATCCCGGTGCCCGGCTGCCCGTCCACGTCTCCGGTGAGAACCGGGTCGTTGACCAGGCCCTGCGCCGCTTCTTCCGGATGCTGCCACAGGCCTGGAACGAGCCAGGCGGGCCCGGGAGCCAGCCTCCTCGTCAGGGGCTGGCGACCAGCGGGCCGGTCACTACGCTCAGCGCGCAGACCGGCGGCGACCTGCACCGCGACCTGAGCTGGCGACAGGTGTGGGGTCCCGCGGGCGTCGGTGACAAGATGCGCGTCCAGCTCAACGCGGGCGGGGCATGCTGGGCGCTGGTGCACCTGCACCGGGATAGCTCACGCACGCACTACAGCGAGGACGATGTTAAGTTCACCGCCGACGTGGCACCGCTGCTTGCCCCCCGGATCCGGGCCGACCTGCGCGCCCCGGGCCCTCGCGACGCTGACCCCGCCCCGGAGCCGGGGACGATCATCCTGGACCAGGACCAGTCCATGGTCGCCGCCACCGAGCAGGCCTGGCGGTGGATCGACCGCCTGGGCGTTCCCGGGCCTAACCCTGCCGAGCCGCTGCCACCGCACGTCTACGTCCTCGCCACGCACGTGACGGCCTCGCCGGAACGGCGGCCCGCCCGGGTGCGCGTGCGGGCGGCGGACGGTACCTGGGCAGTCATCCGGGCCGCGGCGCTTACCACCGGGTCTCAGGTCCCGGCAGGCTACGCCGTCACCCTGGAGGCCGCCCCAGCCGACGACCTGGCACCGCTGCTCATGCGGGCCTGGAGGCTCACCCGCCGTGAGCGGGAGGTCACGCGGCTGGTAATCGACGGACTGTCCACCGAGGACATCGCGACAGCGCTGTTCATCTCCATACACACCGTCCGCGACCACCTCAAGATGATCTTCGGCAAGATGGGCGTCAGCCGCCGCCAGGACATGGTCGCCACCCTCACCGGAAGAACACCCACCGCGGCCCATGCCGCCCCATAACCTGGCCAGGTCTGCCGGTCAGGCTGCGCCGCGGCGGGCGATGCGGGGTGCCGCGCTCGGGATGACCGGGGCACCGGTTTCCGGCGGGCGGCAGTCGACGCATACCGGGTTTCCGCGGGGTCCGTAGATGCACGTGCGGGCGCCGCAGCGGACGCATGGTCCCTCTTCGCTCGCCCGCCAGGCGTCAATGACGTCAGCGACAGGGACCGTGTTGGTTCTCGGTTCGGTGCCGATGATCTCGGCGCGGAGGATGCCTGCCAGCAGGATCATGGCCGTATCCGTTCTGCCGTGTGCGTGTCACCGGGTCCGTTCGGTGGTCGCTTAACGTGATGATAGCGTATTTTCGTTTATGATAGCGATACCCTCGACATGACTGCCGGGCCGTTCCTGCGTCTGTTTGGACAGCCGGGAGCCATCTATCTTGGGTGGTCAGGCTGCGCCGCGGCGGATGACACCGGCCGCTTCATTGGAGTGCCGCGTATATCAGCGCGCCGACAAACAGCGCCGCTGCCAGCCCGACCATGATGCCCGCGGCAGCGGGCGTGTATCGTATTCCACCCTGGTGTTTGACTATGCGAATTGAGTCGGCGTCCAGTCTGCCGGCGATCCGGTCTTCCATGACGCTGAGCGCATCTTGAGCCTTGCCGCCGGCGGTCGCCTGGTTCAGCGCGGACGCGGACGCTATTGCCGTGAGGACTAGTCCGACGATCGCCAGGGCAATGGCGAAGCCGTAGTGCTTCCCGTTGATGGAATTGGCGTAGGCGGTGACCAGGAGCGCGGTCGCCACTAGGTAGAAGTTGACCAGTTGGAAGACGCGCTTCATGTGCTCGTCGTACCAGGTCCAGGAGTGGTTGAGGGCGGCGGTGAGGAGTGCCGTGTCGTCTCCGGGCGGCTGTTCGCGGGGTGGTTCGCTGGTTGTCATTCCCGGATGCTGGCGTAAGCGGAAGTACGGAGTCAACGGGTCACCAGATGTCGGTGCCGCAGGCGTGGCAGTGGCCGCCGTCGACTGCGGCGGCCGGGGGGCGTCGAGCAGACTGCGGGTGAACATGACGTGCCCGGCGATCTGCCCGTCGTGCCCGGCAACCTGCGAGAGACCATCCTTCGGCGTGATGGTCTCTCGCAGGGTATCGGCCAGGTCGGCCACGACAAGGCCGTGGTCACCGAACGCCCGCAGGTGGATCTCCCGCACAGGCTCTTTATCGTCCGGAAGTTCTTCGCGAAGCTCCATGCCTGAATGGTAAGGACCCCTCCCGGTAGCTCGCACACGTTATTGAGCCCGGACGGGCAGCGGTGCTCGGGCAGGCGGGAGCTAACCCGCACCATAGAGCCGGACCGGGAGCCTTTCCAGCCCGCGGATGAGCGTGCTCGGCCGCCAGCGCAGGTCCGCCGGCGGCACGGCCAGGGTCATGTCGGGGAACCTGTCCAGCAGAGCGCCGAACGCGATCTCCGCCTCCAGCCGGGCCAGCGGCGCACCCAGGCAGTAGTGGATTCCGTGGCCGAATGCCACGTGCCCGCCGCTATCCCTGTCCACATCGAACGCATCGGGCTCGGCGAACCGGGTAGCGTCCCGGTTCGCCGAGCTCAGTCCGGCGATCACGATCTGCCCGGCCGGGATGTCCATGCCGGCCAGCGTCGTCGGCTCGGTGGTGAACCGCAACGTCGCGTGGTTCACCGGGCTGGTGTAGCGCAGCATCTCCTCCACCGCCACCGACAGCAGCGACCGGTCGGCACGCAGCCGGGCGTGCGCGGCCGGGTCGAGCAGCAGCGCTAGCGTGCCGCTGGCGATCAGGTTGACGGTCGTCTCGTGCCCCGCCACGAGCAGCAGGAACACCATGCTGATCAGCTCGCCCGTGCTCAGCCGGTCCTCCTCGTCCCGGGCCTGGACCAGCGCGGCGAGCAAGTCGCCGGACGCGCCGGGGGAACGGCGCCTGGCCTCGACCTGAGCGGTGAAGTACGCGATCATCTCGGTGGCGGCCGTGCGCATCTGCTCCGGCCGGGCGACCGACGAGACGACCGCGTCGGACCAGGCGCGGAACTTGTCCCGGTCAGCGGCGGGGACGCCGAGCAGCTCACTGATCACGGTGACCGGGAGCGGGAACGCGAATGACTCCAGCAGGTCAACTGTGTCCCGGTCGTGCGCGGCGAGGTCGTCGAGCAGCGAGCCGGCGATCTCCGCGACACGTGGCCGCAGGCCTTCGACGCGGCGGGCGGTGAACGCCTTCGTGACCAGCCGCCGCAACCGCTCGTGGCCGGGCGGGTCCATGTTGAGCATGTGCACCGACAGCATGTTCTCCGGCGACGCCCCGGCAGGCTCGCCGGCGGGGTCACCGGCCGCACTAGCGGCATAGTGAGCCGCCAGCTTGCGCCAGTCCTTGCACAGCCGCTGATCGGCCAGTGCCGCGCGCGCGTCCGCATACCTGGTCACCAGCCAGGCCGTGAAGCCTTCCGGCATCTCCACACGGACGACGGGCCCTTCCTCGCGCAGCTGTGCGTGCAGCGAATGCGGGTTCTGGAAATACGACGCGCCGAGCTTCTCGGGGGATTTAGCCATAGGCTAAGGTTAAGTAATTACTCGTCTTCTCAGCAAGCTGGCACCCGGCGGCTGCCACGGGAAGGTGCTGTACGCGCTCACCAGTCCGGTGAAGCGGGAAACCGCCTCGGCCATCCGCGCCGTCGCTCACGCGGCCCTCGCCGCGGCCGCAGCCTTCGCTGGGCTGGTCCGGCGCCCGGCGATGATTCCGGGCGGGGTTGCGCGCCGGCATCGCGGAGGGTTCGCTCGCGATAGGAAAGGTGCGCCGATGAGCATGCCAGTGACCGCACTGGACGAGCGGTTCAGCGATCCGAAGGCGGTGGCGACCGGATGGGATGAGACCCGCCGGGCGCCGGACGAGGCCGAGCTGTTCTGGATTACCACGGTCCGGCCCGACGGACGGCCGCACGTCACCCCGCTGGTCGCGGTCTGGCTCGACGGGGCACTCCACTTCTGCACCGGCGACACCGAGCATAAGGCCGTCAACCTGGCCGCCAACCCGCACGTGATCCTGACCACGGGCTGCAGCAGGTGGGACGGCGGGCTAGACGTGGTGCTCGAGGGCGACGCCGTCCAGGTCACCGACGACGACCTGCTCCGGCGGCTGGCCGAGGCGTGGACGGCCAAGTGGGACGGGCGATGGCAGTTCCAGGTCCGCGACGGCTGCTTCCAGCACATGGAGGGCTTGCGCGTCCCGGTCTTCGCGGTGCGCCCGGCCAAGGTCCCCGCCTTCGCCAAGGGCGAGGTCTTCAGCCACACCAGTCACAGATTCTGATCTCAGCTAGCACATATGCCTTCATGGGGGCCGGACCCCACATCAGGGGACGTCAGATCGACCAGCTATGCATGCCAGACACCGCAGACCGCACAGGCTGCTATGCCTGCCAGATAAGGCGGATCAGGTGCGTCGGCTTAACCGAGACGGCGACCTTAGCGAACGGTTACAGGGCGACGCCATGGTTGATGTGCCGGGTCAGGCGGGGGAGCACGGCCCCGGCGAACAGTTCGGTCACGGCCGGGCGCCGTTCCGGCGGGCAGGCGGCCGAGAAGATCACCGCGCCTGCTCCGGCCGCGCGGTATTCCGCGAGCCGGGCTACCACCATGTCCGGGTCACCGTGCAGCAGGTAGCGGTCGGCCAGCGGATCGAAGTCCTGGGCATAGATCCGGCTGACCGACTCCACCGCCTCGCGCCGGGCCCGCCCGGGATCGGGGTCGACGCAGCCCCAGATGAACAGGGCCCCGGCCAGCGACGTTCCGGGACGCCCCGCCTGCCGGGCGAAATCCCTGGCCCCGGCCAGGCTGCGCGCGAAAGACTCCGGGCTGACCATGTAGGGCATCCAGACCTCAGCGAACCGGCCCGCCCGCCGCATCGCGGGCATCTTGCGGCCGCCCACCCACAGCGGCGGCCGCGGCCGCTGCACCGGCGGCGGGTCCAGCCGCAGGTCCCGCAGCGACCCGAACTGTCCCTCGGCGGTCACCCTCTCGCCGGACAGCAGGCGCACCAGGACCGCGAGCGCCTCGTCGGCGCGCGCGCCCCGCCCGGCCACCGGGACGCCGCTGGCGGCGAACTCCGGCGGGTACTCCCCGCCCACGCCGACGCCGAGCTCGAAACGGCCGTGCGACACCAGGTCCAAGGTCGCGGCCATCTTGGCCGCCAGCACCATCGGGTACACCGGCAACAAGGTCACGGCGCTGAGCAGCCGGATCCGTTCGGTGACCGCGGCCGCCGCGGCCAGCGTGACGAATGCGTTGCCCACCGGGCCGTGAAAGAAGACATGCTCGCCGGCGGCCGCCAGGTCGAAGCCGAGCCGTTCGGCATGCCGGGCTTCACCGGCAATATCACCCGGATCCCCGGTGGTGCCGAGCATCAGGCCCGCCCTCACGCTCCGGCCTCCCCGGTGACGCGGCAGGGCACGGCACCATGGGTGGCGGCGCGCACGCCGACGGCCTGGCCGGCATTCGGCGCGCGGAGCGGGTCTTCCACCGTCATCGCCTCCGCGAGGCTAGGATCTGCCCGGCAAACTGCGGCCATGAGCGTGTCAGCTCACCATTGAAGCATCACCGGGGAGCTCAGGCCATCAGCGGGTGCTGCTACCGCTGAGCGGAGCGTGTCCTTGGCCGGCAGTGAATCCTGCAGGGGGCCGGAGGCCTTTGAAGGACGCACCCCTGGTCACGTGGCGTGACAATCTGATGTGTTTCACCTGCTCAAGCAATTGCAGATCGATGCCGATTATTTGTGGGTTCGCGACCTTGGCCGTGCGCGCGGTGTTTGGCTCGGATCGGCCAGTTCGGGGCGGGTTTAGCTCTGCGGGTCGGTCGCCCGGCCGGGCGAGGTTCCCGGCCGCAGGCAGCGACCGCTGTGTCTTCCTGGCCGGGGCATCGATGACCATTGACGTCGGTGGCGCGATGCCAGGTGTTATCCAGGCGGCCCTTTCGAGCGCGGTGAAAATCGACCTCGTCGGCGGGGTGGTCAAAGCCGGGGCTTGCGCCCCGGTGCTATACCGGCAGTTGTTCGCTGGAGAGAAGCTGAAGGGCCGGGCACCGTACGTAGTTCGCGGCCGCGGCCGCGGGCGGCGGCGGCCTTGGCCTAGCTGGGGCCGCCCGGGGAGGTGATGCGTATGCCGCAGCTTTGTGCGCGGTCGCGTTGTGCTGCATCATGGGTCGGGTGGGGGCGGTCGACGGCGGGCGGCAGATGTGACGCTGGCTTCGGAGGGCGGCCCGCGGCTGCTGGTCCGGGACGTGCTGTTGCGCGATGGGTCGACGCTGCGCCTGCAGGCCCCGGTGCCGTCGGATTTCGGGGACATCAAGGCGTTCTACGACGGTCTGTCGCCGGAGAGCCGCTATTTCCGGTTCCATGGCTATGGGCGTACCGACGCCCCCGCGCGGGCAGAAGCTGAGGCTAGTGGCGTTGACCGCCTGGCGCTGCTCGGCCGGTATGACGGCCGGGTGGTGGCGGTGGCGAGTTATGACGGGCTGCGCGAGCCCGGTGCTGCCGAGGTCTCGTTTGCGGTGGCCGATGCTCTTCAGCGCCACGGGATCGGGACCCGGATGCTGGAGCAGCTCGCGGCGGTTGGGGCGGAGCGCGGGATTCACCGGTTCGACGCGGAGGTCATGCCGGACAACTACCCGATGCTGGGGGTGTTCGAGCATGCCGGCTTTGCCGTGCGGCGCCGGAGCTCGTTTGGTGAGCTGACTGTTTCGCTGGATATCACGCCGACGAAGACGGTGCGGGAGCGGATCGATGAGCGCGATCATTTCGCCGCGGTGGCATCCTTGCGGCCGGTCCTGGCGCCCGCGTCGGTAGCGGTGGCCGGGGCCGCGGCGGTGCCGGGCAATGTCGGCCGCGCGGTGCTGGCGAGCATCATCGGCGGCGGCTTCCGGGGTGTGGTGACGCCGGTGAACCACGCGGGGGGCGTGGTGTGCTCGATGCGGGCCGCGCGCAGCGTGGGTGAGCTGGAAGCCGCTCCGGAGCTGGTGATCATCGCCGCCGCGGGCGATGATCTGCTCGAGTTCGCTGCCGATGCGGCGGCGAGCGGGGCACGGGCGCTGCTGGTTGTCCCCGCCGGTGCCGAGGAGGACGATGCGGCGCCGGCCGGGCGGGAGCAACGGCTGCTGGAGATCGTCCGGGGGGCGGGCTTGCGGATGGCAGGGCCGCACTCGTGGGGGGTGCTGAACACTGCCGAAGAGGTCAGCTTGAACACGACGTTCAGCGGCGCGAGCGTGCGCGCCGGGGGGCTGGCGATCGCCTCGCAATCGGGCGGGCTCGGGCTGCTCGGACATGCGGCGGCCCGGCAGCTGGGGGTTTCGATGTTCGTCTCGGTCGGTGACCGCGCCGACGTCTCGACCAACGACCTGCTCGAGTGGTGCGAGCAGGACGAGCGGACGGCCGCGGTGATGCTGTATGTGGAGACGTTCGGCAATCCCGAGCACTTCACCCGGATCGCGCAGCGCGTGTCCCGCAAGAAGCCGATCCTGGCTCTTAAGGCGCGTCGCAGCGGCGGGCTGGCGCGCAGCGAACCGCTGTCGGACACGGCCGCGGCGCTGCGCGGCGACGCGGTCGCCGATGCGCTGTTGCATCAGGCCGGGGTGCTGCGGTTCCGCGGCGGCGAGGAGCTGTTCGACGCCGCCGTGTTCTTCGAGAGCCAGCCGCTGCCCAGCGGCCGGGAGATCGGCATCGTGAGCAACTCACCGCCCCTGGCGACGCTTGGCGCCAACGCCTGCACGGCGTGGGGGCTGCAGGTCGGGCAGCCCAGCCAGGCGCGCAACCCGCTGCTGCTGGGGATCAGCGCCGGACCGGGCGAATACGCCGCAAGCATCCGTGAGCTGCTCGTCGATGCCGGTATCGACGCGCTGACGGTCTACTACTCCGACCGTCTGGGTGGCGACCCGGAGGCCGTGCTGGAGGCGATCCGTGCCGTCTCGGCGGGGCAGCCCAAGCCGGTGGTGGCATCTGTGGTGCGGTCCGATGGCCGGCTGCCCGCGCGGACAGGCCCGGGCGTGCCGAACTTCTTGTTTCCCGAATCGTGCGCGGCCGTGCTCGCTCGCGCGGCCGAACGCCGTGAATGGCTGTCACGGCCGCTCGGTCAGCCTCCCCACTACCCCGACCTGGACCGGGCAGCAGCGCGCGCCCTGATTGCCGCGCTGCTGGAGCGCGAGCCCGCAGGGGGCTGGCTTTCATCCGATCAGGCAGAAGCGCTGCTGGCCACGCACGGCATCCCGGTGGCCGCCTCGCATCGCTGCCTCGAGCTCGAGCACGCGGTCGCCGTCGCCGGTGAAAGCGGCGGCCCGGTGGCACTGAAAGCCGCCCTTGCCGCTCCCGCACACGCCAGTGACATCGGCGCCGTGCTGCTCGGGCTGGAGGGCCCTTCGGCGGTGCGATCCGGCTGGCGCGAGCTCCAACGGCGGGTGGCGGCCGCTGGCCAGGAATGGACCGGAGTGATCGTCCAGCCCTTGGTGCCACCCGGTTCCGACATGCTGGTGGGCACGGTCAATGACCCCGATCTGGGCTCGGTGATCGCGGTCGGCCTGGGCGGACTCCAGGCCCGCCTTACCGAAACCGCTGCGTTCCGCCTGCCCCCAGCGACGGACACCGAAGCCGACGAGCTGATCGACTCCGCCAAGGGCGTCGCCGCCGAGCTGAACGGGTTGCGCGGCAGCGCCCCGCTCGACCGCGAGGCACTGCGCGAGCTCATCCTGCGCTTCACCCTCCTGCTCGCAGAGGTCCCCGAGGTCGTCGAGGCCGACCTCAACCCCGTCCGGTGCATGACAACCGGCTGCCTAGTGCTCGACATGCGACTGCGAATCGAACACCGGCGCCCCACCGACCGGGTCAAGACCTGGTGACCGGCGGCTGCAGCCAGCGGACTGCTCAGCAAGACGCACCTGCGAGCCGCCGGCCTCGGCACCGTTGTGCGGTTCCAGAAGTCTGCCTGGCCTGTGAGCTGCTGCGATGCGCCCGGGGCCAGCCGCGGGACACGATGACAGGCAATACGGTCCTCATCGGCTCCGCGGCTGGCTGGTTCTGCTCAGTCGTTCGCCGGCGTCTGCGAACGCGAAGCTGCTCGTGCTCATGAAACCGATCATCACCCCGTTCCGGCAGCACAGCCTGGACTACGTGCCGTTTTACCTGCCCCGCAGCCGCAGCCGCCCGGATGCCCGCCGGATACTTCTTCGGTCTGCTGAGCCGCAGTCCGTGCGGGAGTACGCATCGCTGCCGGGCAAACAGGCTCCCCGCTGGCCCTGATACGGGCGCAGGGCGCCGGGGCATAATGAGCTCGCTGCCGGACAGGCAACGTGGGACCGCGCCCTACCCAGGCCAGGAGCTGCCCTACGGCAGCGGCGCCGGCCGAAAGCCTGGCGTCTGTGAACAGCGGCCAGCCGATCGCAAGGTCAGCACTCGCCGACCCCGGCGGCTACGGGCTCGGCGTCGCGCAGGCCATGAACGGCTACCGGAACGGCGTGGTTCCACGAAGGCGTGACCCTCGGCTGCGACATCCTTTATGTCGCCTTCCCGCTCCGGCATGATCACCGCAACCCCGCCGGCCACTATCCAGGCGCGGCTTCGCGCGCCCCGGGCAGAAGCAGACATAGCCACGGACCCTGGCCTCTGGTGCGACGTGACCAAGGACCCTTACCTCAGCTGCGCCCGCCCGGCTCGTGGCCGCTGCCGGAGTTCTCGCCGCGATAGCAAAGGAAGTCGCCTTGGCCGGTCAGAACCCGGAAACCTGCTATCTCAGCGGATCCGCCGGGTATCGGCGGCTGGCCGGGCGAACTCGCAAACCGGCACGGGCAAAGAGGTTGTGGCAGGATGACCTGCGGCTTGCACGTGGCCTGGGACGAACGGCTCACCGACTATCACTTCGGGTATTTGCTGGCATGCACCAGGCGTCAGCGCTGGTGGCCGGGGCAACCCTGGCCCGCGGCCCGCGCGGTGTGGTCGGGCCCGGCGCGGCACGGGGCCAGCATCGCGGGCGGCATGCATCACGCGATGGCCGCGCGCGCCAGCGGGTTCGGCGTTTACAACGACGTCGCGGTCGCGATCGCCTGGCTGCTGGGACACGGCGCCGACCGCGTCGCCTACGTGGACATCGACGCGCACCACGGCGACGGGGTGCAAGCCGCGTTCTACGCCGATCCGCGGGTGCTGACCATTAGCCTGCACCAGCACCCGGCGGACATGTTCCCGTTCACCGGCCTGCCCGCCGAGACCGGCGGGCACGGCGCGGAGGGATCCGCGGTCAATGTCGCGCTGCCCGCCCAGACCGGCGATGCCGGCTGGCTGCGCGCCTTCCATGCGGTCGTCCCGCCGCTGCTGGCGCAGTTCCGGCCGCAGGTCCTGGTCAGCCAGCACGGCTGTGATACCCACCGGCTCGATCCGCTGGCCCGCCTGGAGCTGAGCATCGACGGGCAGCGCGCCGCCCATGCCGCGATCCATGCGCTGGCCCACGACCTGGCCGGCGGCCGCTGGCTGCTGACCGGCGGCGGAGGGTATGAACTGGTCCACGTCGTACCACGCAGCTGGACGCACCTGCTCGCCGAGGCCGCAGGCCGGCCCATCGATCCAGGCACGCCGACCCCCGCCCCGTGGCGGGACTACGTCGCCCGGCGCACCGGCCTGACCGCGCCCGAGTACATGACCGAGACAGCACCCTCGGTGTTCAAGCCGTTCGAGTCCGGCTACGACCCAGGCGATCCGGTGGACCGGGCGATCATGGCCACCCGCAACGCGGTCTTTCCCCTGGCACGGGCTGATGCCCCTGTGACCGGCCCCAGATGAGCGACGAGGAACGTCCGCCGGCAGGTACACCACCCAGCAGGACGCCCCGGCCGAGTCCGCCAGCCAGCGCAGCGCCGACCGCTCATCGCGGGCCCGCCCGGAATCCAGAACCACGCTGACGCCCCGGCGCAGCGCCTGCAGGGCCAGCCAGATGAGCCGCCCTCCAGCACGTCGCGTTTCCCGCCCGCCTCTGATCCGCCGGACAACGGGATCACCCACGCGTCGGAGCTCAGCCGCAGCGCCCGGCGCCCGGTCACCAGCTCCTTCGCCTGCGCGTCTTGCCCGCACCCGCAAGCCCGGCCATCAAGAACAACTTAGCCACCTGCCGATTGTGGCCGCCCCGGCCCCACCCGGGAAATCTGCTCACCGGCACGACCATTACACCAGAACGGCCCGTCAAGTACTCACCTGCAGAATGGTGCAGCAGAGCGCAAAGCTGCGCACCAAGCGGCTCGGCCGTGGCGTGACCAGCCATCGGAGGCGACCATCCGGCCTCCCGGGCACTGCCCTATGTGACCGCGATGACTTTCGCCCGGCGCCTGGCTAGGAGCCCTCTGAATAAGCCGGTGCCGCGGGCGCTGTCGCGCGAGCTGACTGGCCCTGTTGCCGGATAATTTCGCCTGTCTGCGCGCCTGAGTGGATGAGCGCTGGGGCAGCGGTGGCCGCTCATAGCGGCGGGTTTGCGCGCTACCGGCCGACGGCTGTCACCACGCTGCGTGACCAGCCGCCGAACGCCTGGCGGACTTCTGCCAGCCGCGTGCTCCGACCTGACGGTGGCGAGGCCAGCAATCAGCGGGTGGTGGAGCACGAAGAGCCCGCTTGAAATAGAGCCGCCCCTCAGCAAGATCATCACGTCCTAGGGACGTACCAGGAGGGGCATGTACGTACGTCGCTGCTGGGATCGCTCGATTGCGCAACCGATGACCAGCGAAGCTCGCCTGCTGACATGCCGATCAGCGGCCCGTGGCCGCGTGCGCCGTTCGCTCTTCGCGAGGGGCAATCGGCCTTGGCGCCGGCGTCGTCCCTGCCGCTACGTCAGCCGGTGACCCTGACGTTTTCCGCCTGGGGTCCCTTCTGGCCCTGCGTGATGTCGAACTCGACCTTCTGCCCTTCCTCCAGGCTGCGGTAGCCGCCACCGGTGATCGCGCTGAAGTGCACGAACACGTCCGGGCCGCCCTCGACCGCGATGAAACCGTAGCCCTTGTCACCGTTGAACCACTTCACAGTGCCTTGCGCCATCTTGACCTTCTTGGTTGTGGAGGCCGCGCCCGCCATGGCCAGGAGTGCCCGCGATCGCCACTTGCTTTTGGCCAGCCTGTCACGGAACGAGCGGGGGTGTAAACCGTGCGGCCGGCGGCTGGAACTTTCCCGCCCGGCCAGCGAGCGCGGCTGGAGCGAACACCCGGGCCGGCGGCGCGTGCCCGGCCCGGCCCGGGGACAAGGCCATACTCGCTGACCGGGCCGTCCGGGATTCTCCCGGTACCGGGCAGTGACCACGGGCGCAGCGCGACTGTCATGGTGACCCCCGCCGCGCGGTTCGCCAGCGCGCGCGGGCAGATCCCCTGCGCGGTTGTAGCGAGGGCGCCGGGCACCGAGCCCCGCGCCCGGCACGCCGGCATCGGGCTCGGCGAAACTGGCGCGGCAGCGGCCACGCGCGCGTCCGCCCCGGCCGGCCGCCTCAGCCTGCGCGCGGGATGATCCATGACCGCACGAGCGGTTGAATGGTCCCAGAAGGTTGAGTGAGTGTCACGTGATCGCCGCGTACATCCTGATCCAGACCGAAGCCGGCCAGGCGGCCATCGTGGCCGCGGCGCTCCGGGACTTGCCGGGCGTCTCGGAGACGGCGAGCCTGGCGGGGCCCTACGACGTCATCGCGCGAGCGCAGGCCCGGGACATCGATGAGCTGGCCAAGCTCGTCGCCCTCCGGGTCCAGGCGCTCGACGGCGTGACGCGGACGATGAGCTGCCCGGTCGTCCACCTCTGAGAACCGATCGCCATGGAACACCACACCACCATCCACGAGATGGGCGAGGGCGGCGTCCAGGCCGTCTGCTCATGCGGTTGGCGCAGCCCGGTGTTCGGCGCGGACAAGACGGCCGGCACGATGGACCCGCTACAGCGCGCGGCCGATGCTGGCGATCTGCACGAGTGGGAGATGTCCCTGCGATAAGCGGCCCACCTGCCCGTTATAACGTCCCAGGACATGCTGGGACGTGATGGCTCCGGGACAACGCTGACAGGTCCGCATCCTTGACTGGATGGCTCGTTGACTGTCTCGCGGCGATTACGGTAGGCGATGAGCTCGCCGTGATCGCCGCAGGATGGCCGAACACCGGCATCGGGCGGTACCGCGGGTTCCCGGCGACGTCCGCCGTCCGGTGAGCCTGCGCCAATAGCCGCTCATAACGACCTTTCGGGGTGGCACCGATGGCTGCGCGGACCGACTGGGTTGGCGCACATAGCGGATATATTGCGTCAAGCTCACGAGGGTCCGGAACAGAGCGTGATATCCAGCGCCGCGCGCTGGATTGGCCGATGCAGCGTGCTCCCGGTCCGCTGACGTCAGCGGACACGGTACCGCCTGGGCTCGGCACGGCGGCCCCGCAGGCCGCTCTGATTTCAGGCCTGGCCTGCGGATGGACACCCGCTTTCGGGTCGGCCGATCTTGCATTGCGCCATGACCTGACTGCCAGACCGCCAAGGCAAGCAACGCCGCGGGCGCGGCGACGTGCCCGGGCTGCGCTCGCCGGACCACGTCGATCCACAGCCGCAGGTGCGCGTCCGTGTGCGAAGGATCCATCCGGGCCCAGGCGTCATCCCTGACCCTCAGGTCCCGCAGTGCCACCGTGATCCGCGCGATCTCGTAGTCCGAGGTGAACCTGCCGCCGCGGTAACGGGCGATCATCCCGCCCGCTGTGGCCAGTCCCTCGGCGGCGATCATGTGCCGCACGGCACCGATGCGGGAGGACCTGCGGACCTTGGCGAGCAGCCGGGCGGCGTGCTGCCCGGCCCGGCGGGTGGCCTGGTACATCGATTCCGCGGCGATGCCGCCGATCGGCGCGACGCGGGCGGCCACCGCGGCCCGGCCGGCCAGCACCTGTTTCCCGGCAGCGGCCATGTCGGCCGCGACCGGATGAGCGGTCGGGTCGAACGGCACTCCGGCGGCCGGGCAGCACGCCTCGTCGCCGCACCGGTAGGACCAGTAGCGTCCGTCCTTGACCCGGAGGACGTCGTGGAGGTCGATCCCGGCCCGCTGCGCCGCGTCCCGCACCGCGTCCGCCACCGGTGTGACCAGCGGCTCGGGGCCGTATCCGACGGCGATCGCCGCGGTCAGCTGCTGTGAGCTGATGACGCCGGCCGCGTGCCCGGCGATGTCGGCGATGAGATCCGCCTCGGGCGGGTCGGGCAGGTCATACCGGAGCGTGACCCGGACGCGGTCGCGCGGCGGCGTGAGCCCGATCACGACGACGCTGGCCGCGGGCAGGAAGCCGAGCAGATGCGGGATGACCGCCAGCAGCGCCGCGGGCGAGTCGGCCCGGACCACGATGCTTGGCTGCGCGGCCCGGGAGTCCCGGGGTGTCTGCGGGGTTCCGGAGTTAGGAGGTGTTTGCGGGGGTATCGTCGCCCGCTGTGATGGCTTGTCTCATTCCGCCAGCGTGCGGGCCGGCCGACATGCCGCTGCCCGCCACTATCGACTTGTGGATAACTCACGAGGTTATCCACAAGCCTGGCGGCGCGGCTTGACAGCCGAGGGCCTGCAGCACCTGATACCTTGCCCGCGCTGCCCGGCCGGCCCGGCACCCCCGGCCTGGCGGCCACCGACAGGATCGTGAGCACCAACGTGGCAGCAGCCGCTGCCGTGACTGCGCGCCTGGCCGGCCATCGCTACCGAGGGTGACCGCGTCGGCATGTCACGGGCGGACAAGGAGCGCAGATCCCTGCCGAATCGGCGCGGATGCCGATCGCGTTTGATGCGCTGTGCGCCTGCCAGCAGAACGTCCAGTTCTGACCGGCCCTGGACCGCAGCTCGTACTGATGGACCGTTTCGGCTCGCTGTGCGTGTCTAGCCGTGCCCGGGATATCCGGGCTTGGACGGCGCGGGTTGTGCCGTGGTGGCTGATGCGTTGCGCAGCTCGCTGGGGCTGACTGCGTAGGCCTGCTTGAAGGCGCGGTTGAAGCCGCTGAGGTCGCCGAACCCGCAGCTGTAGGCGATCGCGGAAATGGGCCGGTCAGCAAGCCGCGGGTCCAGGAGGTCCCGCCGGGCCCGGTCCAGGCGGAGGCCTTTGATGTACAGCGAGACCGTTTGGCGGTCGGCCTCGAAAAGCTTGTGCAGGTAGCGGGTGGAGATGTTGACGGCAGCGGCGATCTCGGCGGGCCCGAGGTCCGGGTCAGAGAACCGCTGGTGGATGTAGTCCTTGATGCGCAGCATCAGCGATCGCTGGACCGCCCCGCGCACCCGGGTGCTGTCGTCGAGGCGGTCGCCGAGCAGGGTCACGACGAGGTCGCTGGCGTGGGCGAGGACTCGTTCGGACTGCCCGGCGGGCAGGTCTTCGCCGTGCCGGGCGAGGTCGAGCAGGAACCGCGATACGACGCCGGTCAGCCCGGTGGTCCCGTCCAGCCTGCGGGCGCTGAGGAGCCGTCGTTCGCTGTCGCTGAGCCGCACGGAATCGCTGGGGAGCGAGAAGACCCAGACGTCCCAGTCGCTGTCGAACAGCCACTGGAATGGCCGGGTCGTCTCGTACAGGACGCAGTCGCAGGGATGCAGCTCAGCCTGCCGGTCGTCCTGGCTGACCCGGCCAATCCCGCTGGCCACCACCGCGACCTGGAAATAGGCGTTGTCCGCCTCGCTGATCAGGCGCGGGGTGCGGCGGATGTCCTGCCCGGTGGACTGCACCTCGGTCACCAGCAGCCGGCCGACCGAGGCCGGCACCCACCCGAACGTGGCGGCGCTGGTCTACATCGCGGCCTTCGCACCCGACAAGGACGAGTCAGTCAACACGCTCATCGGCGGTTTCCCGGCCGACGGGCCACAGCCGCCGATCCTGCCGCCCCGCGACGGCTTCCTGCTCCTGGACCAGGGCAAGTTCGCCGCCTCGTTCGCCGCCGACCTGCCCACCGAGCAAGCCGCATTCATGGCTGATTCCCAGATTCCCTGGGGAGTAGATGCCCCCGCCGGGCAAATCACCGAGCCCGCGTGGCGTACCAAGCCCAGCTGGTACCTGCTCACGACCCAGGACCGGATGATCCCCCCAGAAGCCCAGCGAACCATGTCCGAACGAACCGGATCCACGGTGATCGAAGTCCCCGGCAGCCACGCCATCTACGTGTCGCAGCCAGCCGCGGTGGCCGCCCTCATCCACGAGGCCGCCACCGCCGTCAGCACCCGGCAGTAACCCGCCTCGGCTCGTCTCGCTCGCCGCGAGCGCCCAGGGCGTGGCCAGGCGTTCCCGCGCCAGCCACGCCCAGCGGGCGTTCGGCGCCCACGTCCATTACTGAGCGCGCCGACCACTCCGCGAGCCGACGGGCGCCTATCGGCTACTTCCGGCTGACAACCGGCATGCGCCACACGCCCCCGCCCGAGTGGCGTTGACGCCGTCCCCCAGTTTGAGCACCCAGCCCTATCGGCCTGGGCCGGATACGGATGCTCAAGCGGCGGCTGTTGTTCAGCGCAGGATGCGAAGGCGAGCCAGTCCTGGTCAAAGACACGGCGCAAAAAGGTGATCGTCATCCGCGCACTACAGAACAAACGGGTTATGTACCGGTTCTTGCCGTCGCCAGCGGGAGGCAACTCCCATGCAGATCGGCGGGTCGGCGCGCGTTCTCCCGGACAGCGCCCCGTCACTCACGTCACGCCGTAGATCCGCATCACCTCGTGGCCGACCTTCGATTCAGCGCCGCTTGTACAGGTTTGCTGGAGGCCCATGGGTGGCTCGTCGAGGTTCTTGTCGAGGCAGCATCCAGCGGCGTCATAGGCACATCATGCTGGAGCTGGCGCGCGATATGCGGCAGAAGAGTGCGTGAGCTGAGAGGGCTAAATCGATGTAAGAGTCTGCCTAAGCTTAAATTTAGGTTCGGAAGCCGGAGCCGTGCTACGTGGCGACGCAGCGCTTCGATTTATGCAGTGCCGGCAATGATGCGCTCATATCAGGATGATACCTGGCATAGCAGCCCTCCTGAGGCGCCGCCGATAACCTCTGGGCTTCGGCGGATGACCTATCGTCGCGCTTTTCTCGCTGCGGCGTACTGGTCGCCTGAGAAGTCGCCGGTCCACAGGTCTTCGTTGAGGAAGAGCAGCAAGTCTTTCTCGGTGTCTCTATTGAAGATGAGAGCGCCGTCTTTCATCAGGTCTTCCGGGAGCAGGCCGTGTGCGGACATCCTCGCGCGGAGGATATCGGGGGTAAGCTTCGGCAGGTAATGGCTCCGCAGCATGCTGTGTACCTTGCGGCGCATTACCGAGTTCTGGCGGAGCCTGCTTGCCAGCCATTCCCTGCCGTCGTCGGCTATGGGCAGGACCTGGCTGAGCTGATCCACCCACTCCGAGGTACGCGCCAGCACCGCCTCGCTCTCCTTGAACAGGCCTTCGAAGTTCTTCTGGTTCAAGATCCAGACCGAGCTTCCCAGCAGGATCACATCAAAGGTCGAATCAAATGCCAAAATGGGCTGGGTTAAGCGGGTGAGCGTGTCGTCGAAGACCGCTACAACGCCCTTGGCGGCCAGGCTCACCGGGTTCCCCTTGCGCACGAATATCACGCGAGAGTCCGGGTCGTTCCCGATGAGCAGCGCATACAGCGCCACTTTCCGCTTACGAAGTCTCTGCCGTGCTCAAGCGAGCCGCCCGGACCGCCCGCGAGAACTGTCCGTCCATCCCCGACAACATCCACTGCCACATGCTGCGCAAGACCAAGGCCATGGACCTTTACCAGCAGGGCATCCCGCTCCCGGTCATCATGCGCCTCCTGGGCCACGAGAACACCTCGACCACGTCAGCGTTCTATGCCTTCGCCACCCTGGACATGATGCGAGCAGCCATCAGCGTAGCCATCCCCGCGATCAACGCCCCGGCCACCGACCGGCTCAGCGAAGACAAACTGCGGGCCCTCTACAGTCTCCGATAGCCAGTCTCCGATAGCCGCGAACGTTAAGCCGAGGAACCCGTCAGCAAGCCCTGCCCGACCAGGCCAGGACCAGAATTCCTCGGCTTAACGCCAACCTCGGCATAATCGCTGTGATGGATCAGCCCCGCGCTGACCGGGTGCCCGCCGCGGTCCCGGTGCCACAGCGCCATGTCCAGGGCGTCCAGCACCAGCTTGGCCCGCTTGTGGCGGGCCGCCGCCCAGCCGGTGAACATGCGGGAGAAGATGTCCGCGACGAACGCCATGTAGACCGTGCCGGCCAGCGTAGCCACATGCGTGAAGTCCGCGACCCACCGCCGGCTGGGTGCCTGCGCGGTGAAGTCCCGGCCGATCAGGTCCGCCGCCCGCTCGTGCCCGGGTCCCTTCCCCGGGATCGTGGTGCGGATCGTGCGGCCGCGCCGCACGCCCCGCAGCCCGTCCTCCCGCATGACCCGCTCGATGGTGCAGCGGGCCACCTGGATCCCGCGGCGGTTCAGCTCCAGCCACGTCTTGCGGGCGCGATACACCTCCTCGTACTCCACGCGCATCTGCCCGATCCCGGCCAGGATCTGCGCGTCCCGCACGGCCCGGGCCGACGGCGGCCGCCGGACGGCCGCATAGCAGGTGCCCGGGGCGATCTGCCAGCCGCTCCCGGTCAGCACGCGGCAGACCGGCCCGACCCCGAAGGCGTCCTTGTGCTTGCTGATGAACATCACGAGCACCGCGGTGGCCGGCCGAGCTCGGCCGCGAAAAAAGCCGAGGCCGCCTTGAGGATCTCATTCGCCCGCCGCAGCTCGGCCACCTCCTGCTTCAGCGCCCTGATCTCCGCTTTCTCCTCCGTCGTAAGCCCCGGCCGCTCCCCGGCATCGACCTGGGCGCGGCGCAGCCACTTGCGCACCGTCTCCGGCGACCCGATCCCCAGCCGGGCCGCCACCGCCTTGATCGCCGTGTACTCGTTGCCGTAGTTCCCGCGGACCTCCCCGACCATCCGTACTGCCCGCTCTTTCATCTCCTGCGGGTACGGAGTCCTGCCTGCCATGACCCGATCGTCCTCTCGATCGAGCCTCTACGAAACCCGGGGCGATTCACCCGGAGCCCGTGCGTAGTGGGTGGCGTGCGATCAGCGCGGGGAGAGGGGCGGGGAGGAGTGAAGACGGCTGCTGGAAGCTGGCGGGTGGCCGCCGCGCACGCACGACCACTGCACCGCGCCGTCGGCGGCGGCGCATCAAGCCTTAGAATGGCCGCAGCCAGCGGCCGGAGGGAGGATCGCTGGTTGCGCTGAGCGGAAGGTCGCCGATGGCTGACCAGCCCGTGGCGGCCCCGGCCGGGGTTGCCGTGTCCGGGCAGGATGTGCTGCTGGCCACCAAGGTGCACGTGCCCGGCCTGCAGCCGGGGTTTGTGCCGCGCCCGCGCTTGGCCGAGGCGCTCGGCGAGGGGCTGGCGCGGCAGCTCATCCTTGTCTGCGCCCCGGCCGGGTTCGGTAAGACCGCCCTGCTGGCCGACTGGGCCCGGCGGGGCCACCGGCCGGTGGCCTGGCTGTCGCTGGACGCAGGCGACAATGACCTGGCACGGTTTTGGCGCTACGCGATCGCCGCGCTGGACCGGGCATGGCCAGGGATCGCGGAGCGGGTCGGCCCGCTGCTCGGCCCGCCGCCTCCACGGTCATTTGAGGGGCTGGTGACGGCGCTGATCAACGAGCTGGCCGGCCAGCCTGGCGAGGACGACCTGCTGCTGGTCCTCGACGACTACCATCTGATCGACTCCCCGCCGGTGCACACGTTGGTTGCGTTTCTGCTCGAGCACCTGCCGCCGGGCCTGCATCTGGTGCTGGCCAGCCGCGCTGACCCGCCGCTGCCGCTGGCGCGGTTGCGAGCCGGTCGGCAGCTGGCTGAGCTGCGCGCCGACGAGCTGCGGTTCACCTCCGAGGAAGCGGGGGCTCTCCTGCGCGAGGTGGCCGGGCCCGGCCTGCCCGGCGCGGCCGCAGATGCTTTGGCGGCCCGCACCGAAGGGTGGGCCGCGGGGCTGCAGTTGGCCGCGCTGTCGCTGCGGGGGCAGGCCGATGCGGCCGGGTTTGTGGCGGCGTTCAGCGGCAGCCACCGCTATGTGCTGGACTACCTGGCCGACGAGGTACTCGAGCACCAGAGCGGGCAGGTGCGCACTTTCCTACTGGAGACCTCGCTGCTGGAGAGGCTGTCGGGGGAGCTATGTGATGCGGTCACCGGCCGGACCGATGGCCAGGCGATGCTGGAGGAGGTGGAGCGGGCGGGCCTGTTCCTGGTGCCGCTGGATGAGGTGCGCGGCTGGTGGCGCTATCACCACCTGTTCGCCGACCTGCTCCGCGCCCGGCTGCAGCAGCAGCAGCCCGGCCGGGTACCGGCACTGCACCGGGCCGCGGCCGCCTGGTCAGACGAGCATGGCCTGGCCGATGACGCGGTTCGGCACGCTGTGGCAGCCGGGGACACCGCCTGGACCGCCCGGCTGATCGAGCAGCACTTCGACGCGGTCTTCTACCTGCGCGGCGAAGGGGCGACCATGCAGCGGTGGCTTTCGGCGCTTCCCGCTGAGCTGGTCTGGTCCCGTCCCCGGTTGCTGCTGGCGCAGGCGACTCTGGCAACTCATGCCGGCCGTGTGGAGGAGGTGGAGCCACTGCTCGTCGCGGCCGAGCGCGCATCGGCAGGCGCGGCCGAGGAGCCGTTCGAGCCTGCTGTCGGCCGGGCTGCCAGCATGCTGGTGAACGTCCCCGCGCTGATCGCGCTCTGCCGAAGCTATCTCGCCCAGCTCCGCGGCGACCCCGAGTCCACGGCGGAGTTCGCGTCGCGGGCGCTGGCCAAGCTCGGCGAGGGCGAGTGGATGCTGAGTTCCGCCGTCCAGGGATTCCTGGCTACATCTGAGTGGTTGCGCGGCCAGCTCGCCGAGGCCGAGCGCGGCTTCGAGTCCAGCATCGCCGGGTGGCGGGCGGTCGGCCAGCTAACTGTGACCTCCTGGCGCCGCTACCTGCTCTGCCAGGTCCAGGGTGCCCAGGGCCGCCTGGATGCGGCCGCCCAGACCTGCCAGCAGGCCCTCGAGGTCGCCGCCGCGCCCGGCCGCCCGCCGCTGCCGGCCGCAGGCCCCGCGTACGTGGGCCTAGGCGAGGTGGCCTACCAGCGGAACGAGCTCGACGGCGCGCTGCGGCACGTCACCGAGGGCATCGCTCTGTGCCGCCAGTTCGTCTACACTTCGCCGCTGGCCGCGGGCCTGGTGACGCTGGCGTGGATCCGGCAGGCCACCGGCGACCCAGCCGGAGCCCTGGAGGCGATCAGCGAGGCCGGGTACGCCTCGCCGGTCCCGGCCGGCCTGCTCAACCCGGTCCCGGCACAGCGAGCACGGCTCTTGCTGGCCCAGGGCAACGTGGCCGCGGCCGTCCGCTGGACCCAGCAGCACGGCCTCAGTGTGGACGACGAGCCGGGCTACCCGCGGGAGCCGGAGTATCTGGTACTGGCGCGGGTACTGCTCGCCCAGGACCGCCCCGGCCCAGCACTGGCGCTGCTGGACGGGCTGTACGCCGCGGCGGTCACCCAGGACCGGGCCGGCAGTGTCATCGAGGCCGGGGCGCTGCGGGCGCTGGCGCTGGCGGCCAGCGGCCGGGAAACAGGCGCGGTGAACGCCCTGGCCGAGGCGCTCGTCCTGGCCTGCCCGCAGGGCTATGTGCGGGTCTTCGCCGACGAGGGCCCGCCGATGGCCGCACTGATCGCCCGGCTGGTCGCGGCCCAGCGGGCAGAACACGGCGCCGCCCGCAGCGTCCCGCTCGGCTGCCTGGCCCGGCTCCTGCAAGCGTTCGACGGACAGCAAGCCGGGCCGGGCGCCACCGCAGCGGCGGTTCCGGGGATGGTTGAGCCGCTGACCGCCCGCGAGCTGGAGGTGCTGCGGCTGCTGGCCGCGGGCAGGTCGAACCAGGCCATCGCTGCCGAGCTGGTGGTCGCCCTTGATACCGTCAAAAAGCACGTCACCCATGTCTTGGGAAAGCTAGGCGCGACCAACCGCACCGAGGCCGTGGCCCGGGCGCGCCAGCTGGGTCTGATCCCCTAGCGAAACCGCGGCGGCGCCTTGGTGCCACGTCGGGCTTCGATCGGTGCCTGGTCCGGCACGCTGCGGCCAGGGATTGCGGGTCACGGCTTGGTCCAGCTCACAGCGGCCGCCTCGCCCGCGGCTGCCCACTTGGCAATGGTTGGCGGTCGGGCGGGGCACGGCTCGCGTAGCAGCGTCTCGGCTTCCCCGTCATGTCGCTGGCAGCGGCCACACCCCAGGTTCCCATCCAGTCGGGGGCTGC
The DNA here is from genome assembly GCA_963842265.1 of uncultured Actinomycetota bacterium. GTDB lineage: Bacteria > Actinomycetota > Actinomycetes > Streptosporangiales > Streptosporangiaceae > Palsa-504. Next base: position 118,846 of record CAWJGE010000028.1, read on the forward strand.
CGGTTCCGGGGGCTCACCCAGGCCGGATTACACCTTCGTGCCAGCCGCCTCCGCGGAAGATTCCACCGCATGCATCCTTTCGGGTGACGGCCCGGCCGGCGGGTGGTTCATAGCGTGGCCAGGTGAAAGAAACACACACGTGCAGGAGGAATAGCAAATGACTGAACTCAGATCCGCACCCGTCTACCTGCGCCGCGCGCAGGGCGGCCCCCCCCGCTCGTGCCCGCCCTGGCCTACGGCGCCTTGATGATCGCCTCGGTCGCACTCTCGCTGGGCGGCCCTGACCCGGCCACGCCGGCGGCCGGAGCATTGGCCTATGCCCGCACGCACACCGGTCAGCTGCACGCGGTTGCCCTACTTGCCTTCGGAGCAGCCGTTCCGCTGACTGTGTGGACCGCCACCATCTACCGGCGGCTGCGTACCCTGGGCGTGACCGCGCCCGGCGCGGTCATCGGGCTGGCCGGCGGCGTCCTGGCCGCGGGCTCGATGGGGTTGTCCGGCCTAATGACCTGGGCGGCGGCAGACACCGCGGAGCTGGCCGATCCAGCGCTGGCGCATGCCCTGTTCGACCTCAGCTTCGTGACCGGCGCAGCCGGCTTCGTCGTGCCGTTCTCGCTGCTCATCTCGGGCGTCGCCATACCGTCGCTGATCCTGCGGCTCACGCCGCGCCCGCTGGCCTGGGCCGGGTTGATCATCGCGGCCATCGGCATGTTGTCCTGGCTGACCCTGCTCACCCCGGCGCTCGACGCCACCTTGCCCCTCGGACGGTCCGCCGGGCTTGGCTGGGTCATCGCCGCCAGTACCGCCCTCCCTGTGTCCCGTCACCGCATCCAGCCCACATCGTGGCCCGACCGCGGCGTGAGCGAACACGGAGAAACAGCCATGTCCGGGAACCTCCCGCGTCGTTTTCATCCAGCAGGCGGCTGAGAGACCAAGCACGGCATGACTAATGGTCAGGAAGCAGACGATGACCGGGACGGGCCTTCTGCCGGCCCGCAGCTGCTGGAACCGGCGCTCCCGATCTGGCCATGACCAAGACGCTGACCCCGTCACCCCCGCAACCTATTTCCTCAACAAGAAGCACAAGGAGCCGGAAATGAGCCTCTCCGCCACCCATGACCCACCTCGCCGCCGTCTGCTGACAGTGACCGGCGTGACCGGGATCGCCTTCACGCTGTCGTGGATCGCCGGGCTGTCCGTCGCGGCGCCCAGCCCCAAGCTCACCGCCTCCGGAGCCGAGATCATCGTCGCACTTGCCGGGCACGGGACTGCGGTGGCTGCGCAGTTCGCCCTCACCGAGGGGCTGCCTGCCGCCGGGCTGGCCGTCGTGTCGGTCGCCCTGGCCCGGGCCGCGCGCAGGTCCGGAGCGGCTGTGGCCGCCTGGTTCGCCTGCATCGCCGGCGTTGCGGCCGCGGTCATCTCGCTGGCCCAGTTCGTGCTCGGTATGGTCCTGGCCGGTACGGCCGCTCCCGGTACGGCGCACCTGCTCTATGAGGCGGTGAACCGGCTGGACGGGGTAAAGATGCTCGCGCTGGCCGCCCTCGGCCTGGCCGGCGCCGCGTCGGGGGTGCTGCCCCGGTGGCTGCGGTACACCGGGATCGCGCTCGCCATCGCCATGGTCGCCTCCGGCGTCCCCTACCTGTCGCTTCTGCAAGGCGGCGCTGTCCTGGCCTACGTGTCCGGGCCGTTGCTGCTGCTGTTCATCACCGGCACCGGCATCGCGCTCGGCGCCCGGCCGGTAAGCCGCCCCACGCGCCGGGATGACCCGGAGGCAAGTCATCGCAGTGCCCGCCCGCCGCGACAGAACCAGCATGCACCTACCTAGGCAAACGGAGGAAACAATGAGCGATGTCAAGGACAAGGTAGCGCTCGTCACCGGCAGCTCACGAGGCATCGGCACGGTCATAGCCACGCTGTTCGCCCAGCACGGCGCCAAAGTAGCCATCCACGGCCGGGACCAGAGCGCTGCCGCCGCCGTCGCGGCACGGATCGGGCAGGCCGGGGGGCGCGCGATACACCTCACCGCCGACACGACCAGCTTCACCGGCATCGAGTCCATGCGCCGCCAGATCGAGCATGAGCTCGGCCCGGTCGACATCCTGGTCGCCAACGCCGGCAGCAACCCGGCCCGCCCGGCGCCGGTGGAGGAGATCAGCGAGGAAGACTGGCGCGCGTCCGTTGACACCAACCTCACTGCTACGTTCCTGACCATTAGGAGTTTCCTGCCGCGGATGAAGGAACGCCGGTCCGGCAGCATCATCACGATCTCCTCTGCCGCCGCCCGCCGGGCCAACGCGATGGCGCCGGTGCCCTACGCCGCCGCCAAGGCCGGGATCCAGATCCTGACTCAGGACCTCGCCGCCCAAGCCGGTCCCTACGGCATCCGCGCGAACTGCATCGCGCCCGAGACGATCTTCACCGAACGCAACAAGCAGCAGATTCCTCAAGCCACGCAGGAGGCGCTGGTGGGCATGCACCCGGTCCGGCGCCTTGGCACGCCCGAGGATGTCGCACGCGCCGCTTTGTTTCTCGCCTCCGATGACGCCGCGTGGATCACCGGCATCGTCCTCGACGTCGCCGGCGGCGCCGTCCTCGCCTAACGCCGACCGGACCTCCTTGTCAAGGCTCGGTCCGCTCCGGGACGAATACCCCGTCGGAACTGAAAGGAAGGTGATTGTCCGATGACCAACACGAACACGAACACGGGCATCACGGATGCGGCCAGCAGACCACGGTCACCCGTAGACCTCAACCGACGGGACCTCTCCGAGCAGGTAATGGCATTGCGGACAGCGCGGCCTGGCTCGCAGCCGAGGGCGGTGATGAGCTGGCCGGGATGCTGCTGCGCCTGCGGCTCCGGGCGGTGTGTTACCTGGATGAACTGGCTGGCAGCGCGCGGCAGGTGATCGCGGCCGGTGAGCCGCCAGCAGTGGACAGCGGGCGGGTGCCGGGCCCGGACCACGCCCGGCACCCTGGCCTCGCGGGACCACCTCGCCAGCGCCCGCAGGGCGGTGAGCGGACCGGACTGAATCGTTCCCTGGGCGGCGCGTGATGTTTCCGGTGAACGGACGGGTTAGCCTGCAGCAGTCCGGTACGGCCTGCGTCTTCGCTGATGGCTGCAGTCTCAGCGGGTAAATCGGTGATAAGCATCGCATCGCGCCATCACCTGCTCCTAACAACACCTCGCCAAGGGGGATGGGGAGGTGGGTGGGGAGGTGGGTGGGGTGCCCCGCCGCGATGCTGATGGCCGCGTTCACATCCGCGTGGCCGGCGAAACCGCAGGCAGTGCACCGGAACACGGCTTGGCTCTCACGCGAGCCCCGGTCCGCCCGGCCTTGCGCCACGACGGCCGCCCGGCCAGGCTGCCCAGGTCCAAGAACGCCGTCACCGCCCGGGCGAAGTCGCGCAGCGCCTGCTGCACCGTCTGCGAGCCGGCCCCCAGCCACGGGTACTCCGCCCGCACCTGGGTAAGCTGCCGGCACTGCTCCAGGTAGCCCGGCGCGCCCGCCCGGCCCGGGCGCCAGCGGGCGTGCTGCTCGACGGCCAGGTTCCGCACGCACCGGGCGTGCCCGCAGTGGTCCCGCAGCACCGCCTGCTGGGCGGGGGCGGGGAGCAGCCGGTACCGGGACATGCGAACACACTAGCGAGTACCACTGACATTTCCGGGGAGGTGACGCGGCGTTTCCTCCCCGGCCTGAAGGCCAGGGTCTCCACGCCGCGATTCTGATGACAAACGGGAACAGCGACGGCCTCGTCGTCGATGCCGAGGTCAAGCGCGGGAGTTTCAACCTCGCCGTCAGCCTCGCCGCGGCACCCGGCCAGGTCCTCGGCCTGCTCGGGCCGAACGGGGCAGGGAAGTCCACCCTGCTCAGCGCGGTAGCCGGGCTGACCCCGGTATCGGCCGGGCGCATCATGCTCGCGGGGCAGGTATTGGACGATGCGGAGCAGGGAACCTTCGTCGAGGCCTCAGGACGGCCGATCGGTTTCGTGTTCCAGAATTACCGGCTCTTCCCGCACCTGACCGTGGCCGAGAACGTGGCGTTCTCACCTCGGGCCCGGGGCCTGGGAAAGCGCGCCGCCAGGTCGGCCGCCAGCTACTGGCTCGACCTGCTCAGACTGACTGACCTTGCCGATCGCAAGCCTAGCCAGTTGTCAGGCGGGCAGGCGCAAAAGGTAGCCCTGGCCCGGGCGCTGGCTGGCCAGCCAGCGCTGCTGCTCCTGGACGAACCCCTGTCCGCCCTGGACGCCGGAACCCGCCTTGATGTCCAAACCGAGCTCAAGCGACACCTGGCCGACTTCACCGGGCCCTGCCTCCTGGTCACCCACGACCCGCTCGAAGCGCTTGTGCTGGCTGACCAGCTCATTGTCCTGGAGGGCGGCCGCATCGTCCAGGAAGGAACCCCCGCGCGAATCGCCCGGCAGCCCGCTACCGACTACGTGGCTAAGCTCGTGGGCCTGAACCTGTACGCAGGCCAAGCCGACGGCGCCACTGTGACGCTCACTAGCGGCGGTACCCTCGTGGTCCCAGACCGGGGCCAGCACGGTGACGTGCTGGTCGCGGTGCGTCCTTCCGCGATAGTCGTCAGCAGCCAGCGCCCGCAGCACAGCAGCGCCCGCAACGCCTGGCAGGCGAAGGTCACCGGGCTCACGTTGCTGGCCAACCGTGTCCGGCTCGACCTCGACGGACAGCCACAGGCCATGGTAGACGTCACACCCGCAGCGGTCGCCGAGCTCTCTCTCGACCCTGGTAGCCATGTATGGCTCGCGGTCAAGGCCACCGACCTTGAGGTTTACACCCACTCCGACGGACAGGCAGGCTGAGCGCGAAATCTGTCAGCCTAATCCGAACTGTCCGAACTGGCCTCAGGGCTGGGGATCGAGAGCCCGTTGTCCGCCATTGCCGCCCGCCTTTCCGGCGGCCAGGCGCATCGGGTAGCGCTCGGCCGCCTGCTCGCTGGCGTAAGCCTTTCTCATTTCGACAAGGTATTCCACCGAATCACATGAGCTAAGTGCGCAGTTGCGCAAGCAGTCAAGAGCTCTTCGGTATCGAGCTATGTCGGCTTTACGCTCCAGGTACTGATTAGACGTCAAGCCCTCGACAAAAACAAGTGCCGACAAGCCTGACCCGTCTTCAAAATCCAGCAGCACGAAGTTGCGGTCCTGAGCAGCGGGCGCACCAGCATCGAATGGCATGATCTGAATAGATGTCTGACGACGCGCTTCAGCGTCTCGACTTCAAGTGGCCCGCGAATATGTTAGAGACCACGATATGAAGCCCCGTACGAAAACCAGTTTATATCAGGTCGAATGCGCCACCTTTGATCCCCGCGATGAACGCATCCCACTCGTCATGACTCAGAGTGACGGGTGTGACTCCTGGATGCATAGAACTGCGGACCAAGACAGTATCGCCGTCGACGGAAACCTCGACACATGCGCCACTTTCGCACCTTGGGTCTCGGTACCAAATGAGCTCGCTGCTTGACTCGTCAGCCACTTTACCCCCAATGGGTTGCCGATGTAACATGGCCTGTTCCGCTCCGAGCGAAACACGTGGTCTAGACCCTTGTCAACCTAAGGGGGCATTAATGCGTCGAATGTGCAATCAGTGATCAATGTCTGCTAACGATGCGGCCGCGAGGGCCAGTCGACTGGCCCTCGCGGCCGCAGATCTTTCTATAGCTAGGCGATATCGTCAAAGTCTCCGGATTTAACGCCGACGATAAACTCGTTCCATTCAGCCCTCGTATAAGCAAAGATCGGGCCACCCGGGTTGGTCGTATTGCCAAACACGACCGAGTCGCCATGGCGTGCCACCATGATGCATGCTCCGCTATCACATGCGTGCGAGACGCGCCAGTCGAGATCCCCCGGAGCTGACCGATATATCGTCATTGCTATCCTTTCATTGGCGTTAGCCGGTTTTCACCTCCTGCTACCGCCGGTCTCTTGTTTACAGCATACCTTCTAAGTCTCGTAGACTTGATTCTTTATTTCCTTCATATACTGCACCGAATCTCGTGGACTCAGGGCAGAATCGCGCAAATGGTCTATAGCCTCGCGGTAACGCGTAATATCGACCTTGTGTTCGTGGTATTGGTTACCTGTCAGACCTTCCACAAATACTACCTGTGATGGATGCGACCCTTCCTCAAGTTCGAAGAGTATAAAATTGCTATCCTGGGCAACGTACGCGTCAGCATCGAAGGGGATGACTTGAACAGTTGCTTTATTGCGGCTAACGACTTCAAGCACTTTATCCAACTGCGCGATCATTGCCGTCGGCCCGCCGATGCGGCGGCGGAGCACCGCCTCATCCAGCAGGACACGATAAGACGGCGCATTACTTTTCTCAAGTACCAGTTGACGGCGCATCCGGACCTCGACACGCTCTTGGTATACATCCGGGTCCATCTTCGGCGCTATGGTTTTGATAACTGCTCGGGTATATTCTTCGGTCTGCAGGAGTGCCGGGAGGAAGTAGGTTGTGTAGCTTGTGATAGCGATGGCATCTTGCTCTAGATCTAGGTAAGGGTCTAGGTTGAGATCCTCGTACTGAGTCCACCAGGTTTGCTCACGTGCCCCTCGAGCCAAGCTCATGAGCTCAGCTGTGGTCGCCTCGTCGACACCATAGAGTGCGCATAGGTCCCGGACATCGCGAAGGCTTGGGCGGCGCGCTCCCGTTTCCAGCCTGCTGATCTTGGTCGCGGAACAGAGAAGCTTTTCCCCAACGTCTTCGACGGTGAGGCTGTGGGCGTTGCGTAGGTCGCGGAGCCGCTTTCCGAGCTCCCGTTGACGCATTGTGGGGCTCGTAGCTACCACGACACTCGCTCCTCGTTAGGCTTCCGGCCGCACAGGCTTCCCGGTAGGGTTCTCGATGCTGCCCAGGCTTGCGCTAGCCAAGGGTCCGAGCCGTTGGCATGTGCCAAGTCATACCAACCATGGTTGGTCGCGGTCAAGTGTTCAACGGGGAGAAGCGCCGACGAGAGCTGACGACCATGTCGGACAGTGCCCGACCTTCGACATGTGCTGTCGTCTTATCCATAGTTTCCATCGCAGTCATCGGTGGTTCAGCCTGCCGGGGTCCGCTGCATCATCCTGTCTGACTAGGTGATCAGGCTCACCCTCTGGATCGTCAGCGCGAGCAGGCCGTCAGGTCGGTCGGAGCATTCGTCACTGAAGCGACAGGGAGGTGCCTGAACCCATCAAATTTGACATATGTCTCTGGCGAAGATCTATGGCAAATGCCCAAGCATGCGACACTCAAGGTGTTAACCATGTAGCAATATGTAACTACCGGGAGTTCATGGTCGAGCGAAGTCACACCTTGAAACGCCCAGGGCAGGTCGCTGGAAGAACACAGCAGCAGGCGGCATGGTAGGGAGGTGATCACTCCTCCTGGTCTGCCCGCAGGCTGCCCGCCGTGGTTCGCAAACCCCGCGGCCCGGGCCTGGACCTGCGCGCCTGCCTCGGCTGATGTCCAAGCCTTCCACGCCGGGCTGCCCGGCTACGCATCCACTCCCCTGACCGAGGCACCGGCCCTCGCGGCCGAACTCGGCGTCGGGCGGGTGTTCGTCAAGGACGAGTCAGCCCGGATGGGCCTGCCGGCGTTCAAGGTGCTGGGCGTGTCCTGGGCGGTGCCCCAGGTGCTGTCCCGGCGGCCTGCCGCCGACGCGCTAACGCTGGTGACCGCCACCGACGGCAACCACGGACGGGCGGTGGCGCGGATGGCCTGGCTGTTCGGGCAGCGGGCGCACGTGTTCGTGCCCGTCGGCGTGCACCCCACGGCGGTGGCGGCCATCGCGGCGGAGGGAGCGCAGGTTACCGAGATCGCCGGCCCGTACGACGAGGCGGTGCGGCTCGCTGCCGAGGCCGCGGGCGAGCCAGGTACCGCGCTTGTGCAGGACGCCGGGTGGCCCGGTTACGAACAGGTGCCGGCCTGGGTCGTCGAGGGCTACTCGACCTTGTTTGCCGAGGTCGACGCCCAGCTTGCCGAGGCGGGGGTGGCCGAGCCTGCCCTGGTGGTCATCCCGGCGGGCGTCGGCTCGCTGGCTCAAGCCGGCATCACCCACTACCGCAGCCGGCCGGACTCGCGTGCCACCGCCCTGCTCACGGTGGAGCCGGGCACTGCCGCCTGCGTCCTGGCCAGCTTGGTCGGCGGCGAGCTAGGCACCATCTCCACCAGCGAGACGATCATGGCCGGCCTGAACTGCGGCACCCCTTCCATGCTCGCCTGGCCCTACCTGCGTGACGGCCTGGATGCGGCGGTCGCGGTCGCCGATGCCGACAGCGCCGCGGCAGCTCGTGACCTGGCGGGCTACGGGATACCGGCCGGCCCGTGCGGCGGGGCCTCACTGGCCGGCGCCCGGAGCGTGCTCACCGGCGAGGGCGCGGAGGCCAGGAGGGCCGCGCTGGCCATTCGTCGCGATGCGACGGTGGTGCTACTGAGCACCGAAGGATCCGCAGCCAACCCGGTACCGGCGGACTAAGACCCGGTGGCGATGGGCTAACCGGGAAGTCGCCGTCCGGCGCCCTCGGACCGAGCGAGCGTGCCGAGGAACCCAGCCCTAGGGCCGGCCCAGGCGGGTGCGGTCGAAGGCGCCCTCGGACGCGCCCGGTCCCGGCACGGCGGTGACCGAACGGGCATCCAGATGTTCGCCGCAGTGCGAGCACGCCGGCACGGCCGTGACGATATGACCGCATGCGATATGCCTGGTCTCGACGGGCGGCCCCCCAGGCGCCGCCCACCGGTCGCCCCACTGCCGCATGGCCATGATCACGTGCCAGAGATCAACGCCCTTCCTAGTGAGCCGGTATTCCGAGCGCGGCGGATGCTCGGAGTAAGCCACCCGCTTGAGGACGCCGCTGTCGACGAGGTGGTTCAGCCGCTGGGTGAGGATGTTGCGGGAGATCCCGAGCCGGGCCTGGAAGTCATCGAAGCGGGTCACGCCGAGGAAGGCGTCCCTGACGATGAGCAGGCTCCACCATTCCCCCACGACGTCGAGGCACTGGGCGACCGAGCAGGTCATGTCCTCAAAGCTGGTCCGCTGCACGAACACCAGCATAGAGGGTTGCGTAATAGAACGCACTCTGTCTAGATTGAGTTTCATGACAAAACTCAGTCGGGGGACGAACCGATGACCGAAGCAGCCAAGTCCGTCGTGGCATCCCAGGCCTGGGCGGGCGACTCCGGCGGTGCATCCCCCACCGGGGAACCCGGGCCATCGCCGACCCGGTGCCGCAAAGTCACCTGGGAGGATCCCCTCGTCAGCGCGGCCTTCGCCCGCGATATGACCGGACTGGACTACCTGCTCGGCATCGCCGAGGGGCGTATCTCCCCGCCGCCGATCGCCGCCCTGCTCGGGATGAGCATCGTCCATGTCGAGCCCGGCCAGGTCACCTTCGGCCTCGACGTGGGCGAGCACCTGTACAACCCCATCGGGTCGGTGCATGGCGGCGTCTTCTGCACCTTGCTCGACTCGGCCATGGGCTGCGCCGTGCACACCTCGCTCGACCGCGGCCAGGCATATACCACGCTTGAGCTGAAGGTGAACCTCGTCAAGGCGCTGACCCTGGACACGCCCAGCGTGACCGCCACCGGGCAGCTGATAAGCGGCGGCCGGCGCGCCGTCACCGCTTCCGGTCAGATCACCGGGCCAGACGGGACCCTTTACGCGCATGCCACTACCACCTGCCTGGTCTTCGAGCCGCAACCAGCACGCGAGCCAGGGCCGTCCGGCCACTCAGGGGAGAACGGCCATGGACGCTGACGCCGGGCCCGCGACCACCCGGGCCGCAGGCCCGGCCCGGCAAGCCGGGTCTGGAGAAGCGGAGAGTGCCTTCCTCCGCGCCGCGGGCCTGATCGTCGACGAGGTCACCGCCAGCCGGGTCACCGGGCACCTGCAACTCAGCCAGGACCACCACACGCCGTGGGGCATCGTGCACGGCGGCGTCTACACCACCGCGATCGAGAGCGTCGCGAGCGTCGGAGCGAGCAGCGCCGTCCGCGATCAGGGCCAGGTCGCGGTGGGGCTGACCAACACCACGCACTTCCTGCGCTCGCTCACCGCAGGCCGGGTGGAGGTCGAGGCAGTGGCCCTCAGCCAGGGCCGCACCCAGCAGCTATGGCGGGTGGACATCACCGACGAGTCAGGCCGGCTAATCGCACACGGCGAGGTCCGCCTGCAGAACGTCACCGGAAGATAACAGTCAGGCAGAGCCATCGGCCTCAGGAGCCGACCGCGCGGCGGCGCAGGTCGCGCCGGATGTCCCGGCCGAGCTTCTTGGTCTCCCGGCTGTTGAACATGGCGCCCGCGGCGGCACCGGTGAGCAGCGGGCCCAGCGATACCGCGCTCCGGCCGGCGCGGGCGATGAGCCGCCGCCGCAGCAGCCGCGCCATGGGCGACCCGGCGGCGAGTATCAGCCCGCCCTCGATCATGAACACGCCCCGGCGGTGTGCCCACGCCGCGAGATAGGCGCTCATCCGCTCGGCGAAGTTCCCTGGGGCCGAGATGCCGTACGCCTCGTGGAGTTCCGCGACAAGCTTGAGCTCAATCCCGACCACGACCAGGGTCTCTGCCGCTACCTCGGCCGGGAAGGCGGGCAGCACCGGCAGCGCGGCGGCCATGCCGGCCGCCCCGCCCGCCGCCGCCGCGGCGCGGGCCGCACGCTCAATGAGCATGTCGGCAATCTCCTCGGCGGACTGGCCGGGAAACTGGGCCTGCAACGCCGCCTGGTCGCGGACCCGCAGCCGCGGCGCCATCGCGACCACCTGGCTGACCAGCCAGCCGGAGCCCGAGCCCGCGCGACGCCGCACCGCTCGCGTCCCTCGGCCGGCCGCGCGGGCGCCCGAGCTGACCGCCTTGTTAAACGCTCGGAGGAGCCTGCGCTGCTCCTGCGGCCGGTCCGTCTCGGTGACGTCGGCCGCTACCTCCGCGGCCCGCAGCGAGATGTCGGTTACTTCAGTCTCCGGTTCGGCCATGCTCCACCCCTACCCCTCATCAGCTGTTACCCACCTGTCCCTGGCCGGAGTTCAGTTGGGACTGTAGGGCGTGTTCCTGAGGTCCGGGGCCGGCCGGGAAGTGGTGGTGCGCAGCATGGCGGTCTCCCGTGACAGCAGCGCACGTTGCCGGGCCAGCCGACGCAAGGTGTCGGGCTCGGCTAGCAGCGCCTGCCGTTCGGGCAGGTCGATGACCATGGCGGCGGCGATGATGAAGGAGAGCAGCGTCGGCTCGTCGGGCAGCTCCTCGAGCCTGACCACGGCGCCGCCCCATTCGGTGAGCGCGTCCAGGTAATCGCGGAACGCGGCCTGGGCCACGCGCACGGCCGGCTCGGCCGACACCGGATCGACCGGCTCTTCGCCGAGCATCTCAACCTCGCCCTGCAAATACGGGCGTGTTTCGTCGAGCCCGCGTAGCCGGAACCGCTGAGAACCGACGGTGACGATATCGAACCGGCCGTCCTCATGCCGGTCGACCCGGCGCAGGGCTGCGGTGCAGCCGACCTCATACAGCGACTGCACGCCGTCGATGCCGGTCTCGCGGCCCTTGCGGATCGCGATCACCCCGAACCGGCGCGGCTCCGGCCCGTCGAGCAGATCCCGGACGAGCTGCCGGTACCGTTCTTCGAAGATGTGCAGCGGCAGGAGCATGCCGGGATAGAGCACCGCACCGAGCGGAAACAACGGCAGTATCTCGCCCATGACACGACACTACGCGCCGGGGCGCGGCGGTCAGACCGTCAGGACGATCTTCCCGCGGACGTGGCCGCTCGCCAGCTGCCGGTAGGCGTCCTGGACCGCGCTAAGCGGGAACGCCGCGGCGATCGGGACCTCCAGCTGGCCATCGGCGATCAGCCCGGCCAGCTCGGCCAGCACGCTCGCGCTGGCCCCAGCCGCGTTTCCCTCGGCCTTGACTCCGTACTCGCCAACCGCGTCGAACCTGACGATGGTGTCGATCCGGGAAGGCTCGACGCCGAGTTCCAGGGCCAGCTGCACGTAGTCCGCGCCGAACGTGTCGATGAACGCGTCAACCTTTCCGGCCGCCTGCCGGATCCGGTCGGCCACCCCGTCGCCGTAGGCCACGGGAATCACCCCGTGCCCGGCCAGCCACTCATGGTTCGGCTGACCCGCCAGGCCGATCACGGTGGCACCGGCGCGCCTGGCCAGCTGGACGACGAGCGAGCCGACCCCGCCAGCCGCCCCGGAGACCACCACGGTGTCGCCCTCGGTCAGCGCGACGGCCCGCACGGCGGCGTAGGCCGTGGCCCCGGCTACGAACAGCGCTCCGGCGACCTGCCACGGCACGCCCGCGGGCTTGGCGGCCAGGTTCCGCTCCTCGACCACGACGTACTCGGCCTGGCTGGCCCGGCTATCGGTGTAGCCGATGACCTCGTCCCCGGCGGTGAAAGCGGTCACTCCGGCTCCGGTCTCGGCCACCACCCCAGCCAGGTCGCTGCCCTGCCCGGACGGGAACGTGGCCGGCCACCTGGCGTGCAGCAGGCCCGCGCGAATCTTGGCCTCACCCGGGTTGATCCCTGCCGCCTTGACCTGGACCAGCACCTGGCCCGGGCCCGGCGCCGGCTTTGGCACGTCGACGACCTTCAGGACGTCGACCTCGCCGTACTCATCGAACCGCACTGCCTTCACTGGTGCGCCTCCCTTTCTCCAAGTACCCCACAACCGCGGACCGTCGCCGCGTATGCCCGCTATCCGGCGGGAGGGACAAACCCGGCCCGCCGGCAGAAAGGGATCGAGCGCTGGCTAGGGCTGTGTTCCGCATAGCCGGTCGACGATCTCGCCGGCGGGCAGTTCGGCTGCCAGGCGGTAGCCCTGCCCTGCCCACAGCGACATTCGCTCGGGGTCGCCACTAGCCGCGGCGGCGGACCGCAGCGGGCGGGTGGCGTTGTTGATCTCGGGGTACGCGGGCGGCGCGTCCACATGATCAAGGATGAAGCCATTGACCAGCCCGCGAGCAGGACGTCCGCTGAAGGCCCTGGTCACGGTCGTGGCGGTGTGGCGCGAGTCGGCCAGCGCCGCCTTGTGCAGCGGATGCGCACCGCTCTCCGGGCTACGCAGGAACGCGGTCCCGCACTGCGCGGCCACCGCCCCTGCCGCCAGCACGGCCTGTACCTGGCGCGGGCTCATGATGCCGCCCGCCGCGATCTGCGGCAGCCCGGTCACTGCGGCCACCTCGCCGATCAACGACAGCAGGCCGTGGTCGCGCCCGGGCGCGTCGTCGTTCACGAACGTCCCCCGGTGCGCGCCGGCCTCGTAACCTTGCACGCACAGCGCGTCCGGCCCGGCCGCGGCCGCCAGCTCAGCTTCAGCCGCGGTGGTCACCGTGACGACCACCGCACTGCCCGCGTCCTGAAGGGCCCTGATCACCGCGGCCGCGGGGCAGCCGAAAGTGAAACTGGTGATCGCGGGCGGGTCCGCCAACAAGGCGGCGATTTTGCCGTCGAATTCGTCGTCGTCCCAGCTGGCGTCGCCGAGAGCCGGGCCGAGCGAGTCCAGGTACTCCACGAGCCGCGCCGCGTCCGGGTACGGCGTGCCGGGGACGAAGACGTTGACGCCGAACGGCTCGGCCGTCGCGGCACGCACGGCCTTGATCTCGGACGTCATCGCCGCAGGCGTCTTGTAGCCCGCGGCCAGGAAGCCGAGCGCTCCGGCCCCGGCGGCCGCGATCACCAGATCCGTCGTGGTGGGGCCGCCGGCCATCGGCGCCACCACGATCCGGCGCCGCAGCAAGTGCAGGAACCGGCCTGGAGCCGGTGAAGGCTGTGGCATCGGCTCCCGAGCCTACCGCCGCGGACCGTCCGGGGCACGCCGCGCTGCTGTTCGGCACCCAGCTAGGCGGCGGCACCGATATCAACCAGGCCGTCACCTACTGCCAGCGGCTGATCACCCGCCCGGCCAGGACGATCTTCATCCTGGTCAGTGACCTATACGAGGGGGGCGACCGGGACGAGATGCTGCGCCGGATGGCGGCCATGACCGCCGCGGGCACGCAGGTGATCGTCCTGCTCGCGCTATCTGACGACGGGGCGCCCGGCTACGACCACGAGAACGCCGCCGCCCTGGCAGGCCTCGGGGTCACCGCCTTCGCCTGTACCCCGACGCCTTTCCCGACCCGATGGCCGCCACCATCGAGCGCCGCGACATCACCGCCTGGACCCAGAGCCACCAGCCCGCCTAATTTGTACGAATATGCCCCTTTTATCCGAACGGCGGGAACCAATGAATGTGGCGCTCTATTTACCCTTTCCGATAGAACGTCACATTCATATGAATGCCCGCCGATGCGCGGCGGGTCAGTGTGTGCGACGGGCCAGCATCTGGCGCCTCAGGGGTTGCTCTGGCCTGGGCACGTCACTTTGGTCTAGGAGAGTGAAGCCAGGCGGGAGGAGGGACGCGGGCTCGCCTGCCGCCAGGCACCACTCCACGGGGAGGCTGGGGCGGGAACGCCTGGCTTCGGTGATGTAAGCCTCCCAGGCGAGCAGGCCGCCGGGCGCCACCGCGTGGGCAGCCGCCGTGAACACCGCCGAATCCCAGAAGCCGGTGCACAGGACGAGCGCATACGACCGGGGCGACGGTGACCAGGCGGACAGGTCCGCGTGCACCAGCGTGATCAGGCGGTCAAGCCCACGCCGTACGGCCTCGGCGCCGAGGAGCCCGAGCGCCACTTCCGAGACGTCTACGGCGGTCACCTGGCGCCCGTGCGCCGCTGCCAGCAACGCGGTACCCGAGGGGCCGCAGGCCAGATCGGCTACCGGCCCGGCCGGCAGGTTCAGGGGCGGCGACCCGAAGACCGGCACGGCCAGGGGGTGAGGTGTGAACGACGGCGAGAAGCCGGTCGCGTACCTGGCGTTCCACTTCACCCGGTCGGGTTGGTCACCCGGCACGGGCCCGGAGCCTGCGGTGTCCGGCGGCATGAACGTGGATCCTACGACCGGTGCCAGGCATGGCGCGAAAAGCAGCAGGGTATGCTGACTGGATAGTTACGGCACTGAGTGCCAAAATAAGCTCCAGGCAGCCCGGCAGCCAGCGTGCGAGGGAGACCGATGGCCAGCACCCGCGAGTGGTTCGAGACGGTCGAGGAGGCGCGCAGGCGAGCCAGGCGGCACCTGCCGAAGCCGGTCTACATGGCGCTGGTAGCCGGAACCGAGAAGGGCGTCACGCTCCAGGACAACCTGACGGCGTTCAGCGAACTGCGGTTCATGCCGCCGCGCATCGCGGACCTCCCGGCCACCAGGGAACTCGCCACGTCGGTCCTGGGGCAAGAGATAGCCCTGCCGGTGATCGCGTCCCCGACCGGCGTACAGGCCGTCCATCCCGACGGTGAGGTCGGGGTGGCACGCGGCACGGCCGCCGCCGGGACGGCGATGGGCCTGAGTTCTTTCGGCAGCATGCCGGTGAAGGCAGTAGCGCCGGTCAATCCCAAACTGTTCTTCCAGAGCTACTGGTCGGGCACCAGGGATCAGATCGTTCAGCGGACCGAACGAGCCCGCCAGGCCGGCGCCAAGGGCCTGATCGTCACGCTGGACTGGTCCTTCTCCAACGGCCGGGACTGGGGCAGCCCGGCGATACCGGAGAAGATGAACCTGCGGACCCTGCTGCGCCTCGCGCCCGAGGGCATCGTGAAGCTCAGCTACGTGCGCCAGTGGCTTCAGCACGGCGGCCTGCCCGACCTCACCGTGCCCAACATGGCCGCCCCGGGCGAGCCGGCGCCCACGTTCTTCGGGGTGTACGGCGAGTGGATGCAGACGCCGCCGCCTAGCTGGGACGACATTGCCTGGCTGCGCGAGCAGTGGGGCGGGCCCTTCATGGTCAAGGGCGTCATGCGGCCCGACGACGCCCGCCGCGCCGTCGACATCGGGGCCACCGCGATCTCGGTGTCCAACCACGGCGGCAACAACCTGGACGGCACGCCCGCCTCCGTCCGGGCACTGCCTGCCATCGCCGACGCCGTGGGCGGCCAGATCGAGGTGCTGCTGGACGGCGGGATCCGGCGCGGCAGCGACGTGGTCAAAGCGCTGGCCCTTGGCGCCCGCGCGGTCATGATCGGCCGGGCTTACCTGTGGGGGCTGGCTGCCAGCGGCTCCGCGGGCGTGAAGAACGTCTTCGACGTGCTACGTGGCGGCATCGATTCCACGCTGCTCGCGCTCGGCCGGTCCTCCATTCATGAGCTGTCCCCGGACGACGTCATCGTGCCCGCGGACTTCAGCCGGGGACTGCACAAGTAATAAGGCTTTGTGACGGCTCGCCGCCGCACGGCCCCGTAGCAGGGGCAGCAAGGGCCGAACGGTGCGGCGTTCGGCGCATCCCTGCCACACCCCCACGCTGTAGCCGGCGTCGTCCAGCAGCCGGGCGAGCACGTAGCGCGCCGGGTCAAGCGGGGGCCGGCGGTCCAGCCAGTCCAGCAGCGGCGGCGCGAGCACCAGCGCAGCCAGCGGTAGCCGCAGTCGCCGCACCGCGATTGCGGCTGGTACCGCCGCCGGCCACCAGGTCCGGGAGATCGCGCTGCCCAGTGGCCGGGCCGCCGCGAGCGTCCCGCCGCCGGCCTGCCGGACCGCCATTCGCCACGCGGCCGAACCGGCGGGGAGGGGCCAGTCCTCGCCGGTAACCTGGGCCAGGCGCCGGGCGAGCAGAGCGGTGCCGGTCCCGGTGACCGCGGCGCCCGCCGCCGGATAGCCGAACGCCGCGGCCAGCCAGGCCGCCGCGGTCCACAGGGACGCATAGAGCGGGCGGACCGCACCGGGATGACGCAGTTCGAGCGCCGCCGCGGACGTCCCGTAGTCCTTCCGCCTGGCGAACCACTCGCCCAGCCGCACCCGGTGCTGGTGCCCCATGGTGGCCGTCGGCTCGTAACGCACCCGCCAGCCGGCCGCGCCCAGCCGCCAGACGAAGTCGACGTCCTCCCCCACCTGCATGTCCTCGGCGAACCCCGCGCCGGCGGCCTCCCGGCGCACCACCAGGGCCGCGCCAGGGACGTACGGCACGCGCGATCCTGGCCGGACGATGCTGGGCCGCTGGCCCATGTCCAGGGTGGAGCTTGCCCCCTCATACCGGGCCAGCCAGGTACGCCCGGGCTCGTGCGGCACGATGCGCGGCGCGACGGCGCCCACGGCGGGGTCCGCGAAATGCGGTAGCAGCGCCTCCAGCCAGCCGGGGCCGGGCACGCAGTCCGAGTCGAGAAACGCCACCAGCGGCGTGTCGGCCGCCGCCAGCCCGGTGTTCCTGGCCGCCGCCGGGCCGCCGTTGACCGGTCGCCTCAGCACGCTGGCCCCCGCCGCGGCCGCCACGCCGCTGATCGCGGCCTGATCGCGAGAGCCGTCATCCACCACGATCACCCGCGGTACGTCTTCGAGGCCGGCCAGGCAGCGAGCCAGTTCGGCGTGCCGGTCGCGGACCGGGATGATGACCGTCACGTCTGGCCTCGGTGGGGGGCCATCCGGCATGGGGTGGGCGATCCCGGTGTCGAGGAGGCGGCGCGCCAGCGCGCTGGCCTTCGGGTTATCGGGCACCGGCATTCCCGACCACCAGGCGGCGACGTGGCGGGCCCCCGGCCTGCTCAGCCGGAGCACCCGGGTGGGGTAACCGCCGGTGATGACCATCCCGTCCGCCAGCGTGCGCGACCCCGGATCCGGACGCAGTCGGAACCCCGCCGGGACCAGCTCGTCGCCTGGTCCCTGTCCTGCCAGGGCCACCGCGCCGTCTGGCCCCCGTTGGCTGGTTCCCTTCGGCACCCGCCAAGACTATTACGAGTAGTACTCCCCCATCCGGCACCGTTCGTTACCGTCGAGTAGAACGGCATGACATCTCAAATTGCCACATCTCAAATTGCCCAGCAGCCGTTCCCTCCGGCTGCCGACGGGGCCCCTTACCAGGTTCGTCGCCAGGGCACCCGGCGGATCACTCTTAGGCCAGATTCGTCGCCATAGCATGACGGCATGGCGACATCGCCGCGGATGACGTCGGCCGACGGGACGGACGGCCAGGGCAGCGCCGTGTTCGAGCTGGCGGGAATGCGATGGCCGGACGTGGAAGGCGGTCCTCGGCGGCTGCTGGTGGTTCCGGTGGGGTCGCTGGAGCAGCATGGGCCGCACCTGCCGCTCGACACCGACACGAGGATCGCGCTGGCGGTGGCGCGGCGGGCCTGCGCGGACCGGCCCGGCGTCGCCCTGGCGCCCGCGTTCTGCATCGGCGCGAGCGGTGAACACGCCGATTTCCCCGGCACGCTGTCCATCGGCACCGAGGCGCTGACCGCGTGCCTGATCGAGCTTGGCCGGCACGCGAGCCTGCACTGGCCCGCCCTGCTGCTGGTCAACGGGCACGGGGGCAACGCCGCCTCGGTCGAGGCGGCGGCCGGCCGGCTCCGCTACGAGGGCCGGGGCGCGCGCGCCTGGCACGCCGGGCTGCCAGGCGGCGACGCGCACGCCGGCCGGTTCGAGACCTCGGTCATGCTCGCGCTCGCCCCCGGCGCGGTGCGCCTGGAGGCGGCCGAGCCGGGTGACGCCAGGCCGATTGGCCAGATCATGCCGGTACTGCGCGCCCGGGGCGTGCGCGCGGTGAGCGGCAACGGCATCCTCGGCAACCCGGCCGGCGCGTCGGCGGCCGAAGGCGAGCGGCTCCTCGCGGAGCTCACCCAGGGGCTGGCCCGCGCCGTCGACGGGCTGCTGGAGCAGCAGGCCGGCGAACTGCAGGGCGGCGGGACTGCCGATGGGGTCGCCGGAGTATTCGTGCAGGGCGTCCAGGTTGTCCCGGGCCGGATGGGCGTCTGCGGCGGGGCCGTCGGCGGGTGTGCGGCCAACACGCGGTGGCGCCGATGTGTCAGGCCGGATCGTTCGGGATAAACCTCCAAGCCCGGCCCCGTGCGGGGGCAAGGGAACGTGCGCGCCGGTGCCGGGAAAGAGCGCTAGGTTGTGGCAGTGCCTATTACCGGCCCTACTTTGCTGGTCACAGCGGCCGACCTGGCGGCCGCCAGCCCGGAGGTTCATGATGACCGAGACAATCGCAGCACCTCAGAGCCCGGCCGCCGAGTCGCCGCATATCCCGCGCCCGCAGACCGACGGCGCCGCCTGGCGGGCCATCGAGGAGGCCACGGAGCACGTCAGGGAGCGTGCGCTGAAGATCAGGGAGAACCCGGAAGCGCACAAGCCCAAGCTCGTCTTGTCCCAGCACGTGCGCGGGACCAGCATCCTGGACAAGATCGCCGACGGCGTCAACAGGTTCTGCGGGTCGATGTACGTGTTCGTCTTCATCACGATCGGCGTCGTGGCCTGGCTCTTCCTCGGCAACGTCGTCGGGTTCGACAAGACACCGTGGCCGCTGCTGCTCACCATCCTGAACCTGCCGCAGCTGTCCATCATGATCTCGCTGCAGGTCAGCGCCAACCGCGCCCTGGCCGCCAGCGACCGCCGGGCCATCGCCGACCACGAGACCCTGATCGCGCTGCACGAGATGGCCAAGCAGCAGCTTGACATCCTGAACGGCCAGGACCGGGTGCTGGCCATACTGAACAACTTCGCCAGCCGGGACATGCCGGGCAAGCAGCGCGAGATCCAGGATTGCGTGAACAAGATCCTCGCGAAGGTCGATCCGGAGCCCGCCGCAGGCTGAGACGGGAACCTGATGGACCGCTCCAGGCTCGAGGCATTCAGCGACGGCGTCTTCGCCGTGGCCATCACCCTGCTCGCGCTGGACCTCACCGTGCCCGAGCACGCGCACGTGGTCGATCAGCTCCACGAGCACTGGCCGGCCTTCCTCGCGTACCTGCTCAGCTTCTTCATGATCGGCATCGTCTGGGTCAACCACCATGTGCTAGTCAGGGCGATCACGACCGTAGACCGGACGCTGCTCTTCCTCAACCTGGTACTGCTCCTGTTCGTGGTGCTGATCCCGTTCGCCACCGCCACCGAGGCGAACTACTTTCCTGGCAACAGCTGGGACGCGCAGGTCGCCATGGTGCTGTACGCCGGGGTGTTCCTCGGCATGTCGGTCGGCTTCGGCTCGATCTTCGAGTGGACGCTGCATGGCCGGCGCGTGGCGTGGCCGCTGCCGCCGGACAAGCACTGGGCAGCGCGGGCGCGGTTCGTCGGCGGCGGGCTCGTCTACGTCGTCGCGATCATCGTCGCGCTGTTCAGCGCCGTCGCCTCGTTTGTGATCATCGCGCTGGTCGCCGTGTACTACATCGTGGAGCGCACTCCCGCCGCTGCGGACGGCCCGGACTCAGGCGGCGGCGACCCGCCGGTCGTCTGAGATCACGGCAGGTCAGATCGCCAGATAAATAGTTGCCATTAAGCAAGTGTTTGGCGGTAGACTGGGTTAACGTGCGGCAAAGCGTTGACTCAGGACATCTGAACGGTGCGTCTGGCGGGTCCCGGCCGAACGGCGGGCGGCCTGACCGGTACCGGTGGGTCGCGCTGTCCAACACCACGCTGAGCATGACGATGGCGACTATCGACGCGTCGATCGTGATCATCGCGATGCCGGCCATCTTCCGCGGCATCGGCCTGAACCCGCTCACCCCGGGCAACGTCACCTACCTGCTCTGGATGATCATCGGGTACCTGCTGGTCCAGTCGGTGTTCGTGGTGACGCTGGGCAGGCTCGGCGACATGTTCGGCCGGGTGAAGATCTACAACCTCGGCTTCGTCGTTTTCACGCTGGCCTCGATCCTGCTGTCCCTCGATCCGTTCACTGGCACGCACGGGGCGATGTGGCTGATCGGCTGGCGGTTCGTGCAGGCCTTCGGCGGCGCGATGCTGATGGCGAACTCGGCCGCGATCCTGACCGACGCGTTCCCGGCGAACAAGCGCGGCATGGCGCTGGGCATCAACCAGATCGCCGGCATCTCCGGGCAGTTCGTCGGGCTGCTGCTCGGCGGCCTGCTGGCCGCGGTGGACTGGCGCCTGGTGTTCTGGGTGAACGTGCCGATCGGGCTGTTCGGCACGGTGTGGGCGTACAAGAGCCTGCGCGAGATCGCGACCACCAAGCGGGCGAAGATCGACTGGATCGGGAACGTCATGTTCGCGGTGGGCCTGGGCTCGCTGCTGGTCGCCATCACCTACGGGATCCGTCCCTACGGCGGGCACCCGACCGGGTGGAGCAACCCGTGGGTCATCGGCGGGCTGGTCGGCGGTGTGGTGCTCCTGGCCGCGTTCTGCGTCTTCGAGACAAAGATCGCCGAGCCGATGTTCCAGATGAGCCTGTTCAAGATCAGGGCGTTCGCAGCGGGCAACGCGGCCAGCCTGCTCGGCTCCATCGCCCGCGGCGGGCTGCAGTTCATGCTGGTCATCTGGCTGGCTGGCATCTGGCTGCCGCTGCACGGCTATGACTTCGTGGTCACCCCGCTGTGGGCCGGGATCTACATGCTGCCGCTCACCGCGGGTTTCCTGATCGCCGGGCCGATCTCGGGCACCTTGTCCGACCGGTACGGCCCGCGGTTGTTCGCGACTTCCGGCCTGCTGCTGGCCGCGGCGTGCTTCGTCGGGCTGATGCTGCTCCCGGTGGACTTCTCCTACTGGGTGTTCGCGCTGCTGATCTTCGGCAACGGCGTCGGCTCCGGCTTGTTCGCCTCTCCCAATACCTCCGCGATCATGAGCGCCGTGCCCGCCAGGCACCGCGGTTCCGCGTCCGGCATGCGATCCACCTTCCAGAACTCCGGCATGGCCCTGTCCATCGGCATCTTCTTCTCGCTGATGATCGCCGGGCTGGCCTCGACGCTGCCCAAGACGCTCTTCGGCGGGCTGACCGCACAGGGCGTGCCGGCGTCGGTGGCCACGCATGTCAGCCACCTGCCGCCGGTCAGCACGATGTTCGCCGCGCTGCTCGGCTACAACCCGGTGCAGAACCTGCTGGCGCCCTACGGCGTACTGTCCAAGCTGCCCGCGCACAACGTCGCGGTGCTGACCGGCAGGCAGTTCTTCCCGCACCTGATCTCGGCGCCGTTCCACCACGGCCTGGTCATCGTGTTCACCGCCGCCGCGATCATGTCGGTCACCGGCGCGCTGGTCTCGCTGCTGCGCGGCAAGCAGTTCTACTACGACGACCAGGCGCCGTCGGTCCCCGGCGCCAAGACCATAGGCCCGAACGGAGTGGGTCCTTCCCCTGCCGCCGGCGATTCGGCCGCCCAGATGGACGGGGTTCCCGCTGATTCGCCCGCCGCGGCCAGGCAGGATAGCGCTCCCGCACCGCACGGCCGCGGCGCGTAGACTGTTCGCGTGCCCCGTTACGAGTACCGCTGCCGCGCCTGCGGCGACACGTTCGAGCTGAACCGTCCGATGGCCGAGTCCTCGGCTCCGTGTGCCTGCCCGCAGGGTCACGACGACACGGTGAAGCTCCTGTCGACGGTATCGGTGGGCGGCCTCGCCGCTGGCCCCCCGGCCGCGTCGCCGGGCGGCGGGGGCTGCTGCGGCGGAGCCTGCGGCTGCGGCTGACTTCTCGGTGCGTCAGATGAGACAGCGAAGCTGCCTCGCGTGGCACAGCACATTGGCCTCTCGCCTGATTCGCTAATCCCCAAGGGATAAGCGCACGTACGGAGGCGAGAGCGATGGCCGTGACCCTAGCTGTACCGGCGAAGGTAATGGGCGGGCGACACAGCTTCGGTGACGATCAGCTCGATGCCGATCGTGAGGCACCAGATCGGGGGCCCACCCAGGATGTCATCGAGGAGATGGCCAGGCTGCTGCGCGACACGCGGGGCAGCATGCTTCTGGGCGGAAGCGTTCTGAGCACACTCACGGTTGGCATCGCCCTAGAGGCCGCACTCTCGTCCTCTGTACTGCGCCCCGGGCTAGCCGGCCTGGCGTTCGTCAGCCTGCTCGGCTGCGTCATCCTGTGCTGGCTCCGGGCGGCCGCACTGCTGCTGCTGGCCGGCCGGCCGGTACTCGACCAGCTCAACGAGCACCGCTGGCGCACGGGCGCGCCGCTCGATCCCCGGGTGCGGTGGCTGACCATGCCGTCCGTCGAGGAGAGCGAGGCGGCCTGGACCTGGACCCGGGTGAACCTGATGCTCGGTGCCGCCCGCATCCGCCGGGAGCGGCTGCACCTGGCCGACACCTGGACGTTCATCACCGTCGCCTGCTTCCTGGCCTGGACCGTGGCGGTCCTTCTCGGGGCGTGAGGCCGGCCTCACGCCCCGCCTCCCCGGCTCTTCCCGGCCCGCCGAGCAGCGTTCCCCCTGGCTTAGCGGGCCGGGAAGACGCGCCTTACCTCGGAGTTTGTCAACCGCCTCCGGATAGCTCATCGTAGAATCAATGTCGGCGCGACCCGCTGGCCGGCATCTGAGCATTCCTACGGTGATATGAGCCTGCACGGGACCGGACCTGCCCAGGGATTCTGGGCTGTGCTCACCGACGACGAGCGGGGCGTCCTTTCGGCTCTCGGCCGGATCGCCGTCTTCCCGGCTGACGCGGTGATGTGCGTCGAGGGGGAACCGGTCACTCACGTGTTCGTCCTGGTGGATGGCTGGGTCAAGATCCGGTCGGTGACCGCGGACGGCCGCGAGCTGGTGCGCGCGCTGCGCGGCCCCGGTGATGTGATCGGCGAGCTCGCGGGCGAGACCACCGGGTACCGGACGGCCACCGTGCAGGCCATCGGCACGGTGCGCGCGCTCATCGTCGGATTCGAGAAGTTCAGCTCCTTCCTCGACTCCCATCTGGGGGCTGGCCACGCCTACCGGCGCATGGTGGCGCAGCGCTGGAACGACTCAGAGTCGCTGCTACGCAGCCGTTCGGTGACCAACGGGGCTCAGCGGCTGGCCAGGCTGCTGCTCGACCTGGCGGACCGGCACGGCATCCAGGCGGACCGCGAGGTCCACATCGCGATGCCGCTGACCCAGGTGGAACTGGCCAGCATGGCCGGCACGTCGCGCGCCACGGTGACGCGCGCCCTCAGCAACTGGCGGGGGCGCGGCATCATCCGGACCGGCCAGCGCGACTTCACCATCACCGACCTAGAGACCCTGCGACGGATCGCGGATCAGCCAATGTAGCTGCGCTGGTCGCCGGACCTGCCGTCAGCAGGCGTAGGCCTGGGCCGGCACCGGGTATCCGGCGGTATGCGGGAGGTGGACCCAGCCCTTCCGGCGCTGGTCTCCCACGTTTACGGTCACGAGCGGAAAGAACTCTCCGTCGTCGATGCCGGCATAACCGTGACGGATGATCGACTGGTAGATGTAATCAGAGGCCACCAGGGCCAGCGGCGTCGTCGCGGCCCGAAGCTGAGCCTTGAACCGGGGCGCGTCAAGCAGCCGGAAGGCGACGTCAAGGTCCTCACCGAAGAACCCCTTGCCGTCGTAGTGCACCTCGCCCGCGTGAATGACCGCCCGCAGGCGCAGTACCCGGGGTTGCTCGGCCAGCGGGATGCCGCTGTTGTGCGCGGCGAGCAGGCTGGCGAGAGCGGGTATCAGGCAACTCAGCAGGAGCGGCTTCGGGAATTCGTCGGCCGGGCGGACCAGGACCAGGACACCATCTCCCCGGTCGGTGAACGGGTCGTAGTAGTGGTCATCGATCCCGACGATGCTCAGGGCTTCCACCACCAGCCGGTAGACCAGTTCGCGGAGCTCTTCCTTCACGGTGTTGGTCCGCCGGGTGGAATCCTCGATGTCAACCGCGAGGATGCTCCGGTGTACCGGAAGCGTCGCTTCCCGGCGTGGCCACTTGCCATTCAGCGGCGGCGTGTCACCGTTGGTCGCAGGAAGGCTCGCCGAAGAGTAGCTCGGGTTCCTGCCGAGCGACCGGACCTGGACCGCCGCGGTCACGTCAACCGCCTTGGCGGTCGCATGGCGAGACCAGGCAGGAGGTGACGAATCTGGAACCCGATCGCACCGCCTCGGCGTACGCGGGTGCGGTCCGTCGCCGGACTGGCTGGTAAGGCTGAAGATTCATCGGATGCCTCCCAACGTCCCCGATGTCACCTAAGTCTCTGACCAGGAACTATGCAACCTTGCGTAAACCTTGGCCACATTCAACCTGTTCCCTGCTAGTTTGACGTAAAACTTGTCAAATCCGTGAAAAGTTAAGAATTTTTGGTAAAGTTTCAGGCAAGGGTACGCGGAGTCTGCACGCAAGGGGTGGCCGATGGTGGTACAACCAGATATCCCTGAGCCGGTCGGCCCTTCCCGCTGGCCACGTAGGGCACACAATCCTCAGGATGGAGGTCAGATGGTTGCCGACAGCGACCACCCGTCCATTCCGGCTCGGAGGCTGGCCGAGCGCCTGCGCGATCTCCGCGAGCAGGAGCACCTCACCCAGAAGCAGCTGGCCAGAGTCCTCGGTGGCGCGGAAGCGCTCAGCATCGCCACCGTCTCCCTGTGGGAGAAGCCCGGCTCGGACCGATTGCCTCCGCCGCCGCGGCTAGCGGCGTACGCCCGGCTGTTCTGCACCAGCCGGTCGTTCGCTTCCGGGGCTCCGCGTCAGCTTCATGACGATGAGCTGACCGAACTGGAGCGGGAACGAGAGACTGAACTATACGCCGAGCTGCTGACGCTACGGGATCGAGCGCAGTCGGCGGGCGCTGTCACACGGTCACGCGAGGACGCCGCGGTCGACCAGCCCCCCGCCGGCCAGTCCCCATCTATCTGGCGGTTCGGGGCAGCGGCTGCGGTCAGTATCGTTGCTGCCCCCCGACCCGACGCGCCCCCGTACGCCGACCAATCCCACTTGAACTACAGCCGGTACGCCAGGTTCGCCGACCTTGACTCGCTGATCGAAGTCTTCGGGCAGGTAAAGGCAGATAACCCAGCAAGCATGATACGGATTCTCTCGCCTGAAGAACTTACGCGAGACTTCGCTCTTAACAATCTAGTCATCGTCGGCGGTGCAGCATGGCTCGAACTGCGTAAATCGACGCCATGGCTTGCTCGAGGCACAACTCTCCCATTCGCAACGCCATGGCTTGCTCAAGATGTAGCTCCTCCAACTGCTAAGCCAACGGGCGAAACTCATATTTTTGAGTGCAGCGTGGGTGACGAAAGACAAGAGTTCTCGTCTTTGCGCGTCGGCGAAGGCCTAGCACAAGATGTCGGCCTGATCGCGCGAGTCCCCCATCCACTAATTACAGCGAGAACCGTCATCTTGCTGAGCGGCATAACTAGTCGCGGCGTACATGGCGCTACGCTCTGCTTTACTGATCCGAATGTTAGAGGCGACAATGAGCGGTATCTTACCGAGAGGTTCGGGAATGTCCATGAATTCTGCGTCATGATGAATGTGCTAATTGCAAATAATGCAGCCTTGCCGCCCAATCTATCGCTGGAAAATGCCTGTTTGTGGACGTGGTCTCCTGAGACGGGAGCCAGCTGGTGAGGTCTGGTCCTTGTCGCCCGGATTTACCCAGCACGCCACAGCAGAATTCTGTACATGGCTCTTAACACCTCATGACCCAATGCCACTCTCCCAGTCATAGAAGTTCCGGTCCGCGATCAGCAGCCAGTCCTCCTCCAGTCGCCGCAGCATCGGCCCCGCCAGCGACTGCTCCCCAGCCTCCTTGCCAGCCAGGCCTCATCCCAGCAGTCCCAGCCCCGCAGCGTCTTGGTCAGCGGGCCGCGACCTCCGACAGCTTCCCGCCGACCCGCTTCGCGCCCCTGCCCGATGCCTCGATCGCGTCATCGACCGCATCCCGGGGCACCGCGGACGCCAGCACGCCTAGCGTGATCCAGTCGGTCAGACGGCCGCCAGCCACCATCCCAGTCTGTGCCATAGACGCCGACATGCCGACCCGGAACCGGGTGCGCAGGCAAAAAACCCGACACCGGCACCCCAGCGACCCATGATCAACTTTTGCCAACTTAAGTGGCATTGCCTCATGACCACGTAATTCTCGCGTGGTCTTCTGAAGACGCTTTGGCTTACGTGATCGTGAGACACTCTGCGGGCTGCTGCACCAAGAGTGGCCCAGCCGTCCCCAGAACTGAGGTTCATCCACCGGTCGGTCGAGCGCCCTGCTGAGTGGCCGAATCTGCTGTACGCTGCCATCCTAACCGGTAAGATGTATTTGTCTTCTCAATGTCCCATTACCGCTCAAGTCGCTGACCAGGAATTATTTGGCTTTATGTAAACTTTGACAGCGTTAAACCGTTCCTAATTGATTTAACGTAAAATTTGTTAAGCCTGTAAAGGGTCTGAAAACGGCTATCGCTCCGCCGCTCCGCCCTTGCCGGTGGTCACGTAGAGCACACGAGCCACAGAATGGAGGTCTGATGGCTGCCGACAGCGACTATCCATCCCTCCTGTCCGGCGAGAAGGCGGATGACGCAGAGCTCCCAAGACCTTTCCAAATGCAATCTTTTAGGCATCTTCTTCAATTTCCGGAGATTCCGGTTAGCGCCAAGAACACGCCGTCTGGTAAGCGGGATGTCGACGTTCCCGTCATTGATGCGATAATTATCCCGACTATTCGCTCGCCCGAGCAGGTCAGTTCGGCCGTGGAACTGGCCTCCCACGCGAGATGCCAGCTCCTGACGCTCTATACCGATAACTTCCCGGCCGGGCTTTCGTCGGTTCTCGGCGGGCTCAAGCAGGGTGCTGTCACCCCGCTTGCTCTCCGGTCTGGTCTAAAGCACTACCTGCTCGATCTGGCTGCGGATCTGCCTCAGAGCCTCGTTTCTTCCAGTGCGCTTGACATCAGCAGGAAACGCAACCTGGGCCTGCTGCTCGGCCGCGCTTGCGGATGGACGAGCATACTCTTTCTCGATGACGATATCCGCAAGCTGAACGTCGCCAAGCTTAGTTCAGCGGCAGCGCTGCTTGATAAGTATCCAGTCGTCGGGCTTCAGGTAAATAAATATCCGGACGCATCGGTGGTGGGACACGCACGCCGCCTCACCGGCCGCAGGCAGGAACCGTTTATCTCGGGCGGTTCGCTGCTGGTAAACCCGCAGCTCCTCAACGGTTTCTTCCCGCCCATATACCACGAGGACTGGCTCTGTATATTCAATCATCTCCGGCTCGGCGAAGTGGCCATCGGCGGTGCCGTCGGGCAAGTTTCTTACCAGCCTTTCACCACTCCGGTGCGTGCTGCGCTTGAGGAGTTCGGCGACATCCTGGTGTCCGGCCTTCTCTGGCTGGTTCACACCCGTCACGGAAAGCGCCTGGTAGAGCCAGCGAGCGGTGACGGTAACTTCGCGATAACCAACCACGCCTACTGGGGCGAAGCCACGACATCACGATTCTGGGAGAAAATCCTGCGTCAACGTACGGCGCTGCTTGATAGCATCGCCTGGCAGCTCAAGGAGCTGAGTTCGCATTCCCGGCCTTCTCGTGGGGATCCGCTGCCGTCTCTCCGGGCCGCACAGCAGCGTTGCTGTCAGCTGACTCCGGATGAATTCGTTTCATTTACGGAAAAGTGGCTGCTTAATCTCACGGCGTGGAGTGACGGGTTGTCTGTCCTGCCTCGTGCTGATTCTGTCTCCCGGGCACTTGGCGAGCTAGGCCTGTCGCAACTGGTCCGCACGCAGGAGGCCCGGTCTCGGCAGGTCCTGGCGGGGAGAACCGGTTGGACCGGCGGATTCGTCCGTCGCGGGGTGATTGCATCCGAAACCCATCCTGGCCACCGCAGATTCGAGGCTTGCGGGCTCCCGGGTTAGCGGGTCATGACCGGTGCTCTCGGGTCCGCGCCCTCGAAGATGGCGGCGGTGCGGGCGGCCGTGCCGAGCGCCCACTGGCCCGTGGTGACGAGGCCGAGCACGAAGACGATGACGCCGCAAGCGGCCAGCAGCAGCCAGGCGGCGTGGCTGGCCGGGCCGTACGCGCCACCCCAGACGCCGATCGCCCGGGCTCGTTCGGCCTTGTCGGTGAACGTGTTGGTGATGATGGACATCGCCACCGGGTTGAGCATGGACCCGCCGGTGGCCTGCAGCATGCGAAAGGCGATCAGCCAGCCCAGGCCGGGGGCCAGGCTGCACAGGCCGGAACCCGCGGTGAAGGTGGCCAGGCCGATCAGGAAGACCCGGCGGCGGCCGACCCGGTCGGCGGTCGCGCCAGACAGCATCAGGAAACTGGCCAGCACGAGCGCGTAGCCGTCGATGGTCCACTGCAGCCCCGCCACCGATGCGTGCAGGTCCCGCCCGATGGACGGCAGCGCGACGTTAACGATCGTGCTGTCCAGGCCCACGATGAACAGGCTGGAGGAGCAGATCACGAGCACGAGCAGGCGGCGCCGGCGGCTGAGATCTGGCAGCGGTATCACCCGGATTGACTGGCGTGTACGTAATTGCGTCTCTACAACTAACTATTTGGGTAGAGCGTGAGGCGCAAGGCCGCGCCGCTGAGACTTTCATCACCGCCAGTGATCAATTCTCTTCCGGCGAGAAAGCCGTCCCGGGCTGTCGACCCAGGCCGCCTTATACGCCCAGCCGGGATGCGGTGCCCTTGGCCCACTGCGTCGTGCAGACCAGGCCCAGCAGGAGCACAATGTAGCCGCAGCCGGCGAGAATCCACCAGCCAGCGTGGGCCGCCTGGACGAAGCCGGCCTGCATCGACCCGCGCATGCTGGCCGCCAGGGCCGAGCCGACGATGGCCACGCCGAGTGACTGGCCGAGTTGGCGGCTGGAGGAGTTCATGCCGGAGGCCATGCCCGCCTGGGTCTTCGGTACCCCGGACATGACCCCGTTGGTGATCGGCGAGCTCACCATGCCGGCCCCGATCCCGAACATGGCGTACGTGACGATCAGGTACATGTGCTCGGTGGTGCCGGTGAGCCGCGACAGCGCGGCGCTGCTGATGGTCAGCGCGGCGCCCGCGATGACCAGCGGGATCCGCGGGCCCCGTCTGGCGACCATCCGGCCGGCCAGCGGGGCGCATAGCGCCATCACCACCGGCATCGGCAGGATTGTCAGGCCGGCCTGCAACGCGGACAGGCCCCGGACATCCTGCAGGTACAAGGTGGACAGGAACAGGAAGCCGGCCATCGCGGCGATCGCGCAGACCGCGCTGAGGTTCGCTCCCGCGAACGGCACGCTGCGGAAGAACCGGAAGTCCACCATGGGCTCCGCGCGGCGGGGCTCGTAGGCGAGCAGCACCGCGAGCGCGGCCACGCTCGCGGCGAAGAAGCCGAAGATCTCCGGTGAGTACCAGCCGCGGGTCGGCCCTTCGATGATCGCGTAGGCGAGCGAGCCGAGCATGACGATGATGAGGAACTGGCCCACCGGATCAGCGCGGCGAGACCGCGGGGCCTTGGAGTCCGGCACGAACAGCGCGGTCAGCGAGATGGCGGCCAGGCCGACCGGGATATTGGCCCAGAAGATGCCGCGCCAGCCAACCGTTCCTACCAGCACGCCGCCCAGCACCGGGCCGAGCGCCATGGACAGGCCGAACACGCCGTCCCACACGCCGATGGCGCGGGCGCGCTCGGCCCGGCCGGTGAACGTGTTGGTGATGATACCGAGCGCCGCGGGGTTGAGCATCGAGCCGCCGATGCCCTGCAGGATCCGGAAGCCGATCAGCCAGCCCAGGCCGGGTGCCAGGCTGCACATCCAGGAGCCCAGGGTGAATAGCGAGAGGCCGACCTGGAAGATGGTCCGGCGCCCGATCCGGTCGGCGAGTGCGCCGGCGAACATCAGCAACGCGGCCAGGACGATCGTGTAGGCGGCGACCGTCCACTGCAGGCCGGAGACGCCAGCGTGCAGGTCCTGGCCGATGGCGGGCAGCCCCACGTTCACGATCGTGTTGTCCAGGCCGACCATGAACAGGCTCATGCAGCAGACGGCGAGCATGAGGGCGCGGCGCCCGCGGGTGGCGACGGCGTGATCGCCTGTGCTGGCATCGGTCTGGGGCCCCGGACTGGCGGCCTGGCGTAGGCGTGGGACGGCTGCCGGACCTGGGCTGGTGCCTCCTGGACTTGGGTAGGTGCCTGGAGATGGGTAGGCGCCCGGACGGGGGTGTGCGTAGGCGCCCGCGCGCGGATCGGCGGCCGGAGGAGTCCGGGCGGCGAGCTCGAGCCCCAGGACGGGCACGGGCGTCCGTTCTGGTAGCCGATCAGGCACGTTAAGTGACCTCCGATGGGTGGCTTTTGCTCCTGCCTGCATCTTGCGAACCCCTCGGTCCGTACTCGCCGCGGACGAGTACTGGCTACCTATGACACGTCTGGCGCGAGGCCGTGGTTCGGGCTCATCTTCGATGAACCCGACCAGATGATCGGGAGCTTGTCGATCCCGTAGACGCCCTCGACCCCGCCCAGCTGCGGCGGCCCATCCAGGGCGAGCCCGGGCGTGCGCGGCGCGAGGAAGGCTAGGGCCTCTTCGAGTTCGGCCCGGGCCAGGTTCGCGCCCACGCAGTAGTGCGTTCCCGCGCCGAAGGTAAGCAGCCGGATGTCGCGGGAGGCGGTGATGTCGAACCTCTCGCCGTCCTCGCACTGGCGGTTCGCCCGCTCCGCGCAGACCGCCACGATCGTGCCCGCCGGGAAGATGACGTCGCGGTGCTCGACCTGCTCAAGGCAGATCCGCGCGGTGAACGGCGTGACGGGCTCGAACCGCAGTACCTCCTCGACGGCGCGCGGGACCAGACCGGGATCGCCGGCCAGCAGCGCCCACTGGTCGGGACGGGCGGCGAAGAGGCGTATTGCGTGCGCGAGCTGGCCGGCGGTGGTGTCAATGCCCCCGGCCAGCAGGTTCACCACGAGTTGCACGCACTCAGCGGCGGACAGCTTGTCTGTTTGCTCGCGTGCCGCCAGCAACTCGCTGATCAGGTCGTCGCCGGGAGCGGCCCGCCTGGCCTCGAGCAGCCCGGTCACGTACTCCTGGGCTTCGGTGACGGCCCGCTCGATGTCATCCCGGCTGGTCTGGAGGGCCTGGATGTCGAACTGCCGCTGCACCCAGGTCGACCAGGTGTGCAGCCGCCCGGCGTCCTGGTGCGGCGCCCCGAGCACGGTCGCGATCGTCAGCGACGGATAGACCCGGGCCACCGCGGCCACGAAGTCGCAGCTGCTGTAGGCGGCGACCCGGGCCCAGAGGTTCTCCAGGAAACCGCGCATCGCCGGCCGCCAGCGATCGGCCGCGCGCGGCGTGAGCGCCGGACCTACCAGCGCCCGCAGCCGCCGGTGCTGCTCCCCGGTGAGGTTCAGGATGTTGGAGTTGATGTGCTCGGCGAGCGGGCCGCTGGTCACGCCAAAGAACTCTGCGATCTGGCGGCCGGGGAATGCGGTCGTCCTCGACCGCAGGAAGACTTCCCCGGCATCATGGTCGAGCACGATATAAGCCAGTGGCGACTTGGCCAGCCACCCTCGCTGACGGGTCTCGGCGAGCTGCTGGTGGTAGCGGTCGGCCGAAAAGTCCGGCACCGTGTAGTCGAACGCCGGCAGGTCAAGTTCGGACACAAGGTTCATAACAGATATGACGGTACACCGCTGCAGGATGTAGTCAAGTGGTTACGTTTAGCACTTCCGCGCCGTTTCGCCCTGCACGATGTGCGTCTGCGGTCTAGATTTGCTAGCGAAGCGGGATGTTGTCCAAGGTAACAACGTGCCGAGGGGGGGAACCATGAGCCGCAGACTTCTACAGCTGGTCATACCGGTCACTCCGGAACGGAGGATGTTCCGGATCCACGACCCGTCTGTCGATCCGGACGCACCGGGTGGTCCGCTGCCCCCGGTAGGCGCGTTGATCAGCACCAACCGCGAGCAGCTCTGGGTGGGCAGCCTGCAGGAGGACATTGACGTCCGGCTTGTCCTTGAGGAGTGGGACGAGGCCCCGCCGCCATGCGGCGATGCCTGGGACGAAGAGGCCAAGGGCGCCATCTACCTGCGCGGGCAGGTGAGCATCAGCATGGGCCTGGCCGGCACCGCAGTCCGCGGCCTGCGGCTCGCGGGCGGGGTCGGCGACTATTCGGTCCGCGTCTACGCCGGCAACCGCGACCAGGTGACCCGCCGCTACGCGGCGCTCTTCGACCGGCACCGCAACCCGCTCAGCGACGAATTCCAGCAGGAGAAGAAGACCCTCGAGGGCCTGGAACGCTACCTCGTGCAACTGTGGCGGGAATCCTTAGCCGCGACCGGTTCTTCTTTCCGGCCGGACCGCGCTTACGGTCCCGAGGGGCTGGCCGGCCGCGACGTGACGTGGCCCGCCGCCTGACCGGTGTTCGGCTGCGTCGAGGCACCGCCCGCGCTATGACCCGCCGAGGGCGTGGCGGACTTGCCTGATGGGGTCGCGCCGGTCGTCGTGTTCGCCCTGGTTGACGCGGACGGGGTGCCGTTCCCCGCGCTGCCCGTTCTAGGGGCCGTGATCGCGACCTGGCCGCCCTGGGATTCGGTGCTTGACGTGACGGGCGTGCGCGCGCCGTGCGTACGGAACGGGATCATCGCGTACACCATCAGCGAGACCATGGCGACGAGCAGCACCGTAAATAGCGAGCCGATAATGCGCGCCCGGGGCGAACGCAGGACGTTGGCCGGTCCGGGGCGCCGGAATGCCGTCAGACAGGTGGCAAGCCCAGGATCGTCAGCCGCGAGCCGCCGCTCGATCTCGGCGAGCGCACGCTGCTCGTCCATCGACAGCGCCATTCAGCTACCTCCCGCGTCGTGCACCGGGTGATTACCCTCTCACTATCCCTCAGGAGCCGGTCTTTATCCAATTGTTCTGGCTTTGTACTTCGCCCGTTTTTCGTGATGAGCAGCCTTCGTCCGCTCCGTCACTTAACGTACCCGCTGAGACGCAGGATACGCCATCGGCCGAGCACGTCTCGCCGGGGCGATCTTAAATACTTACGACGAGCCAGATCGCCCGATCCTTGCCAGGATCGAACATTCGTTCTATCGTGTTTCGTATGCGCTGGGACAATCTGCGGCTCGATGAGCAGCTGGACACCGGAGACAGCGAGGACCTGTTCACCGCCGGCCGGGATCGGGCTCTACCGCTCATCGAGCGTGGCGCGGTCGCCCGCACCTTCGACACACCGGGCTTCCGCGGCATGACCTTTTTCGAGGTCCAGGCCAGGTCCGTGGTGAACCGCGTGCCCGAGGCATCCCGGATGCCGTTCCGGTGGACCATCAACCCCTACCGGGGCTGCCAGCACGCATGTGTTTATTGTCTGGAAGGCGAGACGCCCATCCTGATGGCCGACGGCCGGACCAGGCCGCTGGCCGAGGTCCGGGTCGGAGACGGCATCTATGGTACGGTCCGGCGGGGCGGCGACCGCGCCTATGTCCGTACCACCGTGCTGGCGCACTGGTCCACGGTCAAGCCCGCCTACCGCGTCGTGCTGGCTGACGGTACCCAGCTCGTGTGCAGCGGCGACCATCGATTCCTCACCGAGCGCGGATGGAGGTACGCGACCAGTGCCCGGTTCGGCGGTCTGAGGCGGCGCCCGCACCTGTCGGCCGGTAACGCGCTGATGGGCACCGGTGGCTTTGCTGAGCCACTGAAGCAGACCGCCGGCTACCGGCGCGGCTACCTGTGCGGCCTGATCCGCGCGGACGGCAGCATCGCCCACTACTCATACCCGCAACGTAATCCCGCCGCTGACCGCAGCTACCTGTTCCGGCTGGCACAGGCCGGGCCCGCGAGCCGGGCCGTACGGGCCAGGACCGCCGATTACCTGGCCCGCGCGGGCATCGGCTGTGCCGACTTCACCTTCACCGAGGAACCGGCGCGCACGGGAGCAGGTTCGGTGCAGCCGGGCACGCGCCGCCGGGTGACGGCGATCCGTACCGTGGGCCCCGATCAGGCCAGGATCCTGGAATGGCTGCTGAGCTGGCCGGATCATCCGGGCCCGGATTGGCGCAAGGGCTTCCTGGCCGGATGCTTCGACGCACGGGGCGGCACCCATGACGGGGCCTTGCGGATCTGCCCGGCGGATCCGGAAGCGGCCGGCTGGCTGCTCTCCTCGCTGCGGTTGCTCGGCTTTGACGCCGTGAGGGAACGGGCACACCTGCGGGGTTGCCCCGCCGGGATCCGGCTGGGCGACGGGGCAGCCCAGGCGGTGAGGTTCTTCCACGCTGTCGACCCCGCGAGTACCCCGCCCGGCGCGATCGAGGGCACGCCAGTCGGGACCCACCACGGGCTCCGCGTGGCGGCGGTCGAGCCGCTCGGGCTTGACGTGCCGATGTACGACATCACCACCGGGACCGGCGACTTCATTGCCAACGGTGTGGTGAGCCACAACTGCTTCGCGAGGAACTCGCACACCTACCTGGACCTCGACGCGGGCGCGGACTTCAACACCCGGGTGGTGGTCAAGGTGAACGCGCCCGAGTTGGTGCGCAAGAAGATGGCCTCGCCGAGCTGGGCGGGCGAGCACATCGCAATGGGCACCAACGTGGACTGCTACCAGCGGGCGGAGGGCCGCTACCAGCTGATGCCGGGCATCATCGGCGCGCTGAGGGACGCCGTCAACCCGTTCTCCATCCTGACCAAGGGCACCCTGATCCTGAGGGACATCGAGCTGCTCGCCGAGGCCGCCGAAGTCACCGAGGTCGGGCTGAACGTCTCCGCCGGCTTTGTCGACAAAGACCTTTGGCGATCAATCGAGCCAGGCACGCCCGCGCCCAGGCGGCGGCTCGAGGCGTGCGCGACGCTGAACGAGCGCGGGCTGCGCTGCGGCGTGCTCATGGGCCCGGTGGTGCCGTTCCTCTCCGACTCCCCCGCCCAGCTCGACGAGGCGGTCAGGCTGATCGCCGAGGCTGGCGCCAGGCACGTCATGCCCATCGTGCTGCACCTGCGCCCGGGCACCCGGGATTGGTTCTTCGGCTGGCTGCGCGCCCAGCATCCCGGGCTGGTCGAGGCGTACCTGGAACTTTACGGTCGCGGCGCCTACGCCCCGAAGGCCTACCAGAACCGGATCGCGGGCCAAGTCCGCGAGCTCGCGGAAAAGTACGGTATCGGCCGGCCCAGGCCGGGCTTCGGTCACGGCATCCTGCCCCGGCGATCCGGCACCCCCGCGCCTCCCGCGGCCATGCTCAGCCCCGAGGCCCGCAATGCGCCCGGATCCCTGAAGTCCCCCGAAGTGCCCGCACCGCGCAGACGTTCGCCTGCACCGCCCGAGCAGCTCACCCTGCTGTGAGCGGCGGCTCACGCTGCTCGTGGCTGGACGATGATGCCGCCGGGCTCGGGTCAGCCAAATGGTGGACCTCATGGGGCCAGCTGGCCGACCGGGCGCGCCGGCCAGGTGACGCGGGAGTAGTAGCCGCGCAGGGGATCCGCCGACCATAACTCACCGGAGAAGCTGGCTAAATGACGCCGGTGCGGTGCCGGGTCAGGGAACCGGGGCTGCGGAGGCGCAAGATCGGGACGTCATCCGGGCAGTACGCGGGCCGGGCAGCTGCCAGCGGAGCTCCGTTGCCGGGAAGCCTGGGAAGTCGGGAAAGCTGCGGAAAATTCGAGATATAACTTGACACGTCGCAACAACAAGATACATCGTTTTCCCTAAGAATACTATCAGAGTCTTTCGAAGACGTGAGGAGGACGACGTGGCACGCGGGACCACGGGGGCGCCCCGTCATACGCCGGGTCAGGACACGAGGAACTCACGGGCTCCGGGGTTCGGGGACCCCGGAGCCGAGTTGGCGCAAGCGCGGTCAGGCGGCTTCGGCCGCCTGACCGCGTTCGTGTGCGGCCGCCGGTCCAAGTACCTGGTAGTCGTGTTCTGGATCCTGGTCGTCGCAGCCCTGGGATCGCTGGCGGGCAAGCTCCAGGGAGCGGAGAAGAACGACGCGTCGGCGTACCTGCCGTCGTCGGCCGAGTCCACCCAGGAACTGAACGAGCAGAACCTGTTCCAGTCCAAGAACCTCAACCCCGCCCTGGTCGTGTACGTGCGCGACAGCGGGGTGACAACGGCCGACCTGCAGAAGGCGAGGGCCGACGCGCGGTACTTTGCCTCGCTGTCCGTCGTGAACGGGCGGGTAGCCCCGCCGGTCGTGTCCAAGGACCATAAGGCGATCGAGACCGTCATCGGCGCGGACCTCGGCTACAACAGCGACCTGAGCGGTTTCGTCTCGAATGTTAAGAACACCGCCAGCAAGGACAGCGCAGGCCTGAGCGTGTACGTCGGCGGCCCGGCTGCCAGCGCTGCCGACGAGGTCAAGATATTCAAGGGCATCGACACCACGCTGCTGTACGCCACTCTGGCCGTGGTCATCGGGATCCTGCTGCTGACCTACCGCAGCCCGGTCCTGTGGCTGCTGCCGATCCTGTCCGCGGGCGTGGCGCTGACCGTAGCCCAGGCCGTCATCTACCTGCTCACCCAGCATGCCAACCTGACCGTCAGCGGGCAGAGCGAGGGCATCCTGGTGGTGCTAGTGATCGGCGCGAGCACCGATTACGCGCTGCTGCTCATCGCCAGGTACCGGGAGGAACTGCGCAGGCACTCCGACCGGCACGAGGCCATGGCGGTGGCGCTGCGCCGAGCGGGGCCGGCCATCATCGCCAGCGGGCTGACCGTCGTGGCGGGCATGCTCTGCCTGCTCGCGGCCGAGTCCAATGACATCTCCGGGCTCGGCCCGGTCGCCGCCATCGGGATCGCCCTTGGCCTGATCGCCATGATCACGCTGCTACCCGCGATGCTGGTGGTCTTCGGCCGGTGGATCTTCTGGCCGGCCAGGCCCGGTTACGGCTCGGCCGAACCCACCAGGAGCGGCCTGTGGTCGCGCGTCGGGCACGCCATCAGCCGCCGTCCGCGCACGGTGTGGGTGGTGACCGCGATCCTGCTCGGCGCCGGCGCGGCCGGCCTGATCGGGTTCAGGTTCGGCACGCTGACCGTGGCCGAGTCGTTCCGCGGCACCCCGCCGTCGATCACCGCCCAGCAGGTGCTGGCCAGGTACTTCCCGGCAGGCTCCGGCGAACCAGTGGACGTGATCGCCACCGCCTCCAGCGCGGGACATGTTAGGAACGCGCTCGCCGCCACGCCCGGCGTCGCCTCGGTCACCCCGCCGGTGACCAAGGACGGCGTGTCCTTTCTGCAAGCGACGATGACCCCGCCGCCGGACAGCCCGGCCGCGTACACGCTGGTGGACAAGATCCGGACCACGGTGCACGCTATCCCGGGCGCCGAGGCCAAGGTGGGTGGCGGCACGGCCATCAACAAGGACGTGGAGGCCGCCGCCACCCATGACCGGAACCTGCTCATCCCGCTGATCCTCGGCGTGGTGCTGATCATCCTGGGCCTGCTGTTGCGGGCGATCGTGGCGCCGCTCATGCTGATCGCCACCGTCGTGCTGTCCTTCGGCGCCGCCCTCGGCATCTCCTCGCTGTTCTTCAAGCACGTGTTCGGGTTTGCGGGCGCCGATACCTCAGTGTCGCTGTTCGTCTTCGTGTTCCTCGTGGCCCTCGGCATCGACTACAACATCTTCCTGATGACCCGGGTGCGGGAGGAGTCGATCCGGTCGGGCACCCGGCGAGGAGCGATCACCGGCCTGGCCGCCACGGGCGGCGTGATCACCTCAGCGGGGCTGGTGCTGGCGGGCACGTTCGCCATGCTCGGCACGCTGCCGCTCGTGGAATTCACCGAGATCGGGTTCGCGGTGGCGCTGGGCGTCCTGCTCGACACGATCGTGGTCCGCTCGGTGCTCGTGACCGCGCTGACCTTGGATATCGGACGGCACGTCTGGTGGCCGAGTGCACTGGCGAACCCGGAAGCGGGTGCAGTGACAGACGGCACCTAGAATGTGGGTTCGTGGCGGGTGACCAGGTGGCACAGGCGGCTCAGCGGACTCAGACGGCAGCGTGCAGGTGCTGAGCCGCCCGGAAACCGGGCGGCTGTCCGTGCAGACTGTCGCGGTCCCTGACCCGGGGAATCTTCTCGAGCGCATCCCCCAGCCGGACGTGGTCGCCTGGGTGCATCACGGGGCTGGCCTGGCCGGCTGGGGTGAGGCGGTCCGGGTCACGCTGCCCGCCGGAGAGGACAGGTTCACCGCCGGGGAGAAGTGGCTCCGTTCGGTGTTCGACGCCGCCGACGTGGACGACCAGGTAAAAGTGCGCGGCTCGGGGCTAGTCGCGTTCGGCACCTTCACCTTCGACGCGTCATCGGACGGATCCGTCCTGATCGTCCCCCGCATGGTGCTCGGCCGGGACGGCCGCGGTCTCGCCTGGCTCACGACTGTGCTGGCCCGGGGGGACGCTGCTGGCCGGGCGGACGACCCCCCCATACCCCCCCGCTTCTTGGGGGACCCATCCCCTCAGGCCCCCCTTGGGCAGGGCTTGGTCCCCCCGACTGGCCTGCGCTGGCGGGAGGGCAGCCTGCCCGGGTCGCGCTGGGAGCGGGCGGTGGCCGAGGCGGTCGCCGCGATCAAGGGCGGCGGCCTGCGCAAGGTCGTGCTCGCCCGTGACGTGTTCGGCACCGCTGATGAGCCCATCGACGCGCGGGTCCTGCTGCACAGGCTGGCTGCGCGCTATCCGGACTGCTTCACGTTCGCCTGTGACGGCATGGTCGGCGCGACCCCCGAACTGCTCGTCAGCCGGGATGGCTACGAGGTCAGCGCGCTGGTGCTCGGCGGCACTCTGCCGCGCGGCGCGGACCGGGCGCAAGACGAGGCACTGGGCGCCGAACTGCTGGCCTCGGCCAAGAACAACGAGGAACACGCCTACGCGGTCGACTCGATCCGCGAGGCGCTCGAGCCGCTGTGCGAGACGCTCGAGGTCGAGCCGCGTCCGGCGTTGCTGAAGTTCCCGAACCTGCAGCACCTCGGCACCCGCGTCCGCGGCACGCTGACCGACGGCGGGACGCCGAAATCAGCGCTGGCCCTGGCCGGGGCCGTGCACCCGCCGGCCGCCGTCTGCGGAACCCCGACCGCCGCCGCGCTCGAACTCATCCGCGAACTCGAGCATATGGACCGGGAGCGCTACGCCGGCCCGGTCGGCTGGATGGACGCCGAAGGCAACGGCGAGTGGGGCATCGCGCTCCGGTGTGCCCAGCTCTCCGGGCGCACCGCCCGGCTGTTCGCCGGGTGCGGCATCGTAGCAGGTTCGCAGCCAGCCGCCGAGCTAGCGGAGACCCTGGTCAAGCTCCAGCCCATGCGCGGCGCGCTGGAGGACCGGGGCTGATAACGAGCTCCGTTCGGATCAAAAGATCTTTTCCCGAACGGGCCTGGTACTTGCCTGGCCCGATAATGACCGTATGGCTGTGCTCCGCGTGGCCACCTGGCAGTTCGCGGTCTCAGCCGACCGCGCGACCACCTAGGTCGGCCGGATAAGAGAACTCTTAATCTGCGGTCGCACGGTCAGCGACCAGGGCCTACAGTCAGGTAGGAGACGAGAGTGCCGTCCAGGAGGGTGCAGCAGATGAGCGGCAACACCGAAGAAGTCCTCGAGGTGCTCCGCGAGGTGTGGAGCGCTCAGGGGCAGACCGCCCAGGATGTGGAGGAAGCCTGCGGCACCACCAAGTCCTGCAAGAGGATGTCCGACGTAGGGTTCGACGGCCTGGCCGAGGAGACCGACGGCGACCTGCGCGTCGCCTGGCGGACTCAGCTGGCGCGCGAGGGCAAGCTGAACCCGGCGGCGGGCAGCGTGCGGGACCTGGTCCTCGGGTCCGAGTCCTAGCGGATGGAGAACGCGGGCACCGTCGGCGAGCTGACCGAGACCCTGCGGCAGGGCGGCTACCTGGCTGACCGCGGACTGGCTACGGCGCTGTTCGTCGCGCTGTCGCTGAACCGGCCAGTTCTGCTCGAGGGCGAGGTGGGCGTCGGCAAGACCGAAGTGGCCAAGGTCATCGCGGCAGCGTTCGGCCGCAAGCTGATCCGGCTGCAGTGCTACGAGGGCATCGATACCAATCAGGCCATGTACGAGTGGGATTACGCCCGGCAGATGCTCCACATCCGGGCTCTGTCCGAACACCAGGCGGCCGGGGCCGATGCGGTGGACAAGCTGTTCGGTCCCAAGTTCCTGCTGGAACGGCCGCTGCTCGAGGCGGTCCGGGCCGGCGATCAGGCGGTACTGCTGATCGACGAGATCGACCGGGCCGACGACGAATTCGAGGCCTTCCTGCTTGAGGTGCTCTCCGACTTCCAGATCAGCATCCCCGAGATCGGCACCGTCAAGGCGGAGAGCCCGCCGCTCGTGGTGCTCACCTCCAACCGGACCCGGGAACTGCACGACGCGCTCAAACGGCGCTGCCTGTACCACTGGATCGGCTACCCGGCCGCCGAACGCGAGGTCGAGATCGTCCTGATCAGGGAACCCGGCGTCCCCGCGGCGCTGGCCCGCAAGGTCGTCGCCGCCGTCCACCGGCTCCGCGAGCTCGACCTGGCCAAGCCGCCTGGGGTGGCGGAAACCATCGACTGGGCCCGCACCCTGGACTTCCTCGGCGAGACGGACCTGCACCCCGGCAACGCGCAGGACACGCTCGGCGCTGTGATCAAGGACCGGGATGACCTCGAGGTGGTCCGCGACAACCTGGAGGAGATCACCTCTGGTGCGTCCTGATGCCCTCACCAGCCTGCTCGTCCGCTTCGCCGGCGAACTGCGCGCGGCCGGGCTCGCGGTGGGCTCGGGAGACGTCCTGGTGTACTGTTCGGCGCTGAGCAAGCTGGACCCCGCCGACCTGGTCGACCTGTACTGGGCCGGGCGGACGACGCTGGCAAGCCGGTACGACGACATCGCCCGGTACGACGAGGTGTTCCGCCGGTTCTTCCTAGGCGCCGACGATCCGGATTCGGAACTGATGCTCATGCTGCGCACGTCGGCGCAGGCGCAGGGCGCGCTGGCGCTTCCTGCCACCGAGCCAGGCCAGGACGCCCAGGAGGAAGAGGCCGTGCTGGGCTGGATGGCCTCGGATGTCGACGCGCTCAAGCACAAGTCGTTCGCGGCCTGCACGCCCGAGGAACTAGCGACGCTGCGCCGGATCATGGCGAGGATGCGGCTGACGCCGCCACGCCGCCGCACCAGGCGCACCGCCGCCGCGAGGTCCGGCATCCGTCCCGACCCCCGCCGGACCGTCCGGGAATCCATGCGCATGCACGGCGAGCCCGCGCAACTGTACTGGCGGCGGCGTAAGGTCCGGCTGCGGCCGCTCATCTTGATCCTCGACATCTCCGGCTCCATGGCCGATTACTCGCGCAGCCTGCTGCAGTTCGCGCACTCGGCCAAGCGGTCGGCCGGGCGGGTCGAGGTCTTCTGCTTCGGCACCCGGCTGACCCGGGTGACCGGGACGATGGCGTGCCGGAGCCCGGACGAGGCGCTGGAGCGGGCGGCGCAGGCGGCCTTCGACTGGGACGGCGGGACCAGGATCGGCGACAGCCTAGATGCTTTCGTCCGTGACTGGGCGCGCCGGGGTCTTTGCCGGGGCGGCATCGTGGTGATCTGCTCCGACGGCCTAGACCGCGGGGACCCCGCCGTACTGGCCGCGGCGATGGAACGGCTAGCCCGGCTGAGCCACCGGCTGATCTGGCTGAACCCGCACAAGGGCGACGACCCAGCCTTCCGGCCGAGCACGCTGGGGATGATGGTCGCCGCGCCGCACGTCGACCTGCTGCTGTCCGGCCACGATCTGGCTAGCCTGGAGAAACTCGCTACGCTGCTGCCAGGGCTCAATTAGGGAGGCTGCCGGTGCGGTGGAGCGTCGGGATCGAGGCTGAGGGCGACAGCGTGCTGACCCGTGAGCAGGTGGTCGAGCTGGCCAACGCGGTCGCCGCCAACGGCGGCATCGCCACCGGGATCGGCACCAGCCGGTTCGGCGCACAGCTGATCGTGGAGGCGGCCAGCCGCGAGGAGGCGATCGAGCGGGCCACCGCGGAGTTCTGGCGCGCCGCCCGGACGGCGGGCCTGCCGGCGGCCCCGCTGACGCGGACCGAGCCGGTCGGCGAGGACCAGGACGCCCTCGGATGATCCGGCTTGGCTCGCTGGCCGGATACCCGTTCGAGGGTCCCCGGGTGCTGGCCGGCTGGACCCCGCCGACCACGGCGGCCGTGTACGCGATCGCGTATAAACCCGAGCCCGACGCCAAGCCGGACAAGTACGCGGTGATCTACGTGGGCCACTCCGACGACCTGTCCGCGGAGCGGTTCCCGTTTCAGCACCCGCGTGCGTCCTGCTGGGTCAAGCGCGCCGGCTCCAAGTGGAAGGTCTACATCTGCACCTTCGAGGTACCGGGCGGCGGCCGGTCGCACCGGGAGCAGATCGCCAGGGAGCTTACCGCGGTCTACCAGCCTCGGTGTAACCACCAGCAGTACGACCAGACGTGGAAGGACGAGTGGATCGGCGGGACCACCTCATCCTCCCCCAGCCTGGCCAAGGACCCGGCGCGTCCGCCCGGGTCCTCGCCCGGCTAGCCCGGCGAGCGGAACCCGACCGCGTCGAGCAGGCGCGAGCGGCGCGTGCCCGAGGCCGGCCGGGCCGGTTCGGGCACTGCGGGCGCCTCGGGCCTGGGGGTGACCCCGGCCACGATGCCCTCGGCCATCCCGTACAGCAGCGGCAGCGCACCGGCGACCACGCCGCCGGTCTCGTTGATGTGCTCCACTCCGGGCCCGATGAGCTTGGCGTGGCCCACGATGGTGCGGACGATCTCGGCGCTTTCCTCCAGGTTCCCGGCGATGCGGGTCAGCAGCGTACCCACCCAGAACAGGTAGAACGCCAGGCCGGCGATCAGCAGGACGACGTCTATGACGGTGAAAATGACCAGCCCGGTCATTAGGATCGCACCTTTCCGAGCACGCGGCCGAGGAACAAATGGTGCTGCAGACCCTCGGCGAGGACGGCCTCGACGCCGGTGGCCACCTGCGGGATCAGCGCGGTGTCCGCGGTATTCGCCGCCGCCGCCTTGAGCGTGTCCCGCACGGCGACGACGCGGCGGTCGATGATCTTCACAAAGTAAATGAGCAGGCTCAGCAGGGCGGCGACCGCGACCACCACAACAATGCCGAGGATGTTCGCGATCGTCCACAGGTTGTGCTCGGTCGAGGACATGGCCAGTGCGTGCATCGCTACCCTCCCAGCCTGGCGCGGCCGCGCTGCAGGCCGCCGATGATGATCGTGGCGTGCTCGATCGTGGTGCGCAGCGCGCCGAGTGGCGCGGTGTTATGCACCGCCTCGGTCAGCGCGTCGTTGATCTTGGGCGCTTCGTTGCCGATCGACCGGGCCAGCATCAAGATCGGCACCACGAGCGCCACCACCACGAGCACGATGATGATGCCGATGGTGTAGCCCACCACCCAGCCGGTGGTGCTGGTTGCCGCGGTCCCTGCGGCCAGGGCATTTGGTTCCATGGATGGCTCCCTCGGCTCAGACCGTTTCGCAGAAGTCGCGGACGGGTTTCAGGTTCGCATTGACCGAGGTCAGCCGCGCGGGCACCGTGCTCGTCAGGCTCGCGACGGCCTGCACTCCCCCGGTGGTCGCGACTAGGGTCTTCCGGATCGCCCTGAGGTGGAAGATAACCCGGAGCAGGCCGACCGCGGTGATCGCGATGATCAGCGCGGCGATGATCAGCGTCGCCCAGGCGGCAGCTGGCATGACCGTTCTCCTTATCTATTCAGCCGAATCTATTCAGCCGAGGAGCTTGGCGACGGAACCGGCGTAACGGACCGCTCCGACCGAGACTTCCTTGATGGTGGTGTCGGTGACGGCCAGCGCCTCCGGCACGCCGTTGAGTTCGCCGACGAGGGCCACCCCGCCGGACAGGATGTCGTCGGTGGCGCCGCGGATCCGCTCCACCGCCGCCAGGACGCGGTTGAGCAGGAAGATGACCACCGGCAGCACCACGAGCAGCAGAATCGCGTTCCCAATCCACCACAGGACCATGACTGGCTCTCCTTTG
This sequence comes from uncultured Actinomycetota bacterium, assembly GCA_963842265.1. GTDB lineage: Bacteria > Actinomycetota > Actinomycetes > Streptosporangiales > Streptosporangiaceae > Palsa-504. The sequence continues at coordinate 163,513 of CAWJGE010000028.1, forward strand.
TCTTGCTCAGCTCGCGGGCTGGTACGGCATAAAGAAGCGGCGGAAGACCCGGCTCAGGGCCATCAGCGCGGCCCGCAGGCCGAGGGTGAAGCCCTTGGCCGGGGTCGCGGCGGCCGCCGCGATCTGCTCGGTGGACTCACCCCGCTCGATCCGCTCGATCCGGTCCTGCATGTTCGCCGAGAAATCGCGCATCAGCACGGCGGTGACGTCGGCGATCATGCCCCGGCCGTACTGGGCCGCCGCACCCGATAGCTGCAGGTCCTGGGCGACGCCGACCTTGGTGCCGCGCCCCGCGCGCGTCAGCGTTGCGGTCACGACCATGTTTGCCTGGCCGCGGCCCTTCTCGTCGGCGCCGCTCGCGTGCACGACCACGCGCTTGGCCGCTTCGTCGCGTTCGGTGATGTCAGCGGTGCCGGCGAACTGCAGGCGGACCGGGCCCATCCGGACGGCGACCTTGCCCTTGTACTTTTCGTCGCCGAGGTCCTCGGTGAGTTCGGCGCCTGGCAGGCACGCGGCCACCTGGGGGATGTTCTCAAAGAACTGCCAGACCTTCTCGACCGGCTCGGCGACCTCGAACTCGTTCTTGATCAGCATCGGGTCTCTCTTCTCACGTAAGCACCAGGGTCTTTCTCGAACGCCTGGCGACAGCCGGCGCAGCAGAAGTAGTAGTCGGCGTCCTCATACCGCACCGGGCAGCCATCCGGGGACACCGTCATCCCGCAGACCGGGTCCTGCGCTGACCGCGCGGCGGGCCGGGTCCTCTCCGACCCAGCCTGCCGCGCGGATCCTGTTGCGGACGTGCTGACCCTTGACCCCGCCAGCACGCCGGAGGCTCGCAGCTGGACCAGTTCGGCCAGGATGGCGACCGCGATCTCCTGGTGCGTCGTGCTGCCCAGGTCCAGGCCGGCCGGCACCCGTACCCGGTCGAGTTGGCCTTGCGGCACCCCCCGTTCGGCGAGGTAGCCGAGCACGGTGGCCCCGCGCTTGCGTGACCCGACCAGGCCCAGGTAGGCGGGCCTGGCGGCGACCGCACGCTCGAGCACGTCCTCGTCATCATGGCCCTGGGTGGCCACCACGATCATGGACCGCTCATCCGCGGTTCCCGGCGTGAAATCGGGGCCGCGGACCAGGTCAGTCCGCCAGCCGAGCGCCCCGGCCAGGCTGGCTAGCGTGCGGGCCATCGGGGAGTCGCCGATGATCACCAGGTGCGGCACCGGCAGTACCGGCTCGATGTAGACCTGGATCGCGCCCTCGCTCTGGCAGGAGATGGGGACCACCGTCATTCCGTCCGGGACCGCCGCGCCGAACTGCTCCGGCGTACCGAGCAGCAGCAGCTTGGCCGTGCCCTCCGCCATCACCCGCTGCGCCTCGCGGATCACGACCGGCTCGGCGCAGGCGCCGCCGATCCAGCCGTGCAGCTCACCCTCGGCGGTGATGATCGCACGCGAACCTGACTGGCTGGAGGACGGCCCCTGGCGCCAGACCACGGTCGCCAGGGCGAACGCCTCCCCGCGGCGGGTCAGCTCACCCATCTGCTGCAGTACGCCCAAGCCTTCCATCAGCAACTCCGTGTCAGTCGGAACGCACCGGCGGGGCACCGGAGACGTCGCGGCGATAGGTGATCGCTTCCCACACCCGGTCGGGAAGCAGCGGCATGTCGATATTGCGGACGCCCGTACCGGACAGCGCGTCGATGACCGCGTTGACGAAGGCCGCCGGGCCGCCCACCGCGGCGCACTCGCCGATGCCCTTGGCGCCGATCGGGTGGTGCGGGCACGGGGTGACGACCTCGCTGTGCAGCTCGAAGCCGGGTGTCTCCCAGGCGGTGGGCAGCAGGTAGTCCATGTAGTTCGAGCCGACGCAGTTGCCCTCGGCGTCGAAGGTGATGAACTGCATGCTGGACATCGCGTAGGCCTCGGTGAGCCCGCCCATGATCTGGCCCTCGACGATCATCGGATTGATCCGGACGCCGCAGTCATCCACCGCGACCATGTTCAGCACATCCCAGACCCCGGTTTCCGGGTCCACCTCGACCGTGACGATGTAGACGGCGAACGGCCAGGTCAGGTTAGGCGGGTCGTAGTACGCGGTGTTCTCCAGGCCAGGTTCCATGCCGTCCGGCATGTTGCTGTAGGCGGCCATCGCGCACTCCTGGATGGTCACCCCGCGGTCGGGAGCACTGCGGATGTAGAACCGGCCGAGCTCCCACTCGATGTCCTCTTCGGACACCTCGAGCAGGTGCGCCGCCAGCTTGCGGGCCTTGGCGCGGATCTTGCGGGACACCATCGCGACCGCAGCCCCCGCTACCGGCGTGCTCCGGGAGGCGTAGGTGCCCATGCCGAACGGCGCGGTGTCGGTGTCGCCTTCCTCGACGACGATGTCCTCGGCCGGGATGCCGAGCTCGTGGGCCACGATCTGGGCCCAGGTCGTCTCGTGCCCCTGCCCCTGGGTCCGCGCGCCGGTCCGGACGATGGCCTTGCCCGTCATGTGCACCTTGAGCTCGGCGGAATCGAACATCTTGATGCCGAGGATGTCGTACTCGCGGCTGTTGCCCGCACCGAGCGGCTCGGTCATCGTGGAGATCCCGAGGCCGAGCAGCCTGCCCCGCTTCCTGGCCTCTTCCTGCTGCCGCCGGAAGTCCTCGTAGCCGACGGCCTTCAGCCCGACCTCGAGGCACTTGCCGTACTGCCCTGAGTCAGTCAGGAAGCCGAACGGGGTGCGGTGCGGGAACTGGTCGTCCTGCACGAAGTTCATCCGCCGGAACTCCGCCTGGTCCATGCCGAGGTCGTCCGCCGCGGCCTGGACCATCCGCTCCTGGAAGAACATCGCCTCGGTGACGCGGAACGAGCACCGGTACGCGACCCCGCCGGGCGCCTTGTTGGTGTAAGTCCCCCGCGCCGTGAGGTGCGCGACCGGGATGTCGTAGGCGGCGAAGGCCGAGTGCATCAGGCCGATCTTGAACTTGCTCGGCTGTGCGTCGGAGAAGAACGCGCCGTGGTCGGCGTCGGTGTGCATCCGGACGGCGAGAATCTTGCCGTCGCGGCGCAGTGCCATCTCGCCGTCCAGGTAGACGTCCCGGGCGAAGCCGGTGGAGATGAGGTTGCCCGTCTTGTCCTCGATCCACTTGACCGGCCGTTCCAGCAGGATCGAGGCCAGGATCGAGCAGACGTACCCAGGGTAGACCGGGACCTTGTTGCCGAAGCCGCCGCCGATGTCCGGGGAGATGATCCGGATCATGTGCTCGGGCAGTTCGGCGACCAGCGCGACCGCGGCGCGGATGATGTGCGGCGCCTGGGTGGTCATGTACACGGTGAGCTTGGACGTGGCCCGGTTGAAGTCCGCGATCGACCCGCAGCACTCGATCGGCGACGGGTGCGAGCGCGGGTAGTGCAGCTTCAGCTTCGAGATCACGTCGGCCTGCGCGAACGCCCGGTCGGTGCCGGCCGCGTCGCCAACCTCCCAGTCGTAGATGACGTTGTCCCGCTGGCCTTCCTTGTCGTCCCGGATGACCGGCGCGCCCTCGGCGACCGCCTGGTCCGGGTTGACGATGACCGGCAGCGGCTCATAGTCGACCTCGATGGCCTCGCACGCGTCCTTCGCGATGTACGGGTCGTCGGCGATGACGCAGGCCACCTCCTGACCCTGGAACCGCACCTTGTCCGTGGCCAGCACCGCCTGGGTGTCGTAGGACAGGGTCGGCATCCAGGCCAGGTTCCTGGTCGCCATCATCTCTCCGGTGAGGACCAGGTGCACGCCGGGGATGTCCCACGCCTTGCTCGCGTCGATCGAGGAGATCCGCGCGTGCGCCAGCGGGCTGCGCAGGATCTCCATGTGCAGCATGCCGGGCAGCGTGATGTCGTCGGTGTAGTTGCCCTTGCCGCGGATGAAGCGGTTGTCCTCGACACGCTTGCGGCTCGCGCCCAGCCCACCGATCTTGATTTCGTCCAGTGCCTGTGACATGTTCTGCCTCCCCTAGCTACCGGACTCGGACCTGAGCTTGGCCGCCGCCCACAGCACCGATTTGACGATGTTCTGGTAGCCGGTGCAGCGGCACAGGTTGCCGGACAGCGCCCAGCGGACATCTTCCTCGGTGGGGTCGGGATTCTCGTCGAGCAGCGCCTTGGCGGCCATCATCATGCCCGGGGTGCAGAACCCGCATTGCAGCCCGTGCTCTTCCTTGAAGCCTTCCTGCAGCGGATGCAGCTCGCTGGCGGTGGCCAGGCCCTCGACCGTGCTGATCTCGCGTCCGTCGACCTGGACGGCCAGCATCGTGCAGGACTTCACCGGCCGGGCGTCGACCAGGACCGTGCACGCGCCGCAGTTGGTGGTATCGCAGCCCATATGGGTGCCGGTCAGGCCGAGTCCGCGGCGGATCAGGTGGGCCAGCAACAGCCGCGGCTCCACCTCGGCGATCTTCTTCTCGCCGTTGATCGTGAACTTGATCCGGCTTATCGGGACGTCGTCCCCGGTCTGGCCCTCGTGGTCTTCGTAAACGATCGTCGTCATGGTCAGGCTGCCCTTTCCGCCCGGTCCGGCGCCGCGTCCGCGCGGCCCAGCAAGCGCAGCACGAACGTGCGCACCATGTGCCGCTTGTATTCGGCGCTGCCGCGATGGTCGGTCCTCGGTCGCGCGGCTTGCGCCGCCAGTTCGGCGGCCTGTCCGATGGTGTCGGACGTCAGCGGACGGCCGGTAAGCGCCTCGGCCGCCGCCGTGGCCGCGATGGTGGACCCGCCCACCCCGGTCAGGGCGATGCCCGCCCTGGTCACGTTCCCGCCGCTAGTTTCGATAGCCACCGCGACGCCGACCGTGGCGAAGTCACCGACCCGACGCTCCAGCTTGAGGTAGCCGCCGGACCTGGCACCCTTCGCCGCCGGGACTACGGCCTCCACGGCGATCTCGTCCGGCTCCAGGACGTTCTGGAATGGCCCGGTGACGAAACCGGCCAGCGGGATGGTGCGCGCACCGTTCGGGCCCCGCGCGACCACCGAGCCGCCGAGCGCCAGCACCACCGACGCCCAGTCGCCCTGCGGGTCGGCGTGGCACAGCGAGCCGACCAGGGTGCCGCGGTTACGGACGATGGGGTCGGCGATCAGCGGCGCCGCCGCGGCCATGGTGGGCTGGGTCGTCTTCAGCAGGCCCGAGCGCTCCAGGTCGGCGTGCCGGCACAGGGCGCCGATGCGCAGCGTGCCGTCCGGGTCAGTCCGGTGGTAGGCGAGGCCGGGCACGTTGTTGATGTCCACTACGAGCTGCGGTGACGCAAAGCGCAGCTTCATCAGCGGGACCAGGCTCTGGCCGCCGGCCAGCACCTTGGCGTAGTCCCCGCCGTCGTGCAGCAGGCTGATCGCCTCGTTGAGCGACCGCGGCGCCTCATAGCGGAACCGCGACGGGTACATAGAATCCTCCAGGTATCGCAGGAGATACGGAGCGTGCGCTTACAGCCGTGACTCAGGTTCCGTCACAGGGTCGGGGCCAAGGTCTGGCCCCGGGTCACCCGGCCCGGTCCCTGATGCAGGGGTCCGGTCGGCTGCCGCGGCCGGCTGTGATCGGGGGTCTGGCACCGCCACCGGCAGCGAGTCCTCTTCGGGATCTGGCCGCGGCTGCTGGTGCGGCGGCCACGGTCCCGCCACCGGCTGGCCTGCGACCTTGAGGTAGTCGATCAGCTCAGGCCAGGCCCAGACGGTCGGGCTCTTCCCGGTCTTCGGAGCGTGCTCGATGAGTTCGTAGAGCCGCGGATTACCGCGGCTGTGCCCGTCAGATTCGATTCGCATGCCGCATGCTCCTGCTCGGGACAAGCACCATCGCCTGTCGACGCGTCACATGATCCGCTGGCTGAGTGTGGCTCGCAACACACGAATAAGTGCTTGCTTAAGGCGGGCGTTTCTGGCGTCTTAGCCGCCTTAACAGCTGCTCTAAGCTCCAGATCGTGACGTAGACCGGCGGCCGGAACCGGGACGGCCGGACCCCGCCAGCCGGCGAGCGCATCAGGTGCATGGCTTCCGGGGTGCTCAGGTAGCGGCGGAACGAGCTGACCGCCGCGCTCTGGTGCCGCCGTTCCAGCACGGTGACGTGCCAGCAGGCGTCCATCCGGCAGCCGGGCAGGTCGACGCGGGACAGCTCGCCGCGGCGCAGCCGCTGGGCGACGAGGTGCTCCACCGCCGGAGCGACACCCGTGCCGTCGGCCGCGGCCGCCCATGCCGCCGTCTGGTTAGGGAAGACCCGGACCCGGTCCTCGGCAACGCCCAGGCTGGTCAGCATCTGGCCGGTCTCGCTGTCGGGATCCGTGCCGGCCGGGTCGACGAACCACAGCCACTGGCGCGGGCCGCCGCGCAGCCGGGGCTGGCCAGCGGTCACGACCACCAGCCGGTACTTGAAGATCGGCTCGGTCACCAGGGCCAAGGCGGGATCCTCTGGCATGGTAGAGGAGATCGCGACGTCGGCGAGCCGGTTGGCGACCAGGACGCTCATCTCCTTGGTCACCGCGACGCCGGCCGACACCTCCACCGAGCCGGGGAAACGCTTGGTGAACGCCTCGGTCAGCGGGCCGATCACGAACTCGGCGACGCTGGAGGTGGACACTACCCGCAGCTGCTCGGGCGCGCCCTGCGCGGCGCGGACGGCGGCGTGCGCCTCGGCGCCGAGTACGACGATCTGCGAGGCGGTGGCGAGCAGCCGGGAGCCTCCCGCGGTCAGCGTCATCCCCACAGGACCACGGGTGACCAGCTGGTCACCCAGGTGCAGCCGGAGCGCCGACAGAGCCTGCGAGACCGCCGACTCGCTCACCCCGAGCGCGTTCGCGGCGGCGGTCACCGAGCCGAGCCGGGCCACCAGGACGAACGCGTTGAGCTGAGTGAGCGTCATGGCAAGGATCATTATGCCCCGCCAGCTGGACATTAATGACCGCCACGCGAGCTAGCTGGGACAATGCTGACCGGCGGCGGGGGCCGCCCTAACATAACGAGTGGGGACGCAGCGACGGCCGGAGGAACATGACTGACGGACTTGTCCTGCCGCCCGGGGCCGGGCACCGGCTCCGCGGGGCGGGCATGACGCTCAAGGTGGGCTCGGAGCAGTCGGGTAAGTGGTCGGCGTTCGAAGCCGACGTCTCTCCTGGCTTCGATGTCGGGGCGCACCGGCATGCCGAGGCCGAGGAGATCTTCTACATCCTCGAGGGCGAACTCGACCTGCTCGCGTTCGAACCGCGGATCAGGACCGGCGGTGACTGGACGGCCTGGGAGTCCGCCGACGGCGCGACGGTCGTCCGGGGCGGCCCGGGCAGCCTGATGTTCGTGCCGGCCGGCTGCCCGCACGCGTTCACCAACCCGGGGACGGCTCCCGCGCGGATGCTGTTCCTGGTCACACCGTCCGGCCACGAACAGTACCTGGAAGGAGTCGCCGAGCTGCTCAGCCAACCGGGTCCCCCGGATCAGTCCGCGATCGCCGAACTGCGCGCCCGCTATGACATCGAGCAGCTCACGCCCATGATCCCAGACCGCCGGAGGACGGCCGGCTAGACCCGGCCAGTCCTCAGTCCTGCTCCCTGGCTCCAGCTGACCAGCCGCCACCGCTCAGCTGGAGCGGACAGCTTCGGCCGCTACCTCGCGAAGCCTGGCCCGCAGCACCGCGCCCGCGGCGCGATCGGTCTGAGCCTCGATGATCCGCAGGCCCGTGCCCTGCAGGGCCTTGGTCAGGTCACCTGGCTGTTCGAGGCGCTGATAGGGCAGGCCGAACGCCGCCGCCAGATGGTGCAGCCCGGCACCGTGCGGAGTGCCGAAGAGCCGCTCGAACGACCCGGGGAAGGCCGCCTGTTCCAGGGTGGAGAAGATGCCGCCGCCGTCGTTGTTGACCACGACCAGGCACAGGTCCGGGCGCGGCTCGTCCGGGCCGAGGACCAGGCCGGCCGAGTCGTGCAGGAACGCCAGGTCCCCGATGAGCGCGAACGCCGGACCGCCGTGGGCCAGCGCGGCGCCGATCGCCGACGAGGTGGTGCCGTCAATTCCGCTGGTGCCGCGGCTGGCCAGCACGCGCAGGCCCGCCCGCGGCGGAAGACCAAGATCTATATCCCGAACGGGCTGGCTTGACCCCGTCCAGAGCAGGGCTCCGTCAGGCAGGGCGTTAGCCAGGTCCCGGGCCAGCCTCGGCTCGGTCAGGTCCTCGTCGTCGTCGAGCACGGCGTCCACCGCGCGGCGCGCCGCGTCATCCGCCCGCCGCCAGGCATCCAGCCAGGCGCCATCCTGGGGCGTCCCGCTAAGTCGGAGGGCCGACGCGACGTCGGTGGCGGCGCGCTGCGGATCGGCCCAGCGGCCAGGCCCCTGCGTGACGACCACGTGCCGACCCGCCGATCCGGCACTGAGGAAGGCGCTCTGCGCCCGGGAGAGCCCGGGCCGACCCGCCGAGACAATCAGGTCGGGGCGGTGGGCCTGGACAAATTCCGGCGTCGTGAGCAGGTACTGGTAGGCGGACAACGCGTTCGGCCCGCGACGGGCGCCCGAGGAGGGTTCGGCGAGTACCGGCCAGCCGGCCTGTTCGGCCAGCGCTACCAGGACCGACCCGTCGTAGTCGCCGTCACCGCAGACCAGCACGCCACGTTCGGCCCACGGCAGCGCGAGTTCCTCCCCCGCCGTGTGCTCGGCCCGGAAACGCGTCCACGGCTGCCCGCCGGGGCGCCCGTCGAGGGGCTCCGGCCACTCTTCGTCACCGCCCGGCACCAGCGGCTCGCGGAAGGGCAGGTTGAGGTGGACCGGGCCGGCCAGGCCGCCCCCGCGGCCCGCCGCGTGCGCCCAGGCCTGGCAGGCCAGCGAGCGCCAGTAGCCGACCATCCCCGGCCGGGCCTCGGGCAGGCCGACCTCGCAGAACCAGCGCACCGCGCCGCCGTACAGCTTGACCTGGTCGATCGCCTGGTTGGCGCCGATCCCCCGCAGCTCGGGAGGCCGGTCTGCGGTGAGCACGAGCAGCGGGACGCCGGACTCGTCGGCCTCGATGACAGCCGGGTGAAAGTTCGCCGCCGCCGTGCCCGAGGTGCATAGCACCGCTACCGGCTGGCGGCTGGCCTTAGCCAGCCCGAGCGCGGTGAACGACGCCGCACGCTCGTCGATCCGGACGTGGAGCCGCAGCCGCTGCTGCCGCCCGGCCTCGAAGAAGGCCATCGCCAGCGGCGTGCTGCGCGACCCCGGCGCCAGCACCACCTCACGCAGCCCGCACCTGACCAGTTCGTCGGTGAACGAGATCCCGAAAGCCGTGGACGGATTCACCTGCCGCACGCTCCCGCAGCCAGTGGCATGTCCGGGAGGTACCTGGCCGCCGCCGTGGCCCGCTCTCGCCAGGGGGCCGGGTCGGCCTCCCATCGGGCAAGCTGGGAGAGGTCGACGGCCGGGCGGCGGACCGGCAGCTCCCCCGCCTCGGGCGCTAGCGGCTCGGCCGTGACGTCCCCGGCCAGCAGGGACATCGTGCCCAGGCCGCAGGCGTAGGGGAGTTCCGGGAGCACGGCGGCCAGCGCGACTCCGGCGGCGAGCCCCACCGAGGTGTCGACGGCGCTCGACACCACGACAGGGAGCCCGCAGGCCTCCGCCACCTCGAGTGCGGCGCGGACTCCGCCGAGCGGCTGGACCTTCAGCATCACGATGTCGGCCGCGCCTGCGGCCCGCACCCGCGCGGGGTCCTCGGCCCGGCGGATCGACTCGTCGGCGGCGACCAGGATATCGATATGTCGACGCAGTTCGGCCAGCTCATCCAGGGTTGCACAGGGCTGCTCGGCATACTCGAGCCCGAATTGCGCAAGCCGGCGCAGCATCCGCGCCGCCTGCCCGGGTTCCCACCCGCCGTTGGCGTCCACCCGGATCTTGCCGTCCGGGCCGAGGGCCGCCCGGACCGCCTCGACCCGCTCGATGTCCTCCGCCTCGGCCTGGCCGCGCTCGGCTACCTTGACCTTCGCCGTCCGGCAGCCCGACCTCGCCACGATCCGGCCGGCCAGTTCGGGCCCGACCGCGGGTACCGTCACGTTCACCTGGATCCGGTCCCTGACCGGCGCAGGCCACTCCAGCGTCGCGGACTCGATCGCGCTGGCCAGCCACCGGGCGCTCTCCTTCGGCCCGTACTCCGCGAACGGCGAGAACTCCCCCCACCCGGCCGGTCCCTCGATCAGCGCGCCCGCCCGCATCGTGATGCCCCGGAACTTGACTGGCATCGGGATCGCGAACGCGCGCAACCCCGCCAGCATGGCGGCCAGATACCCCGTCACCGGGGCACGCTTTCATCATCGTGCGTTGTTACCGCCCTTATGCGGGAAGTAACAACGCACGATGAGTAGAGGCCTCGAGCGCCGCAGAAGAGCAGAGACGGGTGGGATTGCAGTGGCGGGCGAACCGGGCCGCCCGGGCGAGACGCATGCGTCATGGGCGGCGGAGAGCATATGGGCGGCGGGCAATACGGGCCGTGAGAATGATCACAGGGGCGTCTGGGACGTTGGGCAGCTCGAACGAGGGCGCAAGCCGGGACGCGTGTCGCCCCTCGGGCCGTTTCATGGCGATCTGGGCGCCCCTGGACAGGAGGCCGGGACCGCGCTTTCCCTGTTCCGGGCCAGACGGCCGCCATTCGGTCACGCATAACCTCCCAGAGTCAGGGTTCTAACCTTAACGATCGTGACGATGCGTCCCTTGCGCGCGGTCCTGGTCGAGCGTGCGACCCCGCGGCTGCTCGAGCTGCTGGCCGCGGCGCTCGACGGCACCGGACCCGCGATCCTGCCGCTCGACGCCGGGCTGCCTGCCGGGCGGCTCGGCGGACTGATCGGCGCCCTCGGCCCGGGCTCGATCGAGGACGCCGAGGGCGTCACCACGGTCCGTTCGGCTCAGAACACGGGAGTCGCCGAAGGTACGGCGATCGTCGTCGGCACCTCCGGATCGACCGGCACGCCCAAGGGGGTCGAGCTGAGCGCGGCCGCGCTGCGGCACTCGGCGCGGGCTTCCCTTCAGCGGGTCGGCGCCAAGCCTGGCGAGCGCTGGCTGTGCTGCCTGCCCGCCAGCCATGTGGCCGGTCTGGCGGTACTGGTGCGCTCGCTGGTCAGCGGCACCGAGCCGGTGCTGGCCGAGCGCGCCGACGCCGCGACGGTGACCGGTTCCGGCTGCGCGCACGTCTCGCTGGTCCCGACCCAGCTCCAGCGGCTCCTGGCGGAGGCCGGCTCACCGGCGCCGCTGGCCGGGTTCTCCTCGGTGCTGCTGGGCGGCGCCGCGGCGTCCGCCAGCCTGCTCGACGTGGCGCGGGCCGCGAGCGTGCCGGTGGTGACGACCTATGGCATGACCGAGACCTGCGGCGGCTGCGTGTACGACGGGGTTCCGCTGGACGGTGTGCGGATCGAGATCCGCAGCGACGGCGAAAGCCCTGCCGAGGCAGGGCGGATCTGGATCGGCGGGCCGGTGCTGTTCTCCGGATACCGCCCGCGGGTGGCTGACCAGGCGGAACTGCGCGACGGTTGGTTCCGCACCGGGGACCTGGGCCGCCTGGACCCCTCGGGACGGCTGGTGGTACGCGGCCGGGCCGATGACGTCATCAACACCGGCGGCTACAAGGTGGTCCCCGGCGAGGTGGCGGCGGCGCTGCAGACCTGCCCGAGCGTCAGGGACGTGGCGGTGGTGGGGCAACCCGACCCCGAATGGGGCGAACGCGTCATAGCGGTGGTGGTCCCGGCCGATCCGGCGGACCCGCCGACGCTAGAATTGCTCTGTCTGCATGTGCGGGGGCGGCTGCCGCGTTACGCTGCTCCAAGCAAGGTTGTAATGGTCGATGCCGTTCCCATGCTCCCGAGCGGGAAGCACGACATCGTACGGCTCAGGCAAGAGCTGCTACGGCGGGAACAAACTGAGGCGGAGAACGTTACTTAATAGTGCCCAGAACAATGTCTCCTGCTGATGACTACGCGGGGCAGCGAGGGGTACTTGGTGGAAGCCCAATTGAACGACGTAAGTAGTGCGTGCGTTGTTACGAGGAGGAGGGAGGTGTCTCATGCCGCGGATCGCCATGGCGACGTCAACCGTCGAGCGCATCGCCGACTCAGATGACGAGGCGAGCACGACCCGAGTGGATGATCTCATCCAGCGCGGGCGAAGCCAGGGTCACCTGTCTCTTGCGGAGCTGAGGACCGCCTTTGACCAGGCCGGCCTCACGCCGGCCGAGGGACGGTCCATTCTGCGCGAGCTGAGCGAGGCTGGCGTACGGCTGGCTAACGAGCTGGCCGAGAACCAGGGGGTGCCCAAGAGCCGTCCGGCACGCTCCGCGCCCGTCACGGCGCGAGCCGCCAAGGCGGCGGCGCAGGTGGCGGACCCAGCGTCCGACGACGCCGACGCGGACCTGGCAGATGTCGATGTGGCGACCCTCGAGGCCGAGGCCGCCGCGCTCGACACCGACCGGCTTGCCGAGGTTGACCTGGACGACCAGACGCCCGCCATGGGTGACTCGGTCCACACCTACCTCAAGTCCATCGGGCGCACCAGCCTGCTGACCGCCGAGCAGGAGGTGGACCTCGCCAAGCGGATCGAGGCCGGCCTGTTCGCCGAGCACAAGCTGGAGACGGCGACCGGACTTGACGAGAAACTCCGGCGTGACCTTGAGCTGGTCGCCGAGGACGGGCGGCGCGCCAAGGCGCACATGCTCGAGGCGAACCTGCGCCTGGTCGTGTCGGTGGCCAAGAAGTACAGCGACCGCGGCCTGTCGCTGCTTGATGTGGTGCAGGAAGGAAACCTGGGCCTGATCCGGGCGGTCGAGAAGTTCGACTACACCAAGGGCTACAAGTTCTCCACCTACGCCATGTGGTGGATCAGGCAGGCTATCCAGCGCGGTTTCGCGGATTCGGCCCGGACCATCCGGCTGCCGGTGCACGTGCTCGAGATGCTCAGCAAGCTGAGCCGGGTCGAGCGTGACATGCACCAGCGCCTGGGCCGCGAGCCTACACCCGAGGAACTGGCGGTCGAGCTTGACCGGACGCCGGACCAGATCGAGGAGCTGCTGCGCACCAGCCGCCAGCCGATCAGCCTGGATTCGACCATCGGCGAAGACGGCGAGACCAGCATCGGCGACCTGATCGAGGACGTCGACGCGCCCGAGGCTTCCGAGCTCGTTGACCGCCAGCTGATGGCGGAGCAGCTGCGCTCGGCGCTCGACGCGCTTACGCCGCGCGAGGCGACGATCATGGCGATGCGGTTCGGACTATACGACGGCAACCCGCACACGCTCGACGAGATCGGCCGGGCGCTCGGCCTGACCCGCGAGCGGATCAGGCAGCTCGAGAAGCAGTCGCTGTCCAAGCTGCGTCACCCGAGCCGCGCGCAGCCGCTGCTCGACTTCGCCAGCTGACTAATGGCTTAGCCTCCCGACCATGATGCCGGGCCCGACCTCCCGCCGGGCCCGGCATCCGGCTGTTCGGGGTGGCTCGGCTGGCCCGAAGGGACGATCCCCCTCCACCCACCGCACGGCCTACGGCCGAGGAGACGTACCGTCGAGCTATGAGCGGCAACACGGCGAGGCGGCGGGTGCTGCGAGTGACGGCGGCCGGGGCCGCGGAACACCGGGCCGACCTGCTCGCGGCCGAGGAACCCCTGGAGATCCGGGTGGACGACGCGCCGCTCACCGTGACGATGCGCACTCCGGGCGACGACATCGACCTGGCCGCCGGCTTCTTGTTCACCGAGGGCCTTCTCCCGCGGCTCGACGATGTGCACGAGATCCGCATGTGCGACGAGAACGTCGCGGCGGTGACCCTGAAGCCCGGACGGAGGCTGGCCACGGGACCCGGCCGCCAGACGGCGGAGCGGAATTTCCTGACCACCAGCGCGTGCGGGGTATGCGGCAAGGACAGCATCGAGGCGATCCGGGTCCGGTCCGCCTTCGACGTGGCCGCGGACCCGGTCCGGGTCTCCCCGGCCGTGCTGGCCGCCCTGCCGGAGCGCCTCGGGGATGCGCAGCGGGTGTTCAGCCGGACCGGCGGCCTGCACGCGGCCGGCCTGTTCACCCCGGACGGCACACTGCTCGTACTGCGCGAGGACGTGGGCAGGCACAACGCGGTAGACAAGGTGGCTGGCTGGGCGCTGCGGGGCGGACGGCTGCCACTCACCGGGCACGTCCTGCTGGTCAGCGGGCGGGCCTCGTTCGAGCTCGCGCAGAAGGCGGTCATGATCGGCGTGCCGGTGCTCGCGGCCGTGTCCGCGCCCTCCTCGCTGGCCGCGTCCCTGGCCGAGGAGACCGGCCTGACGCTGCTCGGCTTCGTACGCGGTGCCACCATGAACGTCTACGCCGGTGCCGAGCGGGTGACAGCGGGCGCCGCAGCCACGGCGGCCCCGGGCTAACCGACGGGGCTTACCTCGCGAGCGGGGCCGCCTGGTAAGTATCGGCGCCGTCGGCGGAGACCTCCCGGGTCACCTGACCCCGGATGGCGAGAACCTCCAGGTGCGCGGCAGTCTCGTTGACCGACATCACCTGGCTGAACAGGTCCAGGTCGCCGAACAGGCGCTGGCTCCTCGTCCACCTGATCGCCTTCGCCACCTCATACGGGGTGGCGTGGCCGGCCAGCACGGCCTGATGGATCTCCGCGAGACGCAGGTCGTGGTGGGCCAGCAGTTCGTTGACCCGCTCATGCACGCTGCCGGTGACCGGGCCATGAGCCGGCAGCAGCCGCGCGTCGGGCAGCGCCAGCGTCCGGGCCAGCGAGCTCAGGTAGTCGCGCAGCGCCAGCCGGTTGCCCGCAGGCTCGAATCCGATCGACGGGGTGATATGCGGGAGCACGTGATCGCCGGCGAACACGATACCCGCCCCGGCGTCGTGGTATATGAGATGGCCGCGGGTGTGGCCGGGCGTGTGAACCGCGCGGAGCGTCCGCGTCCGCAGGTCCAGGTCGGTCCCGTCGGCCACCCAGCGATCCGGGTCGTCCCAGTTGACGATGGCCGGGCCGTGCCGGTCCAGCTCGGCCAGTTCGTCGGCCAGGTCCTGTGCGCCCAGCCTGCGCAGGCTCTCATCGCCGAAGATCTTGTTACGGGTGTGGTTGCCGCTGATCAGTTCCCTCGTTGCGATCAGGTTCGCGCGCTCGCCTTCGCCCAGCGAGACCAGGCTACGGAAGTTCTTCCGCAGTTCGACGGCGAGAGAGTAGTGGTCGATGTGGATGTGGGTCACGAAGAAGTTGCGGATGTCGCCCAGCTCATAGCCGAGGTGCCGCAGCCCCGCGGTGAGCCGCTCCCTGGCCGGAACCAGGGCTATCCCGGCATCGATCAGGTCGACGCCGCCGGGGTCGGTGATCGCGTAGACGTTGACCGCCCGCAGTCCGTCCAGCGGAAGTGGCAGCGGGATCCGGTACACGCCCCCGCCGAGGTCCTCGACCTCGGGCTCGGCCCAGGCGTACCTGTCAGCCGCAACATGGCTCATCGTGTCGCTGACCCTTCCTTCGGACCCAAGACCCGGCGAGCCCTGAGCTACTGCTAGGTAACGATACCGGAGGGTGCCGCCGCTTCTGCCTCCCGCTTGTTCCCCGCCCTCCAGATGGTAAGTCCTGCCGGGAAGGGGCCGCCTGCCTGGGTAAGCGTCAGCAGCACACCTTCTATACCTAGTTCGAAGATGACCTCCTCGTCAAAGCCGGGCCACACATTGCCGCCACGTTCGGTCAGGACCCGGGCGCGCACCAACCGCTGCACCGCAGGGTCGGTCACCTCGCCGGCCCGGCCGGTCAGGGCGAAGCCGTCGTCCTGACGGGGCGGCGGACAGGTCTCGCTGTGCAGCGCGTACCGCCCGTCCCGCCGCAGAATTCCATCCAGGCCGCGGGGCCCGCGATCGAGGCGGCGGCACCGCCCGGCGAGGACGGGTGGCGAGTGGTAACGCTGTCGTTCGAGCACCAACGGGCGGCCGTGCACCGGCTGGCTGGCTTCGGCACCAGGTCACGGTCCTCGACCCGCCGTCGGTCCGGACTGGGCTGCTGGCCACGGCCCGCGAGATCCTCGGCCGTTACGATGCTGCAAAGTGACGCCCACCGGATTTGAGGCCCCCGCGGTGCGCCAGCGATGACCATGCGCGATATCTACACGTATACCAACCCGGATGATCCCGCCAGGCAGGACGATGGCCTGTTCGGCCCAGGGTCGGTGACGTGGCGGCTGATGCACAGCCGGATCATGTGGGTGGCGGCCGTGCGCGCGCTGCTGCTGCAGGCCCTGCATCCGCGCGTGATACGCGGCACCTTGCAGAACGCCACCGCCATCACGGAGCAGGCCGAGGCCTGGGCCCGGCTGAGGCGGACCAGGAAGTTCGTCGAGACATGTACCTACGGGACCCTCGCGGAGGCGGAGCGCGCGGGACGACGGGTGTGCAAGATTCACGAGTCGCTCACGGGCACTGACCCCGATGGCACCTCGTATCGCGTGGACGAGCCCGAACTGCTCCTCTGGGTGCACTGCGCCGAGGTCGCGTCCATCACCGACGTGGCCAGGCGGAGCGGCATGCCGGTCTCCGCGGCGGATCTCGACGCCTTCGTCGATGAGCAGCGCAGGCGCGCGCGGCTGATCGGCCTCGATCCCGGGGCCGCGCCCTCATCCATGGCCGAACTCGATGCATAGGACAGATCAGGCCAAGGCTGTACGCATGCAGCGAGGCGAAGGAGACGCTGAGGCTGTTGTTCCATCCGCCCGTACCCGAAGGCAACCGCGCGCTGAAGGTAGCGATGCCGCCGTTCAACGCCCTGGCGTTCGCGACGCTGCCGGGCTGGGCCCGGCGGATGTACGGCAAGCCGGGCGGCCCGCTGACCGACATCGCGGCGACCGCCGGGCTCCGGGCCGCACGCCTGGCGTTCGGCCAGGAGAAACTGTTCCTGGCCGCCATGCGTGCGGTCCACCGTGCCGAATGGGCAGGCGTGAAGGGGCCGCCTTAGGTTCGTTCGGCCACTACGCCCAGGTTCGGGGGAAGCACCACGCCGCCCGAAGACCGGGCGTCCACGGACCTCACGGCGACAGGTTACCTGGGCCCTCCGCGGCTGGTCCGGGCAGCTCAGCGGGGCGGGGCAGCCAAGGCAGGCGGTCGCTGGCGGCGACGGCGGTGACCAGGGCGGCGGCGCAGGCGGCCAGGGCCAGGGCTGGGATCGCGTCGGCGGCCAGCGCCAGCAGCGCCAGGACGACGACCCCGGCCAGCCGGGGCCAGGAGACGAAGCGCCACACCACCAGCTTGAACGCGGCGTGACCAGCCAGGAACAGCCTGCTCACTGTCCCGGTCCGCCCCAGGCCAGGTGTAGGCGACCGACCGCGCCGCCCGAAGGCCAGCCCGGCAGACGGCCGGCGCCGCGATACAGCCCGGCAGATGGCAATGCAGATGGTCGGCCGGGTTCGCCTGCTGATCGCTACGCCGCCGTCCTGCTGCTGCGGGCCGCGGCGACCTACGGCTGGTGTCCATACGTCGCGATCGGGCTGGCTCCTGAGTCTGCTGTCCGGTGCGCGGCGCGCACGCGGCTCGGCGGACCACGTCCACTGGGGCCGCTGCCACGACACCAAGCACCACGCCGGGGACCACGACGCCGGGCACGGCGCGCGCCGAGACAGCCGCACGCACCGCGCCTCGTTCGGGATAATGATCTTGATTTTTGCTATCATGAAGGCATGCAGCGCGCACAGTGGTGGTCGATCGCTTAGGGCGGTCGTATCCAGCGTGACAACAGGGCCGTCCGGGATGGACGGCCTTTTTCGTGCGCGCGTCCGCCCGGCCCCAGGGAGGACAAAACCATGACCACTACCATCGCCCAGCGGCGTTCGGCCGAACTCGAGGAAATGATCGACCGGGACGCGGGCACCTTCCGCATCCTGACCGGCGACCGGCCGACCGGTCGGCTGCACCTGGGTCACTACTTCGGCACCCTGCGGAACCGGGTCAGGCTGCAGGACCTAGGCGCGGAAGTCTTCGTGCTGATCGCCGACTTTCAGGTGCTGACCGACCGGGACGTAGCCGAGCACCTGGATGAGTACGTGACCGGGCTGCTGCTTGACTACCTGGCCATCGGGCTCGACCCGGCGCGGACGGTGATCTTCGCGCACAGCGCGGTACCCGCGCTCAACCAGCTGCTGCTGCCGTTCCTCAGCCTGGTCTCGGTGCCCGAGCTGAACCGTAACCCGACGGTCAAGGACGAGATCGCGCACTCCAGGCAGTCGGCGGTCAGCGGCCTGATGCTCACCTATCCGGTCCACCAGGCGGCCGACATCTTGTTCTGCAAGGCCAACCTGGTGCCGGTGGGGCAGGATCAGCTGCCGCACCTGGAGGTCGCCCGCGTGATCGCACGCCGGTTCAACGACCGGTACGGCCTGCCGGTGTTCCCGGTCCCGGACGCGCTGCTGTCGGCCGCGCCGCTGCTGCTCGGCACCGACGGCACCAAGATGAGCAAGAGCCGCGGCAACACCATCCCGCTTTCGGCCACGGCAGACGAGACCGCCCGGCTCATCCGGGGTGCGCAGACCGACTCCGAGCGGCAGATCAGCTACGACCCGGCGCGCCGGCCCGCGGTCTCCAGCCTGGTCCTGCTGGCCGCCCTGTGCCTGGACCGGGACCCGCATACGGTGGCCGCGGACATCGGCGGCGGCGGTGCTGCGGGCCTGAAGAACCTGGTCACCACCGCGGTCAACGACCTGCTGGCTCCGGTCCGGGCGCGCCGGGCCGAGTACGCGCGGGACCTCGGCTACGTGCGCCAGGTGCTGCGGGACGGCAACGAGCGGGCCGGCGAGATCGCGTCGGTCACGCTGGCCGAGGTGCAGGCGGCCATGGGCATGCGGTACTAGGAGCCGATCTCGACGGGCGTGTCCAGGACCCGGTCGGCGCCGACGATCCGGTCCGGACCGGTGAGCGTGAACGCGCCTTGCAGCGACAGCTGATCCGAGGCGCCGCCGATCCCGACGCCGATCTCGCCCGGTTCCACCACCCGGGTTCCGGTCCGGCCGCTGAACGCGGTGCGGTCGGCGTGCAGCCAGAAGGTGACCCGGCGCGCCTGGCCCGGGTCCAGCGGGACCCGGGCGAAGCCCGCCAGCCAGCGCACCGGCCGGACCACCACGGGTCCTGGGGCCGTAAAACAGGCGCCTGGCCGGTTGCCCTGGCCTCGTCGCGCTGGCGCCTAACCTGTCTGCCCCATGCTGGCCCGTCCGTGGCAGGGTGGGGTCCGTGGCAGATGCGGACCTCGTGACGTCGTTGCGCCAGGCGGGGGTGAACCGGGGCGATCTCGTCGGGCTGGTCGTCTCCCCCGCCCTCGGCCTCGGGCTGGCCACCGCGGATCGCGCGTGGCCGGTCGCGGCCGGTGCTGGCTTGGGGGCCGGTGCTGGCCTGGAGGCCGGTGCTGGCCTGGCGGATGAGGTCGGGCGGGCGGATGATGCGCTGCGGCCCAGGTGGGCGGTGTGGTCAGGCCAGACCGCAGCGCGCCTGGCGGCTGACGGGGTGCGGCTGGCGACGTGCTGGGACATCACTGCGGCGCACCGGCTGCTGTTCGGCGGCTGGCGCGCCGATCCCGGCTGGACCTGGGCCCGGCTGCGCGGGCTGGCCACCGACACGATGCCGGGCGACGGCCCGCTCGACCTGTTCGGCATGGACGACGGTGACGGCAGCGACCCGGTGGCACCAGACGGGCACCTGCGCGCCGAGTGGGTCGGCGGCGGCTGGTCGGATACACCCGAGCGGATGGCCCGGTGGGCCAGGCTGGCCCGCGTGGTCGCCGGGCAGCAGCAGGCGGCGCTGGCCGCGCTGAACGGCAGGCCAATGGCCGTCGCGACGGCCCGTTGCGAGTCCACCGCCGAACTGCTCTGCGCCGAGCTGTCCGCAGACGGACTGCCGATGGACCGGGCGGTGGCGGAGCAGATCCTGACTGGCTTTATCGGCTCCCGGCCGCGCAACGAGGCCGAGGCCGCGGCCCTGCGGGCAGCCCGCGACGCGGAAGTGCTGCGGCATGCGCCCGCGGGTGACAGCGCCGACCTGCGCAGTCCGGCTCAGGTGCGAACGCTGCTGGCCCGGGTCGGCGTGGACGTGCCGGACACCCGGGCCTGGCGGCTGCGGGAGCTGCGGGAGGCACATCCCCTGGTCGGCGCGCTGCTCGAATGGCGCAAGGCCGAGCGGATCGCTACTACCTACGGTTACGCGTGGCTGGATGAGCATCTTGGCGCGGACGGACGGCTGCGCGGCGAGTGGACCGGCTCGGATGGCGCGGCGGGCCGTATGACCGCGTCGGCTGGCCTGCACAACATGCCGGCCGCGCTGCGCCCGGCCGTCGTGGCCGCCGACGGGCACGTGTTCGTCCGGGCCGACCTGGGGCAGATCGAGCCCCGGGTGCTGGCCGCGGTGTCCGGGGATCAGGCGCTGCTGGCGGCGGCCCGGGCCGACGACCTGTACGCACCGGTCGCGGCGCAGCTCGGCGTGGGCCGGCCGGTCGCCAAGGTGGCGGTCCTCGGCGCGATGTACGGGCAGACCACCGGCCATGGCGCCCAGGCGCTGCGCCGTCTGTCCGCGGCCTATCCGGTGGCGATGGCCTACCTCGACGCCGCCGACCGGGCCGGGCGGGCCGGCCGTGACCTGCGCACCTACGGCGGCCGCCTGATCGTGCTGGCGCCTGCTCCCGGCCAGGATCCTCGTAGCGGCAGCCGGGTCGCGGCCTACGGCCGGTACGCGCGCAACGCGATGATCCAGGGCGCTGCGGCCGAGCTGTTCAAGATGTGGGCGGTCATCGTCCGGGCGCGGTGCGGACCCCTGGGCGCTCAGATCGTGCTATGCCTGCACGACGAGCTGCTGGTGCATTCTCCCCGCGAGCAAGCAGAAGCGGTGTCCCGGCTGGTCGACGAGTGCCTGCGGGAAGCGGCCCAGCGCTGGGCACCCGGCTGCGGGGTCCGCTTCATCTCCGACACCAGCATCGTGCGCAGCTGGTCGGACGCCAAGAACGTGGCCCTCGACCCGTCCTAGCGGGCACGCTTGCCCGCGCGCAGCGACTCGACTGTCTTGGCCAGGCGGGTCGCCCGGGTCTCGGGCTTCTTGGCCTCTTCTATCCAGCGCACCCATTCCTTGCGGTGGGTGAAGGACAGGCCGTCGAAGGTGACCCGGGCCGCCTGGTCATGCGCGAGAGCCTCCGCGAGGTCGGCGGGCACCTCCACCTCCCGTGGTGCGGTGTCCAGCTCGATGTCGACATCGACCAGATCGCCCGCGGCCACGCCGGCCGCAGTTCTGTTCTCCGCACTCAGCCCGATGAGGAACCGCCCGCCCATCCGCGCGACCGTCGTCCGGTAGGTGTGACCGCCGACGGTCACGGTGACCGGCGGGCGGTTACCCGAGCCCAGCGCCGCGACCACGTCCTGCGGGACCTCGATCCCGGTCGCGGTCTTGCCATCCAGCTCTACCGTCGCACGGAATTTCATGCCGTCGAGTATTCCCTATCCTGGGTCGGCCTGGTCCGGACCGCGGCGACGATGGCCGCGGCGAACGCGCCCGCCGCCTCTACAGCACCTGGGCCTCGGGCGGAGCTGCTCCGCGTCGCCCCCGTGACGGTATCCGAGAAGTAGCTCGGAGTTACTTTCAGCATACGGAAAGCTATATCAGCCGGTGGCAGCTCGCATATTGGGCCTTCCGTCAGCGGGGCCAGGAGGCGGGCAGCAGCGGGATCGCGTTGGCCCGCACCACGTTGGCGTAGAACGCGGCGCTGGCCTTGGGAATCCGGCGCTGGGTCCCGAAGTCCACGAACACGATCCCGAAACGCTTCTGGTAGCCCCAACCCCATTCGAAGTTGTCCATAAGCGACCAGACAAAGTATCCGGCCAGGTTGGCGCCGTCCTTGATGGCCCGCGCCGCCGCCTCCAGGTGGGTATGCAGGTACTTGACCCGCTCGACGTCGTTCACCTCGCCCTGCGGGTTCACGTAGTCCTCGGCCGCACAGCCGTTCTCGGTGACGTAAAGCGGCAGGCCGGGGGCTTGCTTGGAGACATCCACCAGGATCTGGTGCAGTCCGCTGGCGTCGACGAGCCAGCCCATGGGCGTCCGGTCCAGTTCTTCGGGCAGGTACTCCACCACGCCCGGCACCCGGCTCCTGGCGTACTGCTCGTTGCGCCTCAGGTCGGAAGGGTCCCCGGCACGGAGGAAGATCGGGGAGTAATAGTTCACGCCGAGGAAATCCAGCGGCTGGTGAATCGTGTCCAGGTCGCCGTCGGCGACCAGCGAGGGCGGGGGGAGCAGGGTCTCGGGAGCATGCTGGGGATACCGGCCGTGCAGCACCGGCTCAAGGTAAACGCCGTTCGCCGCAGCATCGGTGATCAGCCGCCCCCGTTCGAGATCGCCGGACCCGTCGTCGCCTAGCACCCGGACCGGATGCAGGTCCAGGGTGATGCCGACCTCGGCCGCGCCCACGTCGCGCAGCGCCCGGGCGGCCAGCCCGTGGCCGAGCAGCAGGTGGTGGGTGGCGGCCGCCGCGGCATCGGCGTCGCGCAGCCCGGGGGCGTGGTCGCCGTTGCGGTAACCGTTGGTGGAGACCACCTGCGGCTCGTTCAGGGTGATCCAGCGGGCTACCCGGTCGCCGAGCGCATCCGCGGTGAGCGCTGCGTACTCGGCGAACCGCTCGGCCGTGCTGCGGACGGCCCACCCGCCCCCGTCCTGGAGTTCCTGCGGCAGGTCCCAGTGGTAGAGCGTGGCCGTGGCGGCGATACCGCGCTCGCCGAGTGCGTCAAGCAGCGCGCGATAGTAGTCCAGGCCCCGCTGGTTGGCGGCGCCCCGGCCGCCGGGCTGGACTCGCGGCCAGGAGATGGAGAACCGGTAGGAGCTCAGGCCGAGGGAGGCGATCAGCGCGACGTCCTCACGGTAGCGGCGATAGGAGTCACAGGCGATGTCGCCGGTGTCGCCGCCGTGGACCTTGCCCGGCGTATGGCTGAAGGTGTCCCATACCGAGGGGCCCTTGCCGTCCGTGTCCGCCGCTCCCTCGATCTGGTAGGCGGCCGTCGACGCTCCCCAGGTGAAGCCTTCCGGGAAGCCGAGGGCGCCTTCGTCACCTGTCGCCAGTTCCGCCATCAACCTCTCCTTATTACGACGTGGACACGAACCTTGACCGGCCCTGTGCTGAGGGTTAGTGTAAGCGCTTAGATCTCCGATGTAAACGTTTACATGTCGTTTATGTGAACCCTGGATGTCGAGCCCGTTGACCAGGTATCCGAGGAAACAGCAATGCCGCTGATCGGGAAATCGTGGTAACCCTCTTCGATGTGGCACGCCTGGCCGGCGTCTCCACCGCGACGGTCTCGCGGGTGGTGCACGGCCAGGACCGGGTGCGCGAGGCCACCAGGACCCGGGTGCAGCAGGCCATCGAGGAACTCGGCTACGTGCCCGACGGCGCTGCGCAGAGCCTGTCCCGCCGTCGCAAGGACGTCATCGGCATGGTGTGCGTCGAGCGCGACGTGGAGCCGCAGGACATCGAGAACGTGGGTCTGCTCTACTACGACGAGGTGCTCCGCGGAGTAGAGGCCCGGATCCGCGACCGCAACTTGCTCCTCCTCATCACCTTCATTCAGGCCGAGGGGGTCGGCACGCCGGATTTCCGCCGACTGGACTCGATGTCGGGCAAGGTCGACGGGATTCTCATCGGCGAGGGGTTCGTCGCCTCCCACTACATCGAGCGCCTAGCGGCCCGGGTCCCCGTGGTCGTCATAGCCGGGACCCCGGGCGAGCGGGCGGCCGACGTGGTGGCGGCCGACAACTTCTCCGGCTCGGCCGCCGTCATCACTCACCTCATCGCCGATCACGGCAAGCGGCGCCTCTTCCACGTCGACGGCCCCCCGGACTCACCCGACGCGATCCAGCGGCGGCTTGCCCTCGAGCACGTGCTGCGGGGCCATCCGCACTGCCAGCTGATCGGCTCGACGCAGGGGATCTTCAGCGTCCGCAGCGGCGAGCAAGCGGGCGAGGAACTGCTCGCACGGCACCGCGAGGCCCTGCCGGAAGCGGTCGTGTGCGCCAACGACCAGATGGCGATCGGGGTCCTGCGGGCCCTCGCCGCGGCCGGCGTGCGGGTTCCCGAGGACGTGGCCGTCATCGGCTTCGACGACATCTATCCCAGCAGCTTGTTCGATCCCCCGCTCACCACCGTGCACCAGCCGATGCGGATGCTGGGCGAGCACGCCTGCGCCCGCGTTCTCGAGCGCATCGCCGACCCGGGCCTGTCCCCCACCGTCGAGCTGCTGCCGACCGAGCTTGTGCTGCGGTCGAGCTGCGGCTGCCCGCCCGGCACGGTGACTCGTCGGCCCGTCATGACACTAAAGGCCCCCCAGGCACGTCCAGCCGCCGCCAGGACGGGTAGCCGAGGGGCACGCCAGGGCGGCCCCAAGACTGCCCGGTCGGCCCGCCAAGCAGCGAAGGCATAGGAGCCGCCATGTCGTTCATAATCCGCCGCCTGGTGTTCTACCTGGTCACCGCCTGGGTGGCGCTGACCATCAACTTCTTCATCCCGCGGTTGATGCCGGGCAACGCGGTGCAGAGCGTCATGGCGAAGTTCCCCAACCTGCAGCCCTCTGCCTACCGCGCGCTCGAGGCGCTGCTGGGGGTGGGACATCCGGGCTCGCTCTGGCATCAGTACTGGTCGTACCTGGACGACATCTTCCACCTCAACTTCGGCACCGACGTCTCGCAGTACCCGGCCCAGGTCTCGACGCTGCTCGGCGAGACCATCCCGTGGACGATCACGCTGGTCGGCACGGCGACGGTCATCGCCTTCCTGATAGGGACCGGACTCGGCATCGTGGCCGGCTGGCGGCACGGCGGCACGCTCGACCGGGTGCTGCCCGGCCTGATGTTCCTGCAGGCGATCCCGTACTTCTTCTTCGCGCTGATCCTGCTCGAGCTGCTCGCCGTCAAGCTGCATGTCTTCCCGACCGGCCAGGGCTACTCGAACGGGCTGATCCCGGGGTGGCACTGGGACTTCATCAGCAGCGCCTTCTACCACTCGCTGCTCCCGGCGCTCACCATCGTGCTCACCTCGATCGCGGGCTGGATGCTCCAGATGCGCAACGTCATGATCACCACGAGCGGCGAGGACTACGTGATCGCGGCCCAGGCCAAGGGCCTGCCCAGCCGGCGGGTCATCTACACCTACGCGGCCCGCAACGCGCTGCTGCCCCAGCTGCAGGGGTTCGGCCTGGCGATCGGCTTCGTGGTGTCCGGCGCCCTGGTCATGGAGATCGTCTTCTCCTACCCGGGCATCGGGCTGCTGCTGCTCAACGCGGTCACCTCGAACGACTACCCGCTGATGCAGGCGATCTTCCTGGTGATCACCTTCACCGTGCTGCTGGCCAACATGATCGTCGACATCATCGTCGTGTTCGCCGATCCCCGCGCCCGAAGGGAGGCCACGCGATGACCGCCGTCCTGCCGATCAGTGCCGAGCCTGCCGCACTGCCCCAAGAAGACGCCCAGCCCGGTCGCTGGCGCCGGATGCCGGCCAAGGCGAAGGCCGGCGCCATTCTGCTCGGCCTGTTCGTACTGACGGCCATCATCGGCCCGATGGTCACACCCTACGACCCCTCTTTCCAGAATCCCTCGCCCGGCCTGTCGCTGCACGCGCCGTACGGCGCGCATCTGCTCGGCACCACGCAGAGCGGGCAGGACGTGCTGTCCCAGCTGCTGGTCGGGATCCGGCTCACCCTTGAGCTCGCGTTCTTCGTCGGCCTGGTGGCCACGGTGCTCTCGGTGCTCGTCGGCGTCACCGCCGCCTTCCTCGGCGGCGTATGGGACGAGGTGCTGTCGCTGCTCACCAACGTGTTCCTGGTCATCCCGGCGCTGCCGCTGCTCATCGTGCTGCTCGGCTACCTGCAGACGAAGGGCCAGACCGCGACCATCCTGGTGCTCGCCCTGCTCGGCTGGCCGTGGGGGGCGCGGGTCATCCGGGCGCAGACGCTGGCCATCCGCAACCGCGACTTCATCTCGGCCGCCAGGGAGACCGGGGAGAAGACGTGGCGGATCATCACCCACGAGATCGTGCCCAACGAGGTGAGCCTGATCGCGGCCAGCTTCGTGAACACGGTGCTCTACGCCATCGGGGCCTCGGTGGCCCTGGCCTTCATCGGCGTCACCAACCTGAACGACTGGAGCCTGGGCACCATGCTCTACTGGGCGCAGAGCCAGCAGGCGCTGCAGCTCGGCGCCTGGTGGTGGTTCATCCCGCCCGGCCTGGCCGTGGCGCTCATCGGCGCCGGCTTGGTCCTGCTGAACACCGGGATCGATGAGCTCGGCAACCCGCGCCTGCGCGACGCGGCCAGCGCCAGCCGGATCGCCGGATACTGGCTCCCCCCGGCCAACCCCACGCCGGTGCTCGCCGACGTCTCACAGCACCGCGGCAAGCTGGCCGGCTTCCTGCATTCGTTCTCCCGCAGCTCGATGCTCGACGAACCCGAGGGAGGCAAGGCCCGATGACCGCGAATCCAGGCCAGGCCCCGACCCCGGTGGCCTCGTCCCCCGTGCCGGGCCGGGATCCGGTGCTCGAGATCCGGGACCTGTCGGTCGTGTACCGCACGCCGGGCGGCGACGTCCGGGCCGTGGACAAGGTGAACCTGAGCCTGGCGGCCGGTGAGGTCGTCGGCCTGGCCGGGGAGAGCGGCTCGGGCAAGTCCACGCTGGTGTACGGGGCCTGCCGGCTGCTGCGGGCGCCCGCCCTGGTCACCGGCGGCAGCGTCCGGTATGCCGGGCGCCGGGTGACCAAGCCCGCCGACGTGCTGCGGATGCAGCCCGACGAGCTGCGGCGGCTGCGCTGGCGCGAGATCGCCATCGTCTTCCAGAGCGCGATGAACGCGCTGAACCCGGTGCTCAACGTCCGCGACCAACTGCTCGACGTCATCCACGCCCACCTGCGGCTCCCGCGGGACCAGGCCCGGGAACGGGCCGCGTCGCTGCTGGACCTGGTGGGCATCCCGCGAGCCCGGCTGCGCAGCTACCCGCACGAGCTGTCCGGCGGCATGCGCCAGCGGGTGATGATCGCGATGGCGCTGGCCACCGAGCCCGAGGTCGTCATCATGGACGAGCCGACCACCGCGCTCGACGTGGTGGTGCAGCGCGACATCCTGGCCCAGATCGTGGAGCTCAAGGAGCAGCTCGGCTTCTCCATCGTGTTCATCACGCACGACCTGTCCCTGCTGCTCGAACTGGCCGACCGGATCGCGGTGATGTACGCCGGGCAGCTGCTCGAGATCGGCACGGCCGGGGAGATCCATCGCGAGCCGGCGCACCCCTACACCAAGGGCCTGCTCAACTCGTTCCCCTCGCTCCGCGGGCCGCGGCGCGAGCTGGTCGGCATCCCCGGCTCACCGCCCGACCTGCGCAGCCCGCCGCCCGGCTGCCCGTTCCTGCCGCGCTGCGCGTACGGCACCTCGGCGTGCGAGGAGGTCGACATGCACCTGCTGCCGGTGGCCACCTCCAAGGATCCGGAGCACGTGACGGCCTGCCCGTTCGTGCTGCCTGAGACGCCGGCCCGGAAACCGCCAGGAGCGCGTCAGGAAGCGGCAGAGGAACCGCCAGTGGAGGACAGAGCATGACCGAGCAGGCGACCACGCTGACGTCCGCCGCCGCGGCGCGCGGGCCGCTCGCCATGGAGGCGATCTCGGTCAGCAAGGACTTCAAGATCGGCCGCGGCCATACCCTGCACGCGGTCCGGGACGTCTCCTTCAACCTGTACCGCAGCGCCGTGGTCGCGCTGGTCGGCGAGAGCGGTTCTGGCAAGTCCACCGCCGCCCGGCTGCTGGCCGGGCAGGAGCGGCTGACCTCCGGCGCGATCAAGCTGGACGGCAAGCCGGTCGAGGTGACCAGCCGCGGCGATTTCCGCCGCTACAAGAGCCAGGTCCAGTACGTCTTCCAGGACCCGTTCTCCTCGCTGAACCCGGTGCATACCGTGCGCTATCACCTGGAGCGCCCGCTGAAGCTGCACCATGGCAAGGAGGCGAACACCAACACCGAGGTCGCCGCGCTGATGGAACAGGTACGGCTCACCCCGGCGAAGCATTTCCTGGTCAAGTATCCGCACGAGCTGTCCGGCGGCCAGCGCCAGCGGGTCTCGTTCGCCCGGGCGCTCGCCGCCCGGCCGACCGTGCTGCTGGCCGACGAGCCGGTGTCCATGCTGGACGTCTCGATCCGGCTCGAGATGCTGAACCTGCTCGACGATCTGCGCCAGCGCTTCAGCCTGGCCATGCTGTACATCACCCACGACATCGCCTCAGCCCGGTACTTCGCCGACGAGGTGCTGGTCATGTACGCCGGCGAGATCGTGGAGCGCGGCCCGGCCGAGGAGGTCACCCAGCAGCCGGCCCATCCCTACACGCAACTGCTCGTCGCCTCGGCCCCGGACCCGGACAACCTCGGCAGCACGTTGCGCCGCGGAGCCAACGGGACCCGGCGCCAGGGACTCCGCAATCCGGAGCAAGTGGCGGCGGTCGGCTGCCCGTTCAGTCCCAGGTGCCCGCTCGCCGAGGACCGCTGCCGGGAGGAGGATCCGACCCTCCTGCCCATCACGGCCACCCGGGGCGCGGCCTGTTGGCGCCTGGACGCAGCCGCTCCGGAGCTCGTCCCGGGCCCGCCGGGAGGCGGACGCACAACCCGAAATCTAAACCCCCCCACCGAACACACGAGAGAAAGACGAGACTGATGAGGAGATTGCACAGTCATAGACGGTTCCTGGCAATAGGCGCCGCCGGCTTGCTCGCAGCGGGGCTCGCCGCATGCTCGTCGAGCAGTTCGAGCTCGGCAGGCTCGAACACGAACACGGGTGCCGCCACCACGGGCAAGCAGCTGGTCATGGAGAGCTCTCCGGAGTCCACCATCACCCAGAGCTTCAACCCGTTCGTCCCCACCGGCGCACCCTGGGGCATGGGCGCAACCGGGCTCATCTATGAGCCGCTGATCCAGTTCAACCTGGTCGCGCCGCCGAAGTACTACCCGTGGCTGGCCACGTCCTACGCGTGGTCCAACGGCGGGAAGACTCTCACCTTCGCGATCCGCCAGGGCGTGAAGTGGAACGACGGCCAGCCGTTCACCCCGGACAACGTGGTCTTCACCTTCAACATGCTGAAGGCGAACGCAGCGGTCAACCTCAACGGCGTGAAGTACGGCACCGTGACCGCGTCCGGCAACAACGTCGTGCTCAACTTCGCTACCCCGCAGTTCACCAACCTGCAGTCCATCGCCGGCACCGCGATGGTGCCCAAGCACATCTGGGCCTCGGTGGGCAACCCGGCCACGTTCACGGACGCCAGCCCGGTCGGTACCGGCCCAATGAAGCTGGGCAGCTTCACGCCGCAGGGCTTCGCGCTGATCAAGAACACCAGCTACTGGCAGGCCTCCCAGGTGCAGGTCCCGAAGGTCTTCTTCCCGGTGTACACGTCCAACACGAGCGCGCTCAGCGCGCTGTACTCCGGGCAGATCGACTGGACCGGTAACTACATCCCCGGCCTGCAGCACAGCTTCGTCGACACCAATCCGAACTACCACCACCACTGGGAGGCGCCCGGCGGGACCAACAGCCTGGTGCCGAACCTGAACAAGTGGCCGACCAACCAGCTGCCGGTGCGGCAGGCGATCAGCGCCGCGATCAACCGCCAGCTGCTGGCCTCCGAGGGCGAGTCCGGCCTGGAGAACCCGGTCCTGAACGCCACCGGCCTGACCCCGCAGCTGTTCGACGCGTGGAGCGGTCCTGTCGCCAGCATGACCGTGTCCGCCACGGGCGACGCGGCCGCCGCGCAGCAGATCCTGCAGAAGGCCGGCTACACCAAGGGGTCGAACGGCTTCTTCGCCAAGGGCGGCAAGACCGTCTCGATCACGATCACGAACCCGTCGGCTTACACCGACTACGCCCAGGTCGACTCCCTCGTCGCGCAGCAGCTGAAGGCGGCCGGCATCGACGCCACGTTCCAGGGCCAGTCGGTGGACGCGTGGAACGCCGACGTCGCCTCCGGTAACTTCCAGCTGACCTCGCACTGGTCCAACGGCGGTATCACCCCGTACAACATGTACGACGGCTGGCTGGACAGCGCGCTGTCCTCAGGCACCACCGCGACCGGCAACTACGAGCGGCTGAATGACCCCGCAGTCGACCAGATGCTGGCGACGCTGGCCGGGGCCGAGACCACCGCCCAGCAGACCGCGGCGCTGGAGCCGATCGCCAAGTTCGTCGCGGCGAACCTGCCGATCATCCCGACCACGACCGCCTCGCAGTGGTTCCAGTACAACTCGCAGAACTACACTGGATGGCCGACGCCGGACGACCCCTACACGTCCGGACAGCCCTCCGGAACCAACAACGGTCCCGGTTCCGGCACCGACGAGGTAGTGCTCCTGCACCTGCGCCCGCGGTAACCCTCCGCGGCACTTAAGCGGGCCCGCCCCTGGCAACCCCCCCACCGGGGGCGGGCCTCACCCCACCAGAACATTAGCCCAGCTAGTGCCGAAGGAAGGAGCGTGCCGTCGCGCATCGCGTTCAGCACCCTCGCATTTCCTGACGCCACCCTGGCGGCGGCCGCCTCCGCGGGCCGCCGCTGGGGCTATTCGGGTATCGAACTCAGGCTCATCGACGGCGAGCTCATCGACCCGGCCATGCCCGCCGCCCGCCGGGCGCAGGTCAAGCGGACCCTAAGGCCAGTCCGGCTCACGGGCACCCTGGGTTCATGACGGTCACGCTCAGCGGGTTCGCCGACGAGATCTCGTCCGACCCTCGTGAGCAGCTCGCCGCTCTCGCCGCCGAGTCGATCACGCACCTGGAGCTGCGCAGCGCCTGGTCGGTCAACGTGGCCGACTTCACCGCCCCTCAGCTCGCCGCGTTCCGGGCGATGCTGGACGACGCCGGGGTGGGGGTGTCCGCGATCGGGTCGCCCATCGGGAAGATCCCGCTGAGCGCGCCGTTGGGCCCCGAGCTCGACCGGATGCGCCGCATCGCCGGCACGGCCCGCGAGCTCGGTACCGGGATCGTCCGCGTGTTCTCGTTCTTCGTCCCGCCCGGGGAGCCGCCGGAACGGCATCGGGCGCAGGTCATCGACCGGATGGCCGCGCTGGCCGAGATCGCCGCCGCTTGCGGCCTGGTGCTGGCCCACGAGAACGAGAAGGAGATCTTCGGTGACACCCCCGGCCGCTGCGCCGACCTGATCACCTCGGTGAACTCCCCCGCCCTGCGAGCGACGTTCGACGCGGCCAACTTCGTCCAGCGTGGCATCAGGCCCTTCACCGAGGCCTACGGCCTGCTCCGGCCGCACCTGGTCTACCTGCAGGTCAAGGACGCCGTCGCGGCGACGGGCGAGGTCGTGCCTGCGGGCCAGGGCGACGGGCAGGTCCGCGAGACGATGGCGGCGCTGCGCGACTCGGGCTTCGCGGGTTTCATATCGCTGGAGCCGCACCTGGCCCGGGCCAGCCGCTACGGCGGATTCAGCGGTCCGGAAGGTTTCACGCTCGCCTCACGATCTCTCAAATTCATCCTGAACGAGCTGGGTATCCCGTATCGCTGAAGGCGGCGCGCCCGGCCCGGCGGATGCTATCGACGGGGCGACCGGAACCCGGCGCATCATGGTGGTGTTGACTGGGACCAGACGGGTAATGGACCGGTCTCCCGGCCATCCGCGCTGAACCCCAGGAGGTGCTCATGCCGACCGCCGTCACCGACGCCGATCTTGCCCTTGCCGCCGAACTTGGCCAGCAACTGCGGGTGGACTCGGTCCGCTCGAGCACATCGGCCGGATCCGGGCACCCGACCTCGAGCATGTCCGCCGCCGACCTGCTCGCCGTCCTGGCCAGCCGGCACCTGCGCTACGACTGGGACAACCCGGACAACCCCGGCAACGATCACCTCATCTTCTCCAAGGGGCACGCCTCGCCGCTGCTCTACTCGGTCTTCAAGGCGGTCGGGGTGGTCTCCGACGAGGAGCTGATGACCGGCTACCGGCGGTTCGGCTCGCGGCTCGAGGGTCACCCCACCCCGGTCCTGCCCTGGGTCGACGTGGCCACCGGATCGCTCGGCCAGGGCCTGCCCGACGGCGTCGGCGTGGCGCTGGCCGGCAAGTACCTGGACGAACTGCCGTACCGGGTCTGGGTCCTGTGCGGAGACAGCGAGATGGCCGAGGGCTCGATGTGGGAGGCCTTCGACAAAGCCTCCTACTACAAGTTGGCCAACCTGGTCGCCATCCTCGACGTCAACCGGCTCGGCCAGCGCGGCCCCACCGAGCTCGGCTGGGACACCGAGGCCTACCGCCGCCGGGTGACCGCGTTCGGGGCCCGGGCCATCGTCATCGACGGGCACGACGTCGCCGCGATCGACCAGGCCCTCGCTCAGGCCGGCGACCTCAGCGGCGAGCAGCCGACGGTCATCATCGCCCGGACCATCAAGGGCCGCGGCTTCTCCGAGATCGAGGACCGCGAGGACTGGCACGGCAAGCCGCTCCCGCCGGAGATGGCCGAACGGGCCATCACCGAGCTCGGCGGCGAGCGTCACCTGCTCGTCCGGGGCCCGGTGCCCGTCGAGGCGAAGCCGCGCCGGGCGGTGAACGGCCACGCCGAGGTCAAGCTGCCGGCCTACGAGCGCGGCGAGAAGGTGGCCACCCGCAAGGCCTACGGCGACGCGCTCGCCGCGCTCGGGGCCCGCCCCGACGTGGTGGCGATGGACGGCGAGGTCAGCAACTCGACCTACGCCAGCGAGTTCGCCAAGGCGCATCCGGAGCGGTACTTCGAGATGTTCATCGCCGAGCAGCAGATGGTCGCCGCGGCGGTCGGCGTGGGCGTGCGCGGCTACCGGCCGTTCGCCTCGACCTTCGCCGCGTTCTTCACCCGGGCCTACGACTTCATCAGGATGGCCGCCATCTCCCAGGCCAGTATCTGCCTGTCCGGCTCGCACGCGGGCGTGGAGATCGGCGCCGACGGCCCGTCCCAGATGGCGCTGGAGGACCTGGCCATGATGCGCGCGGTGCACGGCTCCACGGTGCTGTACCCCAGCGACGCCACCAGCGCCGCCGCCCTGGTGGCGGCCATGGCCGACCTGGACGGCATCTCGTACCTACGCACCACCCGGGGCGGTTACCCGGTGCTCTACGACGCCGGCGATTCATTCCCGGTCGGCGGCTCCAAGGTGCTGCGCTCGTCCGGCGAGGACCAGGTCACGCTGGTAGGCGCTGGCATCACCCTGCACCAATGCCTGGACGCAGCCGACCAGCTGGCCCAGGAGGGCGTCGGCGCCCGGGTCATCGACCTGTACTCGGTCAAGCCCGTCGACACCGCGACCCTGGTGGAGGCCGCCGCGGCCACCGGGGGCAGGCTGGTCATCGCCGAAGACCACCATCCCGAGGGCGGCCTCGGGTCCGCGGTCATCGACGCCCTGGTCAGCACCGGGCGCACCGAGCTGGCCGTCGCGCACCTCGCGGTGCGCGAGATGCCCGGCTCAGGCAGCACCCCGGAGTTGCTCGACGCCGCTGGGATCGACGCCGCCCACATCGCAGACGCCGCTCGACGTCTGCTGGCTTAGCTGCTTCCGGTCAGGCCCCAGCGGCGGCGGATGCCGCGGTCGGCCAAGCCGAAGAGCTGGTCCACGATGATGCCGATGATCAGGATCACGATGATGATCGCGGTCGCGCTGACCATGTCAGACTGATCCTGGTCGGTGGACAGCAGCACACCGAGCGAGGGCTGGTTGGCGATGACGACCAGCAGCTCGCCGGCCATCAGGCTGCGCCAGGCGAACGCCCAGCCCTGCTTCAGCCCGGCCACGAACGCGGGCAGCGAGGCCGGCAGGATCAGGTACCGCCACAGCGAGAGCCGGCGCAGCCCCATCATCGTGCCCGCCTTGAGCAGCAGCGGCGGGGTGTAGTCCACGCCGGCGATCAGGCCGTTGGCGATCGACGGGGCGGCGCCCAGGATGATCACGAACAAGATGGCCGTGGTGGAGATGCCGAACAGGATGATCGCGAACGGGAACCAGGCGATTGACGGCATCGTCTGCAGCCCGGTGATCAGCGACCCGACCGCCGCGCGCAGCGGCCGGATCCGGGATACCAAGGCTCCGATGACCCCGCCGATCAGCACGGCCAGGCCGAACCCGATGACCGCGCGTTCCGCCGTGGTGGCGATCGCGTGCCAAAGCAGACCGGTGTGCAACTGGTCCCAGAGGTTGGACAGGGTCGGCCCGGGAGCGGGGAAGATATCCTTCTTCCAGCCGCTGAGGTGGATCAGTTCCCAGACCGCGAGCACCAGGGCGATGGCGAGCAGCACCGGCCAGGCTCCGGCCCAGACGCGCGTGGCCAGCCGCCGGCCGCGCAGTTCCTCCGGTGCCGGAGCTTCGAGAGACTCCAGCCAGGCGAGTTTCTCCTCGTACTTCGCTCTGTTGTTAACTGCCATCGCGGCTCATCTCCTCGCGCAGCCGGTCGGTGATCCGCGCGGCCAGCTCCGCGACCGGCGCCGAGTCGATCCGGCGGGGCCGCTCGATGGGCACCGCGAAATCGTCGACGACCCGGCCGGGGCGGCTGCTCAGCACCACCACCCGGTCGCCGAGCCGGACCGCCTCCCGGACGTTGTGGGTCACGAACAGGACGGTCAGGTGGCGTTCCGAGCAGATGCGGTCGAGCTCGTCGTGCAGCACGTCCCTGGTCATCGCGTCCAGCGCGCCGAACGGCTCGTCCATCAGCAGGACGTCGGCGTCCTGGGCCAGCGCGCGGGCTAGCGCGACCCGCTGCCGCATGCCACCGGAAAGCTGGTGCGGCCGCTTAGCACCGAACCCGCCCAGGTGCACCGTCTTGAGCAGTTCCTCGGTGCGCTGACGGCGCTCGGCCTTGGCGACGCCACGAGCACGCAGCGCCAGCTCCACGTTGCCCGCCGCCGTGAGCCAGGGGAACAGCGCGGGCTCCTGGAACATGAACGCCACCTGCCCGCCCGAGGTCGACACCTCGCCGGAGGTGGGCTGTTCCAGTCCAGCGACCAGCGAAAGCAGAGTGGACTTGCCGCAGCCCGAGGCGCCGATGAGGCAGGTGAACTCGCCCGACGCCACCTCGAGCGACACCTGGTCGAGGGCCTGGACGGCCGAAGCGCCGCGCCCGAACACCTTGGACACGCCCGCCAGCCGGACGGACCCCCCGGT
The DNA here is from genome assembly GCA_963842265.1 of uncultured Actinomycetota bacterium. GTDB lineage: Bacteria > Actinomycetota > Actinomycetes > Streptosporangiales > Streptosporangiaceae > Palsa-504. The sequence continues at coordinate 198,587 of CAWJGE010000028.1, forward strand.
GGGGGGGGCCGCCCGGCGATCAGTAACTGTCACCCGATTCACCTGCCTCCTAGGAGCTGACCTGCGATTCGCCGGCCGCGGCCAGCGCCGTGTTGAGCGGGGCCAGATCGAAGATCCCGCTCAGGTTGACTGGCTTGAGCAAGCCGAGCGATTCAGCCTGCGAGGCGTCGGTCGCCAGCGAGGACGCGTCCGGGTCGTTGGTGAAGGTGATCTCCTTGAAGGCCGCTGCGACGACGCTCGCCTTGAGCGGCTTGCCGGTGTAGGAGCCCAGCTCGGCGTTCGCGTCCGCCTGGGCAGCGGCGGGGCTGGACTTGATGAAGTCGTTGGCCTGGATCTGTGCCTTGAGCAGGTCCTCGACGATCGCGGGGTGCGCGGCCAGGAAGGTCTGCGTCACCACAAGCAAGGTGGTGACGCCGGTCTCGCTGAGCAGGACTGTGCCCCCGTCGCTGACCATCTCGATGTCGTAGGGCGCGGGCTCGGAACCGCCGGCGATCTGCCCGGACTTGAACTCGAGCACGGCGGCCGAGTTAGGTGTCGTCGGCTTGATAAAGGCGTCTCCGCCGCCGGTCGAGGTGGTCGCCAGGCCGTGCTGCTTAAGCCAGGCGCGCAGCGCCACGTCCTGCGTGTTGCCGAGGGACGGGCTGGCCAGCGTCTTGCCCTTGAGCTGGGTGGCCGAGGTAATGCCCTGCTTGACGACGATCGAGGCGCCGCCGGTCGCGGCACCGGAGATGATCTTGATCGCGCTGCCGTTCGACTTCTGCCAGGCGTTGATGGCCGGGTTCGGCCCGACGTAGGCGGCGTCAAGCTGGCCGGCCAGCAGGGCCGTGGTCTCCTCGGTCCCGGTGCTGAACGCGGTGGCCTTCAGCGTGCCCGCGGAGCCGAGGTCCTTGGTGAAGAACCCCTCCTTCAGGCCGACCAGGGCCGAGGCGTGGGTGATGTTCGTGAGGAAGCCAAGCCTGACCGTCACCGGCGAGCTTCCCCCGGACGCCGCAGACCCCGGGTCCGCCGCACTGGACGACGAGGAGGACGAGCAGCCGGCGGCAAGCAGGAGAGCACCACCAACCGCTACAGCGGCCATGACACGTCGCATCTAGCACCCCAAAGGTTAATTTCTATTGTTTATATAGGAATTAGGATCGATTCACTATACATGGAGTCGGCAATATGGGAAATCGGCGGCGGCCGACCGCATCAGGGCCGCCCGGGTCAACCGGGTATCAGCTGCCCTGGTCGCTCGAATCCTGCAGGACGACGCCGGTCACCGAGGGGAACTTGGCCAGGCACGTCTCCAGCTGAGCCACGTCTGCGTCGGACGCGTGATCGATCCGGAAGGTCAGCTGCTGAAGCGCATAAGGAGAGCTGAGATCGGACGGCAGCGGCTGCGCCGTCACGGCCGGGACTTTTGCGCAGGTGGAACGCACCGTCAGGCGCTGCGGCACCGACGTGCCCGTGCGAAAGGAGACGATGGCCTGCCGCTGCCCGAGCGCCGCGTCGAACCGTGCGCAGCCCGCCAGCGCGGCCGCGGCGACGAGAGCTATGGCCGCAGCGGTCAGCCGACGCCGGCCTGCGCCGGGCACCCGGCGGGGCCATCCCGTACCCACTACATCGGGTAGTACGCGCATAATGCCAGCCTAAGGGCTGGCGGCGCCCGGTACGGTATCGGCAGGGCCTTTGCTAGCAGGCCTAACCAGGAGGACAACATATGGCCGACCGGATCGAAGACTACGCCATCGTCGGCGACATGCAATCGGTCGCGCTGATCGGCACGGACGGCTCGGTGGACTGGCGGGCTGGTCGGCAACATGCCACAGGCGTTCAGCCATGTCCCGCTCGTGCAGACGGTCCTCAACCTGAGCGGCCACGCCGAAGAACACCGGCGAGGTTCTGGGGATGAGCGCCGAAGCGTGCCAGGCTAAGAGCATCCAGACGGATGCGCTATGAAAAACCAGACTGCTAGGTGATGATGCCCTCCGCTCGTCACATTCTCATCGTTAACTCCCGCAGCGTGCACCAGCCGGTATTCGTGGTCGGCGCACCGCACTCGGGCGCGGACCTGATCGGCCGTGCCCTGAAAGCGTCGGCGGGCTTTCACGTCACGATCGGCCAGCCGAGCGTGCTGCGCACCGTGTACGCCTTCGCCCGGCGGCCGTCCATGCACCAGGGCCGGGCGCAGGCCGCCGCCACCGTCATGCGGGACGCCTTCGCGCAGGGCTGGCAGATCACGCCGCACAGTTGCCTGGAATGCACCCGCGAATGCCGGGCCGCCGCCGGCCTAGCGGCGGACGCGGTCGGGCCGTGCGTGGAACTCCGGGGGCTCGAGACCTTCGGTGACGCGAGCCCGGACCTCATCTACTGCGCCGAGGCCCTCACCTACGCATTTCCCGACGCGCGGTTCGTCCAGGTGATCCGGGACGGCCGGGACGTGGCGGCCTGCATGCTCGCCGACCCGCTGGTGATGTCCTGGTACCGTCCCAGCTTCGTGAACGTGGACACCGAGTTCCCCAACCCGTTCTTCGGCATCGAATCCGAAGAGGACCGCGAGCTGTGGCCGCGGCTGTCCCCGGCCGGCCGGTGCGCGCTGCGCTGGCGCTGGTGCGTGCGCCTGGCCGCCAGACTGCACCACAGCCTGCCGGCCGGCCACCTGAAGACCATCCGCTACGAGCACATGCTGGGCAAGCCGGACGAGGCCCTGGCTGACCTGTCCCGCTTCGTCGGGACCGCCGTGCAATCGGCTGAGATCCGCAACGAGGCCCGCGCCTCCCGCGCGCGCAGCCGCGGTCGCCGCGCCCCGGCCTACGAGACGTCCCTCACCACCGAGCACATCACCGAGATTGAGAAGATCGCCGGCGAGGAAGTCCGCCGCCTCGGCTATGCGCTCTAGCACGCCAGGCTGGCGCTATCGCACTTAGGCCGCCTGGCCGGCGAACTGGGTGTGGTAGAGGTTGGCGTACAGGCCGCCCGCCGCGAGGAGCTCTTCGTGCGTGCCCCGCTGGGTGATCCGGCCGGCGTCGACGACCAGGATCTGATCGGCTTCCCTGATCGTGGAGAGCCGGTGCGCGATCACCAGCGAGGTCCGGCCCGCGAGCGCGGTCTTCAGCGCACGCTGGATGGCGACCTCGGATTCGGAGTCCAGGTGAGCGGTGGCCTCATCGAGTACCACCACCGACGGGGCCTTCAGCAGCAGCCGGGCCACGGCGACGCGCTGCTTCTCCCCGCCGGATAGCCGGTAACCGCGGTCTCCCACCACGGTGTCCAGGCCGTCCGGCAGGCCGGAGACCAGGTCCCAGATCTGGGCCGCCTCGCACGCCTGGATCAGCTCGAGCTCGGTAGCCTCGGGGCGCGCGTAGGTCAGGTTGGCCCGGATCGTGTCGTGGAACAGGTGCGCGTCCTGAGTGACCACGCCCACGACATCGTGCAGCGAATCCAGGGTGACGTCCTTGAGGTCGTAGCCGCCGATCCGCACAACGCCGTCGTTCGGGTCGTACAGCCGCGCGGCCAGGGCGGTGATCGTGGTCTTACCCGCGCCCGAGGGACCGACCAGCGCGGTCAGCTTGCCGGACGGGGCGTGGAAACTCACCTCGTGCAGGACCCCGGCCGCAGTACCCGGGCGTTCCGGCGCGGGCAGCGCGATCGACTCCAGTGACGCGAGCGACACCTCGCTCGCCGTCGGGTACCTGAACGACACGTCGTCGAACTCGATCTCGGGCGCCATGGCCCCGGCAGCCTGAGCGGGCAGCCCGACCGCGTCGGGCCGCTCGGCGATCAGCGGCTTCAGGTCGAGTATCTCGAAGACCCGGTCGAAGCTGACCAGCGCCGTCATCACGCTGATCTGGACGTTGGACAGCTGCGCGATCGGGCCGTAGACCCTGACCAGCAGCTGGGATAGCGCGACCAGGGTGCCGAGCTGCAGGGCGCCGCGGATGACCAGGCTGCCGCCGACCCCGTAGACCACCGCGGTCGCGAGCGCGGCGAGCAGCGAGAGCGAGATGAAGAACACCTGACCGTACATGGCCTGGACGACGCCGATGTCACGCACCCGTCCGGCCCGTTCGGCGAAGACCTCGGACTCCTCGCGGGGACGGCCGAACAGCTTGACCAGCATCGCGCCCGCCACGTTGAAGCGCTCGGTCATGGTCGAGCCCATCGCCGCGTCGAGCTGCATCGATTCGCGGGTGAGCCGCTGCAGCCGCCGGCCGACCCGCCTGGCCGGCAGCAGGAAGAGCGGGATCAGCACCAGCGCGATCAGGCTGATCTGCCAGGACAGATAGAACATGGTGACCAGGATCGCGCCCACGGTCAGGATGTTGGAGACCACCGAGGACATGGTGGAGGTGATGGCCTGCTGCGCGCCGATCACGTCGCTGTTGAGCCTGGATACCAGGGACCCGGTCTGGGCCCGGGTGAAGAACGCGATGGGCTGCTGCTGCACGTGGCTGAATACCTGGGTGCGCAGGTCGTAGATGAGGCCCTCGCCGATCCGGGCGGAGTACCAGCGGGTGACGAAGCCGAGGAAGGCGTCGAAGACCGCGACCGCCGCGACGGCTCCCGCGAGGCCGATCACGAGCGCCTCGTTATGGCCCAGGATGCCCTTGTCGATGATCGCGCGGAGCAGCAGTGGGTTGACCACGGTGATGAGCGCGTCGAGAACGGTAGCGAACAGGAAGAGCGAAAGGTACAGCTTGTACGGCTTGGCGTAGGAGATGATCCGGCGCACGGTGCCAGGCTTCAGCTTCTGCTGGGTAACCGTCGGGTCCTGCCTGAAGGACCGCATCATGGTTATGTTGGGCCGCCCGTACATGACCAGGGAAACCTCCTGGAGGCGGCAATAGTTCCCGTGCCGGCCGGGATTGCTATCAGCTAGCAGCGAACTCCAGGGGCTATCCGGGCGGGGTCCCGGCGGTCTGGTGGATCGACGTCGCCGGGCCGGTGCCACCTGGCACGTGGCCTTAGTGCTTCACCTTGGTCTTGCTCCTGCTGCGTGTCGCGCCGCCACGTCCGCGCAACGTCACGCCCGTCTCGGTCAGAATCCGGTGGACGAAGCCGTAGGACCTTCCCGTTGCGGCTGCCAGTGATCGGATGCTTTCGCCTGAGTCATACCTCTTGCCGAGGGTTGTCGCCAGCTTGCTGCGATCCACCCCGGTCACCCGCGTGCCTTTCCTGAGGGTCTCGGCCACATGTACCTCCCGTTAGCTGCGGTCATCATTGCGGTTTTACGCCCCCCTGGTAATGATCAGGCATGACCGCAGGATTGGCCACCCACATGGCGGTAAATGATCGCCATATTTTATGGGTCTATGGCGGAATCGTAGCCTTAGCCCGGAAGCGTCAACTGACAACAGTCTTACGCAAGGGCGACAAGATCTGCGAAATCCTCGCTCCATGCGTCTTCCACGCCGTCAGGCAAGACGATAACGCGTTCTGGTGATAGCGCTTCAACCGCACCTTCATCATGCGTCACAAGGACTATCGCGCCGCGGAAGCCCCGGAGCGCGCCGAGAACCTCTTCCCGGCTGGCCGGATCGAGGTTGTTCGTCGGCTCATCGAGCAACAGGACGTTGGCGCCTGATACAACAAGAAGAGCGAGGGCTAGCCTCGTCTTTTCTCCTCCAGAAAGCACGCCGGCGGGCTTTTCCACATCATCACCGGAGAACAAGAATGACCCGAGAACCTTACGCTGCTCCGATTCGGTAAGGTCCGGGGCGGCGGAGCGCATGTGCGATAGGACGGTCCGGTCGGTTTCCAGCGTCTCGTGCTCCTGAGCGTAATATCCAAGGCTCAAACCGTGTCCTGGCGTGACTTTTCCTGTGTCCGGAGTCTCCAGGCAGGCCAGCAACCGAAGCAGCGTTGTCTTTCCTGCCCCGTTCAGGCCGAGGACCACCACCCGGCTGCCCCGGTCGACGGCGACGTCCACCCCGGCGAACACCTCGGCCGACCCGTATGACTTGGACAGGCCGACGGCGGACAGCGGGGTACGCCCGCAGGGCGCGGGCACCGGGAAACGGAGCCTGGCCACCCGGTCCGTGGCACGCTCGGCCTCGACCCCGGCCAGCATCCGCTCGGCGCGGCGCTGCATGTTCTGCGCCGCCTTGGCCTTCGTCGCCTTGGCCCGCATCTTGTCCGCCTGGGCCATCAGCGCGCTCGCCTGGCGGCTCGCGTTTACCCGTTCCCGCCTGCGGCGCCGCTCATCGGTCTCGCGCTGCTGCAGGTAGGCGCGCCAGCCCAGGTTGTAGGCGTCCAGGCAGGCCCGCTGCGCATCAAGGTAGAAGACCTTGTTCACCACGTCGGCGAGCAGCGCCACATCGTGGCTGATCACCACCAGGCCGCCGCGGTAGCTCTTGAGATGATCGCGCAGCCAGGTCACCGAATCGGCGTCCAGGTGGTTCGTCGGCTCGTCGAGCAGCATCGTCTCCGAACCGGAGAACAGGATCCTGGCCAGCTCGACCCGGCGCCGCTGGCCGCCGGACAGGGTGTGCAGCGGCTGGTGCAGCACTCGGTCGGGCAGGCCCAGGCTGGCGGTGATAGAGGCCGCCTGCGACTCGGCCGCGTACCCGCCGAGCACCGCGAGCCGATCTTCCAGCCTGCCGTACCTGCGGATGGCGTCGGCCGCGGCGGCGGAGTCGGGCCGGCCATTTCCGCTTCGGCCGCGCGCAGATCAGCGCGGATCTGGTCAAGGCCGAGGGCCGATAGCACCCGGTCGATGGCCAGCATGTCCAGGTTCCCGGTCCGCGGATCCTGCGGCAGGTACCCGACCGTGCCTGAACGGCGGACCGAGCCCGCGGCCGGCTGAGCCTGGCCCGCCAGCACCTTGGCCAGCGTCGTTTTCCCCGCGCCGTTCCGGCCGACCAGGCCGATCCGGTCCCCGGCGGACACCTGGAACGACCCGCCGTCAAGCAGCAGGCGCGCGCCTGCCCGCAATTCGATTTCGCTAGCCACGATCATTGACTTACTGCTCCTGAGAACGGACGGAAATGGACAGACCTCTCCCCTGGTGCGTGTCCCTAGTCCGAGGTGAGCAGCATAGCGTCCATTCTACTGGTTCAGCGCGGAGCGGGGCCATCTGATTCCGGCTCGGTCAGCCGAATGCGGATGGCCTGGAAGGCGCGCGGAATGTCGCGGAGCACGGCCAGCCGCGGGTCGGGAACGGTGAGAAAACGCGTCGTGGCGCGCCCCAGATAAGGCACCAGCCGGGCGTCACCGCGCAGCCCGGCGGCGGACCGCTTGTCCCCGCCCAGCACCACGGCGTCGAGCCCGTCGGGACCGTACTGGCCGAACACCTCGGCCGCGGCGTCGGCCGCGGCGCGCAGGGCCGTAGCGGCCTGGTTCTCACGGCGCCGGGCGAAGCGGTGCTGGGACCAGCCACCCGCCGCGCTCCGGCCGTGGACGAGCCTGCTGCCTGTCTTGGAGCTCACCAGCCGCGGGGGCGAGCCCGCGAAGACGCCGACCGCGTAACCTCCCAGGCGCACCAGCAGGACGCCGACCGTGCGATCGGCGGCCGCGTGCGCCGCGAGCCCTTCGGCTACCACGCGCACCTCATCGGCCGCGGGCTCTTCATCGGCCGCTGGGTGCGTCCCGAGCGGGGGGAACGGCGGATGGCATTCGGCCGCGGCCCCGTCCGCGGCCGTGAACGTGACGGACAAGCCGGTCTGCTCGGGTGTTACCGCGGCCGCGCCACCGTGACGCTGAGCGAACGTGACAATCCAGGACACCAGGCGTTCTGGCGGAACTTCCACCCAGCGGCCGCCGCCTGCGGCAGGATTCTTCATTGCGTAGTACGTGCCCGGCGAGCTGGACGAATGGCTGTCGTCCAGGCCGAGCCCTGCTATCTGTCCGTGGCTGAGACCTAGATGTTGAAGCCAAGGGCGCGAAGCTGCTCACGTCCGTCGTCGGTGATGCTCTCCGGACCCCACGGCGGCATCCAGACCCAGTTGATCCGGAAGCCCGCCACCACGCCGTCGAGCGCTTCGGCGGCCTGATCCTCGATCACGTCCGTCAGCGGGCATGCTGCGCTGGTCAGCGTCATGTCGATGGTGGCAATCCGCTCAGCATCTACGTCGACGCCGTAGACCAGGCCGAGGTCCACCACGTTGATCCCGAGTTCTGGGTCCACCACGTCGCGCAGCGCCTCGAGTACGTCCTGCTGCTGGGCGGTGAGCTCCGTGATCCCGTCCGTCGCGTTCTCCGTCATTGCGTTCCCTCCATGGCCCGCGCGGTTGCGTCCTTCCATGCCATCCAGCCGAGCAGGGCGCACTTGATCCTGGCCGGGTACTTCGACACTCCCACGAACGCTACCGCGTCCTCAAGCACGTCTTCGTCGGGTTCCGCCGCGCCCTTGGACTGCATGAGCTCGAGGAATGCCTGGCTGATGGTCATGGCCTCGCCCACCGGCTTGCCGATGACCAGGTCGCTCATCACCGAGGCGCTCGCCTGGCTGATCGAGCAGCCCAGCGAGTCGTAGGACACGTCCTCGACCACCGCCTCGCCGCCGACATCCTTCAGGGTGACCCGCAGCGTCACCTCGTCTCCGCAGACGGGGTTGACGTGGTGCACTTCGGTATCGAAGGGATCCCGCAGCCCCTTGTGGTGAGGGTTGCGGTAGTGGTCCAGGATGATGTCCTGGTACATCGACTCGAGCTGCATCACGTCCTCATCTAACACGCAGAGCCGACGCCGTCATCCCGCGCCGAAAAAGCGCTGGGCGTAACGAATCCCATCGGCCAGGGCGTCTACCTCGTCGTGGGTGTTGTACACGTAGAAGCTCGCCCGGGTGCTGGCCTGCACGCCCAGCGCCCGGTGCAGCGGCCAGGCGCAGTGGTGCCCGGTGCGCACCGCGATACCCAGTTCGTCGAGCACCTGGCCCACGTCGTGCGGATGGACGCCCTCTACCTCGAAGGACACCGCGCCGCCACGGTCCTTGGTGGTGTCCGGGCCGAGGATGCGCACCCCGTTGATCTCGCGCAGCCCGTCCAGGGCGTGCGCGGTCAGCGACTCCTCGTGGGCCGCCACGTTGCCCATGCCCAGGGCGGTCAGGTAGTCGATGGCGGCGGCCAGGCCCGCGGCCTGGGCCACGGGCGGCACGCCGGGCTCGAACCGCTGCGGCGGCGGCAGGAACGTGCTGCCCTCCATCCGCACCACCTCGATCATCGACCCGCCGGTCAGGAACGGCGGCATGGCCTCGAGCAGGTCGGCCCGGCCGAACAGCACGCCGATCCCGTACGGGCCGAGCATCTTGTGGGCCGAGAAGGCCAGGAAGTCCACGCCGAGCGCGGCCACGTCGACCGGCTGGTGCGGCACCGACTGGGCGGCGTCCGCCAGCACCAGGGCGCCCTTCTCGTGCGCCGCCCGGGCGATCTCGGCCACCGGGGGGATGACCCCGGTGACGTTCGACTGATGGCTTACCGCAACGATCCTGGTGCGCTCAGTGATCATGCTGTCCAGGTGGTCCAGGTCGAGCCGGCCCTCGCGGCGGGTGACGGGCAGCCAGCGCAGGGTGGCGCCGGTCCGCTCGCACAGCTGCTGCCAGGGAACGAGGTTCGCGTGGTGCTCCATCTCGGTGATCAGGATCTCGTCACCCGGCCGCACCTGGAGCCGCCCAGACCCAGAATGCCCGCTCAGCGCGTAGGCGACCAGGTTGATTGCCTCGGTGGCGTTCTTGGTGAAGACGATCTCGCCTGGGCTATTCGGGGCGACGCCGAGGAACTCCGCGACCTTGGCCCGGGCGCCCTCGTAGACGTCGGTGGCCTCCTCGCCGAGCAGGTGGGTGCCACGGTGGGCGGCGCCATTGTGCAGTTCGTAGCACGAGCGCTCGGCGTCCAGCACCTGGACGGGCTTCTGGGAGGTCGCGCCAGAGTCCAGGTAGATCAGCGGATTGTCGTTGCGCACCTTCCTGGCCAGCGCGGGGAAGTCAGCCCGGACCGCCTCGACGTCGAGGTGCTCCGGGTACGTACTCATGCCGGCACCCCAAGGAACTTCTCGTAGCCCTCGTTCTCCAGCAGGTCGGCCAGCTCGGAGCCGCCCTCTTCGACGATGCGCCCGGCCACGAACACGTGCACGAAGTCCGGCTTCACGTACCGCAGGATCCGGGTGTAGTGGGTGATCAGCAGCACCCCGTGATCAGGCTTCTCGCGGAACCGGTTGATGCCCTCGGACACGACCTTGAGCGCGTCGATGTCCAGCCCCGAGTCGGTCTCGTCCAGGATCGCGATCTTCGGGTTGAGCAACTCCATCTGCAGGATCTCGTGTCGCTTCTTCTCTCCGCCGGAGAAGCCCTCGTTCAGGTTCCGGTTGGCGAAGGCCGGGTCGATGGACAGCGCGGCCATCGCGGCGCGCTGTTCCTTGACGAAGTCGCGCAGCTTCGGCGCCTCGCCCCGGACCGCGGTGACCGCGGTCCGCAGGAAGTTGGACACCGAAACGCCGGGCACCTCGACCGGGTACTGCATGGCCAGGAACAGGCCGGCCCGGGCGCGGGCGTCCACGCTCATGGCCAGCACGTCCTCGCCGTCGAGCGTGACGCTGCCGCGGGTGACCAGGTACTTGGGGTGGCCGGCGATCGCGTAGGCCAGGGTGGACTTGCCGGAGCCGTTCGGGCCCATGATGGCGTGCGTCTCGCCTTCGCGGACGGTCAGGTTCACGCCGCGCAGGATCTCCTGGTGGACGCCTACACCTCCGGCACCGCCGGCTTGGGCAGAGCCTTCCACGCTGACATGCAGGTCGCGGATCTCGAGGGTGGCCACTTTATGACTCCTTGTTCATGGTGAGCGCGACGTAGACGTCGTCGCCTTCGATCTTGACGGGGTAAACAGGCACCGGCTCGGTAGCCGGCGGTCCGGTGGGCTGCCCGGTGCGCAGGTCGAAGCAGGACCCGTGCAGCCAGCACTCCACCGTGTGGTCGTAAATCTCGCCCTCGGACAGCGGCACCTCGGCGTGCGAGCACACGTCCCGCAGGGCGAAGACCTCGCCGCCGGTGCGGGCCAGGACGACCGGCTCGCCCGCCACCTCGACGCCGAGGGCTCCCTCGGCCGGCAGGTCGGACAGCGCGCAGACCCTGGTGAACTCGCGAGTCTCGGTCATCGGGCCACCCCCGTGAGCTCCTCCTCGATGGCCTCGGTGATCCTGTCCCGCAGCTCGGGCACCTCGATGGTGTCGATCAGCTGACCGAAGAACCCGCGGATGACCAGCCTGCGGGCCTCGGCGAACGGGATGCCGCGGGCCATCAGGTAGAACAGGTGATGGTCCTCGAGCCTGCCGCTGGCGCTCGCGTGCCCGGCCCCGACGATCTCCCCGGTGAGGATCTCCAGGTTCGGCACCGAATCCACCCGGGTGCCGTCGGTCAGCACCAGGTTCCTGTTGTACTCGTAGGTGTCGGTGCCGACCGCCTCCGGCCTGATCAGCACGTCACCGATCCAGACCGCGTGCGCGTCCTCGCCCTGCAGCGCACCCTTGTACGTGACGCGGCTGCGGCAGCGCGGCACATCATGGTCAACGAACAACCTGTGTTCCAGGTGCTGGCCCGCGTCGGCGAAGTACAGCCCGGTCAGCTCGGCGTCGCCGCCGGGACCGTCGTAGCGGACCGAGGGGGCCAGCCGGACCACGGACCCGCCCAGCGTAACCGCCGCGTGCCTGAGCCTGGCATCCCGGCCCAGGGTGACGTAGTGCTGCGACAGGTGGACCGTGTCGTCGTCCCAGTCCTGCAGGCTGATCACGGACAAACAGGCGCCGTCGGCCAGCACGAGCTCGACGTTGTCCGCGTAGGTGGCGCTGCCGCGGTAGTCGAGCACGACCACCGCCCGGGAGAACGGCTCGGCTTGCACGAGCAGGTGACCGAACGCCGAACTTGAGGCATCAGAGCCGGTCACCGTGACGACGGTGGGCCGGGAGGCGTCCGCTTCGGCCGGGACCGTGATCACGGTCGCCTCGCCGAAAGACGCATAGGCCCGTGCGCTTACCCGGTCAGCCGGGATGAAGCTGCGCCCGAGCAAGTGGCTGCCTCGTTCGGCCGAAAAGGTCTTGACCTCGGGCGCGGGGTCCACCTCCACGGTCACCTTCGCGGCGGGATCCACCGGGGAATCCTGATGCAGCCCACGCAGCCGGCGCAGCGGTGTGAACCGCCACTCTTCCTCACGGCCGGTGGGCACACCGAAGTCCGCCGGGTCGTAGGACCTGTGCTCGTGCAGCCTTGTTACGGGAGCGGATTCGATCGCCCCCTGAAGTCCAGCCGACATCAGCCGACCGCCCCCTCCATCTGCAGTTCGATCAGGCGGTTCAGCTCGAGCGCGTACTCCATCGGAAGCTCGCGGGCGATCGGCTCGACGAACCCGCGGACGATCGTGGCCATCGCCTCGTCCTCGGTCATGCCTCGGCTCATCAGGTAGAACAGCTGATCTTCGGAAATCTTGGAGACGGTGGCCTCGTGGGCCATCTCCACGTCGTCCTCCCGGACGTCCACGTACGGGTAGGTGTCGCTGCGGCTCACCGTGTCCACAAGCAGCGCGTCACACTTGACGTTGGACTTGGAGTGCTCGGCGCCTTCCTGCACGTTGACCAGGCCGCGGTAGGACGTCCGCCCGCCGGCCCTGGCCACCGACTTGGAGACGATGGTAGAGGACGTGTTCGGCGCGCAGTGCACCATCTTCGCACCGGCGTCCTGGTGCTGGCCCTCGCCGGCGAACGCCACAGACAGCGTCTCACCCCTGGCGTGCTCGCCCATCAGGTAGACCGCCGGGTACTTCATCGTCACCTTGGAGCCGATGTTGCCGTCGACCCACTCCATCGTGGCGCCGCGTGCGGCGACGGCGCGCTTGGTCACCAGGTTGTACACGTTGTTCGACCAGTTCTGGATCGTTGTGTACCGGCAGCGCGCGTCCTTCTTCACGATGATCTCGACCACCGCGGAGTGCAGCGAGTCGGATTTGTAAATGGGAGCGGTACAGCCTTCCACGTAATGGACGTAGGCGCCCTCGTCCACGATGATCAGGGTCCGCTCGAACTGACCCATGTTCTCGGTGTTGATGCGGAAATAGGCCTGCAGCGGGATATCCACTTTTACGTTCTTCGGCACATAAATGAACGAGCCGCCGGACCATACCGCGGTGTTTAGCGCGGCGAACTTGTTGTCGCCCGGCGGAATCACGGTGCCGAAGTACTCCCGGAACAGATCCGGCTGCTCACGCAGCGCGGTGTCGGTGTCCAGGAAGATGACGCCCTTTTCCTCGAGGTCTTCCCTGATCTTGTGGTAAACGACCTCGGACTCGTACTGGGCGGCGACGCCCGCGATGAGGCGCTGCTTTTCCGCTTCCGGGATGCCGAGCCGGTCGTAGGTGTTCTTGATGTCGGCGGGCAGCTCGTCCCAGCTCGCTGCCTGCTTCTCGGTGGAGCGGACGAAGTACTTGATGTTGTCGAAGTCGATGCCGGACAAGTCGGCGCCCCAGTTGGGCATCGGCTTGCGCCCGAAGTACTTCAGGCCCTTGAGCCGCATGTCGAGTATCCATTCCGGCTCGTTCTTCCGCGCCGAAATGTCGCGGACCACCTCTTCGGACAGGCCGCGGCGCGCGGACGCACCCGCCACGTCAGAGTCGGCCCAGCCGAATTTATACGTGCCCAGCCCTTCGAGCTGGTCTTGCGTGGTGGTCGTCATATCAAGAGCCCTCCGGACTCTGTGGTGATCTCAGTGGTTACGGGGTTTACAACATCCCCCGTGGCAGCGGCCTTCCCGACGCAGGTGACGTGCGTGGTGCAGATGCCGTCGCCGTGCGCGATCGTAGCGAGCCGCTGTACCGGCGTGCCGAGCAGCCGGCCGAACGCCTCAGTTTCCGCCTCGCACAGCTGCGGGAACTCGGCCGCCACGTGCGCGACCGGGCAGTGGTGCTGGCATAGCTGCTCGCCGCCCCCGGCCTGGACCCTTCCACCGATCGCGGGCGCGGGGCCCGCGGAGGCGGCGTAGCCGTCGGCGGACAGCGCCTCGGCCAGCGCCTGGACCCGCCTGGCCAGATCGCCCCTGGCCACCGCGGGCGCGTACCTGCGCTCCAGGTCGGACACCTGCCTGCGGGCGAACTCGGCGATCGCGTCCGGCCCCGCCGTCTCGGCCAGGAAGCGCAGCGCGTTGGTGGCCAGGTCGTCGTAGGCGTGCTCGAACGCGCTGCGGCCCGCGTCGGTGATCACGAAGACCTTGGCCGGGCGGCCGCGGCCCCGGTTCCCGTAGGTCCTGGCCGTCCTGGTCTCGATCAGGCCCTCGGCCAGCAGGTTGTCCAGATGGCGCCGGATAGCGGCAGGCGTGAGCCCGAGCCGGCCGCCGAGCGTGGCGGCGGTGGACGGCCCGAGCTCGAGGATCAGCCGCGCGACCTGCCCCCGGGTGGGGCCCTCGGCTGCTCCGACGTTTTTCACAACATCATTGTGCCGTAAATAGCTTGCCTCATGCAAACTTTTTTACAACATCATCGTGACTTAAATCACGCTGGACTGCTCCCTGAGGCTCAGTGGGTCCCTGAGGCGCAACTGGTCTCCGAGGCCCAGCACCCGCTCGGCGTTGCCGCCGGCGATCTTCGCCTTGTCCGCCGGGGCCAGCGGCAGCGCGTCGAGCATGGCCCGGCCTGCCGCGTTGTCGCCGAACGGGTAGTCGACGCTGAACATCACCCGGTCCACTCCGAGCACCTGCACGGTGCACAGCACCGGTGGCAGGCTGAACAGCCCACTGGTGGTGACCCAGATGTTCCGCAGGAAGTACTCGGACGGGGCCAGGGCCAGCTTGTCCTGGGGCAGCATGGCGTCGATCCTGGCCAGCATGAACGGCAGCATCTCGCCGCAGTGCCCGATGATCAGGCGCAGCCCGGGATGCCGGTCGAACACGCCCGTGGCGACCATCCGCAGCACGTGCAGGCCGGCTTCAGCGTGCCAGCCCCAGGCGCCGGTAGCCAGCCTGCCCGCGACCGCCGGCGGCAGCCCGTGATAGAGCACCTCGCGCAAGGCCGCCGACGGTGGCGCGGGATGCAGGTACAGCGGCACGTCGAGTTGCTCGAAACGCTCGAGCAGCGGTTCGAAGCCGGCGTCGTCCAGGAAGATGCCGTTGGAGCCGAGAGTGCTATTAACCAGGGCACCGATTAGGCCGAGTTCGGCTACGGCCCGTTGGAGCTCGTCGGCAGCGGCCCGCGGATTCGCGGTGGGCAGGGTGGCGAAGCCTGCGAACCGGCTTGGGTGCGCGCGCACCGCTTCTGCCAGCCGGTCATTAGCCTCGCGCGCCCGGTTGACGCCTTCCGCCCCGGCGAGGGCCTGCGCGGCCGGCGCCACATGCGAGATGACCTGGAAGTCGATGCCGTTGGCGTCCATGTCGGCCAGCCGCTCCTGGCCGAGATCGCGCAACTGGCCATCTACCCGCTGGCCCCACATGGCGAGCGGACCGGTCCCGGGCGGCGCCGCGAGTTCCGGCGTCCAGAAGTGCTCTTCCAGCGCGATCGTCCTCACGCGAGCCATTGTGCCAGCCACTGCCTTTACCGGGCGCTGCCGACTTAGACGGCGATGCCCACGGTAATCCCTTCGATGCCGCTGGGGTGCTCGGCCGGGCCCAGGAACACGGCATCGGCTCGCGCCGCGATCCGGAGCGGTTCGGCGATCTGATCGAGCAGCGCCTGAGCCTCGGCGTCGTGCGCCTGCACGATCAACTGGCTGAGCCGAGCCGAGTTTCCGAGCCGCTGGCCGCTGCGCAGCACCCGGGTAGCGTCCAGGATCACCGCGAGCTGGTCAACGGCCGAACGGTCGCCGCGCCAGTGCTCGTCCGCCGCTGGCCAGCGGGTCAGGTGCAGCGAGACCACATCCTCGTGCGTGCGGTAGAACTGCTGGTACATGTGTTCGGTCAGGAATGGCGCGAACGGCGCGAACAGCCCGAGCAGGACCCGGAACGACTCCGACAGAGTCCGCCGCGCGCTGTCCCCGCCCGGCCCGTCGCCGAGCCGGTCCTTGATCATCTCGAGGTAGCGATCGCAGTAGATGGACCAGAACATCCGCGAGGCGGCCTGGTGCGCCTGCATGTAGTCGTGCTCCTCGAACGCCGCCGTGGCCTCGGCTACCGTGTCGGCCAGGTGCGACAGTAGCCACCGGTCCACGATGTCCCGCTCCCCCGGCGCCGGGGCTGGCCCGGAGAGGTCGCCCAGGTTCAGCGAAAGGAACCGGCCGACGTTCCACAGCTTGACCGCGAACTTACGCCCGGTCCTGATGTCCTTCTCGTTGTACCGCAGGTCGGTGCCGATGCGGCCCTTGGTGGCCCACAGCCGCAGCGCGTCCGCGCCGTACTTGGCCATCACGTCGTCCGGCACGTACCGGTTGTAGCCGTCGGCCCCTGTCGCTCCGCCATCCCGGGGGGAAGACCCCCCGGAGCCCCCCTTGTCGAGATCACGCTTGGACAGCTTCTTGCCCTGCTCGCTCAGCCCCCAGCCCGGAGATCAGCGCGGTGCGCCACGGCACCCGGCCGAAGTGCAGCTCGGACTGCACCACCGAGTAGAACAGCCAGGTCCTGATGATCTCGAACGCCTGCACCCGCATGGACATCGGCGCCAGCGCCGGATCGGTCCCGTCCCAGAACCCACCGCCCAGCCGTCGTTGATCTGCGGAGACAGCGAGGACGTCATCCAGGTGTCCATCACGTCCGGGTCCGGTTCCAGGTCCGACCCGCAAGCAGGGCACGAGTCGGCCGGCGGTTTGTCCGTCAGCGGGTCCACCGGCAGGTCCTCGAGCCGGGCCAGGACCGGCGCCGCGCAGTCCGTGCAGAACCACACGGGGAACGGCACGCCGTAACGGCGCTGCCTGGTGATGTTCCAGTCCCACTTGAGCCCGTCGATCCAGTCCTCGAGCCTGCGCCGCATGAACGGCGGGATCCACTCGAGCTCGGCCGCGCGCGCCCGGAACCGGTCCGCGTGCTCCCGGACCGCGATGAACCACTGCGGCCTGATCTGGAACTCCACCGGGGTCTGGCACCGCTCGTGCACCCCGACGACCTGCCGTACCGGCACGCTATCCGCCAGCAGCCCGGCCTCGGCGAGCGCCTTGGTGATGGCCGAACGCGCCTGCGTCAGCCCCAGGCCGGCGAACTCCCCGGCCAGCGGTCCTAGCCGCCCGTCCGGCTCCACCACCAGGCGCAGCGGGAGCCCGTCTCGCCGCCACTTCAGCACGTCCTCGCTGTCGCCGAACGTGCACACCATCATCAGCCCGGTCCCGTACCCCGGGTCCACCGACTCGTCGGTCAGCACGGGAACCTCGTACCCGAACAGCGGCACGGCGGCCCGCTCGAGCCCGGAGTAGCGGACGTCGGCGGGGTGGTGATAGAGCGCCACGCAGGCCGGCAGCAGTTCCGGCCGGGTGGTGGCGATCAGCAGCCCGCCGGAGAACCTGATCGTGTGCAGCCTGCTGGTCCGCTCCAGGTCCTCCACGTCCGCCTGGGCCAGCGAGGTGCGGTCTTCCGGGCACCACAAGATGGGGTCCTGGGTCCGCCGCAGGTAACCCGTCTGGTGCAGCTTGATGAAGCTGGTCTGGGCGGTCCGCTGGCAGCGAGCGTCGATGGTGGAATAGCGCAACGACCAGTCGAGCGAAAGGCCGAGCCGCCGCCACAGGTCCTCGTACCGTTCGGCCGTGCGCTGGGTCTCGGCCAGGCATAGCGCGACGAACTCGGCCCGCGGCATGTCCGCGGCCCGGACTCCGTAAGCCTGCTCCACATAACGCTCGGTCGGCAGCCCGTTGTCGTCGAATCCGATCGGGTAGAACACCCGCTCGCCGCGCATCCGCCGGTAGCGGACGATGAAATCCGGCTGCGAGTAGCTCATCGCGTGACCCACGTGCAGATGCGCCGCCGATACGTAGGGCGGGGGTGTGTCGACGCTGAAGACGGGCCCCTGGCCGCCGGAGTCGTAGGAGTAGACGTCGTGCGAATCCCACAGTTCCCGGGCGGCGGCCTCGACGGCCCGGTGGTCGTACTCGCCGAGTTCCATAGGAAGGGAAGGTATCTGCTCGGCGGACCGCTGCTTAAATTCTTTTTTGCCGAACGGGCTGTTGTTCCAGCCCATCCGGATCCCAACCGCCTGGCGGGCTGCCGCATCCTTACCGTTGGCGCTCGTGAACAGCGCGTGGCGCCGTACGCTCGCCCTGCGTTTCTGGGGCATCATAGCTAGGTGCCGAGGGAAAGAACCTGTTAGAAACCGGCCAGAAGGAACCAAACCACCCATGCCCGCGCCGCGACCTGATATCCCCGACCTGCTCGAGGTGGCCGTCCCGCCTGGCGGGAAGGTGATCACCGTTAGCGATCTGCACCTGCCGCCGGTACGCACCGATGTGTCCGGCCGGTCCTGTGAGACGCTGGCGCGCCACCTGGCCGAGGAGCCGGACGCGCTCACCGTCGTGCTCGGCGGCGACGTGATTGAGCTGCTCGCTTACCCCGAGGCGACGGCCACCGACATCCTGCGCGCGCATGAGGACCTGTGCGCGGCGCTGCTGGCGGTCACCACCCGCGGCGGCCAGGTCATCTACGCCATCGGCAACCACGATGGCGACCTGGCTTGGGACCTCAAGACGGCGGACGCGGTGCGCGAGATGACCGGGGCCAAGCTGTGCCTGTCCGCGGACCTGATCCTGGCTGACGATCGCAAGGTCCGGGTGGAACACGGTCACCAGCTCGACCCCTACAACTGCTTTTGTGATCCGCGCAACGCGCTGGACACCCCGATCGGGCACCACGTCGTCAGGGAGGTCATCCCCCGGATCGAGTTCCTGGGCCGCGGCTGGGTCGATGGCGCGCACGAGATGGCGGACCCGACCGACTTCCCTTCGTTCATCGGATCCCGGCTGGTCTACCGCAAGCTCGGCCGCAGGCTCTGGTGGCTGATCGCGATTCCGCTCGCCATCCTGATCCTGGTCCGGATACCCGAGTTCACCGATCTCAGGTCCCATTACCCGGACACGGACGTGTGGGTGCACCGGAGCGAGATGCTCGGTTACGGCGCCATCGCCGATCTGGTCGTGCTCACTGCCGTGTTCGGTATCCTGGCCCGGCGTGCGTGGCTGTCGATCAGCGCGCTGGCCCTTGACGAACGGGGCTACGGGCAGAACCACGCCGCGCGCCAGCGGGCCGCTGACCTGGTCGCGGACGGCTACTACGGGTTCATATCCGGCCACACGCACCACCCGGAGCTGGCCGCCACCGCGGTCGGCTTCTACGCCAATTCCGGATCGTGCACCTCGGTCGTGGAGGGGATCGGCGGGCGGTTCGGCCTGCCCCCGGCGTACGTGCGGAACCAGCAGATCTGCTGGGTGGAGCTCGCCGCCGGGAGGGCCCAGCTGGTCTCGGCGCGGGTCGAGCTGCCGGGCGCGACGAAGATGGAGCGGTTCGTCGCCCGGGGCCGCAACCCGCATTCCGACACCCCGGTCCGGGTCGCCACCTGGCCGGACGGTCCCGACTGGCCGCCCGCGGACTCCAAGGCAGACCGCAAGAAGCCCGTCCAGCCCGACCAGGCGCAGGCGCCCCGCGGTCTGCGGGGACCCGGGGATCTCTACGGGCCCCGTGATTCCCCGGGTCCTCCCGGGGCCTAGCCCTCGCCTAGCCGCGTTCGGCGGCCCTGGCTTCCTCGATCGTGAGTTCCGCGGCGGGGTCGGCTTCCAGGCGCTCGTCGGGGATCGGCTCGCCGCTGCGCACGGACCGGCCGTAGGTGCCGCCGTCGAGCCGTTGCAGGGCCCGCTCGATGGCGTCCAGCCGGCTGCGCAGGCTTTCCGCGATGGCGTCATCCATGCCCTCGGCGGTCAGTGGTTGCGCGGCGTCGGATACGTCTTCCTGCGCGCCGTCCACCTCCGACAGGCGGTCTTGGATGCCCGCCACCTCGGCGTCCTTCAGCAGGCCCTGTACCTCGTCGCGCTCGGCGATGAGCAGGCGGCGTGCGCGGTCCTGGTCCATCGGGCCGTCCTCCCTAGTGGGACGCCTGGGCGTCCATCTGATCGTGTTCGTGGCTGTCGGGCGAGCCGCCCATCATGCGCAGCATAGCGACCCCGCCGGTGCGGAAGAATCGGATGAGCAGGACGGCGGCTAGGACCAGGAAGGCGATGTTCAGCCAGGTGGTGTAGTTCCAGGACACGCCCTCGTCGGGGATCTTCGCCTGAGCCGGGCTTGTGGTAGGCCCTGTGCGTAGCGGGTGATGAGCACCTGGCTACGACAGGGGGGATCTTCGATGCGCCCGTAGCGACCGATGCGGCGGTAGCACGGTCAGAGCTAGTCTTTCTAACTGGAGTAAGCATCGCCGAAGGAGGTCAAGATGACACCCAATCGCGACAGCACCGATGACACCGAGCCAGGCGGCACGGACATAATCGGGCCCGAAGCAGGCGGCACGGACGAACTCGGGCCCGAAGCAGGCGGCACCGACGTACTCGGGCCCGAAGCAGGCGGCACCGACGTACTCGGGCCCGAAGCAGGCGGCACCGACGAACTCGGGCCCGAAGCAGGCGGCACCGACATACTCAGGCCCCAGCCGGGCTGAGGGAGCAGCCTGGCAGAACTTTTCTTCGCCCGGGTCATCGACACCGCGGGATTCCGGACCCTGCTGCACCGTGCTCGAGCAACAACCCGGCGCCAAGGTGACCGGCGTCGTACGAGGCGGATTCTGACCGTCGTAGACTCGCGTCCGTGAGCACGGTCCCGCAGACGCCCGCCGTCGAGATCGGCGGCCTAGTCAAGCGGTACGGGCAGACGACGGCGGTGGACGGGCTGACGCTGAGCGCGGCGCGCGGCGCGGTCACCGGCATTCTGGGACCGAACGGTGCGGGCAAGACCACGACCATCGAGATCTGCGAGGGCTACCGGCGGCCCGACGAAGGCACGGCGCGCGTCCTCGGCCTGGACCCGGTGCGCGACGCCAAGGCGCTGCGGCCACGCGTGGGAGTGATGCTCCAGTCGGGGGGCATCCCCCCGTCGGTGCCCGCGGTCGACTACCTGAACCTGCTGAGCCGGTTCCACATCCATCCCATCGAGGTCCCGGCGCTGCTTGACCTGGTTGGCCTGACCACGGTGGCGCGCACCCCGTACAAGCGACTGTCCGGCGGGCAGCAGCAGCGGCTGTCGCTCGCCGCAGCCGTCATCGGCCGCCCCGAGCTCGTGTTCCTCGATGAGCCCACGGCCGGCATGGACCCGCAGGCCAGGCACGCGACCTGGGATCTTATCGTCCTGCTGCGCGCGGCCGGGGTGAGCATCATCTTGACCACGCACTTCATGGAGGAGGCCGAACGGCTCTGCGATCACGTGGCCATCATCGACCACGGGCAGCTAGTAGCCGCGGGCACGCCGGGTCAGCTCACCGGCACCGTGGGCCAGCTCAGGTTCCGCGCGGAACCCGGCCTGGACCTCGACAGCCTGCTCGCCGCGCTTCCGCCGGCCAGCCTGGCCAAGGAGTCGCCGGCCGGCCACTACGTGATCGAGGTGCCCGGCAGCGTGGACCCGCCGCTGCTGGCCGCGGTGACCGCGTGGTGCGCGGAACGTGGCGTGCTGGCCAACAGCCTGCGGATCGAGAGCCGCAGCCTGGAGGACGTGTTCCTTGAGCTGACCGGAAAGGAACTGCGCCCATGACGGTGCTGGCCCGGGGGGGCGACCCCCCGGAACCCCCCGCGACCGGGGGGACCCATCCCCCCGGACCCCCCTTGCCCGGACCCCCCTTGCCCGGGCCAGCACTGTTCGCGCCCGCGCCGGGAGCGGCGCCGCTGCCGCGGATGATCTCCGCGCAGGCCAGGCTGGAGACCCGGACGCTGCTGCGCAACGGCGAGCAGCTACTGCTCACGCTGATCATCCCGTTGCTGCTGCTGGCCGCGTTCGGCCTCGAGCCGCTGGTGAACTTCGGCGCGGGCATGAGCCGGATCGACTTCCTGACTCCGGGGATCATGGCGCTGGCGGTGATGTCGACCGCGTTCACCAGCCAGGCCATCGCCACCGGCTTCGAGCGGCGGTACGGCGTGCTCAAGCGGCTCGGCGCCACTCCCCTGTCGCGTACCGGGCTGATCGCGGCCAAGACCGCCACCGTGATCGCGGTGGAGTTGCTGCAGTGCGTGCTGATCCTCATCGTCGCCCTGGCCATCGGCTGGCGGCCGACCGCCAGCCCGGCCGCGATCGTGGCGGCGCCGCTGCTCATCCTGCTCGGCACCGCGGCCTTCAGCGGCCTCGCCCTGCTGATGGCGGGCACGCTGCGCGCCGAGGCCACATTGGCCGGGGCCAACCTGGTCTATATCGTGCTGCTTGGCGTGGGCGGCGTGGTCTTCCCGCTGACCAAGTTCCCGGCGGGCGCACGACCCGTCCTCGAGCTGCTGCCGACCGGCGCGCTGTCTACCGGCCTGCGCAGCGTGCTGCAGCAGGGCGTCGCCTTCCCGGTCGGGAACACGGTCACGCTGGTGGTCTGGGCCGCCGCGGCGATCACCCTCGCGGCGCGGACCTTCCGGTGGGAGTGAGGGATACCGTACGGAGCGACTCGGGGCAGGGCCAGGGCCGGATTACCCACTCCCGGATATTCCATTTCCGGAAAGTCCAGTCCGGGACACCCCAGAGCCGGATTACCCGGTCGCGGATGGCCCTGCCGGCCGCCATGATCCTGACCGGGATCGTATCGGTCCAGTTCGGGGCGGGTCTGGCCGACAAGCTGTTCGGGCAGATACCGCCAGCGGCGGTGACCGGGCTGCGGCTTTGGACATCCGCCGTGGTCATGGTGGCGCTGTCCGGGCGTGGTTTCGCCCGCGCCATGCGCGACCTGAGGAAGCGAAGAGCCTTCGCCGACGTGATGATCGCCGCATCGTTCGGCATCTCTCTTGGGGTTATGAACTTCTCGATCTACCAGTCATTTGCCCGCATCCCACTGGGCGTCGCCGTCACCATCGAGTTCCTCGGGCCGCTGGCCGTGGCGGTAGCAGGGTCGCGGCACCTCAAAGACCTGGGCTGGGTCGTGCTCGCAGCGACCGGGGTGGTGCTGCTGACCCAGGGTGGCCATGGGCATCTCGACCTGGCCGGGGTGCTCTTCGCGGGCCTGGCTGGGGCCTGCTGGGCCGCCTACATCGTGCTCAGCTCGGCGACCGGGCGCCGGTTCCCCGGATCAGCGGGCCTGGCCATGGCCATGGTGGTCTCGGCCGTCGTCGTCACGCCGCCCGCCGTGGTGGCGGGGGGCCGCGCCATGTTCCGGCCCGCCGTGCTCGCCACCGGCGCCGCGATCGGAGTGCTTTCTTCGGTCATCCCCTACCGACTGGAACTCGAGTCGCTGCGGCGGATGCCTACGCGGCTGTTCGGGGTGTGGATGAGCCTGGAGCCCGCGGTGGCGGCGCTGATCGGGCTGGCCCTGCTCGGCCAGCACCTGAGCGTGCTGGAGTGGCTGGCGATCTGCTGTGTGACGGTTGCCTGCGCGGGAGCCGCGCAGAACTAGCCACGGGGGGACACCCCCTGAGCCCTCCGGGGCGCTCTACCATAAGGGCGTGCCCGCCCACCTGAAGTCCCGTGTGGCGACCTGGACGAAGCCCGTGCTGTCGCCGACGCTGACCTCGATGCGACGGCTCGCGCTGGCCGGAGTCATCGCCGACACCGTGATCATGTCGACCGGTGCCGCGGTGCGGCTCAGCTCGTCTGGGCTCGGCTGCCCCGACTGGCCGCAGTGCAGCACGGCGGACATCGTGGCCAGCAAGAACGCCGGGCAGACGCTGCTCAACACCTGGATCGAATTCAGTAACCGGCTGCTGAACTTCCCGCTTGTCATCGTCGCCGGCCTGATCTTCATCGCGGCCTGGCGGTTCCGTCCGGACGGGCACCGACGGCGCGACCTGGTGTGGTTGGCGGCGGCGCAGCCGGCCGGGGTCGTGGCACAGGCAGTACTCGGCGGGATCGTGGTGCTGACCAACCTCAATCCCGCTACCGTCTCGCTGCACTTCCTGCTCTCCGCGTCGATCGTGGCCGCTGCCGTCGCCCTGCATGATGCTAGCCGGGGGGACGACCCCCCCAGCCCCCCCGCTTCTTCTTCTGGGGGGACCCATCCCCCCAGACCCCCCTCGGGAGGGACCCATCCCCCCAGACCCCCCTCGGGAGGGACCAATCCCCCCAGACCCCCCTCGGGGCCGGCAAGCCGGCCCAACCCGCGGTGCGCCGCGACCTGCGGCTGCTCTCCGCCGCCCTGGTAGGAGTCACCGGCCTGATGCTGGCGGCCGGCACGGTGGTCACCGGGACGGGCCCGCTAGCCGGCAACGCGGCCGCGGCCAGGTACAAGCTGCCGCTCGAGGGGATCACCCAACTGCACGCCGACATCGGCTGGCTGCTGGCCGGCCTGGCCGTCGCGCTGGTGCTCGGGCTGCGGTTGTCCGGCGCGCCGCCGCGGGCGGTGCGGGCCGGCTGGGTCATGCTCGCAGCGCTGGGCTCGCAGGGCGTGATCGGCTATATCCAGTACTTCACTCACCTGCCGGCCGGGCTGGTGTGGGTCCACGTGACGGGTTCTGTGCTCGTGTGGATCGCCGTGCTGCGGCTGTATTTCGCCCTGCGCGACAGGGTCCCGCTCATGGCCGGGCCGACTCGGACCGCGGCGGCCTTTACCCGACGCCCCCCTAGGCAGCCGGAGGTGCTGGACCGATAGGCTCGTGGCGTGAGCACAAAGGCCAATCTTGACTGGACGGCGACCGACGCACGCGCCGTGGATCTCATCCGGGTCCTGGCGATGGATTCGGTGCAAAAAGCAGGCTCAGGACACCCGGGCACCGCGATGAGCCTCGCGCCCGCGGCCTACTTGATCTTCCAGCGCCTGCTCAGGCACGACCCAGCCGACCCCAACTGGCCAGGCCGCGATCGGTTCGTGCTGTCCTGCGGGCACTCCAGCCTCACCCTGTACATTCAGCTGTACCTGTCCGAGTACGGGCTCACCCTGGATGACCTGAAGGGCTACCGGACCTGGGGCAGCATCACGCCAGGGCATCCCGAGCACCAGCTCACTCCCGGCGTGGAGACCACCACCGGCCCGCTCGGCCAGGGCCTCGGCAATGCGGTCGGCATGGCGATGGCCGCGCGCCGTGAACGAGGCCTGTTCGACCCGGACGCTAAGCCTGGCCAGAGCCCGTTCGACCACTACATCTACTGCTTCGTGTCCGACGGTGACATCGAAGAGGGCATCAGCCACGAGGTGTCCTCGCTGGCCGGCCACCACGAGCTAGGCAACCTTATCGTCCTCTACGACGACAACCAGATCTCCATCGAGGACAAGACGCAGATCGCCAAGTCCGAGGACGTCTGCGCGCGCTACGAGGCCTACGGCTGGCACGTCCAGCGGCTGAGCTGGCGGACGCCGGGCGGCTATATGGAGGACGTGCAGGCCCTGCACCAGGCCTTCCTAACCGCTAAGGAGCACACTGAGGCGCCCTCACTCATCGCGCTGAGCACCATCATCGGCTGGCCCGCCCCGCACAAGAAGGACACCGGTGCGGCGCACGGATCCGCGCTTGGCGTCGATGAGGTGAAGGCGACCAAGGAGATCCTGCACTTCGATCCGGATGTCGACTTCCCGCTCGAGGACGAGGTGGTCACCCACGCGCGCCAGGTCGCGGAACGCGGCAAGCGCCTGCACGCGGAGTGGGAAGTATCCTTCGCCGCGTGGGCCAGCGCCAACGCCGAGCGCAAGGCACTGTTCGACCGGATGGCGACCCGCCGGCTGCCGGACGGGTGGACCGAGAAGCTCCCGTCGTTCCCGCCCGACGCCAAGGGCATGGCCACCCGCAAGGCGTCAGGCGCCATCCTCAACGCCATCGGCCCGGTGCTGCCCGAGTTGTGGGGCGGGTCGGCCGACCTGGCGGAGAGCAACCTCACGACGATCGAGGGCGAGCCCTCGTTCATCCCGGCAGAGCATCAGACCCCCATGTGGCCGGGCAACCGCTACGGGCGGATCATGCATTTCGGCATCCGTGAGCACGGGATGGGCTCCATCCTGAACGGGATAGCGCTGAGCGGCGGCACCCGCCCCTACGGCGGCACGTTCCTGGTGTTCAGCGACTACATGCGGCCCTCGGTCCGGCTGGCGGCGCTGATGGAACTCCCGGTCACCTACGTATGGACGCACGACTCCATCGGCCTCGGCGAGGACGGCCCCACCCACCAGCCGATCGAGCACCTGTGGGCGCTGCGCGCCATCCCCGGGCTCAACGTGGTCAGGCCGGGAGACGCGAACGAGACCGTGGTCGCCTGGCGGACCATCCTGGAGCGGGCCCGGCCCGCCGCCCTGTGCCTGACCAGGCAGAACATACCCGTGCTCGACCGCTCGGCCGGTAATGGGCAGGGTCTGGAGAGCGCCGAGAAGGTAGCCCGTGGCGGCTATGTGCTGGCGGGCGGCAGCGACGTGATCCTGATCGCGACCGGCAGCGAGGTCTCGATCGCGCTCGAGGCCCGCGAGCAGCTGGCCGCCGGCGGCGTCTCGGCCCGCGTGGTGTCCATGCCGTGCGTCGAGTGGTTCAACGACCAGGACGAGTCGTACCGGCGTGAGGTGCTGCCCGCCACCATCCGCGCACGAGTGTCGGTAGAGGCGGGCATTACCGCACCCTGGCGCTTGTTCACAGGAGATGCCGGCGCTTCAATTGGAGTAGACCACTTCGGCGCGTCGGCCGATTACAAGAAGCTCTATCAGGAGTTTGGCATCACCGCGGAGCGGGTAGCCGCCGCCGCACGGGACAGTCTGGCCCGGGTCAGGGACTAACCCGCCGCGGGCCGCAGGAAGGAACCAACCGTGTCAGTTGACGTTCTCGGACAGCTATCCGGGGCCGGGGTGTCGGTGTGGCTGGATGACATCAGCCGCGACCGGCTGCGCACCGGCAACCTGCAAATGCTTATCGACGACTATCACGTGGTGGGCGTGACCTCCAACCCGACGATCTTCGCGCACGCGCTGGCCAACGGGGACGCTTACCAGGACCAGCTCGCCGACCTGAAGACCCGCGGGGTTTCGGTGGAAGAGGCGTCCCGCCTGATCACCACCTACGACGTCCGCTGGGGGTGCGACGTGCTGCGCCCGGCGTACGACGCGTCGGACGGCCAGGACGGCCGGGTATCGATCGAAGTCGACCCGCGAGTGGCCAATGACACCGCGAAGACGATCGCCGAGGCGCGGGCGCTGTGGTGGATGGTGGACCGGCCGAACCTGTTCATCAAGATTCCCGCCACCCTAGAAGGGCTGCCCGCGATCACGCAGGCGATCTCGGAGGGGATCAGCGTCAACGTCACGCTGATCTTCTCCCTCCAGCGGCACGGCGAGGTCATCGACGCGTACGTAGCCGGCCTGGAGAAGGCTGCGGCGGCCGGGCATGACATCTCCCGGATCCGTTCGGTGGCCTCCTTCTTCGTCAGCCGGGTGGACACCGAGGTTGACGCCAGGCTGGACAAGCTGGGCACCCCGGAGGCCAAGGCGCTGCGCGGCAAGGCCGCCATCGCGAACGCGCGGCTCGCCTACGAGCTGTTCGAGAACAAGTGCGCCGAGGACCGCTGGCGCTTCCTGGCCGCCCAGGGCGCGAATGTCCAGCGGCCGCTGTGGGCCTCGACCTCCACCAAGGACCCGTCGTACCCCGACACCATGTACGTGACCGAACTGGTCGCTCCCGATACGGTGAACACCATGCCCGAGGCCACGATCAAGGCGACCGCGGACCATGGCGAGCTTCGCGGCGACACGGTACACGGCACCTACGAAGCGTCCCGGAAGGTCTTCGCCGAGCTGGAGAAGCTCGGCATCGCCTACGACGACGTGGTGCGGGTCCTGGAGGAGGAGGGCGTCGCGAAGTTCAAGGCGTCCTGGAATGAACTACTCGACACGATCAGAATGAACACGGGGCTCTAAGTGACCGTAGACGAGGGCATGGCGCCGGCCAACCCCGGCGTCATCGGGGGGACCGACGAGACTGCCGCGCCGCGCAATCCGCTGCGCGATCCGCGGGACCGGCGTATCCCCCGGGTAGCCGGGCCGTGCGTGCTCGTCATGTTCGGAGTCACCGGGGACCTGGCCCGTAAGAAGCTCATGCCGGCCATCTACGACCTGGCCAACCGCGGTCTGCTTCCGCCGGGCTTCTCCTTCGTCGGCTTCGCCAGGAGAGACTGGGAGAACGAGGATTTCGCCCAGCTCACTTACGACGCGGTCAAGCAGTACGCCCGCACGCCATTCCGCGACGCGGTGTGGCAGCAGCTCAGCGAGGGCGTCAGGTTCGTCTCCGGCGCGTTCGACGACGACGCGGCGTTCGACGAGCTGGCCGATTGCGTCATGAAGCTGGATGCCGAACGGGGCACCGGCGGGAACTACGCGTTCTACCTGTCGATCCCGCCGAGCCAGTTTCCCACCGTGGTGCGGCAGCTCAAGCGCAGCGGTCTTTCCGACTCCGAGGGCCGCGGCTGGCGGCGGGTGGTGATCGAGAAGCCGTTCGGCCATGACCTGGCCAGCGCGCGGGAGCTTAACGCGACCCTGGAAGGGGTCTTCCCGCCAGAAGCCGTGTTCCGCATCGACCACTATCTCGGCAAGGAGACGGTGCAGAACATCCTCGCACTGCGCTTCGCCAACGAGATGTACGAGCCGATCTGGAATCGCGGTTACGTCGACCACATCCAGATCACCATGGCCGAGGACATCGGCATCGGCGGCCGGGCTGGTTACTACGACGGCATCGGCGCGGCCCGCGACGTGATCCAGAACCACCTGCTTCAGCTGCTGGCACTGACCGCCATGGAGGAACCGGTCGCCTTCGACGCGGACTCGCTGCGGATGGAGAAGGAGAAGGTGCTTTCCGCCGTCAGGCTGCCCGCCGATCTCGCGACGGGCACCGCGCGGGGCCAGTACGCGGCCGGCTGGCAGGGGGGCCGTCAGGTCCGCGGCTTCCTGGAGGAAGACGGCATACCGCCGGATTCCCGCACCGAGACGTACGCCGCGATAAAGCTTGGCGTCGACACCAGGCGCTGGGCCGGGGTGCCCTTCTACCTGCGCGCAGGCAAGCGGCTGCCGCGCCGCATGACGGAGCTCGCGCTGATCTTCCAACGCGCGCCGCACCTGCCGTTCTCCGCTACGGACACCGAGGAACTCGGCCAGAACGCGATCGTCATCAGGATCCAGCCGGACGAGGGCATCACGGTCAGGTTCGGTTCGAAGGTGCCGGGCACCGCCATGGAAGTCCGCGACGTGAACATGGACTTCGCCTACGGCGAGTCCTTCACCGAATCGAGCCCGGAGGCTTACGAGCGGCTGCTGCTCGACGTCCTCATCGGTGACCCGCCGCTGTTCCCCCGGCAGGCCGAAGTCGAGCTCGGCTGGCGGATCCTTGACCCGATAGAAGAATTCTGGGCCGCTTACACCAAGCCGGAGCAGTATCCGGCGGGTACGGCTGGCCCCCCGTCGGCCGACGCGCTCATGGCACGGGACGGACGCACATGGCGGCGTTTGTAAGGCTGGCAGGGAGGCCGCGATGACCATCGACCTGACCGATACCACTACCGGCGCGATTCACGACGCGCTCACTGAGGCGCGCCGCCGGATGGGAGGTCCCGCCTCCGGCATGGTGCTGACGCTGATCATCGTGACCGACGAGGCGGCGCAATACGATGCGGTCCGCGCGGCCAGCCAGGCGGGCCGTGAGCATCCGAGCCGGATAATCGCCGTCATCAGCCGCAAGCCTAAGGCCGAGTCGCGGCTCGACGCCGAGATCCGGGTGGGCGAGACCGGCCCCGGCGAGATCATCCTGCTTCGCATGTACGGTCCGCTCGGCCAGCACGCCGACTCGGTGGTCGCACCGCTGCTCGTGCCCGACGTTCCCGTGGTCACCTGGTGGCCCGACGAGGCGCCCTCCTCACCACCGCACGCGGATCCGCTCGGCTCGGTCGCCCAGCGCCGCGTGACAGACGCGGCGGCCAGCGACGCGCCCAAGGACTTGCTGCTGACCCTGGCCAAGGCCTACCAGCCGGGTGACACCGATCTGAGCTGGACCCGGGCGACATCCTGGCGTTCGCTGCTCGCCGCCACCCTGGATCAGCCGTACCCCGAGCTGCTCAGCGGCGAGGTGCTGGCTGAACCGGGCAACCCGAGCGCCGATCTGATCGCGGCCTGGCTTGGGCTGCGCCTTGGCATCGAGATGCGGCGCGGCGAGTCCGGCGGTCCCGGGATCACCGAGGTCAGCTTTGACACGCCAGACGGGAAGATTGCGCTTTCCCGGCCGGACGGCAGGAACGCCACCCTGGTCTGGCCAGGCCGCCCGGAACGCCGGGTAGCACTGCACCGGCGCGATGCTCCCGACCTGATCGCCGAGGAACTGCGCCGCCTCGAACCCGACGAGGTCTACGCCGAGACCCTGCGCGCCCTGGCCGGTACCGCGGGAGGCTCAGCTCAATGAGCGTGCCCGAGGTCATCGTGCACCGGGATGCGCAACTGCTGGCCAAGGCAGTCGCCGCGCGCCTGGTCACGAGGCTGGTCGATTCGGTCGCCACCCGCGGCACGGGATCGGTGGTACTGACCGGTGGCGGCATCGGCACCAAGGTGCTCGCCGAACTCGCCGTCGCCCCGGCCAGAGATGCCATCGACTGGCCGCACCTGGACATCTGGTGGGGAGACGAGCGGTTTCTCCCGACCGGCCACCCGGATAGGAACGAGACCGGCGCGCGCTCGGCCTTGCTCGATCACGTGGACGTCGACCCGGCCCGGGTCTACCCGATGCCCGGGCCAGACGGGCCCGACGGTGATGACCCGGAGGCGGCGGCCACCAGGTACGCGACATGGCTGGCCGCCGCGACCAGCCCGGAAGACCACGGGCCAGTACCGTCATTCGACGTGCTGATGCTCGGCATCGGCCCCGAGGGGCACGTGGCCTCGCTGTTTCCCGGCATGCCCGCGCTCTACGACGAGCGGCCGGTGGTAGCCGTGCGCGGCTCACCCAAGCCCCCGCCGATCCGGCTGACCCTCACCCTGCCGTCGCTCCAGGCCGCCCGCGAGGTATGGATCATCGCCTCGGGTGCTGACAAGGCCAACGCGATCGCGATGGCGCTGTCCGACGCCGGGCCGGTACAGGTGCCTGCGGCGGGGGCGCGTGGCAGGCAGCGGACGCTATTCCTGATCGACAGCGACGCCGCGGCCAAAGTGCCGCCGCAGATCGGCCGCCAGGGCGCCCACTGACTTGGTTCCCGGGACGAAGGCCAGCCCGGCGGCCAGGCAGGCGGTCGGCACCGCGGCCAGCGCGTACCGGTAGCTGAACCCGGCGGTCATCGGCGGCAGCACGATCAGCAGCGCCCCCACCATCCAGGGCAGCAGGCCGACGCCGCCCCAGCGGCGCCAGCGGGCCACTACTCCTGCGGCACCGATGAGCACGATCAGGCCGAGCAGCGTGCCGCGCAGGTAAAAGTATCGCTGGTAGATCAGGATCAGCCGCACCCAGGGCCGGACCACGTTGGTGTTCCCGAGCCCCGAGCCGAAGCCCTGCCGCGTCTTGTATATCTGGACCGCCGCGGTGTCTTTACCCCAGCCCCTGGCCCACTCAGCGAAGTTTGCCGAGGTTGGCGGGCCTGCCCACGGAGGTATCAGCCGGGTGAGTTCGGAGTATGACGGCACGAACTGGAAAAGAGGACCGTTCCCGGCGTAGTTCTCCGGGTCGGGCTGCCGGTTCCAGCCGAAGGTGTGCAGCGTGTCATGCATCACCACACGCAGGTAGTCATACGGCTGGGCGAGGATGGCATCCTTCGCGAACTGACCGGCCAGGCCGTTGACCTGAGGCGTAAACCGCATTCCTGTGTCGTTAGACTGGGTCTCGTTCCAGAGCGGGGTGGTCTTTCTATCGGGTCCCGGCTCGTTGTCCGCCCAGACGTACTCCCCGGATGGCGGGCGCAGGTTGGGCGGCGTCGAGTCGCAGAGAATCCGCAGGTTGGCCGGGGGGTTGATCTTCGCGCATTCGGCGAAAGTGCTGACCCGGCCGTATAGGAACGTGCCGGACGAGTCAGTCAGCGCGTAGTGTCCCTGGGCCTGGTGGAACCAGATCATGTACGCGCCGATGGGCACGACGCCCGCCACGGCGAGAGCGGCCAGGCGGCGCCAGCCCACCCGTCTGACCAGCATGCCCACCAAGGCCACGATCAGCAGCGGCTCGCCGACGGATCTCACTACGGTGGCGTACCCGATGATCAGACCCGCGATGACCATCGTCAGCACCGAGGGCCGGTCACTCCAGCAGAGGATCACCACGGCGGTGGTCGCGAGGAAGATGAACAGGGTGTCGGCGGTGACCTGGTGCTCTAGGTGCAGCTCGTATGCGTCGAACAGTACCGGCAGCGCGGGTAGCGTCGCACCCCACCAGGGCAGGCCCCGATGACGCAGCAGCGCGTAGATGGCGGCGCCCATGGCGACACCGAACGCCGCCTGCAGAACGGCGAGGGGGTACATACTGTGCAGCGGCAGCAGCAGGTCGAGGAGGAAGGGATAGCCGTTCGGCCGCACCACGTCCGGCGTGTGGGTGACGGCGTCCTGGATGTAGCTATACGAGTCGTTGAACCACAGGATCGGCGGATAGCCGAGGACCACGATGATCCGCACCACGATGGCGGCGAGAAGCACGATGCTGAACTGCCAGTGCGTCACTGCCGGGCGGGTGAGCCGCGCCAGCCGCGAGGGCTGCGGCTCAGGTGACTGCTGACCGGGAGTAGCCAGCTCACTACCCGTGGTCGCGTTGGACAACGACCGCCTCCCGACTCCTCGAGCCAGCCAGAATTTCCGGCCCCTTCGCTGATCCCGCAGGCCTCGGGCGATCAAGCATGCCGACATGTCTCGTCCACATCGGCTGCCCCATAGTAGCGGCCGGCTCGTACGGGAACCGAATATTAACGATAAATGGGCAGCGTCAGCGCGTCGGCCGCCACTGACGGCTATCAGCGTCCCCCGTAGCCTACCCGGCATGCCAGCAGGCAGATGAACACGACCGAGAGCGCAGCCGCGGTATCCGGCGATCCGGCGGCCGCCGAGATCATGATCCAGACGAAGATGACCGGGAGGAGCCTGCCCAGCGGCCGGTCACGCCCGCCGTGACGAGGCCGGGGCACCGACGGCACCACCTGCTGCGGGGGCACGTGGTGCTGTCGCAGGTCAGCGCCGAGTACCGGCTCCACGGGAAGGTCCCCTGTCAGCTCGCGCAGGTCGGGCCAGGTCTTCGAGGCGTAGGCGGCCGAGGTACGTTCCTCGAACTCCTCCAGCGTCAGCCGACCATCTGTGTACGCATCCCGGAGGACGTCGACAACGCTCTCCCGCTCTTTGTCAGACGCGCGGATCGGTCGGTCTGTCATCGGCGCGGGCCCTTCCTCGTGTTCCTCCGATCCTAACCCAGCGCCCCGCGGAAACCCGGTGACCCTGCAGACAGGGCCCGGGACGATACGTATGAGCAACGCCGGTCTGTGAATTCAGGCACAAAGTGGCCCTACAGCGGAATCGGCTGTCCCAGTCTGAGGCAGCATCCGAATGGTTACGAAAACGGAGGGACTTTAGTCCTCGCACCCTCACGCATGCGGCGTTACGCTATTGGCGAATCGTTCATCTGGTCATCTGTGCTGGATGTGGCCGGAAGAAGGGTTCAGGCATGGAGGTTTTGGTGCGTACAACAAGGTCTTCATGTCGGCCACGCAGTTAACGCCGGGCACCCCGCCCCTCTCGACCGCCGCATGGTACGCCGGGAGCCGGAGCCGTTCCTCACTAGGAGGGATCGATATGAGCGTCAGCGAAGACCGCACAGTCCAGTCCACCCCCATCACTCCCGCCCCCGGCTCGGGCATTGCCGACCCCGGCCCGCTCGGGTTGGCCGCCTTTGCCCTCACAACGTTCCTGCTGTCCGCCGCCAATGCCGGCTGGATGACCCATGCCACCGGCAACGCCTGGCTCGGCTTTGCTCTCGCGTACGGCGGATTGGCCCAGCTGTGCGCCGCCATGTGGGAGTTCCGCAACAGGAACGTCGTCGGCGCGACCGCCTTCGGCACGTTCGGTGCCTTCTGGATCGGCCTCGGCTTCTGGGTCCTGCTCGTAGTGAACCCGCTGGTCGCGGCCATCAGGCCTGCCACGGCAGCGGCGACGGTCGCGGCCATCAACCACGACACCGGCTGGATCCTGCTCGGGTTCGCCGTCTTCACCACCTACGTGCTGATCCTGGTCACTCAGACCAACACGGCCCTGTTCTCCGTCTTCCTGCTCCTATGGGTCACCTTGATCGTCCTGTGCATCGGGAAGTTCAACGCGGGCTCAGCACTCCTCCCCACCACCACGATCAAGATCGCCGGCTACCTCGGCGTGGCCACCGCGGCCGCCGCCTGGTACACGTCGGCGGCGGGCATGGCGGCCGGCATAGGCGGCAAGCTCAGGTTCCCGGTGGGCGGGCCGATCATCAAGTGAACACCCTGGTCGCGTAGGCGCGGGACCGGGTCGTCGCGGCCCGGTCCCTAGCGCTTGCTTCCCTGCCAGGCGAATCCTCCGGTTGTACCGGGTAGTCCCGCAGCACCAGCTTCCTGCCGGATAGCGTTAGGCGGACAGTCCCGGCGGGAGGAGTCGCGAGTGCAGAATGGCAGGCAGATCGACCTGTCAGCACAGGTTGAGCGCGTCAAGCGCAAGGCGCGACCCTGGAAGTCGATCATCGCGCTGCTGCTCGCGATCGCGGCCGCGGCCTTCTCCCGTTCGGCCCGCCATAATTCCCACTTCCTGTTTACCGTGCCCGACTGGGCTAACCAGTACATCGCCGCGGGCGCGGCCCTGCTGTTCTGCGTTTTCGGGTCCATTGCGACCTACGGCCTGGCCGGGAAGGCCAGGGAGCTGCTCGAGCCGAAGATAGGTACCGGCCACGCGGCGATCGTCAGATACGCCCTGTTGATCATCGGTGCGTTCACCACCCTGCTGATCACGCTGGTCCTGTTCGACGTTAACGTCAGCCAGCTCGTCCTCGGCGGCGCGCTCACCACCGTCTTCGTCAGCATCGCGGCACAGCAGGCGCTCAGCAACGTATTCGCTGGGCTGGTCCTAGTCTTCGCCAGGCCGTTCAACGTGGGTGACGAGATCCGGCTACGCGCCGGCGCGCTTGGCGGCACGATCGACGGCATCGTAACCGATATCGGGATCACCTACGTTAGCTTCGCCACCGACGGCAGCATGATGTCCATCCCGAACTCGCAGGTGCTCAACGCCGTGGTCGGTCCCATCCCGCCTACCCGGGAGGATCCCGCAGTGGTGGCCGACGGGAAATCGGGCACGCCGGGCGGCCCGGAGCAGCCGCAGCCCCGCCCGGCCGGGCCTGCATAGGGGGAGGCAGAACGAAGGGCCGGCTGGCAAGCCAGCCGGCCCTTCGTTACGTTGACCGGTGCGGAGGTCGCCTCTCGGCGAAAGGCGCAACGCGGCTCCAGCCAAACGGTATTCCGCGAAGGCAATAGGTGCGGCCCGGGGGACACAGCCGCACCGGCTGATACCTACTAACGCCCGCGGCGCCGCCTGGATTCCCGGCGGGTGGGCGGATCTGTTTCATAGGGGAACGAGGAGACGGCCTGCTGGCTCGCGGTGTCGTCCTGGTCCTGCTCCGGGTACTGGGCACGACCACCACGGTAGGACTGGTCCTGGCCGCCGTAGCCGAAGGTGCTGTACCCCTGGTCCGGGTAGGACTCGGCGTCGACCTGGGCCTGACCGGTATACCCGTACTCGCTATAACCCTGATCGGGGTAAGCCGGGGTGCCGGCCTCGGCGTGGGCCTGCTCCTGATAGCGCTGGTCGCCGTAGGCCTGGTAACCCTGGTTACCGTAACCGGGTCCGGCGTAAGTCCCGCCCTCCGATCCCTGACTGGCGGAACCCGAGTAGCCGTATTCTTCGTATCCCTGCTCCTGGCGGGCGCCCTGCTCCGGATAGGCCTGGTCCTGGTAGCGCTGGTCCTGGTAACGCGCCTCCGGATAGGCCTGCTCCGGATAGGTCTGGTCCTGGTAATGCCCCTCCGGATGAGCCTGGTCCTGGTAGCGCCGGCCCTGGTAACTGTCCTCGGTGTACCCCTGCTGGTCCTGTCCCTGGTAACCCGGTCCGGCATACCCGCGTTCGTTGTAAGATCCGCTGTCCTGACCCTGGCCGTGCCCTTCGTAGCCTTGGCTGGCATAGGAGCCTGCGCCGTAGCCCCGGTAGGACCCGCCGTTGTAGAGCTGACCGGGGTAGGAGGACGTAGCGGCGTACTCCCGTTCTGAGTCGGCCGACGACGGTCCGGCGTACCTCTGGTCGGCGTACCTCTGGTCGGCGTACCTCTGGTCGGCGTACCTCTGGTCGGCGTAGCCCTGGCTCTGCTCTCCGTACCGCTGGTCCGCATAGCCCTGCTCGCCGTATTGCTGCTGCTCGCGATACTGCTGCTGCTCGCGATACTGCTGCTGCTCGCCGTATTGCTGCTGCTCGTAGTACCCCTGCTGGGCGTAGCTCTGGTCCGGGTAGCCGTATCCCGGCTCGGCGTAGCTCTGTCCGGCGTACCCGCGGTTGCCGTATCCCTGCTGGTCGCCGTAGCTACGGTCGGCGTACCCGGGCTGGGCATAGCCACGCTCGGCGTACTGGGCCTGCTCGGCGTACTGGGCCTGCTCGGCGTACTGGTCCGGCCCGGTGTACTGGGCCTGCTCGGCATACTGGGCTTGCTCGGCGTACTGGTCCGGCCCGGTGTACTGGCCACCGTAAGAGCGGGCCACCTCGCCGTAGCTCTCGGCGGAAAGCCTGCGCCGCCCGGGACGCTGCTCCGGGTAGCGCTGCTGCTCGGGGTAATACTGTTCGGAGTAGTCCTCAAGATAGTCCTGGGCGCTCTGCGGCGCCTGAGGCGCCGGCGCCTGAGGTGTCGGCGCCTGAGGTACCTGGGACGCCGGACCAGGAGGTAGCGCCAGCGGAGCCGACGGCAGCGCCCGGGGCGCCTGGGGTATCTGGGGTATCTGGGGTATCTGGGACCCTTGGGACGACGCCGGGCTGAACACCACCGTTCCGGCTGGGTCGTCGGGCCGCAGCGCACGGAAATCCCCGGTCACCGGGCCGGTGAAATCGGTCTCCCGGCCGCCGCCGTAGCCGCCGCCGTAGCCGCCGGGCAGAGCCGTCAGCCTTGGGTCGGTGGGCGCGCCGGGAAGCTGACTCGCGTAAGCCCCGGAGCCGCGAGGATCGGGAGGCTGCACGCCGCGTTGCAGGGAGTCGATCAGCCTCGGCAGTTCCTCCATCGGCAGCCGGAACGTGCCGGTGCAGGTGCCTCCTTGCCAGATGCTGAAGACGGAGACCCCGGTGTCGGCGTACCAGCTCAAGCGCATGCTGCGGGAGCTACCGCGCACGTCGAAGAAGACCTCGCCGAGCCGGGGCAGCGGCGCTGCGTCCGACGCTGACATGGTGCCCATCGTGGCCTTGCTCCCTTCCGTTTGTCCAGTTCGTCACGAACACATGCAAGCAGGCTAGCTGGGGGCCGGAATTCAGGCAGGGAATTTCACCACCCCGCGTGCAAGACCGCTGTCGTGGATGGCATCATTATCGACGGGCATGCAGCGGCCTGCGCGGTGGTTCTACATGACGGGTGAACCGATGCGCGGGCGCCAGCCGTTCGGTACAGTAGCCGTTTGCTTACGCGGTCGCCGTACACGGGCACGGGAACACCACGTCGAGAAGACGCGTTGTATCTTGCAACGGAGGGTTCCGGACAGGACTGGTTCGCGTGTTCATGAGCCTGACGATCTAACTGTAACGCACTATTTGATGCTCTTGGTTGAGGTGATTGATCCATGTCTCAGGTACGTCGGCAGTCGGCTATGCTTCCCCGCCCTAACTGGGGGTGGCAAGATGCTGCTGCGTGCCGTGGCGAGGACCTGCTGCTCTTCTTCGGTCCGGACGGCGAGCGCCAGCCGGAGCGGGAGATCAGGGAGCGTAAGGCCAAGAGTGTCTGCGCTGCTTGCCCGGTACGGCTCGAGTGTCTGAATTACGCCGTGTCGCGGCCTGAGAAGTACGGCACGTGGGGTGGCCTGAACGAGGATGAGCGTTCGGCCGAGCGCCGCCGCCGGATGCGCCGCGCCAACGCTGCCTAGGCCGGGGGCCGAGCCAGCAGCGCCAGAACGTCGGCGTCGGTGAGCTGGCCGAAGGACGTGTACCACTCCCCTACGGACCGGAACTTGCGGGGCGTCGCCAAGATGATCACCTGGTCGGCTTCCGCACGCATTTCTTCGGCCGCGGCGACAGGCGCGACCGGGGCCGCCAGCACCAGGTAGGCCGCGTGCGCCGCGCGCAGCGATCGCAGCGCCGCTCGTGCGGTGGCGCCGGTCGCCAGCCCGTCGTCCACCACGATCACGCACCATCCGGCTACCTGCGGCAGCCGGTGGCCGGCTCGGTATACCTGCACTTGCCTGGCCAGTTCGGCCTGCTCGGCGGCGACCACCGGGGCCAGATCGGCCGGGGAAAGCGACAGCCGGCCGAGCAGGCCCCGATCATAAACCGCTGCCTCCAGGCCCTCGGCGATGGCGCCCACGCCGAGTTCCGGCTGGCGCGGGTAACCGATCTTGCGGGTCACGATCACGTTCAACGGCACGCCCAGCACCGTGGCGACCTGCTTCGCCACGGCTACTCCGCCCCTGGGCAGGGCAAGCACCACGGTCCGTTCGGCCCAATCAGGAAGGACCATGGCACGGGTAAGCCGTTCCGCGAGCAAGGTCCCGGCGGTCCGCCGGTCCGGGAAGGGGAGCACGTAGTCGCCTGGGCTCATGTCCGAGGTGTACCCGCGTGACGAGGTGCACTAGCCGAAGGCCAAGTAAGCAATGCCGCACAATGGAGGCATGATCTGCGTCCCGTGCCGGAATCGGCACCATGAGGATTGCCCGGGCGGCACCTGGTGCGACTGCCAGCACCTGCCGCCGACCGGACATTATGGTGTTTCTGGGCCCGAGCCGTCGCTCAGCTGGCTCCGCCAGGGCTAGACCAGGAAGCCACCCGGGAATAGCCGCTGGAGCGGGCATGTTGCCGCGAGTATGGCGCCGGATGTGACCCTTCGCACCGTCCACATGCCGGACGCTGCCTGGACAGACCGGTCCGTTACATGTGATTCTGGCGTAATGAGCGTTACGGACCCTTTGCTCGTCGTGCGTCGGCACGTCGACCTTCTGCGTGTCCGCAGCGCCATCTGTCTGCTCGCCCGATAATCGCCGGCCCGGATTTTCTCTAAACCCGGGCGCGCGCGCGACACCGGGCGCCACCCCGCTGGACCCTGCGGCTGAACCGCGCCTATCGGGGTAACCAGCGGAGCCCAGGTTCTCGCGCCATGCGCGTCCCCGAACCTGAAGGAACCGCCAGACATGCCAGTCGCAACCGGGACCGCCAAGGCCAAGCGCAAACGCGGTGAGGGCCAGTGGGCGCTCGGCTACCGGGAGCCGCTCAACAAGAACGAGGAAAACAAGCGGAACGACGACGGGCTCAACGTCCGCAAGCGGATCATTGATGTCTACTCGAAGTACGGCTTCGATTCCATTGACCCCGCTGACCTGCGCGGCCGGTTCCGCTGGTACGGGCTGTACACCCAGCGCCGACCCGGCATCGACGGCGGCAAGACCGCGGTGCTCGAGCCGGAAGAACTCGACGACCGCTACTTCATGCTGCGGATCCGCATCGACGGCGGCCAGCTATCCAACGACCAGCTACGGGTCATCGCCTACATCTCGCGCCGGTACGCGCGCGGCACCGCCGACGTGACCGACCGGCAGAACATCCAGCTTCACTGGGTGGAGATCGAGAATGTCCCCGACATCTGGGACGCGCTGGAGTCGGTGGGGCTTTCCACCACCGAAGCCTGCGGTGACACCCCGCGGGTGATCCTCGGCTGCCCGCTGGCCGGCATCGACGCTGACGAGATCATTGACGGCACGCCGCAGATCACCGCCATCGGCGAGCGTTACATCGGCGATTCCGCGTTCTCCAACCTGCCACGTAAGTTCAAGTCCACGATCAGCGGCTGCGCGGCGCAGTGCGCCATCCACGAGATAAACGACGTGGCGTTCGTGGGCGTACTGAACGAGGACGCCGAGCAAGGCTACGACCTGTGGGTTGGCGGCGGCCTATCCACCAACCCGATGATCGGCAAGCGCCTCGGCACGTTCGTCCGGCCGGACCAGGTCGCCGAGGTCTGGGCGGGCGTGGCCGGGCTGTTCAGGGACTACGGCTACCGGCGCCTGCGGCACCGGGCCAGGATCAAGTTCCTGGTCGCCGACTGGGGACCGGAGCGCTTCCGCGAGGTGCTGGAGAAGGAGTATCTCGGCTACGCGCTGCCAGACGGCCCCGCGCCGGCGGCACCGCCGCAAGGGATCCGTGACCACGTGGGCGTCCACGCTCAGCGCGACGGGAACTATTACGTAGGTTTCGCGCCCACGGTGGGCCGGATGTCGGCTGACCTGCTGGACGTCATCGCCGGGCTGGCCGCCGAATACGGCAGCGGCCGGGTGCGTACCACGACCGAGCAGAAGATGGTCATCCTCGACGTGCCTGCCGAGCGCACCGACGATCTGGTCAAAGAGCTCGACGCGGCCGGCCTGCCAGCGCGGCCCAGCGCGTTCCGCAGGCACACGATGGCCTGCACCGGCATCGAGTTCTGCAAGCTGGCGATCGTCGAGACTAAGGCCCGGGCGGCGGACCTGATCAGCGAGCTCGAGCGGCGCCTGCCGGATTTCGACACACCGGTCACGATCAACGTGAACGGCTGCCCGAACTCTTGCGCCCGGATTCAGACGGCCGACATCGGCCTGAAGGGCTCGCTGGTCACCGGGCCGGACGGGCAGCAGGTCGAGGGTTTCCAGGTGCATCTCGGTGGCAGCCTGAACGGCGGCGACGGCAGCGGCTCCGGGTTCGGCCGCAAGCTTCGCGGCCTGAAGGCCACGGCCGAGGAACTGCCGGACTACGTAGAGCGGGTGCTACGCCGGTTCGATGCGGCGCGCGAGCCCGGCGAGAGCTTCGCCGCCTGGACCACGCGGGCGAGCGAGGAGGAGCTCACATGACTAACAGGGCCGTTCCTTTCTACTGCCCGTACTGCGGCGAGGAGGACCTCGAACCGCAGGGTGCGGCCGACGGCGAATGGCACTGCCGCAGCTGCACGAGGACTTTCCAGCTACGCTTTGCCGGAATAGGAGTCACACTGTGAGTCCCGTCGTAGCGCGCGGCCTGGCGCAGATCAGCCTGGAGGACCCGGAGCACATGCGAACCCTCGCCGAGCAGGCCGCGGAGGACCTGGCCGACGCGTCGGCCGAAGAGGTGATCCGCTGGGCGGTGGACACGTTCGGTGCCCGGATCTGCGTGACCTCCTCGATGACCGACGCCGTTATCATCCATCTCGCCTCCGCCGTCCATCCGGGCATCAACGTAGTCTTCCTCGACACTGGCTACCACTTCGCCGAGACCATCGGAACCAGGGACGCGGTCGAAGCCGTGTACCCGATCCGCCTGGTCAACGTCACCCCGTCACGCACGGTCGCCGAGCAGGATGCCGAGCTCGGGCCGCGGCTGTTCGGGCGCAACCCCGACCTGTGCTGCTACCTGCGCAAGGTCGAGCCGCTCGAGCGAGCCCTGACCAACTACGACGCCTGGATCACTGGCGTGCGCCGGGACGAGACGAACAACCGTCGGCAGGCCCAGGTCGTCGAGTGGGACGACCGACGGGAGATGGTCAAGGTCAACCCGATCGTCAGCTGGACGCAGAAGCAGGTGGATGACTTCATCACCACCAATGGCGTGCTCGTGAACCCGCTGGTGTACGACGGTTACCCGTCGATCGGCTGCGCGACCTGCACCCTCCGCGTCGACCCTGGGGCCGACCCGCGCAGCGGCCGGTGGGCGGGAACCGGCAAGACGGAGTGCGGCATCCATGCCTGAACCGTCCCAAAAACCCCAAAAAGTCCTCGTTGCCGTCGCGCACGGCAGCGCCGACCCGCGTGCCTCGGCCACCATCGCGGAGCTTGCGGTGGTGGCCAGGGGGCGCTGGCCCGGTCTGGACCTGCGTACCGCCTTCCTGGGCCACGCCCCGCCGTCGCTGCCGCAGGTCCTGAGCACGGTCGACGCGGACCGCGGGGTGACCGTGCTGCCGCTGCTGCTGACCGCGGCCTATCACAGCAAGGCCGATATCCCCCGCGTGCTGGCCAGGTTGCCGCGGTCGCGGGTCAGCTACGGCGCTACCCTAGGGCCGCATCCCCTGCTGCTGCGCGCCCTCGAGCGGCGGCTGGCCGAGGCGGACCCCAGCGCGTTCCAGAATCCGGCCCGGACCGCGGTGGTGCTCGCGGCCGCCGGCTCCAGCGACCCGGAGGCGAACGCCACCATCGCGCGACTGGCCGCGCAGTGGCAGGCCAGGACCGGATGGTTCGCCGTCCAGCCGGCCTTCGCCTCGGCCGCCGACCCCTCCCCCGCGGCGGCAGTAGCCGACCTGCTGCGGGCCGGGGCGCCGCGGGTGGCGGTCGCCACCTACCTGCTCGCCCCGGGCCTGTTCGCCGACCGGATCCGCCGTTCCACGCTGGCCGCGGGGGCGGCCGCAGTCTCCCCGGCGCTCGGCGCCTGCACCGAGGTGGCGGACGTCTTGCTTGACCGATTCACCCAAGCCGGATCACTTAGGCGCACCGCAGCGTAAATCGGGCGCGTAAATCTGGGTAAAACCCTGTATAACCCTCGAGAAACCCGAGGATCCGCGACCAGGAGGTCACGATCCGGTATCGTACGTCCCTCTGGACTTACGCTTACCCGGTAGAGTCGGCCGCTGGCCGAACGCGACCGACCCGACTGGCCGCCAAAGGGGGCGATTTAGTATCTGGCCGGGAACATCATACCCGCTAGGTGCGACGTGGGACGGATGGGGCACCAATTTCGCCCTGTTCTCCGAGGTCGCCGACCGTGTAGAACTTTGCCTGTTCGACGCGGCCGACGGTGACGAGGGCAAGCTGACCGAGACCCGGGTCGAGCTAACCGAGATCGATGGCTTCGTCTGGCACGGGTACCTGCCCGGCATCGCGCCGGGACAGCGTTACGGTTACCGCGTGCACGGACCGCACGATCCCCCGCGCGGGCTGCGCTGCGAAGGCTCCAAGCTGCTGCTCGATCCCTACGCCAAGGCGGTCGAGGGTGACGTCCACTGGGACGAGTCGCTGTTCGATTACCGGTTCAGTAATCCCAGGAAGCGAAACACCCGGGACAGCGCGGCACACATGCCGAAGAACGTGGTGATCAACCCGTTCTTCGACTGGGGCAACGACCGGGCCCCGCAGATCCCCTACCACGAGACGATCATCTACGAGGCGCACGTACGCGGGCTGACCCTGTGCCACCCGGAGGTCCCGACGGCGCTGCGCGGCACCTACGCCGGGCTCGCCCACCCCGCAGTGATCGCGCACCTGCAGCGGCTCGGGGTCACCGCGGTCGAGCTCATGCCGGTCCACCAGTTCGTCGCCGAACAGTCCCTGGTCGCCCGCGGCCTGACCAACTACTGGGGTTACAACACGATCGGCTTCCTGGCCCCGCACAACCGGTACTCCTCCGCGGGGCAGCGCGGTGAGCAGGTCGGCGAGTTCAAGACGATGGTCAAGGCGCTGCACGAGGCGGGCATCGAGGTCATCCTCGACGTGGTGTACAACCACACCGCCGAGGGGGACCACATGGGGCCAACGCTGTCCTTCCGCGGTATCGACAACGCCGCCTACTACCGGCTCGCGGCCCCCGAGCCCTGGCGTTACCTGGACTACACCGGCTGCGGGAACAGCCTCAACGCCCGGCATCCGCATTCGCTCCAGCTGGTCATGGACTCGCTACGGTACTGGATCCTCGAGATGCACGTCGACGGATTCCGGTTCGACCTGGCCGCCGCGCTGGCCAGGGAACTGCACGACGTGGACCGGCTGTCCACCTTCTTCGACCTGGTTCAACAGGACCCGGTGGTGTCCCAGGTGAAGCTGATCGCCGAGCCGTGGGACGTCGGCGAGGGTGGTTACCAGGTCGGGAACTTCCCGCCGTTGTGGACCGAATGGAACGGGAAGTACCGGGATACCGTCCGGGACTTCTGGCGCGGCCGCCCGTCGACCGTGCCGGAGTTCGCGTACCGGCTCACCGGGTCGAGCGATCTGTACGCGACCAGCGGACGCCGCCCTGTCGCGTCGATCAACTTCGTCACCTGTCACGACGGGTTCCCCCTGAACGACCTGGTCAGTTACCACCACAAGCACAACGACGCGAACGGCGAGGGCAACCGGGACGGCACCGACGACAACCGCTCGTGGAACTGCGGCACCGAGGGCCCGACCGACGATCCCGCCGTCAACGAGCTGCGCGCCAGGCAGAAGCGGAACTTCCTGGTCACCTTGTTCCTGTCACAAGGCGTCCCGATGCTGCTGGCCGGCGACGAGATGGGCCGCACCCAGGCCGGCAACAACAACGCCTATTGCCAGGACACGCAGGTGTCCTGGGTGGACTGGGGCCTGGCCGCCACCGAGCAGGACCTGCTGCAGTTTACCGAGACGCTGGCCGGCCTGCGCCAGGACCACCCGGTATTCCGAAGACGCCGGTTCTTCCACGGCCAGGGCCCGGGCAGCGAGAAGGGCGACATCGTCTGGCTTACCCCGGCCGGGGAGGTGATGACCGACGCGGACTGGGGCGCCGGCTACGCGAAATCACTCGCGGCGTTCCTCAACGGGGAGGCGATCAGCGAGCCCGACCCGCGCGGCGGGAAGATCACCGACGCCAAGTTCCTGCTGCTGTTCAACGCGCACAGCAACCCCATTACGTTCACCCTGC
The DNA here is from genome assembly GCA_963842265.1 of uncultured Actinomycetota bacterium. GTDB lineage: Bacteria > Actinomycetota > Actinomycetes > Streptosporangiales > Streptosporangiaceae > Palsa-504. The sequence goes on from CAWJGE010000028.1 coordinate 243,331, forward strand.
CGGAGGCCAGCTACGCGGCCGGCTGGGAAGTGGTCGTCGACACCGGGCTCAGCGTGCCCGGGGCCGTCCACCCGCCGAAGAAGGAGATCGAGGTCCGCGACCACGCCGTGGTCGTGCTACGGTCCGCCGAGTGAGCCCGCGCCAGCTGCTTCCCTCGGGTGACCCGGATCTGGCCGCACTGTACGCCTACCCGGACGGACTCTGGCTGCGCGCCAACATGGTGGCAAGCGCGGACGGCGCCGCGAACCTGGACGGCGCCTCGGCGGGCCTGTCCTCGGAAACCGACCGGCGGCTGTTCGCGCTGCTCAGAGCGCTGGCCGACGTGATTATCGTCGGCGCCGCGACGGTGCGGACCGAGCGTTACAAGCCGGTTAAGGTCGGTGACGCTTGGCGTCACCTCCGGAAAGGCCGGACGCCGACGCCACCGATCGCGGTGGTCACCGGGCGGCTCGACCTGGACCCGGACGGCCCGCTGGTCACCGCGGCTCCGGCGCACGCCCGCACCATCGTGATCACCACGGCCCAGGCGCCCGCCGATCGCCGCGCCCAGCTGGCCAGGCGCGCCGACGTCATCGTGGCCGGCGAGGAGACCGTCGACCTGAAGACCGCCGTCAGCGCGCTGACCGGACGCGGCCATCGCCGGATGCTCGCCGAAGGCGGCCCGCACCTGCTCGGCCAGTTGCTCGAGGCCCGGCTGCTGGACGAACTCTGCCTGACCATCGGCCCGCTGATGGCGGGCCCCGGTGCCAGCCGGATCGTCGCCGGCGCCCTCCCCACTGTCCCTGCGCTGCCGCTGAGGTTGGCTCACGTCCTCGAGGACGACGGCTTCCTGTTCTGCCGCTACATCAAGAAAGATCATTAGGCCGAACGGACCTGCTACGTGCCCCGGCCAGCACCAAGCCATTCAAGGGCGGGGCAGCAGGCCGCGCTCAAAGCCGATCGCCACGGCGGCGGCGCGGTCGTTGACGCCGAGCTTGGCGTAGATGTGCAGCAGGTGGGTCTTGACCGTGGCCTCGCTGATGAACAAGCGGCTGGCGGCCTCCCGGTTGGAGCAGCCACGGGCGATCAGGCCGAGGATGTCGAGCTCGCGCTGGCTGAGCGGCTCCCTCGCCGGCTGCCTGACCTGGCCGAGCAGCCGGGTGGCGACCGAGGGCGAGAGCACGGCCTCGCCGCGAGCCGCGGCGCGCACGCCGCGCAGCAACTCCTCAGGCGGAGAGTCCTTGAGCAGGTAGCCGGTGGCACCGGCTTCGATCGCGGGCACTACGTCGGTATCGGTGTCAAAGGTGGTGAGCACGAGCACCCGCGCGCTGACGCCTTTCTCCGCCAGCAGCCTGATCGCGCTGACCCCGTCCAGCACCGGCATGCGCAGGTCCATCAGCACCACGTCGGGACGCAGTGCCGCCGCCCGATCGACCGCTTCCCGGCCGTTGGCGGCCTCCCCCGCTACCTCAAACTCACCGCTGGCCTCGAAGATGCCACGCAGCCCGTCGCGCACTACCGGGTGGTCATCGGCGATCAGCAGCCGGATGGTCTGGCTCAATTGGATTCTCCCAGGGGAATGGCGGGCAGGCTGGCCGACACGGCCGTGCCGCCCCCCGGTTCTGACTCGATCTCCAGCTGGCCGGCCAGCAGGCTGACCCGCTGCCGCATCGCGATCAGGCCGAAGCCGCCGACCACCGGGCTCCCGTTGGGGCTGTTCCCGTTGGAAGCGGTCGGCGGGACGAACCCGGCACCGTCGTCGCGTACGTCGAGACTCACCACGTCCTCCATGTAGGAGAGCGTGACCCCGGCCCGTGAGGCGCCGGCGTGCTTGGCCACGTTGGCCAGTGCCTCCTGCGCGACACGCAGCAGGGTCACTTCGACCTCGGGATGCAGCGCCCGCGCGTCACCCGTGGTCTCGACCTCACCGGATACGCCGCTGGTGGCCGACCAGCGGGCCACCTCGCCGGCCAGCGCGTCGGGGAGCCTGCTGTTCTCCAGCGCCTGTGGCCGCAGCGCCTGGACCGAACGACGGGCCTCGGCGAGGCTGTCGCGGGCGAGTCGCTTGGCGTTGCCGATCCGCCGCTCGCGCTCGGCGTCGCTGCTGGTCTGCTGGGCCGCCTCGAGCTGGGTGATGATCCCGGTCAGGCCCTGCGCGAGCGTGTCGTGGATCTCCCGCGCCATCCGCTGCCGCTCGTCCCCCGCGCCCGCCTCCCTGGCCTGGGTCAGCAACTGGGCCTGCAGCCCGGTGTTCTCGGCCATCATCTCTTCCAGCCGCTGGTTCGCCTCGGCGAGTTCGGCGATCATTCCCTTGCGGGCCTGGTTCTGCTCCTCGGTTTTCACGCCTAGCAGGGTGAAGGCGCCCACGAGCACCACGTCGACGCAGGCCAGGACCACCCAGATGGCCACGTTGGACACGGTCGGCCGGTGGAATCCCCCCGCCTGTGCCATGGCGAAGAAGATGGCCACGGCCGCGCAGGCCACCCACCGCCAGGCCCCGGCCAGATACCGCATGGCGTGCAGGAAACCGAACCAGGTGAAGAACGCGAACCAGGGGCTGCGGATGGTGAGCGCGGCGTTGCACACGATCAGCCCGGTGACGTAGACCCCCATCACCCGCCGGCGATGTGTCCAGCCCGGATGCAGAACGATCATCCAGATGATCCACGTGCCGGCCGCGACGGCGACGCCGACCGTGATGCCCACCGCCCCCGCGGTCGGGCTCTGTGACAGCACATACGGGACCAGCGGGACGGCGAGCAGCAGGAAGGGAACGAGCCGTTCGAGCCTCTCGAACCGCTGCTCTATCGATTCGAAGCCGCTGTCCGGCGTGCGCACGGTCACCGTCTCCCCTTCCTACGCTTGTTCCCACCGGAAGAAGCGAACCGCCAGCGCCCCGGCGATCACGGCATACGCTGCCATTATGCCCAGGTATTCGGGTCGCGGATCCAGTCCCATCCAGCTGTCCCGCACCGCGTGCAGGGCCGAGCCAAGCGGAGTGAAGTTGCCGATCTGGCGCATCGTCGACGACATTTCCTCGGTCGGGAAGTAGATGCCGGCCAGGAACATGTTCGGGAAAAACAGCAACCAGCCGATCCCGGCCGCGCTGCGGGCGGTCGGGGCCGCGGCCGCCGCGACCATGCCGAGCGCGAACACCGAGCCGATACCCAGCAGGACCGAGAGCGCGAACCAGCCCGGCGCGGCCGGGGCCGGCACGTGGAAGGCGATCCGTGCCACCGCGATGACGAACGCCACCGACACGATGGCCGCTGCCGCCCACACCGCCAGCTTGGCGACGAGAAGGGTCAGCGGGCGCACCGGCGTGACGCCCAGGCGGCGCAGGATGCCGCGCTCCCGGTACTGGCCGATGACCATCGGCACCCCGTTCAGGCCGAGAGTGGCCAGCACGATCGCCACGCCGAGCGAGGCGATGTATTCGGTGCCGATCTGATCGGACAGGCTTTTCTGCGGCTTGCCGAACCCGGGGATCAGCCCGAAGCCGATGACGAGGGCCACCGGCAGCCCGAACACCGCCAGGGTCGCGGCCTTCTCGCGCAGGAACAGCTTGGTCTCGACGAAGGCGAGCCTGCTGAAGCCGTTCATTTCTTCTCTCTCCCTCAGGTATCCATGGTGCGGCCGGTCAGCGCGACGTAGGCACTGTCCAGGCTGCGTCCCTCGATCCGCAGGTCGGCCACGATGACCTGCCTGCGGGCCAGCTCCGCGGTCACCGCCGAGGCGAAATCGCCGGTACCGGAGACCTCGACCTGCCCCCCGCGGCGGGTGACGGAGACGACCCCGGGCAGCGCGGCCAGCGACTGCTCCTCGAGCGGCGCCGTTGGCCGGAACCGCACCCGGTACTCGCCCCCGGCGCGGTCCACCAGCCCCGCCGGGGTGTCGAGCGCCGCGATCCGCCCCCGTTCGAGGATCGCAACGCGGTCGCACAGTTCCTCCACCTCGTCCATGAAGTGGCTGACCAGCACGACGGTGACGCCTTGCGCCCGTACCTGGCTGATCAGGTCCCAGGTCGCCCGCCTGGCCCCGGGGTCCAGGCCCGCCGTCAGCTCATCGAGGAACACCACCTCCGGATTGCCGACCAGGGCCAGCGCGATGAACAGGCGCTGCTTCTGGCCGCCGGAAAGCTTGGCGAAGCTGGTCCCGTCCTTGTCGGTAAGCCCCCAGCGGCTGAGCAGCTCCCGCCAGTCGGCGGGGTCGGGGTAGAACGAGGCGTACAGCTCGAGCGCCTCGCGCACCTTCAGCTTCTCCGGCAGCTGGGTCTCCTGCAGCTGCACGCCGATCCGCTGGTGCAGCCGGTGGGCGCCGGTCCGCGGGTCAAGCCCGAGGATCCGGACCTCTCCTCCATCACGCCTGCGCAGACCCTCCAGGCACTCGACCGCCGTGGTCTTGCCCGCGCCGTTCGGGCCTAGGATGCCGAAGATCTCGCCCTGGTCGACGTGGAACGAGATGCCATCTACGACGGCACGGCCCCCGTAACGCTTGGTGAGCCCCGTCACCTCGATGACTGCCGTCATCATGCGCCTCGCTTTCGTTGGATCGCCTCGTTGGCGTCATAACCAGCTTGCCCCGGCGCGCCTGGCGGCGGATCGGCTGCGCGGCTATCCTCGCCACGCCGGCCGGCCACTGGCTGGCCAGCCATCTGGACCCGCGGCATCAACCGTTCGGCTGACCTGAGCCGGCTCGCGGGCATCATCCCGGTGCTGGCCATTCAGGGCGGCGGCTACGTGGTGGCCGGGCTGGCCATGCTCATCTGGCTCAGGGACGGCGCCGGGCCAAGCGGGCCGGGCGGCGACGATGCCGCCCGCGGCGATGATCAGCGGGCGCTGGTCATGGCGGGCGAAGGCCTCCGGCTGCTCCCTAGCTCAGCGGTGAGCACCTGGGGCAGGCTAGCCTGGCCACTGGAACACGCGACCAGGGAGACAGGTCCATGCCGCTGCACACCCAGGTGGGCGAAGCCAGTCAGGACGAGGAACTCGAAGTCAACCCCGTCTACGTCCGCGAGCTGACTTGCGAGATCCCGCGGTACCGGCTACCCGAGCACGGCACGCTGCCACGCACCGCGCTGCAGATAGTCCGCGACGAGCTCATCCTCGACGGCAACGCCCGGCTTAACCTGGCCACGTTCGTCACCACCTGGATGGAGCCGGAGGCCGAGCAACTGATGGCCGAGTGCGCCGCCAAGAACATGATCGACAAGGACGAGTACCCGCAGACCGCCGAGCTCGAGCGGCGTTGCGTGAACATCCTCAGCAACCTCTGGAACGCGCCTCCGGGAAGCGCGGCGACCGGCTGCTCGACCACGGGGTCGAGCGAAGGTTGCATGCTCGGCGGGATGGCGCTGCTGTGGCGGTGGCGAGCCCGACGGCAGGCGGCGGGACTCGACACGACCAAGCCGAATCTGGTGATGGGCTCTAACGTCCAGGTGTGCTGGGAGAAGTTCTGCCGGTACTGGCAAGTCGAGCCCAGGTACGTGCCGATGGTGCCAGGACGGCTGCACCTGCGCGGCGCCGAAGCCGCGGCGAAATGTGACGAGAACACCATAGGCGTCGTCGCGATCCTGGGTTCCACCATGGACGGCAGCTACGAGCCCGTTCTGGAGATCAGCCAGGCCCTGGACCGGCTGCAAGCTGAGCAGGGCCATGACGTCCCGGTACACGTGGACGGAGCTTCCGGCGGATTCGTCGCCCCGTTCCTGCAGCCGGACCTGGAGTGGGACTTCCGGGTTCCGCGGGTAGCCTCGATCAACGCCTCAGGGCACAAATACGGCCTGGTCTATCCCGGGGTCGGCTGGGTCATGTGGCGGACCCCGGACGCCCTGCCGGAAAACCTGGTCTTCCGGGTGAATTACCTGGGTGGCGAGATGCCGACGTTCGCGCTCAACTTCTCCCGACCCGGCGCTCAGGTCGCCGCCCAGTACTACAACTTCGTCAGGCTCGGGCACCAGGGCTACCAGCGCGTACACCAGACCTGCCAGGACGTCGCGCTCCACTTGTCCGGCGAGATCGCGAAGATGGGACCGTTCGAGCTGCTTTCTGAGGGCCGGGATCTTCCCGTGTTCGCGTTCAAGCTGCGCGACGACGTCGCCGGCTACTCGGTCTTCGACCTGTCGGAACGGCTGCGGATGCGCGGCTGGCAGGTGCCTGCGTACACCTTCCCCGCGGACATGACCAGCACCGCGGTGATGCGGATCGTGGTCAGGAATGGCTTCAGCATGGACCTAGCCAACCTGCTGCTCAGCGATCTGCGCCAGCATGTGCGCTTCCTGGAGCATCATCCTCAGACGCAGCCGCCGCCGGAGATCCAGCACATGCGCCAGTCCTTCAAGCACTGACGCCGATCACCTTTCGCCGGACGAGATCCCGCAAGCCCGATCGGGCTCGCCATCGCTAGCCGGGGAAGATAGCGTGCTGAAGGACCGGCAGACAGGAGCTGACCATGACGGTGCTGCGCAGCTACGTGAGTGGGACATGGACCGAACCAGCCGACGACGGGCGGCCGGTGCTTGACGCGGTGACGGGCGAGGAAGTCGCCCGGGTGTCTTCGGCCGGCATCGACCTGGGCGCGGCGCTCGCCTACGGCCGGTCGGCGGGCGGACCGGCGCTGCGCGAGCTGACCTTCCACCAGCGGGCGGTGCTGCTCAAGTCGCTCGGGACACTGCTGCGCGAGCACCGCCAGGAGCTCTACGCTCTGTCCGCGCGCACCGGCGCGACCCTAGGCGACTCCAAGTTCGACGTCGACGGCGGCATCGGCGTGCTGCTCAGCTACGCCAGCCGGGCCAAGCGCGAACTGCCGAACGACACCATCCTCGCCGAGGGCGCCGTCGAGCCGCTCGGCAGGGGCGGAACCTTCGTCGGCCAGCACATCCTCACTCCGCTGCACGGGGTCGCGGTCCAGATCAACGCGTTCAACTTCCCCGTCTGGGGGCCGCTGGAGAAGTTCGCCCCGGCGTTCGTCGCCGGGGTGCCGAGCCTGGTCAAGCCGGCCACCCAGACCGCGTACCTGACGGCCCGGCTGGTCGAACTGATCGTCGACTCCGGACTGCTGCCTGATGGCGCGATCCAGCTGGTCTGCGGCAGCATCGGCGGCCTGTTCGACCATCTCGGCGAGCAGGACCTGGTGGCGTTCACGGGGTCAGCCGCCACCGCCAGGCAGCTGCGCGCCCATCCGGCCATCGTCGGGCGGTCGATCCGGTTCAACGCCGAAGCGGACTCGCTGAACTGCTCGATCCTCGGTCCCGAGGCCGGGCCGGGCACCCCGGAGTTCGTCCTGTACGTCCGGCAGCTGGTCACCGAGATGACGGTCAAGGCCGGCCAGAAGTGCACCGCGATCCGGCGGGCCCTGGTGCCGGCCGCGCTGGCAGACCAGGTGGCGGAGGCGGCCAGGGACCAGCTGGCCAAGGTGGTGGTGGGGAACCCCGCCGAGGAGAGCGTCCGGATGGGAGCGCTGGCCGGCCTGGAGCAGCGCGAGGAGGTACGCCGTTCGGTCAAGGCCCTGCTCTCGGCGGGCCGGATCGTGTCCGGCGACCCGGATCACGTGGACGTGGTCGGGGCCAGCGCCGAGCGCGGCGCGTTCATGGCGCCGCTGCTGCTGCAGACCGACGGCGCGGACCGCCCCGAGCCGCATCAGGTGGAGGCGTTCGGGCCGGTCAGCACGATCATCGGCTACCGGGACACCGCTGAGGTGATCGATCTCGCGGCGCGCGGCCGGGGCAGTCTGGTCGGCTCGATCGTCACGGCCGACACCGCCTTCGCCCGGGACGTGGTCCTCGGCATGGCACCCTGGCACGGCAGGCTCCTCGTCCTGGATCGTGAGGACGGAGCCGAGTCCACCGGTCACGGGTCGCCGCTGCCGGCGCTGGTGCACGGCGGCCCCGGGCGGGCCGGCGGCGGCGAGGAGATGGGCGGCATCCGCGGCGTGCTGCACCACATGCAGCGCACGGCGGTGCAGGCCAGCCCTCGGGTGCTGTCCGCCGTCACCCGCCGCTGGATTCCGGGTACCGAACGGAACGCCGACGGCGGCCATCCGTTCCGCAAATCGCTCGCCGAGCTGCGGATCGGCGACACGGTGGTGGCCGGGCCGCGGCGAGTCACGCTGGCGGACATCGAGCACTTCGCCGAGTTCACCGGCGACACCTTCTACGCGCACATGGACGAGGAGGCGGCCCGGGCCAATCCGTTCTTCGACGGCCGGGTCGCCCACGGCTACCTCATCCTCTCCTTCGCGGCCGGCCTTTTCGTCCAGCCCGATCCCGGTCCGGTGCTCGCCAACTACGGGCTGGAGAACCTGCGCTTCCTCACCCCGGTCTACCCGGACGATGAGCTGACGGTGACGCTGACCTGCAAGCAGATCACACCGCGCGAGGACGCCGGGCACGGCGAGGTGCGCTGGGACGCGGACGTGACCAACCAGGACGGCAAATCGGTGGCCAGCTACGACGTGCTGACCCTGGTCGCAAAGGAGTGGCCGGCCGGGTAGGAGCAGCCGCGCTCATGCCAGGGCCAGGCCGAGAGCGACGGCATAGCGGTGGCCGAGCGGGCCGCCCGCGCAGGTACCGCCCACGTCGCCCCGGCCCGCGGCCACGCCGTCCGGCAGCGAGCGGGCGAGCACGCCGAGCAGTTCCTCGTCACCAGCCGGGCCGCCCACCACGAGGACCTGCACCCCTTGGACCGGGTCCTGGCCGAGCGTACGGACCGCGCGCCGGAAGTTCACCGCCAGCACAGCCTGCTTGAGCCGCAGCCGGATCGCCCGCCATTCGCCTGGACCGCGGTGGCGGTCGAACGGCAGCCAGCCGCCAGGTCCGTCCACCGCGAGCATGCCAGCCGCCGAGGCGGGCGCCGGAACGTCCAGGAAACCGCGGGTGCCGTCCTCCGCCTCGTACCGCTGGCCGCCGTCCACCCGGACGGACGGCCCGCGCTTGACCCAGTCGGCGGCCGCCCGCGGGATGCCGAGCATCTCCGCCACCGCCGCGGTCAGCAGTTCGCCGGCTCCGGCGGCCACCACGTTGGAGCCGGCCGCGTCGCTCCCGATCACGTCGATGGTGCCGGCCCCCAGGTCGACGACGACCGCGCTGTCGCGGGCGCCCGGCGTGGTGAGGGCACCCAGCCGGGCTGCGGCCGGCTCGCTGACCGGGCTGCGCACCGGCATGTCAAGCAGGTCGCCCAGGACGGAGGCCGCCTGCTCCTCACCCGCACGGCTCAGCGAGGCGACCAGCACCGCCCGGCCGGTACTGCCCTGCCGCGCGGTGGCCGCCTCGGCGGCAGCGGCCAGGTCCACCGCAAACAGGTCATCGACCTGGATCCCGGCAGGAGCGGCCCCGGGTCCGAACGCCCGTACTGTACCGACCGGCCAGCCGGCCAGCCGCGCGGACGCGGCCCGTAGCGGGAGGCAGCCGTCCTCGGCCGTCATCACCCATGCCTCGGCCGGGACCTCAGCTGGGGCGGGCACTGCAGGCAGCACGCCCACCACGGCGTTGGCGTGATCGGCCAGCGCCCGGCCCACCGCGGCCGCGTCGCCCGCTTCGTTGTCACGCAGGCCGAGGCGGGCGCCGAGCGCCACCGGATCGCCCAGTAGCCGCAGCGTGTGCCCGGGCGGGCGCACTTCGACCGCCAGCAGCTGACACGCGGCCGCTGCCGCGGCGTCGACCTGGTCGATGACCGGCAGCCGGCCGGGAAGCCGGTTAGCCACCAGCACGCCCTCATCGCCGGCCACCAGGACGGCGCCGATCCGCGTCCCGGCTGCCAGCAGGGCCCGCAGCCGGGCGGCGGCCTCCTCGTAGCGCAGGCACGGTGGCACCACCGCTACCACGGACCCATCGCGCGGACCTGGATCAGCGAGAGAAAGCGGCGACCCGACGCAGGCGCCTGTCCCCCCGGGGGTGGGTACCCCCGCGGCCAGCACGCGCAGCCGGCCCGCTGGCGCGGCGGTGTCGGGCACGGTCACCACCGAGGTGTTCACCGCCCGCAGCGGAGCGATCCTAGCCTCACCTGCCGTGCAGCCGAGCTGGCGTTCCAGCCGGCGGACCAGCGCGGCCGCGCCGCGCAGCGAGCCCGCCGATCCCTTACGGCCGCGGGTCGGCACCCGGCCCGCGCCGAGGATCTCGCCGCCGGATACCAGCACGACCTCGGTCGTGGCGTTCCCGACGTCGACGCCGGCGATCACCGTCACCCGGCCGCCTCTCAACCGGAAAGGCCCCGGCGGGCGTAGACGCCGACCGCCTCGGCCACCAGCGCCGCGCAGCGCGGCAGCCCCCGGGCGGCCAGTGAGCCGGCCAGCTCGGTTAGCTGCGCGGGCGTGGACCGGCCCGGGCGCAGGGCTTCGTAGACGGCCAGGACCTCGTCGTCGGGCATCCGGGTCAGCTCGGCCGCACGGCGAAGGTTCTCGGCCAGCTGCGGGTTGCCGTGCTCGGCCGCCACCCCCGCCTGGCGCTCCAGCGTGTCCGGGTGTATCCGCAGGTCGGCCACGCCGACCTCACCCGCCCGCACCGCCTCCACGGTCAGGCTCTGCACCGGCCTCCCCGACAGCGCCCGGACGCTTGCCCCATCAGTCACGCGAGCCCTCCGCCTTGACAACACAGAAGCCCGATCCAACCGCACCGATGTGACATCGGGGCGGTTCCAACCGCATCAATGTCACATTGGTGCGGCGCGGGAAGGGGCGTCGGCGGCGCAGGTGAGAAAGGGCGCGGGGTAGGAGGGGCTTAATGAGGGAACTGAGATCTGTGGTGCGGGAAGGAGATACCGTGGGGCGGCGCGGCCTGGTCATGTAAGTCCCTCCAGGGATAGCTCTTCGGGCAGCGCCCCGGGAACCATCCGGCGGCGTTCCAGTTCCATCAGCGCGATCACCGTGGTGTGGTAGCGGGCCTCGATGGCCTCGTCGGAGTAGGGGTTCCTGGCCGGGTCGGGCGTACCGCCCTTGGCGTGCCGGGCGGCATTCGCGCCGAGCAGGCGGTACAGCTCGGGTGTCACGGTGGGCGCCACGGAGTAGAGCTCCAGGTTCGCCAGCGGGGCCAGGTCACGGCGGTGGATCAGCGCGGTGCCCTTTCCTTGCAGTCCGATGCCGATCCCCGAACCGGCGAGCCGGGCCGCGGCCAGGCCGATCCGGCCCAGGTCGACGCTGTCGTTGAAGCGGACGACCCGGCCGGCGCAGCCTTCCTCCTCCAGGCCCGCCAGCATCTCACGCAGCACGTCCGTCACGGCCAGGCCGGACAGGCACTGCCACACGTCCCGGCCGACGGCCGGCGAGACGCCGATGACGACATCGCGCGGGCCCTGCCCCGGCCGGGCCGGGCCCACCGCAGCGAGCAGCGGCACCGCGCCACGCGCCTGCGATGCCCGCAGGTCGGAAACCCCGCGTGCCTGTCGGATCGCGTCGATTTCCCGCTGGCGCTCCGGGGAGGGCGAGTACCCGGTGCCCGGACCGGCGTAGTCGTTCGGGTCGGTGACCAGGGACAGCACGTGGAGGTGCTCGTCGAAGATGGCGGCCGTCTGCAGGTAATCGCCGGACAGCCTGGCCCGGGCGAAGGCCATGGTCCGTTCGGCCTCAGAGGAGTAGCCGCATTCGTCCAGGGCGGCCACGATGTCCACCACCGTCAGCCCGCGCTGGCGGATCGCGCGCGCCGCGCCGAGGACGGCCAGGGTGTCGGTCTCTCCCAGGTCCTTCGATCCGGCCGCGTCCACGGCTAGGTCCACGTGCTCGTCGGTGAAGTCGGCCAGGCCGAGGTGGGCGTAGACGGCGCGGCAGGCCTGGGCGGCCTCGCGGCGCAGCTCGCCGAGCCAGGCCTCCTCGACGGTCCGCAGGCCGCCGTCGATGCCCCAGTCCCGCTGCATGGCCAGGAAATCGTCTATGTCTTCGGCGTTGAAGTTGCTCGGGCCGAACATGTTGTCGTAACGCTGGATCGACCCGAACCCGCTGAACGCGAAGTCCGAGCCGGCCAGCACGATCGGCAGCGTACGTGAGGTCCGGCGCATGTCCGACTCGCTCATCAGCGCGTCGTTGCCCGAGCAGGACTCCAGGTTGCGCATCATCACCATGACGTTCTCGGCCATCAGCTCGCGCAGCCCGCTGGGCACCGAGGCGGCCACGCTAGCCCCGTCTATGCCGCCGTTCTGGACGCCCTGGGCGCCGATCGCGCGGGCCAGCGCTACGCAGCGCGCCTCCAGGTACAGCATCGACTTCCCCTGTGCGCCGGCCATCAGGACCTCGGCGCCGGCGCCCGAGGACACCCGCATCTTCATGCCCCGGGAGGCGTAGGCCGAGGTGAGGAAGGCCTTGGACCACGGGGTGTCGTCGCCGTCGGTGAACACCTGCTCGGTGCCGTACAGCGAGACGGTTTCGGCGTAGGAGGTCAGGCCGCGCATGCCGAGCTCGAGCTCCATGGCTTCCTCGACCGAGCACTGGATGAGCACGCCGTCGGCGCCGAACGCCGCGCCGATCAGGCAGGCCACCGCGTTGCTTGGCGCGTCGCCGAGGACCGGCACGGTGGTCTCGATCTCGCGGAAGCCGAACGCCGCCGCGGTGGCCGCGTCGGCCGCGAGCAGCAGCGGGTCGTCGAGCCGGTTGGTGACGTGGGCCTGGTTGCTCGGGGTGCGACGGGCCCGCAGCTTAGTCATGGCCATGACCAGCTCGGGCGGGCGCAGCAGGGCCAGCACCCGGGCCAGCTTGGCCGGGCTGGCGCCCGCACTCAGCCGGATGATCTCCGCCCGGGGCACCGCGGGGTCGGCCAGCAGGCGGGCGAACGCCACGTCCGACAGCGCCATCGCCTCCTCCGCCATGCTCAGATCCAGGCCGTGCCGGGCGATGTAGGTGTCGATCGAGTCGAATTCGGCCTCAGGCACCCCGTCGAGCTCGGTCACCCGGCCGTCCGTCACCACCAGGCTCGGCGCGGGGTCGTGCGGCGAGCGGAGCGCCGTCAGGCCGAGTTCGGGGTCCTCGATGGCGAAGCCGTCCAGGTTGACGCGCTGCCGGTCCATGAACCTGATCCGGCCTACCCGCTGTGCTGGCCCGGGGGGGCGACCCCCCGGAACCCCCCGCTGTTCCTCCCGGGGGGACCCATCCCCCCGGACCCCCCTTGGGAGGGGCTCCCCGCCCCCCCATACCCCCCTGGTCACACCGCTGCCTGGGCGTGTAGCTCGACGACCTGTGCCCGGCCGGGGACGGCGCGGGAGGCGCCGCCCCAAGAAGCCTCAGTACGGACGACGATGCGGGTGCGGTCGGCCCGGAACAGGTCGCGGGAGAACTCGATCGGCTCGCCGTCGGGGTCGGTGGTGGTCCTGGTGATGGCCATCAGCGGTGCTCCCGGCTCGACGTCGAGGATGGCCGCCTCGTCGGCCGAGGCCGCAGCGACCTCGATCCGCTCCACCGCCTCGGCGGCCCTGGCGCCGAAGTGCTCCTCGATCAGCTCATACACCGAACCCCCGAGCGGCAGCTCGAGCAGCCCGGGGAAGCGCCTGGCCGGGAACTTGGCATGCTCGAGGGAGAACGGGCTGCCGTCCGCGAGCCTGATCCTCACCAAGTCGATGACCAGCTCCCCTGGCCTTGCCTGCAGTGCCTGCGCGGCGACGTCGTCCGCTTCGGCCAGCCGCGCGCTCAGCACCCGCGTGCCGGCCACCACACCCTGGCTGCGCAGCAGCGCGGGCACCCCGACGATGCGGGACAGGTCCCGCTCGATCTTCCCCTTGGCCACGAACGTGCCGCCGCCGCGGCCGGGCACCCGGCGGACCACGCCGCCTTCCTCCAGCACCGCGAGCGCCTGGCGGAGCGTGGCCCGGCTGACCCCGAGCTCGGCCGCCAGCGCGCGCTCGGCGCCCAGCCGCTGCCCGGGACGCAGTCGGCCGCTGCCGATCTGCTCGGCCAGCACGCGCCTGACCTCCTCAGGCGTCCGCCCGGCGGGAACCTCGGTCATGCGTCGCCCGCCGCCATGGCCTCAGGTGACTCGGGCAGGACCTGGCCGCCGTCCACCACGATCGTCTGGCCGGTGATGTAAGCCGCCTCGTCAGTGGCCAGGAACAGGGCGGTGTAGCCGATCTCGTCGACGGTGCCCAGCCGGCGCATCGGGATCGCGGCGGTCATCCCGCCGGCGTAGTCCTCGCCCAGGCCGGCCAGGCCCTCGGTGGCGATATTGCCCGGGAGCACCGCGTTGACGGTGATGCCCTTGGGGGCCAGCTCGATGGCGGCGGTCCGCATGAAGCCGAGCTGGCCGGCCTTGCTCGCGCCGTAGTGGGTCCAGCCGGGGAAGCCGGTGATCGGCCCGGTGATGGAGGAGGTGAGGATGACCCGGCCGCGGCCCGACTCCGTCAGGGCGGGCAGGCACGCCTGGACGCTGAGCACCGTGCCCTTCAGGTTGGTGCCGAACACCTGGTCAAGGTCGGATTCGGTCAGGTCCTCCAGGCGGGCCTCGGGGAAAATCCCGGCGTTGGCGCAGAGCACGTCGATGCCGCCCAGCCGCTCCTGGGCGATCGCGGCCATCCGGCGGCAGTCTTCCCGGCTGGCCACATCGGCCAGCACGAACGATACGTCGGCGGAGTGCCCGGCGGCGCCGGCCTCGGCGGTGAGCTCGTCGGCGGTGGTCCGGGCCGCGTCCGAGTCCCGGCCGGTGATCAGCACCTTGGCGCCGTTGCGGGCGAACACGCTGGCGATCCCCTTGCCGATCCCACGGGTGCCGCCGGTCACCACCACGGCGCGGCCGGCGATTGGTGTGAACATGGCAGGTCCTCTCCGGTCTGCTTAGCTACGCTGTCTGCTTAGGTATGACTCCGCAAGGTCACAACTGCCCTGCGTGTATCCGCCGCCGAGCTCGGCGGCGATGTCCACGGCCTGGTGCGAGCCGATCCACGCGACCAGCAGCAGCCGCCGGAACATGATGAACGTCCAGATCTCGGCCTGGTCCTCAGCGGACAGCCGGCCCGCCTTCCTGTATCCCTCGAGCCAGCTGTCCACCAGCGCGGGGACCTCGGGCGCGTGCTCGAAGAAGCTCACCGAGGTGCCCAGGTCGTACAGGTACCAGCTGAACCCGGAGTCGTCGAAGTCGATGACGCTGACTGCCCCGTCGTGCACCAGCAGGTTGGCCAGCCGGGTGTCCGCGTGCACCAGGCCGTAACGTCCGGGGCCGGTACCGAACGCTTTCAGCCTGGCCCGGAGCACGTCGTCGAGCCGGGCGAGGACCTGGCGTTCTGACGGCCCGACGCCGATGCCGTCCTGCCAGCGACCCCACCGGGCCGTCCGGCCGAACGCCGCCGCGTAGTCCCAGTGGAACCGGGTGAACCAGGGCGGGCGCGACCATTCCCGCGCGTGCCGGTGCATCCGCGCGGTGATCTCACCTAGTTCGGCGAAGTGGCTGTCGGTCAGCGCCGTCTTCCCGGCGGGTTCCGAGCCTGGTTCGGTGCCGGGCAGGAACTCGAAGCGCACGCAGTGCCTTACCGCCACACGGCCGCGCTCGGGCACCGTGACGATCCGCCGTCCGTCGGCGGCCGACAGCACCCGGGGCGTGCGCACCCCGGCCTCCGCGCGCAGCGCGTCCATCCAGGCCAGCTCGGACGCGATCTCCAGCTCGGTGTGGTAGCCGAGGCGGTGCACGCGCAGCACCGAAGGCCCGGCGGCGGGGTCTGCGACCAGGAAGGTCGCGTTCTCCGACACGTTGAGCAGCGCGAGGGTCGCCTCGGCGTGAACGCCGTAGGCGGCCAGCGCGTCCTGCGCGCACTGCCGCACCCGGTCCATCACGTCGCCGCCGGCCGACAGGTCGTGCGCGCCGCCCGCCGGGGCGGGCTGGTCGTGGCCGCCCACGTCTACGGCTCCTGTCCGGCTAGGTTGTGCGGGCCGGCCGGGTGGTGCGCACCGGGCAGGTGATGCGCGCCGGGCAGGTGGTCGCGCCCGGCCACGGCGGAGAGCACCTCGGTGATCTCGTTCTGCGCGCGCCGCACGTCGGCGGGCTGCCCGCTCAGGTAGATCCGCCCGGCCGCGCCGATCATCGACACGTCGACCAGCGTCACGCCCGGCGCGGCCCGCTCGGCCTCGTTGGCCGCGACGGCGGCGAACAGGGCCGGGGTGACCTCGCTGACGCCCAGCGTGTCACCGGGGATGATCATGGAACCGGAGCGGTTCCTGTTGACGATGATCGCGTGGGCGTCGGTCACGTCCTCGATCACGTCGGTGAACAAGATCCGCGGCCGTAGCTGGTCCTTCTCATCGGCGCCGAGCCCGTCCAGGATCGCCTGCCCGGCCCGGCGCACGTCGTCGAGGTGCCGGCCATGTACCTCGAGCACACCGAACTGCCGTTCGACGAACAAGATGCCCGGCTCGACCGAAGGCACTGCGCGCAGCGCCAGATCGATGACCCGCTCGATCGCCAGCGCGGGCGCGACCTCCACGATGAGCGCGTGCTGCCCGGCGAACGGCGGATAGCCGCGGGCCAGGGTCGGGGTGCCCAGGTACGCGGCGAACTGCGGCTGCAGGTTCTGGATGAGCAGGTATACCCGCAGCTCCGCGTGTCGCTGAGTTCCCTGGGGTCCTTGGGTCTCCGCCGTGCTAGTCACCGCTGATCTTGAAGTGCCTGGCGAGTTCGGGGTGCGGCCGGGGGATCACGTGGACCGAGACGAGTTCGCCCACGGTCGACGCGGTCTCGGCGCCGGCCTCGGTGGCCGCCTTCACCGCGCCGACGTCCCCGGTGATCGTCACGGAGACCAGCCCGTCGCCGACCTCCTCGCGGCCGACGATCGTCACGTTCGCCGCCTTGACCATGGCGTCTCCCGCCGCGAGCGCGGCCACGTACCCCTTGGTCTCGATCAGTCCGATCGCGTTATCTGCCATCGCTCACTACTCCTGTTCCTGCTGAGGGTCCGGTTCCTGCCGAGGGTCCGGGTCGATGGAGCCGATGATCAACGCGTCGACGGGCGGGGGCTTGCCGGCGAACCAGGCCGCCGCGACCGAGCCCTGGGTGACCAGCACGCGCTCGCCCACCCCGCTGCCGAGCACGTCGAAGGCGATCAGCCGCTGGCCGGTGCCCTCGGCTTCCACCTCGAGGAAGGCACCGTTGGGCAGTTCGGCCAGCCGGCGCGTGGCCCAGACGCTCCCGATCACTGTTGCGGTCAGCATCAGCGCTCCTTCTCGATCTGCACGCCGCTGGCCCGGGCGCGGTCTCTGGCCAGCGGGGTGAGCACGGCGCCGCGGCCGAGCACGAGCCGTTCGCCCGCTTGCGCCGCCGCATTGATCATCGCCTCGGTCACCGCGCCGCGCTCGATGCGGCGCACCGGCGGGCCGCCGAAACCGGGCGCGGGCGCGAGGTCCAGATCGGGTGGGGCTGTGGCCAGCCTGAACCGTTTCCGGCCGGATCGAAGCTCCTCACGCTGGTCTGGATCGAGCTCCAGCAGCCGTTTCACGAACGTCGCCACGTCTTCGTCCGTCGAAAGGTTAACCGTTTCGGTGACCTGCAGGCCATTTGGCAGCACGTCGCGGATGACCTCGCGCACCAGCGCGCGGAGCTCCTCAAGCTCGCTCATGTCAGGCCCCGGAGGGCGGCTTCGGCGGCCTGCCGGACGTCAGCCTCGGAGCCGGACACGTACAGCCGCCCGGGGGCGCCGATCATCCGGTAGTCGACCAGCTTGATCCGAGCCGCCTTCTCGGCCTCGTTGGCCGCCAGGATCGCGTACGAGGCCGGCCGCATCTCCAGCACGAACAGCGATTCCCCGGCCAGCGCCATCGAGCCGATCTTGTTCCGATTGACCAGGAACGCCTGCTGCGGGTCGAGCATGGTAATGATCTTGGACGCGAGTACCTCGGGTCGGGTGGCATCACGCGCGGTGGCGCCCAGCGCGCCGAGCACCGCCGACGCCGCTGCCTGCACCTCGTCGGTTCCGCCGTGGATCTCCAGGTAGCCGAACTGCCGCTCGACCACCAGGATGCCGGCCCGCACGTCGGCGTGCTTGACCGCCACGTCCGTGAGCGGCTCGATGTCCAGGCCCGGCGCCACCTCGATGACCTGCGCGGCGACGTGGCTGCGCGGCAGCGATCCGCGGATCCAGGTGCCCAGGTAGCACATCGTCTGCGGCTGCAGCCGGGACAGGAAGATGAACGAGCGCAGTTCCGCCACGGTCAGCCTCCGGCCAGTTGGGAGAGCTCTTCGAGGATCAGCCGGCGGATCTCTTCCCGCAGCGCCGAGGCATCAGGGGAGAAACCATTTGAATCCGAACGGGCCGCCGTGCGCGCTGGTCCTTCTCCGCGTGCCGTCCGCGGGTGGTCGCCCCGCTGGTTCGACGCTACCGGATACGGCGGGACCGGGCCGCGGCGCCCGCCAGGGCACCAGCCCGTCGAAATCGCCGAACGGCTCGGCCGGGTCGCGGTTATAGGCCAGCCGCGTGCACTGCACCAGGTAGCTGGGGTGCAGGTTCTCCGCGACCGAGGAGCGGCCGAAGAAGCCGGTGCCGATCGTCATCGTCGGGGCCAGGTTAGTCTCCAGGCCTGCGCTGCCCAGGCTGCTGCCCACGTTGACGGCCACCCGCAGCACGTCGACGGCGGCACCGTACTCCATGATCACCTGGGGGTCGGTGCTGTGGATGGCCGCCGAGTGACCCCGGCCGGACAGCCGCAGCACGGCCCGCGCAGCGTCGATCCCGCGCTGGGAGGACGACACCCGGACCAGGCCCAGCACCGGGCAGAGCTTCTCGCGGGCCATCGGCTCCTCGGGCACCACCAGGTCAAACGGCGCGAGCAGCACCCGCGTGCTCTTCGGCACCCGCAGGCCTGCCTCGGCCGCGATCCGGCTCGCGTCCTGGCCGACCAAGCGGATGTCGAACCGCCCGCCGGGGAACAGCAGCTTTGCCACCCGGTCCCGCTCGCTCGGCTCGAGCAGGTAGGCGCCGGCCTGCTTGAGCTGCCGCAACAGCGTAGTCGCCGCTTGCTCGGCGACGATCAGCACCGACTCGCTGGTGCACAGGACCGAGTTGTCGAAGCTCTTGCTGTCCACGATCCGCCGCGCCGCCTTGGCCAGGTCGGCTGTCGCGTCCACTAGCACAGGTACGTTTCCCGGCCCCACGCCGATGGCGGGCGTACCCGAGCTGTGGGCGGCGCGCACCACGGGAACGCCGCCCGTCGCGACGATCACGCTGGTGCGCTCGTCGGTCATCAGCGCATCGATCAGCGGCACCGACGGCTCCTCCACCACCTGGATGACTCCGGCCGGGGCGCCCGCCTGCACGGCCGCGTCGGCCAGCGTGCGGGCGGCGTCGGCGCAGACGCCCCTGGCCAGCGGGTGTGGGCTCACCACCACCACGCAGCGGGTCATCAGCGCGAGCAGGCACTTGAAGAACACGGTGGCGACCGGGTTGGTCAACGGGGTCAGCGCCAGCACCACGCCGGCCGGGCGCGGCACCTCCACGATCCTCGCTTCGGGGTCGATCCGCGGCGTCACGTAGTCCTGGCCCGCGTAATAGTCCGCGATCCCGGTGCTGCACGTGATGTTCTTGAGCACCTTGTGCTCGGCCACGCCGAACCCGGTCTCGCGCACCGCCCAGTCGGCGTACTCGCGAGCCTTGGCCGCCCCGGCCGCCGCGGCAGCCCGGACGATCGCGTCGACCGAAGCCTTGTCGTACCGGGCGAAGGCGCGCGCCGCCCACTCGGCCCGCTGCAGCATCGCCCGGGCGCGCGGCACGCCCGCCGGGTCGACGAGCAGTTCCGACACGTTGATCGGCTGAGGGCTGGCCTCGGTCACCGCCGCCTCCCGCCCACGGCCGACGCCGCGTCGTCGCGGGCCTTGCCGATGGCCACCTCGGTCCGCTCGAGCAGTTCCTCGCAGAGCGCCGGAGTGAGCAGGATGCCCGGCTTGTACTGCAGCACGCGCGGGTCAAGGGTGGAGAAGATCGCCCACACCCCGTTCTCGTACAGCCGCTTCATCACGAACTTGGCGCCTTGCGGGTGGTCGAACTCCAGCCCCATGACCAGCCCGTCCTGCCGGATGCCGGTGAACCAGTCCGGGTAGGTGGCCTGGATCCGCGCCAGCCCGTCGGTGAAGGTGCCCGCGATGTAGTGCACCATCGACCTGACCTCGGGCCGGCAGGTGATCTCCAGTGTCTTCAGCGCGGCCACGCAGCCGAGCTCGGCCCCGCCGAACGTCGACATGTGCGCGAACCCGTCTTCGGTCAGCCACCCCGCGGCGGCCTCGGTGGCCAGTACCACGCTGACCGGGTACATGCCGCCGGAGATGCCCTTGCCCGAGACCAGGATGTCCGGTTCGACGCCGTGCTTGCTGATCGCCCACAGCTCGCCAGTGCGCATCAGGCCGGTTTGGACCTCGTCGGCGATGTAGAGCGCGCCGTACCGCTCGCACAGCCGCTTGACCCCGGCCAGGTAGCCGTGCGCGGGCAGCGGAAAGCCATAGGTGGCCGGGATCGTCTCCATGATCACCGCGGCGATGTCCCGGCCGCGCAGCGCCGCCTCCATTGCGTCGGTGTCGTTGAACGGCACGTGGGTGAACTCGTCGGGCCGGTCGGCCAGGAACAGCGTCGAGAACCGCTCGTCACCGGTGGCCACGGCCAGCCCGGTGTGCCCGTGATAGGCCTTGGCCACCGAGACGATGCCGCGCTTGGAGGTAGCGTGCCGCGCGCTCTTCAGCGCGATGTCGATGGCCTCCCCGCCGCCGCTGCCGTACATCACTCGGGCTAGCCCCCCGGGGGGCGACCCCCCCGGTGACCCCCCCGATCTTGGGGGGAAACCGTTCCCCCCAAGACCCCCTCGGCCCCCCTCCGAGGGGGACTGTGAGGCGCCGGGGGCCGTTTTGATCAGGGCTTCGGCCAGCGCGGTACGGGCCAGCGAGGGAAAGTGATGGTTGCCGATGTCGAAGCGCTGCATAGCCGCGGTCACGGCCGCGGCCACCTCCGGGTTGCGGTGGCCCAGGTTGTACGTGCCACCGTTGAGGTGGACGTCGATGAGGCGCTTGCCCTCGACGTCGTAGATGAAGTAACCCTCCCGGCGGTCGATGACCAGCGGGACTCCGGAGTCGATCCAGAACTGTGTCTTGTCCGGGTTCCAGAACTGCTTGGACTTCGCCAGCATGTCCTGCTTCGAGGCGAAGGAGATCAGTTCCTCGGTCACCGCGACCTCCGTCACCGTCCGCCGCCCGGTGATATTTACCGTGCAACCATATAGCCCGTTCGGCTAAACCAAAGAAGTACCGTCCGGACCGTTTGCTGTCAAGAGGTTCTGTTTCACTCTGGTTAACTGAACCAGAACTCTTGATCATGGTTCCCGCAGGCTGTTACGCTCCCCGCAAATGCGCCGGAGGTGTGCCATGGCTGATGAGCTACCTGATCATCACCGGCTCGTTCGCCTGTGGCATGGCCTTCCACAACACCACCGCCCGCTACCTGTACTCCCTCGGCCGCGAGGGCCTGGCCCCGCGTGCCCTCGGAAAGACCCATCCCAAGTGGAAGAGCCCGCACATCGCGTCCGTCACCCAGTCGGTCGCCGCCGCCATCATCATCGGCCTGTTCGCCATCTTCACCGGCAGCAACGACCCCAACTCCCAGGCCTACGTGCAGCTCTACGGCCTGATGGCGGTGATGGGCGTGATCATCATCTTGTCCGTGCAGGCGGTGGTCTCGCTCAGCGTGCTGGTCTACTACGAGCGCTTCCACCGGGACGAGGCGCACTGGTGGAGGACCAGGCTAGCTCCGCTGCTCTCGTTCATCTCCCAGGCCTACGTGGTCTACCTGCTGTTCACGAACATCGACTTCCTCGGCGCGGGGGCCTACTCATACGCGAACTGGCTGGGTCCGATCGACGCCGTGGTCGTGCTGGCCGGCGTCGGCACCGCCTTCTACTTCAAGAAATACAAGCCCGCCAAGTACGAACAAGCTGGCCGTCTGATCAACGAAGGCCTCTGACCTCCCAACGAATGATCGTGGGCCGTTACCCCCGCCTAGCGGGGTAACGGCCCACGATCGTTGAGATCAGAGTTCAGGCGCCGCGGAGGCGGGCTAGCGCCTCGGCCAGGATGGCCTCGCCGTCGGAGTCGCTGCGGCGCTCCTTCACGTAGGCCAGGTGCGTCTTGTACGGCTCGACGCGGGGCGGGGTGGGCGGGGCCTGCTCGTTCTGGCCCGCGGGGTTGCCGCACCGAGGACACTCCCACGTATCAGGGATTGCGGCGTCCGTCGCGAAACTCGGACGCGTCTCATGCTTGTTGGCGCACCAGAAGGAGACCCAGACGCGAGGCGCGGCTTCGCCGCGCTCCGCCTCTCCCATCGGACCCGCGCCGACCCTGCTGCCGCGGATGGCGTTGCCACTACTCACAGATCACCCCTTGAAGGCCATAGAGCTATGAAGCCAGAACTTCGATGCGGGATAACTACGGTGCGGGATAGGACTACAGGCTAGCGATTGATCAGCAAGCCGAGGGCGATAATGCAGATGAACCACAGGATCCCGAAGAAAAGAGTGATCCGGTCCAGGTTCCGCTCGACGACGGAGGAGGAGCCGAGTGTTGAGGTCACCCCGCCGCCGAACAGGTCAGACAGCCCGCCGCCCTTACCCTTGTGCAGCAGTACAAGCAGGATCATCACGATGCTCGTGATGATCAGGATAATGGAGAGCCCGACGACCATAGCTGTTATCCATCTCCTGCTGGTGACAAGGGTGCTGTCGGTGTAAGCCTACGCTGCCAGCTCACGATACCGGCAGATCTGAGCGAACTGCCCGGCGTCGAGGCTGGCTCCGCCGACGAGGGCGCCGTCGACGTCCGGCTGCGCCATGATGGGCGCTATGTTGCCGGGCTTGGCGGACCCGCCATACAGGATACGCACACTGCTGGCCGTTTCGGCGCCATGAAACTCCGAAATCCGCGATCTGATCGCCGTGGCCGCCTCCTGGGCGTCGTCCGGCGTGGCGACCTCACCGGTGCCGATGGCCCAGACCGGCTCGTAGGCGATCACCATCGTGGCCACCGCGGCCGCCGGGATCCCCTTCAGCCCTCCGTCGATCTGCGCAACGCAGTGCGCGACATGCTGCCTGGCCTGGCGCACCTCCAGCAACTCGCCCACGCACAGGATCGGGGTGAGCTCTGACCGCAGCGCGGCCTGCACCTTGCCGTTGACGATTTCGTCGGTCTCCCCGTGGTACTGCCGCCGCTCGGAATGCCCCGCCAGCACGTAACCGCAGCCCAGCTTGGCCAGCATCGGGCCGGACACGTCGCCGGTGTAGGCGCCGTGGTCGTACTGGGAAAGGTCCTGCGCGCCGTAGCTGATCCGCAGCTTGTCCCCGTCGATCAGGGTCTGCACGCTGCGCAGCGCGGTGAACGGCGGCAGCACGGCCACCTCGACCGCGTCGAAGTCCTTGTCGGTCAGGGTAAAGGCGAGCTTCTGGACGAGCGCAATGGCCTCGAGGTGGTTCATGTGCATCTTCCAGTTGCCCGCCATCAGGGGCAGCCGGGTCCCGGAACCATGGGAGCGGGCCATCACGAATCCGCCTCTAGCGCGACCAGGCCGGGTAGCGTTTTGCCCTCGAGATACTCCAGGCTCGCGCCGCCGCCGGTGGAGATGTGACTGTAGGACTTCTCCGGAATGCCCAGCGCGCGGACCGCCGCGGCCGAGTCGCCGCCGCCCACCACGGTCAGCCCGTCCACCGCGGCCACCGCCTCGGCGACCGCGCGGGTGCCGGCCGCGAACGCGGGGAACTCGAACACCCCGACCGGGCCGTTCCAGAACACGGTCTTGGCGTCGGCCAGCTTCTCCGCGAACAGGGCGCGGGTCTGCGGGCCCGCGTCCATGCCCTCCCGGTCGGCCGGGAAGTCGGTCACCGGCACCACGGAGTGCTCGGCGTCGGGCGCGAAGTGCGTCGCCGCGACCAGGTCGACCGGCAGGACAAGCTCCACGCCACGCCGTTCGGCCTCTTCCATGACGGTCTTGACCGCGGGGATCTGGTCGGCCTCGAGTATCGAGTTGCCGACCTCGTAGCCGCGGGCGGCCAGGAACGTGTACCCCATGCCGCCGCCGATGAGGATGCGGTCCGCCAGGCCCAGCAGGTTGCCGATCACGGCGAGTTTGTCCGACGGCTTCTTACCGCCGAGCACCACCGCGAAGGGCCGCGCCGGGTTGGTGGTCAGCTGACGGAGCACCGCCACCTCGTCCCGCACCAGGTCACCCGCAGCGTGCGGGAGCAGCCCGGGCAGGTCGTAGACCGAAGCGTGCTTGCGGTGCACGGCACCGAACCCGTCGCCCACGTACAGCTCACCGAAGCGGGCCAGTCGTTCGGCGAAGGCGCCGCGCTCGGCGTCGTCCTTACTGGTCTCCGCGGGCTCGAAGCGCACGTTCTCCAGCACCGCGACGTCCTCGTCCCCGAGGCTGAACGCCGTCTTCTCCGCCGAGGGCCCGGCCACGTCGGTGGCGAACGATACGGGCCGGCCGAGCAGTTCGCCCAGTCGCGCCGCCACCGGTCGCAGCGAGGGGCCGCCGGCTGCCCGCTCCTCGAACGTGGCGCCCTTGGGCCGGCCGAGGTGCGCGAGGATGATCACCCGCGCGCCCCGGTCCGAGAGCTTGCTGATCACCGGCAGGCTGGCCCGGATCCGGCCATCGTCGGTGATCTCCCCGGTGCCGGTCAGGTCGAGCGGCACATTCAGATCCGACCTCAACAGCACACGGCGGCCCATGACCTCCAGGTCGTCGATGGACCGCATTACCGCATCCGGGCGGCGACGAGCGCGGCCAGGTCGACGAGCCGGCTGGAGTAGCCCCACTCGTTGTCATACCAGCCGATGACCTTGACCTGGTTGCCGAACGTCATCGTGAGCGAGGCGTCGAAGGTGCACGATGCGGGCGAGCCCACGATGTCGGAGGACACGATGGCGTCCTCGGTGTAGTACAGGTAGCCCTTGAGCGGACCCTCGGCGGCGGCCCGGAACGCGGCGTTCACCTCGTCCTTGGTCACTTCGCGGTTCAGTTCGACCACCAGGTCGGTCACCGAGCCGTCCGGCACCGGCACCCGCATGGCCATCCCGTCCAGCTTGCCCTTGAGCTCGGGCAGCACCAGCGCGGTGGCCTTGGCTGCCCCGGTCGTGGTCGGGATGATGTTCACCGCGGCGGCCCGCGCCCGGCGCAGGTCCTTGTGCGGGAAGTCCAGGATGACCTGGTCGTTGGTGTAAGCGTGGATGGTCGTCATCAGGCCCTTGACGATCCCGAAGTTATCCAGCAGCACCTTGGCCATCGGCGCCACGCAGTTCGTGGTGCACGAGGCGTTGGACACGATGTGGTGCGCGGCCGGGTCGTACGCGTCGTCGTTGACCCCCATCACGATCGTGATGTCCTCTTCCTTGGCCGGCGCGGAGATGATGACCTTCTTCGCGCCCGCCTCGAGGTGGGCCTTGGCCGTCGGCCCGGTCGTGAACCGGCCGGTGGACTCGATGACGACGTCGACGCCGAGGTCACGCCACGGCAGCTTGGCCGGCTCGCGCTCGGCCAGGATCTTGATCGACTTGGCGCCGACCCGGATGGTGTCGCCGGACACCGCCACGTCGTCCGCCAGGGTGCCGAGCACGGTGTCGTACTTGAGCAGGTGTGCCATGGTGGCGACGTCGCCGAGGTCGTTCGCCGCCACGATCTCGATGCCGCGGTCACCGTCCGCGGCGTTGGCGGCCCGCCAGAAGCCACGGCCGATGCGGCCGAAACCATTGATTCCTACGCGAATTGTCACAGTACTTAGTCTCCTCATCGATCCCCGTGATCGCCAGCGCTCCGAGACTATCGGACTCAGGCCCGGGGATCACCAGGGACCTTAGGCCCCAGATCCACCGGGATTTATGCCAGACCGGCGCAGAGAGCCTGCGCGGGCCCGGTACCGGACCGGAAGGCACGGACTCCTAAGGTCCAGACCTTATCCCAGGGGCTACGGGGAGCCGGGGAGCCCCTCGTGAGCGGGGGGTCCCGAGGGGTCGTCCCCTGGGCCGGCACAGCACTGTCGATCCGCGCCCGGTTGATTCGTGTAGGGGATGAAGGCCGGCCCTGGGGGGCCGGCGTAGCGTCAGGAGGGTGACCGAGATGAAGCAGTACCTGCTCAGCATCTACCAGCCCGACGGGGATCCGCCCCCGCCGGAGATCCTCGAGCCGATCATGCGGGACGTCAACGCGGTGGACGCCGAGCTGCGGGCCGCGGGCGCCTGGGTGTTCACCGGCGGACTGCATCCGCCGGACACCGCCACGGTGCTGCGGGCGGACGGCGCCGACGTGCTGGTCACCGACGGACCGTTCGCCGAGGGCAAGGAGCACATCGGCGGGTTCTGGATCATCAGCGCGCCCGATCTCGACGTTGCCCTCGGCTGGGCCCGCAAGGCCGCGGTGGCGTGCCGGCTGCCCGTCGAGGTGCGGCCGATGGCGGACATGGCGGAGGGCTGACCGTGCCCATACCCGGGCCCGGCCCCGCGCTGACCGACATCGAGCGGGTCTTCCGCGAGGAGTACGGCCGCGCGGTGGCCGTCCTGGCCCGCGTCTTCGGGGACATCGACATCGCCGAGGACGCGGTCCAGGACGCGTTCGCCGAGGCGGTCAGGCGGTGGCCGTCGGCCGGGCTGCCGCCGAGCCCGGCAGGGTGGATCATCACCACCGCGCGAAACCGTGCCATCGACCGGCTACGCCGCGAGGCGGCGCGCGACAGCAAGCACGCGCAGGCCGCGCTGCTGCACGCCCACGAAGAAAAGGACGAGGAGGGCCCAGTGCGCGATGACCGGCTGCGGCTCATCTTCACCTGCTGCCACCCGGCACTCGGCACCGGCGCCCGGGTCGCGCTCACCCTCCGGTTGCTCGGCGGGCTCACCACGGCCGAGATCGCGCACGCGTTCCTGGTGCCGGAAGCGACCATGGCCCAGCGGCTGGTCCGGGCCAAGGCCAAGATCCGGGACGCGGGGATCCCGTACCGGATCCCGGCGGAGGCCGACCTGCCCGGCCGGATCTCGGCCGTGCTCGCCGTCGTCTACCTCATCTTCAATGAGGGTTACACGGCGAGTTCGGGTGCGGCGCTGGCGCGCGCCGACCTGTGCGCCGAAGCGATCAGGCTGGGCCGGCTGCTGGCCCAGCTCATGCCGGACGAGCCCGAAGTGCTGGGGCTGCTCGCGCTGATGGTGCTCACCGAGTCACGGCGGGAGGCGCGCACGTCCGCCGACGGCACCCTCGTCCTGCTCACCGACCAGGACCGGACCCGCTGGGACCGCGCGCTGATCGCCGAAGGCCAGGCCATCGTGCGCCAGTGCCTGCGCCGCGGCCAGCCAGGCCCGTACCAGATCCAGGCGGCCATCAACGCCGTACACAGCGACGCCCCGATCGCCGCCGCCACCGACTGGGACCAGATCCTGCGGCTGTACGACCAGTTGCTCGCGGTCGCCCCGGGCCCGGTGGTGGCGCTTAACCGCGCCGTCGCGGTGGCCGAGGTCGACGGTCCGGCTGCGGCGCTCACCCTGGTCGACGGCCTGGACCTGGACGGCTACTACCTCTTCCACGCCATCCGCGCCGACCTGCTCCGGCGGCTGGGCCGACCCGCCGGGGCTGAAGCCGCCTATCAGGCCGCGATCGCGCGGACCCGCAACGCAGCCGAGCGCGCGCACCTAATCCTGGCGAAGGAGCGCCTGCGCCAAGGAGGGCCGGGTCGTCGAGGACCGGCTGCCAGGCCAGCTCGGCCGCGCCGATGAGGCTGCCGTTCTCCAGCTCGCAGCCGAGCACGGGCACGCTGCTGCCGCGACCCCAGGGGCTCCGCTGAGCGACCGCTGCCCGCAGCCGCTCGGGGAGCGGCCCGCGATGAAGACCAAGGCGCAGGGTCGCGTGCTGCGTCGGGTACCCGCACTCCATCCCCAGCCCCGCGTCCAGCTGCGGTTAAGTCGACATGAGGGTCGGTGCCGTTGAGGGCGTGGCTGATACGCCGACGGATGGCGGGGTGGATGTGGTAGTCATCGAGGTTCTCCGGCAAGACCCAGGCGGCCTCTTCGGATTCGGGGTCCGTGGCCAGCTCGCCGCTGACCGGCTGGCCGTGAAAACAGACGTTGACCGGGACGCGGACCTCGCCACCGGGGTAGGCGATGCGGTGCCGGGGATCGCTGAAGACCCCGACGAGCCCGGTCAGCTCGACCGTCAGGTGCCCGTGCGTGCCCGCCACCACGCGAGTTGGCGCGCCGCGCGGCGGGGCAGGCCTGGGCTGCCCCGCATCTCCTGTCTCCAGGGGCCGTCGCGCGTGGCAATGCCGTGTCGTTAGGCCCGATGGCTGGGCGTCAACCGGTACCGGTCACGCTCGGGTTACGGGCCGACTGAAGCTTGGCCTGCCCCGGCGACCCGGAAGGTGCGTGCCTGCCAGGGCCGGTCTTGGCCGGGAAGCCGAGGCGGGCCACTCGGCGAGCTGGGTGGGGCTTACGGGGTGGAAGGGGACAAGGGAGGCGACCTGGCTGGGGGGCGGGGCTAGGGGAGCATGTCGATGGTGAGGCAGGCCTCAGTGCTCGGGATGCCTTGCTCGCTGGCCCGGCGGTCGGCCATGGCCAGCAGGCGGCGGATGCGGCCGGCGATGGCGTCCTTGGTCAGCGGCGGGTCGGCGAGCTGGCCGAGTTCCTCCAGGCTGGCCTGCCGGTGCGCCATCCGTAGCTGGCCCGCCATGGTCAGGTGCTGCGGCGCGTCCGGGCCAAGGATTTCCAGCGCGCGTTCCACGCGCGCGCCCGCGGCGACGGCGGCGCGCGCACTGCGGCGCAGGTTGGCGTCGTCGAAGTTGGCCAGCCGGTTGGCGGTGGCGCGGACCTCGCGGCGCATCCGGCGCTCCTCCCAGGCCAGCACGGCCTGGTGCGCACCGAGCCTGGTCAGCATGGCGGCGATCGCCTCCCCGTCCCTGATCACCACCCGGTCCACGCCCCGCACGTCACGCGCCTTGGCGTGCACCTTCAGCCGCCGCGCCGCGCCGACCAGGGCGAGCGCCGCCTCAGAGCCGGGGCAGGTGATCTCGAGCGCCATCGAGCGGCCCGGCTCGGTCAGCGACCCGTGGGCCAGGAATGCGCCGCGCCAGGCGGCCTCGCAGTCGCACGCCGAACCAGACACTACCTGCCTGGGCAGGCCTCGCACCGGGCGGCCGTAGCTGTCGATCAGCCCGGCCTGGCGGGCCAGGCTCTCGCCCGCCTGTCCCTTGCTCACCCGCACCAGGTAGCGGTTGCCCCTGCGCAGGCCGCTCGGCGAAAGCACGAGGAACTCGGCCGGGTGTCCGAACACCTCGGCGATGCTCGCGCGCAACCGGCGGGCCGACGCGCCGGTGTCGAGTTCGGCCTCGATCACTACCCGGCCCTCGGACAGGTGCAGGCCGCCGGCGAATCTGAGCAGCGTGGAGACCTCTGCCTTACGGCAGCAGGGCTTGATTACCTGGACTCGGCTAAGCTCGTCCTTCACCACGCCGGTCATTGCCATGCAGCGTCACCTCTCTGCTCCCCCGGGGGGACGACCCCCCCAGACCCCCCCGCGACCGGGGGGACCTTCCCCCCGAGACCCCCCTGGGGTCCCCCCGAGGGGGACCCATGCCGGAAAATCTCCGCGTACATTCCTGCCAGCAATCTCGGGTCGTGCTTAGGCGTGCCGTCGGCCGCGGCCACGTCCGCCATCACCAGCCGGGCCCCGAGCAGCGCGGCCGCTTTCTCCAGGTCGGCCAGGTTACCGGTGCCCGCGGCCCTGGTGTCGGCAAGGACTACATCCACGGTAAGCGCGGGCGCGTGGCTGGCGAGGACCTCAAGGTGCGTGTGTGGCGAAAATCCTCCCGTCTCCCCCGGCTGTGGCGCCAGGTTGAGCACGAGCAGCCGCCGGGCCGTGGTGACGTGCAGTGCGGAGGCAAGCTCGGGCACCAGCAGGTGCGGCAGCACGCTGGTGAACCATGAGCCGGGGCCGAACACCACCCAATCCGCGTCGAGGACCGCG
Organism: uncultured Actinomycetota bacterium; assembly: GCA_963842265.1. GTDB lineage: Bacteria > Actinomycetota > Actinomycetes > Streptosporangiales > Streptosporangiaceae > Palsa-504. Next base: position 273,213 of record CAWJGE010000028.1, read on the forward strand.
CGTACCGCCTCGGGCACCGCCGGCGGGTCGGGCGGCAGCAGCGTGATCGACCGCACCTGGCCCGGCGTGGTGGCGCACTCCATCTGACCCCGGACCGTGCTGACCTCGGCCGGCCTGGCCGGGTCGGCGCCGACCACCTCGGCCACGATGTCCAGCGGTACCGCGGCCATCGGCAGCACCCGGCCACCCGTACCCAGGAGCCGCCCCACCCAGTCCAGGCCCGCGACCGTGTCGCCGAGCAAGTCCCACAGCGCCACGATGAGCAGGTTGCCGACGGCATGACCCGCCAGCTCGCGATCGCCGCCGAACCGGTGCTGCACGACCTTGCTCCAGGTGGTACCCCACTCGTCGTCCCCGCACAGCGCGGCCAGCGCCATCCTCAGGTCACCGGGAGGCAGGACCCCGTAGTCGCGGCGCAGCCGACCGCTCGACCCGCCGTCGTCAGCGACCGTCACGATCGCGATGAGTTCATCTGTCACCCGGCGCAACGCCGCCAGCGACGCCGCCAGCCCGTGCCCGCCACCGAGCGCTACGGCCCTCAGGCCAGTCACCAGATGCTCACTCCCGACCCAGATCCCGGTGCACCACCTGCACGTCCGCGCCTGTTCCCAGCGCGCCCGCGACGCGCGCCGCCAGTTCGTCGGCGATCGCCACGCTCCGGTGCTTGCCGCCGGTGCAGCCCACGGCGAGGGTGACGAACCGCTTACCCTCACGTTCGTAGCCGGGCAGGACCACATGGAGCAACTCTGCGTAATGACGCAGGAACTCCTTGGCGCCGGGCTGGGAAAGAATGTACTCGCGGACCGGCTCGTCCTGGCCCGTCATCGGGGCGAGTTCGGGAATCCAGTGGGGGTTGGGCAGGAACCGGCAGTCCGCCACCTGGTCGGCGTCCACCGGCAGGCCGTATTTATAACCGAACGAGACGATGCTAAGCCTCAGTCCGGCCGCTGCGCCGCCGAAGGAGCCGCGCATCCTGGCCCTTAGCTCGTGTACGTTGAGCCGGGTCGTGTCCAGGACCAGATCGGCGTCACCGCGCACCTCGCGCAGCAGTTCGCGCTCGGCCGCGATGCCGTCGGTGACCCGGCCGTTGCCCTGAAGCGGGTGCGGGCGCCGCTCGCTGTCGAACCGGCGCACCAGCGTGTCCTCGGCGGCCTCGAGGTAGACCACCCGGGCGGTCGCGCCCCGCGCCCCGAGGTCGGTAATAGCCGACTTCAGGTCGGTGCTGAACGCGCGGCTGCGCACGTCGACCACCGCGGCCATCCGGCTGACCGCGCCGTTGGACCTCGCCGCGAGGTCGACCATGGTGGGCAGCAGGCCCGGCGGCAGGTTGTCGACCACGAACCAGCCCAGGTCCTCGAGTGACTTGGCGGCAGTGGACCGCCCCGCTCCGGACAGACCGGTGATGATAACGATGTCCGCCGGGTCGTCAGCCTTTCTCATGCTTGCTCCCCCGCTTGGTTGGAACCCAGGGCGGCCGATACGGTGGCGGCGAGCCGGGGGCCGATACCCGGTACCGCCGCGATCTCCTCCACGCTCGCTGCGCTGAGCTTACGCACCGAGCCGAAGTGCTTGAGCAGCGTCTTCCGGCGGGCCGGGCCGAGCCCCGGCACGTCGTCGAGCACGCTGGTGGTGGCGGCCTTGCTGCGCTTGGCGCGGTGGTAGGTGATCGCGAACCTGTGCGCCTCGTCCCGTACCCGCTGCAGCAGGTACAGCCCTTCGCTGCTGCGCGGCAAGATGACCGGGTACTCCTCGCCCGGCTGCCACACCTCCTCCAGGCGCTTGGCCAGCCCGCAGACGGCAATGTCGTCGATGCCCAGCTCGGCCAGGGCCCGGGCCGCCGCGTCGGCCTGCAATGGGCCGCCGTCCACGACCACCAGGTTGGGCGGATAGGCAAATTTCCTGGCGGATACCTCGGTCCGTTCGGTCGAAAGATCTTGATCTTCTTCGGGGTCGGGGTCCGGATCGCCGAGCGTGTCCAGCTCGCCGGTCTTCTCCCGTTCGGCCAGGTAACGGCGGAACCGCCGGGTGATGACCTCGAAGATCGAGGAGATGTCGTCAGTGCCGTCGAGGCCCTTGATCGCGAACCGGCGGTACTCGCTCTTGCGGGCCAGACCGTCCTCGAACACCACCATCGACGCGACCACGTGCGTGCCCTGCAGGTTCGACACGTCGTAGCACTCGATCCGCAGCGGCGCGTCGTCCAGGCCGAGGGCCTCCTGGATCTCGTTCAGCGCCTTGCTGCGTGTGGTCAGGTCGCTGGCGCGGCGGGTCTTGTGCAGCGCCAGCGTCTGGCCGGCGTTGCGGGCGACGGTCTCGAGCAGGGCCTTCTTGTCGCCGCGCCGCGGCACCCGCAGGATGACCGGGCCGCCGCGGCGTTCGGCCAGCCATTGGGACATGGTGGCCGGGTCCGGCGGCAACTCGGGCACAAGGACCTCGCGCGGGATGCCGGCGTTGACCGCCTCGGCGTCGGCCGGGGTGTCCGCGTAGACCTGACCGAGGAACTGTTCGACCAGGCCGGCCTGGGTCACCTCCTCGATCTTGTCCAGGACCCAGCCGCGCTGTCCGCGGACCCGCCCGCCGCGCACGTAGAAGACCTGGACGGCCGCCTCCAGCTGATCCTCGGCCAGCGCGATCACGTCGCAGTCGGTGCCGTCGCCGAGCACCACCGCTTGCTTCTCGATCGCGCGCTCCAGCGCCCGCAGGTCATCACGGAGCCGGGCGGCGCGCTCGAACTCCTCCTCCCGCGCGGCCTGCATCATCTCAGCCTCGAGGCGGCTGGCGAACCGGCTGGTCTGCCCGGCCATGAAGTCGCAGAAGTCCTGCGCCAGAGCGCGGTGTTCCTCCGCGTTGATCCGCTTGACGCACGGCGCTGAGCACTTGCCGATGTAGCCGAGCAAGCAGGGGCGGCCGATCTGGGCGGACCGCTTGAACACGCCCGCCGAGCAGGTCCGGACCGGGAACACCCGGAGCAGCGTGTCGACCGTGTCGCGGATGGCCCAGGCGTGGCTGTAGGGACCGAAGTACTTGGTGCCCTTCCGCTTGGCGCCGCGCATGACCATGACCCGCGGGTACTCCTCGCCCATGGTCACGGCCAGGTAGGGGTAGCTTTTGTCGTCCCGGTACTTGACGTTGAACCGGGGGTCGAACTCCTTGATCCAGGAGTACTCGAGCTGCAGCGCCTCGACCTCGGTGCCGACCACGGTCCACTCGACGCCGGCCGCGGTGGTCAGCATCATCTGGGTGCGCGGGTGCAGGCTGGCGAAGTCGGCGAAGTAGGAGTTCAGCCGCTGCCGGAGCGACTTGGCCTTGCCGACATAGATGACCCGGCCACGCTGATCGCGGAATTTGTAGACCCCCGGGGACTCGGGAATCTCGCCCGGCGCCGGCCGGTAGCCGTGCGGATCTGCCACGAAGTAACTTTACGCTCCCCAAGGTCTAACGGGTCCGCGCTCCGGCCGGCCACGATGGCCTTCGTGGATACGTTCTTTACCGCGGTCGGGCGACTGTCCGTCCGCTTCCGCTGGGCGATCGTGCTGGCCTGGGTGGCCGGGGCCGTGGCGGCCATGGCGCTGCTGCCGTCGCTGTCGAGCGTGACGCAGAGCGACAACACCTCGTTCCTGCCGGGCAGCGCGCCCAGCCAGCAGGCGGCCCGGCTGGCCTCGCCGCTGCAGGGGGCCACGCTGACCGCGGTCACCGTGGTGGCCGCCCGCGCGAACGGGACGCTGACCCGAGCGGACCAGGCGTTCGTGGCGCGGCTGGCGGGTTCGCTGTCGCGAGTCGCCAGGGTCGTCTCGGTGCGGGACGCCGGCCAGTCCGCCGACGGCCGGGCCGAGCAGCTCACGGTGCTGGCCGCGCTGGCCCAGTCCGGCGGGCTCGCCACCGCCCAGCAGGCCACCCTGGTAGCCGGGGTCCGTGACGTCATCCGCTCGGCGGGCCCGCCGTCCGGGTTCTCGGTGCACACCGCGGGCCCGGTGGCGACCCGGGTGGACACCAACGCGACCTCCACCAAGACCGGTGGCCAGGTCCAGTGGTTCTCGATCATCTTCGTGATCGCGCTACTCGTCGCCGTGTTCCGGTCGGCGCTGGCGCCCCTGATCGCGGTGCTGCCCGCCGTGGTCGTGGTGCTGGTCGCCGAGCGGCTCACGGCCGAGGCCGCGGTGCACGGACTGGGCGTGTCGCAGATCGCGTCGCTGCTGCTGATCGTGCTGGTGCTCGGCGCGGGCACGGACTACGCGCTGTTCCTGATGTTCCGGGTGCGCGAGGAGATGCGGGCCGGGCTGCCCTCGGGGGGGTCCGGGGGGGTTGCTCCCCCGAAGCAACGCTGCCACGAGGCGATCATGCTCTCGGTGGCGCGGGTCGGCGAGACGATCACGTTTTCCGCGGGCGTCCTCATCGCCGCGCTGCTGTCGCTGGCCACCGCTACGTTCAGCCTGTACTCCGGGCTGGCGGCGCCGCTGGCCATCGCGATCGGGCTGATGCTCATCGCCGGGCTCACCCTGCTACCCGCCCTGCTCGCGATCTGCGGCCCGGTCGCGTTCTGGCCGTCCTCGGTCAAGCCGGGTGCCCGGCAGGCCGGGTGGTGGGGACCGACCTGCTCCCGGATCGTCCGGCGTCCGCTGGCGACGCTGGTCATCGGCCTCGCGGTCTTCTGCGCGCTCGCGGTGGCCTCGGCCGGCTACCTGGCCGCGGGCTTCGGCGGCGCGGCAACCGGACCGGCCGGAAGCGACTCCGCCGCCGGTGACGCCCTGCTGACCAGGCACTTCCCGCAGACGGCCGCCAACCCGACGCTCATCGTGCTGCGCCTGAGGCAGCCGGCCTGGGCAGCCGCGGCCTCGGTGGCCGGCGCCGGGCGACTGCTGGCCGCCGACCCGGCGATCACCTCGTTGTCCGGGCCGCTGAACGCCAACGGCACGGCGCTGACCGCCGCGCAGTACACCGCGTTGTACGCCGCCTACGGCCCGGCGCGGGCGCTGGCGGCCTCGGCGGCCGCCAAGGTCCCGTCGGCGAAGCTGGCCGCATACCAGTCCTACCGGGCGAGCGGGTCCTACGTCAGCGCCGACGGCTACACGATCGCGTTCGCGGCCTCGCTCGCGGCGGGGGGTCCGACCACCACCGCCGCGGCCCAGGTGATACCTGCTATCCGGGTCGCGGCCGCCCGCGCGGCGCAGGCCGCCGGGGCGTCAGCCTCCGGGGTCACCGGGCAGGCCGCGTTCACCTACGACGTCGCCCAGCTATCCGACAGCGACCTGCGCACCGTCATCCCGATCGCCATCGCGGTCATCGCGGTACTGCTCGCGCTGGTGATGCGCTCGCTGATCGCGCCGCTCTACCTGATCGCATCGGTGGTGCTCTCCTATTTCTCGGCCCTCGGGCTGACCGTGCTGGTGTTCATCAAGGCCGCCGGGCAGCCGGGGCTGACGTTCATCCTGCCGTTCCTGCTGTTCATGTTCCTGCTAGCGCTCGGCGAGGACTACAACATCCTGGTCATGACGCGGATCAGGGAAGAGGCCCACCACCTGCCGCTGCGGGAGGCGGTGGGCCGGGCGCTCAGCGTCACCGGGACGACGGTGACCTCGGCCGGGCTGGTGCTGGCCGGGACGTTCGGGGTGCTGGCGATCGTGGGCTCGGGCAGCGCCGGGGCGCAGAACGTCAGGACGATCGTCAACGTCGGCGTCGGCCTCGCCCTCGGCGTGCTGATGGACACCTTCCTGGTCAGGACGCTGCTGGTGCCTTCGGCGGCGGTGCTGATCGGACGGTGGAACTGGTGGCCGTCCGCGCTGTCCCGGGTGCGGCCCGCCGACGATCCGTCCGGCGACCCGGACGCCTCCTTCACAACGTATAAGTCATTACTGCGGCGCCCTCATCCGGAGGCTCCTTGCCCGTCAACCACCCGTTCGGGGCGATGGCAGGTCCTCGTTTCGCTGGTAAACCCTGGATCACTATGAGAACGAGTTCATGGCCCAGGAGATCACGAGCCCGCCAAGGTGGCGCTTGGGTGCGGGTTCCTTTGGCCTTTGCCACGACCGCCGCGGTAGTCGCGCTCGCTGGCTGCGGCAGCAGCAAGCCTGCCTACTGCACAGACCGGACCAACCTCAATAATTCAATCAAGGGGCTGACCAGCCTGACCGCCAGCAGCGGCATCAGCGGCCTGACCTCGCAGGTCAAGACGATCCAAAGCGATGCCACTACGCTGGTCAACTCGGCCAAGAGCGACTTCCCGAGCGAAACCAGCGCCATAACGTCGTCCGTCGATGCACTCAAGAGCGCCGTCGCGGCCCTGTCGTCGAGTCCCTCCGCTGCACAGATCGCCACGGTCACCAAGGACGCGGCCAGCGTAGTGAGCTCGGTTAAGAGCTTCTCGGACGCATCCAGTTCGAAGTGCAGCTGACCGCCTAGGCGGCAGGTATCTCACCTGGGCCGGGTGATGGCCTGCTTCAGTCCTTTGGGCTCTCGACCGCCTGGAAGGCTGGTGATATACCGGTTCGATGCAGAGCCTGACCGAGATCGCGCCGGGGGTGCTCGTCGCGACCAGCTCCTATGCGCTGACCACCAGCACGGTGGTGGTCGGCTCCGCCGGAGGCTGCCTGGTCATTGACCCGGCCGTGACCGTGGCCGACCTGGCCGAGCTGGCGGCCTCGCTCGGCGACCTGGGGCTACGGCCCGCGGTCGGGTGGTCCACGCACCCGCATTGGGATCACGTCCTGTGGAGCCGGGAACTTGGGTACGCGCCCAGGTACGCCGCGCCCGCCGCAGTGAGCATCGCCGAAACCGAGCGGGACGGCATCATTGACGGTGTCAAGAAGTCGGCTCCGGGTCATGACCTCTCGCTGGTCGGGCGGCTACAGGCGCTGGACACCCCGGACATTCCCTGGAACGGACCGATGGCCCAGCTGATCGTCCATGATGGCCATGCGCCCGGTCACGGTGCCGTGTTCCTGGCCGATACCGGCGTCCTGGTGGCCGGCGACATGTGCTCCGATGTGGAGATCCCGCTGCTCGACACGGTCGCTGCCGATCCGCTCGGCGACTACCGCACCGGCATGGAGCGGCTGGCGTCCGCGCCCGGCGTGCGCCAGGTAGTGCCCGGCCACGGACACGTCGGGGACGCGAGCGAGTTCCGCAGGCGGCTCGCCCTGGATGCCGCCTACCTGGACGCCGTCGCGAGCGGGAAGCCGGCCGACGACCCGCGGCTGGCGGACGGCCCGGACTGGATGCGGGGCACGCACGAGGACCAGGTGCGCTACTTCAGCCGGTGACGGGCAGCAGGAGAACCGAGGGCCGTTCCGCAGCCAGGCCGATCTCGTACTGCGTGGGCACGAGGTCTTCGGTGGCCGCGGCGACCTGCCCGTTACCGGGGTTGCGGGCGAAGCGCGGATGGGCCCCGCCAGCGACCTGGAGCCTGATCCGGTGCCCGCGGCCGAACCGGTACGCCGCGCCGATTAGGCTCACCCGCACGGTACCGGCCAGCGGGTCGTCCCCGGTGAGCCGCACGATGCCGTCGCAGAGGTTCCACGACCGGCCGCGCGGGTCCACGTCGCATAGCCGCACGAACAGGTCGGCGTACGGGTTGTCGCGCGCGACGGAAAGCTCGGCGGCGACCTCGCCGACGACCTCGACTGGCTCGTCCAGCGGATCGCTGCTGAACACCAGCACGTCGAGCCGCCGCTCGACCGCCCGGTTGTCGCGGCGGCCGCCGGTCACGGCCAGGATCGCGCCACCCGGCGACGGCGTGGGGTCGGCTGGGTCGTAGCGGAAGCTGACGGCCGGGACATCCGGGGACGGCTCTCGAGTGCTCAGCGAGCCGAGCGCGCCGAGGTGCCAGCGCTGCTGCGTGGTGCCCGGCGGCGGCCAGCCGGGGACCTCGCGCCACTCCCCCGTGCCCTCGCCGCCGACCCAGATGCGCACCGAATGGTCCGGGTCAGCGGCCAGCTGGCCCGGGTCAGCGGCAGGCGTCGGGCCGGCGCCGCGTGACGTTCCGGTGCTACGAGCCTTCCCGGGGCGGGCGTAGCGATCGAGCCAGGCCATGCTCTCCACGATCGCGGCGGCGCCTTTGGCCGTGAGGTCCAGATGGGACCACGGCCCGACCAGCAGCCGGGTGGGCACGCCCCGGGCGGCGAGCGTGCGGTACTGCTCGAGGGTCTGCTCGATGAACAGGTCATGCCAGCCGCCCACCAGCAGGACCGGGGTCGTGATCCGCTGCAGTGCGGCGCCGCACTGCAGCGGAGCCCAGAACGGGTCGGTGAGCTGCGGGTGCTCCAGCCACCTTTCGGACCAGGCTGGTTCGCGGCCGAGCAGATCAGGCACGCCGGCCGTGACCGGAAGCCGGTCGAGTACCGGTTGCAGCCGTCGTTCGGCCGTGGCCATGCGGACGAGGCCTGCCAGCATCCCGGTGCTCTCCTGGTGGGTGACCAGGTCGGTCCAGCCGACGTAGTTGTACAGGTCGAAGGCACCGTTGCGGAACGCGGACCGGCTGAAGTCGTGCGGGCCCACGTGCACGATGGCCGCGACCAACTCCGGCGGCGGGTCCATGGCCAGCGCCCACTGCACGAACCCGAGGTAGCTGGCGCCATAGGTGGCCAGCCGTCCGTCAAACCAGTTCTGCTCGCGCAGCCAGGCGACGGTGTCCTGCCCGTCGGCGATCTCGCGACGCATCGGCTCGAACTCCCCGCCGGACCCGAATGTGCCGCGGCAGCTCTGCAGCAGCACGTGGTAGCCGCGTTCGGCCAGGATCTGCGCATTCTGCAGGGCGAACGGGCCGCGGCGGCCGTACGGGCAGCGGACCAGCACGGTGGCCGCCGACGCCACGCTGACCGGCACGTAGTGGTCGGCCAGCAGCACCGTGCCATCGGACATCGGCACGTGCAGGCCGCGCTCGATTGCGACCCGGTTCCGCTGCGGTGGCAGCGACCACGCCCGGGACAGCACCTTGCTGAGCGCGGCCGCCGCCGGGTTCAGCGGGCGGGGCGGGACGGCAACGTCGGCGTCCGGGCTCTTCACATTGTGCTGCCGCATCAGGCTGTCCTTCCCGCCACGACCACCCCGGCCGGGGCTGGCACCGGGACGGTACCTGTCCCAAGCCAATATTCGACAAGAACACCAACCTGACATCCCTTGTAGCGCTTGTGCCGGGACGGGCGCAAGCCTAGACGTGACGCCGTCGGCAAAGCCCCATGCGGCAACCCGGAGCGGGTCAGGCAGCTGGTGCTCGAGGAGCCAGCGCCTCCCTGGCCGCGCGGCCCGGCGGATCCGTCAGCCCGGCGTCAGGCGGCGGAACTTTCGCTGTCGCCGGCGGCGGTGCGGCTGGGCGCGGTCTCCAAGTCCGGCGTTACGGTGTCGTCGCCTGCGCCCTCGCTGTCCGGATCCTCGTCGGCCAGATCGTCGTGCGGCGCGGCCGGCCAGGCGTAGGCGTCACGTGCGACCGACGGGCCGGGCGCCGGGTGCGGCGTGAAGAGCATCCACGCGCACGAGACGGCCAGCGCGACGAGGAACCCGCAGTAGATCCAGAACGCGGGCGTGAGACCGGAACTGATCGTGAGCCCGATCCGCGAGGCCTCCGCGGGCGAGATTCCGAACTGCGTCGGCGAGGTGCTCCCGCCCGCCTGGACGATAGCCGAGATGGCCTGGGCTGCCATCGGAATGACGGCCCCCGCGAGCAGCACTGCCCCGTGGCGCACCGGACGCCAGAGCGCGGCCATAATGATCACCCCGGCGAGCGCGAGCATCACGGCCACATCCCCGGCGATCACGAGTCCCGGGTTGGAGAAGGCGTTGCCCGCCGTGAACGACTGCGATTGCCCGGCCGCCGTCCGCAGCGTGAAGCTGTCCCATGCCGGGGCGAACGCGGCGGCCACCCCGAGGCCGGCCAGCACCAGCATCACGACGGGACCGAACTCAGCCCCCCGCGGCCGGGCCAGCGAGCCCTGGTAGCGTGCGTACCCGGCGGCGCCCGACGAACTCGCCGGCCGGTGCAGGAAGGCCGCCACCGATCCCGCGGCACAGGCCAGCCAGCCGATGAGGGAGAGCACAAGGCCTGCGCCGCCCGTGTTCCCTCCCCCGGCGATGGCCGTACCGGCGTCCGCGAAGAACAGGCCGAACGTGACCACGGTCAGCCCCAGGCTGAGCAGCGCTCCCAGCCGCAGCCGGGCGCCGCCGAGAAGGATGAGCGCGGCGCCCACGGTCCAGACAGCGAGGTAGATGACATGCGGGATGAGCTGGTCAGCTTGCTGGGCGAGGCTAGACCCGCCAAGGTAAGAGGGGAAAAGCCCGGCCACCCCGAGGATGACGCCCACGCCGAGCAGCGCCGCCGCGGCAACGGCGCCCGTCGTCCCGCTGATCGCCGGAGCCGAGCGCCGGCCGGCCCGGTACGGACCGGCGTCCTGAGCGTACGGACCAGGGAACTGGCCGTACGGAGCGGTGCTGGCGCCCGCGGTCACGATGGTCTCCACGGCTGGCTCACCGAGCGGGGCGGTGTTCTGACCGAACGGACCGGGGTTCTGGTTGACCTGGACGGTACTAGCGCTAACCGGAGGGGTACGCCGGCCTACCGGGACGATCGCGCCCGGCGCCTCGATGCTCGCGAACCGGGCCCACGCGGCGGACCAGCCCTCCGCGGTCTCTGGCCACGACTCGAGTGGGTGCGAGCGCGGCGCTCCCGTCGTCCAGATGCCGTAGAAGTCGCGTCCTCGCCCGATCTCGTACTTCGCTCCTCGGTACGTGATCGTCACCTTGTTAAACACGATCCAGCCCTTTCCTGGTCCTGCCGTCGCCCGCCCCGTCGTGTCCTGTCCGGAACCTAACCGCAAAGCTAAGAAGCCGGCCTGTAGACCCGCTGAACGGTCTCTCAAGCCTTCCTGACTCTTCAATCCGCGGGTTCAGGCTCGCGCCGGGGTGCGGTGCGTGGTTCCGCGGCGGACCGGCTCCTCTTCGCCGACCGTGAACCCGGCCGCGGGCACCCGCGGCAGGTGCTGGACTAGAGGCCATGGAGCTACTCGTTCTCGGCGGCACCGCCTGGCTCGGGCGTGAGGTGGCCCGGCAGGCGAGCTGATCTGGCTGGACCCTACTCCCGGCGCAGCAGCACCATCGGGAGGTCATGGCCGGGGCGAAGCGTGACGTTGGCGATGGGCGCAGGGATGCCCCGCATGGTCAGCTCCAGCCGGTACCTCTGGGCTATCGAAGCCAGCATCAGGATGGCCTCCAGTTCCGCGAAGGACTGGCCGACGCACGCGCGGCGTCCGCCACCGAACGGGACATAGGCGTAACGCGGGCGGTTACCGGACCCGGGCAGGAACCGGCCGGGGTCGAACCCGGCCGGGTCAGGCCAGAACTTCCGGTGCCGGTGCACCAGGTAGGCCGAGATCGTCACCTGGCTGCCGGCCGGAACCGTAACCCCGGCGACGTTATCGTCAGCCAGCGCGCTCCGCTCGATGGTCCAGGCCGGCGGGTACAACCGCATGGCCTCGTGGATCACCGCAGCGGTCCAGGGCAGCCTGCTGGCGTCGCCGGCTGCGGGCCGGCGGCCGCCGAGCACCGAGTCGACCTCCTGCTCCAGCCTGTCCCGGGCCGAGGGAAACGCGGAAAGCAGCGCCAGCGACCAGGCCAGCGTGTTGGCGGTGGTCTCGTGACCGGCCAGCATGAACGTGCCGATCTCGGCACCGATCTCCGCGTCGGTCAAGTCCGCGGTCAACAGCACGTTGAGCAGGTCATCGTCCCGGCCGCCATGAGCTCGCCGGTCGGCGATCAGCCGGCCGACCATGCCCTCGACTCCCTCCTTCGTGCCGCCGGCCCGCCTGGCCAGGACCCTGATCGCGCGTGTCGAACGTGGACCCCAGGGCAACGGCAGGAAGGCGGCGAACACGGCCACGCGCTGCCCGGCGTCCACTGCCCTGGCCATCTCCTCGGCGTCGCCGGCCAGATCCGCGCCGAAGAGCGCGCCGCCGACTATGTCCAGCGCGAGGGCGCTCGTCTGGCGGCGTACGTTCAGCACGGCACCGGAAGGCAACTCGCCCCATCCCTTGAGCATGCGCTGCGTGGCATCGCAGATGGCCGGCCCGAACCGCATCACGTCCCGCCGGGAGAAGATCGGCTGGATCAGCCGCCGGTGGCGGCGCCAGTCCTCCCCTTCGCTGGTCAGCAGGCCGTTGCCGATCAGGGCGCGCAACGGCCGGTAGGTCGCGGCCTTGACGTAGTTGTCCTGGTTCACCGCGAACACGTGCTCGGCGTGCTCGGGCCTGCTGAACAGGAACGAGCTGCGCCCAGGGCCGATCGCCATGCGCACCGCGTCGCCGTAGCGGGCGGCCAGCCTGACGTGCACGTCCAGTGGGTCGCGGAACAGCCTGGCCATGATCAGGGCGGTCTCGCGCCCCGCCGGTCCAGGCGTCGTCAGCCGGCTCGTCACCCCACCATCTTCACTCCGGCGAGCATCGTCGGCTAGGCCGGGATCCTCGCGGCTGGGCCACCAGCAGGAGGAGAATACGGACAGAACGTTCTGTCTCTAGGTGGCTGGCAACCGGAACGGGTTGTCCATTCACCGAGGCCGGTGACAAGATCGGCCCCGTGCCGACCTTTCGTGCACCGGATGGGACCGAGGTCGCCTATCACGTCATCGGCTCCGGTCCTGATTCCGCTGCTCCGGTCGTCTGCCTGCCAGGCGGCCCGATGCGGGCCAGCGCGTACCTCGGCGATCTCGGCGGTCTCGGCGCGCACCGCCAGCTGATCCCGCTGGACCTGCGCGGCACCGGCGAGTCGGGGCATCCGGCCGACTCCGCCTCTTATCGCTGCGACCGCCAGGTCGCCGACGTGGAGACGCTGCGCGTGCACCTCGGCCTGGACCGGATGGAGTTGCTCGCGCACTCGGCAGGCGGCAGCCTCGCGGTCCGGTACGCGGCCGAGCATCCACACCGGATCGGCGCACTCGCGCTGATCGCGCCGAGCCCCAGGGCCGTCGGCATCGTGGTGCCGACCGAAACCCGCCGGCAGATCTTGGCGCTGCGCCGGGACGAGCCCTGGTACCCGGCCGCGGCGGCGGGGTTCGAGGCGATCGCCGCCGGGCGGCCCAGGAGCGCGGACCGGATCGCCGTGACCCCGATGAACTACGGCCGCTGGAATGCCGCGGCACGGGCGAACCAGGCGGCAGAGGCTGGCCAGCGCAACAACAAGGCCGCCCGGATCTTCAACTCCGACGGAGCCTTCGACCCGGCGGTCACCCGCGCTGGACTGGCTGAGGTAGACGCCCCAGTACTGCTGCTCGCCGGTGACCTCGACTGGATCATCCCCCCGGTCGCGGCCGCCGAATTCGCCGGCCTGTTCCCGGACGCCCAGCACGTCGTCCAGCCCGGCGCCAGCCATTACCCGTGGCTGGACAACTCCGTTGACTTCGTGACCAGCGTGGCGAAATTCCTGGGCTAGGAATTCAGGCAACCCGGCCGGTGGTGAACCCCGCTACCTCCGGCGGCGCTTGGAGGTGATGGGCGGCGGCACCGATCCCGGAAAGCCCCGCCCCGACGATCAGGACGTCGACGTGCTCGCTCAGTGCCATCCCGCCCGCCTCCGGGCCGCCTTCAAGGCACCCCCTTCCCTCCTCGCTCGTTCCTCGCTCCTCAGTCCAGTCGGCGCCGCGGCCCTTTGGCTCGCAAGGGATCGGAGGCGCTTCTCGAACTGCGCCATGACGTCGTAGTAGTGTGTCGGCGCTACCCGGGCCAGGGCGTCGAAGACGTAGGCGTCGGGACCTACCAGGATGCGGGCCTTGCCGCGCTCGACCCCGCGGCAGATGATCTCGGCCGCCTTGTCCGGCGTGGTCATGGTGATCGCCTCGAAATCGGCCGCCATCTGGTCGTGGCTGCGCCCGCGGCCTTCCGGATCCTTCCGGATGCGGGCGTTGCGGGCGATGTTGGTCGTGATACCGCCCGGGTGGACGGTCACCGCGGAGACGCCGGTGCCGCGCAGTTCCTGGCGCAGGGCGTCGGTGAAGCCGCGGACGGCGAACTTCGACGCGCAGTAGGAGCTCTGGTAAGGCATGCCCACCAGGCCGAAGACGCTGGAGGTGTTGACGATGACACCGTCGTCCTGTTCGACGAGGATGGGCAGGAAGGCACGCGTGCCGTTGACCACCCCGTCGAAGTTGATCTGCCGCAGCCACTCGTCATCGTCTGGGTCCGCGTCGAGGACCGACGAGGCGACCGCGACGCCCGCGTTGTTGAACACCGCGGCCAACGGAGCCGTCAGCCACTCGCGTACCTCCGCCGCGAACCGGTGCTGGTCCGCGGCGTCCCGAACGTCTAGCACCCGCATCAGCACGGGCCCCGGCAGTGACTTCGCAGTGTCTTTCAGGCCGGCCCCGTCGACGTCGGCGATGGCCACGGCCGAGCCCGATCGCGACAATCGCCGGGCGAGGCTCCGACCGATGCCCGACGCGGCGCCGGTGATCATGACCGGCCTGCCCGTGATGGGCCTACGAGTCCCGGCCATGTGCGCTCCTTACCGCGGCGGCCTGCATCATTCGCGCCCTCCGGTCAACGGTACGCAGGCGTACCAGATTACGGTACGCCGGAGCACCATGCTGCTTGGCGGCCTGCGCGAACTGATCGCCACGACCGTCGAGGACGGCGGTGACATCGGCGACATCACCGAAGTCGCCGTCCAGGCGACACAGGCGATGCTCGGCCCGCGCGCCCTTCCGGCTCCGGCGCGGTGACCGGCCCCGGCCTGACTCCGCGGTTGGCCTGCGCCGTGAGGATCACGGCGGTGGCGATGATGACCGCGCCCGCGATACCAGTCGGGCTCAGCCGCTCCCCGAGCAGGAGCGCCGCGAGGACGGTACCGGTCAGCGGCTCGAGCAGGCTCAGCAGGGCGCCTGTGCTGGCGGCGGCGGATCGCAGGCCGCGGAAGTACAGCGTGTAGGCCACGGCAGTCGGGCCAGTGCCCAGCGCGACCAGCAGGCCGATGGCCGCGAGGCCGGGCCGGAAGCCGATGCCGCCCGCGATCTGGGCCACCGGTATCAGGGCCAGGCCTCCGATGGTGAAGCCGAAACCGGTCACGGTGAGGTCGTCGAGTCCGGGTACCGGTCTGGAGCCCGCCAGGGTGACCGCGGCGAAGCCCGCCGCGGCGAGCACGGCCATGCCCGCGCTGGCTAGCACTGCTGTCTCCGGGAAGCCGGACGGCAGGCCCACGAGCAGGCCGAGACCGGTCACGGCCAGGCCCGTGGTGGCGAGCGCGAACCGGCCGGTCCGCCGTCCTGTCACCCGGTCGGCGCCGAGCACGATGACCGGGGCGGCGCCGATGGTGACCAGGGTGGCCAGCGGTACGGAGGTCAGCGTCACGGCAGTGAAGTAGCAGCTCTGAAAGATCGCGGCCAGCAGGCCGATCGCGGTGATCCGGGTCCAGGCCGCCCGGCCCGCCGGCCAGCGCCTGCCGGTCACGATGAGGAACACGACGATCAGGACGCCCCCGGCGGTGAGCCGGCAGGCGGCGACGGAAATCGCGGACAGGCCGGAGGTCCGGGCGAGCAGGCTGCCTGTCAGGCCACCCGTGCCCCACAACAGCCCGGATAGCACGAGGTACAGCAGGCCAGTATCGGACCGGCGGCGGGCAGCCGCGGGCCCCGTGGTGAACGCACGCATAGGGAGATCGCTCCTGCGACGAGAAGGAAAAGGTCGCGGAAGCGGGGCACACCAAACTCATCCGCACAGCGAGCACAGGACGGTGCGCGCCACGCAGCCGAGGCGCGCCGGCTTACAGCGTCGGGCGCGCGCGGGCTATTGCCCCGCTAGGAGCGGGGCGGCGGGGTGATAAAAAGACACCGGTGCACGTTGAGTATCCTAGCCGACTCCGAGAACCGGCCCCGATCATTCCGCGCCGGGGGTGGATTCCGGGGGTACGAGCGGGACAGCCGATCCGCAATCCTGATGACATGCTGCTCACCTTCGGGCACGGGACCGCCACGGCTGTGCGGATGACCGAACTGCTCCGGGGCGCCGGCGTGGCCGTGCTCGTCGACGTCAGGACCGCGCCCGGCAGCCGCCGCCACCCGCACGTCGCGCGGGCCGAACTGGAGCGCTGGCTGCCCGAGGCTGGCATCTCCTACCGCTGGGACAAGCGGCTCGGCGGCTTCAGGAGGCCCGCCCCGGACTCACCGGACACGGCCTGGCGCGAGGACATGTTCCGGGGCTACGCCGCGCACATGCGGACCGACGGCTTCCTGGCCGCGGTGGACGAGGTGCTCGCCCAGGCGCGAACCGATCTCACGGTAGTGATGTGCGCGGAGAGCCTGTGGTGGCGCTGCCACCGGAGGCTGCTCGCCGACTTCGTGACGGCGGCGCGCGGCGAGCCGGTCCGGCACCTCCTGCATGACGGGCGGATCGAGGAGCACCGCCTCTCCCCCGGCCTGCGGCGTCGCGACGACGGGCTGCTCGTCTACGACGCTGGCCAGCCGCCCCTGCTTTGACCTGGCCTGCCGGGTCAGCCCAGGTAGGCGCCGAAGCCGCTGGTCTGCCAGGTCGCGCCCGCCGCGGTGATGGCGAACGCCTCATGCCCGTCCAGGCTCTCCACCCAGTCCCGGGCCGCCGACCCCATGGCGAAGGCCGCCGTGGCGTAGGCGTCCGTCTCGGCCAGCGTCGCCCCGACCACGGTGATACTGGCCAGGCCGGCCGGGGGCTGCCCGGTGTACGGGTCGATGATGTGCGGGCCGCGCTCGGCGACGCCGGACGTAGCCACGGCGAAGTCCCGGCCGGCCACCACGAGCGCCAGCCGGCCTGGGCGCAGCGGGTCGGCGATCCCGACCCGCCATAGCCGGCTGCCGACGAACTGGACGTCGCCGCCGCCGTTGACGCTGTGCTCGGCCGAGCCCGCCGCGGTGAATATCGCGGCGGCCCGCTCGATGGCCCATCCCTTCACGTACCCGGAGGGGTCGAACGTGCCGCCCGGCGTAGTGGTGAAGTACCCGCCGCTGCGCGCGTTGATGGCCGCGCACGCGTCGAGCACCTCGGCGAGCTCGGGCGCGCAGGCTGCCAGCGGCAGGACGCCGCGGCCGAACCGGCTGACGTCGCTGTCATCCCGGTACGGCGAGAACGTAGCGTCTACCCAGTGCAGCCAGCGCACCGCCCGGCCGAGAGGCCCCTCACCGCGCGGCTCCCCGGCACGGGCGGGCACGTCGAAAGAGAAGACCGTGCCCATCACGTGCTCGGCGTGCCGACGCCGACCCGGACCCGCCCCCTCGGCCGTCATGACGGCTCAGGCGCGCTTGTCCAGCGCGCTCTGCAGCGACTGGATGTAGCCCGCGCTGGTGTAGCTGGCGCCGGACACGGCGTCGATCTTGGCGGTCTGGGCCGCGAGCGTCTCGCTGATCAGCTTGGGGAAGGCGAACGCGCCGATCTGGATGTCGTGGAGGGTGTTGGCGGGCTGCACCAGGACCGCGACCTTGACGATCTTGTTGTTCCGCTCGATCAGCTGGAGCTGGACCGGGCCGTAGGCGGTGTTGGCCGCATTGCCGTCGACCGCCGTTTCCCCCGCGGTCAGCTTGCTGGCCAGCGACCCCTGCGGGAACTCCCCGGGGACGGTCGTCGTCTGTCCGCCCGAAGACGACGAAGACGAGGAGGACGACGGGGAGGTGGACGAGGATGAGCTGCCGCCCGACCCGCCGGTCGTCGCTGCCACGGGGACGGACGGGACGTGCGACTTGAACGACAGCAGGGCCACGAGACCGGCGATGGTGCCGGTGACGGCCAGGATTACCCGGCGCATGGTCGCGGATCCTCTCCCTCAGAACTCGAACGACTCGAAGTGGATGCGCTGCTTGGGCACCCCGGCGGCGCGCAG
This sequence comes from uncultured Actinomycetota bacterium, assembly GCA_963842265.1. GTDB lineage: Bacteria > Actinomycetota > Actinomycetes > Streptosporangiales > Streptosporangiaceae > Palsa-504. The sequence continues at coordinate 291,021 of CAWJGE010000028.1, forward strand.
CGCGCGGACCGCGGCCGATGTCATGCCGGCCGGCCCGCAGACGTAGGCGTCCTGCTCGTCAAGACCGGGCACCAGGGACCGCAGCACCCGGGGGGACAGCGGGTCGCCGCCGATCTCGGCCCGCGACCCGACCAGGTAGTGCACGGTCGCGCCGCGGGCGGCCGCGATCGCGTCAAGCTCGTCGCGGAACACGATGTCCCGCTCGCTGCTCGCGCGGTAGATCAGGGTGACGTGTCCCGGCAGCGTCGCGAAGATGGCCCGCAGCGGAGTGATGCCCACGCCGCCTGCCAGCAGCAGCACGCCGCGGCCCGAATCCGCGGGGGTGAACGCGCCGTACGGTCCCTCCGCGAAGACGCGGGTCCCCGGCTGCAGTCGCGCGAGCGCCTGGCTGTGGTCACCGAGGTTCTTCACGGTGATCCGGAGCAGGTCCGACCCCGGTGCGGCGGACAGCGAGAACGGGTGCGAGGACCACCATAGCGACCTGGTCAGGAACCGCCAGCGGAAGAACTGCCCGGGCTCGGCGTCCAGTTCGTCGAGCCGCGTGCCGCCGATGTAGACCGAGATGACCCCGGGCGCCTCCGCCTTCACGCCGACAACCTCGAACCGATGCCTGCGGTAGGAGCGCAACGGGACCGCGACCCGGTACCACAGCACTCCGGCGGCCACCGTCAGGTACATCGCGGACCACCAGAACCGCGCGGCCAGGTTGCCGATGAACGAGGCGCCGTCGGCGAACTGGTGGCTGAACGCCAGGGCGATCGCCAGGTAGGTGTACAGGTGCAGGAAATACCAGGTCTCGTAGCGGACCCGCCGCCGGGCGGCCCGCATCGAGACGATGCCGATGCCGAGCAGCAGGAAGCCGGCCACCGTCGCCATCAGTACGTCCGGGTACTGGGTGAGCAGCGTGGCCGACTCGCTTACCACGCCGGTGTGCGCCCCGACCGCGTAACCCCAGATAATGAGCAGGGCGTGCGCGACCACCAGGCTGACCACATACCGGCCGCCCATGGCGTGCCAGCGGGCCAGCTGGTCCGTGCCCAGCCCCCGCTCGAGCGGGGGCAGCCGCGACATCAGCGCAACCAGGACGACCACGCCGTACCCGGCGATCAGCCCCAGTATTTCGCCTGCTCCGGTCAGCCAGCCGCCGAGCCCGTGGACACCGGGCGAGCCGTGCCACCACAGGGCGATGACCGCGAGGCCACCGGCGACGATGACCGCCAGCAGCCCGCGCGCGCTGACCCGGGCGGGGCGGTTCTTGGGCCGAACGGGCATCGGTCCCGCCTCCGGACGGCGTGACGGCCCTGGCCGGGGCGCCGACGGCGCCTGCCCCGGCCCTGGGTACGCCTCAGCACCGGCGTGGCGAGCCGGGCCAGATCGCCTGGCAACGCTGGTCACCCGCACCTCCTCTTCGGACAGCCCTAGGTGGATCGTATGCTCAGCCGAGCAGAATTGTTCCGTTCTGGATCTTGGCGGGGGGCGTTCCCGGCGCCCCGCATCTCCCCCTAGTTATGACTACGCAGCGCGATCCTGCACGGTTCAGCCGGCTCTTGTAAGCGCTTCGTAATCGCCCGGGGGAGGCTCATGTCAACTCAAGTTGACAGTCACTCGCTGTCAACGTAGATTGACGGCATGGACAACGCACCCGCCTTGGTGGCCGCGGCCGACAGCTCGGACCCGCGCACCGGACTCCGGGCCGTCGCCGCCCTCCGCAGGCTGCTTGAGCAGCTCGAGGCGCTCCAGGTGGACAACGCACGGGCACACGGCTGGCCCTGGCAGGAGATCGCCGAGATCCTCGGCGTGTCCCGGCAGGCCGTCCACAAGAAGCACGCGCGCCGCGCTCGCGCGCGCTGAGCAACGCAACCCGCGCGGGGAATTCACCCCCGATACGCTCCGCGAGCTGGACATCGATCCGGCTCAGGCCCGGCAGCGCGCTCGACGAACTGCGGCATGCCTCGGCGTTAACACCGGGCGACTGTACTTACCTCTTCGACAGGTTCTCCTAACCTATAAGACAGTCCATCGTGCCTGTACGGAGAGTATCTATCTGAATACACAGAGCCATAACCTGTCATAGGGGAACATCACGGATAGGATATGATCAAATGCTCAGAGTAAGCGACGTTTGGGAGAGGGCACTCTACACACCCGCCATGGCCGTCGCCAAACCAGGAGACGTCATCGTCATCCGCGCCGGCGGCAGCTATGACGGCAAACAGGGCATGAGCCTGGCCACCGGCGTAAGCAGCCGGTCCGCAGGCGCCCAGGCCCTGTGCCTGCACCTGGTGACGATTCCCCCCGGGACCCGCGGCGTGCCGCATGCCCACGACGGGCACGAGTCCGCCATCTATACCGTCAGCGGCGAAACCGAGGTCTGGCACGGCGAAGGCCTGCTGCAGTGCACCGTGGTCCACGCCGGTGACTTCATGTACGTACCGCCGGGCACCCCCCACCTCCCGGTGAACCGCAGTGACGTCATGACGGTAGCCGTGGTGGCCCGCACCGACCCCCAAGAGCAGGAGAGCGTGGTCACCATGACCTTGCCGCCGCACCTGGCCGAACTGGATGCCTTCCCCGTCGCCAGCCAGTAACCCGACCGTCAAGTAAGCCAGCACGACGCAGCAGCCGCGGCTGTCGAGCCGCTTCCTGCCAGCCCGGCCGCTGCTTCCCTACCGCGCCCGCCCCTTCCCGCGACTGCGAGCGCCGCACCCCTCCCCAGCGCCCCATCCAGGGGCGCAGGCGGTGCCCGCGACAGGGGCGGGCGCGTGCATGTCGCGAGAGACAGAGGTCAGTCAGTAGACGCCTCTGGCGGGGGGCACGCGCAGACCAGGTTCCTGTCACCGTAGGCCTGGTCGATACGTCGAACCGGCGGCCAGTACTTGGCCCGGCGGTCGACGCCGGCCGGGTAGGCCGCCTCCTTGGCGTCGTACGGGTGCTTCCACTCCCCTGCGATGAGCATCTCAGCAGTATGCGGGGCGTTCTTCAGCGGGTTGTCGAGCGCGTCATACTCGCGGGAGGCCACCCGGGCGATCTCCGCCCTGATCGCGATCATCGCGTCGCAGAACCGGTCAAGCTCGGGCAGGCTCTCGCTCTCGGTGGGCTCGATCATGAACGTGCCCGGGACCGGGAACGACATCGTCGGTGCGTGGAACCCGTAGTCGATCAGCCGCTTGGCCACGTCGTCCACGCTGATGCCGGTTTCGCGGGCCAGCGGGCGCAGGTCGATGACGCACTCGTGGGCGACCAGCTTGTTCCGCCCGGTGTACAGCACCGGGTAGTGCGGTGCAAGCCGCTGGGCCACGTAGTTGGCGGACAGCACCGCGACCTGGGTCGCCTGGCGCAGCCCGGCCGCGCCCATCATCGCGATGTAGGCCCAGGAGATGGGCAGGATGCCGGCCGACCCGTAGGGCGCTGCGGCCACCGGGCCCGCGTTGCCGCGGCCGGGCAGGAAGTCCGCCAGGTGCGCGCGGACCGCGACCGGGCCGACCCCGGGACCGCCGCCACCGTGCGGGATGCAGAACGTCTTGTGCAGGTTCAGGTGCGACACGTCGGCGCCGAACGACGGCAAGGTGGCCACCCCGACCAGCGCGTTGAGGTTCGCCCCGTCGATGTATACCTGACCGCCGGCCGCGTGCACGGCATCGCAGATCGTGCTCACGTTCTGCTCGTAGACGCCGGCCGTCGACGGGTAGGTCAGCATGATGGCCGCCACCTGCCCCTCGTGCGCTTCCAGCTTGGTGTGCAGGTCGCCGAGGTCGACCGCGCCGTCAGAGTCACACTTGACTACGGCGACGCGCAGCCCGGCGAGCACCGCACTGGCCGCGTTGGTGCCGTGCGCCGATTCCGGGATCAGGCAGACGTCGCGGCCGTCCTCGCCGCGCGAGGTGTGATAGCCCCGGATCGAGAGCAGGCCGGCCAGCTCGCCCTGGGAGCCGGCGTTCGGCTGTACCGACACCGCGTCGTAGCCGGTGAGCCGGGCCAGCCGGAGCTCGAGGGACTCGATCAGCTCCAGGTAGCCGCCCGCCTGGGAGGCCGGCGCGAACGGGTGCATCCCGGCAAACTCCGGCCAGCTGATCGGCTCCATCTCGGCCGCCGCGTTGAGCTTCATCGTGCACGAGCCGAGCGGGATCATCGACCGGTCGAGGGCGATGTCGAAGTCCGACAGCCGTCGCAGGTAGCGCAGCATCGCGGTCTCGCTGCGATGCTCGCGGAACACCGGATGGGTCAGGTACGCCGACGTGCGCCGCAGCGAGGGGGGCAGCATGTCGGGTGAACCGTCGGCCAGCTCCACGTCGGCGGGCCGTTCCACCCAGCAGATGGCGGCCACGAGCTCCCGCAGGTGCTGGTCGGTGGTGGTCTCGTCGCAGCTGACCTGGAGCGCGCCGTCCGGCGCGAGGTAGAGGTTGTACCCGGCGGCATGCGCGCGTTCGGCGGCTGCGGCCGCCTCGTCACGCCCGCCGTCGAAGGCAATCCGGATGGTGTCGAAGAAATCACCCGGACTCGTTCGGTGCCCGAAATCGCGCAGGGTCACGGCCAGGACAGCGGCGCTACGGTGAGCACCCCGGGCGATGGCGGCCAGGCCGTCCGGGCCGTGGTAGGCGGCGTACATGGCCGCGGTCACCGCCAGCAGGACCTGGGCCGTGCAGATGTTGCTGGTCGCCTTCTCGCGTCGGATGTGCTGCTCACGAGCCTGCAGGGCGAGCCGGTAGGCGGGCTGGCCGTCGGCGTCCACCGACACGCCCACCAGCCGGCCGGGCAGCTGGCGCTTCAGCGCGTCGCTGACCGCGATGTAGCCCGCGTGCGGCCCGCCGAACCACAGCGGCACGCCGAACCGCTGGCTGGAGCCCACCGCGATGTCCGCGCCCGCCTCACCGGGCGGGCGGAGCAAAGTCAGCGCGAGCAGGTCGGCGGCGACCGCGGCCAGTGCGCCCTGGCCGTGCGCCGCCTCGATCAGCGGGGCGGGGTCGCGCAGCGCCCCGGAGGCGCCGGGGAAAGGCAGCAGGACGCCGAACAGGTCGCTCTGGCCGGCGATGGCCTCGGCCGTCACCGGGGCGACCAGGAGATGGATGCCGAGCGGCTCGGCCCGGGTGCGGAGCACGGCCAGGGTCTGCGGCAGGCAGTCGGCGTCGGCGAGGAAGACATGCCCCTTCCTGCTCGCCCGCCGGGCCAGCGTCATCGCCTCGGCCGCGGCGGTGGCCTCATCAAGCAGCGACGCGCCTGCCCACGGCAGCGCGGTCAGGTCGGCGATCATGGTCTGGAAGTTCAGCAGCGCCTCGAGGCGGCCCTGGGAGATCTCCGGCTGGTACGGAGTGTAGGCCGTGTACCAGGCCGGGTTCTCCAGTACGTTGCGGCGGATGACGGCCGGGGTGATGGTGTCGTAGTAGCCCAGGCCGATCATGGAGGTGAGTACCTGGTTCCGGCCGGCCATCCGGCGCAGCTCGGCCAGGGCCTCGGTCTCGGTGAGCGGATCTGGCAGGCTGAGCTGAGGGGTCTGGGTTCCCTCGGGCAGAGCGGCGGCGGTGAGCTCGCCGAGCGAGGAGTACCCCAGGCTGGCGAGCATGTGCCGCTGCTCGGCGAGTGACGGGCCGATGTGGCGAGCAGCGAAGTCTGACATGGAGCCTCCACGGAACGAACGCGGTCGCTGGCTCCCCGTCTGTCACCGAGCCCGGGAAACCGGACTGCCCGCTCCAGAGGTGCCTATCCCGCCCGGTTCGTGTGCCTGAGAGGTTCCGGGGATGTTGCCCCTTCGGCGCCCGCAACTACGCGTGGACTCTCCCGGCCGGTGTCATCAGCACTTGCGATCCTACCCCCAATGGGGTCCCCAAGGGGGTCTGGGGGAAGGATCCCCCAGTCGCGGGGGTTCCGGGGGGTCGTCCCCCCGGGCTAGCAGCGTCAGCTGGTGCGGCGCAGGCGGCGCTTGGCTAGGTCGTCCTCGAGCCCTGATCCGCCGGGCGCCATCGCGACGAGGCCGTCCTCTGCCCGGACGGCGGGCAGCACGGCCAGGTCACCCTCCACCTCACGCCAGACCCGGCCGAGCGCAATGCCGAATACGCCCTGACCGCCCTGCAGCAGGTCCACCACCTCGTCGGCGGAGGTGCACTCGTAGACGCTGACCCCGTCGCTCATCAGCGTCACCTGGGCCAGGTCGGCGCTGCCGCGGTCGCGCAGGTGCTGGACCGCGGCCCGGATCTGCTGCAGCGAGATCCCGGTATCGAGCAGGCGCTTGACCACCTTGAGCACGAGGATGTCGCGGAAGCTGTACAGCCGCTGCGAACCGGACCCGTGAGCGGCGCGCACGCTCGGCTCGACCAGCGCCGTGCGGGCCCAGTAATCAAGCTGGCGGTAGGTGATTCCGGCGGCGGAGCAGGCCGTAGGCCCTCGGTACCCGATCTCGGCGGAGTCCGCGCCGCTGCGGTCCGGGACAGCCTGCTGGCCAGGGACAGCCTGCTGGCTTGAGTCGCTGGGACTGCCGGGCAGGCCGGGAACTTCGCTGTCGTCGAACAGGGTGCCCTGCGAGCTGACCGCACCGGAGGCTCTGCTGTCTGAGAGCCTGTCTCCGTCGTCACCCCTGGTTACCGCCACGCCCACCTCCACGGGAGCTGACTACCCACGGTACTCGCACCGTAAGCCGACCCAGGCAGCGGCGTCAACGACCGCAGACGGCGCGTCGCGACATTCCCGCCAGCACCGCAGCAGACCAGCACGGACAGGCCCGGGACTCAGGTAGCCCGGCCGAAGTCCTCGGGCGAGATCGTGTCGAGGAACTCCCGGAATTTCTCCACTTCGTCCTCGGCCGCTTCTTGCTCGTCCGGGATGGCTACGCCCGCCTCGTCCAGGATCTCCTCGCTGGCGAAGATCTGCGCGCCGGTGCGCAGCGCAAGCGCGATGGAATCGGACGGCCGGGCGCTCACCTCCGCGCCGTTGGAGAAGACCAGGTTGGCGTAGAAGATCCCGTCCCGCAGCGCGGTGATGTTCACCGTGCGCAGCTGGACGTTCAGCACCTCGAGCACGTCACGGAACAGGTCGTGCGTGAGCGGGCGAAGGGAAACCATGCCCTGCTGGGCGAAAGCGATCGCCGTTGCCTCGACCGCCCCGATCCAGATGGGCAAGTACCTATCCCCCTGCGCCTCTTTCAGCAAGACGATGGGGCTGTTCGATGGCATCTCGACCCGGACGCCGATGACCTCCATCTGCCGCACCACAGCTCCGTCCTCACGTGCCTGGGGAACCTCTGTTTGGCCACCACTCCCTTTGCCAAGGTACACCCGTAATCGTCCGGAGGCCGAGCGCAGCCCCCCGGCCGCGGGCTCTGCCGCGTCGGAAGCTGGCTGCCGCGAGCCGTTTCCGGCCGGCCCCAGGGCGTCAAATTCGTAGTCGCCGGCGCGAAGCGGTGCCGAGGCCAGCCCGGCCTCGGCCAGCGCGGACTCGACCAGCGTCGCATGCAGGCGCAAGGTGAGGTCAGCGATCTGCCACGCGGTCCTGGCCGCGGCGTCGCGCGCGCCCGGGCCGCGCTGCCGCAGCTGGGGCGCTACCACCTGCTCGACCAGATTGGCTTCCCGGTCAGCGGCCGCCTTGACCGCGCGAAGGTGCCTGGCCTGGACACCGTACTGGCGCAGCGCCGCCAGCGCCCGGGCCACCGCGAGCGCGTCCCCGCCGTAATGACGGCCCACCCGGCGGATCAGGCCGTAGTCCTCGAGCTCGGTCAGCTCAGCCTCGCTGATCTCCGCCGCGTCGAGCAGCTGGCGGCGGGTCATGTCGGCAGGCACCCGGCCCGCCGGGTGGTGGTCGTTTCCGGACTCGCCGTCAGCGAGCCGTTCCCTGATCACCCGCAGCGGCAGGTAGGAATCCCGCTGCATGGTCAGGATGTACCGCAGCCGCTCGATGTCCGCCGCGGAGAACCGCCGGTACCCCGAGCGCGATCTGGCCGGCTCGATCAGCCCCTTTTCCTCCAGGAAGCGGATCTTGGACGTGCTGATGTCGGGAAACTCGGGCCGCAGCTGGCTGAGCACCTCACCGATGCCGAACTGGCCGCGCCCCTCCAGCGCGCTCATGCTCTACCGCCTGCGCGGTTCCAGGGCAGCTTGAGCGCGCTCATGCGTAGTCCTGGGCGCCCCTGCCGCGGCGGTCAGCGGACGGGGTCCTCGGGTCCGGGCCGAGATCCTGGCTGGTCAGGAACAGCAGCCGGAACTTGCCGATCTGCACCTCATCCCCGCCGGTCAGCTCGGCCTCCTCGATCCGCTCCCGGTTCACGTAGGTCCCGTTGAGGCTGCCGACGTCGCGGACGGTGAACCGGGCGCCGTGCCGGTAGAACTCGGCGTGCCGCCGGGAGACGGTCACGTCGTCGAGGAAGATGTCGCTGTCCGGATGGCGGCCCGCGGTGGTCAGGTCGCTGTCCAGCCGGAACCGGCTGCCCGCGTTGGAACCGCGCATGACCAGCAGCAGGGCACTGCCCGGCGGCAGCGCCCCAAACGACGCCGAGTCGGGGAACAGGTCGTCGCCGAGATCGTCGTCGGTCCGGCCCAGCGATATCGTCGAGGTGGTCTCGCCGGGGCGGTCCGGCGCCCTGGCCCCGGGGTAGCCGCCTGTCCCGCCGGGAGCAGCCGACCCGGCGGGCATCCCGGACCCGGGCGGCACCGGCGTGGTCAGCTGGGTCCCGCAGTACGAGCAGAACCGGGCCCCGTCGGGATTCGGCCGGCCGCACCGGGCGCAGTAGACGCGTGGCATGGCTCCGCTCGGCCTCCCCTGGTTGTCATCATCGTCTTCGAGCGACCCAGCCCAAGGTACGCGAGAGGAGGCGGCGCGGTCCATGCGCCACGCGAACAGCCCGCGCCATCCGCGTCGGCTATTTTTATCGCGACGCTTCCGCCACACCGCCGTCTCACCTCCGCCGTGCACCCGCCGCCATGCACTCTGCCGTCCCAGGCCCGTCGCCCGGCCTGCCCCGGCGGGCGGTGACCGCCGGGCGAATCGCAATGGGCGCGATTCTCTCACATGCGCGAATTCTGCGGTTGGCACCTTTCGCGTCACCACATGAGGGACACAGCTTACCTGGCCACAGAGCGAATATCCGGGGACCTAACCGCAGTATCCGGGACACTTGGCCGTGACCGCCAGCTCTCGTCGGCCCGCTGTCCCTAGCGTCCCGCCTGTTCCACTACCGCCGCCCACTCATCCAGCAGCAGCTGCGCGCTGTCGGCGTCGCTCCCTTCCGCCCACAGGTGGGTGACGGCGTCCGCCGGGTCGGGCAGCACGAGCACCCAGCCGCGGTCAGGCTCAACCACCCGCACGCCATCGGTCGTATCGATCTCGCGGTCGCCGGCCGCCTCCATGATCGTGCGCATGACGCCGCCCTTGGCCGCCCACGGCGTCGGGACGGACCGGCGGAGCAGGTGCGCGACCGGGATCCGGGCGTCAATCTGGCTCAGCGTCAGCCGGGTCCGCGCGACCAGGCCGAGCAGCCGGACGAAGGCCGCGATGCCGTCGACGGTCCGGGCGCACTCGGGCACCACGAAACCGCCGTGGCCGTCGGCCGCGAAGATGACGTCCTCTTGCGCTGCGGCCAGCGTAAGCGCGTGCATCGAGGTCGGCGTCCATTCCACCTGGACGCCGTGGAACCGGCAGACCTGTTCGGCCACCCGGGTGGTCGTCACCGGCAACGCGACGCGCCCCCGCTTACGTTCGGCCGCGACCAGGTCGAGTACGGCCAGCAGCGCCCGGTCCTCGCTGACGAGCTCGCCCTTCTCGTCCACGAGCTGGATCCGCTCCCCCACCGGGTCGAACCTGACACCGAACGCGGCGCCAGACGAGGACACCACGTCAGCCAGCCGCTGCATGCCGGCCCGCTGCTGCGCGACGCTCTCGGTCGGCGACACCTCGTCCAGCCGGTTGTTCAGGGTGAGCACGTCGACCCCGATCGTGCCGAGCAGGTTGGGCAGGACCAGCGACGCGGTGCCGCCCGCGCAGTCCGCCACCACCTTCAGGCCAGCCTCCCGCACGCCGCTCATGTCCACGCACCTGAGCAGCTCGTGCGTGTATGACTCGACCACCCGGGGCGGGTAGCTGAGCTCGGCTATCTCGCCGGGGAAGGCCCGCCGGAACTCCTGCCGGGAGAACACCCGCTCCAGCTTGCGCTGGTCCGCCTGGGACAGCTCGGCGCCCCGTTCGTCCAGGAAGATGATGTCGACCGATTGCGGGTCGCCGGGCGTGGTGCGCAGCGCGATGCCGCCGCTGTACTGGTCCCTGGCGGTCTCGTACCTGGCTACAGGAAGCGGCTGCACTTCCAGGTCCACCACGTTGATCGCGCTGGCGTTGAGTGCGCTCTGCACCGCACGCTTGAGCGTCCGCCCGGCCCGGGACACGTCCCGTGAGGTGGTGACGGTGGAGCCCTTGCGCAGCATAGTGGCGTAAGCGCTGGCCAGCCGGACCGCGAGCTCGGGTGTGACCTCCACGTTGACCAGGCCAGACACCCCGCGCGGGCCGAACAGGGTGCGCTGCCCCCTGGACTCCCAGATCACGCTGGTATTGACCACCGCGCCGGCCTCGATCGTCTTGAACGGGTAGACCTTGACCGAGGCGGACAGGTAGGCCTCGGGCTCGATCACGCACTCGTCCCCGACGACGGCGCCCTCCTCGATCCTGGCCAGCCGCATCACGTCGGTGTTCTTGCCGATCACGCAGCCGCGCAGGGTGACGCCCTGGCCGACGTAGACGTTATTGTGCACCACGGCGCGGTGCAGGAACGCGCCCTCCTTGACCACCACGTTGCTGCCGATCACGGTGTATTCGCGCAGGTGCGCGCCAGCCTCGATCTTGGCGTACTCGCCGATGCAGAGCGGGCCGGTGAGCACCGCGTCCGCGTCCACCTCGGCGCTCGGGGCGACCCAGACGCCCGGCGACACCTCGAAGCCGGCGATATCGCTCTGGACGCGGCCGGCCAGCACGTCGGCCTGGGCCTTCAGGTAGCTCTCGTGGGTGCCGACGTCTTCCCAGTAGTCCTCGGAGATGTAGCCGTAGAGCGGTGCGCCGCGCTTGAGCAGCTTGGGGAAGATGTCACCGGACCAGTCCACCACCTCGCCCGGCGGAACCTCGGCGAGCACCTCCGGTTCCATCACGTAAAGCCCGGTGTTAACCGTGTCCGAGAACACCTGGCCCCAGGTCGGCTTCTCCAGGAACCGCTGGATCTGGCCGTCCTCGGCGGTGATCACGATGCCGAACTCGAGCGGGTTGGGCACCCGGGCCAGCGCGACGGTGACCAGCGCGCCCTTGTCCTTGTGGAACTGGACAAGGGCGGTCAGGTCCATGTCGGTGAGCGCGTCGCCCGAGATGACCAGGAAGGGCTCATCCCGCAGCGCGTCCTCGGCATTGCGCACGCTGCCCGCGGTGCCGAGCGGCATCTCCTCGGTGGCGTACTGCAGGCTCATCCCGAACTCCTCGCCGTCGCCGAAATAGTTACGGACGAGGGCGGCGAGGAACTGGACGGTTACGACGGTCTCGTCGAACCCGTGCCGCTTGAGTAGCCGCAGCACGTGCTCCATGATCGGGCGGTTGACCACGGGCAGCAGCGGCTTGGGCTGGTTTGCGGTCATGGGCCGCAGGCGCGTCCCCTCGCCCCCTGCCATGACGACGGCCTTCAATGGGTTCGCGGCTCCTTCCCGGTTTCCGCCATTATGTGCACCCCGTCACGGCCGGAATCAAGGACGCGCTCTATTACCTAACGGACTCTTACCTAACGGACTCGCAGTGTTACCTACCAGGCTTCGCACCTGGGCGAGATACAGCATCGCAGCCCACCAGTACAGGGCAGTTCCCCAGATCGCGAAGGCCCAGCCTAGTACCCGGGCCAGCGTCCCGCCCCAGCCGGGGTGATCACCAAGAAAGAGCAGGGGGAAAGCATAAAGCAGGCAAAGGGTTGCGGCCTTGCCGACCAGGCTCACCTGGAGGGTGCCGAACCCGGCCTGCCGCCGTAGTACGGCCAGTGCCACGCCGACGGTGATCTCGCGCAGCGCCAGGACCGCCACCAGCCACCACGGGATGATGGCCCGTACGGCCAGCGCCACGATGGTGGCCGCGATGTACAGCCGGTCCGCGGCCGGGTCGAGCACCTGGCCGAGCCTGCTGGTCTGATTCAGCGCGCGGGCGATCTTGCCGTCCAGCCAGTCGGACAGCCCGGCCGCGATGAGCAGCCCCACCGCCCAGTAGTCGGCGGTGGCCGTGCGCGGGCCGAGCACCAGCCACAGGAAGACCGGTACTCCGGCCAGCCTGGCGGCGCTTATCCCGTTCGGGATCGTGAGGACGCGGTCCACGGACCCAGTATCCTAACGTAAGTGACTATGGCGGATACGGGGGCGCCTCCGCGTGCCGCCGACCTGAAGGTGCCTGCCGCGCTGGATGCGCGGGTGCTGGCCGAAGCGGGCAAGCGCCGTGCGTTCGCGGTGATCAGCCACCCGGACGCGGGCAAGTCGACTCTCACCGAGGCCCTGGCCCTGCACGCGTCGGCGATCACCCAGGCAGGCGCGGTGCACGGCAAGGCCGGGCGGCGGGGCGTGACCTCGGACTGGATGGCGATGGAGCGCGCCCGGGGCATCTCGATCACCTCGGCGGCGCTGCGCTTCGACTACCACGACACCGTGCTGAACCTGCTCGACACCCCGGGCCACGCCGACTTCTCCGAGGACACCTACCGGGTGCTGTCCGCGGTGGACTGCGCGATCATGCTGCTCGACTCGGCCAAGGGCCTGGAACCGCAGACGCTGAAGCTGTTCGACGTGTGCCGGAGCCGTTCGGTCCCGGTGATCACGTTCGTGAACAAGTGGGACCGGCCCGGCCGGGAGCCGCTCGAGCTGCTCGACGAGATCGAGCAGCGGATCGGGCTGCGCCCGGCCCCGGTGAACTGGCCGGTCGGGGTGGCCGGCGACTTCCGCGGCCTGATCGAGCGGGCCACCGGCGACTACGTCACCTTCACCAGGACCCCGGGCGGGGCCGGGCGCGCTCTGGAGACGGCACTGGACGCCGCGGCGGGAGCCGCCCGCGACGGTGACGCCTTCGTCGCCGCGCAGGAGGAACTGGCGCTGCTTGAGGAGATCTACGGCGCTTCGGTCGACATGGAGTCGTTCCTGGCGGGGGTGTCGAGCCCGGTCCTGTTCGGGGCCGCGCTGCCGAACTTCGGCGTCCGCCGCCTGCTCGACGCGGTGACCTCGTTCGCCCCGCCGCCCGCCGCGCGGGCCGATATCAAGGGTTCGCCTCGGCCGGTCGACGCCCCGTTCTCCGGCCTGGTGTTCAAGGTCCAGGCCAACATGGACCCGGCGCACCGGGACCGGATGGCGTTCGTGCGGGTGTGCTCGGGCCGGTTCGAGCGCGGCATGGTGCTGACCCACGCAGCGACCGGGCGCCCGTTCGCGACCAAGTACGCGCAGTCGATGTTCGGCCAGGACCGCGAGACCGTCGAGGAGGCCTTCCCCGGCGACGTGATCGGCCTGGTCAACGCCAGCGCACTGCGCCCGGGCGACACGCTGTACGCGGGCGGCGACCCGGTCGAGTTCCCGCCCATCCCCAGCTTCGCGCCCGAGCACTTCGCCGTGGTGCGCGGCAAGGTGGCGAACAAGCAGAAGCAGTTCCGCCGCGGCATCGAGCAACTGGACACCGAGGGCGTGGTCCAGGTCCTCGCCTCTGACCTGCGCGGCGACCAGGCGCCGGTGCTGGCCGCTGTCGGGCCGCTGCAGTTCGACGTGGTACTGCACCGGCTCGAGCACGAGTTCGGGGCCCGCGCCGATCTCGATCACCTGGACTACAGCATGGCCCGGCGGACTGACGCCGACGGCGCCCGCACGCTGGCCGGCCAGCGCGCGGTGGAGGTCCTGACCCGCCGTCACGACGGTGCCCTGCTCGCCCTGTTCAGCGACAAGTGGCGCCTGGCCCAGGTCAAGCGCGAGCACCCGGACATCCTGCTCGAGCCCCTGATCGCCGGCTAGCTACGCCAGGCCCATTTGCCCGGACCTCAGTTCTGGCGGATGGCGTCGATCTGGTCCAAGTCGCCGTTGAAGCCGCCGATGCCGTTGGTGACCCCGCCGCCACCGGACCACTGCCACATGAGCGCATACCGGCTGTTATACGTCTGACCGCCGAAGAACTGCGCGCACGCGCCGGACTTCAGGCAGAAGCCGAACGGTGGGTTGCCGGTGTAGTTCGTGGTCTCCGGCTCGTAAGTCCACTCGTAGGTGTTCGGGATCGAGGCGGCGCTGCCCGTGCCGAAGATCGATGCCCAGGTCGGCGCGGAGGAGTAGACGCCGACCTTATACGGCGAGTGCGCGGCGATGTAGGACGCGAACCCGTTGAAGTCCGCGCGGTCTACCGCCGCCGCGACGCCGTGGCTTCTGACGACTCCGCTACACGGCGAGGTGTACACGCTGTTCCAGCCGTTGTCGTGCGCGGGCGCGACGCCGGGCAGTTCGATGTCCATCCACACGACCGGGTAGTCGATGTGCCCGTTCTTGATGTCGGCCAGCGCCCGCGCCGCCTGCCGCGCGCCCCATGAGCTAGCTTCGGCCGACGTCCCGTTGTACCCCGGGTCCACGCCGGGGCCGCCCATGAACCAGTAGACGCCGTCGCCGACGCCGGTGTGGTACGTGACGTAATTGGTGTGCGCCTGCGCGGCGTTGGTCGAGGAGAAGGCGATGAAGCCGCCCTTGCAGCCCAGCCAGTACGACCAGCTCCCGGTCATCCCGATGTAACCGCCGTAGGCGCCACCGAGGAACGGCATGCGGTACGGCGCGCTGCCTGGCACCGGGACCGGATAGCTGTCCGTGCCCCACCAGAACCCGGGCGGCCCGTCGCCGGCCGGCCGCTGTTCGGCGGCGGTGACGGCTTTCCCTGTCACCGTAGCCGCGGCGGTACCTGCGCTCGTCAGGACCAGCGCCAAGCCGACCGTCAGCGCCAGCCAGGTTCGTCTCATGATGCCTCCCGCGGATTGGTTGAATTCCGCTTCCCTATCCAGTAGACCGGACGAATTACCCTTCTTAAGACCTTTCGACCGAACGGTCATGCCGCGTGCCTCGCGCCGCCGGCCAGCCTGGGCCGGTCAGGCCGGCCGGCTGGCATCGATCTGGTCGAAGTCGCCGATCGCGTTCCTGACGCCGCCGCCGCCCGACCACTGCCACATCAGCGCGTAGGGGCTCGATGCGGTCACGCCGCCGAAGAACTCCGCGCAGTCGCCCGACTTCAGGCACCAGCCGTGCGGGGCCTGCGCCAGGCTCGCGGTCTCCGGCTCGTAGGTCCACTCATAGGTGTGCGGGATCGAGGCGGCGCTGCCGGTGCCGAAGATCTGGGTCCAGATCGCCGGGGAGGAGTAGACCCCCACCTTGTAGCCGGAGTGGGCGCCGATGTAGCGCCAGAACCCGTCGAAGTCGGCCCGGGCCAGCGCCACCGGCATGCCGCGGTGCCGCACCTGTCCGCTGCACGGCGAGCTGTAGACGTCCTCCCAGCCGTTGTCAAAGGCGGGCGCGACGCCGGGCAGTTCGATGTCCATGAACACGACCGGGTAGGTGACGTGCTCTTTCGCCATGCTGGCCAGCGTCCGCCCCGCCTGCCGTGCGCCCCAGGCGGCGGCCTCGGCCGCGGTCCCGTTGTAACCCGGGTCGACGCCGGGCCCGCCCATGAACCAGTAAACCGCGGTGCCGATACCCTGCCCGTACTTGGTGTAGTTGGTGTCGGCCTGCGCGCTGTTGGCGGAGGACCAGGCCAGGAAACCGCCGTGGCAGCCCAGCCAGTACGACCAGCTCCCGGCCATCCCCACGTAGCCGCCGTAGGGGCCGCCGATGCCCGGCGCACGATACGGAGCACGGCCGCTGACCGGGATCGGCCAGCTGTCGCTGCCTGACCAGAACCCTGTCGGCGAGCGCCGGGCCGGCGCGGTGGAAGCAGCCGAGCCCGTGCCGGTGGCCTGGGCCTTAGCTGTGGCCTGGGCCTTCGGTGTGGCCTGGGCCTTGGCGGTGCCCTGAGCCGTCGTCGTGGTGGCAGCCTGACCCGGGCCTTTGGCCGGGGCCGTCGCGGCGCAGCCGGCGGCCAGCAGCCCGGTCGCCACGAACAGGACCACGCCTGTACCGCGCGCCAGCCACCGCCTCATCACACCTCCGCGTCGCCTGCCTGCTCGGACCTGCCTACCCTATGACGAGCCGGCACCCCGGGTGGTTGGACACGCGATCCCGGGGAACGGGGTGCGGGCCGCCTAGTTCCCGGCGTCGGCGGGGACGTCCTGGTCACCGACGCCGACGGCAACTCGGACATCTCGGGCGCGGACTACGCCAAGGCCTTCGTGGACGAGATCGAGCAGCCGGCCCACCGACGGCAGCGCTTCAGCGTGGCCTACTGAGGGTCTGCGGGCTAATCCGGTCCCCGCCGGGGCACCGGGAGGCCGAGGGCGGGCAGAGCGCCGGGATCGTGCAAGATCGCGGCGCCCAGATCGTTGACCCGCACGGCGGCCAGGCCGTCGTAGCGGGACAAGCTGTCATAGCGGTCTGCGCCCCATAGCTCACGGTAGTCGTCGCGGGCGCCCCGCGGGCCGGCGTAGGCGACGTCGATCGCGCCGAGGGTAGCCGCGTACTCGAAGAGCACGCACAGCGCATACCGGCCCTCGAGGGCGTTCCAGGCCTTCCAGCCGGCCGACCCGAGCGATCCGTCGCGCGGATCGACGAGGTAGAGCTGCCACTGGGCCAGCGGGCTCCTGGCCACGGCGAGCGGGGCGGGCGGTGCCTGCAAGATCGCGAACACGGTGTCCACGTCGATCCAGATGCCGGGCTCGACGGCGGCCAGCTTGCCCGTGACCGCGGCGCGGCGCCTGGTGGCCGGGGTCAGGCTGCCGGGCTTCCGCTGGCCCCTGATCGCCTCGATCCGGGAAAGCTCATCATGGGACACGCTCCGCAGCCACCGGCCCCATAGGTCGCCGAGGGCCTGGTAACACGGCCTGGCCAGCACCGCCTCGCCGCGGGGGGTCAGCTCCAGCCTGGTTCCGGCCAGCCGCGCCAGACCGCCGGCCTGCAGGAGCATGGGCCAGGCGAACGCCGCGATGGGCTCGTGGTGAGCAGCCTCGAGGTCGGTGCCGTCGTAGTAGTCCCCGGCGACCAAGGTGTCTTCGACCAGCCGGACGGTCGCGGTGAGCGGCCGCCTGCTGGCCGCGCTGCAGCGCATCTGCCCGTCGGCGGTCAACTCGAGGACGGCGACGAGGTTCGACAGCGCGTCCGGCGCGGTGCAGCGCATGAGCACGCGGCCGCGGAGGGAGACCGCGCGGCGCAGGAAGGCCGGGCCCGATCCGCTGCCCTTGGCATGCGCTTCCCGGCCAGCTATGACGCCGATAGTGCCCTCGGCCACCAGAAAACCTTAGCGGTTCAGCGGGCTGTCCGGTGGGAACCTCGCCGGACGACTACGGAAAAGCGGCCGGGACGGGCCGGATGTGCCACCGTGGCGGTATGCGCGTGACGGGAGTGGATGCCTGCCGTGGCGGCTGGGTCGCGGTCAGCCTGGATGGCCGCCGGGTGCAGGCGGTCCGCGTGCACGCATCCCTGGCGGGAGTACTTGACGGGGACGAGGCCAGCGTGGTCGGGATCGACATGCCGCTTGGCCTGCTCGAGTCGGGCTGGCGCGAGGCAGACCGGGCGGCGCGCGGGCTGCTCGGGCCCAGGCGCAGCTCGGTCTTCGCGATCCCGCCCCGGGCGGTGTGGACGCAGGCCAGCTATGCGGCCGCGAACCAGCGCTGCCGCGAGCTGACCGGCCAGGGCCTGGCCATCCAGGCCTGGGGGTTGCGGACGAAGCTGCTCGAGGCCAACCAGTACCGCCTGACCTGCGGGCACCCGCTGTACGAGGTGCATCCGGAGTTGGCGTTCTGCGCGATGGCGGGCGCCCCGCTGGCATACAGCAAGCACACCGCGGCCGGACGTGAGCTGCGCCGCGAGCTGCTGGACCGGGTCGGCCTCGTGGTTCCCCGGGTCCCGCGCACCCCGGTCACGGACGCGCTGGACGCGGCGGCCGTGTCCTGGAGCGCCTGGCGTATCGCCACGGGCCGGGCCGCCGTCGTCCCCGCCCGGCCGCAGCAGGACGGCCAGGGGCGCGAGATCGCGATCCGCTACTGACCGGGGGCTGAGGGGCGCCGGGTGCGCAGGCCCTCGAAGGCCATCGCGCACACCGGGTCGGCGAGCGAGGCCGCTCCCCCGCGACGGGTCGGCCTGTACCACTCGACGATGGAGTTGACCAGGCCGAACAGCAGCCGCGCGGTGATCATCGCGTCGGCGTCGGAGCGGATGTCGCCGTCACGCACCGCCTGCGCCACCAGTTCGGCGACAAACCGGTCGAAGGCGCGCCGCTGGTCGAGCGCGACCCGCTCGACGTCGGTGTTGCCGCGTACGCGCAGCAGCAGGGAGACGTAGGGCGACTCGGCTTCCAGCACCTCGACGCTGCCCCGGACGAGGTACTCCAGCCGCTCGATGGCCGGCGCGGGGAGCGCCCGCGCCCGGTCCGCCACCACGGCCAGGCCGGCCAGGGCCCGGTCCAGGGCCAGCCGGAGCAGTTCCTCCTTGCCCGTGACGTGGTGATAGATCGCTGACTTCGCGATGCCGAGCCGGGTCGCCAGGTCACGCATGCTCGTGCCGTCGTAGCCGCGCTCGTTGAACAGCTCGACGGCCACGGCCAGCACGGAGGCCAGGTCGTAGCCGGGCCGTCCGCGCCGCGGCCGGGCGGGCGAAGCAACGGCCGCGCGGTCCGCACCGGACGCAGCCACCGGGCTCACGAGGCCCGGCCCAGCTCGTGGCTTCGGCCGCGGAATTCGGCGATCACCTCGCTGTCCCGGCGGACGGTCACGTCGTACAGACCCGACCGCCCGAACCTGGTGCGCATTACGGCCTCTGCCACCAGCACGTCGCCTGCGCGCGCGGGAGCGATGTAGACGATTTCGGCCGAGGAGGCAACGGTCACTGGCCCGTAGCTGTTGCAGGCGCAGGCGAACGCCGTGTCGGCAAGCGTGAAGATTAGTCCGCCGTGCGCCATGGCGTGCCCGTTCACCATGTCAGCGCGTATCGTCATCCGGGCGACGGCCCGTCCCTCGCCTTGGTCGATCAGCTCGATACCCAGGCCGCGCGAGGCCTCGTCCTTCGCCATCATCGTTTCCACGCCGGGTAGGTGCGGCACCCGAATCGCCCCTTATATAATAGACCGAACGTCCGGTATATAATACGACCACAGGCCTTGGTACGCGTGGTCCGGCGGTGCTTACGATATGCCGGAGGGATGGTGGCGATGACGACTCTTCCTGAGAATGGCCTTCCCAGGGCGCGGCCGGCCAAGACGGGGCTAGCCGGGACGGATCCCGACCGGGACGAGACGGGCGCCCTGGCGGCCTACTTCGACCAGACGCTGGATCACGGACGGCGGATCGAGCCGCGGGACTGGATGCCAGACGCCTACCGCTTGACGATGATCCGCCAGATCTCCCAGCACGCGCACTCGGAGATCATCGGCATGCAGCCGGAGGGCAACTGGATCACCCGGGCTCCCTCGCTGCGCCGCAAGGCGATCCTCATCGCCAAGGTGCAAGACGAGGCCGGCCACGGCATGTACCTGTACTCGGCGGCCGAGACACTCGGCGCCGATCGCGCCGACCTCACCGACAAGCTTGTGCGGGGGCGGCAGAAGTACTCCTCGATCTTCAACTATCCGACGCTGAACTACGCCGACGTCGGAGTGATCGGCTGGCTGGTCGACGGCGCGGCCATCTGCAACCAGGTGCCGCTGTGCCGTTCCTCCTACGGCCCCTACGCCCGGGCCATGGTGCGCATCTGCAAGGAAGAGTCATTCCACCAGCGGCAGGGCTACGAGCTGCTGATGACGATGATGCGCGGCACCGCGGCGCAGCGCGCGATGGTGCAGGATGCCACGAACCGGTTCTGGTGGCCGTCGCTGATGATGTTCGGGCCGCCGGACGACCAGTCGCCGAACACCGTGCAGTCGATGGCCTGGGGCATCAAGCGGCACACCAACGACGAACTGCGGCAGCGCTTCGTGGACATGACGGTCCCGCAGGCGGAGAAGCTGGGCGTGACCCTGCCCGATCCGGACCTGAGGTGGAATGCCGGGCGCGGGCAATACGACTTCGGAGCGGTGGACTGGGACGAGTTCATGACCGTCATCAAGGGCAACGGGCCGTGCAACGCGCAGCGGATCGCGCGCCGCAAGGCAGCCCATGACGAGGGGGCCTGGGTGCGCGAGGCCGCCGCGGCCCACGCCGCGAAGCGGGGGGAGGCGGCCTGATGACCGAATCGCAGGTGCGCTCGGACTGGCCCTTGTACGAGGTGTTCCTGCGCGGCAAGCGCGGGCTCAATCACGTGCACGTCGGGTCGCTGCACGCGGCCGACCCGCAGATGGCCCTACGCCATGCCCGTGACCTGTACACCCGCCGGAACGAGGGGGTCAGCATCTGGGTCGTGGCGGCCAAGGACATCACCGCGTCAAGCCCGGACGAGAAGGACCCGTTCTTCGCGCCGTCCGGCGACAAGGTCTACCGGCACCCGACGTTCTACCAGATTCCCGATGATGTCCCGCACATGTAGGGCACGCCGATCATGACGGAAGACGAGTTCGCCGCCTACCAGGGCCTGGCCGAGGAGACCGAGGATCACCGGTGGGCGTTCGGCACCGGGTTCACCGACCCGCTCGAGGGGATCGACACGTCGGTGCCGGACGGCGTCGACGCGGCCCCGCTGGCCGCGTACTGCCTGATGCTCGGCGATGACGCGCTGGTTTACTCGCACCGGCTGCAGCAATGGATGACGCGCATGCCGGAACTCGAGGAGGAGACCGCGCTGGCCAACATCGCCCTGGACCTGCTCGGGCAGGCGCGCATGCTGCTGGCCCGGGCGGGGCAGGCCGAAGGGAACGGCCGCGACGAAGATGAGCTGGCGTTCTTCCGCGACGAGCACGAATTCCGCAACGTGCGGCTGGTGGAGGCCCTGGACGCCGACTTCGCCGAGCTGGCGGCCCGGCTGCTGATCTTCTCGGCCTGGCGGCTGGCGCTGTTCAGCCGGCTGGCGGAGTCGGCGGATCCGGTACTGGCGGCCATCACAGCCAAGGGCGCCAAGGAACTCGCCTACCACCGGGATTACGCCGCCCAGTGGGTGATCAGGCTGGGTGACGGCACCCCGCTGTCGCACGGCAAGATGCAGGCTGCGCTCGGCACCATCTGGCCGCTGGTCGACGAGCTGTTTCAGGCCGACCCCGTGGCCGCCGCCCTGCCCGGGGTGGCGGCTGACCCGTCCGGGCTGCGCGGCGAGGTCGACGCGCTGCTCGACACGGTGCTAGCGTCGGCCACCCTGGATCGTCCGGGCGGCGCGCCGATGGCGCGGGTGGCGGGCAAGTCCGGGCGCGACGGCGTGCACACCGAAGCGTTCGGGTACCTGCTCGCCGAGCTGCAGAGCGTGGCCCGCGCCCACCCTGGCGCGACGTGGTGACCAGGGCCGGGGGTCCCGGGGCTTCTCCAGATTCTTGGGGTTCTTGGGACGGCGCCGAAGTGGCCGCCGCGCGCGCCATCGCCGCGGCGGTGCCCGATCCCGAACTGCCCATGGTGACAGTGGCCGACCTGGGCATCCTGCGCGACGTGGCAGCCGAGGACGGGCGCCTGGTGGTGACGATCACCCCGACCTACTCCGGCTGCCCCGCGCTGCGTGAGATCGCACACGACCTGCGGCACCGGCTCAGCCGGGCCGGGTTCGCCGAGGTCACCGTGCGGACCGCGCTCGCGCCCGCCTGGAGCAGCGACTGGATCACCGCCGAGGGTCGCCGGAAGCTGCTCCAGGCCGGCGTCGCCCCGCCGAACCCGGCCCCGAAAGGTCCGGTCCCGCTCACCCTCAGCGGCCGCCGTGACCCAGTGCCCTGCCCGCAGTGCGGCTCCCGCGACACGACGCAGACCGCCGCGTTCAGCGCGACCGCGTGCAAGGCCCTGTACCGCTGCGAGGCCTGCCGTGAGCCCTTCGAATACGTGAAGGAGATCTGATGGCGCCGCCGCGGACCGGCCGGGCCGAGTTTCACTCGCTGACGGTGGCGCGGGTCGACCCGCTGACCGACGACTCCGCCGCGGTCACCTTCGAGGTACCGCCCGGGCTGGCGGACAGGTTCGCCTTCGCGCCCGGACAGTCCGTGACCATCCGCCGCGGTGACGAGCGGCGGTCCTACTCGATCTGCGCGACCGCCGGACACCCGCCGCGCATCGGCGTGCGGGAGGTGGCGGGCGGCGCGGTGTCCGGTTGGCTCGTGCACGAGGTCCGGGCCGGCGATATGATCGACGTGCAGGCCCCGTCGGGCTCCTTCACCCCCGACCTGGACACGCCCGCGCACCACGTCCTGATCGCCGCGGGCAGCGGGATCACGCCCGTCTTGTCCATCGCCGGATCCGTGCTCGCCGCCCAGGACAAATCCACCGTCACCCTGATCTACGGCAACCGGCGCAGCGATTCTGTGATGTTCGCCGACGAGATCGCCGACCTCAAGGACGCCTACCCGGAGCGGATCTGCCTGGTCCACGTGCTCAGCCGGGAGGCGCAGGAAGTGGAGCTGTTCAGCGGCCGGCTCGACGCCGGCAAGCTGCGCGCGCTGCTGCCGGTCACCGTCGATGTGGCCGCGGCAGAGCACTGGTGGCTGTGTGGCCCGTTCGGCCTGGTCGAGGGCGCGCTCGCGGTGCTGGGCGAACTCGGCGTCCCGCGCAGCCGCATCCACCGCGAGCTGTTCTACGTCGAGGACACCCCGCCCGTCCAGGCCACGCACGCCGAGGCAGCCGCGGGCCCGGGCGCCGAGGTGACCGTGCTGCTCGACGGGCGCAGCAGCACCGTGACCGTCCCGGCCGGCACCGCGATCCTGGACGGAGCCCAGCGGGTCCGGCCCGACCTGCCGTTCGCCTGCAAGGGCGGGGTGTGCGGCACCTGCCGCGCCCTGCTCGTCGAGGGCGAGGTCACCATGCGGCGCAACTACGCCCTGGAACAGAGCGAACTCGACGCCGGCTACGTCCTCACTTGCCAGGCCCGGCCCGCATCCGAAACGATTACCGTCGACTACGACGCCTAGCCGCCGAGGAGGCCGGATGCAGGACCTCACGTCCCCGTCGGGAGACCTCGAGCCCATCGAGCGGGCGTCGGCCGACGAACTGCAGGCACTCCAACTGGAGCGGCTTCAGTGGTCACTGCGGCACGCTTACGCCAACGTGCCGCACTACCGGGCGGCCTTCGACGCGGCGGGTGTGCACCCCGATGACTGCAAGGACCTGGCTGACCTGGCCAAGTACCCGCTGACCAGCAAGGCTGACCTGCGCGAGAACTACCCGTTCGGCATGTTCGCGGTGCCACGCGAGCAAGTGGTCCGGGTCCACGCGTCCTCCGGCACCACCGGCCGGGCCACCGTGGTCGGCTACACGCGGGACGACATCGAGGTGTGGGCCGCCACGATGGCCCGCTCGATCCGGGCGGCGGGCGGGCGGCCCGGCCACATCATCCACAACGCCTACGGCTACGGGCTGTTCACCGGAGGGCTCGGCGCGCACTACGGGGCGGAGAAGCTCGGCTGCACGGTGGTCCCGGTCTCCGGCGGGATGACCGAGCGGCAGGTCACCCTGATCAGGGACTTCCAGCCGGACATCATCATGGTGACGCCGTCCTACATGCTGGCGATCATCGACGAGATGGAGCGGCAGGGCCACGACCCGGCCGGCTCCTCGCTGCGGTTCGGCATCTTCGGCGCCGAACCGTGGACAAACGAGATGCGGGCCGAGATCGAGGCCCGGGCCGGCCTCGACGCCACCGACATCTACGGCCTATCGGAGGTGATCGGCCCGGGCGTGGCGCAGGAGTGCGTGGAGACCAAGGACGGCCTGCACATCTGGGAGGACCACTTCTACCCCGAGGTGATCGACCCGCTCACCGGGGAGGCGCGGCCCGACGGCGAGGAGGGCGAGCTCGTCTTCACCTCACTGACCAAGCAGGCCATGCCGGTCATCCGGTACCGGTCCCGCGACCTGACCCGCCTGCTGCCCGGCACCGCGCGCACCATGCGGCGGATGCAGAAGGTCACCGGCCGCACCGACGACATGATCATCCTGCGCGGGGTCAACCTGTTCCCGACTCAGATCGAGGAACTGATCATGGGCATCCCGGCGCTGTCACCGCACTTCCAGTTGCACTTGATCCGGGAGGGCCGGATGGATCAGCTGGCGGTCCACGTCGAGCGCCGCCCGGGGGTGGCAGAAGCCGACGCGGCCGACGCGGCCGGCGCGCTGACGGCGCAGGTCAAGAACACCATCGGCGTCACGATCACCGCCCGCGTCCTGGCCCCGGAGTCGATCGAGCGCTCGGTGGGCAAGATGCGTCGCCTCGTCGACCACCGGCCGCGCTGACGAGCTCGGCCGGCTAGATCCGGAACCGGGTGCCGGTCACCTTCTCTGTGATGCCGGCGCGGTCCAGGTAGGGCGTGATCCCGCCGAGGTGGAAGGGCCAGCCGGCGCCCAGGATCATGCACAGGTCGATGTCCTCGGGCGCCGCGACGACGCCCTCGTCGAGCATCAGCCTGATCTCCTCGGCCAGCGCCTCAAGGGCGCGCTCGCGGACCTCGTCGGCGGCCAGGGGGGTCTGGGGGGATGGCATCCCTCCCAAGGGGGGTCCGGGGGGAGGGGTCCCCTCCCAAGGGGGGTCTGGGGGGATGGGTCCCCCCAGAAGGAGAGGAGGAGCGGGGGGGTTTGGGGGGGTCGTCCTCCCGGCTAGCAGCGCCGCGACCGACTCATCAATGGTGAAGTCGGGCCGGTATACCGCCGTCTTGCCCGCTTGCACCAGGGCGCGCAGCTTCGGCGATACCGTGAAGCGGTCGGGGTAGGCCGCGGCCAGCGTCTCCCCCACATGCAGCGCGACCGCCGGGCCGACCAGCTGGAGCAGGAAGAACGGGGACATGGGCAGGCCGAGCGGATCGGGTGCGTGCTCGGCCACCTCGATCGGCGTGCCCTCGTCGACGCAGCCGAGGATCTCCCCGAGGAACCTGGTCAGCAGGCGGTTCACCACGAAGGCCGGCGCGTCCTTGACCAGCACGCAGTTCTTCTTCAGCCCCTCGCCGACGGCCAGCGCCGTAGCCAGCGCCGCATCGTCGGTACGAGCGGCCCGGACCACCTCCACCAGCGGCATCATGGCCACCGGGTTGAAGAAATGGAACCCGACCACCCGCTCGGGATGAGCCAGCCCGGACGCCATCTCGGTCACAGAAAGCGAAGAGGTGTTCGTGGCCAGCACGCAGTCTGGCCTTACCACCGCCTCGACCTCGGCGAACACCTGCTGCTTGACCGCGATCTCCTCGAACACGGCCTCGATCACGAAATCGGCGTCCGCGAACGCGTCCTTGGTCAGCGACCCGGTCACCAGCGCGGCCAGCCGCGCGGCGGCGTCGGCGCTGATCCGGCCGCGCTTGCGGAGCTTGGCTACCTCGGCCCGTACATGGCCCACCCCGGTGTCGAGCCGCGCCTGGTCCAGGTCGGTCAGCACGACCGGCACCTCGAGCCGCCGCGCGAACAGCAGCGCGATCTGTGCGGCCATCAGCCCGGCGCCCACTACGCCGACCTTGGTGACGGGCCGCGCCAGCGACGCGTCCGGGGCGCCCGCGGCCTTGCGGGCCCGCTTCTGGGTCAGGTCGAAAGCGTAGAGCCCGGCCCGCAGCTCATCGCTGAGCAGCAGGTCGGCGAGGCCATCGTCTTCGGCGGCGAAACCCTCGTCGCGGCTCCGGCCGCGTGCCTCGGCCACCAGGTCGATGGCCCGGTAGGGAGCGGGCGCGGCGCCGTGCAGCTTGCCGTCCGCGAAGAGCCGCGCCCCGGCGACCGCCTGGTCCCATTCCTCTTGGGCTCCTAGGGGAAGCCTGGATGGCTCGTCCCTCCCAAGGGGGGTCTGGGGGGCCAGGGGGGTACGGGGGGGCGGGGAGCCCCCCCGTGAGCGGGGGGTTCCGGGGGGTCGGCCCCCCGGGCCAGCAGGGTCGTCCCCCCGGACTAGCACTGCCGCCCAGCGCAGCGATTCGGCCAGGAAGTCGGCGGGCTCGAACATCGCGTCGGCGATCCCGAGCGCACGAGCCTGCGATCCGTTCAGCATGCGGTTCTGGCTGAGCGGGTTCTCGATGATGACCTTCAGGGCAGCTCCCGGGCCGATCAGGTGCGGCAGCAGGTACGTGCCGCCCCAGCCGGGCAGCAGGCCCAGGAAGCACTCGGGGAACGCGACGGCGGTCACGCCCGAGGAGATCGTCCGGTACGAGCAGTGCAGGGCGAGCTCGAGACCGCCGCCGAGCGCGGCGCCGTTGACGAAGGCGAACGACGGCACACCCAGTTCGCCGAGCTGCCGGAACACCGCGTGCCCCAGCCTGCCGATGGCCAGCGCCTCGTCCCGCGAGCCGACCAGCGCGGCCCCGGTCAGGTCCGCGCCGACCGCGAAGATGAACGGCTTGCCGGTCACGCCGACCGCGGCGATTTCGCCCTGGATCGCCCGGGCCGCCACCTGATCGAGCGCCTTGCGCAGCGACAGCAGGCCCGCCGGGCCGAACGTGTTCGGCCGGGTGTGGTCGTGCCCGTTGTCCAGCGTGATGAGCGCCATCACCCCGGCCCCGTAGGGCAGTTCCACGTCGCGGACGAGAGCCCGGGTGACGACTTCGCCGGGAAACAGCGTGGTGATCAGGGATTCGTCGATGCCGAGCTCGTCCGGCTTAATGTTTTCAGGCATTGACGTTCTCCCACAGGACCGTGCCGCCCATGCCCATCCCGACGCACATCGTGGTCAGGCCGTAGCGGGCGGCGGGCTGCCCGGCGAACTGGCGGGCCAGCTGGATCATCAACCGCACGCCGGAGCTGGCGAGCGGGTGGCCGAGCGCGATCGCGCCGCCCCACGGGTTTACCCGCGGGTCATCGTCGGCGATCTTGAAATGGTCACAGAACGCGAGCACCTGGACCGCGAATGCCTCGTTGATCTCGATCAGGCCGATGTCATCGATGGTCAGGTCGTTGCGGGCCAGCACGGCCTCGGTGGCGGGTACCGGCCCGATGCCCATCACCTCAGGATCCACCCCGGCGAAGGCGAAGTCGACCAGCCGCATCCGGGCGTTCAGGCCCAGGTCGGTGGCCACGTCCTGGGCTGCGATTACGCAGCCGGTGGCGCCGTCGTTGAGCCCGGCCGAGTTCCCCGCGGTGACCCGCCCGTGCGGCCGGAACGGCGTCTTCAGCCCGGCCAGCGCGGCCAGCGTGGTGTCCGGGCGTGGCGGCTCGTCAGCGGTCGCGAGCCCCCAGCCGCGCTCGGCGCTGCGCACCGCGACCGGCACCAGGTCCGGCTGGATGTGACCCGCGGCGTAGGCCGCGGCCACCTTGCGCTGGCTGGCCAGCGCGTAGGCGTCGGCGCGGTCCCGGGTGACGGCCGGGAACCGGTCGTGCAGGTTCTCCGCCGTCGAGCCCATCACCAGCGCTGACGGGTCCACCAGCCGCTCGGAGATGAACCGGGGGTTCGGGTCGACGCCGGAGCCCATCGGATGGTGGCCCATGTGCTCGACGCCGCCCGCGATCGCGGTATCGGTGGCGCCCAGCGCGATCGACCCGGCGGCAGTGGTCACGGCGGTCATCGCGCCCGCGCACATCCGGTCGATCGCGTACCCGGGCACCGACTTCGGCAGCCCGGCTAGTACCGCGGCGCTGCGCCCGATGGTCAGCCCCTGATCGCCGGTCTGGGTAGTGGCGGCGATGGCCACCTCGCCGATCCGCTCGGGCGGCAGCGCGAGATTACGCCGCAGCAGCTCGCGGATCACGCTGACGACCATGTCGTCGGCCCTGGTCTCGGCGTACAGGCCGTTCGGCCCAGCCTTCCCGAATGGGGTTCGGACGCCGTCGACGAAGACGACATCGCGTGCGGTGCGGGGCACGTTCGGCCTCCCTGCGCATAAGGAACGGTGCTCCGTTTATATTACTCGCCAGTAACAATGCTCCGCTACCTGGGACGACGGCCTAGGTAACCGATCAGCCGGTCGCCCGGGCTGGCCTGGGCCGGGACCTCGACCGGGAGGGCGAACAGGCCCTCGCGGCTCGTCACCAGCAGCGGCCCCAACTGGAGCAGCCGGGTGGCGAGCACGGCCGGGATGGGGCGGACCCCGCCGCGGCCGTCCCCGCCGCGGCCAGCCCCACCGCGGCCAGCACTGCCGCGGCCAGCACTGCCGCGGCCAGCACTGCCCAGCGCCGCCGACACATCCCAGCCGTGCACCGCGATCTCCACCGCCCCGGTGCTGGCCACCAACCCGGCTGGCAGCGGCAGCCCGCCCACGGCCACGAACCGCCCGGGACCGCTGTAGCCGTAGGCAGCGCACAGAAGCTGAGCCGCCCGATCGCGGAGCGTTTCGACCGGATCACTGTCGGCTTGACCCGGCGGACGCGCCAGGTCCAGGTGCCCGGTGCGGATGGCGGTCTCCAGGTCCGCCATCGAGTCGCTCAGGTGAGCGAGCACCGTGCCCAGATCCCAGTCCGCGCACGGTGTGGCCAGCGTCATCTCCTCGGGCCGGACGGGGGCGCACACGCCGAGCGCGTAGCTGATCGCGCCGGCCAGCAGGACCATTGCGCCGGATGGCGGGTCTGTCACGCCTATATAGACCTGATCGAGCGCCGTTTCTCACCGGTGAGCGGTTTAGGGAGTTCAGCGGTCTTTGCGGAGGAAGGCGCGCAGCGCCTCCAGCGGCCAGGTGTTGATTACGTCGTCCGGGGTGAGCCCACTGTGCCGCGCCCCAGGCGTCGAGCGGCACCACACGCAAGTCCACCTGGAGTCCGCGGACCGTCCGGACCGATGTCTTCGTCGGCCCGCTGGCGATCACGCTGGCTACCTCGGGCTGGCTGGTCAGCGCCGCCATCAGCGGCGCCGCGTCCTGAGCCGCGGCCAGGATGTCGACGTCCCCGATCGTCTCCCGCATCCGGCGCAGCGAGCCCGCGTAGGCGCAGCGCTGGCAGCCCGGGACGGTGGAAAGCGCCGCCACCAGCGCTGTCGCGGTGTGCCGCGCGACGTCAAGCAGCACCCGCTCGCGGCCCTGCCGGTACACCTCGATGCCGGCCACGATGCGCTCCGCGCTCTTGGCCCCGAACCCGGGCAGGCCGTCCAGCCGGCCCGCCTTGATCGCCGCCGCCAGGTCGTCGACCGAGGCGACACCGAGGTCACGGCTGAGCTGCAGGGCGCGCTTCGGCCCGAGGCCGGGCACCCGGGTCAGCTCGAGGACGCCGGGCGGTATCTTCGCGCGCAGTTCCTCGAGCGCCCCGATGCTTCCGCTATCGCGGTATTCGGCGATCTTGGCCGCGATCGAGGCGCCGACGCCGGGAATCGCCCGCAGCGCCTTGGCGTCGAGCGGGCTGATGTCGTCCGCCCAGCCGCGGACCGAACGAGCCGCCTTCTCGTAGTTCCTGGCCCGGAATACGTCGCCCCCGGTGATCTGGGTCAGCTCGGCGTACTCCCGCAGCAGACCCGCGATTTCCTCGTTCGCCCAGGCCATCTTTTACGCGTGACAGGTCAAGGGCTGACCGCCGGACCACAGGGTGACGCCGTTGGTGTAGGTCAGGAACGGCGGGGCCGGCTGAGATGTCCCCAGTCCACGTCGGACCAGATGCCGGGCCGCGGCGGCATCGGGTTACTGAGCACGGCCTCGCGGCACCGCTCGTGGCCGATGATGGTGGCGCCGCTCATCAGGTAGTTGCCGTGCGTATGATCGCCGTGGTGGTGGGTGTTGACCAGCGTGCGGACCGGTTTTCCCGTAACGGCCTTGATCGCATCCAGGTAGGCGCGAGTGCGCCGCTCGGTGGACGTGGCGTCGACGCTGATCACGCCGGCGTCACTGACCAGGAAGCCGGTGTTGTTGAGGTACCAGCTGCCGTCAGGCTGCAGGTAGGCGTAGACGTCCTCGCCGACTGCCCTGACCTCGCCCAGGCTCATGGTCATGCTCCTTCGTCCCGTGCGGCAGCAGCAGCGATATTGCCAGCAGCGCCCCGAACAGCGCCAGTCCGGCCAGCACATATGCGTTGCCCGCGATGAGGGGCAGGCCGTGCCAGTGGTATTCGGTGAACCAGGGCCGGTCCCCGTACCACTGGTAGTAGACCGGGTTGGTGTTCCTCGGGATCCAGAGCAGGCCGAGCGAGTCGTTGCCCAGGTTGAGCCTGGACGTGAACAGCCGGGCGGGCCAGGCGCCGAACCACGCCACGAGGCCCACGGCCGTGATGGCGAGGGCCCAGGCGGTCCTTGTGGCGTTTCGCCGCCAGGCCTGCACCGCGTAGTGGGCGGCCACCAGCGCGCCGGGGGCAATCCACACCCAGTGGTGATCCCAGCTGATCGGCGAGACCAGCAGTCCGGTCAGCGCGGCTAGCAGCAGCCCGGGCAGCGGGTAGCCCTTGCGGTCGAGCAGCGCGGCGCCGGTCACCCCGGCCACGCCGACCAGGACGGCGGCCACGATCCAGGCGGGTTTGGCCGCGTTGACGCTGCCGGTCAGCCGGGTGATGAGGCCGTCGAGCGACTGGTTACCGGCCCAGCCCGTAAATCCGGTCCGGCCGCCCTGGACGAACAGGCCGTCGAACCACCACTTGGTGGAGTCTTTCGGCAGGATCGCGAAGCCGAGCAGCACGGTGAACGCGAAGCCCGCGCAGGCCATCGCCGCCTGCCGGAACTTCCTGGCCAGCAGCAGGTACGGGATGAAGATCAGCGGGACCAGCTTGATGCCGGCCGCGACGCCGGTGCCGAATCCCTTCCACCATCGGCTCTTGCTGGTATCCGGCTGGCACAGGTCCCAGATGATCAGCGCCATCAGGACCAGGTTGACCTGGCCCAGGTACATGGTTCGCAGCACGGGTTCGGTCCAGAAGACGGCGGCCGCGCCGAGCAGGGTGGCACCGAGCCTGACCTTGTCCCTGCGGTAACCGAGGCCGCCGAGGGTGAGCCACAGCGCCGCGAGCAGCGCGACGATGTCGACCGCCACGGAAAGCTGCTGGGACAGCCACCAGGGGACCAACGAGATGACCGCGAACGCGATGGCCGCGAACGGGGTGTAGGTGAACGGCAGGTGTAGCTTGCCGTATCCGATCCAGTCGTAGAGCGGCGCGGCCAGGTGCGGGTTGTACAGTGGCCTTACGTGCCGGACGATGAGCCCGCCGGACCGGTACACGGCCAGGTCGACCGGGTCCATGGTGAAGCTCTTCGGATGGATGACCGCGTAGACAACGTAGAGCCCAAGGGCGACGGCAAACGCGCCCAGGCCGACTGGGAGCAGCCAGTTGCCTGGCGTCTTGTGTTCCCCGGCCGGCGCCTGCGGGCGGGTGAGGACCGATCTCACCTCGCCAACCATAGCGGCTCCCGCTAGGATTCCGTTCTCGGAGGTGGGGATGTCTCATACTCATACGGCCGCGCCGGCCACCGGGCAGGCTCGGGCGAGCCGGCTCGCCCGGATTCGGATGTCCAGCCTCGGCGCCGTAGCCATGCTCCTGATCGAATTCATCCTCGGCATCATCTATAACCTGTACGGGACGGCCCCCACGGCGAAGAAATCCGTCGGGCTGTTCTCCAGCCCGACGCTCGCGCTGCACGTGGTCGTAGCCATCCTGCTGGTCATCGCGGCGATAGGCCAGCTTATCCGGGCCATCGGCACCCGGCACCGGCTGACGATCTGGATGTCGGCTGTCGGGTTGGTAGCGATCCTGGCCGCGGGCTTCGCCGGGATGGGGTTCGCCGGCAACGGTGCGGCCGGGGCGTCACTGGGCATGGCGCTGGCGTTCGCCGTGGCACTGGCGGCTTATATCGTCTTGGTCTTCGCCCTGCCCTCCTCGGCTACGACGCCTTCCTCGTCTACGACGTGATGTAGTAGCCGCCGTCGACCGTTGAGGGCGGACATGGGATAGTGATCCCAGCGCCCTTTGACCGTGCTCCCGGGTTGCCCGGACCCTCGACCTCACCGGAGGTGACATGAGCGGTGTTACCCAGCTCGTCACCTCTGGCCCGCTGATCCTGGCGCTGCCGGTGGCCGCGGCGGCCGGTGCGCTCACCTTCCTGTCCCCCTGCTGCCTGCCGCTGGTGCCCGGCTACCTGTCCTGGGTTACCGGCATGGCTGGCGCCGGCGGCTCCCCGGGCACCCCGGCACCCTCGCAGGCTGCCGCGGTCACGTCGGCGGACGGGTCTGGCGTGGCGGTGGCTGCCCCGCCACTCCCCGCGACCGCGACCGCTCCGCCCAGGGGACGGGTCGTCGTCGGGACGGCGCTGTTCGTGCTCGGGTTCTCCATCGTCTTCGTGGCGTACGGCGCGGCTCTCGGCGGGCTCGGCCACCTGCTGACCGGGCACGCGCGGCTCCTGACGCGGGTCCTGGGCGGGCTGACGATCGTGCTCGGCCTGCTGTTCGCCGGCGTTCTCGACCGGTTCTCGTTCGCGGGCCGCATCGTGCGCCCCGCGGCGCGGCCGAAGGCCGGCCTAGCGGGTGCGCCGCTGCTCGGGGTGATGTTCGGGCTCGGCTGGACTCCCTGCATCGGGCCCACGCTCACCGCCGTGCTGGCGTTGTCGGCCTCCAGCGGCACCGTGGCACGCGGCGCCATGCTCGCCTTCGTCTACGCCCTGGGCCTGGGTATTCCGTTCCTGCTGGTGTCGTTCGGCCTGCAGGTCGCGATGCGCGCCTTCGCGTTCTTCCGGCGGCGCGCCCGCCTGGTGACCAGGATCGGCGGCGCCATGCTCATATGCGTCGGCCTGCTCGAGGTGACCGGCACCTGGTTCACCTTCATGGACTGGCTCCAAGCAAACTGGACCGGCAGCTACCAGCTCCCCCTCTAAACCCGAGCCTCCCCCGCATCACCCCAGCGTCCTAGCGCTAGCCTGTAGCGCCCGCCCCGGCCCGCGGCGCCCCGCCCGGAGCGGCACCCCGCCCCGTGCCCTGACCGCGCACCCGTCGCAGCGCCTCAAGCCCGCAGCGCCCCGCCCGTGGCTCCAGCCGCCGCCCTGAGCGGGCGGGGCTAGGAGGAGCGGGCGGCGTGCCGCCTGGCGGATCGCTTTGACCGTGCGGTCATTTCGGGCTGAGGCTGAGCGGCGGCCTGCGCAGCGGCAGACTTGGCCACCGTCACCAGGGCTTCGAACAGCCGGAGGTCGTCGCCGTCTTCTGGATTCCACTGCACGCCCAGGCCCCAGCGATGTCCCTGCAGCTCGATCGCCTCTACCACCTGATCCACGGTCCAGCCCACGGTGAGGAGCCCGCTGCCGATCCGGTTGATCGCCTGATGATGGGCTGCGGGCACCTGAGCGGTCTCGCCGAGCAACCGCCCGAGCTTGCTCGCCGCGCTGATCTGCACGTCGTGGATGGTCATCTTGACCGGATCCGGCTTGTGGCTCTCGTTGCCGATGCGGTCGGGCAAATGCTGGGTCAGGGTGCCGCCGCGGGCCACGTTGAGGACGTGCATGCCCCGCCCGATGGCCAGGAAGGGAAGGTCGGCGTCGATGGCCGCCCGCGTGAGGATCAGCTCGAACCTGTCCCGCCGGTGGTCAGGCAGGTCCGTCTGCTCGTGGGGCGCCTCGTCGTACAGCGAGGGGTCGACGTCCCGGCCGCCGGTCAGCACCAGGCCGTTGAGCCCGGCGATCAGCACGGGCACGGAACTCGCGGGAACAGGCGGCAAGATGACCGGCGTCCCCCCGGCGCGCTCGACGGCTCGGGTGTAGCTCACCGGCGAGATCACCGCCTCGCGAATCCAGGTGCCCCACCGGGCGGCCTCGAGCTCCCCAGTAATGCCGATGATCGGCCGCCCCATCCGTCCTCCTGCACGTAAGGTTCCATGCCCATAATGGCCCATCATGCCCACGTCAGACCTGTCCACTGTGAAAATCTCCAGCGCCGGTTAAACCCGACTTGCCGGAAATCGATTGTAACGTTCTGCTTCTAGTGCGACACTGTGAGTGTGATGTGTCAGCAGGCGACGAATCGGCCCGCCAGACTGAGGGCCGTCCAGCGCCTACCGGTCCTGGCGATTCCAACCGAAATCCCGCACAGGTCTCATTCTGGCTGCTGGAGCCGGCCGCTGACGCGGCAATGACATACTTCTACGCACAACTCTTTGCCATAGACGCCGAAATCCGGGTCATGTTCCCGGCTGCCATGGATGTGCAGCGCAGGCGTTTCTTCCAGGCCATCAGCCATATAGCTGCTGCCCAGGAGAGCCAGCAGGACCGCGACGACCTCGTGCCGTATCTTCAGGAACTCGGCCGCGCACCGGAAAATCGGCGTTCGCGAGCGGGACCCGGGTGCTGCGGGAACGCGGCGCCCCCGACCGCCTCATCCACTACGACCTGGACCCGAAAATCAGCCAGGCCGTCTAGGCCAATCCGGACCGGAAGCCGGCCAGGCACCTAGTCCTGCAGGTACCGGCCGAAGAACGCGAAGATCCGCTGCCAGGCGTCCTCGGCCGCCTCCTTGTCGTAATTCAGCCGCGCCAGCGCGGCCAGCGGCGCCAGCCGGGCCGACTTAGGACTCATGAAGCTGTGCCCGGCCGCCGGGTACACCTTCACGTCGTGCGGTACCCCCAGCGCGGTCAGCGCGGCCTCGAGCCGCTTCGGGGGCTCGGTACCCATCGGGTCGCGGCCGCCGTAGCTGGCCACGATCGGGCAAGAACCCGCGAGCACCGTTTCCGCGTCCGAGGGGACCTCGCCGTAGTTGACGGCCGCAGCGGAGTATTTCCCGCGCGGCGCGCACAGCAGCGCGAAGCCGCCGCCCATGCAGAAGCCGATCACCCCGGTCTTGCCGGTGCAGTCCGCGCGCTCGGCCAGCCACCCGCGGCACGCGTCCAGGGCGTCGAACGCGGGCCCCGATCCGGCGTGCAGTTGCCGGATCATGCCGCGGATACAGCGCAGCCAGGGCCTGCCGTCGTTCAGGTCGGGGGCCAAGGCCAGGTAACCGAGCGCGGCCAGCCGGTCCGCGTGGCCCCGGATGTCGGCGTTCAGGCCGAAGGCCTCGTGGATGACCACTACGCCCGGCCACGGGCCTGGCGAGCCGACCGGAACCGCCAGGTACGCCGCCGTTTCGCCGACGGTCACATCAGGCACTCTGCACTCCCGCTCGCCTCCGGGCCGCCTTAAGGCGCCGCCTTCCCTCGTGGTTCGTCCCTTTCTCCTCAGTCCAGGCGGCACCGTGCCCCTTCGGCTCGCTCAGACTCTGCTCCCCCGCTCGCCCCTGCGGCTCGCTCATACTTTGCGCCAGCCGGGCACCCAGGTGCCGTCGGTCACGGTGTAGTCGCCGAACAGGGCCGGCGCCTCGGCCCGCATCAGCTCGCCGATCTTGCCGAACACCAGGCGGATCTCCTCTTCGGCCCCCTGGTCGGTCCGCGCCTCGATGGTGTGCCGGAGGGTGCGGATGTTCGCCGTCCACACCAGCCCGGTGGCCAGGCCCTCGGGCGCGAACCGGCGCATGAACGAGGTCTTGTGCTTCTTCTCGTGCATCTTGGTGTCGTCGTCGTCCAGCCCGAAGTGGCCTGCCATCCACTGCTGGAACTGCTCAAGCTCAGACAGCAGCGCCGTCGCCCGCTTCATAAGCTCCGCGTCTTCCCGCGCCCAGTCGGGGAACCAGAACGGCAGCTCGTCGAGCCGGACGTAGCGCAGCGACTCCTGCGACACCGCCGTACCCGGCCGGTGACGCACGAGTTCGTGAGTGTTGCCTGAGACAACGGGCTTTCCGTTACGCCTGACGAACAGAAGGCCATTAGGCACTTGGACGCA
This sequence comes from uncultured Actinomycetota bacterium, assembly GCA_963842265.1. Taxonomy (GTDB): domain Bacteria; phylum Actinomycetota; class Actinomycetes; order Streptosporangiales; family Streptosporangiaceae; genus Palsa-504. The sequence goes on from CAWJGE010000028.1 coordinate 326,780, forward strand.
GTGAATACGACCCTCGTAGTGTTCGATGCCGTCGTTGTAGCCTTGCTCGTTCCAGTACCGGCTATGCATACCGCGGTGGTGATTGACTAGCGGTGTAAGGCGGCGGGTGAGGATGGAAACAATGTAGATGGGCCGAAGGTCATGAAAGCGTTGGCCGTTCGGCATGATGCGCTCACGGCCCGTGCGGTCATCAATACGAATGTTCGCGGACCAGCCTGCCTTGATCGCCAGCACCTGCAACTCATCCGCCATCTCGCGGGATGAAGTATAGATGACTCGATGATTGAACGTGCGGTGCGTTGTCCCGTCACCTTCGATCATCGCTTCGAGGAAGATCCTGATTACATCAGGAGTCCACTCGCCTACCATAGTAGGTATGCGCTTGTTATAGGAGTGACCTAGCCTGAGGAGCATGTCACGCAGTGGCGCACATGTCGTACGTACGCTGCCGTGCCCGGTTGCCGGAACGTATGCCCGTAGCCCCATCTCGCGAATAGTCTCGGCCATTTTGTTGAGAATCTCACCACGATTCTGCGCCAATACAATTTGATGGCCGTTGATACAACCCTCGGCGAGATAATAACCGAGGAACCTGGCGAAGAACTCGACGGGGAACGACACACTGGGATAGATGCGGGTCGTTGGCTTGCCTCGATCCGAGCGCTGATAGGTCCTATGCGTCTCCGGGATCGTAATATTTTCTGGCGAGCAGCCAACCCATCGGGCATTCTTCTGGTATTTAACCCTCTTGTGAAGAATGTCGCGGGCCGTCTCGATTGCGAATGGCTGCTCGCCGCGCTTCGCTGCTTGGGTATCGTGCCGCTGAATCCACATCCGGTGATTGGGCGTTACCAGCAGGTCGACCTGTTCGGACCGAACGCGATACATCTGTCCCGCATAGTCGGCGTGAAAGACCTCAGTAGCTCTCTGGTATTCGAGCTCATTGCTGACTGGGTTAAGCGTGCCGAAGAACTCGGTACCTTCCACCTTGGGCCACGGCTTCCAGCCCTCGGTGGTCAGTACTTCGGTATCGTCGTCGTAGCAGCACACCCGGCTTACGTTGTGCAACACGAAAGTGAAGCTGACGTGCTCAAGTACCGAACCGTGCGCCTGCTTGAGTATGTTCTGCAGATACGCCTCTTGGTCGTCGCGTACCTTCCGGACGTTCGGGTTGAGCCCGGGCTCCCAGGAGCGGTAGCACATCTTCCCGGCGAACTCGGCCAGGTCCTGGGCGTCGTTGCCGAGCTGGTCGCGATCCAGTCTTTCCAGCCAGCGCTCACCGCCCACCTCGCGCAGGTAGGCGGCCATCGCGTCGTAGTCGACCTTCGGCCGGGCGACCAGGAAAACCTCAGGTTCTACGCTCCTCATGGCACAGCACACTAACAGCGGGCCACTCGATTCTTGTGGCAAAGGTCCAGCACGTTGGCGATGATCTGGTGCCCGGACCGGCCGGAGGCGGTCAGGATCGACTCGGGGTGGAACTGCACCGCCCACCGCCCGGCCTCGCCGTCCTCGATCGCCATCACCACGTCCGTCCCATCCGGCGCATGTAGGGACGCGGTCACGGCGAACCCGCCGCGGACCTCGCCGGGCGGCGCGTACAGGCTGTGATACCGCCCCGCGGTGAACTCGGGAGGCAGCCCGGACAGCAGCGAACCGCCGGACACCTGGACCACCCCGGGCTTGCCGTGAGCGGGCTCGGGCAGCAGGGACAGCGTGCCGCCCGCGTGCTCCACCATGGCCTGCAGCCCCAGGCACACGCCAAACACAGGCAGGTGCCGTGCGTACACCTCCTCCAGCAGCGCCGCGCAGCCGAAATCGGCGGGCCGGCCCGGCCCGGGCGACATGACGACCAGGTCCGGCGCGTAGGTATCAAGCAGCGCGGGCGAGAACCCGAACCGCAGCGTGGTCACCTCGGCACCCTGCTGCCTGAAGTAGTCGCCGAGCGTGTGCACGAACGAGTCCTGGTGGTCAACCAGGAGGATCCTCGGGGCGTAATCGCGCGCCGAGACCTGGACATGCTCGCCGCTCACCTTGGCGTCACCGGGCACCATCTGGCTGGCCTCGTCCAGGGTCTCGAGCAGGGCGCGCGCCTTGATCTGGGTCTCCTTCTCCTCGGCGGCGGGTACCGAGTCGTACAGCAGCGTCGCGCCGGCCCGCACCGCGGCGATCCCGCCGGTGATGTGCGCGGTCCGCAGGGTGAGCCCGGTATTCATCGACCCGTCGAAACCGACCTTGCCGACGGCCCCGCCGTACCAGCGGCGCGGGGTCTCCTCGTGATCCTCGATGAACTGCATGGCCCAGGTCTTCGGGGCGCCGGTCACGGTGACCGCCCACATGTGGGTGAGGAACGCGTCGAACGCGTCGAACCCGGGCCGTAGCCGGCCCTCGATGTGATCGACGGTGTGGATGAGGCGGCTGTACATCTCGATCTGCCGCCGTCCGATCACCCGCACCGAGCCGGGCACGCAGACCCGCGCCTTGTCGTTGCGGTCCACGTCGGTGCACATGGTCAGCTCGGACTCCTCCTTGGCCGAGCCGAGCAGGGTGGCGATGTTCGCGGCGTCCTCCAGGGTGTCCTCGCCGCGCGCGATCGTGCCCGCGATCGGGCAGGTCTCCACCCGGTCCCCGGTGACCCGGACGTACATCTCGGGTGACGCGCCGACCAGGTACTCCCCCTCGCCCAGGTTGAACAGGAACTCGTACGGGGCCGGGTTGCGCTGCCGCAGCAGCTCGTAGAACGCGGCCGGCGACGCGCACCGGCCGTAGAACACGTGGCCGGGCACCACCTCGAACAGGTCTCCGCACGCGAACCGCTCCTTGGCCTCCTCGACAACCCGCGCATAGCTTCCCGGCCGCGGCTGGGGAGGCAGTTCCTGATCCCGAACGAGCGGGGTTACCTGCCCCGGTCCGGTGCTTGCCGTCCGGCGGCCGAACCCGGCCGTCGACACTCCGCCCACCTCGAAGTCGTAGGAGTACCTGACCGCTTCCTCGCGCTTGCGGTCGAGGACCCAGATCTCGTCCGGCAGATGCAGCACCAGGTCGCGCTGGGTCGCGGGACGATCAAGCCGGAGCCGGACCGGCTCGAACTGGAATGCCAGGTCGTAGCCGAACGCCCCGTACAGGCCCAGGTGCGGGTCCTCGCAACCCAGCGCCGCCGTGATCTCCCGCAGCGCGGTGAACACCGTTGGCCTGCGGCTACGCTCCTCCTCGGTGAACTCCCGGTCTTCCTCGCCGATCACGACGGTGTCCTCGTCCACCGGTTCGCCGCTCGTCAGCAGTGCATCCTCGGCGCCTGCCCGGCGCAGTGCGGCGCGGAGCACCGGCAGGAGCACGCGCCCGCGGTCGTTCAGCGCACGCGCGGTGACCCGCCTGCCGGTGGCGATGATCTCCGCGCACGGGTCGGCGTAGGCCATGTGCCAGCGGCTGTACCGCCCTGGGTATTCCATGCCCGAGCTCATCACGCCGCCGCGGCGCTGGTCGACGAGCGCCGCGATCCGGCCGAGTTCGGCGGGGTCGAACGGCGTGGCGGTGCGCGTGACCCGCACGCCATCGCGGGTCATCATCTCCGTACGTTGGGCGTCCACGGTGGCCCCTCAGGTTTCAGGCCCCGGAGGCGGCCGGGAACAGAAAAGCGGCCGCCGTTTCCTGGGCGGTCGCTTGCGATGGAACGCGAATCAGCACGCCGCCTAGAGGCGGCGCCACCACTGAAGGCGAGCTGTTGGCGTCACGGGGCATAGCGTAGCTGATCGCCGGTCGCCCCGCCAGCCGGCTAGGGCGACGGGCAGGCCGGGTGCAGGTCCGGCATCCGCCAGGCGGCGGCCGCGGACGCGATGAGCTGAGCCGCGCTGCGCAGGTCCCGCTGGGACCCGCCCGCCAGGCCGGCCAGTTCGGTGTCCGGGACCGTGTCGCTGGCCAGGAACGCCTCGACTAGCTGCTGCACCGAGCGGTCGCCGAGCAGGCCGCCGTGGAAGGCGTCGATGAAGATCACGTTCGGCGGCCAGCGGCATGCGGGCAGCGTGACCGCATCGGCGAGCGGAATGACCGCAAGCCAGGGTCGGCCGGTCTCGTGGCTCACGGTGGCGAAGTAGCTCGCGCCGACCTCGCCCGCCGACTCGATCAGCGCCTGCGCCCCCGAGCGCCCGTACGGTGACATGCCGCCGACCAGGCCGTTCAGCGTGGCCAGCGCCGCGCCGGGCACCGTATCGGCCCCCGCCTGGCCGAGCTGACCAGGCTCGACGATGGGGCTCAGCAGTACCACCGACCCGATCGGCACGTGCGGATGGCGGGCTAGCATCGCGTAGAGGCCCAGGGTGCCCTCACTCTCCGCCACGATGTCCACCGGCGTGCGGGCCTGCTGGTAAAGCTTGTCCACTTGCTCGGCCATCCGGTCGCCGAGCACCTGAATGGACAGGTCACCGGCCCGTTCGTAGGAGATCGGCTGCCCGGCGGCGGTCAGGCCCACGTACGAGAACTGGCGCACGAGCATGTGCGGTTCGGCGGCGCGCAGGGCGTTCGCGCTATCGCAGCAGGTCGACCCGAAGCCCGCGACCACGAGCACGGCACCGCTGAACTTGGCCGCCGGCGCGCTCCTCGTGTTCCCTGCGGCACTGGGCGGGCTGGTACCGCCCGCGCCTCTGTCCGCTGCGACTTGGCCGTCGTCGCCGTCCCCGGTGACCGCGCCGGCCACCACGTCGCCGGTGCCCGGGGCGAAGCGGACGGTCCCGGTGAAGGCGAGCCGGGTCATCCCCACGACCAAGGCGAGCACCATCACCGCCGCCAGCGGTGCCATCGGCACCCAGGTGGTCCGGCTCCGCAGGGCCCGCCGGATCCGCCAAAGCGCGACCCGCCACTGCCACGAGTGGGGCGGCCTTTCCGCCGCGCCGCGCACCGCTGCCGCGGTGAGCCCGTACCAGGCCCGCGCGTCGACGACCCCGGCGAGCCCGGCCACGGCCACGATGCCCGGCGTGTCGAGGTGCGTCATCAGCACCGAAGCCAGCGACAAGACACCGAAGGTGGCGATCACCCACGCCGCGGTGCGCGCCGGGGGCAGCCGCCGCCACCAGGCCAGGCCCACCCCGCCCTGGCTCAGGGTCACCGCGGTGCCGAGCAGGATCGGTACCGCCGCCAGAAAGGGCCAGGAGAACGGCAGCAGGGCCACCCCGAACATCAGCGTGACCACCGGCGACATCACCAGCCCGACCAGGACGGTCAGCACGGCGCACGACACCAGTGAGGGCAGGAAACGCGGCCGCGGGATGTCCGGCTCCGTCTCGCGCGGCCAGGCCAGCATGACCAGGACCGCGTCCACCGCCGAACGGGCGATCACCAGGAGCACGAGCGCGCCGGTGAACCCGAGCCACGGCTGGTTGAAGGCGAACAGCCAGCGAAGATCGTGATATGCCGCGAGCGGCGGGAGCGCGGTAACCTGCGGCGCCAGCGGCCGGGCGCTGGGCGCAAGAAAAGAAAGCAGTGCCGCCTCGGTCATCGCGCCCCCGGCTGCGAACGCGATGAGCCCCCGGTGGCGGACGAACGCCCCGGTCAACCCCGCCTCCCGTACGCCAGCGCCCCCGCTTGGCTGATTTCAGCCTAACGTGCCGCAAAGGGCGCGTGCGGCCGACGCAGGGTCCAGGCGGCGGCGAACAATATGGCCTGCTATCCGGTGTAAACCGGGCACAGCGGACGGGTATGCCCCGCCGGGAGGATTACCCTGGCTCAGAATTCGAATCCGCCGGGTCGGCCGTTGCGGTCGGCGAGCAGGCCCGCCAGCGTCGAGACGGCGATCTCGGGCGGGATCCGGGAGCCGATGTTGAGCCCGATCGGCCGGTGCACGCGGGCGATCTCGTCTTCCGGGACGCCGAGTTCGGTGAGCATGCCCACATGCGGCCCGACATGGTGCGGGTTGCCCATGATCCCGACCCACCGGGCCTTGGTGGCCAGCGCGTCGCGGAGCATGACGCCGAGCTCGGGCCGGTGATGGTCGGTGACGACCACGTCCGCGGAGTCGTCGAGGTCGTCGGGGATCGCGGTGATCAGGGGGAACCCGAGGGCGGCGGCGCCGGCCGCGCGGGCCTCGTCGGGCTCGAGCAGCAGCCCGCGGAACCCCATGTCCGCGCCGTACCTGAGGAGGTAGCCGGCCACCGGCGAGGCGAAGACGGCGACCAGCGTGCGCTCCGCCGACGCGGAGGTGGCCGGGATGACGGGTTCGTGGGCCACCGCGCAGGCCGATTCCTCGTCGTGATGGTGCGTGTGCTCGCTCATGACAGCTAGTCTCCCCCGGCTGGGCACCGGGCGCCACCAGGGGCTAGGCCGATCCGGCGGGCGTATTCGGCAGCCGTGGCGAGATGGCGGAGGCGATGAAGTGACGGATAACCCTAGGTATGTTGGCAGGTGTGATCACCCGGGACGAAATCCGCGGCACCTACGACACGATCCGGCCCTGCATCCGGCGCACGCCGGTGGTCCGGGTCGACCTCAGCGAGCTCGACCCGGCGAACCCGGCCCTGCCGGCCGTCACGCTCAAGCTGGAGCAGCTGCAGTGCGCCGGGTCGTTCAAGGCCCGCGGCGCGTTCGCCAACCTGCTGCTGCGGGAGGTGCCGCCCGCGGGGGTCGTGGCGGCCTCCGGTGGAAACCACGGCGTGGCCGTGGCCTACGCCGCGCACCGCCGCGGCGTGCCGGCCAGGATCTTCGTGCCCACCGTGTCCGCCCCGGCCAAGATCGAGCGCATCCGGCAGCTCGGCGCGGAGCTGGTGGTAACCGGCGACCGTTACGCCGACGCGCTGGCCGCCGCGCAGGCCTGGGTGGAGAGCTCGGGCGCGATGAGCGTGCACGCCTTCGACCAGCGGGAGACCCTGCTCGGCCAGGGCACCCTGGCCCTGGAGCTGGCCGGGCAGGTGCCGGAGATGGGCCCGGAGATGGGCCCGGAGATGGGCCCGGAGATGGGCCCGGAGATGGGCCCGGAAATGGGTAGAGCCCTGGACACCGTGCTTGTGCCGGTCGGCGGCGGCGGGCTGATCGGTGGCATCGCCGCCTACTTCGCCGGTACCGTCCGGGTCATCGGGGTCGAGCCGGACAGCGCGCCGACCCTGACCCGCGCCCGGGCCGAGGGCAGGCCCGCCGACGCCCCGGCCGAGGGCGTCGCGGCCGACGCGCTGGCCCCGCGGCGCGTCGGCGAGCTGGTGTTCCCGATCACCCAGGCCTACGTCGAGGACGTCGTGCTGGTCGACGACGCCTCGATCCTGGCGGCCCAGCGGTCACTGTGGCAGGCGGCCAGGATCGCGGCCGAGCCCGCCGCCTCGGTCGGAATCGCGGCACTGCTCACCGGTGCCTACAAGCCCGCGCCCGGTGAGCACGTAGCCGTCGTCATCAGCGGCGCCAACATGGCTCCCGCTCAGCTTGAGTCGCAGCTGGGCTGAGGCACGCACCAGGACCGTTCGGCGGAAAAGATTTGACCTAACGGGTCTCGGTTCCCGCCCCTGGATACGGGACACTTTGTTGCTATGCGGTTCGTCTTTACTCCTCCAGCCGACCACGCGGCCGGCCTGCTTACCCTGCCGTGGTCCGAACCGCTGGCGGAATGGCAGGACGAGCGGCTCGTCGAGATCAGGCAACGAGGCATCTCGCGGCACGTGGTCCGCTTCATCTACGACGACGGCACGCTTTACGCCCTCAAGGAGCTCAGCGAGCGGCTGGCCCGCCGCGAATACCGGCTGCTCCGGGCGCTGGCCGAGCTGAGCATTCCCGCGGTCGAGGTGGTCGGGATCGCGGTCGACCTGGGTGAGCCGCACACCCGGCCGGAAGACAGCGACGCGATCCTGGTCACCAAGTTCCTGTCCTACGCGACCACGTACCGGGCGGTCTTCTCCGCCCCGCGAGGGCTGCAGCCGACCGACGGCCTGCTCGACGCGCTGGTCGAACTGCTGGTGCGGTTGCATCTGTCCGGGTTCTTCTGGGGCGACTGCTCCCTGTCCAACACGCTGTTCCGGCACGACGCGGGCACGCTGGAGGCGTACCTGGTCGACGCCGAGACCAGCGAGCAGCACCCGGAGCTGACCGAGGGGCAGCGCCACTACGACGTCGAGCTGGCCATCGAGCGGGTGTACGGCGAGCTGCTCGACTTGCAGGCAGGCGATATGCTCCCGGCCGACGTCGATCCGCTTGAGATCGCCGAGGAGCTCGGCCGCAGGTATGACTCGCTCTGGCAGGAGCTGACCCGCGAGGAGATCCTGCGCCCCGAGGAGCAGCGGTACCGGATCGCCGAACGCCTGCACCGGCTCAACGAGCTCGGCTTCGACGCCAACGAGGTCGAGCTGGTCAGCACCGGCGACGGGAACAAACTGCGACTGAAGACCCGGGTCGCGGAATCCGGGCACGACTCAAGGAAGCTGTTCCTGCGGACCGGGATCGACGCCGGGGAGAACCAGGCGCGCCGGCTGCTCAACGACATGGCGGGGTTCCGGGCCTGGCTGGAGCAGAAGCAGGGCCGGCCGGTGTCGGAGGTGGTGGCGGCCAACCGGTGGCTCGAGGAGGTCTACGACCCGGTAATCGCCGCGATCCCCGAGGACCTGCGCGGCCGGCTCTCCCCCGCGGAGATCTTCCACGAGATCCTCGAGCACCGCTGGTACATGTCGGAGGCGGCCAACCGTGACGTCGGCACCACCGCCGCCGCCAAGGCCTACATCGAGCAGGTGCTGCCCGCCGCGCCCGAACCGCTGGAGTCTGACGACTCCCCCGGAGACAGCGAGCTGCTCGACCCGCTGGATGAGGGCTTGCTCGCCGAGGGTGACTTCGCGGCGGAGCAGCAGTAACCTGCTCGCCTAGCGTGCGAAGTACGGGCCAGCGTCCGGATCCTGGCCGCGGGACTGGGCGGCGAACTCCGCCGCGGTCTCCTCGGCTTCCCCGGTTTCCTGCTGGATGCCCCGCCTGAGCCCGCGCAGGCCCACCAGCCCCGCCACGGCCATGATCACGGCCATCGCGTAGAGCACCTCCCGGGTGGCGTCGGCGAAGTCCGCGCGGATGAACGCCGGGATAGCCGCGACGTTGCCGTTGCCGCCCTGCAACTGGGCGATCTTGGCCGCCTCGGCCGAGGCGGCCGGGCCCGGCAGTCCCCCGGCGACGAGCGAGGAGGTAATCCTGGACCGGAACTCGGTGATCAAGATCGTGCCCAGGATGGCGAACCCGAGGCTCGCGCCGTAGTTGCGGACGGTCTGGGTGATACCGGTCGCCTCGCCGTAGGAATACCGGGACGCCTGGTTGATCGCGTCGGTGTTGGCCTGCCCGAGCATCAGCCCCATACCGGCCCCGGCCATGACGATGTAGATCACCTGCGCCCCGGCGTGCAGATCGGTCGATTTCCCGGCCCACAGCGCGAACCCGACCGCCGCCAGGGCGCAGCCGAGCACCACCGGCCGCTTGGCCCCGATCCGGTCCAGCATCCGGCCGCCGATCTGCGCGCACACCACGAAGCCGAGGAAGAAGTACAAGATGAGCAGGCTCGCCGTGGTGGCCTTCTCCGCCAGCGCGATCTGCCCGTAGATGCTGGCGAAGAAGAACACCGGGATGAACGCCATCATCGCGATGCCGAGGATGACGTTCTCCACGGCGAAGGTCCGGTTGGCGAAGATGTGCACGTTCATCAACGGCGATTCGGTCCGGCGCTCGACGGCGTAGAAGACTCCGAGCAGCAGGACGCCGGCGGCGATGCTCACCTCGATGGCCGGGTTGCCCCAGCCCCACAGGGCCGACTGCTGCAGGCCGAACACGCTCAGGCCGACGCCGGCCACGATGAGGGCCAGGCCGCGGTAGTCCATGGGCGCGGGGCGGTGCTCGGTGACCGGCTTGGAGATGGCGATCAGCGCCAGGGCGATGAGGGCGACGGGGATGTTGATCCAGAAGATCGCCCGCCAGGTCCACTGGATCAGGTACCCGCCCGCGATCGGGCCGATCGCGGTCAGGCCGCCCGCGATGCCGAAGAACAGGGCCAGCGCCCGGCCCCGTGAGTGCAGGTCGAACGTCCCCACCACGATCGCGATCGCGGCCGGGAACATGATCGCCCCGCCCAGGCCCTGGACCGCGCGGAACGCCACCAGCCAGGTCTCGGCGGCACCGCCGCGTGGCGTCAGGCCGCACAGCGCCGACGCGCCGGCGAAGATGATCACCCCGGCCACGACCATGGTGCGGTGCCCTACGGTGTCGGCCAGGCGGCCGCCGTAGGCGAAAAAGGCGGCCAGCGCCAGCAGGTAGGCGTTGATCGCCCATTGCATGCCGCTGCTGGACAGGCCCAGGTCATGCTGGATCGTGGGTGCGGCGATCGAGACGATGGTCTGGTCGATAAAGGTCATCGCCACGGCGAAGATCATCGCCGCCAAGACCAGGCTGCGCGACCGGCCGCCTGTGGTGCTGCTGACACTCATCAAGTTCTCCCAGCGCTGGCCATTCGGTAGCAGGCTTTCAGTCTGCGCTGCGGCGAGGCTCGCGTCATCAGTTAAATGACTATGGCGCCACCAGCGCGGCGGTGAGCGCGTTGATGCCGGCCAGGTTGCCGGCCAGTTCGGCGCTGAGATGATGACGGGCCGCGATCGCGGCCGGCGAGTAGTAGGAGACCTTGGTCTGTCCTTCATCCGCCCATATCAGGACCTTGAGCGGCAGGTCGAGCGCGGCCAGCGGGGCCGCCGCCATCACCGGCGTCCCTGCCGCCGGGCTGCCGAACATCACCAGCGTGGTCTCCCGCAGGTCGAGTCCCACCTGCCGGGCCTCGGCCTGCTGGTCGATCACGGCGAAGAGCCGCATCCCCTTCGCGCTGATCATGCCGGTGAGCCGCGCGACGGTCTCGGCGACCGGCCGGGGGCTCAGTTTGGTGACGATACCCAGGTCGTTCCCGGTCTCGTCGTCGGCCATGGTTGATCTCCCTCGGGTCGGTCCTGCTCTCAGGCCGGGTGTGCCTGCCTTCTCGTCGTGTGTCATGCGTACCCAGGGTTACCGCGGCCGACAGGGCTCTGCCTAGCCCGCCGGGTGCGCGCGGACGAAGCTGGCGATCACCGCGCGAAGCTGTGATCAGCGATGTCGGCTGGCTTGTCCGAACGGCCGAACCCCACGAGGTCTGCCGCGATGGCGTGCGGCCCGGCGTCCGCGAGCACCGGCATGACCTTGCGGTAAAGGAATGACCAGCTCGGCTCCCCGTGCAGCAGCAGGACCGGCTCGCCGCCGGCCGGCCCGGTCTCCGCGTAAGCCAGCCGGAGCCCGTCGACCTCGGCATAGCGCGGCGGGTAGCTGAAATCGGGCAGCCCGGCGAAGCGGTCCTCAGGAGTGCGCAGCACCTTCATGCCGACATGCTGTCACGAACGCGGGGGCGCGGGCATCCGACCCGGCACCCGATCTAACCTGGCCTGGTGGTCACAGATCCAGGACCAGGTCGCCGGACGGCTGGGAGCAGCAGATCAGCGTGCTGCCTGAGGCAGGCTCGTCGACCGGGTCGGGGGCGTAGCTGACCGTTCCTGACAGCAGGTCTGTCTCGCAGGTGTGGCAGACGCCGGTGCGGCAGGACCAGCGGACCGGCACATCGCAGGCTTCGGCCAGGTCGAGCAGGCTGGCGTAACCGCGGTCCCAGCGGACGGTCAGGCCGCTGCGCGCGAACGCGACCTCCGGGCCGCCGCCGGGCGGACCGGCCGGAAGGTGCGGCGGCCGGGCGCTCGCGGCCGCGATGCCCGGCGTCTGGGAAGGCGCGGCCCCGAAGATCTCGGTATGCACGTGAGCGCGGTCAACACCCAGGTCGGTGAGGGCGGAAGACATTTCCGCCATGAACGCGGCCGGACCGCAGAGGTAGGCGTCGGCGTCGCGGGGCAGGCCGAGCCCGGCCAGCACCGAGGCCGACAGCCGCCCCGCCGTCTGATAGTCACGGCCCGGGACCTCACCAGGGGCCGGACGGCTATAGCAGACATGCCGGTGCCCGTGGGCCAGCGCGGCCAGCAGGGACCGTGACTCCTCGGCGAACGGCTCCTCGGCCCGGTTGCGGGCGCCGTGCAGCCACCAGATGTCGCGGCCAGAAGACCCGGCGACCAGGGCGTGGAGCATGGCCATGACCGGGGTAGCCCCGACGCCTGCGCTGATCAGCAGGACTGGCCTGTCCCCGGGCTGGAGCACGAAGGTGCCGCGGGGCGCGGCCGCTTCTAGCTGGTCTCCGGGCCGCACCCGGGTGTGGACGAACTGACTGCCCGCGCCGTGTGCCTCGCGCTTGACGCTGATGCGGTAGGAGCCGGCATCCGGCGCTCCGGACAGCGAGTAGCTGCGCAGCAGCGGCCGCTCGCCGGGCACCACGTTCAGCCGCAGGGTGAGGAACTGTCCGGGCCGGGGACGGGGCAGCGCCGCTCCGCCGGGGTCGGCTAGGTGCACCGAGACCACCGAGTCGCTTTCCCTGGTTACCGCGGTCACGGCCAGCGGGCGGAAGCCCGGCCAGGCCGGCGGCGGGCTCACCGCGGTCAGCCCGGCGTTGCCCGCGGCCCGGCCGGTGGTACCCCCGGCGTCGCCAGTCGCCTCGGCCTGATCGGCCAGGGCCCGGAACGAGGCCTTCCAGCCGTCGGGAAGCGCGGGAATGCGCAGCGCGCTCAGCACCCGCTCGCGGGAGTGCCCGGGCAGGTAAAGCAGGCCGTCGATCTCGGCCACGGTCATGGCCTCCGGCCCGGCGGCCACCTGGACGATCTCGTCCCCCGCCCGGACGGCGCCCTCGCGGAGCACCCGGAAGTAGAACCCGGGCCGGTGATGGGAAACCAGCAGGGCGGGCATGCGCGCCTCGTTCATCCGGATCCCCACCCGGTAACAGGTCACCCGTGGCTGGGTCACCTCGAACAAGGCCTCGCCGATCTGGTAGCGATCACCGATGCACACCTGGTCGTCGGCCAGGCCGCTGATCGTGAAGTTCTCGCCGAACTGGCCATACTCGAAGTCGTCCCGGCCCAGCTCACGCTGCCAGTAGCGGTAGGAGTCGAGCTGGTACACGAACACCGCGCGATGCTCGCCACCGTGCCCGGCCAGGTCGCCCTGCCCGTCCCCGTCGATGTTGAGCCGCCGGACCTGACGCGGCCCTTCGACCGGCCGCTTCCAGACGGCGGTATGCACCGTCTGCCCGTGCCACGACACATCTTGCGGCAGTCCCACGTTCACCGAGAGCAGGCGGCCGGTGATCAATTGTCCTCCTTGGCCCGCGGGCCGGTAATTCGCAATCCCAGCCACGCGGCCGCGACGCCGATCGCGACGCCGATGACGGTGTCCGCCAGGCGGAGGATCGGCTGCTGCCAGGCGTGCTGCGGGCTCACAGCCGCGGCGACCAGGACGACCGCCGTGGTGATTGCGGCCGTGGCCGCGTCGCCAGGCCTGCCGATCACGTGGACCGCCAGCACGCTGACTGCGATGAGCAGGGCCAGAGCCCACTCGTGGAAGGGCAGGAAGGCCAGGTAGGCCAGGCACAGGGCAAAGCTCACCGAGGTGGCGGCGACGCGGGACACGGCGGCGCTCATGCTGCTGGCGTAGGAGTCCCTGAAGACGAAGACCGTCGCGATCACCGCCCACAGCGCGCCGATGAGGTCGTCGGCCCGGGACAGGGTGTACACCCGCGGCACGATCTTCGTCACGAGTATGAAGGCCACCAGGCAGGCGACGGCCAGGAGGATGGCATCCAGCACGGCCACGCGGGTCCCGGCCAGGCTGGCCCGGTTCTTGAAGCGCTCCCGCGGTACCGCTGCTGGCGCCTGATGATCGTTGGGCACCACGCCACGCTAGCCGCCCCGACTTCGAGATCGACGGCGCCCCCTAAAAGCCTGATCCAGACGTGGTGAACGCGGGCGACTACGGCTTGGACCAGCGCTGGTTGGCGCTGTTCTTGCAGGTGTAGACGATGAGCTGGGTACCGTTGTGCGTCGAGAAGGCTGGGTCGTCCAGGCAGTACTTGCCGCCGTTGGCCTTCAGCACGTACTCGCCGTTCGACAGGTGCGTCCACAGCTCGTTCGAGCCGCCGTTGCAGGTGTACAGGATCACCTTGCTGCCGTTACCGCCGGAGCGCCGGTCGTTGGCACACATGCCGTTGTGGACCAGCTCGCCATTTCTGTAGGTCCACAACTGGGCCTTGTCGAAGCTGTTACAGGTCCAGATCTGGACCTTGGCCCGGTTGGCGGAGCTGTTGCCCGCGTCATCCACGCACTTGCCGGCGTAGCCCTGGACCACGTGCCCGGACGCCGAAGCCGGAGCGGACGAGGAGGCCGACGGCGAGGCGGTGGACCCTGTCGTGTAGGTGATAGCGACGCTGAGGTGATCACCGCTAGCGGAGTTGGGGAGGGTCACCGTCGCCGATACGGTGCACTGGTCCGGACTGGTGTAGGGCAGCACGATGGCGTCGGTAACCGGGCTCTGGGAATCAGAACCGCCCGAGGTTTTCGCGGTCTGGCCACTTAGCGTGCAGCTGGCCGTCCAGTTCACCGACGCGCTCTGATTGGGACTCGCGGTCACGCCAACCGTCACCGAGGTGGGCGCGGTCATCGTCTGCGTGTCGGTACACGTCGCCTTGGCGCCAGACCCATCGCAAAAACCGGCCACGTTCGCGTGGGCCACTGCCATGCCTGCGGTGATTCCGCCGATCGTGAGCAGGCCAGTCGCGGCGCAGGCCGCGAGACGACGTGATCTCTGCATTATCAGTTGCCTCTCAAGCATCGCTGGTCCCCCTAGCCCCCTGGGATGACGCGTCAGCATCGGAACTGGTTTACACCAGGTTCACCCGTTAGGAGCGGAGGACGGCGATTTATACCCGGTTAGACAAACCCGAGCGAAGAAAGGCGCTTTAATCCCGAGTGAGTCAATTCTGCGTACAGTTCGGCGGTCTGGGCGGCAATGGCGGGCCAGCCGAATTCCGCCACCGCGCGCTTGCGGCCCGCCTGGCCCATCGCCTGGGCCCGGTCGGGGTCACCCAGCAGGGCGTTCAGGGCGACCGCGAGCGCTTCGGGCTCGCCGGGCGGCGCCAGCAGCCCGGTCTCCCCCTCGGCGACCACCTCGGGTATCCCGCCGGTACGGGACCCCACGACCGCCGTCCCGCACGCCATGGCCTCCAGGTTCACGATGCCGAGCGGCTCGTACACCGACGGGCAGGCGAACACCGTCGCGTGCGTGAGCAGCTGTATGACCTCGGACTTGGGCAGCATCTCGGGGATCCAGATCACGCCGGACCTGGTAGCACGCAGGCCCGCTACCAGTTCGGTCACCTCGGCCTGCTGCTCCGGCGTGTCGGCCTGCCCGGCGCATAGCACCAGCTGCGCGTCGGGAATGAGCTCCGAGGCCGCCCGCAGCAGCACCGGCAGGCCTTTCTGCCTGGTAATCCTGCCGACAAAGATTACGTAAGGACGGCTGAGGTCGATTCCGTAGCGGTCAAGCACCTCAGTGCGCGGGTCAGGCCGGTATTCGTTGGTGTCGATGCCGTTGCGGATGACCCGGATCCGTTCGGGAGAAATCTCGGGGTAAGCGGTCACGATGTCGGCCCGCATGCCTTCCGACACCGCCACCACGGCGGCGGCCGAGGTCGCCGCCACCCGCTCGCACCAGGAAGAAACCGCGTACCCGCCGCCCAGTTGCTCGGCCTTCCACGGCCGCAGGGCCTCCAGGGAGTGCATGGTGACCACGTGCGGGATGCCGTACAGCATGGCCGCCAGGTGGCCGGCCAGGTTCGCGTACCAGGTGTGCGAATGAACCAGCTGCGCGGACCCGACAGCGGCGGCCATCGACAGGTCGGTCGACACCACCTGCAGCGCCTGGTTGGCGTCGGCCAGCAGGTCCCAGGGCCGGTGCGCGACCGCGTCCGGGCGGTCGGCGCCTTGGCAGTGCACGGTGAGATCTACCAGCGGCGCCAGCTCGCGCGCCAGGTAAGTGACGTGCACCCCGGCACCGCCGTACACCTCGGGCGGGTATTCACGGGTTAGCAGCGCGACCCTGAGCGGCCGCGCGGCGGCTTGCCCGACGCGCGCGCTCCCGGAGACACTGAGCGGCCGCGCGGCGGCTTGCCCGACGCGCGCGCTCCCGGAGACACTGAGCGGCCGCGCGGCGGCTTGCCCGACGCGCGCGCTCCCGGAGACACCGAGCATGTCCGTCACGGCACGACCTCCTGGCCCTTGCCCACCACGGTGATGCCGCCCGCCGAGACCACGAAGCCACGCGCCCTGTCGTGCTCCTTGTCCACGCCGACCTGCGCCCGCTCAGGCACGATGACGTTCTTGTCGATGATCGCGTTACGGACCACCGCGTGCCGGCCGATCTTGGTGTTGTGCAGGATCACCGACCGCTCGACGGTGGCCCAGCTGTTGACCCGCACCCCGGGCGAGAGCACGGACTGGCGCACCAGGCCGCCGGAGACGATGACGCCGGGGCTGACCAGGCTGTCGATCGCGCGCCCCACCCGGTCCCCCGCGTCGTGCACGAACTTGGCGGGCGGCAGCGACGGAATGTTGGTGAGGATGGGCCACCGGTCGTTGTACAGGTTGAACGCCGGTGTCACCGCCCCCAGGTCCATGTGCGCGTCGAAGTAGGCGTCGAGCGAGCCGACGTCACGCCAGTAGCCGACATCCTGCGGGGACGCGCCAGGCACCTGGTTGAGCGCGAAGTCATAGGCCTGCGCGCAGCCGTCCCGCACCAGCATCGGGATGATGTTGCCGCCGATGTCGTGCCGGCTGGAGTCATCGTCGGCGTCCTTGCGCAGCGCGTCCACGAGCACGTTGGTGTCGAACACGTAGTTGCCCATCGACGCGTAGGACATCTCCGGGTTGCCGGGCATGGGCGGCGGGTCGGCGGGCTTCTCCAGGAACTCGTTCACCGTCCGGCCGTCCTTGCCGACGTGGACGATGCCGAACGCGGAGGCCTCGTGCCGCGGTACCGGGATGGCCGCCACCGTCACCCCGGCCCCGTGGGTCACGTGGTGGTCGATCATCTGCTGCGGGTCCATCCGGTAGACGTGATCTGCGCCGACGACCATCACGATGTCCGGCTGCTCGTCATTGATGAGGTTCATCGACTGGTAGATGGCGTCCGCCGACCCGGTGTACCAGTGCGGGCCGAGCCGCTGCTGGGCCGGGACCGGCGTCACGTAGTTGCCGAGCAGGGCGCTCATCCGCCATGTGGTCGAGATATGCCGGTCCAGGCTGTGGCTCTTGTACTGGGTCAGCACGCACATCTTGCGGATGCCGCCGTTGGCCAGGTTGGAGAGCGCGAAGTCGATCAGCCGGTAGAGGCCGCCGAACGGGACCGCGGGTTTAGCCCGGTCCGCGGTCAGCGGGCTGAGCCGGGTTCCGGCGCCCCCGGCGAGCACGATTCCCAGGACTGACGATCGTGCCATGTCCGGTCCTCCTAAGACGCTTGATGCGGCGTGACGTGCGGCGGCTTAAGAGCCATGCTCCCGCGTATCGGGTGAAACTGGGAAGAGCTCACCCGGCGGGTTCACCGGATCTTCCGGATCGGTTGGCGGTGGAGCGGTAGCCTGCCAGATCTCCTTGACCAGAACCTGCAGCGCGCCGGCCGTCGGGATGGCCAGCAGCGCCGCGACGAAGCCGCCGAACAGGCCGCCGACGAGGCTGCCAAGCGAGGCGCCGACCAGCACCGAGATCAGGACGAGCAGCGGGTTGATCCGCACTGTCTTGCTCATGACCACGGGGTTCAGCACATGGTTCTCGATCTGGGTGTAGACGAGGAAGACCACCGCGGTGACGATGCCCGCGGTGAGGCTGTGGCCGAGCGCGAACAGAACCGTAGGGATACCGGCCAGGGCGCCGCCGATCATGGGCAGGAAGTCCACTAGGGCGACCCACAGTCCCCACAGGAACGGGAATGGCACGCCGAGGACGAAGAGGGTCACGAACACTACGGTGCCGGCGATGACTGAGGTGAGCAGGTTGCCCAGCATGTAGCCGGTGACCGCTCGGTTCACGTCGGCGGCTACCTGGGTGACCTTGGCGGCGCGGTCCGGCTGCATCTGGCCGAGGATCCAGGTGCGCATCTTGGGACCCTCGAGCAGCAGAAGCAGCACCAGGACGAAGATCGTGAACAGCTCGATCAGCAGCGAGAGGGCGCCCTTGCCGACGGTCAGGACCGGCTTGCTGAGCGACTCGGCGTAAGTGACCAGCTTGGGCGCGTTCTTCTGCACCCAAGCCTGGATGTGGTACTTGGTCGCGAGATGGCCGATCCAGCCTGTGCCGTGCTGCGCGCTGGCGACGTAGCCGGGCAGCCGGTTGGCCAGGTCGGTGATCCCGTTGACCAGCGGATTGCCGAACTCGTAAGCCAGGACGGCGAAGACCACCAGGGCCGCGAGGGTGACGATCGCCACCGCGTAGCCCCGGCGCGGGACCCGCCGTTGCAGCAGGACCACGATCGGGTTGAGCAGCAGCGCGACGAACCCCGCCACGATGATCAGCAGCGCGATGTCGCGCAGCCGGTAGATCAGCTTGCCAGCCAGGTAGGTGGCCGCCACCACCGCGACGGTGACCACGATCGTCCGCAGCGGGACGTGGCGTCGGTCGGCGGCCTGGAACAGGCGCGCTAGCCGGCCCTGGGGCGGCGGCGGCTCATCGTTCACGTAACCAGCATGCCAGGTCCAGCTGGGTCGCTCAGAACGGCTCGGTCTTACGGGTCGACGTCGCGGTAGTGGCCGGCATGCTGGACGCGCAACTTGTACTTGAGCACCTTTTGTACTTGAGCACCTTGCCGCCCACGGTCTCGGGCAGGTCCGCGGCGAACATCACCGACTTAGGGGTCTCATAGCCGGCCAGGCTGGCCCGGCAGTGCTTGATCAGGTCGTCCTCGCTGGCCTCGGCCCCGTCCTGGACATCGCCCGCCGCATCGCCGAGGCGTCCGGCGGGACACTGATCGTCGGCCGGTCCGCCTCGGGCGGCGGGTCCGTGACGCTGGGGCTCGGGTCCCCGGCCGGCCCACCGGAGGAGGCCCGCCGGCACCGGCGCCCCCGGCTCAGGCAGCGGGCCTTAACGCGGCACGTCGAGCAGGGTGGAACAGGCCGGGTGCTGGCTGGCACCCCGGAGCCTGGCTATGGGCGCTAGGTAACCTAAGACGGGCGAGCAACGGCTTAGGGAGGCCACCACGGCAGGCGGACTGTGGCTTCGTTTCCTGTCCGGGCCGGACATAGACTCGCTCGGCCTTTCCCACGCCGAGATCGTCGGCGCCGTGGAGGACGCCGTGCGCGCGCACGGCGACAGGCGCGCGGTCGTCGAGCCGAGGGTGCATCTCGTCCCGGACAACCACGGGGCCGGCCATTTCAACGTGCTCCGCGGCCATCTGCCGACGCCCGGCCCTTCCACGCCTGGCCCGCTTTCACCCGGCGTGAGCGGCGTCAAGGTGGTCGGAGACTTCGTCGCCAACTATGCCGCCGGGCTGCCCAGCGAGCTCGGGCTGCTGACGCTCTACGATCCGGAAACGGGCGTCCCGCTGTCGATCATGGATGCCACGTTGATCACGGCCTGCCGGACCGGTGCCATGACCGCCGTGGGCGCCCGCTACCTGGCGCGGCCGGATTCCCGGGTCCTCGGCCACGTCGGGGCACGGGGTACCGCCTTCTGGAACATCGTGCTGCTCGATGAGATGTTCGACCTGGAAGAGATCCGGGTAACCAGCCGCCGTCCCGAATCCCGTGAGGCGTTCGCCCAGCGGCTGGCCGCCGTTACTAGCACCCGCGTCCGGGTGGCCGCCACTGCCGAAGAGACCTTCGACGGAGCCGACATCATGGTCGAGGCGTCGCGGCTCACCGAGCCCGAGCCCCTGCTGCGCACCACGTCGGTCAAGCCGGGTGCGTTCGTCGTCCCGTACGGCACGGTCAGCGCCGTGGAGCTTGACCTGCTCGACGTGATGGACAAGGTGGTGGTGGACGACTGGCGGGAGGCGCAGTCCGGACGGTTCGGCGCCCTGCGCCGCCACGTCGACACCGGCCGGCTCTCGGCGGCTTCGTTGCACGCCGAGCTGGGTCAGGTCGTCACCGGCCGGCGCCCCGGCCGGGAACGCGGCGACGAGCGCATCCTGCTCTGGCACCGCGGGCTCGCCATCCTCGACATCGCCGTGGGCCTGGCCATCCTGCGCCGGGCTGAGCAGCAGGACATCGGAACGATGCTGCGGTACCGATGATGTTGCCTGCGCTCGCGATCACCGAACCCGGTGAGGCGGATCTCGGCCTCATCCGGGCCGTTGCCGCCGGCCAGGCCGTAAGCATCGGGCCGGACCTGCTCGCCTCGGTGCAGCGGCGCTGCACCGGGGTCCGGCAGGCGCTGCGCGACGGCCGGCCGGTGTACGGCGTGAACACGGGCATGGGGGCGCTTTCCTCTGTTCGCCTGACCGGGCGGCAGCAGCTTTCCTACCAGCGCAACCTGCTGCTGGCGCGAGCCAGCGGCGGTCCGCCGTGGCTGAGCCCGCCCGATGTCCGGGCGATCATCACCGTCCGGCTGCTGACGTTCCTTTCCGGTGACGCGGGCGCGTCGGCTCAGCTCTGCCAGCGGCTCGCCGATTTCCTCAACTACGACATCGTGCCGGCCGTGCCCCGCGCGGGCGCGGCGGCCGCGGGCGAGATCATCCAGCTCGCGCACGCGTTCGGGCCGCTCGCCGGCATCGGCCAGGTGCTCGGGCCCGGCGGAGCCCTGATACCGGCCGACGAGGCGCTGAGCAACCACGGCCTGACCGAGTTCAGCCTCGGCCCGAAAGAGGGCATCGCCCTCATCCAGGGCGTGCCCGGGGCCACCGGACTGTCCGTGCTCCGCCTCGGCGAGGCCGCCGCGCTGACCTCCCTGATGGAGGCGGCCGCGGCGCTGTCCATCGCCGTGGCCCGGGCGCCGCGCGATCCCTACCGCGCCGCCTGCGGGCGCGGTGACGACCTGCTGGCCGGGGTGCTCGCACGGCTTCGCGAGGCTGCGGGCGACGAGCCGTCGCCGCGGTCCCTGCAAGCGCCGGTGTCGTTCCGGGTAGCCGGGCCGGTGCTCACTCAGGTCCGCCGGGCCGCCGCCCAGCTCGAGGCGGCCACTCGCCGCGCCCTGACCGGGGTCACCGACTCCCCCGCCTATCTCGACGGGCAGTTCACCAGTACCGCCGGATTCCACGGAATCGACCTGTCCGCACAGTGCGACCTGCTCACGGCCGCGTTGTGTCACGCGGCGGAGGTGTCGGCGGCGCGCCTGCACCGCCTGATGGAACCGGCGGTCACCGGGCTGCCCGCGCAGCTTGCCCGCGAGCCAGGCCCGCAGGCCGGCCTGACGCCAGTCCACAAGCGGGCCGGCGGAGAGATCCACGCCGCCAGGCGGCTGGCCGCCGCAAGCGCGGTGGGCCTGATCGAGACATCCGGCGGCCAGGAGGACGTGCAGTCGTTCGCCTGGGAGGCGGCCGACAAGCTCCGCGCCGCATTGCGCCATGCGCGCGCGGTCACCGCGTGTGAGCTGCTGGCCGGCTACCAGGCGGCGGCGCTCTGCGGACGTCCGCCGCCGCCCGGTTGCCGTGCGCTGCTGGACTGGATGACAGCGATCGTCGGTCCGATCGACGGCGACCGCCCGTTCGGCGAAGATATCGAGCGCCTGATCCATGCGTCCTGGCCTCCGGTCTGAAACCGGCCGCCTACGCGGGCCGCGCGGTCACCGGCCGAACATCAGTGCCCCTTCTGGAACGCCGGGTAGCCGGTGAGGAACGCCCGCGAGCGCATTAGAGTTTTCTGGTGGCAGATGATCCGACTGGACGGGTGGACAGCTGGATCTGGTCGGTGCGGCTGGCCAAGACGCGCTCGGCCGCCTCCACTGCTTGCCGGGCCGGGCACGTCAGGGTCAACGGGGCCCGCGTCAAACCCGCGCACCTGGTCCGGGTCGGCGACGAGGTCAGGATGCGCCAGGACGGACGCGAACGCATCGTGGTCGTCACGCGGATCATCGGTAAACGAGTCGGCGCACCCGTGGCCGCCGAGTGCTACGTCGACCACAGCCCGCCTCCCCCGCCGCGCGAGACCGCTACCCCCGTGGCCCTCCGCGAACGCGGCACAGGCCGGCCGACCAAGCGTGAACGCCGTAGCATCGACAAGCTGCTCGGCCGGACGATCCGCTGACCTGGTTACGTTGGTTCGCTCAGCATGAGTCTGTCGGGACTATCGCCGGGACTAACGGCACTTGCCACGCTGGCGCCCCGGGTGCAGCGTCAAAGTAGTGGGTGATGCAGATGGACGACAGGGACACCCCGGCGCTCGCCGACCAGTCGCAGCGGATCGCGGACCGTGAGCGCGGACGACGAACGACCGTACCTGGCGTGATCCAATCCGCCGGGCGTACTCGCGTGTTCGCCGCCGGTGGCGAACGGGGGAAGATGCGGGCCGGCGACGCGGACCGCGACCGGGTAGTGGAATTCCTCAATATGGCCTACAGCGAAGGCCGGCTGTCCAAGGACGAGTACGACGGCCGCCTGGAGAACGCCTTGTCCGCACGCACCTACGCCGACCTGGACCAGCTCGTTATCGACCTGCCTGCCGCGCGGGCGACTGCAGTGACCCCGGTGACCCCGGTGGCCAAGACCAACGGGCTCGCGATAGCGAGCCTCGCCTGCGGGGTTGCGCAGTTCGCGTTCGGGCCGGTGGCGACCATCCCGGCGATCGTGCTCGGCCACGTGGCCCGGCACCAGATCAGGCGTACCGGAGAACAGGGGGCCGCCCTGGCGCTCGCGGGCCTGATACTCGGCTGGGCCGCGGTGATCTTGGGCATCGCCCTGATCGTCGCCGGCATGGCCATGTCCGTCAGGATGAGCGGCACGATGCACTGATCGGCGCGCGACCGTGCCGGGGAGCACTGTGCCGAGGATTCACAAACCTGCCATCCTGACGGCGGGTTGTGCCCCACCTGACCACCTGGCCAGCCAGGCGGCATCACAGTCATCGGCGGGACACTCATACCACCCTTTGCGCCAGCCCCTGCCGGCGGCAGCCGTCCTTTGCGGAACCGACGGCTGCCCGCAGGCCGGACAGGGCACGGTGAGGGCTTCCACTGGCCGCCGCGACGCCTGAGCTACCGCATAGTGCCTGACCAGTGCGGCCCGGGCCGCCGGGATGCTGGCCTTGGTCGCGTCCAGCTCACTGCTGACGTCGCCGAGATGGCCGCGGAGCTTATCCCGGTACTGCTCTAGCCGCTGCTTCTCGAGTTGCGACGGCCGCCAGGAGAGCTCGAGCCGATACAGCCGGAGCTGATCTAGCTCATCCTCGGCTTCCGCGAGGCGACGCCGGAGCTTGTCTACGTCGCCTTCCAGGCGGTCGCGCTTATCGTTCAGCTCCCGGAAGCTGACGGTCAGCCTGTCGATAGCCCCGGGCAGTTCCCCTGGCGGTCCGGTCTCCGGCGGGCGCTGGACGATGCGCTTACCATCGCGGCCAAACCGGGGCATTGGCCAACCTTAGCGCCCTACCGGCCCTTGACCGCCCTGACCCGCCGACGGACTCAGCCAGCAGAACGAGCCTTTCCCGGGCCGGAATCGGACAGTCCTTCGTACCGTCTCACGTAGCAGTAGTTTCAGCAGCTCAGGGCTACCGGACGTCGAGCCCGGTGACAGCGCGGCCGATGATCATGCGCTGGATCTCGGAGGTGCCCTCGAAGATGGTGAAAATCCTCGCGGCAAGGGCAGAGCCATCGGCATATCCTGCAACTAGCCGGAGTTTCAGATGATCTTGATGCTGGCTGACTGTTCCTGCTGTTCAGGTGGGCTTTGGTTGCCCGTTTAGGCGTATGACCTAACTTTGGGGCGCCCACTTGGCCAGGTCGAAGATTCCGTAGAGTTCGTGCTGGTCGCCGGTGAGCTCGGTGGTCATGCGGCGGGCTTTGGGCCGGCCGCCGGTGGAGGGGTAGATCAGGACGGTCTCGCCGATGGCGGCGAGCTGGGCGAGCAGCTGGCGGACGGAGAGGTGCAGGCCGGCCTGGGCGGCGGTGCGGCGCATGAGGTGGGCGATCTGCAGGGCCAGGACGCAGGTGAAGACGTGGACGCGGATGTTGTGCTCGGTCCAGTGGTGCATCGGGGAGAAGGACACCACGTGCGGGTCTTTCATCTGGCGGAAGGAGAACTCGGCTTCGGACTGGGACCGGTACCCGGCGATGACCCCGGGCACGGGCCAGTCGTCGTGATCGGTGATCAGCACGTGCTTGCCGAAGATTTCCTCTTCCAGCGCGGCGCGGGCGGCCGGGTCGACGGACCAGGTCAGGCGCAGGTCCTTGGGCTGGTCGCCGTCGAGCTGCCAGGTGATGACGCGGCGGACCCAGGGCTTGGCCGTGATCGCCTCGATCTCGGCCCGGACCTTCTCCCGCGGGCGGCGGGTCTTGCCGCGGGCCAAGGTGGCGGCGAGTTCGTCGAGCTTCTTCCCGGCCTTGGCCAGCGTGGTGCCGTCGAACCCGGCGGCCTGGCTTTGGTGCAGCTCTGGTGAATGGGTCAGGATCGCCCGCCGCTCGGCGCCGTAGACGACGCGGCGGGTGTCATGGGCGGTCAGGCCGCCGAACCGGCCCGCGTCCACGATCGATCGCCGGGAGGCGGGCAGTGCGGTCAGGTCCGGGCAGTCCGAGGCCGGGACCGACCCGATGTAGTGCATGCCGGTCCCTGCCAGGTGGGTGAAGTTGGCCTCGGAGTTCTGCCCGGCGTCGAAGACCACGGTCATGTCCGCGGCGCCGGCGCTGCCCCCGGCCGCGGCGCAGACCGCCTGGTACTGGCCCAGCAGCTGATCGGTCATCGCCGGGAACTGGGTGACGTCGGGCCGGTCGCCGGGGTAGGCGTGCCAGGTCAGCGGGATGCCGCCGTCCCGGGTCACGACCAGGCCCAGCCCGACCAGCCGCAGGTCGGAGCGTTTCTGCTTGGCCTTGCCCCGCTGCGCGACCGGCGCCTTGCCGTTCGCGGTAGTCGATGAACGTGGCGAAATTGGTCATGTCCAGCGCGACCGACGACACGTCCACCCCGGACAATCCCACGATCCGCACCGCGATCGTGCGGGAGATCTCCTCCAGCTGCTCCAGGGTGACGGCGTGCATCGCGTCCCAGAAGTACCGGTGATCCAGCGCCGGGGCACCGATCTTGGCCAGCCGGTCGCCGGCGATGGTCTTCCACCAGTCCGCGAACGCGGCCTTGGAGCAGGGGGCGACCAGCCGGTTCAGCGCCGCCAGCGCCAGGTAGGTGCCGGCGGACAGCGCCGCCCCGGCCGGGCGGGAGCCGGTGACCTCGTTGATGACCGCGGCGACCCCGAGGTCCTCCAGGATTCCCCAGGCGGCGGCGACGTCCCCGAAGGCCAGGTGCCGGGTCCGTTCCGGCAGCGCGGCCGCCTCCCGCGTCTCCATCGCCGCGGCGATATCCGCGGCGGTGCTCAGGTACCGCTCGGAGATCATCTTCGGCTTGCCGTCGACGCGGCCCATCTCGCGCAGGTACCAGTACGTCTTGCCGCTGACCTTCTTCGGGTACAGGCTCGCCATAACATTAGGTCATACAGTCATACCGCGACTAAATCAAACACCCAGCCGGCGTGTCATCAGGGGAAACTCGCTAAGCCGGCAACCCGGCCGACCTCACAAAATCATGATCAACTGAAACTCCGGCTAGGCTGACCTGCGCAAACAGCGGCACGCAGGGCTTCCGATCGCCCCTGCATATGGGGGTACCGCTGCTCTTTCCGATGCCACGCACGGGTTCCCGGCTGCAAAGGCCGCCGCCCGCTACGCATGCTGGGGGATGCTTCCCACGCCGACGGTATCCGGGCTCATGATCGACGAGCCCGGAGCCGGAATCGCTGCTGGCCGGCGAGCCGGTACGGGACTTCTCCTTCATCGGACTGTTCAATGGCGCACCGGATCTCGCCGAGCGCTGCGAGGAGATCCTGCGCGAGGAGTTCGCGAGGCGCACCGACGCTGATCGCTGACACCGGGCCGCTGGCGGCGATGCAGCCATGAGTCCCCATCGCCGGGTCCGACCAGGGCTGCTCTTCCATGCGCTCTACGACTTCCTGCTCAGCGAGGCCAGGCCAGCCGGGAGGCTACCGCCGCCAGGTCGCGGTTCAGGTGACACGAGGCGCCAGAACGGATATCCCCGCGTCCGCAGCGGCCTTGGCGAGCCGGTCATCGTAGGTCAGCAGGGCCGTGAGTTCCGGGCCGAGTATCGTGCTGTCGCCAGGTGGATCGCGTTAGGGACTGCAGCAGCTGGTCCGGCTCGACGATGGCGGAGCGGACAACGTCCTCGTCGATCTGGACGTACTCGAAGGCGTCAAGCAGTCGCTGCGCATCGGGGATCAGCGCGGGCCAGTTCCGCGTCACGGCGCGGCTCACCTCGATCCGCAGCAGGTCCGAGCTGATCCAGCTGTCGCTGCGGTGCTCGCGGTAGAAGGCGAGGAACGCCTCGGCATGCTACTCCGCGGCCAGGAGCTTGAACGCGGCGCTGGTGTCTAGGTAGTAGAGGGCTACGGCTGGTCAGCGCTCGCTGTCTCGGTCCTCCAGCAGCGCTCTGGTAAGCGGGTTAGGGTCGGCGCCGGTCACGGGGTGCAGCCGCTGAGGGACGTAGCCGGGGTTCTTCGCGGGGCGCAGGCGCCCCGCGGCTCCAGCAGGGCGAGAATAGCGGGCTGCTCAGGACGCTCGAACGGAACTAGTAGGGCGACTGGCGTCTAGTGCTCGGTGATCTCGATCGTCTCGCCACTGCGCACCCGAGAGATCACCTCACTGGTGTGATGGCGCAGTTCCCGCAGCCAGACTGACGGCTCTTCGAGGATCGACATGCAATGACTGTATCACATTCATGTGATACATGTGCGGGCCGCCGCGGCGGCAGCTGGCAGGCCAGAGGACAATTTCGCTAAGCGGCCGCTCACATGCGAAACGGCTGCACAGACAGCTCAGGGGTCATTACAGTCGCGATTGACACGGCGGCGAAGAATCACGGAGACACGGGCATGGCATCGGCGGCGCGAGACAGGCTGGGCAAGACACTGCGCGGCGACGCGGAGCTCGCGTCCAGCACGGAGCACACGGTGCGGATGGACGCGCTCACTCTCGATGTCGAGGGATTAGGGCGCGCGAAGTTCCCGGTGACTCCCGCGAAGGCGCGCAAGCTGATCACGCTCGGGAAACCGCCCGCTTCGGCCGCGGGGAGGACACCCTCACGGACCCCGAGGTACGCGATACCTGGGAAATCCCGGCCAGCCTGGTCCGCGCCACCTGGGATCTCGCCGTCCTGCGCGACGTCCTCGCGCAGTGAAGGAGGAACTAGGGCTTCAGAACGCCGCAGAACTGGATGTCGACCTGCACTCTCTGCTCGTCTACGAGCTGAACCAGTTCTTCCTCAGGCACCAGGACACCGAGAAGAACGACGAGATGATCGGCACCTCGTTGTGACACTGCTGTCCACCTACGCCGGCGGCGAGCTGATGATCGGCAAGGGCGAGGACTGGAAGGCCTACAGGGGATCGCGGGACTCCCTCTCGCTCGTCGCGTTCTACGCCGACTGCCAGCACGAGGTGCTCAAGCTCCGGTCAGGGTACCGGATCACTCTCACCTACAACCTGATGCTGCGCGGGGACACCTACACAGCTAGGAAGGCGACGCCGGAACGGTCGCCGAGCTGGCTGACCTGCTTCGCGAGCACTTCTGCACGCCTGCGACGCACCCCTGGAGCCACCGCAGGGCCGACCGCCGAGCGGCTGTGTACCTGCTAGACACGAGTACACGCCACGCGCGCTGAAGTGGACGCGGATGAAGGGCGCCGACGCCCGGCGCGTCTCCTTGCTGCGCGAGGCGGCTGAGACAGTCGGCTGCGAGGCGATCCTCGGGCTCGCCGACGTCAGGACCACGCACGACGCGTGGCTCGCCGACGAGGGATACGGATACAGGCGCAGACGGTACTACGACGAGCACGAGGACTACGGAGACTCCGCCGAGTACGAGATCAACGACTTGATCAACACGGAGGTCTCACTCACGCACTGGACAGGCAAGGCAGGCCTAGGTTGGAGGAGACATCGCTGTCCGTGGACGACACCGAGGTATGCGCGTCACTCCGTAAGGGGACCTGGAACAGTATGAGTCGGAGTACGAGGGTTACATGGGGAACTGGGGTAACACGCTGGACTGGTGGTATCACCGCGGCGCGATCATCGTGTGGCTCCGGGCGCAGGCGTTCGCGAACTGCGCGGAGACCTCGCCGGGCTGGGCTCTCGACGAGATCGTGTCCATCGCGTCATCGGGGGATACGGCGGCGCCAGGGAAGCCGCGGCCACTCTGGAACTGGTCTGGAGCGGCCTGGGCTGCCGGAACTCGGTTCCCCCGCTCGGCAAAGCGCTACGCGCGGCGGACGCCGTGGCGGACGCGAGGGTAGCGCCATGCTGCTGAAACAGTTCAAGATCCAGAACCTCACGGAGTACGACACCGAAGCACTAGGGCAGGTCGCCGCTCGGTACGGGCAGGACTGGACGGTAGATCTACTGCGCGGCTGGTTCGGCGAGGACAGGCTGGACTGGGACAGGGGAACGGGACAGGCGGAGTGGGTAAGCAGATGGCTGCTAGGCATCTGCACGGGCCTGCACGGCAGCGGCAGCAGCGGGGCAGCGCGGCAATTGCTCGACCTGGCGTGGGATCAGGTACGGCGGGATGCCGATACGGGGCTCGCGTCGTCATCACCAGTTACAGGGACAGGAAGCTCGGCGAGCTGGGCAAGCCGCTCACCGCGCTGCTGACGCGGCAGCGGCCACGGGATCTGTCAGCACACTGGGCACGATCTCCGGTTATATCCAGCAGTTGGAGGGTGACCCGGTAGCCACTCTGGAGATCGCCGTCCTGCGGGCCGCCGCGGACCTGCGTGCGGAAGAGGCTAAGTCAGAAGGACAGTCACCCGACGAGGCGGAGTTCCGCGACCTGGCCGGACTGCGCCGCGCGGCTGCGCGGCCAGCTGGACAGGCCGCAGCGCGAGCTCGGCGACTGGTCGGTCACACTGCTCGCGGGCGGCTGCACCTGCGACCGTGCGCCACACTCCGCGAATTCCTCGCCGCACCGGACCGGCGCATGCTAGAGTGGCCGCTCGCCAAGCAACGCCGGCAGTACGTCCATACGAGGATCGACGCCGCCGAAGTACCGGTCACGCACGTGACTAAGCGCCAGGGCAGCTCGTACGTCCTTGTCCTGCGCAAGACCGACGGCCTGTTCGTCGGTGAGCAGAAGGCACGCGGCCAAGCCGATTCGGACCTCAAGTGGCTCGCAAATGAATGGGGCGTTGCTATCTGAACTCGCCTCCGGCAAGGCGCGCTGCCTTCTCCAGTCGGTGCTAGTATTCTGGCTGCATGAGCGCGATGCGTGAGGAACTGCATCACCTGGTGGACGAGCTTCCCGAAGCGGAGGTCCGGCCGGTTCTTGGGCTGATCCGGGGCTGGGCTGACGCCGCCCATGGCGTGCGGGGCCTGCCGTTCTTCGCGTCCTTCGAGTCTGACCCGGATCTGGCGGAGAGGTCAGAGGAGGTCACGCGGGCCGGACTCGGCCGCTGACATGCTGCTGTGCGACACAGGCGCGGCAAACTGACTGGAGGTGCCGGTAGCGGGTAGCGCAGGCTGTGCATCGTGCGGAGGCAGGCAGGCGGACATGCACCTCGGTGCCGAGGGGCCGTTGTGTGACCGCTGTTTCGACGATCGCATCGTGGCTGGCACCGGCCTGCCGCGCCTGCCCGACGCGCCCCCTCCGGCGGCGATCACCGATGCCGACGGTACGTCTCACAGCATGATCTACCGACTGTCGCGCGGGCTGACTGGCATCTCGGCACGCCTGGTCGAGCAGGACCCGCCACCGGACGGCGGCTACGAGTTCGAGGAGTTCGGCGACCACGACGCCGACCCGAAAATGCTCCTGGATCTGGTTACAGTGCGCGCCGACACCGAGATGGCCCGTCGCAGCCTCACCGGGACCGACTCAGGACGGTGGGAGATCTGCCACGATGAGGGTCGCCTTGCCGATGAGGTCGTCGGCCGGATCGAGACGGTCAGCCCATTCGGCCCGCTGAAGCTGGTCGTGGACGGTCATGCCGTCAGCTGGGAGGAGTTGGGCCAGGCTCTCTCGCCGTATGAAGGATGGCAATTCGTCCTGCGCATCACAGACTGGTTCGGTGATCCCCGGCTCTAAGCCTAAGAACACGCTCGGTGCTCCGCCTCATCCGACGGGGCACCACGCAACGGCGGGCAGTGCATAGCCTCGGCCACGCGAGGGGTGACGCGGGCCGCCGAGTGCTGCCGCATGCCCGGCTCAGGTCCCTTTCTCAGGTCAGCGGCGGCAGGGGCATCAGGTTGGGTTCGCGAGCTTGCTGAGAGCGCCGAGCGCAGTAGGGGTGAATGGCATGACCAGGCAGGCGGCTGCTACCGCCTCGTTGTGCGCCCAGATGCCGCCGCTATCTTCTTCCGGTGCTCAGCCCCGGCCGCCGGTGCAGCGCGGGTAGGCCACGCCTGGCAGGGCCGGGGTGATCTTCTCCACCACGATGTCGTGCCGCCAGTCGTCGCCGAAGTCATAGACGTAGACGATCTTCGCCTTCTCCTCCGCAGCGACCTGGGCGAGGGCCACGGCGGACTCGTCGCCTACCTCTTCGAAGCCCCAGTCGCTGTCGTCCGGCCTGCCGAACGTCCCGCAGGCGGTCTCGAACTGGTGCAGGTGGTAGCTGTGCCAGGCGAACGCGATCTGCAGCACCTCGTGGACCACGTACAGCGACAGGTCGCTGGGCAGTTCGAGACGCCGCCACACGGGCGGCTTCGCCCCGTGCAGGCTCGCCTTCACCGTGTGGACGGTCGTCGCCGCGGACTTCTTCAGCGGGAGCAGCTTCCGCCGGGGCACCCGCCTGCCCCCGACGTGCACCTCGTCGGGAATGCTGAAGTCCTCGGCCGGGCTGCTCATGGCGAGCGTGAGGATATCGGCCTCTGTCATGCGAACTGTTCCATCAGGGCGGCGACCGGCGGCGGGAGCGGCTTGCCCGGCATGGCCTCTACTATCTCGATCTCGCTGCGCGCCGTCTCCGGAACGATGTCTTGCCCCGGTTCGGGTGGTCCGTCGCCGTCTCTGGCGAAGATGCCCGCGCTGGTCCGCCAGGCATCACCGTCTCCGTCGCCGATGATGAGGCCCGCCTCCTCCAGTCGACGCAGGGCACGCCCGGCCGCAGCCTTGCTCAGCTCCGTCTGCGCGGCCGCGCTCTTCGCGGTGAGGTGAGCGATGCCACCGTAAGTCGTAGCCCATCTTGTGGGCTTGCACGCCGCGATCTGAGCACAGCACCACGGCCGCGAAGGCGACCGGGCAGTCCCGGTCGGTGAGCACGGAGGAATCCACTACAGGCACAGCTTGATTATGCCGCGCTGTCTCCGAGAGCGCGGCCGGCACACTATCTTTCGGGGGTGCGTACCTGGTTCGAGATCGAGGAGACGGACGTTTACCTGACGGTCCGTGAGACGCTGCTGCGCCGGTGCGCGGCGTGGACTGCGGCACGCGGCCTGGTGATGGTGCCATCGCTGGCTGAGGCGCTGCTGGATTCGCGGCACTTCAGCACGGACGGGCGGCTGGGGTACTGGACCCCGGCCCAGGTGGAGCGGGCGCTGCTGCACTGGATCCCGGGGAAGGTCACGGCGGCCCCGGAGGACCTGCTGGGTGCACCGGAGACGCTGCGGTCCCTGCTGCGCTACCTGGAGGCGACCGGGCTGCGCGACCCCCGAGGCGCTACCGTCGCGGAGAACGAGGCGGCCATCGACGCTGCGGCGGCGGAGTTCAGCGCCGCAGTAGCTAACCCAGGCCGGTACGGGCTGGCGAAGACCATGGCACTAGCCGCCGGTCTAGACAATCCGGAGGCCATCGAGGCCTTCTTGCAAGAAGGGCCTGGGAGCCTGCCAGACGTCGATCCCAGGGTAGTCCAGGCCGCCATGGCCCGGCAGGCCAGGCTACCCGCCCTGAACGCGGAGCGGAAGATGACGCAGCTCCCGGTGCGCCTTCGCGCCCCGGAGGAGCTCGCGACCGCGGCTGAACATGGCAAGGTAGTCGCCCAGTTCCGCGTCTTGGCCGAGTGGCTCGGCCCGCAGGGCCGGGAACTCACGCTGGCGAAGAACATCAGGCCCGCGGATGCCAGGGAGCTCGTCACCCTGCTCGGCACCGGTGACGAGGGCCTGAAGTTCCGCAGTGCCTCCGAGCTCCCCGGCCTGAGCCTTGTCGTCGGCTGGGCTCTGCAGGCCCGGGTCATCCGGCGTCAGGGCACCCGCCTGCTCCCGGTCGCGAAGGCCCGCCCGCTTCTCGCGGATGCCGAGGCCCTGTGGCAGCGCGCTTTCGAGGCCGCCTTCGCCATCAGCGACGTGGTGTGCCGTCCAGCCTGGGCGGACGAGCCGCCCTCCCCGGTGCAGCAGACATTCGACGTGGTCGTGCCGGACGTCCTTGCCTCGATCTACAGCATGGAGGAGCCAGTCCCGGTCCCCCGGCTGGCGGAGTCAGTGTGGCAGGGGGTCGAGGCCAGGTTCGACCTGGCCCACGCCAGCTCCTATGCCCTGGAGAGCCTGCGCGCCCGCACGAACCGGGACGTAGAGCATGTCTTCGACGCCTTCGAGGCACTCGGCGCGGTGACCTCCGTCCGGGCCATAGCAGACGGAATGTTCCTGCAGGACCTGGCCGACCCCGCCGCTTCCCCGTTCGGCCGTGTCCGGTCGGCCGCGCTGCGCAGGCAGCTGAAGGACCCGGTGCGGCTGGTGGCCCTCACGCCGCTGGGCACCCGGGCGATGCGGGAGCGGATGCTCGCCGAGGGCCGGGAAGCTGGCCTCGTCGGCGAGCTCGCCGCAGCCGCCCCTGCGGAGATGCTGGGCGTCGTCGCCGAGCACTACACCGGCGCCAGCGCCGCTCAGGAGATCGCCCGCTGGCGGGAAGCCCACGGCGGCTCCCTGGACCCGCTCCTAGCGGCGATCGACGACTGCCCGTTCGTCACCCGCCGCGTCGCCTTGCTGCAGACCCTCGTCGGCGCCGTGCCGGAAGGCCCCCGGCTCCTCGCCGACCTGTCCCGCGACTCCGGGCACCGCCCGGTCGCCCTGCTCGCCCGCCGGGCGGAGGTCCGCCCGGCGAAGGCGACTCCGGAAGAGGCCACCTGGATGATGATCGGCAGCATACTGGAACTACTGGAACTCGGCGGCCCCGAGGCGGTCACCGGGCAGCTCAGTCAGCTCCCTTCCGGGCGGCGCAAGGAACTCGTCCGGACCGTGCTCGCCTCCGGGTTCCCGGTCCCGGAGACAATCGAGGAGTTTCGCACCTTGGTCGCTGCCCCGATCCTGCACGGCCCGCCCCAGCCGCACACCGCCGCCCACGTCACCCGGACCCAGCGCACCCGCCCGAAGCGGCCCCGCCGACACTGATTCATGCGCCATTCATGAACCAGTGGTGCGTAGGAGCATGAGCGAGTCCACCGAGTCCACGGACGGAGGCATCATCCAAGTACGCGACGTCGATCCCGCGACGCTCGCGGTCCTGCGCGAGCGCGCCAGGTCACTCGGCCAGTCGCTGTCGGGGTACCTGCGGGACCTGATGGACGCCGACGCCGCCACCGAGACCAACGCCGAGGTCATCGCCCGGATCGCGCGCGACAGGGAACCGGTCGATCTCACGATGGACGACATCCTTGCCGCGCGCGATGAGGGGCGGCGGTGACCCTCACCTATGTAGTGGACTGCTCCCTCATCATCGACGCGCTGTCCGCGCGCAAGGAGGACGAGGTGCTGCGGCAGCGCCTGTCCGCGCCGCGCACGCTGCACGCCCCGCATCATCTTGATGTCGAGGTGGCGTCGACGGTCCGGGGGCTGGCCGCGGGGAAGAAGGTCACCGACCGCCGGGGGGCACAGATGCTGGCCGACTTCGCGCGCCTGAGGATCACCCGCCACCCGGTCTGGCCGTACCATCCCCGGATGTGGGAACTGCGGCACAACCTCGGCGTCTGCGACGCCGCCTACATCACGCTCGCCGAGGCACTCGGTTGCGAACTGCTGACCGGCGACGCCAAGCTCAAGAACGCCGCCGGGCACCATGCGACGGTCATCGTCACCCGCTGACCGGGACCGCCCGTGATACGAGTAGTTCATTGATCTTCGCGGTTGCCGGGCGGCAGCGTCCGGGATGCGGCAGTATCTTCCGGTGGCGGTTATCGAGGTAAGCATGGCGAGCATCGCGTGAGTGAGTATCAGTACTACGAATTCCGCGCTCTGGACAAGCGGCTGACCGCCGAGCAGCAGCAGCGGCTGCGGTCGCTGTCGAGCCGGGCGGAGATCTCGGCGACGCGGCTCGCCAACGAGTACTCGTTCGGGAACTTCCGCGGGGACCCCGGGCGGCTGCTGGAGGAGTACTTCGACGCCTACCTGTACGCGGCGAACTGGGGGACGCGGGAGCTGGCGTTCCGGCTGCCGCGAGCGCTGCTGGACGCGGAGACCGCGCGGAGGTACTGCGATGAGGAGCACCGGGCATGGGTGACCGAGACCGCAGAGCACGTGATCGTCCGGTTCCGCTGGGACGACGATGAGGGCGACGCCTGGATCGAGGGCGACGGGCTGCTCGACCCGCTGCTCGATGCTCGCAGCGAGCTGGCTGCCGGCGACCTGCGCCTGCTCTACCTCGGATGGCTGCTCAAGATCCAGCTGAGCGGCCTCGACGACGAGGACGCAGACTTCGAGGATGGCGGCGAGGGCCTGGCGGATGAAGTGGAGCCGCCGGTCCCAGCGGGCCTGCGGCAGCTGAGCGACTCGCTGGCCTCGGCCGCGAAGTTCCTGAGGATCGATGATGACCTGATCGCGGTCGCGGCAAAGGCCAGCCGCCCGCTGGTGCCGGTCAGCGATGACGGGATCGCAGACTGGGTCACGGCACTGCCGGCCAGCGAGAAGGACAAGTATCTCACCATGGTGGCGGAGGGCGAGGGGGCACAAGCGGAGGCGCTGCTGGTGCGCCGGTTCCGGCAGGAATCCCGGCCGCCGGCCACCGCGGCGGCCAGTGCGGAGCGGACCGCGCGCGACCTGCTGGATGGTGCGGAGGCCCGGCGGGTCGCGCGGGCGGAGGCCGAGGCGCGGGCGCGGGAGGAAGCCCGGGCACGGCGAGCAGCGGAGCAGGCCGCCGCCCGCGAGCGCCACCTGGAGCAGTTGGCGGGGCTCAAGGCCGAGACGTGGCAGGAAGTGGAGAAGCTGACCATGTTCTCCAAGCCGAAGGAGTACGACCAGGCGACGCAGCTCCTGCGGGACTTGCATGAGATCGCGCGGCGAGAGGACGACATCGCGGCGTTCACGACGCGGGTGTGTGAGCTGCGGACGCGGTACGCCAAGCGCCCGTCGCTGATGGAGCGGTTCGACAAGGCAGGGCTGCCGCAACTGGAGTAGCCACCGAGCAGCCCGGTGAAGCCAGGCTCCTGCCTGGGCCGCGCATGATGGTCGTCTACTGTCAGACCTCCAACATTAGATCCGGGCATCCGACCGGCACTATATATATTGGTCTAGACCTGTTTAGTCAATGGTCTAGACCATATAGTCCCAGGTATCAGCACCGATTCAGCACGGGATCCGGAAACGACGGGAAATAACCGGGACGATCCGGACAAACGCCACCCGAGAAGGGGCCGCCCCGCCCGCCAGGCAAGCGGCCTCCGAACCAGGTCAACGATAGGTATATTCGCAGTCAGGGCTACCGGACGTCGAGCCCGGTGACAGCGCGGCCGATGATCATGCGCTGGATCTCGGAGGTGCCCTCGAAGATCGTGAAAATCTTGGCGTCCCGGTGCCAGCGTTCCACCGGGTACTCCCGGGTGTAGCCGTTCCCGCCGAGGACCTGGATGGCCTGCTCGGTGACCCGGACCGCGGTCTCCCCCGCGACCAGCTTCGACATCGATCCTTCCGCGTTGGCGAACGGCTTGCCCTGCCGGGCCATCCAGGCCGCGCGCCAGGTCAGCAGGCGGGCCGCGTCAACCGAGGCCTGCATGTCGGCGAGCATGAAGGCGACCGCCTGGTTCTGCCCGATCGGGCGCCCGAACTGGACCCGGGTACGTGAGTACTCGGTCGCGTACTCCACCGCCGCGCGCGCCACGCCGACAGCCATGGCTGCCACGCCGGGCCGCGACGCCTCGAACGTCTTCATAGCGGCCTGCTCGCCGCCA
Source organism: uncultured Actinomycetota bacterium (assembly GCA_963842265.1). Classification (GTDB taxonomy): domain Bacteria; phylum Actinomycetota; class Actinomycetes; order Streptosporangiales; family Streptosporangiaceae; genus Palsa-504. Next base: position 362,915 of record CAWJGE010000028.1, read on the forward strand.
CGGCCGCCCTCGCGGATCCGTGCCAGCCGCTCCTGCAGCCGCTCCCGCCCGCCGACCACGCACCGGCCGGGTACCCGGACATCGGACAGCACGACCTCGGCGGTGTGCGAGGCCCTGATGCCGTGCTTGCGGAACTTCTGTCCCATAGCAAGGCCGGGTGTGCCGGGCGGCACGATGAAGCTCGCCTGCCCGCGCGACCCGAGGGCAGGGTCCACCGACGCCACCACCACGTGCACGTCAGCGATGCCGCCGTTGGTGGCCCAGGTCTTCACCCCGTTAAGCACCCACTCATCACGGGCGGCGTCGTAGATCGCGCGGGTCTTGATCGCGCCGATGTCGCTGCCCGCCTCGGGCTCGGAGGAACAGAACGCGCCGAGCTTCACCTCTCCCGGACCGCCGAACATCTGCGGGCACCACTCCCCTATCTGCTCAGGCGTCCCGTTGGCCACCACCGCGACCGCAGCCAGCGAGCTGCCGGTCAGCGAGAGCCCGATTCCCGCGTCGCCCCAGAACAGTTCCTCGAACGCGACCGGTATGCCGAGCCCGGATCCCTCCAGGTACTGCTGCCCGTAGAAGTCCAGCGAGTACAGGCCGATCTTGGCTGCCTCCTCGAGCACCGGCCACGGAGTCTCCTCGCGCTCGTCCCACTCCGCGGCGGCCGGCCGGATCACCGACGCCGCGAATTCGTGCAGCCAGTCCCGCATCTCGATCAGGTCATCGCTGAGATCAAGTGAGAACCCCGCGCCGTGCGGGTCCGCGTCACCCATGCTGCCCTCCCGGCATTAAGTTACTAAAAGGTAACATCGGGGTCCTGTCGCGGGACAGGCCACCGTCCGTAGTCCCAGGATTTTTATTCCGAACGAGCCGGGATGACCGCGACCGCGCCCTCTCACCTGGCCTCGGGCAGACGCCCTCCAGGCTCGCCGACGCCCGTTTTTATCCCGCTGTTCGCAGACATAGACAGGTGTCACGCGGGTAGCTCGCTCCTGGCTGCTAGCCGGCAGCGAGCAGGAGAGGACGGGATCATGGGCTTGTTCCGGAGATCACGGCAGAGCGCGCGGACCAGCCATCAGCAGACCTGGCGCGAGCGCCGGGCCGCCGAACGGACGGCGCGCGCCGAGACCGCCCTGGTGGAGACCGAGCAGAAAATCCACCAGATCGCCGACGAGGTCCGCAGCGACCTCAGGGGCTCGGCCTAGCGGCGTTCGCCCGCCCGCGGGCCGGTCCCGGGCATGCGGGTCACTCCCGGGCGTGCTGGTCGAGGAATTCGAAGATGTCGGCGTCGTCGACGCCGGGGAAGCTGCCAGCCGGCAGCGCGGACAGGATGTGCGAGTGCGCCCGGGCGGACGGCCAGGCATGGCCCTCCCACCGCTCGGCGAGCGCGACCGGCGGCCGGCTGCAGCACTCGCCGTCCGGGCAGGCCGACCGGGTCCTGGTGGTCGCCTCGCGGCCGCGGAACCAGCGGGAGTGCTCGAATGGCACGCCGAGCGTGATGGCGAACCCCCGGTCGGCGCGCGGGTCGACCTGGGCGACGCAGAAGTAGGTGCCCGACGGGGTGTCGGAGTACTGGCAGTACGGGGAGAAACGGTCGGCGGCCCCGAACACCTGCCGCCCCGACCATTGGCGGCACAGCCGCTGCCCTTCGATCGCGCCCGACGGGTCAGCGGGGAAGACCACGCCGTCGTTCTCGTAGGCCTTGTAGATGATGCCGCTCGCGTCGTTCTTCGCGAAATGACAGGGCAGTTCCAGGTGATGGGTGGCCAGGTTAGTGAACCGGTGCGCGGCCATCTCGTAGGACACCGAGAACAGGTCCACCAGGTCCTCGACGGCGAGGTCCCGGCTCAGCTTCGCACGCTCGAGCACCGGTGCGGCCGCCGTTTCCGGCATGAGAACGGCGGCGGCGAAGTAGTTCGCCTCCACCCGCTGCCGCAGGAAGTCGGCGAAGTCCCGCGGCACCTGGTGGCCAAGCAGGAAGTGGCCGAGTGCCTGCAGCACGATCGCCCGCGGTGAGTGCGCGCCGACCGGCTCCTGCTTGACGTAGATGCGGTGGTTCCTCAGGTCGGTCAGCGAGCGCACCGACCGCGGCAGGTCCTGGACGTAGCGGATGGCGAAGCCGTGGCGGCTCACCACCGAGACCAGCATGCCCTGAGACACCGGGCCGCCCGAGTAGTCGCCCGCGCGCAGGGCGTCGGCTGCCTCGCGCTCGATGATCTCGAAGTAGTTGCCCCGCTCGCGCATGGCATCGCGCAGCGCGGCGTTCGCCGCCCGGGCCTCCTCGGGGGTAGCGGCGGGCTTGGACTGCTGTGTCCGCAGTTCCGCCGCCACCGCGACCAGGTGCTCGAGCACATCGGTGGGGACGCGCGCGCCGATCTTCAGCTGCGGCAGGCCGAGGCGCCGGTAGGAGGGGTCCTGCTGTGCGTCGGCCAGGGCGATCTCGAGCTGCGCCCGGCGGCTCGGCGGCTGCCGGCTGAGCAGCTCCGTCATAGGCACAGAAAGCGCCATGGCCAGCTGCTCGATGAGCGACAGCTTCGGTTCCCGGCGGCCGTTCTCGATCAGCGAGAGCACCGAGGGCGCGCGGTCCACCCGCTCCCCGAGCTCGGTAAGCGTAAGCCCCCGCATCCGACGCATGTGCCGTAGCCGCTGGCCGAAGGTCACAAGGTCTATACCATCGGTATAGACCAAACTTTGAGATACTTTCATAGTAAAGCTCAGTATAACTTTCCGATCTGTAAAAAAGTAAAGAACTTTATGACCTTGGTCCCTACCCAGCCCGTGCCGCACCGGGACACCCTGTGGATAGCGCCCGGAGCCATGGGGGGAACCCCGCAGTCGATGTACCTGAGGAAGAGGCACCACAAGTGGAGACGATCAGCCAGCAAGCGGCCAGGCTGCAGAACGAATGGGACACTAACCCCCGCTGGAAGGACACCGCGCGTACCTACTCGGCGCGGGATGTGGTGCGCCTGCGCGGTACCGTCACCGAGGAGCACACACTCGCCCGGCGCGGCGCCGAGCGGCTGCGCAAGCTGCTCGCCGAGGAAGACGCCGTGACCGCGCTCGGCGCGCTGACCGGCAACCAGGCGGTCCAGCAGGTCAAGGCCGGCCTGCAGGCCATCTACCTGTCCGGCTGGCAGGTGGCGGCGGACGCCAACCTGGCCGGGCAGACCTACCCGGACCAGAGCCTTTACCCGGTCAACTCGGTGCCCCAGGTCGTCCGCCGCATCAACAACGCCCTGCTGCGCGCCGATCAGATCGCCTGGTCGGAGTCCGAAGACGGCGACATGCACGACTCGCCCTACTGGCTCGCTCCCATCGTCGCCGATGCCGAAGCCGGGTTTGGCGGCGTGCTTAACGCCTTTGAGCTGATGAAGTCCATGATTGCGGCGGGCGCGGCGGGCGTGCACTGGGAAGATCAGCTGGCGTCCGAGAAGAAGTGCGGCCACCTGGGCGGGAAGGTCCTCATCCCGACCGGCCAGCACATCAAGACGCTGAACGCGGCACGGCTCGCCGCCGACGTGTGCGACGTGCCGACGATTGTGATCGCGCGCACCGACGCGCAGGCGGCCACGCTGACCACCTCCGACATCGACGAGCGCGACCAGCCCTTTGTCACCGGCACACGCACCGCCGAGGGGTTCTACCGGGTCCGGAACGGGATCGAGCCCTGCATCGCCCGGGGATTGGCCTACGCGCCGTACTCCGACCTGCTCTGGATGGAGACCTCCAAGCCCGACCTCGACGTGGCCCGGGAGTTCGCCGAGGGGATCAAGAACGTCTACCCGGACCAGATGCTCGCCTTCAACTGCTCGCCCTCGTTCAACTGGCGCGCGCACCTGGACGAGTCGACTATCGCGAAATTCAGCAAGGAACTCGCCGCGATGGGCTACCGGTTCCAGTTCATCACGCTGGCGGGCTTCCACGCCCTCAACCACTCGATGTTCGACCTGGCCAAGGGCTTCGCGGCGGAGGGCATGCCCGCCTACGTGCGGCTCCAGGAGGCCGAGTTCGCGTCCGAGAAGTCCGGCTACACCGCCACCAGGCACCAGCGTGAGGTCGGCACCGGCTACTTCGACCGGGTGACCTCGGCGATCTCCCCGAACGCCGAGACGGTCGCCCTGTCCGGCTCGACCGAAGCCGAGCAGTTCCACGCCTGAACCAGCCGCCCAACCGGAGTCGGCGGGCCCCGGGGTACCAAGGAAGGTACCCGGGGCCCACCGACTCATGACTGGCACTGATGACTGGCACTGATGACTGGCACTGACCGATCGCTGAACGCGGCGTGTGCGGGCCCGGTCCCACCGACGACGCGTTCACCTGGGCCACCGCCAGGAGACTGCTGTCCATTAGGTAAGTCACCGCGAACGGCGGTAGCGGGAGGTTAGGTGTATTCGGCGGGTCCCCAGGGTGCCTGCGTAGAACCGGAGGTACCCGGGCTGTTCGGGTCTACCTGCGGCTGCGGCCTGGTCCATTCGTCGGACAGCAGACCACCGTCGGTGTGCATGGTCTGGGTGGCCTGCAGATCGGGGAAGCTAGCCGTGCTGCCCGTGTAGGGCGCCGGGCTGGGGGCGGTCACCACCGGCCTGCTCCGCCACCGGGACGGAATGAACAGCGGGATGATCATGACCAGGCCAGCCAGGGCCAGTACCCCGTCGAAGAGCATGGCCTCGAAGCCGCTCCCGTAGGGACGCGACTTCAGCGGGATGTACTGGACCGCGTGCCGCACGCTGTACAGGTACAGGCCGGTCCAGGCGAGCAGCACGAGGCCGGGCAGCCCGGCCGCGAGCGGGGAGATCCGCGGGACCGCGATCAGCAGCCCGGCGACCAGGCCCACCCCCAGGAGCGCGCCGAACCCCTCGATGACGGCGTGGTTGTGCAAGAGGGAACCACCGCCACCCGGCAGCGCGCCGGGCGGGGCGGGCCCGATGAGCAGCTTCAGGTACCCCCAGGAGGCCGCGAAGAAAACCGCGGCGGCCAAGACGATCGCCAGGACGACACCCACTAGATGGCGCATATGGCTCAACCCCTTATTCCGCGAGGGGTGCCAGGGGGGCTCTTCGGGTTTGTCCCCCCGTAGTCAGCACTGTCCACAGAACCGAAGCTTACGGCCGGGCACGTCGCGCGTCATGGCCGGGAGTGAGCACTGTTTCCAGCCTGTCATTTCTTAGTACGCACGCTTACCCGCAGCCGGTTCACCGGGTCAAGGAGCACATACGCCCAGTAGGTGTCGCGCGCGGCCAGCCGGAACTTCACGCCGCGCAGACCGGGCGGGAAACGGAATCCGGCCGGACGCCAGCGGCGGAAATCGGCGGACATCCGGTGAAAGAATTCCCGGCGGCGGCGCCGCGGCACCAGCGGCAGCAGCGTGGTGTAATGCCAGATCGCCCGTTCGAATACCGCGGCGTAGACAGGAGGGGTAACCGGGGCATGCAGCTTCGTTCGTTCGGCAAAATAATTAAAGATCTGCTCGTATGAAGCGAAGATATTGAAGTTGGCGGCGCTGGCGGCGGCCAGGTAGGACCCGCGGCGCGCCTGGCGGTAGCGGTAGCACACGCGGTCGAGAACGCCGATTCTTTCCGCGGTCAGCAGGGCCATCGTGCTGACCGGAACGTCCTCGTGCGGGGCGGGCCCGGAGGATCCGAAGGAGATGGCCAGGCCGGCCAGGAAGTCGCGGCGGAACACCTTGCTCCACGCCGTCATGGTCAGGTGGACCAGGGCGGGATGGTCTGCGAGCGGGCCTGCTTCCGCCGGGCCGCGCAGGTACCTCGCGCCGTCGCTCGGGCTAGTCGTCCCGTCGGGATGGAGGTTCTCGAAGTCGACGATCAGCACGTCCGGCCGTTGCCGCCTCAGCGCCCCGGCCACCGCCGTCAGGGCGCCGTCGGCCAGTTCGTCGTCCCCGTCCACGAACCAGACGTACTCTCCTGTCGCCTCCTTCGCACCCAGGTCGCGGGCGGGTCCGGGCCCTAGCGGGGCCGGATTACTGATCACCCGCAGCCGGGGGTCGTGCCGGGCGGCGAGGATCGCGCCGCAGCCATCGGGGGAAGCGTCGTCGACGGCGATCACCTCGAGCGAAGGCGCGGGCTCGCCGAGCACGGAGTCCAGGCATCGGTCCAGGTAGTCCGCGACCCCGTGCACCGGGATGACCACGCTGATCAACGGCATGGTCCCGAACCATATCCCCTTGGCGGGTCCAAGGGGATATGGGGGGCGTGGCCCCCCCAAGGGGGGTCTGGGGGGATGGGTCCCCCCAGGAGCGGGGGGGTCTGGGGGGATGGGTCCCCCCAGGAGCGGGGGGGTCTGGGGGGGTCGTCCCCCCGAGGGAGGACAGTAAGCTGGCCGGGTGCGCATTCACGCCATGTTCGGGGGAATCGGCGCGTTCGCCGTCAAATTCCGCTGGGTCGTCATCGCGGCCTGGCTGATCGCGGCATTCGCTATACCACACTACCTGCCATCGCTTAACAGCGTCACTCAGGGGAACAACAGTGCCTTTTTGCCCGCCAGTGCTCCGAGTGAGCAGGCGGCGCAGCTCGCAGCCCCGTTCGGATCCACCAACCTGATCCCGATCCCCGTCGTCGCGGCGGCCAGCCAGGGCACCCTCACTTCCGCTGACGTGGCATGGCTGTCCACCTTGCAGCACGACCTCAGCCAGGTGCCGACCGTGGTCGCGGTGCGCGATCTCGGCCGGTCGGCCGACGGACAGGCGGAGCAGCTGCAGGTCCTGTCCAATGTCGGCGGTGGCGACCAAACCGGGCTCACCACGCTGGTCAACAACTTGCGCGCGACGATCGCCCGGGCCGGGCCGCCGCCCGGGCTGCAGGTGCACCTGGCGGGCGACATCGCCATCAACGTCGACCAGCAGGCCAAGTCGGGCACCACGGGGAACCAGGTCGAAATCGTGTCTGTCCTGTTCATCCTGGTCCTGCTGTTGCTGATCTTCCGGTCGCTGCTCGCGCCGCTGATCACGCTGATCCCGGCGTTCCTGGCCGTGGCCATTTCCGGGCCGCTGGTTGGCGAGGCGGCGCAGGCCGGCCTGAAGGTCTCCCAGCTCGCTCAGCTGATGCTGATCGTGCTGGTCCTCGGCGCGGGCACGGACTACGGCCTGTTCCTGGTCTTCCGCGTCCGCGAGAACCTGCGTGAGGGGGCAGATCCGAAGGATGCGGTGCGCTCGGCGGTCATGCGGGTAGGTGAGACCATCACTTTCTCCGCCTTGACCGTCATCGCCGCATTGCTGTCCCTGCTCGCCGCCACCTTCCAGATCTACTCCCAGCTCGGCATCCCGCTGGCCATCGGGATCGGCACCATGCTGCTGGCCGGGCTCACCCTGCTGCCCGCGCTGCTCGCGGTGTTCGGCCGGGCGGCGTTCTGGCCGAGCAAGACCCGGGCGGGCACCGGCAAGGTGGGTCTGTGGGGCCGGGTCGCCACGCGGATCGTGCGCAGGCCGGCCGTGCCGCTGACGATCGGCGTGCTCGTATTCGGCGCGCTCGCGTCCGCGGTGACGGCGTATCAGCCGGGCGGGTTCGGCGGGTCGATCACCGCGCCGGCCGGAACTGACTCCGCGGCGGGGACGGCGCTGCTCGCCAAGCACTTCCCGGCTAGCGCGGCCAACCCGACGAATCTGGTCTACAAGCTGCCCCAGCCAGTCTGGGACAACCCGGCTCCGGTGGTCACCGCCACCGGCCAGCTCAAGGCGAGCGGGCTGTTCACCGGCGTTACCGGGCCGCTGAACCCGGCGGGTGTCCCGCTCACCCCGGCTGAGTACCAGTCGCTGCACGCGGCGCTGGGGAACCCGCGGGCGCTGCCACCGCTTCCTCCGGTGGGGACCACCGTCCCGCTGGCCACCTACGAGGCTTACCGGGCCACCGCCCAGTACGTGAGCCCCGATGGCGAGACCATCCAGTTCCAGACCGGGCTGAAGGCCGGCGACCCGTCGACCACGGCCGCGATGAACGCGGTGCCGTCGATCCGCGCCGAGGCGGCCGCGGTGGCCAAGACCCTGCACGCCACCGCCTATGGGGTCGGCGGCGAGGCGCCCGCCTTCTATGACATCAGCGCGATCTCCGACAGCAACCTGGTCCATGTCGTCCCGATCGCCATCGTCGTCATCGGCCTGCTGCTCTGCCTGGTAATACGGTCGCTGATCGCGCCGCTGTACCTGATCGCATCGGTGGCGCTGTCGTACTTCGCCGCCCTCGGGCTGTCCGTCATCTTGTTCATCAAGATTGGCGGCGACACCGGAATAACCTTCATCCTGCCGTTCTTGATGTTTATCTTCCTGCTCGCGCTCGGCGAGGATTACAACATCCTCGTGATGAGCAGGATCCGGGAGGAGGCTCAGCACCTTCCGCTACGGGAAGCAGTCAGCCGGGCAGTCGCCGCCACCGGAACCACGGTGACCTCGGCCGGGCTGGTGCTAGCCGGCACCTTCTCGGTGTTCGCGGTCGTCGGCGGCCGCGGCTCTGGTGGCAGCCAGATCCGCGACGTCGGCGTGGGCCTGGCGCTCGGCGTGCTGATGGACACCTTCATCGTCCGCACCATCCTCGTGCCATGCACAGTCGTCCTGCTCGGCCGGTGGAACTGGTGGCCGTCCGCGCTCAGCCGGACTGGGCCGCAGCCTGGCGGGGAACTGGATAGCGGGGCGCCAGCCGCGGACAAGCCGGTAGCCGACCCTGGTCCGCGAGCGCCTGCCCGCGAGCCCTAGTCGGCCTGGGCGTCGATGGAGGCAGTCAGGTCGCGCAGCGCGGGCGCCGCATCGCGTAGCGCGGCCCGGTCACGGTGCGGCAGCGCGGCCAGCGCCGCCTGGATGATGTCCTCGTTCACCCGGTGCCACCTCCTCACCGCCGCCGCGCCGGCCTCCGACAGGTCCAGACTGACCGTGCGCCGGTCGCCGTCGCTACCGCCGCCGGGAGTCCGTGTTACGTAGCCTGCCGACTGGAGCCCGCCGAGCAGGGTGGCCACCGAGCTCGGCGCCAGCCGGAGCATACGGGCGAGCTGGCTGGGCCTGATCCCGGGGTGTTCGGTTATGCAGGAGAGGAGCTCGAGCTGGGCGACGGAAAGCCCCAGGGCAGGGTCGGCCGCGCGCGCCGCCCGGCGCATGGCCCGGCGCAGCCGGGACACGATGTCGGCCAGCTCCGGGCCGCTCTGCTCCCCGCCGATCGGCTCTGGGCCTACCTGCTCCTGCGCTGTGTTTTCAGCGATCTGCACCTGACGGGTCCGCCTCCCTGGGACGCCCGGCTCGCGCATACCCGCCGCTTAGGGTCCGCGCTCGCCGTCGGCCGGCCAGCGCGATCGCGGCAGCCGTCGCGGCGGCGAGGGCGAGCACGGTGAACGCGGGCCGCGCCTGCTCTGCCCCAGGGTACCCGTGATGAACCGCATATCCAGGATTGCCGGCCTGAGAACTCTGGGTACCCAGGTGCAGGGCCAGCGCCATCAACGAGATGCCGAACGTGGTGCCGATCCCGCGGGCCATGCTGACCAGGCCGCCGACCAGAGAGGCGGACGAGTCCGCGGCGCTGCGCATGATCACCGTGTTGTTCGCGGGTACGAAGATGCCCAGGCCCAGCCCGGCGAGGGCCAGCAGCAGGACCACGGTCGCCGGGGTTACCGGCACGACGATCGCCGCGCACATGACCGCGCAGGCCAGCAGAGCGCCGGCGAAGCCGCGCCGCCGGTCTCCCCAGGCTCCTGGCAGCATCAGGTCACCGAATAGCGCGGCGAGCCCGAAGCCGAGCGGGAGGGCGGAGAGCACCAGGCCGGCGCGGGCCGTGCTGCCCAGGCCGTGGGTCAGGACCTGCGGGATCAGCACCAGCGGCCCGAACAGCGTGAGGTACCCGCACGCGGCGCCGACCAGGGCGAGCGCAAGCGGCCTGGACCGCAGCAGCCATAGCGGGATCAGCGGGTGGCTGGTGCAGACTTCCCGCCGGACGAACGCCGCCGCGCCCGCGACAGCGAGGACCGCGAGCAGCGCGGCCAGCCAGGTCGGCAAGCTCAGGCCGGACGCCGCCGAGAGCACCAGGAGCAGCGCGCTGGTCCAGGTCACCAGCAGCAAGGTGCCTGGCCAGTCGAACTTCTCGGGTCGGCTGAACTCCCGGGTTCGTGGCAGCAGGTAGCGCCCGGCGACAACCGCCACGATGCCGACGGGCACGTTCACCCAGTACACTGCGCGCCAGCCGACCGTCGTGGTGAGCAGGCCGCCGAGCGTCGGGCCGAGCGCGAGCCCCACGGACTGGGCTCCCGCCTGGACCCCGAGGGCGAAGCGCATCCTGGATTTCGGCGCACTCGTCGTCACCAGGGCCACGCTATTGGCCTGCAGCATCGCCGCGCCGATGGCCTGAATCAGGCGGAGCGCCACCAGGGCGCCGAGCGAGGGCGCCAGGCCGCACGCTGCGGAGGCCACCGTGAAGATGGCAAAGCCATAGGTATAGACGAGCTTGCGGCCGGCCGCGTCGCCGAGACGCCCGGCCGGGACGAGCATCGCGATCAGGCCGAGCAGGTAGATGAGCGACACCCACTGCACGGCGGCGACCGGGACGCTGAAGTCACGCTCCATAGCCGGAAACGTGATCGTGACAATGCTCGCGTCAAGCTGGCCCATGAACGCGCCGAAGCAGACCACGCCCACGGCAAGCCAGGGGGCCCGGCGACTCTCCCTGATTACCGCGGGCCTGGCCTGCTCACACCAGATACTTCTGTAAGCGAACATCTTGAGGCAAGTGTAGCAAAGTACTTCTGTTAGCGAACCTTTTGGCGGCGATACCGGGATTAACTCCGGACATGCCGGGCGTGGTGCTGGCCTTGGCGTTCAGGACCAGACAGACTCAGGGAGGTGGGGTGGCCTGGGGCCTGCGGGTCGGCCGCTCGGCTAGAGTACGCCGGGAAAGTGCCAGCAAAGCACGACACCCGGCGGCAGCAGGACCGGCATATGCGGACGAGCCGGAGCGGAAGGGACGACGATGCAGGAACTGCGCTTCGTCGCGGTGAGCGAGGATGGCCGATACGCTGTCCTCGCAGTGCCTGGGCGCAGCGCACGCTTCACGTTGCCGATTGACGAGCGGCTCAGGGCGGTTGCCCTCGGCCAGACCTCCCGGCTCGCGCAGTACGAGATCGAAGTGGAGAGCCCGTTGCGACCCAAGGAGATCCAGGCACGAATCCGGGCCGGGGAAACGGTAGAGGAAATCGCGGACGCAGCCGGCATCGCGGTCGAGCGCGTGCGCTGGTTCGAGGCTCCGATCCTGGCCGAGCGCGCCTATGCGGCAGATCAGGCCCAGGTGGCTTCCGTTAGACGTCAGGGGGACGCGACCCCAGGTCCGCGGCTGGGCGAGATCGTGACCGAGCGGCTGAAGATGTTCGGCGCCGATCCCGAAGACGCCCAGTGGGACGCGAAGAAGCTCGGCGACGGCAGCTGGCGGGTACAGCTGACCTTCATCTCCGACGGACGCCTGCACACGGCCGAGTGGATCTTCGATCCGCGCCGCAGGCACGTGCTGCCGGCCGACGACAATGCCGCCCGGATGTCGCTGCCGGGCACGGAGCCGCCCCAGCCGGCCGCCCCGGCTCCGGGCGAGGCGACCGTCACCCACCTGGCTCCGAGGCTCAGTTCCGCATCGGGCCACAGCGGGCCCATCCAGAGCGCCCCTGGCTATGCTGCACCCGGTCATGTCGGTCCGAGCCACGGGCCCGGGTTGGGTCAGCCGGGGACCGGTACTTCGGGGTTTGGCGCTGGCCTGGTGGGCAACGGCAGCGGTGCACTGGGCGGCAGCACGCATGGCAACGGCGGGCGGGCCCGGCATGAGCGCCCGGGCGCTGCACGGCCGACGGCCCCCCAGCCTCAGGCCGCCGAACCTCAGGCCGCCGAACCTCAGGCCGCCGAAGTCCGCGTCGCTGAACCTCGGGTCGCCGAGCCGGAGGCTCCCGGGCCGCGACAGGCCGAGGCTCCGGCCGCCGTCGCGCCTTCCGTTCCGAGCGCTCCGGCGGTCAGCCCGGCCACGGCCGCCGCGCAGGTATCAAGGGCGGGACAAGGACCCCAGCCCGGCCGAGGGCCCTCGCCTGCAGGCGCACCCGAGCCTGGACGCATCGCCCAGCCGGGACGGGATTCCCAGGCGGCGCAGGTGTCTCAGCCCGCACGGGATGCTCATCCCGCACGGGATGCTCAGCCCGCAGAGGAAGCCCGGGCTCGTCAGGAAGCGGCCGCGGTGGCTTTCTCGAATGCTGCGGACTCCCCCGCTGTGGCGACTCCGGCCGCTGCGGCCAGTCCCGCGGTTCCGGCCGCTCCGGCCGCTCCGGCTCCGTCTCCCGCCGAGGCGACCGCCTCGCCTCCGGTGGAACCCGCGGGCGAGCAGGCGACGCGCCAAAGCCGCAGGGCAGCGCGCGGCAAGCGATCCTCGGTGCCGTCCTGGGACGAGATCATGTTCGGGAGTTCGCGCCAGCGGGACTAACCTCGGACTAACCGATGTGCTGGTCTTCGCCCAATACGCAGAGCGTTCGGCATCTGCCCTCGCTGATCGCCCGTATTTCTGCTAGTACTCCCCCGGACCATTCAACCCGCCGCATCACCCTACGCTTCCTACCTGAACAGGTTCTAATATCAACCCGTCGGCAGGAGAGAGACGAAGGTGACTTCAGGCCAGGACCAGACTCGCCGCGGACCGTGGCGCCCGGCCCACGCGCGTGCCGTCGGCACGCTGGTGCTGGCTGTCCTGACGCTGGCCGGCTGCGGCACCGCCGGGTATGGCGCGCCCGTAGCACCGAGCCCGATGCCGGTCAACAGCGAGGCCTTCATCTCCGGTACGCTCGCAGCGCGATATACCTGTCACGGCGCAAAAATCAACCCCCCGCTCAACTGGTCGGGCGCGCCGCCGGGGACCAAGAGCCTGGCCCTTATAGTCGATGACTCCTCCGCGCCGATCACGCCGTTCATTTACTGGCTTGTTTTCGACATCAACCCTGGGGCGACGGACATCCAGGAGCGCTCCTTGCCCACGGGGGCGCGGCAGGCACTGAACAGCGCAGGCTCCGCGACCTACGACCCGCCGTGTCCGGTCGGCCATCGCCACTCGTATCGATTTACGATTTACGCGTTGCGCACCACGCTTAACCTGGTTAACGGCGCGCCGTTGCAGTCCGTGTGGACTGCGATCGCGGCGGCCACAATCGGGCGCGGGCGAATAGTGGTAACCGGAAACCCGTGATCATTCCGATACAGGACGTAATCGGTAATGATCAAAACTTTGTCAATCCTGTGACACGCTCCCCGCTGGTGAGCAACAATCGATGATCAAGCGGGTTGACGGCGCTCGCGACAACGAGGGAAGGCTCGCGTCATTGGCCGCGTGTGCCTAGCTAGCGCCTCCCACCAGGCCCAGGCATTCTGGACGGAGACCATGCTTCTGGTCGTGGGACTGGCTATCGCAGGCGTTGTCGGCATCGCGGCAGCCTTCTATTTCAGCATCCGCTCAGGCAGTGGCGGCGATAAGCGCCTGCGGTCGGTCGGCGCGGGCCGCGCCGGGACCGATAGGCGCCCGAGAAGCAGAAGCGGCGGCACCGCCAGACCTGACCGGACCGACAATGCCCGTCGGGCCGCAAATGGCCGTAGACCTGCGAATACCGGCCCAGCTGCCAATACTCCCCAGCGGAATTACCAGGCCGAAGCCAGCACTGGCCCAAATCCCATTCTGGATTTCAGCGACCCGGCGTTCGCGGGCGGCCGCGGTGGCGGCCTGGACACGCCAGTTGGTGACCCCCAGGCCACCGACCCGAGGCTGATCGCGGCCGGGCCGGACGAATCCAGGCTGAGCGAGTCGAGGCTAGGCGGATCCCAGCCGGACGAGGCCAGGCCGAGCCAATCCCGGCCGGGAAGCCGGTCGGCGGCACGCCTGTCCCGTGAGGCCCACGCGACCGGGGGCACAGGCAGGCCGCGTCGGCGCGTGGGCTTCCGCAAGGGAGCCGACGTCGATGAAGAGCTGTGGCCGACGGAGTCATTCGGCGGCGTCAGCGACGAGCAGTTCTGGGACGATCTGGCGTCAGACAAGCCGCTCACCACGACCGCACGCACCGCCCAGCAGGATCCCGGAACTAGGAACCGATCGCTCAAAGCGGTGCCGTCGCCTGCGGCCACTCCGGCTGCGGCTGCGCCGCCTGCCGCCACTCCGCCTGCCGCGACCCAGCCCGTCAGGAACATGGCGCCGCAGGTCCCGGGCGCGACCCAGCCCGTCAGGAACATGGCGCCGCAGGTCCCGGGCGCGACCCAGCCCGTCAGGAACATGGCGCCGCAGGTCCCGGGCGCGACCCAGCCCGTCAGGAACATGGCGCCGCAGGTCCCGGGCGCGACCCAGCCCGTCAGGAACATGGCGCCGCAGGTCCCGGGCGTCACCGAGCCCGTCCGGGCCACCACGGGCCCGAGTCCGCTGACCAGCACCTCGAGCCAGCCGCCAGGCGCCAGCCAGCCACCGAGTGCCGCTGCTCGGCCTGCCGAGACGCGCGGGCGGCGCCGGGCGAGACGCAGTGACGAGGAGGACCCGCTGACCAGCGCGGCCTTCTCGCTGCGTACGAGCGGGCCGGTCGACGGCCGGTCATCACGCAGGTCACGGGATATGGCCAGGGAACAGCACGACGCCTCCGTCGCGCAGGAGACGCAGACCTTCAGCGCCGCGGAGACCGAAGCGGCCAGCGGCGGGTATCCCGGTGGCGTGCCCCCGTTCCGGCAGTCCGAGTCGTCGGCGGGCAGCAGGTCCCCCTCTTCGTACCCCGGTGCCTCTCACGGCGACCCGTCCTCGGTCACCCAGGCGATGAGTACCCCGCCGTATGGCGAGAACTACGGGTACGGCGGCGGGAGTTCACCGGTGCTGCCGGAGGAACCACGACGGCCAAACGGCACCCGGAGCCACGCCCGGCACGGCGGTACCGGCGAAGTGACCAGGGCCTCGCGGCAGGCGTACCCGCAGGACAGTTCCGAAGCCACCCGCGGCTACCCGAGCAGCGACGGCTACCCGGGCACTGGGAGCTATCCAGGCGACGGATATCCAGCGGGCGGCTACCCGACCGGGGGATATCTCGCTGCAGGCCAACAGGGCAACGGGCACCAGACCGGCAGCTACCTAGGCGGCACTCAGCCAAGCAGCGCTCACCAGAGCGGCGCCTACCCGGGCGGCCACCAGGGCAATGCCGATGCCTACCGGGGCAATAGCCATCGGGCCCCATATGACCCGAGGGACGACTACCGGCGGTTAACTCACCTGGGTTGACCGAGCATCCTGGCGGACCTAGCACACTTGGGTCATGCCCGAGGGAGACGTCGTCTGGTACACCGCTCGCCGCCTGCACGAGGCGCTGGCAGGGCGGACGCTGACCCGCAGCGACTTCCGTGTCCCGAGGCTAGCCACCGCCGACCTGACCGGGGACGTCGTGACCGAGACCGTCTCGCGCGGAAAGCACCTGCTCACCAGGACCGGCAACGGCCTTACCGTCCACACTCACCTGAAGATGGACGGGAACTGGCGGGTGCGGCCAGCCGCCGAGCAGATCCGGAACAGCCATCGCATCAGGCTGCTGCTCGCCAACAAGGACTGGCAGGCGATCGGGTACCAGCTCGGAGTGGTCGAGCTGATCCACACCAGCGAGGAGTCACGGGTCACCGGCCAACTGGGACCGGATCTGCTGGGGCACGACTGGGACCGCGCTGAGGCGGTGCGGCGGCTGAGCGCAGAACCGGACCGCCCCATCGGCGAGGCGCTGCTCGACCAGCGGAACATGGCTGGCATCGGCAACGTCTACAAGGCCGAAGTGCTGTTCCTGCGCGGCCTCAGCCCGTGGCAGCCGGTAGGCAGCGTGGCCGACCTCGGCGCGGCGGCCGACCTGGCGAGGCGGTTGCTCGAAGCGAACAAGGAACGCCACGGCCACATCACCACCGGCAACATGCGCCGCGGCGAGGAGCACTGGGTCTACGGCCGCCGCGGCCGGCCATGCCGCCGGTGCGGGACACCGATCCTGATGGCCGGGCAAGAGGACCGGGTGACCTTCTGGTGTCCGTCCTGCCAGCCCGGCTGACCGGCTGGTTCACATGTTCATGTTCATGGGCGCGCCGCCGAAGCCGATGTTGTGGTGGACCGCCACCCACCAGTTCCACACATCCCCGTGCACCGGGCCGGCCACGTAGGCCATCAGGTGGCCGTCGTCCTGGGTCCAGACCATGTACTCAAGCCCCTGGGTGTAGTTGCAGAACACCCGGCCGGCGGCCTGGTCGTCCGTCACCATGCCCATGCTCATCTGCTCGACCGTGAACGTCTTCGGGTGCTGGAACTGATGGTTCCAGCCGGCCTCGCCGTACGTTGCCTCGGTCTGGCAGTCGTTGAAGTCCTGCTGGAAATGACCGGAGTTCAGCGACGAGACCTTGGCCGTGTACGCGGCGTACAGGGCCTTCAGGTCCGGATAGGTCTGGAACACGGCTCCGCTGATGCCGGTGACCGGGGCGGTGCAGATCACCTTGGCCGGACCGTCCTGCTTGCAGCTCGACGGCGGCAGCTTGCCCGCCGCGCCGGAGCTGTCGTCCGCCAGCGTCAGCGCATTCATCAGCGCGCTCGTGGCCGGCTTCGGCCTGGGCTTGGCGGACATCGGCGGCATGGTCATCTGGTGGCCCGGGTGCGAGCCGGAAGCGTTCAGCCCGGCCCAGGTGCCCAGCCCCGCGGCCACCACGACCACGGCCGCCAGGACCGCGAGCCAGCGCGGCCGGCGGTACCAGCGTGGCTCGCGCGGTTTCCGGGTCCGGTCCGGCGGAGGCGGAGCGCCGGCGGGCTCGCCCGGCCCCGCGGAGCCGGGCTCCCGCCGGTGGGAGGTGAGGGTGCCGCCAGCCTTAGCCGGCCCGGACGGCGCCGCGGCGGCGACGCTCCCCGCCGCTACCGGGTCTACCTGGTCCCCGCTGTGTGACCCGCTGGCCAGACTGCTCCAGGAAAACCTGTCCCCCGACGCCCCGGCTTGACTGCCAGGCAGCGCGCCGGTCTGCGGCCCGGTCGTCATGGTGTCGAAGGCGAAGGATGAGTTCGTGCCCGGCCCGATGATGCCCAGGGCTATCCGCGCGGCCTCGACGAACTCGCGGCAACTCTGGTAACGCTCGCCGGGTCGCTTGGCCAGCACCCGGGCGAACACCTCGTCGATCTCGGGAGGCAACTCCGGACGCAGGACCGTCGGCATCGCGGGCGTCTCCTCGACGTGAGCCCAGATGATCGCGGCGTCCAGGTCCTTCTCGAACGGAACCCGCCCGGTCAGGCACTCATACAGCACACAGCCCAGCGAGTACTGGTCGGCCAGCCCTGTCACCGACGTGCCCCGGATCTGCTCCGGGGCCACATAGTCGATCGTGCCCAGGAACTGACCCGTCGAGGTCAGCCCGCTGCGGGACATCGCGTGCTTGGTGATCCCGAAGTCAGCCAGGTAGACGTGATCGGGGTCGGCCTCGTCGCTGCCCCGCTCGATCAGCAGGTTCCCCGGCTTGACGTCCCGGTGGACCAGCCCCTTGCGGTGTGCGGCGTCAAGAGCGCGCGCGGCCTGGCTCACCAGGAACAAGGCGGTGGCGGGGAGGATCCGCCCGCGCTTTTTGATCATCTGCCGCATGTCGGTGCCCGAGACATACCGCATCGCGATATACAGCAGGTCATCCTGCGAGCCCATGTCGTAGATGGGAATCACGTTCGGGTGGTTGAGCGAGGCCGCCATCCGCGACTCCTCCAGGAACCGGGCCCGGAAGACATCGTCGGCGGCAAGCTCAGGCGCCAGCACCTTCAGCGCGATGACGCTGCTCAGGCGCAAGTTCTCCGCCTGGTAGACGACACTCATGCCGCCGCGGCCGAGCACCGAGCGCACCCGGTAGCCCGCGAACTCATCCCCCACCAACGGCAGCCCAGACATCACGCACTCCCTCCCCACCGCCCCGCCGCGGTTCAATGCCGGTGGCGATTCCCCTAATACCCGTTCGCCTAGATTGGGCTATCTAGCTAGATGTACTGGCAAAATCAAGAGTCGTCAACGCTTGACCGAAAACTGGAATACGAGCTTGATGATGGAACACCGCGGACCGGAATGGAACGCATTATTCGGGCTACACGGGACACAGGGACGTTGCTGATAGTGCCCATAAGTCACCATCGGTAACGCAAGCGGCGGACCTGCGGCGGGCAACCCGATCCGTTCGGTCAAAAAAGATTTTTAATTAACCGAACGAACCGGGATGTTACCTTACCGTGACACGGAATCGCGGTTACCGCGGGGCCAACTGACGGGCGCGTCACCTTCGTTGTCTCGGACGGCCCGGCGCAAGCTGGCCGAATACCCTGCGGTCCACAGCGCGAGCGCGCCGATGATCGCCGTCAGCGCGACGAACGCGCCGGTCTTGCCGACCAGCACACTCAGGCCGTCGACCAGGTAAGGCGCCGCGAAGCCCAGGTAAGCCAGGGCGTAGTAGCAGGCGATCACGGCGCCGCGCTCGTCCGGGTCCGCCAGGCGCTCGGCCTGCCGCAGTCCCGAGACCAGGCACAGGCCGTAGGCCAGGCCGAAGAGCACGGCGGCGGCCCCGGCCACGACGCGGTCGGAGGTGGCCACCGCGGCGATCCCGACCGCGGCTCCCGCCGTCGCACAGCCCAGCCCGGCGACGCCGCCGGTGGACATATCACGCATCCGCCGGGCGAACGGCTGGACCGCGACTCCGGCCGAGAACGACAGCGCCGTCATCAGCCCGGCGAACCCGGCCGACAGGGAGCGGGCGCTGGTGACCTCTTCCGGCAGCACCAGGATGGCCAGCGACGCCGAGCCGAACACCATCGGGCTGGCAGGCGCGACCGCCAGCCAGAAGCGCCGGGTGCGCACCGCGGCCGGCGGCCAGCGCCGGGCGGCCGCCGCCACCGCCCGGGCCGCCGTGCCTTCCGGCGTTCCCGCGAGCGCGACCACGGCCGCTCCCCCGATCAGCAGGTGGGGAAGGTACGGCACCACCAGCGGATCGCTCACCCACTGGGCGAGGACGGCGGCCACCACCGGGCCGAGCCCGAACCCGGCCGTCAGCGCCAGCGCCGACCGCCGCGCGCTCAGCCCGTCGTCCGGCGACACCTCCTGTACCCACGCCGTGGCCGCCCCGAACACAACGCCCGAGCACAGCCCGGCCAGCGCCCGGCCGATGGCGATCATGACCAGCGACCGCGGCCCGAGGACCAGCAACAGCGTCGCCAGCGGCGACAGCGCCACGAACGGCCAGACCACCGGCCGCCGCCCGAAGCGGTCCGAGGCCGGCCCTCCGACGAGCAGGCCCGGGATCAGGGTCAGCGCGTAGACCAGGAACAGTCCGGCCACGGCGCCAGCGCTCAGCCTGAGTTCGTGCCGGTACACGATGAGCATCGGAGAGAACTGATTGGCGCCCCAGCCGACCGCGAACATCGCGAACGCGATCCTGACCCAAGCGCCCGAGCTCCTGCCGGTGATCGTCGTGACTGCCATGACTTTGACCCTAACCCGGAAACCGTCAAACCATCGTTTGACTATTGTTGAGCTAGGGTTGGGGTCATGGATCCGGATGCTGACCTGGCTTCCGTCGCCGCTCTGATGGCTGACCGGAACCGCGCGCAGATGCTCCTTACCCTGCTCGGCGGGACGCCCCAGTCGGGTTCGGCGCTGGCCGAGGCGGCCGGCATCTCCCGCTCGCTGGCCAGTGCGCACCTGAAGAAGCTGGTCGCGGGCGGGCTGGTTCGCGCCCAGCCCAGCGGGCGCCAGCAGCTGTACTCGATCGCCTCGGAGCCGGTGGCCGACGCGCTGGAGATCCTCATCCTGCTCGCGCCCGCGACCAAAATCGGCTCGCTCGGCGACGCGACCCGGGCCAGGAGCCTGCGCTGGGCGCGGATGTGCTACGACCACCTCGCCGGCATGGTCGGCGTCTCGGTCACCGAGGCGCTGCTCGGACGCGGTCTGCTCCGCGAGCGCGACGGCGGCTACCTGATAGGCCCGGGTGGAGTGGCGGAGTTCGGCGGCTTCGGCATCGACGTGGACCGGCTCGAGCAGCGAACCCGGCCACTGCTCCGGCCCTGCCTGGACTGGAGCGAGCGCCGCTACCATCTAGCGGGCAGCCTCGGCGCCGCCCTGACCCGCACTTTGCTCGAGCGCCGCTGGATCACCACCAGAGAGGCCAGCCGCATCGTCACCGTGACCAAAGCAGGCCAGGCGGGCCTGCGGGAATGGCTCGGCATCGACGTGGCCGGACTCCGGGCCGCCGCCTAGCCGGCGCCAACCGCCGGCGCCGAGCCCTGGCATCGATGATCGCCGCCCGGCTGTATTACTTCGCCGCCGGCACCGGGGCCGCCCGCGGACAAGGGGTCAAGGCGTTCGGCGCCGGCTGATACGTGGTCAGCGCCTCCGGCAGCTAGATCGACACCAGCTGATCAGTGGTCACCGTTGAGGAATGGCTCAGCCCTCCATGATCGCGAAGACTTCGCCCCCGTTTTCCGGGGTACAAGCCTTCGTGATCAAGGTCAGCTGACGTTGTCGCGCAGCCGGGTCAGGAGCGTCTCGAGCTGGCTGGCCTCGGTGTCGGAGAGGCCGACGCGCAGTCGCTGGTCGAAGGCCATGGCCGCGTCCCGCAGGCGGACGAAGAGCGCATCACCGTCCGGGGTCAGTTCGACCAGGTGCAGGCGGCGGTTGGCCGGATCCCGGCGCCGGGTCACCAGCCCGGCGGATTCCATCGCGTTCAGGTGATGGGTGAGCGTGGCCCCCTGGATCCCGACCGCCTCCGCGAGTTCGCGCTGACTGGCGAGCTGCCCGCTCTTCAGCGAGATCAGCACCAGCCAGACCGGCAGCGATCCGCCCGCCTCGGCCAGGGCGTCGTCGAAGGCACGGCTGACGGTCCTTGAGACCCTGGTGAGGTGCAGGCCAAGCGGCTGGTGCGCGGGACGGGGCATGAGCGAAGGGTAACACTTCTCGATAGCTCTCTAATCGTTTGATATCGTATGCTTTGATGTCGAAATATATGGAGGCACATCATGAGTGATCAGTACCAGGCCCAGGGGCAGCCGTCGCTAGGGGGTGAGCCACCGGTCAGCGGGCTGCTGCCGATGAGCGGGACGTTGCCGATGAGCGGGACGTTGCCGATGAGCGGGCTGCTGCCGATGAGCGGGCGGGTCGCGCTCGTGACCGGTGCGAGCAAGGGCATCGGCGCGGCCACCGCCGAGGCGTTCGCCGCCGCCGGAGCCGCCGTGGTCCTCGCCGCCCGTAACACCACCGCGCTCAAGGCCGTCGCCGACAGCATCGAGGCGCGCGGCGGCCGGGCGCTCGCCGTCGGCGCCGACGTCACCGACGCCGGCTCGATGCGGCACTTGGTCGACCACGCCCTGGCCGCGTTCGGCCGGCTCGATGCGGCCTTCAACAACGCCAGCGCGGGACCCATGCCGGCGCCGCTCGCCGACATCGACCCGGACGAGTTCGACCTCGGCATCGCCACCAACATCCGCGGCACCTTCCTCGGGATAAAGTTCCAGATCCCCGCCATGCTCGCGAGCGGCGGCGGCGCGATCGTGAACATGGCCTCGATCGCCGGGCTGAACGGCACGGCCAACCTCGCGGCGTACGTCGCGGGCAAGGCCGGGATCATCGGCCTGACCAAGGTGGCCGCCCTGGACTACGCCGACCAGGGCATCCGGGTCAACGTCGTGGCGCCGGGCCCGATCCTGACCTACCACCTCGAGGCGGCGGGCCCGCAGGCGCAGCGCGGCGCGGCACTATCCACGCCGATGCGGCGCGTCGGCACGCCCGCCGAGGTAGCGCGGGCCGTGCTTTGGCTGTGCTCGGACGAATCCTCATTCATTACCGGGACGGTCTTGCCGATCGACGGCGGGCAGGCCGCAGGCAACAAGCCGCCGCAGATGTACCGGCAGGGGCAGCCGATGCCGGATCCGCCGACGGGGACCTAGCCGGACTCGCGGCTTTCGTGGCCAAGGTCGACGATGCAGAACCTGTTGCCTTCGGTATCGGCCAGCACGATGAAGTCCGGGTCGTCGGGGAAGCGATCCCAGTCGATCCGGACCGCGCCCAGCGATACCAGGCGGTCCGCTTCCGCTTCCTGTTCGGCCGCGCTGGCCACGTGCAGGTCGAAGTGGAGCCGCGGGTAGTCCTGAGGGGGTGTCTCGCTGAGTTGCAGGGCGATCATGGTGCCGGTTCCGCCCGACGGGACGAGGACCGTGGCCCAGCCGCCGAATCCATCCTCCCGCACCCGGTAGCCGAGCGCCGCGCACCAGAACTCCATGGCCCGCTGACGATCGGTAACTCCCAGTACCACCACGCCGAACGTGAGCATCGGCCGTCATCCTTCCCGGTTAGCATCGCCGCCGCATCCGGCCGTACCGCCGTAGGTGTACCAGTCTGGTGCCGGGCGTCCGGTGCCGCGCGTCTGGTGCCGCGCGTCTGGTGCCGCGCGTCTGGTGCCGCGCGTCTGGTGCCGGGCACCGGCTTGGCGCTAGGTGCAGGCCGGACGTCATCGAGGCACAATTGACCGCCAGCGGGACGGTTCAATTCTCCGTGGTCCGCGATCACGCGTTCACGTAAAAGCATGGTTCAGGAACGCCGTTTCCGCCTGGCAACGCGCCGATCACGGCTCTCGACCCTGCCACTGGCGAAATGGGCGCGGCCAACCAGGAAACCGAAGCGGCCCAACAGGACGGCAAGCTCCCTTCGCGACCATGTGAGGTCGCGGCAGCACCGATAATATCGTTTTCTCAATGGTGGTTCATGCGCCTTCAATGTGCCCGAGACGCGGATTTCCACATAACACTAATGTCCCGTCGGCAAAGGCGCAGGCGCCATTGGAGCTAACTGCGTGATCACTGGGGCGGCCCGCTGATGTCGTCGCCGCTGCGGTCGCGCGTCATCGCCTGCAAGCTCCGGGGCGACCGGCACGCTCCCAGCGCAGCCCGAGTCTATCTAGCTCAACGTAACTAGTCAGTCACTCTTCGTTGAGCAAGTTCGCGCGCTCTCCGGCCGCCGGTGACGACCTTCCGGCGACCGGCGAGCCCGCCCCTGGATCGCCCGTCCAGCCCATGGTCCAGGAATCTGGTCCAGGGCCGGTTTATCAAATAATGGATGTTTGCCCAGTTCAGAAGGCTACGGAAGGACCGTTTAGGTGGTGCGATAGGCACCGTCGGTCAATAATTAATACATAGAGTAACTGTGTCGAGATGATTCTGTAACCATGCTGTTATCTCATGTGAAAACTGATATGCGTGAAACATATGTACAGCCGAATGTTCCATAAGCTGGAACATTTACCGGATTTGCCGGACTTTTCACCCTTCATGCCGCATGCTGTTCAACGCCAGGGACTTTCATTCCACAGCGTGAAGAAGCGCTTTCCCTGCGTCACGCGGGTCAGTCGCCCTTAGCCGCGACCACGAAGAGGCCCGCCGCACCGGCCGCCTGAGCCGGGTGCATTCCGTCAACTCGTTAAGGAGCGGGTCTGTGTCAGTCCGACATAAGATAGGCACCATCGCCGGAACGATGGCAGTATCTCTGGCGTTTTTCCCGGGAATGGCTAGCGCTCATGCGCTATCGTTCAACCAAAAGACAGCCTCGTACGTAGAGAGGTTCATCGGAAGAGTTCCCTACGTTTACGGCGGCAGTTCGCCCAGCACGGGCTTCGACTGCAGCGGGCTCGCCCATTACGTATACGGCCACTACGGCAAGTCGATTCCCCGGACGGCGGAAGACCAATTCCTGCATTTCCGCCGCGAAAGCATGAGCAGGGCGTGGGGCGGAGACCTCGTGTTCTTCCATGTTAACTCCAACCCCTACAGCTACGTATACCACGTGGGCATCTACGAAGGCGGTAATCACATGGTCTCGGCCACGGATCCCGCTGGCGGGATCAGGTGGCAGACGATCTGGTCACATGATGTGACGTTCGGCACGATCACCCACTGAGCCTCGGGCCGAAGACGCGCTTCACGTGCCAGCGCGCCGGCCACGACGGCAGCCCACACCGCGGTGGGCGCAGCGAGTATCAGCGGCCGCGCGGCGGCCGCGTTCCCCCGGTATCTGCCCCAGCCGTGACCGACGCGGCTGTGGGTGCGGCGTGCCGCTGATGCCCTGCCGTATTCCCGCCAGCTCTCTCAGCTGCCGGGGGAACGCCTGCCGGTCCCCGGTTCCGCCCGGGGACCAGCAGGGTTCCACACACCAGCGGGGCTACGTCTTGGGCCGCCTGCTCGACCGCACTCTCCGCTGCAGGAGACGCGCCGAAGGCCGTTAGGGTGCACCGTAATGCATTCACGACATCTTGCGTGCCCGAATCGTGTCCAGCGTCAACTCACTGCCCGGCGGTGCAATGCCGACCCGCGCGTGCCCTTTGTGAGAACGTCTGATCATGGATGCTGCCGCTGTGAACAGCAGCGCCGACGCCGACGACGGCCCGCCTGGGCGAGCGGGCTACCGGCGGTCGGCAGGGTCGCCGCGCGGGGAGGCCAGGCGCCGGGAACTACTCGACCGCGTGACGGACGACCTCGCGGTCAATGGGCTGGTGGACTTTTCCCTCCGGCGGGCGGCGCGGGCCGCGGGTACCACGCACAAGGTACTGCTCTACCACTTCGACGGAGTCGACGACCTGCTCAGGCAGGCGATCCTCCTGCTGCGTGAAAGGCGGATCGGCAACGCGCTGGCCGCCATCGCCCTGCAGCCGGAAGGGCAGTCGCTGGCCGCCCGGGTGCGCGCGGTATGGTCCGCCCTCATGAGCGAGGAATCGCGGGTCCTGGATCAGGCGATCGGGCTGATGATGTACGACTCCGCACGGTATGCCGAACTCGGCCGGGGCGCGTCACAGCAGTATCTGCCCACGCTGCTGTCCGTCTGCCCGCCGAGCTGGTCCGGCCAGCGCAAGCTGGAGGTCTCCGAAATGATCATGGCGGCCCTGCGAGGCTTCCTCATCGACCAGCTGACCAGCGGGAACAACGCGGGAGTCGAGGCCGGATTCGAGGCCCTGGCCCGCGCGCTCGAGCGGGAAGAGGCCGCCAGCGAATAGCCGCCCCCTCGATCGAGACTGAAACCTGGCGCCTGCCGGCACCGGCAAATTTGCGAACCCTACGGTTCACTTTTTGCGAACCGTGTGGTTCACTTGCCTTGGGGATGAGTCGAGTCCACGGGGAGGTCGCCGTGACGGTAAGGGAGATCGAGCTGTCCGCCGGGACAATCGAGTACGAGGACACCGGCGGCGCCGGCCCCGTGCTTGTCCTGCTGCACGGGCTGATGATGGACGCCTCGCTCTGGGACGGAGTGATCGCCGACCTGTCCGCCGATCACCGCTGCGTAGCACCGACGCTGCCGCTCGGGGCGCATCATCGCGCGATGCGCGCTGACGCCGACCTGTCGCTGCCCGGTATAGCCCGGCTGGCCGCCGAGTTCCTCGATCACCTCGACCTGCATGACGTCACCCTCGCCGGCAACGACACCGGCGGGGCGCTCGTCCAGCTGCTCATGGCCGACTGCGCCGCCCGCGTGACCCGGACGGTGCTCGTCTCATGCGACGCGTTCGACAATTTCCCGCCCGGGCTGACCGGCAAGACGCTAGTCGCCGCCGGAAAGCTCCCGCCGGCGGCGTTCGGGCTGTTCATGCAGCAGATGCGGCTACGGGCGGTCCGGCGGCTGCCCATCGCGTTCGGCTGGCTGACCAAGCGCGGTGACGCTGCCACGGCTCGGTGGATGAAGCCGGTCCTGACGTGGCCCGAGATCCGCCGCGACGCCGTGCGGACACTGCGCGCCGCGGCCGCCGACACCCGTTTCCTTCTCGAGGCGGCGGAGCGCCTGCCGGGTTTCGACCATCCGGCCCTCGTCGTCTGGGCTCGCGGAGACCGGGTGATGCCGCCCGAACACGGCCAGCGGCTCGCCAAGCTCCTCCCGCACGGACAGCTGGTCGAGGTGGAAGACAGCTACACGCTCATTCCCCTCGACCAGCCCGCGAGGCTCGCCCAGATCATCCGGGAGTTCACCGGCGTCGGTCACCATTCAGGCTTACGGGCCAGATCGGAGGAGACGTGGCTCACTCCGAACTAGTCGTAGCGTGGCTGCACCGCTCAGGGCCGACTTAGATGGCGGCGGGCGTAGGCGATGTTGATGACCCCAATAACGATCCAGATCAGCGCGATAAGAATCACCTGGGCGGTACTCACCGAGCTGGTGCTTGTCAGCAAGGATGCCCGGAATGAGCCCAGATCGAGTTCTGCCTTGGGTGCAACTCCGCTGGACGGCCAGGAATGCAGCGTCACGGCAGTGGCGCCGATGCCTAGCCCGACCGAGCCCAGGCCCATGGCGAGGTTCGTCCATGCGGTCATGCTGGGCTGGATGCCCCGCTGTGCCAGCCTTGCGTCCACTTGCTTGTCGATCTCCGAGCTGATCCTCTCGACCAGCCCTTCGGCCACGGCATCGTCGTATGCTCGGCCGAGCTCGGTATGCACGGCCGCCGCGGCGGCGACATCCTCGTGTGTCCGTACGTCCATGCAGCCAAGCTATATCGCGATTAGATGGCCTGACAACGGGCTACGTCTCGGCTGCTCATGTTCTAGGGGCGCCGACGAAGATCAACTTGGCGCCTCGGGAGTGGATGGGCGCAGGGACGCCCTGGTCGCATCGGGCCTGGATGACTGCGGCGTCGCCTGGCCGCCCGCCAACGACACCAACCCCGTCGTCCAGGACTTCGTTCCGCTGCTGCCTGGACAACAAGCCGCCACAACACCTCAAGAACCAACCTGACCAGCAGTAACACCAAATCCCGGCGCTGCCGATCACACCACCGTCGACCTCTACGGCCACCCAGCGCCCGAGGCCAGTAGCCGCGCCCGCGACGCGCCGGATAAAGCGTTCGGCAAGTGGCTGATCTGCCCCCGATGTGCCCCTGGCACCCATCCGTTCTGCGGCACGCAGGCTAGACGGATAGAAGGTGGGTGAGTCGGTCTGTAGGCCGGGTCTCGTGCGGGCATGCTTCTGACCACGGCCAACGCATTTCGTATGCCGTCTGATCTGCGGTTGAGTTCTCGGCGGTTCTCATCCGCTCTAAGCAGATCTCGTGGCGATGTGCCCTCAATGTGCCCCGGGGGCGTCCCAAGGACTGGGCGAAGTGGGTCCGGCCGCCGACGGTGAGGCCCCGGCCGCCGGCGGTGAGGCCCCGGCCGCCGGCGGTGAGGCCCCGGCCGCCGGCGGTGAGGCCCCGGCCGCCGGCGGTGAGGCCGGCCAGGGCAGCGGGCCTGATCAGCGGGACGGCGAGGCGGCGGCCGCGGATGAGCCGCTGCCGGTGCTGCCCGATCCGGTGCCCCGGGACGGGGAGCGGACGCTGGCCCGGTGGGGGCTGCCCGGCGAGGGCGCCGAGCCGGTGTCCGCCCCCGGTGCCCGGTATCCGCTGGCCGGGCTGCTGCTGGCCCTGCCCGCGCTGGAGGGCACCGGTCTGCTGGAGGCGGCCCGGCAGGTCTACGGCCGGCTCAAGGACGGATTCTACGGGCTGGCCGCTACGCTGCTGACCTTGGTGTAGCGCCGTCAGGTACCCCACGTGCACCGCCCGCGATGCCGCCCGGGCGGTGCGGGCGAGGACCGCGGGCAGCCCGCCCGTACTCCTGCACCAGGCCGTTGCGCCCCGGTCTCGCGCATGGCGGCGACCAGCACCGCCAGGAAGATCCGCAACTCCCGGAGCTCGACGTCGTCCAGCATCCAGGCAATTACACCACCGCGCCTCTTTCCACGGCTTCTCATGCATCCAGCCGAACAGCGGCGCGGGCACCTGTCCGGCAGCCCCTGCTCGATCGCCCGGGGCGGCACCGTTGCATCTGGAACCCGGTCACCTCGTCAATGCGACGGCGGCGTCCGCGGCCGAGGCGAACAACTGCCGGCGCGCCGACTTGGCCGTCATCCATCCACGGTGCTGCCACTCCCGGTCGGCCAGCGAGTCTCCGGCCATCACCACCTCGCCGAACGGGATGGAGCGGTAGCGGGCGATCGCCATCAGCGCGGACGCTTCCATCTCGACGACTAGACACCCTTCCTCCACCCGGCGCGAGACCCGGGCCCGGGTCTCGCGGTAGATGGCGTCCATCGACCAACTCAGGCCGTGCGTCGTCTCCACGCCGGCGGCGCTAAGCGCGTCGGCCAGGCTCTCAGCCGGACCCGGGTCAGCCGGGACGACCCGGCCGGCCGACAGGTAGTGGAAGGACGTGCCCTCGTCGCGCACAGCGCCGGTCAAGATCACCGCGTGCCCCATCACCAGTTCCGGTACCAGCGCCCCTGCCCCACCGCAGGCGATGACTCCGCGAACTCCGCGGGCAATGACCTGCTCGAGCATGGCACCGGCCAGCGGCGCCCCGACTCCGGGATGGAACACGCCCAGCCGTACACCCCGGTGCTCGATCTCCCACAACGATGCCGGACCCATCTCGCTGTGCAGGCGACACACTGGCCTCGCGTCTTGACGGCCGGAGAGTTCCTCGACGACGTCACGGAAGAAGCACGCCACGGCGACCGTCGGCGCGTCGACCGGACGGATCAGCCGGCTCGGCTCGATGACCGCCTCACCGGTCAGATCCTCGTCCTCCAGTAGCGGCAGTCGTCTGCGATCAGCCGGCCCAGACAACCTCTGCACCTCCCGCGCCTCCATCCTATCGGCGCGCCCGTGTAGGCCGGCTGATGCCGATAAGCCCTCTCGTGGCCGCTGGCCTGGTGCCTCCTGCCCGGGGCGGCCTCTCGTCGACCCCGACGGCGGCCAATGCAAAACATACGGCCGGCGTGGCTTCCCGAGGTGAGCACGTTATTGGCATACATTCCGTTACGTCGCCGGATTATCTAATGCAGGGTATGCCTTGTCAGCTAGCCGCTAAAAGCGGCTGGCGGCACCTCCTTTGATCGTTTATACGGCAGCCGTGTCGCCATTGACCTAATGATCGTCGTAGTGCAAGACTCAGGTACTTAGTTTGCGGTCGGCCAGATGGCCGGCCTGGTCGTAAGGGCCGTAGCTCCGCGATGGAGCACGCACCGGCGGAGCTTTCGACTATTACCCTGCGGGCACCTGCGAGTGCGGGGCGGACCTCGGCAATGCCGCCGATCTGGGGGTAGCGCGGTAGTACCAGCAGAAAGAGGTCCCCGAGCAGAAGGCACAGACGATCCAGCATGACCTGCACGAGGCGCTGTGCGCATGCGGGAAGACCCACGTGGCGTACCGCCCGCGGCGTTCCGGACTCACCGGTCTCGGTCGGTCCGCAGCTGCGGGCACTGGCGGTCTACCTGCTGGTCTTACAGCACGTGCCGGTAGAGCGGTGCAAGATGCTGCTGTCCGACGTGGCCAGCGCGGAGGTGTCCGCCGGGTTCATCCACTCCTGTCTGGCCAAGGCCGCGGCGATGGCCGCCGGGGCCGTCAAGATGATCAAGACGCTGCTCATCGCGGCGAAGGTCGTCGGGTTCGACGAGACCACACTGCGATCCGGGGCGGCCGGGGAGAAGAAGTACGTCCACGGCGCGTTCACCGAACGGTACTCCCTGTTCCACCTGGGCACCAGGTCACTGGCCAGCATGAAGGACTTCGGGATACTCACCGGCTTCGCCGGGATCGCGGTCACCGACCGGTACGGCAACTACTTCCACGCCACGTGGAAGAACGTCTCCGGCCATCAGGCATGTATCGCCCACATACTTCGCGACCTGCAAGACTGCGCGGAAGCCTACCCCGGCAAGATCTGGCCCGCGCAGGCGCGAGAAGCGCTCCGCAAGCTGATCCACGCCCGCAACCAGGCCAGCGACGCCGGACTGGCCGCGATCCCCGCCGGTATCCGCGAGCCCCTCGAGCAGCTGTTCCGCCGCGCCATCACCGTCGCCCTCGCCGACGTCCCCCGCATCCCCGGCCCCAAGAACAGCACGAAGCAGCATCCCGGCCGGGACATGCTCGAGTTCTGCGGCGCCCGCGAAGCCGACATCCTGAGATTCACCACCGACACCGATGTGTGGCCCACGAACAACATCAGCGAGTCCGGACTACGGCCCAGTAAGCCGGAAAATGGGCGGACGCCAAGGCGGTCTGGGGACGGTATTGATGTCTGAGTCTGTCGTGATGCTGAAGGAGGGCATCCGCTGAGGCGCGAGGTCGCACCTTCGAGGGGACGGATTGAAATGCCGGAGTGGATGATTCCCGGGTATACCGGGCGGCGGGTACTGGGCTCGGGCGGATTCGGCGATGTGGTGCTGGCTAGGGAGGACAACTCAGGGATAGTGGTGGCGGTCAAGTACCTGCGCGATGACCTGCTGGCCGATCCCGGGTTCGCAACGATGTTCCGCGCTGAGGGCTGACCTGCATTTACGGCGTGTCGTTCCCGCCCTTCGCGCCCGGTTTGTGAGAAATTCCTGCAAGATAATCAGGGTCGGCCAGGGCAGCGGGCCTGATCAGCGGGACGGCGAGGCGGCGGCCGCGGATGAGCCGCTGCCGGTGCTGCCCGATCCGGTGCCCCGGGACGGGGAGCGGACGCTGGCCCGGTGGGGGCTGCCCGGCGAGGGCGCCGAGCCGGTGTCCGCCCCCGGTGCCCGGTATCCGCTGGCCGGGCTGCTGCTGGCCCTGCCCGCGCTGGAGAGCACCGGTCTGCTGGAGGCGGCCCGGCAGGTCTACGGCCGGCTCAAGGACGGATTCTACGGGCTGGCCGCTACGCTGCTGACCTTGGTGTTCCTGGCCCTGGCCGACGAGCCCCGGGCCGAGGGCGCCACGAGGGTCCCGCCCGCGGCGCTGGGCCGGGTGCCAGTCCTGGACCGGGCGCCGGAAGTCAAGACGATCCGCCGCAAGCTCGGCGAGCTCGCCGCGGCCGGCAAGGCAGCGGACCTGATCATGGCGCTGGCCCGCCGGCACGCCGCGGCCCGTCCCAGGCGCTGGGCTTCCTCTACGTGGACGGGCACGCACGCGCCTGCTACACCAGGGCGTCAGATAGTGACGAGCTCAGTAAGGATACCGAGAAAACTTCAGTGCGTGCTGGCGCTTGTGCCCCGTCGGATTACTGGAACTGGTCGAGCAGATTCTTGTTCCAGGTCATTATGGTCCAAGCTTCGTAATGGTAGGTATGGGCGGGTTCGCCGAATGCGCGAATGAGCGCGCGGGGCGGGATGGAGAACGAGAGACCGTCCAGCTTGGTGGTAACCGCGAAGTTCACGTAGTGCCGTCGCGGGTCGAAGTTCGCGGCCGTTGCCTCGAACATGCTTCCGCGGCTGGCGTCGTCTTGGTGAAGGTGCGGGACGGCGATCATGACGGTGCCGTGACTGGCGAGTTCGACGCTGCCGGCGTCGCCGTAGGTGCTAAGGCCGGCGGTGAGGTGGTGCGCACTGAGCCAGCTGGCGAGTGCCGCATCACGCGCCGGAACTTGCGGTTGACGCATGCCGTAGCCGAGCGCTACCAGATAACCGCACGCCACCACCGCCAGCACGGGCAGCAGCCTGGCCTGGGTGAGCCGTTTCGCGAGCACCCGGGCGGCAAGGACAGCACCGAACGGCAACACGATCGCGATCTCATGCTCCTGGTAGTTGGCGTACGGCAGCGTGCTGAGCGCATAGGCGGTCACCTGCACCACTATTGCCACCGTGAGGATCTGCTCGATCAGGTCGTCCCAGGCGAAGAACCGCCGGATGACGCAGCCGATCGCCCAGAGCGCCAGTGCCACCCCGACTAGGTGGATGATGCTCAGGCCCGTGGCGAGGCCGACGGGGCCAAGGTAAAAGGCAGCGCCAAAGAGCCGGAGCACGCCGTCTGCCACCATCGTCACATGGGCGGGCCAGGCGGCGCTTGGCGCTAGCGTGGTGTTCACCGGGAGGACGGCATATCCGCCGAGGCTGCTGATCAGCTTGACGACGGCGTCTGCCGCGCCAACCGAGGCGATGGCCGACGCTGCCAGCGCCAAGTCAAACCAGTGGGCCCGGGCCGGTTCACCGCGCTGCACGATGTCACGGTAGGCGCGCGTTCCGCAGACCACGACAACCGGCAGCACGCCCATCGCCAGTACCGTCTGGTCGGCGATCTGCCCCCAGGCCAGCATCAGGCCGATGGCCGCCGGCACCCACCAGCGGCGCGAGGACCGGTCCAGCAGGAGGAAGGTCAGCAGCAGCGGCACCCCGGTCCCGATGTGATCCGGCTCCAATAGCAGGACACCCGCGTTAGCGGGACCGAGCTGCGGCGCGATCATGATCCCAGCAGCGATCAGTACCCTTATCAGGCCTTCTTTTCCTGTCTTGTCGCCTTTTGCGAGCAGGCTGGCCAGGACGACGAGCAGCGTGTAGGTAATCGCACCACAGATATGGACGATTTCTGAGCTGAGCCCGTGGAAGATCTCGACGAGCACATACTCCGGCAGTTCCGTGGTGTAGTACGACGCATCGCCGAGCACCCACCCCCGGAGCAGCCAGTTGCCATGCAGCATGTCCCACGCCTGCATAGCGTTGTTCCCGCCGTCAGCGGTCACGGGCACGGTGCCGGAGACCCGCACATAGCAGAGGAAAAGCAGCAGGCTGGCGGCCACGTAGCCCGCCAGCCACATCGACTGTTCTCGGCGGCTCTTGGGCTCCCGCGGCAATCGCGGGGAGGTCAGCGTGACATCGCCGATGCCATCCTGGCCCACCGGTTGAGGCTTCTCAACGCTGAGGGCATCATCGGCCTTGGCGTTGTTTCCTGCGTCTGCCCAGTTGGCGGTGGTGCTCATGCTCACTCCGCAGTTGCCGCTGATTTTCCTTCGGGAATCCTCATCCCGTTCCAGGATGCCGGAACCGGATGTGGTAAACCGATCCAAGCATCGGTAGCCATCATGAGGATGGGAAACGGGTAGGACGATCAAGGCCTGTCTGAAATGTGGCATGCCACCTATTACAGTCGCTGTTTCACGCTGAGTGCTTTGGCGCTGCCTGTTGCGTGATCGCCGGGCATCGGCTGGCGTGACAGTACGTGACGAGATTAGACGGCTGTTTCCGGCCGGACCGCGGCTGGCGGGCGTGCAACGCGGGGCGGCCGTGGCTCGTTCCTGGATTTTGTGGAAAAACAAGAGACGGCCACGGCCGCAGTGGCCAGCATAGAAGATGCCGCCGAGTGCGGGGAGAGAGCGGATGGCCTGGTCAGCGGGGTGCTGGGCCGGGTGATGCGGCAGCGGCGCAGCATCGTGGCGGCGCTGGATTACGTGAGGGCGCTGTCGCGGGGAACGCGGGCGAACTGCTGGGAACTGGCAGAAGCGGCCGGGCACGAGGGACCGCACCGGATGCAGGCCCTGCTCGGGAGGTACAGGTGGTCGTGGGAGAAACTGCGGGGCGCGCTTGCGGGCCTGGCGGCGCAGTGCCTCAGGCAAAGTTGCAGAAAGAGAGGTATGACTACAGATCTTGTGCCAGTGTGGAACGGGAGTATCTGTCAGTCGGCGAAGCGTCCTATAGGAAAATTGCGCAGCCATAGAGCTACCAAAAGAGGATATTTGCGGCGGGAGCATCACCGGGGCCGGCGCCGGCGGTGTGGTCGCCGGGTGAGCACCTGGTGATCGACTGGGGCAGCGAGGGCGGGCTGCACGTGTTCTGCGCGGTGCTGGCCTGGTGCCGGGTCCGGTTCGTGCGGTTCGCCGGTGATGAGCGGGCCGAGACCACGCTGGCGCTGCTGGCGGAGTGCTTCGAGGTGCTGGGCGGGGTGCCCGGCAAGGTGCTGGCGGACCGGATGGGCTGCCTGAAAGGCGGCGTCGTGGCCAACGTCGTGGTGCCCACGGCGGAGTACGTCCGGTTCGCCGGCCATTACGGGTTCCGGCCGGACTTCTGCGAGGCGGCCGATCCGGAATCGAAGGGGATCGTGGAGAACCTGGTCGGCTATGCCAAAGCCGACCTGATAGTGCCGCAGGCGCCGTTCGGGGACCTGGCGGCCGCGAACGCCGCCGCCGTGGCGTGGTGCGCGGAGGTCAACGGCGTGATCCACAGCGAGATCTGCGCGGTGCCGGCCGAGCGGCTGGTCATCGAGCGGGAACTGCTCGGCCCGCTGCCGTCGCTGCGGGCCAGCATCGGGCGGCAGGTCACCCGCAAGGTGGACCGCCTGTCGTGCGTGCGGTTCGCCTCGGCCCGCTACTCCGTGCCCGTCAGGCTGATCGGCGAGACTGTCAAGCTGCGCACCGATGACGGGCGGCTGCTGGCCATCATGACCGGCACAGGGCAGGTCGTTGCCGAGCATTTCCTGGTCCCGCCCGGCGGGGCCTCGGTCCGCGATGAGCACTACGGCGGCCCGCGGCCCGCCTCGCCGCGGCGGGCGGTGCGGCCCAGGACCGCGGCGGAGAAGGAGTTCTGCGCACTCGGCCCGACCGCCGAGGCGTTCATCACCGGCGCCGCCGCGGCCGGGCACACCCGGCTGGGACCGGAGCTGGCCGAGCTGAACACGCTGCGCGCCGCCCACGGCGAGCAGGCGTTCGCCGCCGCGCTGGACCGCGCGGTCGCGTTCAGCCGGTGGCGCGCCGCCGACGTGCGGTCCATCCTCGGCGCCAGCGCCGGCGTCCCGGGCCCACCGCAGAACCCGGGGACGCGCTCGTCCTGGACCTGCCCATTGTCCCGGTCCGGCCGCTGGCCGACTACGCCATCGGCGGGCTGTCATGACCGCGGCGCCGCCGCCGCTGGCCCCCGACCTGGCCGCCGGGCTGCGCCGGCGAAGCTCGCCGCGATGCGCCAGCTCGCCCCCGAGCTGCTGATCACCGCGAAGACCCAGCGGTGGGCGCCGGAGGAACTGCTGCGCACCCTGATCGACGCCGAGCTGGCCGCCCGGGACGCCTCCAACGCCCGGACCCGGATGAAGAGCGCCGCGTTCCCCGTCATCAAGACCCTCGCCGAGCTCGACAGGTCCGCCTGCTCCATCCCCGGCCCCACCCTGGACTATCTCGCGTCCCTGGAATGGATCACCGCCGCCGAGAACCTGTGCCTGGTCGGGCCGCCCGGCACGGGCAAGAGCCACGTCCTGGTCTCCCTCGGTGTCGCCGCCGTCCAGGCCGGGCACAAGGTCCGCTACTTCACCGCCGCCGACCTGGCCGACACCCTCTACCGCGGCCTGGCCGACAACAGCGTCGGGAAAGTGATCGACACCCTGCTCCGCAACGACCTGCTCCTGGTCGACGAAGTCGGGTTCGCCCCGCTGGACGACACCGGAGCCCAGCTGCTGTTCCGGTTCGTCTCCGCCGCCTACGAACGCCGCTCCCTCGGCATCGCCAGCCACTGGCCCTTCGACCAGTGGGGCCGGTTCCTGCCCGAGCACACCACCGCCGTCAGCCTGCTGGACCGGCTCCTGCACCACGCGATGTCGTAGTCACCGACGGTGATTCCTACCGCATGCGCCAAGCCAGAGCCAAAGGAGGAACCACCCTGACCAAGACCTAATCAACCCGAGGGGTGGGGACTTTTTCCTGGCCACCAGCGGGGACGTAACGGCCAGAATACGGGGGAGAGCGAGGGGAGAGCTGCTTATGACCGATAGGGGGAGCTGCTGCTGACGGTGCAACGGAAACAGGACTGACTGACTGTCAACCC
The DNA here is from genome assembly GCA_963842265.1 of uncultured Actinomycetota bacterium. Classification (GTDB taxonomy): domain Bacteria; phylum Actinomycetota; class Actinomycetes; order Streptosporangiales; family Streptosporangiaceae; genus Palsa-504. The sequence goes on from CAWJGE010000028.1 coordinate 398,426, forward strand.
GGCTGTTCGTAGCTATTCAGCCTGAGTGATCGATGGTGCGGTTGGGTGCTGGTGGGCGAGGATCAGTTCCGTTTCGGGCGGCAGGCCGACGGCAGCCCGGCCGCGCCATGGGGCTGGGAAGACCTGGACTGACTTGGCCGGGCTTAGTAATACGTGATCTCGGCCGGTGTCCGTTAGGGGGCTTCCCCAGCGAGACATCCAGAAGCGCGGTCACCAGGACCGCCGACCGTCGGCAGCGTCGTCTCATATAGGTGGTCCGCGAGACTGTCCGGTGAGGGGAGGCTGAGTTGCCAGAAGCTCACGCCTGCCGGATCAGAACAGCGGGGCGCAGTCGGCGGGGGGAACACGCCGGCGTCGGCGCGGCGGCCGGGAGGGCGCATCGGTGCGGAGCACGGCCTGGACGGCGTCGGCGACGAGCTGGGCGGTCTCGGTGTCGATGGCGAGGTTGCGGCGGAGCAGCACGCGGCGGACGACCTGCCCGGCGTGCCGGGGCGCGTCCTGGAGGCTGTCGGCCATGTCAGTGCTCCTTGTTGAGGTAGTCGTAGACGGTGGTGCGGTGGACGCCGACGGCCTGGGCGATCTCGGCGACGGTGTGCTGTCGCCTGCCGTCCGGGCCGAGGGCCTGGTACATGCGGCGGACGGTGGCGGCCTGCCGGTCGTTCAGCTTGGGCTTGCGGCCCCCGGTGCGGCCGCGGGCGCGGGCGGCATCGAGGCCCTCGCGGGTGCCCTCGACGATCAGCTCGCGCTGGAACTCATCGATCGCCGCGAGGATATGGAAGGCCAGCCGCCCGGCCGGCGTGGTGGTGTCGATCTGCTGCTTCAGGACCACCAGGCCGGCGCCGCGCTCGCGTAGCTCGTCGGCGAGCGCGAGCAGGTGCTTGAGCGACCGCATCGCGCGGGACAGCCGGGTGATGACGAGCACGTCGCCCGCGCGCAGGTAGGCCAGGGCCCTGTCGAGCTCGGGGCGGGCGGCGTGCTTGCCGGAGGCGGTGTCGGTGAAGATCTTCTCGCACCCGTAGGCGGTCAGGTCATCGACCTGGCTGTCTTCTTTCTGGCTGCGGGTGGACACCCGCGCGTACCCGATCTTCGCCATCACCCGGCCCTCGATCGGCGGGCAGGCAGCGCGTACGGCCAGCCGGGCCGCGGCTGCCCGGGCCGGTACCCCGCCGCGGTGACTGCCATGGCCCTGACTGTAGCGCAAACGGCCATGCCAGCCTAGTTAGGCGGCATAGTTTTCCCGACATTGTTTCCCGACGCCGTGACCTGGGAGCGCCGCGCGGCGCCGCGTCAGGGGGCTGTGTCGGGGTAACGGTCGTTTCCCCTACACCGCGATGATCCGGCGGCCCGGCCGAGATCATCGCTAGCGAGCGCATGGTCAAAAGAGCAGCAGATGCGCTGGACACCCCGCGGCGCCCGCCTCCTGCTCCAGGTCCGCACCCACGTCCTCAACGACCAGCTCGCCGGCGACTTCTGCCGCTAGTGCCCCGGCTTCAACCAGGCGCCAGATCCAGCGGCGCTCACGGCGTAGCCTCCCCCACTATGTCCCGCTCTCCTACGACTGCCGTGGCGTACCTGCCCTAGTAGAAGTCGGAGATGTATCAAGGATGCGGCAGCACGTCTCTGACTCATTGAAGAGACGTCGGCATACACAAACGTCACCCTCTGCGCAGAGGGGACCAATGAGCAACCGTGATGATCAAAACTACACCGGGCCAAGCGGCTACTGATCCTGGAGGGAGTCATCATGACGGCAGGTACGCAGACGGACTCGGACTTCGCGTTCGCGGGGCTCGCCACGCCTGAGGCAGAGGCGACGGAGGCGATCAAGGCGCTCGCGGCGGGACCCGATCCACTCGGGGCCCTGGCAGGCCTCTTGGGCACGTGGAAGGGCCATGGCTTCAACGCCATCTGGAGGCCGCACCATCCGGCCAACCAGCAGGACCGCTTTCTCGAGCTGAACAAGACCGACGAGACGCTGGTGTTCACGCGGATCAACGGGCCGATCCCCAACCGCGGGCTGGCGATGGCGGACATCGACATGTTCGGCCTGACCTACATGCAGCAGATCAGCGAGTCGAGCACCGGCGCGGGGCTCCACATCGAGCCGGGCATCTGGGCCACGGTGCCCCATACGACCGATCCCAGCGAACCGGCGTCGGTGGTCCGCATGGCGTCGATCCCGCACGGCACGGTCATCCTGGCCCAAGGCGTCGCTGAGGTGCACCCGGGAGGTCCTCAGAACATCCCGGACAACAACATCCTGCCGTTCTTCTTCGGCAGCCCGGCGCCCGCGAACAGCGACTTCAACTCCGTGGCCCAGACGTTCACCGAGCTGAACCTGTCCCAGCCGACCCAGTTCCGCTCCGTGGCTCCCGGAGTGACGCAGAACATCGTCAAGAACCCCAACAGCGTGCTGCAGGACGCACTCCAGTCCTCGCTTCAGGGCACGACCATGAAGAGCCGGACGTTCCTGCACGTGGCGACCAATCACAGCATCATCAAGGCCGGCGGCGGCACCGCCAACACGGCGTTCCTGGCCACGAGCGGCAATCCTCCCGGAGGCAACGCCCAGGCCACGCAGGCCGAGGCGACGTTCTGGATCGAGACGATCGCCGGCACCGGGGGCCAGCCGGACAAGCACCAGCTGCAGTACACGCAGCTGGTGATGCTCGACTTCAACGGCATCCACTGGCCGCACGTCACCGTCGGCACGCTGGTCAAGCAGTAGGCCGCCGACACCCACTGCCTCACCCGAACCGGGCGATGGCGGATCGAAATACGGGGTTACGCCTAAAACCTGTCGGCCAGGAGCCGATCCCGCGGGCTGGGACTACCGGCCGGCCAAGTTCTCAGGAGTGCCGCCAGGAGCCTGGTACTGAGAATGCCTGTACTCAGGAGTACAGATAGCTGTGGCTCTCGAACTAGCTGTGGCTCTCGAACGGATCCGAGCTGTCCAGTCTCAGTTAGAGTGACGGTCTCAGCCAACCTGACGCATTCGCTCGTTGTCTCAGCAGATCTGGCACAGGAGGTGTCCGTCGGACCGGCTTTGGGCCACGGCAGATTGTTTGCCCAGATCAGTGTTTCCGGGCGTGCCGACTGGCCAGCGTAATACGCTAACGCCGATTTCCACGCAGGAGGTTCGGCGGGTGAGTCGGCCTGTAGGCCGGGTTCTGTGCCTCCGCTCTCGCGGAGCGGCGGTCATCCATCTGGGACTGCCGTTGCCGGCAGCCTCGTGCGGTCTACCCGCGAGCATCGGGCGGGCCGCCCTCGAACGCTCGCGCAGGGAGCCGTGGCTCCCCTCTTGACCTTGCTCCGGGTGGGGTTTACCGAGCCGCCGCAGTCACCTGCGGCGCTGGTGGTCTCTTACACCACCGTTTCACCCTTACCTCCGCGCTGGCGCGGAGGCGGTCTGTTTTCTGTGGCACTGTCCCGCGGGTCACCCCGGGTCGGCGTTACCGACCACCCTGCCCTGTGGAGCCCGGACCTTCCTCACCGGGCTTGCGCCCGGCGCGACCGCCCGGCCGACTCACCCGTGCTCAGGATACGCCGAACGCGACCGGGCCGGAGCAGCTGACCGAGGCGGCGCCCGCCGACGGCCGGTGGCGGCTCGCGGCTGACTCGTCCAGCCCGAACCTTAGGTCGGTCTGGACGAGTCAGCCCACGGTGTCCCGTTAGTAGCAGTTCGGGTTCGGGCGGATCGGCCCGGCGAATGCCCCGATGGTGCCTGGCCCGACTGAGCCGTATTGTGCGTCACCGCCGAACGTGTTGCCATTGCGCATGTTGCCGAACTCCCAGACGCAGGCGCCGGCGACTCTCGCCTGGGTCCAGTACGGGTAGAAGTTCCCTGGACCCTTAGGCGGGAGCACGCATCCCGCGCCCGAGTTGAGATCGCAGTTCGTGTTGAGCTCGCTCGCGCTGGCGTCCGTCATGAACTGGATCTGGGGATAGCGATGGCCGCCATTGGTGGTGGGCTGCAGTTGGAGGAACGTTGAGGGGAACCGGTCCGGCGTGACCGAGTCCGGCCAGTCCGGGTAGTACGGCGTGCCGTCCCAGTCCAGGTCGCCGATCGCGTCGGTGAATACGTCGCAGCCGGTCACCAGGTTCGGAGCCGCGGTGCCTCCGTGCGTGTCGCCGAACTTATAGCACGGCGCGTCGTCTGGTTCGAGGGTGGGATCCTCGGCGGTCGACTCGTAGGGGCCCGAGCAGTTCGTGTAGTAGGTATCGCTGCCCGGGGATGTCACGGCGCCGCTGACCGAGGTGCATGGCTCGAAGTGACCCACCTCGAACTCGCTGTTGATCATGTAAGGCCCGATGCCCCACGGAATGATGTTCTGCGCACGCGCGGACGAATACTCCTGCTGGAAGTTGAACGGCGTGCCAGAGCAGTCGGCAGGGCTGGTGTTCATGAAGCCGTTGGCCGCCGAGGCGATCATGTAGCCGCTCCGGCCGGTGGTGAGATCGGTCTCTCTGACTTCGAGCGCATGCCCGCCTGGGACCCTGGCGTCAAACAGCTGCATGGTGATCGCGTCGCCCGGGTTCATCAGCAAGGTGCGCGAGTCCGGCGTGAACGTGGTGAGGTCGCTCAGCTGCGGGCTGGGCGGCCCGGCCGGTACGCCGTTGGTCTGGATGAACGCGAAGTTGACTGGTTCGGTGCAGTTCGGGTTGCACGATCCACTAGCGGAACACTCAAGGCTGTCGATGGTCAACGCTGAGCACCAGTGCGTGTTGTCACAGCTGATGCTGTCGGCGAAGGGGGCGAAGCCGGGCGGATAGAACTGCAACTCCACGAAGGCCGCGCCCGCGCCCGGGTAACTGCCGTTCGGCGCATTGGCGTCAGACTCAGGTGTGCAGGGCAGCATCGGCGTGGACTGCGGGTCGCAGACATCGGTCGAGAGCCACGGTGCGATGGTCAGCTCGAACGTGTGCGTCACGTCCCGCCCGGGATGACGCACGGTCGGCAGCGCCGCGGGCTCGACCGGCAGGCGTTCGGTGAGCGTGGTGTTGTCGCCCGAGCCTGGCTGCGCGGAGATGAAGCGCAGGGATGGCTCGTCGTGCCCGATGTAATGCCCGTTCTCCTCGAACCGTCCCCCATCCGATCCCCGGGGGTCGGCGCACAGGACGGCGGGCTTGACCGGCCGCTGGGCGGGGCTCAGGCCATTGCAGTCCAGCTCACCGACCTTGTTCGGGCGGACGCCGGCACTCGCCGCATGCGCGGCTTCGGTAGTCGCTGAACTCAGCCCCAGTATCAACGTTGCGCTCACGAAGAGCACGGACAGAGCAGGCACCCGCCTGGCTCGTCGATGCGTTCGCATACCGCCCTCCCCAGCTTCGACCGCTAATGATCAGCTTCGCCCAGTTGGAGCCGCTCTCGCACAAATTTGCTCCTGTCGACACGGGCATGGCAAGGATTTCACGGCACGATTCGGCAAAGATCGGCCTAGCCGACCTGGCCTGGTACCTGGCTGGTGAGGTCGTCTGGCTGCTCGAGGGCCGGTTCCTGCGTGCCCGGACTCCTGGCCGAGGCCAACGCGAGGCCGGCGGCCAGGCAGGCGAACGGGAGGACGGGAAGCAGGGGCCGGAGTTTATGAGAACGGCCATAGGCAGCGCCGATATCCGGGGCCAGGAGAAAATCGTTCGCCCGGAATTCGGCGGTCATTTACCCGCCGTACTAATTACTGTCCTCTTTTTGACCGAACGGCCTGCGGTTCCCGCCTTGCTGAACCTGCCTGCCGCATCGGGCGCGCGTATGTCATGTCAGGTCACGCCCGGCTGGCTAGGTCGTGTGCCCGCCGCGGCCGACCTCAGATCCAACCGCCCCGATGTCACATCGGTGCGGTTGCCACCGCCTCTATGTCACATCGGTGCGGTTGGCCGGTTGGCGCTGAGACCGGCGCCGATACTGAGGGGGCTGGCGGGGCGCCGACGGCGGGCCAACGTAGCGTGCTAGGGCACTAGGCCGCTAGCAGACCGCGCCGCGGCAGGGCCCGGTTCAGCACCTAGTGCCAAATGCGACGGGGCGACGTGCTTAATTATCACCGCCGAGGCGGGAGTGAACCCGGCCGGACGTTTAAGTGTGCAGGTGCGCAGTGTCGTTGAAGGAGCGGAGGACGGCGGGGCCGTCGGCGTACCAGTCGATCTCGCACAGGGCGGCCAGGTCCAGGTGCATCCGGTAGAGCGCGGGCGGCGGGGCGAGCAGGGCCCCGGCGACCAGCGTCTTGATCGGCGTGACGTGGCTGACGATCAGGACGGTCTGGCGGTCCCGGCCGGCCAGCACGCGGTGCAGCGCGGCGGTGACCCGCTCGCTGACCGCGGCGAAACTCTCGCCGCCGGGCGGCGGGACGGCCGGGTCGGCTAGCCATGCGGTCATCTCGGACGGCCAGCGCTCCCGCACCTCGGCGAACGTCAGGCCTTCCCAGGCGCCGAAGTCGGTTTCCCTGAAGCCGTCATCGGTCACGAGCGGGACGCCGGTCACCGCCGCTACTTCCTCGGCTGTCCGCACGGCGCGTTGCAGCGGCGATGTCACGATCGCGCCGATGCCCGCCCCGGCGAGCCGCTTGGCGGCGGCGGCGGCCTGCCGCACTCCGGTTTCTGTGAGCGGGACATCGGACGTTCCGGCGTACCGTTTCTCCACCGACATCGCCGTCTGCCCGTGCCGCAGCAGCAAGGTCACCGTGGGCTCGCCCTGGGCGGGCATCCAGTTGGTCCTCGTGCGCACCTAAAGGCCAGACTCGGGGGTACGGACGAGGATCCGCCGGCACTCCTCGCACCTGATCACCTCATCGGGCGCCGACGCCCGGATCAGGTTCAGGTCCGCCGCGTTGAGGCTCAGGTGGCACCCCTCGCACCGGCCGGCTCGCAGCATGGCCGCGCCGACGCCCTTGGTCTTGCGGATCTGGTCATACAGGGCGAGCAGGTCGGCGGGCACCTCGGCAGCGACGTGGCCGCGCTGGTCGGATGCTTTAGTCGCCTGCTCGTCGATTTCCTTGAAGGCGGCGTCCCGTCGGGCTGCCACCGCGGCCGTCTCGCTGCCGAGGCTGTCGCGTTCGGTGACCAGCTCGTCATGCTGGCTGTCGAGCGTCTCCTTGCGCTCCATCAGCTCGAGCACGACCTCCTCAAGGTCGCCCTGCCTGCGGTGCAACGACTCGATTTCCGACTGCAGGCTGGCGAGCTCGCGCGCGGCGGACACCTGCCCGGCGTCCAGCCGGGCCCGGTCCTTCTGGATCCTGGTCCGGACCTGGTCCACGTCGCGCTCCGCCCGGCTCTGCTCCCTGGTCAGGTCGCCGAGCTCAGTCTCGGTCACCACCAGGGCGTCCTTGAGCTCGTTGGCCCTGGCCTCCAGGCGGGCCAGTTCGGCGACTTCGGGTAGGCCGCGCCTGCGATGGTTGAGGCGGGCAAGCTCGGCGTCCAGGTCGGCCAGTTCGAGCAGGCGGAGCTGGGTTTGCGGTGATGCCTTCACGGGTCCCAACGTTAGTCCCAAGGGGGAAAGGGGGGTTCGGGGGGATGGGTCCCCCCGAGCTCGGGGGTTTCGGGGGGTCGCCCCCCCGAGCTGACACAGCATGGTAGACCTGCGCCATGGAGATCCCTCAAGTTAGCCGGCCCTATATGCCGGGGTACGGCATTGCCGGACCGACGGAAGGCAGCGGACTCCTGCACTGGTCCTGGGCGGCGGAGCGGCTGACGGCCGCGCGTAACTACTGGGTGGCGACGGTCTGGCCAGACGGGCGGCCGCACGTCATGCCGGTCTGGGGCATGTGGGATGACAGCACATTGTGGTTCACGAGCAGCGCCGGCTCCCGGAAGGTCCGTAACCTGACCGCCGATCCCCGCTGCTGCATTACCACGGAGGACGCCTCCGATCCCGTGATCATCGAGGGCACCGCGTACATATCGACCGAGCTGCCGGTCTTGCGGCGAGTGGTCGACCTGATGAACGCCAAGTACCGCACGGACTACCGGGTGGACTTCCTCGATCCGGCCACGAACGCGACTATCGGGGTCCGGCCGCACCGCGTGTTCAGCATGCGGGCCGGCGACTTCGCCGGATCCCCGACACGCTGGACGTTCGAGGACGAGCGGTAATAAGAGCGCAATCTTCGCGGGACTAACGAAACAGCTCCGGGCAGGTAGCGTGGACGGAGCGTCTACCCACGCTATTCCGCCATGACATCAGCGTCCCTCACCGACGATAAGCCCCAGGCCCCGCACGCCCTCGCCGGGGCCGTGGCTGGCGTGCTCGCGGGGGCGGTGGCGATAGGCGCCGCTCAGCTCGTCGCGGGCCTCACCGTTCCGCAGAGCTCGCCAGTGTTCGCGGTCGGCCAGGCCGCGATCGACCTCACACCGCTGCCGGTCAAGAACTTCGCCATCTCCGCATTCGGCACCCATGACAAGACCGTGCTGCTCGGCGGCATCCTGGTAGTGCTCGCCCTGTACGCCGCGGCGGTCGGAATGCTGGCGGTACGCCGGCTCACGTTCGGCATGTGGGGCCTCGCGCTCTTCGCCGTCATCGGCTTGGCAGCCGCCCTGACCAGGCCCAACTCGACGCCAGAATACGTCGTGCCTACCCTGGCGGGCGCCGCGGCCGGGTCGTTCGCGCTGGCCCGGCTGGCCCGCGCGGCGGCCAGGCTCGGCCCTGTTCCCACCCGGACGCGCCTGGGCCGACGTGACTCAAGGGCGACCGGTCCCACCGCCGTCCCGTCCGGTCCCCCGGTTCCGCCCGAGGCCCTGACTCCACCGGACCTTCCCACTGCGCCGGAGGTCCCGGCTCGTCCGGCGGAATCCGCTGCGGGGACGCCTGCCTACTCCTTTACCTACCTCCCCAATCCGGATGATCCGGGGCCGTCGCGCCGGCCCGGGCGGCGGCAGTTCCTCGTCACCAGCGGAATAGCCGCGGCCACCGCGGCCGCCGGGACGCTCGTCGGACGCGAGCTGATCACGCGGCGCAGTGTCAGCCAGGCGCGGGCCGCCCTGCGGTTCCCCCGGCCCGCGGTTCCCGCGCCGCCGCTTCCGGCCGGGAGCGACCTGAACATCCCCGGCCTCAGCTCGTTCATCACCCCGAACGGCAGCTTCTACCGCGTGGATACCGCCCTGCTCGTGCCCCAGGTGGATCCGGCGAGCTGGCAGCTGCGAATCCACGGGATGGTGCAACGCGAGGTCACCATCACCTTCGCCGAGCTCCTGAAGCGGCCGCTCATTGAGGACTACGTCACGCTCACCTGCGTGTCTGACCCGGTGAGCGGTCCCTACGTGGGCAACGCCAAATGGCTCGGCGCGAGCCTGGCCGCCCTGATCAGGCAGGCCCGTCCCCTGGCGAGCGCCGATCAGCTGCTGTGCACGTCGGTCGACGGCTTCACTTCAGGTACCCCGCTGCAGGTGGTACTGGACGGCCCCGACGCCCTGCTCGCTGTTGCGATGAACGGCACGGCGCTGCCCGTAGAACACGGTTTCCCGGCGCGGATGGTGGTGCCCGGCCTGTATGGCTACGTGTCCGCGACCAAGTGGGTGACCGACATCGAGGTCACCACCTTCGCGGCAGCTACTGCCTACTGGGCGCAGCGCGGCTGGTCGCAGCAGGCGCCGATCAAGACCGAGTCCAGGATCGACGTGCCCATCGGCGGCGCGACGATCGCCCCGGGACGGACCCCGGTAGCCGGAGTGGCATGGGCGCAGCACAAGGGCATCGCCGCCGTGGAGGTCAGGGTCGACAGCGGCCCGTGGCACCAGGCGCGGCTGGCCGCGGTGCCGGACATCGACACCTGGCGGCAATGGGTGTGGGAGTGGCAGGCGACGCCAGGCAATCACCTAATCGAGGCCCGCGCCACGGACCAGACCGGCTACACCCAGACCTCGGTCCAGGCCCAGCCGCCGCCCAACGGCGCGTCCGGTTATCCCTCGGCGCAAGTCACCGTCAGCAGTTCCTGAAAGCTGCCCTTTAACACTTCAGGGCGAAGTGGAAGTCAAGGTTAGGTAGTCGCGGAGAGAAAGAAAGGGAGGCTTGATGAGCGCCGATGCTGAGTTCGCCGGGCTGGCGCGGGAGTACCTGGACGACCGGGCCGAACGGCATCCGGACATCGCCACCGGCCTCGGCGATCACCGGTTCGACGCCTACCTGCCCGATCCCTCGGCGCCGGCATTGGAGGCCGAACGGCGTGGGCTCGACGGCTTCGCCGGGCGGCTCGCCGCCGTCGATCGCGGCGCCCTGTCGGCCGAGCACCGGGTGGACGCCGCGATGATGGCGGATAGCCTGGCGCGTCGCGTTTTCGAGCTCGACGAGCTGCGCGAGCACACCTGGAACCCGTTGCAGGCCAACCCGGGTAAGGCCATCTATCAGCTGCTGGCCAGGGACTTCGCGCCGCTGCCTGACCGGCTGGCTTCGGTCGCTTCCAGGCTGGCCGGCATTCCCGGCGTGCTGGCCGAAGCGCGGCGGCAGCTCGGGCGCATGCCGAGGGTCCACCTGGAGACCGCGATCGGGCAGTTCGACGGCACGATCGCGCTGGTCAGCAAGGAGATCGACGCCGCCCTTGAGGGCGCGCCCGCCTGTGGCCCGGAGCTCGCCCGGGTGCGGCCCGCTGCCCTCGAGGCGCTGACCGAGCACCGGGCCTGGCTATCCGCGCAGCTCGACGGACCCGATGGCTTCGCCGATCCGAGGATCGGGCCGGAACGGTTCGCCCGCAAGCTGTCGCTCACCCTGAGCGCGGCCGCGGACGCGGACACGATCCTGGCCCGCGCCCAGGTCGATCTGGACCGGATGAGCGAGCAGATCGCGGAGCTGGCCGCCGAGATGGCCGGGGTGGCCAAGACCGGCCCCGAAATGGTGCGGAAGGTGCTCGACCGGCTGGCCGCGGACGTGCCGGACGACACCACGATCCTGGAGTTCTGCCGTGACGCCCTCACGGCGCAGACCGCGTTCGTGACCGACCGCCGCCTGCTCTCGGTCTACGACGATCCGGTCGAGCTGATCGTGATGCCCGAGATCGACCGCGGGGTCGCCGTGGCCTACTGCGACTCCCCTGGCCCGCTCGAGCCGTCGCCGCTGTCGACGTTCATCGCGGTGTCGCCGACCCCGGCGGACTGGGCGCCCCAGCGGGTCGCGTCGTTCTACCGCGAGTACAACCGGCACATGGTGCACAACCTGATGGTGCACGAGGCCATGCCCGGCCACTACCTGCAGCTGCAGCACTCGCGCCGGTTCACCGGCTCGGACACCGCGATCCGGGCGGCGCTGCGGTCGGGCTCGTTCACCGAGGGCTGGGCGGTCTACACCGAACGGATCATGGCGGAGCAGCAGTACCCGGGTGAGGGCGATCCCCGCGCGGTGCGGATGCAGCAGCTCAAGATGCAGCTGCGCACGATCATCAACGCGATCCTCGACGCCCGGATCCACGGCCACGGCATGACCGAGGCGGAAGCCATGGCCCTGATGACGGGCCGTGGCTACCAGGAGGAGGGCGAGGCGGCGGGCAAGTGGCGCCGCGCCCAGCTCACTTCGGCCCAGCTGTCCACCTACTACGTCGGGTACTGCGAGATCTCCGACCTGGCGGACGACCTGCGGGCCGCCGATCCCGGCCTGACCGACCAGCAGGTCCACGATCGGATGCTGGCGCACGGCTCGCCGCCGGTCCGGCTGCTGCGCACGCTGATCGCGTCCTGAGCGGACCGGCCGACGGCGGCCCGCTATCGTCCATCGAGGAAACCAGCCGCTACCAGGTGATCCAGGAGGCCGTCACCAACGTGATCACGCACGCGGCCGCCGACCGGTGCTGCGAGCGGCCCAGCCTCACCGTCTTAACCGGACTTGCCGCCTTAACCGGGCTTGCGGCTCCTTCCGCGCGGCCACGGCCTTACCGCCTGACGGCACCGCGGGGACGGCCGGGGCCGCGGTGGTGGTACGCCAGAAGAACGCCCTCTCGCCCAGCGACCACGCCAGCGATGTGAGCAGGTAGATCCCGGCCGCAAGCGGAGCGAACGCGGCGATCACCACGGTCAGGTACGGCAGCGCCCTGACCAGCAGCCCGGTGCCGCCTGGCCCCGCGGGAGCGATCTGGGCGCCCCCTGCCTGCGCCGTCATCAGGCGGCCCAGCCGGGCCGACAGCCAGCACAGGCCGGCCAGCAGCGCGAACACACCGAGGAAAACCGCGCCCTGCAGGCTCGCCGGACCGGCGCCGCTGAGCCAGTGGGTGCCCAGCGGCACGCCGAGCAGGTCGCGGGAGAGCAGCGTATTCGCCTTCCCGCCGACCTGCGGGGACCGGAACAGCAGGTACATGACCGACAGGAACGGCCACTGGAGCAGCAGCGGCGCGAAGCCGGCGAACACGCTGGCGCCCTCCCGCTTGTACAGCGCGGACATCTCGCGCTGCAGCCGCTCCGGCTGCCTGGCGTACCGCTGCCGCAGCGCCTGCAGTTGCGGGGCCAGCCGCGCCTGGACGGCCTGCCCGCGCAGGGCGCGCAGGCTAAGCGGCATGAGGAGAACCCGGACCGCCACCGTGAACGCGATGATCGCGGCTATGGCGGCCAGGCTGCCGAGAACGGGCGTGAGGATACCGGTGAAACCGGAGACAAGGTGGTACGCGGCGTCCACCGGGACGCCAAGGAAACTGAACATGTGACAACGGCCTTCCAGCTACGACGGGATGAGGGCTGGAGGCGGCCGCGAGGTCCGCGGGTCAGCGCCCGCTGGTCAGCAGGAGATGGCGGCCGCCTGGGCCGCCGACGGTGCTCTGGGCCTGGGCCGTCCCGCCGCGTCGGGATCGCGCTGGCGCAAGAACGCCGCGCGCCAGGACTTCTCCCGCAGCGCCGAGGCACGGCGGATCATCGGGAGGGCGGCGGCCGCGCGGGAAGCGCCGGCTACCGAGGTGAGCAGCGCCAGGACCGCCGCGAACACGGCCCCGGCCAGGACGGCCCCGGCTAGCGCGGTCAAGCCGGACGGGCTCATCGCGAGCTGGGTGAGGTCGCGCAGCAGCCCGGCCAGCATGGCCAGCAAGCCGCCGAGCACCGTCATTGCCATCGTCCCGTCCTGAGGCCTGGATAGAGCACTCAGCTTTAGCGTACGACGGCCGGCGCCGTCCTGGTGACAGCGGTCAGGTGAGTTCGCCGACCGCGGCCAGCAGACGGTCGACGTCGGCCTCGTCGTTGTAGTGCACCAGGCCGGCCCGGACGGCGCCGCCCGAGTCCCGCAGCCCGAGCACCCCGGCCAGTTCCCAGGCGTAGTTGTCGCCGTGCCAGACGTTGACCTGGCGTCCGGCCAGGTGTTCGGCTACCTGCCGGGGCGAGTGCCCGGCTACGGTGAAGAACGCCGTGGGCGCGCGCCGGGCCGCCCGGCCGTACAGCGTCACGTGCTCCATCACCCCCAGCCCGTCGAGCAGTCGGGCGAACAGCCGCGTCTCGTACCCCTCGACGGCGGCCATGGATGTCAGCACTCGCTGCCGTCTGCTTCCGGCGGTACCTGGGCTATCTGGGGCGGGGGCCAGGGAGGCGAGATGCTCCACCGCCGCGGTGACGCCTGCCAGGTCGGCGAAGGCCGACGTGCCGCGCTCGAACCGGCCGGGCACGCCCTGCGGGGCGGGCGCGAGCTTGTCCGGGTGCAGGGTCTCGAGCAGGGCCGGCTCGGCGACCACTGTGCCGATGTGCGGTCCGGACCATTTGTAGGCGCTGGTGGCGTAGAAGTCGGCGCCGAGCGTCCGGACGTCCACCGGTACGTGCGGGGTGGCGTGCACGCCGTCGACGTAGACCAGCGCGCCGACCGCATGCGCGGCGGCGGCGATGGCTGCCACGTCCGGCCTGGTGCCGACGACATTGCTGGCCGCGGTGACCGCTATCAGCCGGGTGCGCTCGGACAGCAGGTCGCGGTACTGAGCGGGCGGCAGTTCGGTGGTCGATATATCGACTTCGGCCCAGCGGACGGTGGCGCCGCGGCGGGCGGCGGCCTGCACCCAGGGCCTGATGTTCGCGTCGTGGTCGAGCCGGGACACGACCACCTCGTCGCCCGGCTCCCAGCGCCGGGACAGCGCGTCCGCGAGCCGGTAGGTGAGGGTGGTCATGTTCGGGCCGAGGATGACCCCGTCCGGGCTGGCGCCGGTGAGGTCGGCGAGGGCCTGGCGGCACCCGGCCACGATGGAGCCGGAGCGGCTGCTGGCGGGGAAGGTGCCTCCGACATTGCCGATCCCGGACCGGTAGGCGTCCGCGATGGCCTCGATGACGGCGGTGGGCACCTGTGTGCCCGCGGCGCCGTCCAGGTAGGCGTAGCCGTCGCTCAGTGCCGGGTAAGCCGCCCGGACGGCTTTTACATCAAAGGTCACGAACTGGAGACTCTAACATCAGGAGCCAGCCCGGATCCCGGCCCGACGCCGTCAGCAGGAAATGCCACGGATCGTCGCCGTCCCACCCGGTGAGCACCGGCCACAGCTGCGGCATGCCCGCCCGCCACGCGGTCAGAACGAGCTCGGGGTCGGCCGGCTGGTAGTCCTTGCCCAGCGATCTGGCCAGGTCCCAGGCGTGCAGGTGCCATTCGGCGCAGGCCGCGCCCGCCATGGCGCCGACGGTGACGTCGGTCCCCCGGTACCTGTGGTGCGGCAGGTCCCAGCACAGCGGCAGCCGCCGCCCGTAGGACCGGGCGGATTCGGCGAACGCCATGATGTGCTCGAGTCCGGGCGCGTCCGGCAGCGCGGCGAGCTCGGCGGAGTTCTGCCTGGCCAGCTTGCGGGCGAGCGAGTCGGCGGGCGCGCTGGTGGACATCAGCCGCGCGAGCCTGCTGGCGGGAGCGTCGTCGAGGTACTCGTGATAGTCGTCGGCGACGCACCGCAAGTGTCCCGCGAGGTCCACCGCCCGCCATTCGGTGCATGGCGTCGCCGCGAGCCAGCTCACGTCGGTGAACTGAGCGGCCAGCTCGCAGATCACAGTGACCCCGTTGCGGAAGGCAGCCAGGACGCCCGCGCGGGATACGCGGCTCATGTACGCCTGGGACGACTGGTGCTGCTACGCTCCACGGTTCCTCTCCCTGCCGGCCCCTCCCGGCAACCGGTTAGCGAAGCCTCCGGGGCAGCCAGCGTGCCAGAGTTGACGCCCGCCGACAAGCCGTACGCCTGAAGAAAAATCAGGTGACAACTTCACGGCCGTCCGGTTAACCTCGCGGCTAATGCCCTCTGTTACCCCTTTGCTGGTCTCGCACGCCTCCGCCAGGGTACGGCCAGTCGGGGCGCTGTGGCGGCTTCGCGGCTACCTGAAGCCGTTCCGCACGCAGATGATCGTGATGTTCGGCGCCGCGCTGGGCGCGGTCGCCGCCGAGATCGCCATCCCGCTCCTGACCAAGTCCGTGATCGACGGCGCGATCGCGCACGGCGACAAGCGGCTGCTGATCCCGCTGGCCCTGGCGGCGGTCGCCCTCGGCGCGGCCGTGGGCCTGCTGAACATGGTCCGCCGCTGGATCCAGTCCGGCGCGGTCGCGGACATCGAGAAGTCCATCAGGGACGACATGTACGCCCACCTGCAGCGGCTGCACGCCTCCTTCCACGACAGCTGGCAGTCAGGCCAGCTGCTTTCCCGGGCGACGACCGACCTGTCGTCAATTCGCAGGTTCGCAGGCTTCGGCCTGATCTTCCTGGTCACCAACGTGATGACGTTCCTGGCGGTGGTCGCGCTGCTGATCAATCTCAACTGGTGGCTCGGCCTGATCACCGGCATCGTGTTCGCGCCCGTGCTGCCGGTTTGCTTCCGGTTCGAGAAACGCTACCGGGTGCTCTCCCGCCAGGTTCAGGATCAGCAGGGCGATCTGGCCACGCTGATCGAGGAATCGGCCACCGGCGTCCGGGTGCTGAAGGCGCTGGGCCGGGGACGGCAGGCGGCGGCCAGGCACGACGCGCAGGCGGCCGAGGTCTGCCAGACCCAGATCGCCAAGGCGGGCCTGCTCGGGTCCTTCTGGGCGCTGCTCGACCTGATCCCGAACGCCGTCATCGGCCTCATCATCGTCCTCGGGGCGGTCGCGGTCAGCACCCACTCGCTGACCCTGGGCGGCCTGGTGGCATTTATCACACTCGCGCTGCAGCTGGTGTGGCCGGTCGAGGCGCTGGGCTACATCATCGCCTCCGGCCAGGAGGCGGCCACCGCGGCTCAGCGCGTGCTGGAAGTCTTCGACACCGAACCGGAGATCACCAGCAAAGACCAGGATCTGAGCCGCACGGACGGAGTAGTACCCGCCCCGCGAAGCGAAGCTTCGCATCGAGGGGTTCCGGGGGGTCGCTCCCCCGGGCCAGCACAGCCGAGAGGGCACCTCGTGTTCGACGACGTGGCCTTCAGTTACCCGGGGGCAGCGGAACCTGTGCTCCGCGGTATCGTGCTCGACCTGCCTCCGGGCCAGACGGTCGTGCTCACCGGGGCGACCGGCTCGGGCAAGTCGACCTTGCTGCAGCTCGTCCCGCGGCTGGCCGACGCGACCTCCGGATCGGTGCGGCTGGACGGCACGGATGTCCGCGACCTCCCGCTCGAACGGCTGCGCGCGGCGGTCGGCTGTGCCTTCGAGGACGCGACGCTGTTCTCGGCCAGCGTCAGGGAGAACGTGATGTTCGGCGCGGCGGACGCGGACGAGGACGCGGTGGAGGCCGCGCTGACGGCGGCCCAGGCCCGGTTCGCCTACGACCTGCCGTGGGGTCTGGATACCAGGATCGGCGAGCAGGGCATGGCCCTTTCCGGGGGCCAGCGGCAGCGGATCGCGCTGGCCCGGGCCATCCTGGCCCGGCCGGACGTGCTGATCCTCGACGACCCGCTTTCCGCGCTCGACGTGCACACAGAAGAGCGGGTGACCAGGGCCCTGCACGAGATCCTGGCTGGCTCGACGGCCCTGGTGGTAGCCCACCGGCCGTCCACCGTGGCCCTGGCCGACACGGTGGCGCTGCTGTCCGGCGGGGTGATCGCGGCCAGCGGCAGCCACCGGCAACTGCTGGCGTCGAACCCGGAGTACGCGGCGCTCATGGACGTGGAGGATCTGGAGGCCAGCGCTTGACCGCTGACGCCTGGCGGGGGGTCGCCGCCGAGAAAGCCGATGAGGTCAGCGCCGGGCTGGCCGCGCTGCTGCGCGAGCGGAGCAGGCGGCTCCTCAGCGACCTGCTGCGCCCGTACCGGCGCGCGGTCATCGCCACCATCTCCCTGATCGTGGTGGAGAGCCTGGCCGTGCTGGCCGGGCCGTGGCTGGTCGGCATCGCCATCGACACCGGCTTGCCGCCGCTGCTGCACGCCCATGACGCGGCGCCGCTGCTTGGCATCGCGGTCGCGTTCTTCGTCGCGGTCGGGGTCCAGGCGGTCACCACCCGCATGTTCGTCACCATGACCGGCCAGGTCGGCCAGAAGGTGGTGCTTGAGCTGCGCCGCCGCCTGTTCGCGCACTTCCTCAGCCTGGAGGTGGCGTTCCACGAGGACTACACCTCCGGCCGCGTCATCTCCAGGCAGACCTCCGATATCGAGGCGATCTCCGACCTGTTCGAGGAGGGGCTCGACTCGCTGATCGCGGCCGTCTTGACCCTGCTGCTCGTCGGCACCGGCATGCTCTTGCTCGACTGGAAGCTCGGCCTGGTGGTGCTGGCCGGCTTCATCCCGCTGACCTGGCTGACAGCCTGGTTCCGGCGCGAGTCGGCGAGCGCCTACCGGCGGACCAGGGAAGCCATCGCGCTGGTCATCGTGCACTTCGTGGAGACGTTCGGCGGGATCCGGGCGGTGCAGGCGTTCCGCCGGGAGGAGCGGAACTCCGACATCTTCTCCGGCCTGGGACAGGACTACGCCGCGGCGAGCACGCACGCCTCCCGGCTCATCGCGATCTACGGTCCGTCCATCTCGCTGGTCGGCAACATCATCACCGGGGTGGTGCTCGGCTACGGCGGACTGCTCGCGATCGAGGGGAACCTCAAGGTCGGCGTCCTGGCCACCTTCCTGCTCTACCTGCAGCGCTTCTTCGACCCGCTGCAGGACGTGTCGCAGTTCTATAACATCTTCCAGTCCGCGGCCTCGGGCCTGGAGAAGATCTCCGGCGTCCTCGAGCAGGACGCCACGGTGCCCGAGCCGTCGGCTCCCGAGTCGCTGCCGAACCGTGCCACGGCGCTCGCCCCGGCCGGACCTGCCCCGGCGCCGGGCGAACCCGCCGCGGTCCTCGCCGGGCGGCAGTTGCGGTTCGAGTCGGTGACCTTCGGCTACCGGGACAACCTGGTCCTGCCCGACCTCGATCTCGACATACCGGCCGGGCAGACGGTCGCCCTGGTCGGCGAGACCGGCGCAGGCAAGACGACGATCGCGCGGTTGCTCGGCCGGTTCTACGACCCACGCTCAGGCCGGATCACGCTGGACGGGGTGGACTTGCGGCGGCTGCCCGACCCCGTGCTCCGCTCCGAGATCATCGTGATCACCCAAGAGAACTACCTGTTCGAGGGGTCTGTCGCGGACAACATCAGGCTTGGCCGTCCAGACGCATCGGCCGCTGAGGTCCAGACCGCGGCCCGGATGATCGGCGCGCACGACTTCATTGCCGCGCTGCCTGAGGGTTACGACACCCCGGTCGGCAAGCGCGGTGGCCGGCTGTCGGCCGGGCAGCGTCAGCTGATCTCGTTCGCACGAGCGTTCCTGGCCGCCCCGGCCGTGCTCGTCCTCGACGAGGCCACCTCCCTGCTCGACATCCCGAGCGAGCGACTGGTGCAGGCCGCACTGCGCACCGTCCTGGCCGGCCGGACCGCGGTCATCATCGCGCACCGGCTGTCCACGGTGGCGATCGCCGACCGGGTCCTCGTCCTGGACCGCGGGCAGATCACCGAGGACGGCCCGCCCAGCGAGCTGATGTCCGGCGACGGCGAGTACGCCGCGCTGCACTCGAGCTGGGCCGCCAGCCTCGCCTGAGCTCCTGGCCTGCTGGCGGGCCAGCGCGGGGCGCCCACGGCGGCCCTCACGGGCGGGGCGAGGGGTCGCCGGGGACGACGATGCCGGTCTCGTAGGCGAGGATCACGGCCTGCACCCGCGTTCCGCAACTACTCCTGACCGGCGCCGTGCCGGGCCGCCCGCCGTCCGGGCTGGCCGGCGGCACGCGTACCCTATGTGGACATGAGACCTGGGGTCATGCGCCGGCCGAAGCTGAGCGGTGAGGCGGAGCAGCAGTACAAGGCCGATGTGGCGCTCGCCGAGCGCCGGACGGGGCTCCTCGACGCCGCCCGCGAGGCGGAGGACCGGCTCAGGCAGGCGCAGGCCCGGCACGCTCCCGTCACGGAGGTACGCCGCCTGGCGGAAGATCTCGACGCCGCGCTCACCGCGGCGGTACGGGCCGCCTACGCCGCGCGCCGCGCGGCGATCGGGCCGCTCGGCTACGACGACCGCATCTACCGGCGCAAGGCGATGGCCAAGCCACATGTGCACGCCCTCACCGGCGAAGCCGAGCACCTGCTCACGCTGCGCGAGAACCACCGCCTGAACGGCATCCCGGCCGTCCCGTTCGAGCCAGCCGTCTAGCAGGCGTCCCGCCTACAGCGACATCTGACTGCCCCGGCCGTTACAGACCACTAATGGCGCCCGGCATCGGGACCAGATACTCCCAGCCCTGAGGCGGCTGACCGGGAGACCAGCAACCAACCCGGGATCAGCGCAGGCGCGTCCTGGTTCGGCTCGGTATTCAGGGACACCGGCGTGATCATCGGATTCACGATCTACACGCTGACCGGCGGTGCGCTGACGCTGCGCCGCCGAACGCCATAGGGACCACAGCCATCCCATGAGCACCGGTCGTCACTCGGGCCGGATCGGGCGGCAGCGCCACGTGTCGCGCGTAATCAAACTCTGAGGTTTTCGCGGTGAACCGCCGGGCGGGCGTCGACGTCTCCAGATGTAGGGACGATCAAGCTACGGCCGGATCACCCAGGGGGGCGTATGGGTAGCAATCGATTGTTGCAATTGTGCGTGTCGCTTGCGCGACGCGGCCCGAAGGGGCACAGTTGGTCTAGGCCAATGTTTTGCTCAACACGGCACCTAAAATAGCAAGTAACAAGTAGTAGTCAAAAAGTGCCAGAAGGTAACTAGCAGAAAGCTACACATGGCGGTCGGGAAACGATCAGCATGAGCCATGTGAGCGATCTCAGGAGCTGCGGCACACTAACATCGACCGAGAATACGCACATGAGACAGCCAGGAGGCACTGATATGTGCCCACACTCGCCGCCCTGCCCGGCTCCTTCGGCTCCGGATCGGGAAGCGGCGCACACCATCGTCAGCCACCCGGAGCAGGGCTGGAGCCTGCTCTGCAACGGCGTCGTGATCTTCGAAGACACCGGCGAACTATTGCCCGACGGCGCGTCCATCGCACCGCACCGGCCCACCGACCTTGCCGCCTTTGACCGGCCGGTAGGCGTGGCCTACGGGCACGGCGGGCAAGCCCCAGCGGCCTGATCCGCCCCAGGCGTCTCGCGGGATCACCCGGGATGCTTAGTCCGGCCTCTTTAATCCTTTTTTAACCCCTGCCTTTTTAGCCCCTTCGCCGCCCGGACGCAAGGGCCGGCCGCAAGTCACAGCACGGTGGGCAGCCACTCGGTGACAGCTGCGACGATCGCCGCGCGATGACCTTTCAGGGCATGTGCCTCCCCCGGCACGACGACCACCCGGTCGGCATCCCGGGCGTCCGGAATCCCGAACGGGTCGCGTTCCCCGTTCACCACGAGGACCACGGCTCCGCCCTCGCGCGCCGCGTGAAGTTCCGCGACCCGTGAGGCGCCGGCCGGCGACCGTCCCGGCGGGCACAGCGGGAACGCCAGCGCGATCACGGCACGAGCACCCACCGTGGCGGCGGTGCGGCAGGCTACCCGCGCGCCGTTACTGCGTCCGCCCTGGACGAGCAGGGCGCCGGGCGCCAGTTCCCGCAGCGCGGCCACGATCTCGGCCCAGGCGGTGTCCTGGCGGACCGCAGAACCGGGAGCGCGGGCCCCCCTGACGCGGTAGGGCTGGGTGACGCGCGCCACCATCGCGCCCGACTGAAGCCCGGCATCACGGGCCGCCAGCAGGTCGGGCGCGCCAATGGTGCCGCCCGCGCCATGGGTGAGCACGAGCAGGAACTTCGCCGCTGCGCCGCCGTCCAGTTCGGCCTGCGCGGTCCCGGCCTCGGTGAGGATCTGCACAGGCCCATTGTCCCCAGCGCACCTGGCGGCCAGCAGTAAGGGCGCGGGTAGGGCCTGCGGCTAGACGTCGAGAAGCTTCTTGAGGAACTGGCCGGTGTAGCTTTCCTCGACGGCGGTGATGTGCTCGGGCGGCCCGGAAGCGACGACCGCGCCGCCGCCTGCGCCGCCCTCGGGGCCGAGGTCGATCACCCAGTCTGCCGTCTTGATGACGTCGAGGTTGTGCTCGATCACGATGACCGTGTTGCCGGTCTCGACCAGCCGGGTGAGCACGCCGAGCAGCTTGCGGATGTCCTCGAAGTGCAGGCCGGTGGTCGGCTCATCGAGGACGTAGATGGTCCGGCCGGTGGCGCGGCGCTGCAGTTCCGAGGCGAGCTTGACCCGCTGGGCCTCGCCACCGGACAGGGTGGGCGCGGGCTGGCCCAGCCGGACGTAACCCAGGCCCACGTCGACTAGCGTCTTCAGGTGCCGGTGGATGGCCGGCACCGGCTCGAAGAACTCGGCCGCCTCTTCTATCGGCATGTCGAGGACCTCGGCGATCGTCTTGCCCTTGTAGTGCACCTGCAGGGTGTCGGTGTTGTACCGGGCGCCGTGGCAGACCTCGCACGGCACGTAGACGTCGGGCAGGAACTGCATCTCGATCTTGATGGTGCCGTCGCCTGAGCAGGCCTCGCACCGGCCGCCCTTCACGTTGAACGAGAACCGGCCCGGCTGGTAGCCGCGGATCTTGGCCTCGGTGGTCGCCGCGAACAGCTTCCTGACGTGGTCGAACACGCCGGTGTAGGTGGCCGGGTTGGACCGGGGCGTGCGCCCGATCGGGCCTTGATCAACGTGGACCACCTTGTCCAGGTGCTGGATACCGGTGATCCTGGTGTGCTTGCCAGGCACCGTGCGCGCGCCGTTGAGCTCGCGGGCCAGAGCCTTGTACAAGATGTCGTTGACCAGCGTGGACTTGCCCGAACCCGATACCCCGGTGACCGCGACCAGGCAGCCGAGCGGGAACGCCACGTCCACTCCGCGCAGGTTGTGCTCGCTCGCGCCCTTGACCGCGACCTCGCGGTTCTTGTTGCGCTCCCGGCGGCTGGCCGGAACCGGAATCGATTCCCGCCCGGACAGGTACGCGCCGGTCAGCGACTCGGGGCTGGCCAGCAGATCGGCGACCGTGCCGGAGACCACGATGTTGCCGCCGTGCTCGCCGGCCCGCGGCCCGATATCCACCACCCAGTCCGCCGCCCGGATCGTGTCCTCGTCGTGCTCGACGACGATCAGCGTGTTCCCCAGGTTGCGCAGCCGCAGCAGCGTCTCGAGCAGCCGGTGGTTGTCCCGCTGGTGCAGCCCGATGGATGGCTCGTCGAGCACGTAGAGCACCCCGACCAGGCCGGATCCGATCTGGGTGGCGAGCCTGATCCGCTGCGCCTCACCGCCCGCCAGCGTGGCCGACGCCCGATCCAGGGTCAGGTAGTCGAGCCCCACGTCGAGCAGGAAGCCCATCCGCGCGTTGACTTCCTTGACGATCCGCTGGGCGATCTGCTGATCGCGGTCGGAAAGCTCCAGGGTGAGCAGGAGCTTGGCCAGCTCGCCGACCGGCAGCGCGCACAGCTCGGCGATCGACCTGCCGTCCACGGTCACCGCGAGCGACACTGGCTTGAGCCGGGCGCCGTGGCAAGACGGGCATGGCACCTCGCGCATGTACCCGGCGAACTTCTCCCGGCTGGAGTCAGATTCGGCCTCGGCGTGCCGTCGCTCGACCCACGGGATCACGCCCTCGAAGGTGGTGTAGTACGAGCGCTCCCGGCCGTACCTATTCTTGTACCGGACGTGCACCTGCAGGTCGTAGCCGCGCAGCAGCGCCTGTTTGGCCTTGGCCGGCAGCTTCGCCCAGGGCGTGTCCAGCCGGAACCCGAGGGTCTCGCCGAGAGCCTGGATCAGCCGCTCGAAGTAGTCGCTGATGTGCCCGCCGCTCCACGGCGCGAGCGCGCCTTCGGCGAGCGACTTGGACTCATCCGGCACGATCAGCTCCGGGTCGACCTCGAGCTTGGTGCCGAGCCCGGTGCAGTCGGGGCAGGCCCCCCAGGGCGAGTTGAACGAGAACGACCGCGGCTCGAGTTCGTCAAAGGACAGGTCGTCATACAGGCACGCCAGGTGCTCGGAGTACATCCGCTCGCGGTGCGGGTCGGTCTCCGGCGAGTCGATGAAGTCGAGCACGACCACCCCGCCGGACAGGCCGAGCGCGGTCTCGACCGAGTTGGTCAGCCTGCGCCGCGCGGTGTCCTTCACCGCGAGCCGGTCGACGATCACCTCGATGTCGTGCTTCTCGTACTTCTTCAGCGCCGGAAGCTGGCCCGATAGCGCCTCGTCCAGGCGCACGATCGTGCCGTCGACGCGGGCCCGGGAGTAACCCTTGGTCTGCAGTTCCCTGAGCAGCTCGCCGTACTCGCCCTTGCGCCCGCGCACCACCGGGGCGAGCACCTGGAACCTGGTGCCGTCTTCCAGCTCGAGCACCCGGTCCACGATCTGCTGCGGCGTCTGCCGCGCGATCGGCCGGCCGCAGATCGGGCAGTGCGGCTTGCCGATCCTGGCGTAGAGCAGCCGCAGGTAGTCGTACACCTCGGTGATCGTGCCGACGGTCGACCGCGGGTTGCGGCTGGCGGACTTCTGGTCGATCGAGACCGCGGGTGACAGGCCGTCGATGAAGTCGACGTCGGGCTTGTCCATCTGGCCGAGGAACTGCCGCGCGTAGGCGGACAGCGATTCCACGTACCGGCGCTGGCCCTCGGCGAAGATGGTGTCGAAGGCCAGGCTGGACTTGCCAGAACCGGACAGCCCGGTGAACACGATCATGGCGTCCCGCGGCAGGTCGAGCGAGACATCCTTCAGGTTGTGCTCGCGGGCGCCGCGAACGACGAGCCGGTCAGCCACTACGCCTCTGCTCTCTTAGGGCTCCGAAAGTAGGTGGACGGGGTCGCTTGGCGATGGTAGCCGGGGGGTCTGACATTCTTGGGTCGCCGCTTCCGGGCTCCGCCCGTCCCATGTACAAGCACCCGATCCGCCGCCGTTATGCCCACCCCGCTACCTTCCACGATAGCGAAGGTCGCCCGGAGCCGTCCGCAGGTCCCCGGGCTGCCTAGAAATCAGCGGCGGTCCCGGCGCCCAGGCGGCTCGCCTTCTCGTACAGGTAACTCGCCGCGGCCAGGTCCTCTGCCGCCAGGCCGAGCGACTCGAACAGGGTGAGCTCGCCGGCGCCGGCCCGCCCGGGCGCCGTCCCGGTGAGCAGTTCGCCGAGTTCGGCCCGGACCGGGTTGACCACCCCCTCGCGTTCGGCCAGCAGGTAGTCGCCGGCCTCGTTCCGCACGGACTCACGGCTGTCCGCGAAGATGGCCGCCTCGGCCATCGTCGCGGTGTCGATTTCCCGGTCGGCCGGCACGCAGGAGCCGACCGCGTTTACGTGCGTACCCGGGGACAGCCACTCCCGGCGCAGCACCGGGCGCGGCGAAGTGGTCGCGGTGACCACGATGCCCGCCCCGTCGACCGCCGCGGCCACGTCGCCATGGGCGGTGACCGGCTGGCCCAGCTGTCCGGCCAGTTCAGCGGCTACCTCGCGGGTCCGCGCGAGGTCCCGTCCGGCCAGGCGGATCCCGGTCAGCGGCCGGGTCGCGGCGATGGCGTGCGCGTGCGCCCGGGCCTGCACCCCGGTCCCGATGACGGCCAGTTCGGCGGCACCGGGGCTGGCCAGCAGGTCGGTGGCGACGGCGGAGGTGGCCGCGGTCCTGATCTCGGTGACCGCTGACGCGTTGACCAGGGCCAGCGGCTCCCCCGTGTCCGCCGCGAAGAGCAGCACCCCGCCCTGGTGCGCGTCCTTGCCGATGGCCGGGTTGCCCGGCGTGATGCAGATGGCCTTCAGCCCGTAGCCGGCGCCCCCAGCGTAATCGGCAGGAGAATAGGCCGGCATCAGGCCCATGAAGCCTGCCGCGTCCTTCGGCCGGACGATCGTCCGCAGCGGCTGCTGGATCTGGCCGCGAGCCAGTTCGGCCAGGGCAGTGCGCATGACGTCGGCGCACTCGGTATAGGGCAGCAGCTCACGCACGTGGTAGCCGGCCAGGACGAGTATCTTCACGCGGGCCTCCAGCCTGGATGGGCGCCAGCCACCAGGGCACTGCGGTGGCGCTGGCCGGGATACCAGCTTCGTTCGGTATAGGGTTTTGAAGTGACCTATACCGGAGAAGTGCGTGTCGGCGGTCCGTCCGACACGCGAGAGATCGACGGCCTGACCGTGACCAAGATAGCCGTGGGTCCTATGGACAACAACGCGTACCTGCTGCGCTGCGCGAGCACTGGCCAGGGCCTGCTGATCGACGCGGCCAACGAGGCGGGCCGGCTGATCGAGATGATCGGCGACACACCGGTCGAGACGATCGTGACGACGCACCGGCATTTCGATCACTGGCAGGCGCTTCCCGAAGTGCAGAAGCACACCGGCGCGGTGGTGGTCGCGCATCCGGCTGACGCGGACGAGCTGCCCGTACCGGTCGCCCGCCGCGCCGAGCACGGCGAGGTGCTGACCTTCGGCGACTGCGCCGTGTCCCTCATCCACCTGCGCGGGCACACGCCGGGCAGCATCGCCGTCCTGTACGACGCGGGCGGCCGGCTGGCCGGGACGCCGCACGTGTTCACCGGGGATTCACTGTTCCCCGGCGGCGTGGGCAAGACCACCTACGGTTCAGGATATACTTCCGGCCGGCCGCCGGCAAATGGTCCTGACGACTTCACGCTGCTGCTCACCGACGTGACCGAGCGCCTGTTCAACCCGCTCCCGGACGCGACCTGGGTGTATCCCGGGCACGGCAGAGACACTACGCTGGGCGCCGAGCGCCCCCACCTAGACGAATGGCGCGAACGCGGCTGGTGAGTGACAACGGTCAGCTGAATCTGCCCAGGGCGGCCATGCCGAGCTTACCCGGTGGCGGACAATGCGATTACTTCCTGTGACTGCTGTCCATGGTGAGGCGCGCAAGTAGCCGCCCTGCGTGGGCGATGCCGCGAGGGGTTGAGGCGTCATGGTGGTCCAGATCCGGCCGGTCTGCGTTGCGGGAAGCGCACGCGCGTGCACGCCTGTCTCTCCGGCCGTGGTTGCTTGCTACGTCGCGGGTAGGTGGGCCTCTGGTTGTAATCACCGGCCGACTCCGTGACGCGGGCGGGGCCGCAAGACAGGAACTGTGCGTCCTGGTATCTGACTTGTTCCAGCTTTCCGGCGAGATCTTCTTTGATCAAAACCGCTACACCGACGCAGCGCACTGCTACACCCTCGCCGCCGATGCCGCGCGCGAGGCCAGGTCGGCAGACTTGTGGTCATGCGCCATGACGAGGCATTCGTTCATCTACGTCTCCTGCGGCAGGAACTCACACGGGATCCCGGTGTACAGCACGAACAAGATGCCGCACAGCACCTTGCGGTCATCCAGCCGCCTGCGGCCGGGATGATCAGCCCGCCGCGGGACGACCGGCAGCAGCGGCTCGATCCGGGCCCACAGGTCATCCGGGACGATCCACGGCGGCTGCTGCCCCTTCCTCACGCCCAGGCCCAACCATCACATGAGCACCGCTATTCCCACATGTCATTCTGTTAGGAGTTCTAAGAGAGCGTTCGATAGATAAGTGGGCTCGCGGCGCATCCGGCCGGATGCCTCACCGGCCCAAGTAATCTCACCAGCACCGTAATTCGCTTACCAGTACGAGACAACAGGAATTTCCGGGGAAGATCCGGGCTCCTGGGAGAATTAGGGGGTCTATAGCGCGTTTGATCAAATCCTCCGATCCAGCCAGATCGGCGCGTCGGCTCATGATCGAGGCTGCGTTCACGTTCTGACATCCACGCAAGCACAGAGAGCCACCGCAACCACGCGCGACGGCGGAGAAAAAAAATGCACTAGGGCGCGTTCGGTGGATGCCCACGCCTTCGCAACTCGCGGGTCGCGGCAAGAATGCTTTTTTGCAGGTCGTTGAGCGGGCGGTCGGCTGGTCCCGGCTGGCCGGGCCGGGGCTGGCTGGCTTCGGCTGATACAGCTCTGGCTGCGGCTTGCCGCAGCAGCGCGTCGCGGGGCGGGGCGGGTCGTGGCGTGCTGCGGGTCAGGAGTTCCCCCAGATGGCTGGCCCGGGCTACGCGCAGGCCCGGGTACTGCGGGCCCAGCCTGGCCCGCCTTGCCCGGGTCGGCTGCCGCTCGCTCAGAGCCTGCGGGCAGAACCGCGCCAGGATCGTCTTGATGATCGAGGTGTGATCGAACACGGTGCTCGATACGGTGCGCGGCTCCACCCACGGCGAGACGATGAGCGCTGGCACCCGCACGCCGTAGCGGCCGAACATTTCGGGCTCATCATCGGCGGCCGTCGGCGGCGGGACGTGATCGTAGAAGCCGCCGTGTTCGTCGTAGACGATGACCAGCAGCGACGTCTCCCATTGCGGGCTTGAGGCCAGCGCGTCGTAGGCGGCCAGAACCAGGTCCTGGCCGTCTTTGATGTCGGCTGGCGGGTGGTCGTCGTTGACTGGGAAGCCGAGCGGGTTGAAGTTGGTGAACGCCGGGTCGATCCAGGACACCGGCGGCAGCGTGCCGGCCGCGGCGTCGCCCAGGAAGCTGGGCAGCTTCTGGTTGCAGGTGAGGTCGAGAACGGTCCGCCACGGCAGGCCGTCCTTGCTGAAGTAGCCGAATCGGTCGTGGT
The DNA here is from genome assembly GCA_963842265.1 of uncultured Actinomycetota bacterium. Lineage (GTDB taxonomy): Bacteria > Actinomycetota > Actinomycetes > Streptosporangiales > Streptosporangiaceae > Palsa-504. The sequence goes on from CAWJGE010000028.1 coordinate 426,250, forward strand.
GTCCGAGCAGGTAGTGGGCGTCGGCCATGCGCAGCGTCCCAGGGTCGAAGGAATACCAGCGCCAGGGCACCCGGGCAGCGTCCAGGTGGCGGACGAACGACGGCTGGTGGTACAGGGGCGGCACATGCGCGGGCCGGTCATCCCGGCTGCCAGCGGCCACCCCGCACAGGCCGTACAGGCGGTTGGGCAGCGTAGCGCCGGGCACCGAGGCGAACCAGCGGTCGCAGACCGCGAACTCCTCTGCCAGGTGATCATAGACGGGCACGTCGGCAGCGTCGTAGTACCCCATGACGCAGGCCGGGTCGCCGTCCTCGATGCCGCGCTCGGCCAGGGTCGCGGCCGCGCTGGCGACGAAGCCGCCCATGCTCCCGCCGGCGATCTGCTGGTCGATCGCGCTCGAACTGTGGTCAGGGTCCATATCCAGGGCCGTGGTGCCGAGGTGGTGAACCGGGTAGCTGCGCCCCTGGTACTCGTTGGCGAATCCGGGACGCAGGCCGTCGATACCCGGGCGCTTCCCCGTCAGGGACAGGTACCCGAGCATGTGATCGAAGGATCGGTTTTCCAGCATCATGACCACGACATGGTCAACCTTGTCCAGGTTCCCGCCGGCCCGCTCGCTCCCCTCAGTTCCCATGACAGCTCCTAACTCCTCCGCCGTTGGCCAAGCCGGGCACATCGGCTCAGCGGATCGCCTTCGCTGGCACGCAACACTGCCCTACCCTGGCGTCTCACGTGGTAAGGCAGTCGGCCGGCCGGAGCTAGGTCGATGATCGACGTCGGTCGCGGACTTTCTTCACCTCATCCGAACTCAGCCGGGCGATAACCGCTGCGCGCGTAACTGGATCCAGGGCATCGAGCTGCGCGTGGATGTTCTCCACGGTCAGCTCGGCCGTCTCGCGTTTGTCGCGTAGCTGAATGGCTGCGGCGGCTAGCACGGCAGCGGCTGCCACCAGCAGCGCTGCCCGGATAACTCGTGGCGACAGACTCATTTACTGCGTCCTTTCCAGGTATTACTGATCATCGTTCAAGGCTGACCCGCTGAATGCAAGGAGAGCCTCTGAGGTGGGGTTGCTTGCGTTCTGGCATCCCCGGGCACAGCCATCCCGCTGCGGGAAGTCGCCCTGTCCCCCGTGCCGGCTCGGCAGGATTCCCTGGTCACCGGCTGGACTGTTAGATTTGTCCCAGTGGTCAGAGGGCTGGCCGAGATTTCCGGGGAGGAGCCAAGTATGACGGCGGCAGCCCAGCCAGGATCAGATGACGAGCTAGGGCCGGTCGATTTCCTGGCGATCGAGTTTCCGGGCGGTCGGCTCACCGCTCCGGGCTTTGAGCAGCTGCTTTCGCTGGCCGACCAGGGCGTCGTCCAGATCCTGGACATGGAGTTCATCGCCAAGGACGCCGGCGGAAAGAGCAAGAAAGTTGACGTCTGGGAGTTCGCCGTTCCCGAGGGCGTCGACCTGAGTGCCTGGGCCGGGGCGTCATCGGGCCTGCTCGATGACTCAGACGTCGGCGAGATCTCCGCGGCCATGCAGCCTGGCAGCGTCGCCGTCGTAGTGATCTATGAGAACCGGTGGGTTCTCGGCCTGGTCGACGCCTGGCGGCGCGACGGCGCGCGGCTGATCGCCGAAGGCGGCCTGTCCGCGGACGACATCGTCGCCGCCCTCGACGCGACCGAGCCCTCCTGACCCAGCGGCACTCCTGACTGCCGCCGAGCGACGAAGCCACCGATGAGGAGGTCACCGTGGGCCTATTGAAGACCGCCGCCACCGTCGCGGTCGCCAGCTCCGTGCACGGCCGGATTCAGCGCCGGCAGCAACAACGGTGGGCAGCGCAGGACCAGCCCAATGCGGCAGCTGTGCCCGCCCCGCCGCCAGCGCAGCACGCTGCCCCGGCGCAGCCGCAGCAGGCCTACGCCGAGCCCTTCCCGCCACCGCAGGCACCGGCTGCCCCGGCGCAGCCACCCGACATGAGTGACCGGCTCGCCCAGCTGAAGCAACTCGGCGAGCTGCTGTCGGCGGGCCTGCTGACCCAGGCCGAGTTCGAGCAGCAGAAAGCCCTCATCCTGAACAGCTGACCTGCGGCCGCCGCAGCCGAAGGCGTGCGGATACTGCTGCTAGCAAGCCAGACATGTCATGCCTGCGGAAGAAGTCGATGAATATCGTGATCAAGATGATGCACAAAATACTCCCGGAAGCCCCGATCCTCCCAGATCTTCCCGCGGCGGGCGCCCCAGCGGTGCACCCGGGCACCACAAGCACTCGCCGGCATCACCGCACGTCAGGGATCACGCTCCCTCCCAGCGCAATGACACGCAGCCAATCCGGCAAGGCCATCACATCCGGCACCCCGGTCCTTTATCAAACGCTCACTAAGCCTTAAAGTGAACCGTGATCGAATCCGGGTCGAAGCCTGGGCCGCGATGCGTGGTCGGGTTGATCGTGATTTCAACTAGCAGCTTGATGATCGCGCGTTTGCGGGGTAGCGGCAGGGAATACCATACGGATGCCGCGGGCTTGTCGCGGAATTCGGCTATCGGGTCTGGCTCATTGGCGGCGTGGATCTGCGCTTCCACGACGGATAGCCGGTCGCGGATTGCCCGAAGTCCTATAGCCAGTTCTTCGTCGGTCAGATCGCCTAGTGCGTGCATGCGGATTTGTGCCGCTTTGCGTTCCCTGAGCATCATGGCTTCGGCCCGGAGCTCGGACACGTCGATACCCTTCCGGGTCGGCGGTTTCAAGGCGTTCTTGGCGTACCGGTCAAGGTAGCCGATGATGACTTGCTCAACCATGGCATCGACGTGCTCAATGTTCCGGTGGATGTGTGCGACTTTCTCACACTGATAGCCCTTCTTGCCGCGCAAGGTGCCGCTTCCATTGACCCGAACCGAGGTCCCGTCGTTGCAGATGCCGCATGTCGCAATGCCGGTCAGCAGGTGCGTCGGCTCGTTGCCACGGTTGGCGTCAGCGGGCGGGTTGTTCAGCTTTTCGCACAGCGTTTCCCAGATATCGCGTTCCAGGATGGCCGGCCAGGGCGCGGGCTTCAGCTTGCCCTTGTGTACTGCCAGGCCAGCGACCGCAGGCTTGGTAAGGACTTGCTTGAGCGTGCGGCCGTTCCACTGCCCGCCACGTGACGTGGGGACGTTATTTTGGCGCAGCTCGCGGAGGATCGCCTTCAGAGAGATGTCGCGATCAAGGATGTCGGCGGCAGCGTTCCGGATGATCTCGGCTTCGTCGGGCACGACCAGCAGCGTCCGGTGATGCTTGTCGGTGTCGATGGCCGCGACGAACCCGAACGGGCGAGGGCCGCCCTGATAGGACTCGCCCCAATTGCGTTCCCGGCCGTCCGCGACACGCCGTGCAGTGTCAGCCGAGGCTTTGTTGGCCATCGCGACCATGACGCGTGCCATTGATCGTTCGGCTTCGTTGCCGCCGTTGGTGAGTGTCAGGCTGCCGCTGAGACTGCGGGCTGAGGCGCCGGTCATCTCGCACGCGTCGAGTAGGTCTTCCAGGTCTCGCGGATCACGGACTGTCCGGTCCAGGTCTTCCGCAAGCAGGCCGTTGACCCGGCCGGTGGTGATGTCATCCAGAACCTCGCGGAATCCGGGGCGCACCACCCGTAGCTCTACCTTGCCGGAAGGTGTCCGGATCTTCCGACGCTTGAATGCGGACGCGGGGCGTACCTTGCCGTCCCGGCCGGGAATCAGGTCATTTTCTACGACGACATGGAAGACATTCCATCCGAGAGCATCAGCCAATGCTCTAAGCTTGGCTTCACGCTTGTCGAAAGCCTCTTCGGTGCGAAGGTCACTGAGGCGCAGGTAAAGGTCACACGTTGGCACAGATGCCATAGTATGTTTCCCTCCGATCGTGGGCAAGACGAACTCGCCGGAGGACTTCACCTCGCTGCTCAATGACGTGACCGAGCGCCTGTTCGGCCCGCTTCCCGACCCGACATGGGTGTACCCGGGGCACGGCGACGACACCACGCTGGGGGCGGAGCGTCCGCACCTCGGCGAGTGGCGCGAACGGGGCTGGTGACGCACGTTCCATGATCATGGCCGGAAATGGCACTATACCGATGTTGTTCAGACCGAAAGTCGAGTGTCATAGGTGACGTGAATAAACTCGATGTGTCATCGGTAGATACCTGTGTTTGGAGTATTACTTCCGTGTATTCAAGAGTTTGTCGAGGTTGTTGCGCGGCCGGGCGAGGGCAGGGTCGAGGCGGATCGCCTCCCGGAAGGCGGCCTCGGCTTCCGGGTACCGCCCAGTACGACGCAGGACCAGGCCGAGATTGTTGTGGGCGGGGGCGTCGGTGGGGTTGAGGCGGATCACCTGCCGGAAGGCAGCCTCGGCCTCCGGGTACCGGTCAGCATCGAGTAGGACCAGGCCGAGATTGTCGTGTGCCAAGACGAGGCCTGGGTCGAGGCGGATCGCTTCCCGGATAGCGGCCTCGGCCTCCTTCGGCCGTTTAGTTTCGCGCAGGACTAGACCGAGACCGTTGTATGGGTGGGCGAGGCTGGGGTTGAGGTGGATCGCTTCCCGGTAAGCGGCCTCGGCTTCCGGGTACCGCTTGGTATGACGCAGGATCAGGCCGAGATTGTTGTGGGCGGGGGCATCGGTGGGGTTGAGGCGGATCACCTCTCGGAAGGCAGCCTCGGCCTCCGTGTACCGGTTAGCATCGAGTAGGACTAGGCCGAGGTTGAGGTGGGCGGGGGCGAAGCCTGGGTTGAGGCGGATCGCCTCCCGGAAAGCGGCCTCGGCCTCCGCTGGCCGCTTGGTCTGCCTCAGGACCAAGCCAAGGTTGTGGTGGGCGAGGGCGTGGGCGGGGTCGAGGCGGGTCGCCTCCCGGAATGGGGCCTCCGCTTCCGGGTACCGCTTGGTCATCGGCTAGGACCGCGCCGAGGGCGACGTGCGCGAGGGCGAGGTCTGGGTCGAGGCGGATCGCCTCCCGGAAGGCGGCCTCCGCTTCCGGGTACCGCTTGGTCCCGGCTAGGACCACGCCGAGGTTGAGGTGGGCGGGGGCGAAGCCTCGGTCGAGGCGGATCGCCTCCCGGAAGGCAGCCTCGGCTTCCGGGTACCGCTTGGTATCACGGAGGATCAGGGCGAGGGTGTTGTGGGCCGGGGCGTAGGCGGGGTCGAGGCGGATCGCTTCCCGGCATGCGGCTTCGGCCTCCGGGTACCGCTTGGTCCCGGCTAGGGCCGCGCCGAGGGCGACGTGCGCGAGGGCGTAGGCGGGGTCGAGGCGGATCGCCTCCTGGCAGGCGGCTTCGGCTTCCGGGTACCGCTTGGTCCCGGCTAGGACCGCGCCGAGGTTGCTGTGCGCGGGGGCGAGGTCTGGGTCGAGGCGGATCGCCTCCTGGCAGGCGGCTTTGGCTTCCGGGTACCGCTTGGTCCCGGCTAGGACCGCGCCGAGGTTGCTGTGGGCGGGGGCGTAGGCGGGGTCGAGGCGGATTGCCTTCCGGCAGGCTGCCTCGGCCTCGGGGAATTGCCTTAGCCTGCGCAAGGCCTGGCCAAGTCCGGCGTGGGCGCGGGGCAGGCGAGGGTCAAGCCCGATGGCTGCCCGGTAGGCGGTCTCGGCGTCTGCGTAGCGATGCTGGCTGTACAGCCGGTCTCCCTCGTCGGCGTGGGCTGCGGCCTGGTTGACGGTTGGCGCGTGCTGGGTGATGTCGAAAAGGCGGGCGTCCTCGGCGCGCAGGTACAGGACAGGAGTGGCCCACTCGAGGGGGCTGACTGTGTACATGGCCTTGCGTGCTTCGGCTACTGCAGTGTCGATGGGCTGCCCGGCGGCCAGCGCGCTGTACAGTGCGGGAGCGAACTCGATGGCTGCCTGGTCGCTGACTTCGAACTGCATGGCGATGACGGCGGGGATGCCGCGGCGGACCAGGGTATCGGCTACTCCGGCGAAGGGGTCGGCCGGGTCGGTGCGGCCTGCCTCGCAGGCGTTCAGCACGGCCAGCCGCAAGCTGGTGTGGTCGTGCAGCATGACGCCGAGGTCGGCGCTGGTGACGGGTGCGCTGCGGCCTGCGCGGTCGGTGAATAGCAGGACGCCGCCGCGCTGGGTGTCGAATCCGCCGTGGCCCATGTAGTGCAGTACGTGGAAGGTGTCGCGCAGCAGCGCCCGTCGCAGCTCGCTGAGCGTGGGCGCGGCCAGTTCGGTGAAGGTCAGGTCGGCGGCATCGACGAGGCCGCTGAGCGAGGCGGCGACCTGTGCCCACTCGGCGTCCAGGTCGAGCTGTGGGTAGTCGGTCGGCTCGGATCTGATGACCAGGACCCGAAGAGGGAGAGTCACGGGTACCGCCCTGGGCGGATTGGGCATCTGCACGTAGCGGACTACCGGGGTGCGGCCGGACAGCGCGAGGAACCAGTCGTCGTCGCGGTCGTACAGCAGCTCCCACGGGAGGTCAGCTAGTTCCGGGCAGCCCGAAAGCCGCAGTCGTATCCGCAGCGTGGCCTGCTGCTCCCTGGCTAGGTCTACACAGCGGCGCAGGCATTCTCCTGTCACCCCGGCGAAGACGGCCTCGAACAGCCGCCCGCCGACCTGCTTAGCCGCCGCGACCGGCGCGGCCTCGATCCGCCGTGCCCTGGACCGGAACCTGCCCACCTTGAGTACGAAGTTCTCTATCTCTAGGTCGGAAAATAGCCTGGCGAACGTCACCGACTGGCCATCGCCGGCCGGCGAGTGCGTGATCATCGCCTGGTAATCCGCCCCGGCCCTGCTGAACAGCACATCAAGATCGAGGCAGGTCTGCCAGCTCACGTCCTATCACCCCCACGGCGTTTCATAATCTTCCCGCGCCGCTCTTGCGATGGCAAAGCAGGAGTCAATAGGCGATCGCGGTCGGCTCGCGGTCTGGGCTGGCCAGGCGGTTGGAGGGCTTCTCAAGGACTATTGTTGCGGGCGGGGTTTCCGGCTTGCCGCTCCTCGCGACGCTGCGAAACGCGGTGCGCAAGGGCGCAATGCTGGGCTCGGGGTGGGCAGGCGGCGTCAGCGGGTCCGTGCGGCGGTAGGGGCTCCAGGGGGGTGGGCGGGCGGGCCGCCTCCTTAGGCTTGCCGCTTCCGGCCCTGCCTGCGCGGTGTGGCGGCGAGGCTCGGCAGGATGCTTGTTCACGTGCTGTGGGTTGGGTCTGCCAGGGTCTTGGCCAAGTCCCCTGAGGGCCAGGCGGCCAAGACCTGGCCAAGATCAGAGCTGGATCGTGGCTTCGATGATGAGCTGTCGTGCAGGGCGGACGTTTTCAGACTTGGAACGTGGTCCTATTTGCCCCGGACTGGCCACGATCATGGAATCAGCTTGGGAGGGGCCGGGCGGGGAGGCATGCTCTGGGCGGAGTCGCAGGCGCGGGCCACGCCGGCCTTGAGGCGGCCGAGGACCGTGGCCCAGGCCCGCTCCATGAACTCGGCCTGAGCTGGCGTGTCGACCAGCTGGTGCACCTCGACATGCGCGCCGCCCGGCCGCGGCTGGATCCGGAGGTAGCCGGTCATCTCACCGCCAGGGACAGGGACGTTATCATCGTCGAAGTCCCAGCGCATCACGATCAGCTCCGGCGCGCAGACCAGCTCGTACCGGCCGCGCACCGTTGTCCCCCACTCCATCGTGCAAGCGAAACGGCCGTCTTGCAGGGTGACGGGCACACCGAGCCAGCGGGAGTAGACGACAGGGTCGGTGAAGGCGGCGAAGGTCATCTCCTGGCTGGTGTCCACGTCGGTGCTGGCCACCACGACCGGCTTAGTGCGGACGTCTGACGACGCGCGTTCCGGGGTCTTTGGGTCATCGTCGGCGTTGATCCACTTTGCCGCGCTGCCGAGCGCGGCGCGTAGCCCGCGAAGAGCGTCGGGGCGAGCCCGGTAGCGGCGTGAGGTACCGACCGCGGTGCTCTCGGCCAAGCCTGCCTCACGCAGCACGGCGAGGTGCTGGGAGATCGTGGGTTTGGTCACCGGGAAGGCGGCGGCGATCTCTCCCGCCGATAGCTCGCTGTCCCAGATCAGCCCCAGGATCTCGCGCCGGACCGGCGAGTTCAGCGCTGCCAGCACCTTCTGGATATCCCGCACCTTGCCTCCCGTACCTGCGGAACTATACGCTTGCGGCTTATTCGGCTCTTAACTAATTTGGCGTTTACCGAACAATACGGGCAGGCGCGACGAGGCGCCGGTCCGAGGGGAGGACTCATGGATATCTGGCCGACGGTGCACGCCGAGCGCAAGGCCCTCGCGGCCGACCTACGGGGCCGCGGTGACGGGGACTGGGCTACGCCCTCACTATGCGGCGACTGGACGGTGCGCGACGTGCTCGCCCACATGACCTCCGCTGCCAAGCTGACGCCGCCCGCGTTCTTCGGCAAGATGATCGGCTCGGGGTTCAGCTTCAACAAGGTCCAGGAGAAGGGCGTCGCCGCGCAGCGGGGTGCCACCCCCGCCGACACGCTGGCCAACTTCGAGTCGGTGATGACCTCGGTGAAGCACCCGCCGGGCCCGAACCCGACCTGGCTCGGCGAGGTGATCGTGCACAGCGAGGACATCCGGCGTCCCCTTGGCATCCAGCATCAGTACCCGACCGACGCGGTGGTCCTAGTGGCGGACTTCTACCAGGGTTCTAACCTGCTCATCGGCTCCAAGCGCCGCATCGCCGGGCTCACGCTGCGCGCCACCGACGCGGAGTGGACTCACGGCACCGGGCCCGAGGTGTCGGGTCCCATCTTGTCCCTGGTCATGGCTATGACCGGGCGGAAGGTGGCCACCGAGGACCTGGCCGGCGAGGGTGTGGCGAAGCTGCGGACCCGCTCCTGAGCTGCTAACCGAGGATCGGGCTCGGTCCGTCGCCATCGCGGCCGGCTCGCAGGACGATCGCCGCGCCGTGCGCGCCGTGCCGGGCCTGCGCCAGTGCCTCACCGCCGCCGATCTGACGTACTCCCGCTGCGCGCATGGCTTACCCTCCAGGACCCGGGTTCGCTTAGTTACTGCTGCGAAGATACGCCTATGCCCGGTGTTGTGGCTGAGTCCAACCGACTGAAGCCCGACCGGCCTGCGCTAACCTTCATCCACCGGTCTTGTTCGCCTCAGACGGCAGCCAGTAATACTCGAAGGGCAGTTGGTCCTGGATGGCTGAAGACGTCCTCAAGAGTGCGGGCTCTGTTCCCGAGACATCTCTTCTGCGCGGCTGGCGCTCGGTCCTGTTCGCTCCGGTCGGCGACGGCCAGCGTCGCCGACGCGGGAGCGACGGAGTGCGCCTGGCCGTTTCCGTTCTCGCCCTGGTGTGCTGCGTACTGGTCATCCGCTTCAACTCCCGCATCGACCAGGCCATCGTCCAGGTCATCAATCCGCCGCCGCGGAGCATCACCTGGCTGGTGACGGTGGTCTACCAGGCCGGGTCATTCGGCGTCGTGATCGCCTTGGTGGCACTCGCACTGATCGCGCGCCGCTGGGAAATCGCCCGCGACATCGCGCTGAGCGCGGCCGGGACGGCGGCGGTGAGCGGGATCTTGGTTCTCTTGCTCGGGAGCCACGGCGGCAGGCCCAGCGGAATCGTCATTGACGGCTATAACCTGAGCTTCCCGGTTCTCCAGATCGCCCTCTTCATGGCGGTCGCCACGGCCGCGCTGCCTTACCTGGCGCGGGGTTTGCAACGCCTTATCGAAGTGTTCATCGCCCTGGTGGCCTTGGCCTCAGCGGTCGGAGGTCATGGGCTGCCGCTCAACGTCCTGGGCAGCCTGGCCATCGGCTGGGGGGTGACCGCGCTGGTCCGGCTCATCTTCGGCTCACCGCTCGGCTTGCCCTCGACCCATGACGTGCAGTTGCTGCTGGCCGAACTCGGCATCCAGTCCAGCGACGTGCACCCGGTGCCCCGGCAGGTCTGGGGAGTGGCGAAATACGAGGCAACCGAGACGTGGGCGGCAGACTCGCTCGGTCAGCGCATCGGCATAGCGGTCTACGGCCGGGATGCAGCCGATGCCAGGCTCCTCACCAAGGCAGGCCGGTTCCTGTTCTACCGGGACTCCGGGCCGAGCCTCAGGCTGACCCGGCTTCAGCAGGTCGAACATGAGGCCTATCTCACCATGTGGACGGGCCACGCGGGCGCGGCCGTGCCAGAAATCGTTGCGGCAGGCACGGCGGGACCGTCCAAGGATGCGCTGCTCGTCTCCCGCTTGCCGACCGGAAAGCCGCTGTCTGAGGCTGACGTCACCAACGTCGGTGACGCCGCTCTTGACGACCTCTATCGCCAGTTGCTGACGCTGCGGAAGGCACGCATCGCGCACGGCGCGATCAGCGGGGACGCGCTGCTGGTCGACCCGGCAGCGGAGACCGTCGTGCTGGCGGACTTCCGCAACGCCACAGCGAGCGCGACGCCGGATCAGCTTGATCGCGACCTGGCCGGCGCTATGGCGGCGACCGCAGTAGCAGTCGGCGCTGAGCGAGCCGCCAGCGCCGCGGCACGGTGTCTGGATCCGGAGATACTGGGGGGCGCGCTCCGGCATTTGCATAAGCCAGCGCTCGACCCCGCGCTCGGCCGGAGCCTGCGGGGCAAGCGCGGGCTGCTAGAGGACGTCCGTCAGCGCGCGGCCCAGGCCTCGTCGATCGAACTGCCGACGCTGGTGGAGCCCCGCCGGGTGAGCTGGCCGACATTGATCATGCTGGTCGGCACGCTCATCGGCGGCTGGGCCCTGATCGGGGTGCTGATCGACGTCTCCAAGTCCTTCGACACCGTGATCGGGGCCGACTGGCTCTGGGTCATGATGGCGTTCATCCTGGCCCAGCTGGCCTACGTGGCGTCGGCCGTGGAAGCCGTCGGCAGCGTGGCCGGGCCGCTTCCGTTCGGCCGGGCGGTGGCGGTCGAGGTCGCCAACTCCTTCAGCGCGCTCGCCGGCGGCACCGCGGCGGTCTTCGCCACCCGGGTGCGGTTCTACCAGCAGCAGGGTTACGACGCCACGGTTGCGCTGAGCTCGGGTGCCATCATGGCCACGTCTAGCTGGATCGCCATCGCGGTACTCTTCCTGGTTTCGCTTCCGTTCTCCTGGGGATCCATCAACCTCGAGGCCACCCCCCAGTCCGGCGGGGATCCGAAACTGGTGTGGATCATCCTGGCCGTCGTGGTGCTGGTCGCCCTGGCGGCCGGCCTCCTGCTCGCCGTGCCCCGCCTGCGCAGGCTGGCGGCCGAGAAGGTGCGCCCGAAAGTACGGGACATCTGGGGCAACCTCAAACAGGTAGCTAGTTCCCCGCGCAAGCTGGTCCTGCTGGTGGGCGGCTCGTTTGCCCAGGAGTTGCTGGTGGCCATGGCGCTGTCCGTTTCGCTGCGGGCCTTCGACGACCACCTCCGGCTGCCCACCCTGATCGTGGTCATCACCCTGGCCGGGATCATCGGAGGTATCTCGCCGTCGCCCGGCGGCATGGGCGTGGTGGAAGCGGGCATGATCCTCGGCCTCACGGCAGCCGGCGTCTCGGAGTCCGACGCCACCGCCGCGGTCTTCATCCAGCGTCTGTTCACTTCGTACCTGCCGCCCATCTGGGGCTGGGCCACCCTCGTCTGGATGCGGAAGAGAGAGTACCTATGAGCACCACCGAACTGGCCGGACGGGCGGAAGGGAGCGAGAAGTCTAAGCGGCTCGGGTGCTCGCTTAAAGACCTTCGCCGCGGGATGTTCGCCCGGCGAGCTGGTTTTACGCTAGGTGAAGACGACGGACGGCCGGAGGCGTTATGGACAGCGGTTCGCAGGACCTAACGACCCGGGAGGCCGCTGAACCGTTCGCGTCGACATGGCGGCGGCAGCACCTGACCGTCGATCAGCGCATCGCCAGAGGCCGGGCCGCCCGTGGACAAACCCCACGGTCAAGCCACGGCCAGTGGCAGCCCGCGTCAGACCGACCCGACCCGGTCGCGTTGCTCGAAGAACAGGCGGCGAGCCGGGTGCCTGAGCTGATCCCGATCCGCTACGGGCGGATGCTGGTCTCCCCGTTCACGTTCTACCGGGGCTCAGCGCTGATCATGGCCGCCGACCTGGCGGCCACCCCGGTCTCCGGGATCACCGTGCAGGTGTGCGGTGACGCCCATCTCTCGAACTTCGGCCTGTTCGGTTCGCCCGAGCGGCGGATGCTGTTCGACATCAACGATTTCGACGAGACCCTCCCCGGCCCGTGGGAGTGGGACGTGAAGCGGCTGGCGGCCAGCTTCGAGGTCATGGGACGCGACCGCGGCTTCACGCCGGCCGACCGCCGCGCGGTGGTCATGGCCGGGGTCGCCGAGTACCGGGACCGGATGCGCCAGGCCGCCGGGATGAGGACCCTGGACGCGTGGTATGAGCATCTGGAGGCCGGGATGCTGCTCAAAATGGTCCACAAAGAGGTCCGGGTCAAACGAGTCAGCAAGGACGAGGCCAGGGTGACTGAGGAGATGGTGGCCAAGGCACGGACGCGCGACAGCACCCGGGTGTTCGCCAAACGGGCGGACGAAGTGGATGGTGAACTGCGCATCGTCGCCGACCCGCCGATCATCATCCCGATCGAGGACCTGGTCCAACCGGGGTCGGAATGGGAGAACCCGACCCCGCTCATCAAGAAGCTGCTCAGCTCATACCGGCGGACGCTCGGGCGTCACCACCACCCGCTCGAGGAGTACCGCTACGTCCACACGGCCTTCAAGATGGTGGGCGTGGGCAGCGTCGGGACCCGCTGCTACATCATGCTGCTGCTTGGCCGCGACCATGACGACCCATTGTTCCTGCAGGTCAAGGAGGCGCAGGCCTCCGTGCTCGAGCGCTTCCTGCCCAAGAGCACCTACTCACACCACGGCGAGCGGGTAGTGGCGGGGCAGCGGCTGATGCAGGCCGCGACCGACATCTTCCTGGGCTGGCAGCGCATCAAGGGACTCGATGGCGTAAGCCGGGACTACTACGTGCGCCAGTTCCAGGACTGGAAAGGCAGCGCGGACGTGGACAGCCTTCTCGTGCCGGGCGCCACCCTGTACTCCCGGATCTGCGGAGCGACCCTCGCCCGGGCCCACGCCCGGTGGGGGGACCGGATCGCCGTCGCTTCCTACCTCGGCAAGGGGGATACCTTCGATCAGGCCATAGCCGACTTCTCCGCCGCGTACGCCGACCAGACCGAGCGGGACTACGCCGCGTTCAGCGCAGCCGTTGACTCGGGACGACTGGTCGCCCAGACCGGCGTGTAGCAGGGTCAGGACCGAGCCGTGAACCTGTCCGAATACCTCGTCTTGTTCGTGTTCGTCGCGATTATGGGCGCCGGTCTGCCGGGCCCAGGTGATGCGTCGCTGATCGCAGCCGGCGCGCTGGCCGGAGAGGGCAAGCTCAATATATGGATCGTGCTGGCCACGGCCATGGCCGCCTGGATGCTCGGTTCGGTCGTTGGATATGCGATTGGTATCCATGGCGGACGCAGGCTACTCGACCACCCGGGACGACTCGAGAAATCGCGCCTGAAGCTGCTCGCCAAAGGCGACCGCGCCTTCGGCCGTCATACCTTCGCGGCATCGGTGACGATGCCGGCTTTCGTGTCCGGAATCTTCCGGGTGCGGTTCTATGTATTTTTGCTCGGGGCGCTCACCGCTGGCATCGGCTGGATCGGGATGTACGTCGGGCTTTCGTACTTTCTCGGCGAAGAGATCGCGAAGCACATCGGGAAGATCGGCACCAAGGCGGTGATCGGCGTGATCGTGCTCGTCGTCCTGGGGCTGTGCATCAGGGCCGCGGTGGCGCGGTGGCGCAACAACCGGCACGGACGACCGGCGGCACACGCTACTCCCTGACCGCGCAACGAGGAGGAACGTAGCCCGGATCAGGTCCAAGAAATAGTATTTATCTGTACCAGAATTGTTCGTTATATGACCTGGTAGTTCTAGGAATTCAGGCTGCGGCGGTAACGGAGTTCGGTGACCTCGCCGAGGCGATGGAGCACGTTGGTGGCGCCGTCCGGCGCGAACCCGGCCCGCTCGTAGAAGCGGCGGGCGCGGCGGTTGTCCCGCAGCACCCACAGCGTGATGGACAGGTAGCCGACCCCGGAGGCCCTGGCCAGGACCCGCTCAATGAGCGCCCGGCCGGTGCCGGTCGACCACCATGCCGGGCGGACGTACAGGGCGTAGAGCTCAGCCACGCTGCCGTCCTCGCCATGCGTGGTCAGCGGGTGCGGCCACGGCGCGCTCAGCACGTCCGTCTCAGGACCGTAGGACGCGTAGCCGACGATGCCGGGCGCAGGCGGCTCCCGGGCTTCAGTCGCGTCTTCCCGGCCAGCGGCCACCGCCACGAGCATGCGCTGCCACGGCCGGGTCCGGAACGTCTGCCTGACGCGGGCGCCGTGATCGGGGGCGGTGACGCGGTCGATGATCTCGGTCGGGATGATGCCTTCGTAGGCGGCGAACCAGCCCTCGCGCTGCACCGCCGCGATCTGCGCCGCATCCGCCGCCGAACCGGCCCGGATCATCACCACCCGGATAAGCTAGCGAATCCGCAGGGCGAGGAAGAAATCCACCTGGTCGTTCAGGCTGGACAGGTCACGCCCGGTCAGCTCCTCGATCCGCCTGATCCGGTAGCGCACGGTGTTGAGACGTCGGTCAGCAGGCTGAGGCCGAGACCCGGCACCTCGAGCAGGTCCCTGACCCGCACGGAATCACCTCCCGGTATGGAGCGTTCCCGCGCACCCTAACCCGCCATTGTTTAGCGAAAGCTACAAAACGGCCTGAGTCAGGTTACCGGTGTCAGCCGACAGGCAGCTACCGGCTGTTGAGCCGGGCCTGATTGGATGTTCGCATGGCGAACCTAAGCCGGCAGCCGCCCGCCACCCTCGCTTCGTTCAACACGGCCCCGGCGCAGGACGCCGAGCGGGACCTCCTGGCGTGCTGCGCGTCGACGGCGTTCGCGAAGGTGATCGCCGACGGCCGGCCGTACCGGGATCCGGCCGCGCTGCTCGCCGCCGTCGACGCCGCGTTCGACGCTTTGAAGTGGGACGATATCGTCGAGAGCATGAACGGGCATCCGCGGATCGGCGATCGCGCGGCCAGCCGCGGGATGTCGGCCGCGGAGCAGTCGGGGGCCGCGACGGCCAGCGAGCAGGTACGGCGGGATCTCGCCGAAGGCAACCTCGCCTACGAAAAGCGCTTCGGCCACATTTTCCTGGTCTGCGCCAGCGGCCTGTCTGGCCCGGAGATGCTCGCCAGGCTGCGGGCCAGGCTCGGGAACGATCAGGATGCCGAACGGACCGTGGTGCGTGCGGAACTGCTGAAGATAACCCGGCTGCGGATGACGAAGCTGCTGGGCCTATGACGCTGTCCACGCACGTTCTCGACGCGACGACCGGGCGCCCCGCGGCGGGCGTCCGGGTCCGGCTCGAACGCGGCGGCGACGGCGGGTGGGTGCCGGCCGGGCAGGGGCAGACCAGCCCCGACGGGCGGCTTCGCCTGGCCGGCGACAACAGCGCCGGGCAGTTCGAGCCGGGGATCTACCGCATCACCTTCGCCACCGGCGCCTACTTCGGCGCGCGGGGATCCGCGTCGTTCTACCCGGAGGTCACGATCACCTTCGAGATGACCGAACGAGATGAGCACTACCACGTGCCGCTGCTGCTCAGCCCGTTCGCTTATTCCACCTACCGGGGAAGCTGAGCCTAGCCACCCGCCATCGCGCCGACGATCAGGTACGGTTCGCGCCGGCCACGACGGCCGCGGGCAGCGGGGCATCCGGCTGCTCGTGCGACAGGTCCTGCTCGCAGGCGAAGAACCTGATGAAGGCCCGCCGTTTCCTGGTCCGCTGGTCGCGAATGGTGCCGCGCAGCATCGGGTACCTGGCCTCCAGTGCGTCGAGCACCGAGCCCTGGGTCACCTGGCCCGCGACGTCGATCGTCACCTCGCCGTCGACGCGGGCCAGCGCCCGCAGGTGCGCCGGCAGCACGACCCGGACCATGTCAGCGCCCCGGTCATGGCAGCGTCTGCACCTCCACCGACAGCACGGCAGGCAGGTCCCGGACGATCGGCGCCCAGCTGTCCCCGGCGTCGGAGGAGGCGTACACCTGCCCTCCGGTGGTACCGAAGTAGATCCCGCAGGAGTCGAGCGAGTCGACGGCCATGGCGTCGCGGAGCACGTTGACGTAGCAGTGCTCCTGCGGCAGGCCCTCGGTGAGCGGCTCCCACTCGTCCCCGCCGGTGCGGCTGCGGTAGACACGCAGCCTGCCCTCCGGCGGGAAATGGTGCGAGTCGCTGGTGATCGGCACCACGTAAACGGTGTCCGGCTCGTGCGCGTGCACGTCGATCGGGAACCCGAAGTCGGTGGGCAGGTCGCCGCTGACTTCACGCCAGGACTCCCCCGCGTCGTCGCTGCGCATCACGTCCCAGTGCTTCTGCATGTACAGCACGGACGGGCGCGACGGGTGCATCGCCAGGTTGTGCACGCAATGACCGACCTCGGCGTCGGAATCCGGGATTCCCTCTGAGCGCAGGCCGCGGTTCACCGGCCGCCAGGTCTCGCCCGCGTCATCGGACCGGAACGCGCCCGCGGCGGAGATGGCCGCGAAGATCCGCCCGGGCCTGGACGGATCCAGGATGATAGTGTGCAGGCACATCCCGCCCGCCCCTGGCTGCCATGACGGCGCGGACTTGTGGCCGCGCAGCCCGGGCAGTTCCTGCCAGTGCCGCCCGCCGTCAGTCGATCGGAACAGGCCGGCGTCCTCCACCCCGGCGTAGACGGTGTCCGGATCATCAAGCGACGGTTCCAGGTGCCAGACCCGGGCGAACTCCCATGGGTGCGGCGTGCCGTCGTACCACTGGTGCGTGCCAGGCTCACCCTGGTAGCTGAACTCGTTGCCGACCGGCCGCCAGGTCACCCCGCCATCGTCAGAACGCTGGATCACCTGGCCGAACCAGCCGCTGCACTGCGAGGCATACAGCCGGTCCTGGTCGGCGGGCGACCCCTTGAGGTGGTAGATCTCCCAGCCGGCGAAATGCGGTCCGCTGACGTCCCACTTCTCCCGCTTTCCGTCCGAGGTCAGCACGAACGCGCCCTTACGCGTCCCGACCAGTACCCGTACACCGCTCATCGGCAATCCCTTTCACAAGGCGAACTGGCACAGTTCTTCGCGGTTCTGACGATGGCCAGGCCGCGGAATCATCGCCAGCCGTATATTTTCGCTGCCTTATCGGATGACTCCCCGAGACATTCCGCAAACAACAATTGCGGCGGTAAAATGTAATTTGCGCCGCATGATCGGAATTTCGCGGCACGGCCATTTTCGCCGTGGCACCGATGGTAACCCGGCAGCGCGCCTGCGCACTGGCCGTGCCCCCCTGCGCCGCCGGCCCTCCCGGGTTTGTCACAGCTTGGCCAACTATGCGGTGTGCCTGAGCGGCGCGCGGCCCGGGCTGTACCTTTTGCTGGTCAGCGGCGAGATCGGTGGGTTCCGCCCAGGCCGGTGACGGACGGCAGTGGTCTGGTTGGGGAGGACTTCGATGTCATACCGGCGTGCGGTCGCGGCCCTCGCTTCGTTCTGCGCACTGGCGATCGTGGTGGGCGGCTGCTCGTCCGGCGGCACCGGGTCGCAGGCCGGAACGGCGGCTACCTCGGCCACCTCGGCCGCCGCCGGCCCGGCGGCTACCTCCGCCGCCACGGTCATGCCCGCATCGACATCCGGCTCCGCCACGTTCAGCCGAGGCGGCCTGACCGTCTCCATCACCGGGCTGCCCGCCCGGGCCGCCCTGACGCCGGGCGGCCCGGCGCTGGAGTTCACGGTCAACATCAAGAACGGGACCAGCCGTACCTACCGTGACATCACGCCGGTCGTGGCGGTTGAGCATTGCACCTGCGTCAGCACGACGGCCCAGTCCGCTCCGGCCGGCATCTTGCAGGAGTACAGCCTGGCCACCGGGAAGTGGCGAACGGTCTCCTATGACCGCGTGGGCACCGGGACGGATTACCTGAACGTGATCGAGCAGGCGCCGCTGACGCTGCGTCCCGGGGCCACCTTGAGCTTCACGTTCCGGGTCCGGCTGCGCACCGCCATCCACCAGCCCAGCGCCGTCCGTGCCGGACAGGCCGGCTTGCTGGTGACGGTGGTCCGGCATTCCCCGGGCGGGTCCGTGGCGGCCACGGCGAAGCTCGCGAGCGTCCGGCTCGAAGTGCCGGTCGAGGCGGGCTGACCAGCCTCAGCTCAGTCCGGCCTATCAAGGCAGTAACAGCGCACGATAATGCGCTCGCCAGCCAATGTGGTGCGCCAGTTGCTCAAGAGGCTGCCTAAAAGCAGCCCGGGGGCGAGCGGAGACACATGAGAGACTGGCCGCTGTGCACACACACGGACTGCAGTTTGACGTCAACTGCTCGATCTTGTTCACCGAACTGCCGCTGCTCAAGCGGCCCGCGGCCGCCCGGGCCGCCGGGTTCGACGCGGTGGAGTTCTGGAGGTGACGTGCTCGTGTCTCGGGGTCCGATGAGGTATGACCTCGTGGTCCGGTCCCGGCGGGCGGTATTGCCGGACGGGACACGCGCGGCGGCGGTCGCGGTCATCGGCCCGGCCATCACGGCCATCGAGGACTATGGTGCGCGGCTGGACGCCGGCCGCGACGTCGACCTCGGCGACCTCGCCCTGCTGCCGGGCCTGGTCGACACTCATGTGCACGTCAACGAGCCCGGCCGGACCGAGTGGGAGGGGTTCGCCACCGCCACTCGCGCGGCCGCG